>NZ_CM001440.1:733537-1968224 GCF_000244975.1 Saccharomonospora cyanea NA-134 | reverse complement strand
CTCCACCCGCGCGTGCCGAGGCGGAACGGCAAGCCGCACCACGTCGGCGAGGGTGCCGCCGTAACGGCGGGCGACCGCGCGGCACACCTGCAGCAGGGCGGGAGGCAACACGCGTTCGGCGGAGACCACGCGTTCCAGGAACGCCAGCTTCCGGGTGTAGTCGGTGGTCGACGCCCGCTCCAGCAGGTAGCCGTCCACGAGCTGCCCCGCGAACCGCACCCGCACCCGGCACCCCGGGACGGCGCTGTCGGCGAACTCCCGCGGCACCTGGTAGTCGAAGGTGCGGTCGAGGTGAGCCAACGGCACGTCCACCAGCACGCGCGCGACGGGGTCGGTCTCCGCGGGCTGCCGCCTGCCCTTCCCCGCACGCCGCGCCTTCGCCTCCCGGCCGGCTTTCGCGCTTCGCGACGCCGTCGACGCGGGCTTCGGCAGGTCCCACAGTGCGTCGGAGGGCTGGTCGCGTGGCGGGTCGGTGTCCGAGCGGCTCATCGGTTCACCTTTACCAGACCCGCACGGCCCTCCCGCGTCACACGGACGGTCGCGCGGGGCGCGTCTTCGGAACGGGTTTTCCCTTCGGGGTGAGCCACTTGTTGAAGAAGTCGAACGCGGGCTGCTCCACGCACCTCGTCAACGCCCAGCCCAGCACGATGGCCGTGACGAACCACGCGGGCACCCAGCCCCACCACGGCACGCCCAGGTCGGCGAGGTGGCGGGCGACGATGCTGCCCATCACGAAGTGCATGAGGTAGACGCCGTAGGAGATACCGGCGAGCCAGCGGATCGGCCGCTCCAGTGCCGCGAACACGCGGCCGTTCCACGCCGGTTCGTAGGCGGCCACGCAGATCAGCACCATGGCGACCGCGTACGCCAGCACGGCGTCGTTGGCCGGCGGGTGCAGGTCGTGCGCGAGCAGCACGGCGATCAACATCAGGTACAGCTGTGTGAACGACAACCGGTGCTTCGACCACCGGTAGATCGCCACACCCGCCAGGAGCAGGTGCGCACGGTTGAGCCCGGTGCCGTCCATGGCGATGGACAGCCATGCCGGCACGATGTCGCCCGGCCCCATGAACACGTAGCGGACGGCGAGCGGCACGAGCAACACGGCCCACATCACGGCCGTCGCCGCGCGACCACGCACCCGGAACGCCGCGAGCAGCGCGATGGCCGTGAACCCGGCCACCTGCACCGGCACGGTCCAGTGCGCGAGGTCGATGTAGGCGATGTCAGGCACCAGCAGGTGCACCAACGCGAGGTTGCCGATCAGGTCGCCGTAGGTGTGCCGCGGCAGTCCCTCGGGCGCGAACAACAGGGTCGCAGCGAAGATCACCAGCACGGCGACCCAGAACGCGGGCAGCAGGCGCGCGAGCCTGCGCAGCCACCAGCGCAGCGACGAGTGCTTGCCGATCGTCATCGCGGCGAAGTAGCCCGACACCGTGATCAGCACCGAGGCGCCGAACGGGAAGTCCATGCGCAGCGGCTCGGGTGGCAGGTCGAAACCGGGCAGGTCCACCGGCGCGAGCAGTGTCGAGTGGAAGGCCAGAACGGCCAGGATGCCGACCACGCGGATGGCGTCCCAGCTGATGTAGCGCGGTTTCCGGGGTTTGGCTTTCTCAGGTTCCGCCGCCGTCACCGGGCCGGACAGGGCCTCCTGCGCCTGCGTCATGAGTTCGGAAGTCTAGGCCACCGCGCGAAACTCCCCCCGAAGGGGTGGTCACCCGTCGTCACGCTCCGACAGCGCTCCTGAGTTCGTCGACCCGGTCGGTCCTCTCCCAGGGAAGGTCGAGGTCGGTACGACCGAAGTGACCGTAGGCCGCCGTGGGCGCGTAGATCGGCCGCAACAGGTCGAGGTCGCGGATGATCGCGGCCGGACGCAGGTCGAACACCTCGGTGATCGCGGCCTGGATCTTGGCCGGATCGACCTTCTCGGTACCGAAGGTCTCCACGAACAACCCCACCGGCGCTGCCTTACCGATGGCGTACGCCACCTGGACCTCCACTCGGCCCGTGAGTCCGGCGGCGACGATGTTCTTGGCGACCCACCGCATCGCGTAGGCCGCCGAGCGGTCCACCTTCGACGGGTCCTTACCCGAGAAGGCACCCCCACCGTGCCGCGCCATACCGCCGTAGGTGTCGACGATGATCTTGCGACCCGTCAACCCCGCGTCCCCCATCGGACCACCCACCACGAACCGGCCCGTCGGGTTCACGAGCAGGCGGGTGTCCTCCTGCTCCCAGTCCATCTCCCGCAACACCGGCGTCACCACGTGCTCGGCGACGTCGACCGCGAGGAGCTTCTGGAGGTCGATGCCCTCGGCGTGCTGGCTGGAGATCACCACGGTGTCCAGCCGCACCGGGCGGTCACCCTCGTACTCGATGGTCACCTGCGTCTTGCCGTCCGGCCGCAGGTACGGCAGCACACCGTCCTTACGGACGGCCGTCAGCCGGCGGGCCAGTCGATGGGCCAGCGCGATGGGCAGCGGCATCAGCTCCGGGGTGTCCGAGCACGCGTAGCCGAACATCAATCCCTGGTCACCCGCACCCTGACGGTCGAGCTCGTCGACGCCGCTCGGATCGTGCTCGCCGACCCGGGTCTCGTAGGCGGTGTCCACGCCCTGCGCGATGTCGGGCGACTGCGAACCGATGGCCACGTTCACGCCGCACGAGGCACCGTCGAAGCCCTTCGCCGACGAGTCGTAGCCGATCTCCAGGATCCGATCGCGCACGATGGTCGGGATGTCGGCGTACGCCTCGGTGGTCACCTCACCGGCCACGTGCACCTGCCCGGTGGTGATGAGGGACTCCACCGCGACCCGGCTGTTCGGGTCCTTGCTCAGCAGCGCGTCCAGAATCGAGTCGCTGATCGAGTCACAGACCTTGTCGGGGTGACCCTCGGTCACCGACTCCGACGTGAACAACCTGCGGTTCGACGCACTCACCGGACTCTTCGCCCCATCCTCACTCGAGAAGTCGATGCGACAAAAGCCTACTGGGAGCGCCCACCCACACGCACCAACTCCGACACCGCGTCCCACACGGTGGTCGCCAGCTCGGACTTCGAGCCCATGGGGATGCGCTGTTCGAGGCCGTCGGCCGACAGGACCCAGCCGGTGTTGTCGTCGACCTCGAACGCACGGCCCTCGCCGACGGCGTTGACCACCAGCAGATCCACGCCCTTGCGCTTCAGTTTCGTGCGAGCGTGGTCGAGCACGCTTCCGTGCTCGTCGCCCGTCTCGGCCGCGAAGCCCACCATGAGCTGACCGGGGCGCCGCCGTTCCACGAGACCGGCGAGCACGTCCGGATTGCGGGTCAGCACCACCGTCGGCGCCGATCCGTCGTCCTTCTTCTTGATCTTGTGTTCGGCGCGGTCGACGGGGCGGAAGTCCGCGACCGCCGCCGCCATGACGACGACGTCGGCGCCCTCGGCGGCCGTGTTCACCGCGGTTTCCAGCTCAGCGGCCGTGGAGACCCGCACCACGTGCACGCCCGCGGGATCGGGCAGCGCGGCCGTGTGCGCGGCCACGAGCGTCACGTCGGCTCCTCGCTGCGCGGCGACCCTGGCCAGTGCGTAACCCTGCTTGCCCGACGACCGGTTGCCGAGGAAGCGCACCGGATCCAGCGGCTCCCGCGTTCCCCCGGCGGACACGACGACCCGCACGCCCTCCAGATCCCGGGGCAGCGCGTCGGCGCGGGCCAGGAGGAGGCGGGCGAGGTCGACGATCTCCTTCGGGTCGGCGAGCCTGCCCTTGCCGGTGTCCTTGCCCGTCAACCGGCCGGAATCGGGTTCGGTGACCACCACACCCCGCGAGCGCAGCAACGCCACGTTGTCGCGGGTGGCCGGATGCTCCCACATCTCCGTGTGCATGGCGGGGAAGAACGCCACCGGGCACCGGGCCGTCAGCAGGGTGTTGGTGAGCAGGTCGTCCGCGAGTCCGTGCGCCGCCTTGGCCATCAGGTCCGCCGTCGCGGGCACGACCAGCACCAGGTCCGCCTCCTGGCCGACCCGGACGTGCTGTACCTCCGGAACCCGGCTGAACACGTCGGTGTTCACCGGGTGTCCCGACAGCGCCTCGAACGTGGCGGCCCCGACGAAGTTCAGGGCGGCGGCGGTGGGGACGACTCGGACGTCGTGCCCGGTCTCGGTGAGCCCGCGCAACACCTCGCACGCCTTGTAGGCGGCGATGCCACCGCCGACGCCCAGGACGACCCGTGGCCGTGTTCCCACCGGCGGACTACTCGCCTTCGGTGTGCTCCAGCAGACCCGAGTGGATCTCGCGCAGAGCGATCGACAGCGGCTTCTCCCTCGGGCCCGGCTCCACGAGCGGACCCACGTACTCCAGCAGCCCCTCGCCGAGCTGGGCGTAGTAGTCGTTGATCTGACGGGCGCGCTTCGCCGCGTAGATCACGAGAGCGTACTTGGAGCTGACCTTCTCGAGCAGGTCGTCGATGGGCGGGTTGGTGATGCCTTCGAGCTGCTCACCCTGCGGACCCAGCGTAATCGCGGTCACTGACTGTGCTCCGTCTCGTCGCAAACGGTGGTTCGGCCAGTCACCAAGCTTAGCAACTGGCGTGCGGCTGTCCGCACGTCGGCGTTGACGATACGCTCGTCGAACTCGTCGGCCGCCGCGAGTTCTCTCTCCGCCTCCCGCAGGCGCGCACGCACGGCCTCGTCCTGTTCCGTGCCGCGGCCGGTGAGCCTGCCGACCAGTTCCTCCCAGGACGGCGGCAGCAGCATCACCAACTGCGCCTCGGGCATCGCCCTGCGCACCTGGCGGGCGCCCTTGAGTTCGATCTCCAACACCGCCGGGCGTCCCGCGCGCAGCATCCGTTCCACGGGCGCCCGGGGGGTGCCGTAGCGGTTGCCCGCGAACTCGGCGTGTTCGAGCAGCTCGCCGCCACGCGCCATCGTCTCGAAGGTGTCCCGGTCGACGAAGTGGTAGTGCTCGCCGTCCACCTCGCCCACACGCGGCGGACGCGTGGTCACCGACACGCTGAAGTAGATGTCGGGGCACAGCCTGCGCAGCTCCGCGACGACGCTCGACTTGCCGACCCCGGACGGTCCCGAGACGACGGTGAGCCGGTGCCGTGGGCTCACGCCCGGCACCGGCTCACCCTGCATCGCACGGCCGGCCGGGAAGCCCGCCGCGTTCGAGCCGCGGTCCTGCTCGCTCACTCGCCGCTGAACTCGGCCAGCAGCGCCTTACGCTGCCTGTCGCCGAGGCCGCGCAGACGACGGCTGGAAGCGATCTCCAACCGCTCCATCGTCTGCTGCGCGCGCACCTTGCCCACGCCCGGCAGGGCCTCCAGCAGAGCGGAGACCTTCATCTTGCCGAGAACCTCGTCCTCGTCGGCCTGCTTCAGCACGTCGGCGAGGGTCGTACCGCCGCGCTTGAGCCTTTCCTTGAGCTCTGCGCGAGCGCGACGGGCGGCGGCGGCCTTCTCCAGCGCCGCAGCACGCTGTTCCTCGGTGAGCTGGGGAAGTGCCACGTTTTCCTCCGGTGTTACTCAAAAATTCTGGGTGGGTGTGGCGACCGTACCCACCCTCGACCTGGACTCTCAATGCGGGGGTGGCGCCGACCGCAGATGTCGCCGGACTCGGCCGACGACACGGTGGGAACCGTCTCACGACTGGGCGCCGTGACACGGCCAGAGACGACCTTACTCACGAAGACCCCTGCCCGGTGCCGGGCCGGGAGATCGGAATCAAACGCTCTGTTCATCGCGCCGGAACCCCGCCTGACGCCACGAGGCGTAGCGTAGTGCAAGATCAAAATGTGGTCGGACCAGGGCTTGTACCGAAGCCGCGGGCGGTTACGGCAGGATGGACGCGAGACTGTCCCTCGCCCGTTCCGCAGCCGACCGCAGCGCCTCGGCAGCGGGACCGTGGCGCAGGACGTCCCGCGACGACGTCGGCAGCAGGCCCCGCAGGCCCGTGCCGAACACCCGCCGCACGTCCTCCGCGGTGGCACCCTGGGCACCGAAGCCCGGGGCGAGTACGGGGCCGTTGAGCGTGTCCAACCGCACTTCCCCCGGCTCCACGGTGGCGCCGACCACCACACCGACGTCGCCGAGTGGCTCCGCACCCGCGTTGCACTCCGCCGCCGCGTCCACAATGGACTGCGCGATGGTGGCACCGCCGGAGTTCCGGGCCCGCTGGACGGTGTGTCCCTCCGGGTTGGACGTCCGTGCGAGCACGAACACCCCACGCCCCGTACGGCGCGCCTGCGCCAGGGCGGGGTCCAACGAACCGAACCCGAGGTAGGGCGACACGGTGATGGCATCGGCCGCCAGTGGCGCGCCGTCGGCGAGGTAGGCGGCCGTGTAGGCGGCCATCGTCGACCCGATGTCGCCGCGCTTGACGTCCAGCAGCACCAGCGCGCCGGCCTGCCGGGTGGTGGTGAGGACGCGCTCGAGCACCGCGATCCCCGCCGCCCCGTACGCCTCGAAGAAGGCGGACTGCGGCTTCAGCACGGCCACGGAGCCCGCGAGAGCCTCCGTGGCCGTCAGGGCGAACCGTTCGAGCCCGCTCACGTCGACGGGCAGTCCCCACGCCTGAAGCAGCGCCGGATGCGGATCCACGCCCACGCACAGCGGTCCGCGCGCGGCCGTCACCTCGGCCAGCCGCGCGCCGAACGACCGCACGCCCGCAGCGTCTTCTCCGCTCACGCGCCGGTCACCTCGCGGACGGTGGCCTGGAGCTCCTGGAGCGAGCGCGCGACGATGTCACCGCGGATCAGCGCCTCGATGCCGTGCACGGCCGCGGCGGCCCCCTGCACCGTCGTGATGCACGGGATGCCCCGCGACACGGCCGCCGTGCGGATCTCGTAGCCGTCCACGCGCGGCCCGCTGTTGCCGTACGGCGTGTTGATCACCATGTCGACGCCGCCGTCGAGGATCACCTCGACGATGTTGGGCTCGTCGGGTGTGCTGCCCTGGTAGTGCTTGCGCACCACCGCGCACTCGATGCCGTTGCGCCGCAACACCTCCGCCGTGCCCTCCGTCGCCAGCACCTTGAAACCGAGGTCCGCGAGCCGCTTCACCGGAAACACCAGCGACCGCTTGTCGCGGTTGGCGACCGACACGAACACGGTCCCGTGGGTGGGCAGCGACCCGTACGCCCCGGCCTGGGACTTCGCGAACGCCTCGCCGAAGGACAGGTCGACGCCCATCACCTCGCCCGTCGACTTCATCTCGGGGCCGAGCAGCGAGTCGACACCCTGGCCCTCCGGTGTGCGGAAACGGTGGAACGGCAGGACCGCCTCCTTCACCGCGACCGGGGACCCCACCGGCAGCATCCCGCCGTCGCCCTCGGCGGGCAGGACGCCCTGGGCCCGCAGCCCGGCGATCGACGAACCGGTCATGAGCAACGCCGCCGCCTTCGCCAGCGGCACCGCGGTGGCCTTCGACACGAACGGCACGGTCCGCGACGCCCTGGGATTGGCCTCCAGCACGTACAGGACGTCGTCCTTGAGGGCGTACTGGACGTTGAGCAGGCCCCGCACGCCGATGCCCCTGGCGATGGCCTCGGTCGAGCGGCGCACCGTCTCCAGGTCGGTGTGGCCCAGCGTGATGGGCGGCAGCGCGCACGCCGAGTCACCGGAGTGCACCCCGGCCTCCTCGATGTGCTCCATGACCCCGCCCAGGTACAGCTCCTCGCCGTCGTAGAGCGCGTCGACGTCGATCTCGATGGCGTCGTCGAGGAAGCGGTCGACCAGCACCGGGTGTTCGGGCGTCACCTCGGTGGCGCGCTCGATGTAGCCGCGCAGCGACTCCTCGTCGTAGACGATCTCCATGCCCCGGCCACCCAGCACGTACGAGGGCCGCACGAGCACCGGATAACCGATCTCGTCCGCGATGCGGCGGGCCTCGTCGAACGACGTCGCCATGCCGTACTTCGGTGCGGGCAGCCCCGCGGCCGTGAGCACGTCGCCGAACGCCCCGCGTTCCTCGGCGAGGTGGATGGCCTCGGGCGGCGTACCCACCACGGGCACACCCGCGTCGGCGAGCCGCTGGGCGAGGCCGAGCGGCGTCTGGCCGCCGAGCTGCACGATGACCCCGGCGACCTCACCGGAGGCCTGCTCGGCGTGCACGATCTCGAGCACGTCCTCGAACGTGAGCGGTTCGAAGTACAGGCGGTCGGAGGTGTCGTAGTCGGTGGACACCGTCTCCGGGTTGCAGTTGACCATCACGGCCTCGAACCCGGCCTCGCGCAGGGCCAGCGCGGCGTGCACGCACGAGTAGTCGAACTCGATGCCCTGGCCGATGCGGTTCGGCCCCGAGCCGAGGATGAGCACCTTCGGCTTCTCGCGTTGCGGGGTCACCTCGGACTCCGCGTTCGCGTCGGCCTCGTAGGCCGAGTAGTGGTACGGCGTCTTCGCCTCGAACTCCGCGGCACAGGTGTCCACGGTCTTGAAGACCGGGCGGACACCCAGCCGGTGCCGCAGAGCCCGCACGCCGTCCTCACCGGCCAGTTCGGGACGCAGAGCCGCGATCTGCCGGTCGGACAGACCGACCCGCTTGGCCTTGCGCAGCAGGTTCTCCCCCAGCACGGGCGCGTCGCGGACCTGGGTTCCGACCTCCCCGATGAAGGCGAGCTGGTCGATGAACCACGGGTCGATGCCGCTGGCCTCGTGGATCTGCTCCACGGTGGCGCCGAGACGCAGCGCCCGTTCCACGGTGTAGACGCGGCCCTCATGGGGAGTGCGCAGCTGTTCGAGCGTCGACTCGAGCGTCACGCCCTCGGGATCGGGCCTGGTCCAGAAGCCGACGGCCTTGGTCTCCAGTGAGCGCATGGCCTTGCCCAGCGCCTCGGGGAAGCTGCGGCCGATGGACATCGCCTCCCCGACGCTCTTCATCGTCGTGGTGAGCATCGGGTCGGCGCCGGGGAACTTCTCGAACGCGAAGCGCGGCATCTTGACGACCACGTAGTCGAGCGTCGGCTCGAACGACGCGGGTGTCTCGCCGGTGATGTCGTTCGTGATCTCGTCGAGCGTGTACCCGATGGCGAGCTTGGCGGCGATCTTGGCGATGGGGAAACCGGTGGCCTTCGACGCCAGGGCCGACGACCGCGACACCCTCGGGTTCATCTCGATGACGACCATGCGGCCGTCCTCGGGGTTGACGGCGAACTGGATGTTGCAGCCACCGGTGTCCACGCCGACCTCGCGCAGCACCGCGATACCGACGTCGCGCATGTGCTGGTACTCGCGGTCGGTGAGCGTCATCGCGGGCGCCACGGTGACCGAGTCGCCGGTGTGCACGCCCATCGGGTCGAAGTTCTCGATGGAGCACACGACCACCACGTTGTCGTGCCGGTCGCGCATGAGCTCCAGCTCGTACTCCTTCCACCCGAGGACGCTTTCCTCGATGAGCACCTCGGTGACCGGGCTCTCCTCGAGACCGAACGACGCCATGCGTTCGAGCTCCTCGGTCGTGTGCGCCATGCCGGACCCCAGCCCGCCCATGGTGAACGACGGCCGGATGACCACCGGCAGGCCGAGTTCCGCGACGGTCTCCCGGACCTCCTCCATCGAGTGGCACACGGCGCTGCGCGGCACCCCGCCCCCGATGGCCCGCACGATGTCCTTGAACTTCTGCCGATCCTCGCCGCGCTGGATGGCGTCGACGTCGGCACCGATGAGCTCGATGCCGTACTTCTCCAGCACCCCGCGCTCGTGGAGCGCGACCGCGCAGTTCAGCGCCGTCTGACCGCCGAGGGTGGCCAGCAGCGAGTCGATCGGCCTGCCCTTCTCCTGCTCGGCGACGATGACCTTCTCCACGAACTCCGGGGTCACCGGCTCCACGTAGGTCGAGTCGGCGAACTCCGGGTCGGTCATGATGGTCGCCGGGTTGGAGTTCACCAGGCTCACGCGCAGGCCCTCTGCGCGCAGCACGCGACACGCCTGGGTACCGGAGTAGTCGAACTCGGCGGCCTGGCCGATGACGATCGGCCCCGACCCGATCACGAGTACGTGCTCGATGTCACTGCGCTTGGGCATGGCGGGCCTCCATCAGGGTCACGAAGTCGTCGAACAGCGGCGCCGCGTCGTGCGGGCCCGCGGCGGCCTCGGGGTGGTACTGCACCGAGAACGCGGGCACCTCCTCGCAGCGCAGGCCCTCCACGGTGCCGTCGTTGGCGCAGTGGTGACTCACGTGCGCCTTACCGAACGGCGAGTCGAAGTGCTGTCCCGGCTCGCCCTCCAGGGCGAAGCCGTGGTTCTGCGAGGTGATCGCCACCCGGCCCGTGGCGGCGTCGAGAACGGGGATGTTGGCGCCCCGGTGGCCGAAGCGCATCTTGTAGGTCGAAAGGCCCAGTGCCCTGCCGAGGATCTGGTTACCGAAGCAGATGCCGAACAGTGGCAGTTCGCGCTCCAGCACGCGGCGCGTGAGTTCGATCGCGTCGCCCTGCGTCTCCGGGTCACCGGGGCCGTTGGAGAGGAACACGCCGTGCGGGTCGACGGCGAGGATGTCGTCGAGGCCGCTGCCCGCGGGCAGCACGTGCACCTCGATACCGCGCTGCGTCAGCTGCCTCGGCGTGTTCGCCTTGATGCCGAGGTCCAGCGCCGCCACCCGGAACCGGGTCCCGCCCACCGCGGGCACCACGTACGGCTTCGCGGTGGTCACCTCGCGGGCGAGGTCGGAGCCCTTCATCCTCGGACTCGCCAACACCTGCGCCACCAGGTCGTCGTCCGGGGCGAGCGCGTCACCGGAGAAGATCCCCGCGCGCATGGCGCCGTGCTCCCGGATGTGCCGGGTGAGGCTGCGGGTGTCGACCTCCGCGATGCCCACCACCCCCTGCTCGGTCAGCGCGTCGTCCAGCGACCGCGTCGACCGCCAGTTGGACGGCCTGCGCGCGGGGTCGCGCACCACGTAACCCGCGACCCAGATGCGGTGCGACTCGTCGTCCTCGTCGTTCCAGCCGGTGTTACCGATCTGCGGCGCCGTCTGCACCACGATCTGCCGGTGGTACGACGGGTCAGTCAGCGTCTCCTGGTAACCGGTCATGCCGGTGCAGAAGACCGCTTCGCCGAGGGTGCGCCCGCGCGCTCCGTACGCCGTCCCTCGGAAGATCCGCCCGTCCTCAAGCACGAGCGCGGCGGCGTCCGTGCCGTGTGTGCCGGTCATACCTGGGCACCTCCCTTGGCCTGCTCGATCCACTGCGGGTAGACGGAAAGATCGTCACCGCGCAAACCGGTGTCGAGCTCGACGTCTCCAAGGCGCCACGTGAGCACCAACAGGCTCTCGGTGCCCATCACCTTGCCCGCCATTCCTTTTGCCGTACCGACGCGGACGACGCTGTCACGCGGAATCCAGAAACCCGGGGCGCCGGCGCGATCGACCTCGATGCCCCGGTCGTAGAGCCGCAGTACCGCAGGTCCCCGCATGCCCACGCCGCGGGTGACGATGCGGTCCTGCCAGTGCCCCGACGTCGTCGTGCTGACGTAGAGGCCTCGCGTCTGGAGCAGCAGCTCGCCTCGCTCGGCGGGCACGGCCGGAAACGGCGGCACGCGCACGCTCTGGGTGCGGGCCTGTCGTCGCCAGCCACGCCACATCCCGTAGAGGCAGAGCGCGAAGAAAGCGAAGCACAGCAGGGTCAGCAGAAGCCTGTCCATCACACAATCTTCCCTTCGCGCGACGTCACACGCCCGCGCAGCAACGTGGCGCTCACCACGGCGGGCAGCCGCAGCCCCTCGTACGGCGTGTTGGCCGCGCGGCTCGCCAACTCGGCGCCGCGGACCGTCCACTCCGCGTCCGCGTCCACCAGTACGAGGTTGGCGGGCTCGCCCACGGCCAGTGGCCTGCCCTGGTCCGGCAGCCCGACGATCTCGGCGGGCCGTTCACTCATGACCCGCGCCACCCCGCGCCAGTCGAGGAGGCCGGGACGGACCATCGTCTCCACGACCACCGACAGCGCGGTCTGCAACCCGAGCATCCCCGGACGAGCGGCTGCCCACTCGGTGTCCTTGTCCTGCGGCGCGTGGGGGGCGTGGTCGGTGGCCACGCAGTCGATCACCCCGTCGGCCAGCGCCTGCCGCATCCGCCGCACGTCGGCCTCGGCGCGCAACGGCGGGTTGACCTTGTTGACCGGGTCGAACGTGGCCAGCCGCTCGTCGGTGAGCAGGAGGTGATGGGGGGTCACCTCGGCCGACACCTCGGTGCCCTGCTCCTTGGCCCAGCGCAACACGTCCACGGTGCCCGCCGCCGAGACGTGGCACACGTGCAGCCGGGCCCGCGCGTGCCGCGCCAGCACACAGTCGCGGGCGACGATCGACTCCTCCGCCGAGGCGGGCCACCCCGGGTACCCGAGCCGTGCGGCCCGTTCGCCCTCGTGCGCCTGCGCCCCGACGGTGAGGCGCGGTTCCTCGGCGTGCTGGGCCACCACCACGCCGAGCGCGGTCGAGTACTCCAGCGCCCTGCGCATCACGAGCGGGTCGGCGACGCAGTGCCCGTCGTCGGAGAACATCCGCACCCCGGCGGCGGAGTTCGCCATCGTGCCCATCTCGGCCAGCCGCTCGCCCGCGAGCCCCACGGTGACGGCGCCGACCGGGTACACGTCCACGAGCCCGACCTCACGGCCCCGGCGCCAGACGTGATCGGTCACCACCGCGTTGTCCGCCACCGGATCGGTGTTGGCCATGGCGAACACCGCCGTGTAACCACCCAGCGCGGCCGCGGCCGAACCGGTCTCGATCGTCTCGGTGTCCTCCCGGCCGGGCTCCCGCAGGTGCGTGTGCAGGTCGACGAACCCGGGCAGCAACACCTGTCCCCGGCCCTCGACCACCTCGACACCGGCAGGCGGGTCGACGCTGCCGATCTCGGCGATCACACCGTCGGAGACGAGTACGTCGACCGGCTCTCCCTCGCCGTACGGCCGAACCCGCCGCAGCAGCACAGTCCGATCCTCAGCCACGGTCGCCTCCGTACTCCTGCGGGACACCCGCACCCGGTCGGCGCCCGCAACTGCCATCGAATCCTCAGCCACGGTCGCCTCCGTGTTCCTGCGGGACACCCGCACCCGGTCGGCGCCCGCAACTGCCATCGAATCCTCAGCCACGGTCGCCTCCGTCTCCCGCCAGCAGGTGATACAGCACCGCCATCCTCACGTGCACGCCGTTGCGCACCTGTTCCGTGATCGCCGCGTTCGGCGCGTCCGCCACGACCGAGGCGATCTCCATGCCCCGCAGCATCGGACCCGGGTGCAGCACCACGGCGTGTTCGGGCAGCAACCGCGACCTCGTCTCGTTCAGCCCGTACGCGACCGAGTACTCCCGCGCCGAGGGGAAGAAACCTCCGTGCATGCGCTCCGCCTGCACACGCAACATCATCACAGCGTCGGAGGCTGGCAGAACGGAATCCAGGTCATGGGACACGGTCACCGGCCACGACTCCACTCCCACCGGCAACAACGTCGGAGGCGCGACCAACGTCACGTCCGCGCCGAGCGTCGACAGCAGGTGCACGTTCGAGCGCGCGACCCGGCTGTGCAGCACGTCCCCCACGATGGTCACCCTGCGACCGTCGAGGTCACCGAGCCGCTCCCGCAGCGTGGCCGCGTCCAACAACGCCTGGGTCGGGTGCTCGTGCGTTCCGTCACCGGCGTTGACCACGCTGGTGCCCACGTCGGCCAGCCAGCCCGCGAGCCGGTGAGCGGCCCCGGAAGCCGGATGCCTCACCACGACGCAGTCGGCACCCGCCGCCGCCAGCGTCAGGGCCGTGTCGCGCAGTGACTCGCCCTTGCCCACCGACGAGGAGCTCGCGGAGACGTTCACCACGTCCGCACTCATCCACTTGCCCGCGATCTCGAACGACACCCGGGTGCGGGTGGAGTTCTCGTAGAACAACGTGACGACAGTGCGCCCGCGCAGCGTCGGCAGCTTGCGGACCTCCCTGCCCAGCAGGGTTCGCTTCAACTCGTCGGCCGTGTCGAGCACCGCCGTGGCCGAGGCGGCATCGAGGCCGTCCGTGGACAGCAGGTGCTTCATCGGCGCTCCCCCAGCAGCACGGCGTCCCGGCCGTCCACCTCGTCGAGCAGCACGGAGACGTCCTCCGACCGCGAGGTGGGCACGTTCTTGCCCACGTAGTCGGCACGGATGGGCAGTTCGCGGTGGCCCCGGTCGACGAGCACCGCCAGTTGCACCGCCTTGGGCCTGCCGTGATCACGCAACGCGTCCAGCGCCGCCCTGACGGTGCGGCCGGAGTACAGGACGTCGTCGACCAGGATCACGATGCGGTCGTCGATACCGGTGTCGGGAAGCTGCGTCTGCGCGAGGGGGCGCGTGGGCCTGCGACGGAGGTCGTCTCGGTAGAGAGTGATGTCGAGCGTGCCCGCGGGCACGGTCACTCCGGAGAACTCGGTGATCTTCGCGCCGAGGCGGGTGGCGAGCGGAGCCCCCCGCGTGGGGATCCCCAGCAACACGGGTGGAGGCATGTCCTCAGCACCCAGCGCGGTTTTTTCGATGACCTGGTGGGCCATTCGGGCGACGGTGCGCGCGACGTCACCGGCCGAGAGCAGCTCCCGCTCAGCAGCCGATCCGGTCACGCCACGTGGTCGTGACGCCACAGAAAGTCTCCTTCCCCGCCTCGCTGGACGGGTCCTTAAAGGAAGTTCTTTTCGCTGGTTCCGCAGGTGAACCGTCACGACGGTAGCAGGTTAGCGACCTCGCCCTTACGGGTGGTCTGTCTCGGTGAGTAACCCCAGGCGGCGATGATCTGCTTGACCTGGTGACGACGAGGCGTAACCATTACTCTGAGTATTCGGGTCAAGTGTTCCCTGTCGGTCGTCGGTGGCCGCATCGGGGCGAGGAAACGGAGAACCACCACATGGGCGATTACGCCAAGGCGCTCGGGGCCAAGCTCCGCGGTATCCGCCAGCAACAGGGCCTGTCCTTGCACGGGGTGGAGCAGAAGTCGGGCGGCCGCTGGAAGGCCGTCGTCGTCGGCTCCTACGAGCGGGGCGACCGCGCGGTGACCGTACAGAAGCTGGCCGAACTCGCCGACTTCTACGGTGTCCCGGTGGTCGAGTTGCTGCCTGAGGGCAGGGTGCCGTCCGGTGCCGAACCCGCCACCAAGATCGTGATCAACCTGGAGAGGCTGCAGCAGCTCCCGGCGGAGAAGGTGGGACCGCTGGCCCGCTACGCCGCCACCATCCAGAGCCAGCGAGGTGACTACAACGGCAAGGTGCTGTCGATCCGCACCGAGGACCTGCGGTCGCTGGCCATCATCTACGACATGACTCCGGGTGAGCTGACCGAGCAACTCATCGACTGGGGCGTGCTGCCCCCGGAGGCCCGCCCGTCCACGGAGGAATGACCCGGCTTCCGCCGCAGCGGGGAAGCCACCCCCGGCCGCGGCTCCGGGCCGCGCGGTCCTCGGCGTCCGTCCGCCCCGTGCCCGGCCTTCCGGGCGGGACGGCGGGAATCGTCAGAGGACCGCGCGCAGCCGGTCGGCGATCGTGCCGATCCGGCCCAGGACGCCGTTGACGAACCGCGGCGAGTCGTCGGTCGACAACTGCTTGGCGATGCCCACGGCCTCGTCGATGGCGACCGGGTCGGGCACGTCCACGGCCCACAACAGTTCGTAGAGGCCGACCCTCAGCACGGCGAGGTCGACCGGCGGCATGCGCTGCAACGACCAACCCTGTGCGTGCTCAGCGAGCACCTCGTCGATGCGCTCGCGGTTCTCACCGACGCCTTCCACCAGGGCGATCGTGTAGTCGCTGACCGGGTCGGCGTCGACCGACCCGACGCGCTCCGACAGGAGAGTCACCGGGTCGGTGTCACGCAGTGCCGCCTCGTACAGCAGTTCCACCGCGCGTCGGCGGGACGCGCGGCGGCTGATGCCCCCGCGGCGCGCGGGGCGGGAGGAACGGGACTCGTCGTTCACCGTGGTCGTCGCCGTCCGAGGGTCAGGCACGGCCGAGGTAACGGCCGTCGCGGGTGTCCACCTTGATCTTCTCGCCGCTGCTGAGGAACAGCGGCACCTGGATCTCGGCGCCGGTCTCCAGCCTCGCCGGCTTCGTGCCGCCGGTGGAGCGGTCGCCCTGCAGCCCCGGGTCGGTGTGCTCGATGGTCAGCTCCACCGACGTCGGCAGCTCGACGTACAACGGCGTGCCCTCGTGCATGCCGACCTGCACCTCGGTGTTCTCCAACAGGAAGTTGGCGGCGTCGCCCACGAGGTCGGCCGAGAGTTCGAGCTGGTCGTAGGTCTCGGTGTCCATGAACACGTAGTGGGACCCGTCGTTGTACAGGTACGTCATGTCCCTGCGGTCGACCGTCGCGGTGTCGACCTTGGTGCCCGCGTTGAACGTCCTGTCCACCACCTTGCCGCTGACGACGTGCTTCAACGTCGTGCGGACGAAGGCACCGCCCTTACCGGGCTTGACGTGCTGAAAGTTGACGACGGACCACAACTGGCCGTCCAGATTGAGGACCATGCCGTTCTTGAGGTCGTTGGTGGTGGCCACGAGTGTGCGTTCTCCTGTATCGGGTGGGGCCGCGACTAGGCGACCACGAGTTCCTTGGTGCTCATGGTGAGGAGCTCGGGAGTCCCCTCCCGCACGACGAGCGTGTCCTCGATACGGACGCCACCGCGCCCCGCCAGGTAGATCCCCGGCTCCACGGTGACCGCCATGCAGGTCGACAGTGTACCGACGCCGGTCTTCGCGAGGCTCGGCGCCTCGTGTACGTCCAGTCCCACACCGTGGCCGAGACCGTGGGTGAACTGCTCGCCGTATCCGGCTTCGGCTACCACGGTCCGCGCGGCGGCGTCCACGGCGGAGACCTCCCGCCCGGGGCGGACGGCCTCCGTACCCGCGGCCTGGGCCGTGGCGACCAGTGTGTACAGGTCACGCTGCCACTGCGCGGGCTCGCCGAGCACGATCGTGCGTGTCATGTCCGAGTGGTACCCGTCCACCACCGCGCCGAAATCGAGCTTCACGAAGTCCCCCGCCGCGAGCACGGCGTCGGTGGGCCGGTGGTGCGGTATCGCCGAGTTGGCGCCCGCGGCGACGATCGAGGGGAAGGCGACGGCCTCCGCACCATGGTCGGCCATGCGGTTCTCCAGGTCGCGTGCCACCTCGCGTTCGGTGCGGCCCGGACGCAGCCCGCCGTGCTCCAGCAGCTCCGCCAGTGCCCGGTCGGCCGCCGCGCACGCCGCGCGCAACGCGGCGATCTCCGTGTCGTCCTTCACCTCCCGCAGCCGTTCCACCAGTCCGGGCGCCCGTGCCAGCAGCACCGACCCGGCCGCGTCCGTGAACACCGCGTGCTGCTCCACGCTGACGTGCTGACTCTCGAAACCGACGGTGGCCCCTCGGGCGAGCCGTTCGTCCGCATCCCGGACAAGCGCCAGTGCACTCGGCCGCTCGATGAGCCTGCGCAGATCGGGCACCTGTGCCTCGGCCTGGGTGGTGTACCGGCCGTCGGTGCAGAACACACTGCGCTCGTCGCCGTCGGTGTGCACCAGCAGGGCGGCGTTCGACCCCGTGAACCCGGTCAGATAGCGAATGTTGCGCAGATCGGTGACGAGCAGGGCGTCGAGTTCGGCATCCTGGAACCGCTGGCGGAGAGCGCGGCGTCGCGCGGCGTGAATCTCGGGCACCGGGCCAGTCTAGGCCCGGTGCACTCATCGACCGCGATCATGCCCGAACGGTTCCCGCGCCCGTGCCGGATCAGTACAGTCACGCAGATGCCGTCCTGGTTTCCTCGCGGACTCGGCATGGCCGTCCTGCATGCCGCTGCCGCCGTCGCCACCGCGAAGTACGCCGTGTTCCAGCCCACCGAGCGCACACTCGTCACCGCGATCGCCCTCGCCGTGCTCGTGGGCACGGTGGCCCTGTGGAGCGCGATCGACGCGTGGACGGGCCTCGCCGACGCGGGCCGCACCTGGTTCGTGGCCGCGCTGGTCGCCGGGGTGGGCTCGGGTGTCCTCACCGTCGTCGGCAGGGCCGTGTTCGTGGACCGGACAGGAGTGAGCGCACTGGCCTCCGCCCTCACGGGAGGGGCGGCCTTCACCGCGCTGCTCGTCCTCGTGCCGGCCGGACTCGGTCTGCTGGTGGGAGGACGGATCGCCACCTCCTACCGCGACGACGTGAACGGTGAGTCCGACCGCGACGCGGACACCGGCCGCAGGCCGTCACCTCGGCCGCGCCGGAAGGCCGAACCGGCTCGCTAACCGAGCACCGGCCCCTTCGGGTACGCCCGCCACTGCTCGGGAGTGATCGGCTCGGCCGGTGAGTCGTTGGCCTCCAACACCGCCGTCGACGTCACCGGCCACAGCGTGCCGTCCAGCACGACGCCGAGGCCCTCGCCCGGTGCGCTCACCCCCCGGGCACCCGCCGACAACCGCGCCGACACGGGCACCCTGTCGAGCACGGAGAGCCGTTCGTCCAGCACGTGCCCGGCCAGTGCGGTGGCCACCGACCGCCGGTCGACCCTCACCACCCGGCCACCGACGACGAGGTCCATCGTGCGCACCGGCGAGGGCATGGCGACGCCGTCGAGTACCGCGAGCGCACGCCTCTCCTCGCCGCAACCGTCGATCCCGTACACGTCGAGCCCGTAGTGGCGCAGGTCGGTCGGGGCGGCAGCCTGCCCTATCACCGTGGCGTGCACGACGTCGAACGGCACCCGCCCGCACACGTCGCGCTGCGACAGCGGGGCGTGTCCGTCGGGTTGGCGCACCAGGCCCGGTCCCTCCTCCCACCGGCTCCGGACGAGCACGGGATGGTAGGGCTGCGCCGAGAAGTCGCGGTTCCAGAACGTCAGCGTCGTGCCTTCGGCGGTCTGGTGGGCGATGACGAAGGCGTCCAGGGCGTCCACCCACATGAGGTCGGCGCTGAACGCGTCCACGACCGAGCGCGTGCGCGGGACCGCGGTGCTGGACACGGCGGCGAAGCCGTCCCCGCCCAGCGCCTCGACGCCCGTCGCGAACGCCGGGTCCCGCGACCTCAGCACGAACTGACCCGCACCGTTCCACCCCGCGGCCTGGCCCGTGGTGTCGGTGAACATCAGGTAGAACCAGCCATCGAGGTACACCGCTGCGGGCTGCCCCGCGCC
The DNA here is from genome assembly GCF_000244975.1 of Saccharomonospora cyanea NA-134. Classification (NCBI taxonomy): domain Bacteria; kingdom Bacillati; phylum Actinomycetota; class Actinomycetes; order Pseudonocardiales; family Pseudonocardiaceae; genus Saccharomonospora; species Saccharomonospora cyanea. Next base: position 1,949,172 of record NZ_CM001440.1, on the reverse strand, counting down.
GTATGCGTTGTCGCGGGTCGTGTCGTGGGCGGGCGTGACGATCGGCTCGTTCGTGAGCCGGCTCCAGTGCAGGCCGTCGTCGCTGGTCGCCACGCCGATGGCGTTGCCGTAGGCGTCCTCGCCCCGCGCACCGGTGTAGTACATGTAGTACGTCCCGTTCACCCGCAGGACGGACGGGTCGCAGGTGTGCATCGCGTCGAAGTGGCCGGGGTTACCCGAGAACACGGCGCGCGGAATACCTCCGTCAGGTCCAGTGAACGGGCCGGACGGCGAGTCCGCCTGGGCGTACAGGATGTCGTCGCCTGCGGGCGGCGCGCTCCCGTACTGGCTGCACCACCACATCCGCACGGTGCCTCCGTCGACCAGCACGGTGGGGCCGTAGTTGTAGACCGCGTCCGCACCACCGCTCGCCACCACCTGCTCGCCTCCGCGCAGGCTGTCGACCGTGAGCGTGACCGGTGCGTCCGGCGGTGTGGAGCCGGCCTGACTGGACACCGTCGGCGCACTCGACGGCACGGCCCGGTGGGCGTCGGGGGACGCCTCGCCCGCCGTGCAGGCCGCGACGAGCGCCACGACCAGCACCATGACGACTGCCGGCACAGGCCCACCCAAGGGACTCCGATGACGGGGTGTGCCCATGGTGAAACGCCGAACCTCCCACCTCCGCCGCACCGGAGAACCCCGGCGGCGTCACGCTCAGTCTAGAGATCGCGCCGCGGAGTCAGCGCGTGTTGTCGGCCACCCAGCGCAGCGCGAGCCGGTATCCGTCCACCCCGAGCCCTGCGACCACTCCCGTCGCGATGTCGGACAGGACACTGTGGTGCCGGAACGGCTCGCGGGCGTGCACGTTGCTGATGTGCAGTTCGATCCACGGCGCCCGCAGCTGCGCGGCGGCATCGCGCACCGCGATCGAGTAGTGCGTCCACGCCCCGGCGTTGAGGATCACCGGTGCCGCGACGTCGGCGGCCTCATGCAGCCAGCCCACGAGTTCGCCCTCGTGGTCGGTCTGGCGCACGGTGACGTCGAGACCGAGTTCCTTCCCGGTCTCGACACAGAGCCGCACGAGGTCGTCGTAGGTGGTGGAGCCGTACACGTCCGGCTCGCGGGTGCCCAGCCTGCCGAGGTTGGGGCCGTTGAGCACATGAACGGTCACAGCAGCACTCCCCCCTCGTCCGCCGCGCCGCCCGCGACGGCGGAGTAGGCCCCGGCCAGCAACGCCGGATCGGGCCCTTCCAACCTGCCCGGCTTGGCGAGACCGTCGAGCACCACGAACCGCAGCGTGCCCGAGCGGGTCTTCTTGTCCGAACGCATCGACTCGATGAGCTGCGGCAGGGCGTCGGCGTCGTAGGTCGTCGGCAGCCCCAACGCTCGCAGCACTGTGGCGTGGCGGTCGGCCGTCGCGTCGTCGAGCCGCCCCGCGAGGCGGGCGAGTTCGGCCGCGAACACCAGGCCCACACTCACCGCCGCGCCGTGCCGCCAGCGGTACCGTTCGCGGCGCTCGATGGCGTGTGCGAGCGTGTGACCGTAGTTCAGGACCTCCCGCAGGTCGCTCTCCCTCAGGTCCGCCGCGACGACGTTCGCCTTCACCTGGATCGACCGGCGCACCAGTTCGGTGATCGTGTCCCCTGCCGGGTCGACGGCGGCGGCCGGGTCCGCCTCGATCAGTTCGAGAATGCGGGGATCGGCGATGAAACCGGCCTTGACGACCTCGGCCATCCCGGCGACGAGTTCGTTGCGCGGCAGGGTCTCCAGTGTGGCGAGGTCGACCAGCACGGCCGACGGCTCGTGGAACACGCCCACGAGGTTCTTGCCCGCGTCGGTGTTGATACCGGTCTTGCCGCCGACCGCCGCGTCCACCATGCCCAGCAGCGTGGTGGGCACGTTGACCAGCCGCACGCCGCGCATCCAGGTGCCCGCCACGAACCCGGCGAGGTCGGTGACGGCGCCGCCGCCCAGGCCCACGACCACACCTCGGCGGTCGAGCCCGATGCGGCCCAGCACCTCCCAGCAGAAGTCGGCCACGGAAAGGGCCTTGCCGTCCTCGGCGTCGGGAATCTCGACCCGGTGCGCGTCGAGACCCGCCTCCGCGAGCTCCCCGCGCACGGCCTCGGCCGTGGTGGTGAGGGTGGGCGGGTGGATGATCGCGACCTTCGAGGCGTCACGCACCGCGTCGGTGAGTTCGCCGAGCAGGCCACGACCCACCACGACGTCGTAGGGTTGCGCGGTTCGCACCGCGATCCGGACGGGTTCGGTCATGTCTCTCCTCACTCCGGTGTTCCAGGCCGGGCCAGGCTCGCCGTCAACTCCGCGACGACGTCCTCAGGTGTCCGGCCGTCGGTGTCGACCTCGACGGTGGCCACCGACCGGTAGACCGGGAGCCGGGCGTCCAGCAACGCCTTGTAGGTGGCACGCGGGTTGACTCCCGCGAGCAGCGGCCGGGCGCTGGACAGACCGGTGCGCCGCACGCCCTCGGCCATCCCCACGTTCAAAAACACCACCGGGTACCCCGCCAGGCGCGTGCGGGTGCGCTCCGACAGCACCGCGCCGCCGCCCAGCGCGTACACACCCGTGTACTCGCGTAGGCCCCGGTGAACGGTTTCCTCCTCGATCACGCGGAACGCGGTTTCGCCGTCGGCGGCGAAGATGTCCGAGATGGTGCGGCCCTGCTCCCGTTCGATGTCGGCGTCCGCATCGTGGAAGTCGGTCCCGAGGCGTTCGGCCAGCAGTCTGCCCACCGTGCTCTTGCCCGAGCCGGGCGGCCCGACCACCACGATCGGGCCCTCGTGGATCACGTCGTTCACCGGTGCGGCCGCTCCCAGAACTCGCGGACGCTCTCCAGATACGACTCGGCGTTGCGCCGCGACTCGGCCAGCGAGTCACCGCCGAACTTCTCCAGTGCCGCCTCGGCGAGGACGAGCGCCACCATCGACTCCAGCACGACCCCAGCCCTCGGCACGGCGCACACGTCAGAGCGCTGGTGGATCGCGACCGCGGCCTCGCCCGTCGCGACGTCGACTGTGGACAGTGCACGTGGGACGGTGGAGATGGGCTTCATGGCCGCGCGCACGCGAAGCGGCTCACCGTTGGTCATGCCCCCTTCGAGCCCGCCGGCGCGGTTGCTACGGCGCGTCACGCCGTTCGGCGCGGCACTCGCGTCGATCTCGTCGTGGGCCTCGCTACCCCAGCGTTCCGCCGTGGTGAAGCCGTCACCCACCTCGACGCCCTTCATGGCCTGCACACCCATCAGCGCACCGGCCAACCGAGCGTCGAGACGGCGGTCCCAGTGCACGTGCGACCCCAGGCCCGGCGGCAGACCGTAGGCGATCACCTCGACGACACCGCCCACGGTGTCACCCGCCTTCTTGACCTGCTCCACCTCGGCGACCATCGCGTCGGTGGCCTCCTGACCGAACGCGCGCACCGGGCTCTCGTCGACGGCCGCGAGGTCGGCGGGCCCCGGCAACGGCCCTTCAGACGCCTTCGCCCGGCCGATCGACACCACGTGACTGACGATCTCGACCCCAAGGAGCTGCCGCAGGAAGGCCCTGGCCACCGTGCCCAACGCCGTCCTCGACGCCGTCTCCCGCGCGCTGGCCCGCTCGAGCACGGGCCTCGCCTCGTCGAAGCCGTACTTCAACATCCCCGGCAGATCGGCGTGCCCGGGACGCGGACGGGTCAGCGGCTCGTTGCGCGCCAGCCCCTCCAGTTCCGATGCGTCCACCGGGTCGGCGGACATCACCTTCTCCCACTTGGGCCATTCGGTGTTGTCGATCTTCACCGCGATGGGCCCGCCCTGGGTGAGCCCGTGCCGGACACCGCCGAGGAACTCCACGTGGTCGGCCTCGAACCCCATGCGTGGGCTCCGGCCGAAGCCGAGACGACGGCGGGCGAGCTGGGCACTCACCTCGTCGGTCGTGATCTCCACGCCCGCCACCATGCCCTCGAGAATGGCAGTGAGGGCCGGACCATGCGATTCACCAGCGGTTATCCAACGCAACACAGCGCCCATGTTGTCACGCGCCCAAAACACCGTGTCAGCTGCCCACCGGCGGAAGCCCGCCGGGGAACAGAACACCTGCGCACGTGGCGGCGAGCAGGCCGGGTCCGTGGGGGACGCCCTCCCGCCACCTGCGGACCCGTGCCAGGGCCGCCACCACGGCCAGCACCGCGGTCACCGACGACGCGAGCACCATCGACACCACCAGCGTCGGCCACCCCGCGGCGGAGGCGAGCACTCCCAGACTCCCCGCCAGTTTGACGTCACCGGCGCCGAGCGAGGCGGGCGCGAGACCACGGACGAGCATGTGCGCGCCCAGCGTCGCGACCCCGCCGGCGACGGCGGTGACCACGAGTGGAGGGCCCGGCCCGCCCATCGCGGCGGCGCACACGGCCACGGCCCCGAGCCCGTACGCGGGCAGGGTCAGTACGTCGGGCAGCCTGCGGTGGAGGACGTCCGCGGTCGCCAACGGAACCGCGAAGGCCGTGGCGGCCAGGGGAATCGGCAGCCACCATCCCGGAAGCGCGCCGGCCCGTCCCAGCGCCCACACCGCACACCACAGCGCGCCGGTCCCGGCGGCACACCACCCGACGGGTACGGGCGCGGGCCGGGCGCAGCCTGCGAGCAGGTGGCCCGCTGCCCACCCTGTCGCCATTCCGAGACAGACCAGCAGTATTCCCCAGTGCATGGCGCCAGCCTGCGTCGCGCCTCACTCATCGGCAAGACACACGGCGACCGAACGGTCACGTTCGGTTCGGTCTCGCCCCGGTTTTCGCCCGGCCGGGTGACGGCAGCCCCCGATGGAGCCGAGGTGTCAGCCCCGACGCCGCTCGGCCGCCCGTACCCGGGGCGACAGCAGCGCCGCCCCGAACACCACGCACACCACCTCGGTGACCACGCCCCACAGCTCCTCCTGCGTGGCGAACTGCTCCCGCACGCCGAAGAAGCCGACCGTCAGCGACAGCACGTACGCCGCGAGGGTCACCAGGCCGAACGCGACCGCCCCGGCGGCCGCCAGCGGATGCCTCCAGGCCAGCACCGCCACCGCGAGCCCGACACCCGCGACGACGTTGACGAGGAACAGCGGGCCGACCACCCCGACATCCGCGGCCCAGTCCTGCCACACCACCCAGTGAACCCATGCCGAGCCGAGCAGCCCGCCCGCGACGAGCACCCGCAGTGTCCAGCCGATCATCAAGCCCCCGATGTCGTCGGTGTCGCCCGTGCCGCTCGGGAAGAGCCCGTGCGCCGACGCGCCGGAGGCCTCCCGGATAATCAAGTTCTCACATTCTCCCCGGAGGAGTGAACGGCAACGGACCGGACGACGGGAGGACACATGACCGGTCACGCGCATTCTCGCCGCACCGTGTTGACGACCGGAGCCGCCGTGGCCGGGGCGGCCCTCGGAACCGCCGTCCTCGCCGCCTGCTCGGGCGAAGGCCGGGAGCCGGGCGGTGGACAGCCGCAGACCACGGTCCCCAAGGGAACCCGTCTCGCCGCGCTGGACGACGTGCCCGTCGGCTCGGCCACGTCCGTGACCACCCCCGACGGCCGCGAGGCCATCCTCTCCCGGCGCTCGGAGAACGAGGTGACCGCCTTCAGCGCGGTGTGCACCCACCAGGGTTGCACCGTGGTCCCCGACCAGTCCCAGCTGCGCTGCCCGTGCCACAACTCCACGTTCGACCCGTTCACCGGTGCCGTGCGCGGAGGTCCCGCCGACGCGCCGCTGCCCGCCATCGAGGTCACGATCGAGGGCAACGGCATCGTCACGGCGTGACGGGCGGCTCTTCCGTGCGAGGTCGCCCGCGAGCAGGTGCTCAGCCGTTCCAGGTGAACAGCGGTGCCCCCGCGGCGATCGGCCGACCGGCCTGGACGGCGGAGAGCGAGTCGGCGGCGGCGTCCAGCGCCACCACGGGCACCACCGGCGAGTACCCGGCGGCCCGCACGGCACCGGGGTCCCAGCCGATCACGGGCTGACCGGCGCGCACCTCCTCACCTCGCACGACGTGCAGCGTGAAGCCCTCCCCCTTCTGCTTGACGGTGTCGATGCCCAGGTGTACGAGCACGGCCCGGCCGTCGGCACCCGCGATGACGAACGCGTGCGGGTGCAGGGTCGCCACGGTGCCGTCGATCGGGGCCACCGCGTCGGCCTGCCCCTCCTCCGGTCGCACCGCGATTCCGGGGCCCACCATGGCCTGCGCGAACACCGCGTCCGGCACATCGGTCATGGGGATCGTCGTGCCCGCGACGGGGCTCTGCACTGTCAGACTCACAACAGGTCCTGGATGTCCTCGGCGATGGCGTCGGCCTCCGGCCCCACGACCACCTGCACGACGTCGCCCATCCTCGTGACCCCGTGTACGCCGAGCTGCTTGAGCGCGCCCTCGTCGACGACGGAGCCGTCCTCCAGTTCGCAGCGCAGCCGGGTGATGCATCCCTCGATCTCGACGACGTTGTCGGCGCCGCCGAGCGCCGCAAGAATCTTCTCCGGCCTGTCGTCCGTCATCGCGGCCTCCTTCTCGTTGTCTCGAGCCACAAACGCGTAACGGTGGTTGACACCTGGGCGGGACACGGAGCATTCTGCCCCACCACGCCAGTGGTCTAGACCGGAACGTACCAATCTCGAGCCGCTGGGGCGAGTACGGAGGTGGGCGATGGGCCGGGCCCGCGGCGGCACGACGGAGTGCGCCGACCGCATCCTCGACGGGCCGACGCCCAAGCACGCCCAGCTCCGGGCGATCCTGCGCCGGATGGTGGAACACGAACTGCCCGCCGGGACGGCGATCCCCTCGGAGCGCGAGCTTGCCGAGCGCTACGGCGTCTCACGGCTCACCGTCCGTACCGCCGTCGGCAGGCTCGTGGAGGAGGGGCTGCTGCACCGGGTCCGCGGCAGGGGCACCTTCACGGCGGCACGACGCATCGACCTCTCGCTCTACCTCATGTCGTTCACCGCCGACATGCGAAGGCGAGGGCTCACACCGAGCAGCCAGGTGCTCTCCACCAACACGGCCGTGCCACCGGAACGCACCCGCCGCGTCTTCGGCCTCGCCCCCGGCAGGCCCGCCCACCACATCCGGCGGCTGCGGAAGGCCGACGACGTTCCACTGGCCGTCGAGGACGGCTGGTACCACCCGGACGTCGTGCCGGACCCGCGCGACCTCGACCTGACCGGGTCGGTGTACGCCCAGCTCGCCCGGTACCACGGGGTACGTTTCGACACCGCACAGCAGACCGTGACCGCCGAGGCCGCCGAGGCCGGACACGCCGGGTTGCTCGGTCTGCGCCCCGGTGCGCCGCTGCTCTCCTTCCGGCGGTTGTCCAGTATCGGCGGCCGGGTCGCCGAGGACATGACCTCCTGGTACCGGGGCGACCGGTACCAGGTCACGGTGGCGTTGGACGCCACCCACCCACCGAACGTCGGCCCCACAGGAACCCACACCAGTACGGGAGTGCAGGGAGGACACCGATGAGCACCACGTCCGACACGAAGAAACGCAAGGGGAAGGGGCTCGCGGGGCTGCAACGCTTCGGCCGCAGCCTCATGCTGCCCATCGCCGCGTTGCCCGCCGCGGGCCTGCTGCTGCGGCTGGGGCAGGACGACATGCTGGGTCGCTGGGACGCGACGGCCGACGTGGCCAAGGTGCTGGCCGCCGCGGGCGGCGGACTGTTCGACTGGCTGCCGCTGCTGTTCGCCGTCGGGATCGCGGTCGGGTTCGCCCGCAAGGGCGACGGCTCCACCGGCGTGGCGGCGGTGGTCGGGTTCGTCGTGTTCAGCAAGGTCGTGCAGGTCTTCGCACCCATCGAGGAACTGGAGGGCTTCGAGCCGACACCCGGCTGGTACCTCGCCCCGATCAAGTGGCCGTACAGCGTGCTGTCCGGGGTCGTGGTGGGGTTGGTGACCGCGGTGGTGTGGCAGCGGTTCCACCGCGTGAAGCTGCCGCCGTACCTCGCGTTCTTCGGTGGACGGCGGTTCGTGCCGATCGTGAACTCCGTCGTGCTCCTGCTGCTCGGAGTGGTGTTCGGGCTGGTGTTCCCGGTGATCAACGCGGGCATCAACCACCTCGGTGAGCTCGCCACCAGTGACGCGGTGATCGGCGGCGGTGTCTACGGTGTGCTCAACCGACTGCTGATTCCCGTCGGCCTGCACCAGTTGCTCAACGTGCCGGTGTGGTTCGTGTTCGACGGCGGCGACATCAACAACTTCTTCGCGGGCGACCCCGAAGCCGGTGCCTTCATGACCGGGTTCTTCCCGATCTTCATGTTCGCCCTGCCCGCGGCGGCCTTGGCGATCTGGCAGACCGCGCGCCCGAGCCAGAAGAAGGTCGTCGGCGGCATCATGATCACCGCCGCCCTCACGGCGTTCCTCACCGGGATCACCGAACCGATCGAGTTCTCCTTCATGTACGTCGCGTGGCCGCTGTACCTGATCCACGCGGTGCTCACCGGTGTCTCGCTGGCCCTGGTGAACGCGCTCGACATCCACCTCGGGTTCACGTTCTCCGCGGGCGGGATCGACTTCCTGCTCAACTCGGGAGCCGAGGCCGCCAACAACGCGTGGCTGCTCGTCCCGATCGGCCTCGTCTACGCGGCGATCTACTACCTGCTGTTCCGGTGGGTGATCACCAAGTGGAACCTCCGTACCCCCGGCCGCGAGGAGGACGAGGGCGCCACGGAGGTGTCCGCGGCAGCGGACGACGAGGGCAGGCGCACGGCGAAGGAGGCCGACTCGGCAACCGACGGCCCGACGACGAAGGGATGACGGAAGTGCCCGAACGCACAGTGACGGTGGCGAGCAAGGTCGGACTGCACGCGAGGCCGGCGGCCCTGGTCGCCAAGACCGCGGCGGCGCAGTCCGTGGAGGTCACCATCGCCAAGGACGGCGGCACGCCGGTGGCCGCGTCGAGTGTGCTCAACCTGATGACACTCGGCGTGGCCCACGGCGACACGGTCGTGATCGCCGCCGAGGGTGACGGAGCCGAGGCGGCCGTGGACGCGGTCGCCGACGTCGTCGCCCAGGACCTCGACGGCTGACACTCAGTCCGTCCCCCCACACGCGCCCGGGCTCCACCAGGAGTCGGGCGCGTGTGCGTACCGCCCGGTCGGGGTACTCGATCGGCATGCAGGCACGAGCACATCAGAACCGGCCTCGCACCCGCGAGGAGTACGCGCGAGGCCTGCCCGACTACCACGATCCCACCGGCGGCTTCGGCGGGGCCGCACCGGCGTACAGTGCGCTGACCCTGCGGATCGTGCTCGCGACTCTCGCCGTGATCCTCTGTGTGGGCGGGGCGATCCTGTTCGCCTACTACGGCGAGTGGTGGGGGACCGTGCTGCTCGGCGTCGTCGGACTCGGCAGCCTGGTGGACCTGGGGTGGGTCGTCCATCGCAAGCGGCGCGGGGAACCGGGGTGAGCGAGCATGGACAGCGATCGGGGTAGGCGATGACGCCCAGGACAGTCACAGGACGTGTTTACGCCGACCGCAGCGCGGCAGGGCGTGCGCTCGCCGAAGTGTTGCGGGACACCGACTGGGTCGATCCCGTGGTACTGGGTCTCGCCCGAGGCGGGGTTCCCGTGGCCGCCGAGGTGGCGGCGGAACTCGGGGCGCCGCTCGACGTGACGGTGGCACGCAAGATCGGCGCGCCGGGACGGCCCGAGTTCGGTATCGGCGCGGTCACCGCCCACGGTCCCGTGGTGGTGGACGAACACAGTGTGCGCAGGCTGGGCATGACCCCCGAGGACCTCGACCGGGCAGGCGCACGTGAGCGCAGGGAAGTGTTGCGCAGACTCGACGTCTACCAGGGCGGTCGCGATCCCGAACGGCTCGAGGGCCGGGACGTGATCGTGGTCGACGACGGCCTCGCGACCGGTGTGACGGCCACGGCCGCCCTGCGTTCGCTGCGGCAGGCGGGACCGCGCAGGCTCGTCTTCGCAGCCCCCGTGTGCGCCCCGCAGGCCGCCTCCGCACTCCACGACGAGGCGGACCGGGTGGTCTGCGTGTCCGAGCCCCCGCACTTCCAGGCCGTCGGCCAGTGGTACGGCGATTTCTCCCAGACCACCGACGACGAGGTGGTCGCGCTCCTGGACCAGTACTCCGGGAGGACCTCGTGACCGTTCCGTTCGGTGTGGCGGCGGGCTCGGCGGCGTTGTCGGGCGACCTCACGGTGCCCTCCGACGCGCTCGGTGTGGTGGCGTTCGCGCACGGGTCCGGCAGTTCCCGGCACAGTCCGCGCAACGTGGCGGTGGCCCGCAGCCTCCAGGACCGCCGACTGGCGACGTTGCTGTTCGACCTCCTGTCCGAGGACGAGGAACGGTACGACGCCGCGACGGGGGAACTCCGGTTCGACATCGGCCTGCTCGCCGATCGGCTCGTCACCGCCGTGGACCAGCTCCGTGAGGACACCACGACGCGTAACCTGCCGATCGGCCTGTTCGGTGCGAGCACCGGAGCGGCGGCGGCGCTCGTCGCCGCGTCGCGCAGGCCGGAGGCGGTCCGCGCCGTGGTCTCACGCGGGGGACGGCCCGACCTCGCCGGCGACGCGCTGACGGAGGTCGAATGCGCCACCCTGCTCGTGGTGGGCGGCTCCGACACGCAGGTACTACGGCTCAACGAGCAGGCCGCGCATCGCCTGGCCGGTCCGCACGCGCTGGAGATCGTTCCCGGGGCGACGCACCTCTTCGAGGAACCCGGGGCACTGGAGCAGGTCGCCGAACTCGCCGGGACGTGGTTCACCCGGCAGCTGACCGGCTGAGCGAACCAGCGCGTCTCGTGTCCGCGGTTCCCCGACGTGTCCCCGTTAGAGTGGAGCCATGGAGAGCGTGCGGCTGATCGAGCAGTGGCCCGTCGACAACGCGGCGGCGGCAGTGGTGAGGGCGGACGGGACGGTACTCGGCACCCACGGTGACACGGCACGGGTCTTCCCCCTGGCGTCGGTGACCAAGCTCTTCACGGCCTACACCACCCTCATCGCCGTCGAGGAGGGTGCTGTGGACCTCGACCAGCCCGCGGGCCCGGAGGGCGCCACGATCCGGCACCTGCTCGCGCACACCGCGGGCCTCGGGTTCAACGAACACAAGGTGCTCGCCCCTGTCGGCCAGCGCCGCCTGTACTCCAGCGCGGGTTTCGAGCAGCTCGCCGACGCGCTCGCCGAGCACACCGGCATCGCGTTCGACACCTACCAGGACGAGGCACTGTTCCAGCCGCTCGGCATGCGCGACACCGTCCTCAAGGGCTCGCCGGGCGCGGGTGCGGAGTCCAGTGTGGACGACCTCGTCCGCTTCGCCACCGAACTCCAGGCACCGAGTCTGGTCGATCGATCCACTCTGGACGCTGCGACGCAGGTCGCGTTCCCGGGCCTCAACGGCGTCCTGCCCGGCTTCGGCCACCAGAAGCCCAACGACTGGGGGCTCGGTTTCGAGCTGCGCGGCCACAAGGACCCCCACTGGACCGGCAACCGCAGCTCGCCGAGGACGTTCGGCCACTTCGGCCAGTCGGGCACCTTCCTGTGGGTCGACCCCGACGCGGGCGTGGCGAGCATCGCGCTGACCGACCGGGCGTTCGGCCCCTGGGCCGCGCAGGTGTGGCCTGAGTTCACCGACGCCGTACTCGCCGAACTCGCCTGACGGTGGTCAGCGCTCCAGCACGCGCACCGGCTCGCCCCGCTGGAACGCGGCGATGTCGGCCACGGCGTCGCGGTAGAACACCTCGTAGGTCTCCCGGGTCACGAACCCGATGTGCGGGGTGAGCACGGCGTTGGGCAACGACCTCAGTGAATGATCGGCCGAGAGCGGCTCCTCGTCGTACACGTCGAGGGCCGCTCCGCCGATCACGCCGTCGCGCAGCGCGTGCACGAGTGCCTCGGTGTCCACGATGGGTCCACGCGAGGTGTTCACCAGCAACGCGGTGGGCTTCATGGCGGCGAGTTCGGCGGCCCCGACGAGTCCCCGGGTGCGCTCGCTCAGCACGAGATGCACCGTCAGCACGTCCGAACTCGCCAGCAACTCGTCCTTCGTCACCGCCGTGACATCGTGTTCGGCGGCCCGTTCGGGCGTGAGGTTGTGGCTCCACGCGATCGTGCGCATGCCGAAGGCCTGCCCGACCCTGGCCACCTGCGCGCCGAGCCGTCCCAGGCCGAGCACCCCCAGGGTGCGGCCCCGCAGGCCGGTGCCGAGTGTGCTCTGCCAGCCGCCGTCCCGCATGGCCCGCAGTTCGGTGGGCAGGTGACGGCAGGCCGCGAGGATCAACGCCCACGTCAGCTCCACCGTGGGATGCGGCAGGTATCCGGTGCCGCACACGAGGATGCCGTGCCTGCGCGCGGCCTCGACGTCGATGGACGCGTTGCGCTGTCCCGTGGTCACCAGCAGCCGCAGCTCCGGAAGCCGAGACAGCACCGAGTCGGGGAACGGCGTGCGTTCCCGCATGGCCACCACCACGTCGAAGCCCGCCAGCCTCCGCACGAGCTCGTCCTGATGGGCGATGTGTTCGGTGAACACGTGGACGTCGGCGTCGAGTGACTCCCAGTCGGCCAGTTCGAGAGCGACGTTCTGGTAGTCGTCGAGGATCGCGATCCGCATGCCCCCACGCTAGCGCCGCGAACCGGGCACGACCTCAGGGACGTGCGTCCACCCACACCAGGTGGTGGTCGGAAGCGGCGTTGAGGCGGTCGAGCCCGGTGCCGGGGACCGGCCAGAACACACCGTCACGTACGACCCTCATCCCGCGCGAGGGCAGCACGTAGTCGACGCGCAGGTTGCCCGGCTGCTCGTCGCCGAAGTCGGCGGTGTCGAACCACGGGCTGCCGCGATGGCCGTCGTTGGCGCCGCCCTGGACCCGCGCCGCCATCGCACCACCCGCGCTGGCGGGCCGCGTGTCGCGGACGCGCGGCGCGTCGAGCAACCGGTTCACGGCACCCGCGGTGCTGTCACCGTCCAGCGGATCGGCGTTGTAGTCGCCCACGATGACGAACCGTTCGCGCGGAGCGAGGCCACCCCGACGGCCCTCGTCGTCGTAGACGTAACCACCCCGGCCGGGGGTGACGTAGTCGGCCCAGAACCGGATCTCGTCGTGGTTACGCGTGCCGTTGCGGTCCTCCGGGCCGTCGAACGAGGGTGGAGTCGGATGCGCGGCGAGCACGTGAACGGTCCGCCGTCCCACACGGACGGGAACGTCCCAGTGCGACTTCGACGACAGCCGCAGTGTCTCCAGCACCTCCGGCGGGTACCAGTCCCCCGCCTCCGGAGTGTCCACATCGTCCGGAAGCAGTGCGCCGGGCATGTCCTTCCACAGGAAGGTCCGGAACGTCCGCACGCGCTCGGTGTCGATGGGATGCCGTGAGAGGACGAGCATCCCGTACTGTCCCGGGAAGGCTCCGAAGCCGTGTGCGTCGTCCGGGCCGTCGACCGTCCCGTCGCGGTTGAGGTCGTGCCCGGTCTGCACGCCGGTGTTGACCGGCGCGGTGTAGGCGTACGGGTAGTGGATGGGTTTCGCGCCGTTCTGCGGCACTTCGAGGTAGTTGCGCCGGAAAGCGTCGGCCGCGGCACCGCCCGCCACGTAGTCGAACTCGTTGACCAGCAGCACGTCGGGCCTGCTGCGCTGGATCACCTCGGCGACGGCCCTGGCCTGCTCGTCGTCCGGCGTGGACAGGTCGGCGAGCAGCTCCCCCTCGGCGGCGCGGTTGAGCGAGGCGTTGAACGTCGCGAACCGTACCGGCTCCCGGTCGGCCTGCTTCGCCGACGCGACTCCGGCGGTTCCCGACAACACCAACGCGGCCGCCAGTGCCACGACCCTTCCGCGCATCGCACCTCCACTGCCGATCGACACGGCCACCCTATCGGGCGGAGGTGAACAGCAGGAGTCCCTCGCGTTCCGTGCTGTGTTCAGTCCAGCGGCAACGGCAGGACGCCTCCGGTGGCCTCCCGTAGCGCGTCGCGCATCACCTCGCGCGGAGCGGGACGTCCGGTGAACTGCTCGACCTGGCCGAACGCCTGGTGCAGCAGCATGTCCAGTCCCGTGGCCACCCGCCCGTCACGAGCCGTCACAGCCTCGGCCAGCGGCGTCGGCCACGGGTGGTAGATCACGTCGAGCACGCACGGCACCGCGGCGAGCTCACCCACGTGTGGCGCGACGGCTTCGGGCGGCACAGTGTTGACCAGCACCTGCGCCCCGGTGGCGAGCGCGCCGAAATCAGCCTCCGCCCACCGGTGCACGGAGACCGCCAGCCCGGCCCGGCGTGCCGCCTCCGTGGTGGCCTGGGCCCGCGCCGGTTCCCGCACCACGACGTGGACGTCCGCGACACCGAGTTCGCCGAGAGCCGTCACGGCCGCCGAGGCCGTACCTCCAGCTCCCAGGACCACGGCGGTCCGCCCCTCCCCGGAACGGAGGCCGCCCGCGGCCCGCAGCGCGCCCGCGACACCGTCCACATCGGTGCAGTCGGCACGCCACCCGCCCGAGGGCAGGCGTACCAATGTGTTGGCGGCCTCCACAGCGAGGGCTCTCTGTGTCACCTCGTCGGCCACGGCCAACGCCGCCCGCTTGCCCGGCATGGTCACCGACAACCCCACCCACTCGTCTCCGAGCGCGTGGACGAACTCCGGCAGCGACTCGGCGTCGACCTCGTGGGTGTCGTAGTGCCAACCGGCGAGTCCGAGAGCGGTGTACGCGGCGTTGTGCAGGACGGGAGACAGCGAGTGCCGCACGGGCGAACCGAGCACCCCCGCCCTGCGAGGGATCACTGTGGACACACCGGGCTCAGTAGACACCGCGTGCCTGCGCATCGTCCCGGTCGGCCAGGTGATCCTCGTACTCCTCGTTGAAGCACGACAGGCCGTTCTTCTCGCACTTGACGAAGTACTTGTAGCGAGTGTCCTCCGGCTCCAGCGCCGCCTCGATGGCCTCCAGGCTCGGCGAGCCGATCGGAGTCTCGGGAAGCCCCTTCATACTGTAGGTGTTCCACGGTGTCTGCTTGAGCCGTTCCTCCCCCTTGGTGGTCAAGGTCGGCCGTTTCAACGGGTAGTTGACCGTGGAGTCCATCTCCAACCGCATGTCGGCTTCCAGCCGGTTGTAGATGACGCTGGACACCTTCGAGAAGTCGGCCTTCACAGCCTCCATCTCGACGATCGACGCGATGACCAGGACCTGGTACGGGCTGTACGGCGTGCTGCCCGCGGCACTCGGCAGGCCCGCGGCCTCCATCCTCGTGGCCGAGGCTTCGAGCACCTGCGACAGCAGGGCCTTGGCGTCCCCGCCGGGTTTGACGTCGTAGACGCCCGGCGCGATCAGGCCCTCCAGCTTGCGGCCCTTCGGGGCGCTCTCCGCAGCCTCGACGGCCCAGTCGGGCACGCCGAGCTCGGCGAGGTCCACGGAGTCGGCGGTCTCGCGCAGTTCGTCGGCCGACACGCACCTCTCCTCGCCGTTCAGCCGCGCGCACGACGCCTCTTCCAGCAGCGTGTAGATCCCGGGGGTCACCGAGTCGTCGGGCTGGATGACGTCGAAGAGCTTGGTACCGGCCCTGATCTGGAGATGACCGACCCTGGCCTCGTCGGCCACGAGGGCCTGCACTGCCGCTTCCCCGGACATCTTCGTCTTGACCTGGTAGTAGCCGGGCTGGATGCCGAGCACCCGCTCGTCGTCCTCACCGGCCTTGACGAAGGCCTCAGCACTGGCCACCACGTCGAGCTCGGCGAGCTTCGACGCGATGACGCTGGTGACGTCACCCTCCTCCACGTGGAGGAGTACGTCCTTCTCGCCGGTCCCCTCGTAGTCGTCGTAGCCGAAGCCCAGCAGTTCGCGCGCACCGAAGAACGCTCCGGCGCCCAACACCGCCAGCAGCGCGAGGGCGGCCACCCATTTCAACAGCCTGCGGCCCCGGCCCTCACGCCCGGTGTCGAGCTCGTCGTCGTCGGAGTCGTCGAAGAACCCCGGCTCCGCACGGTCGTCGCCGGAGTCGTGCTCGGCGCTGTCGTCGGGATCGCCGAGCTCACCGCGGTCACGGTCCCGGTCGCGCTCCCCGAGGTCCCCCCGAGCACCGCCTCGGAGTCCGTCGTCGGCATCACGGTCCCCGTACCCGGCTTCGTGGTCCTCGTAGTCGTCGTAGTCCTCGTAATCCTCGTAATCCTCGTAGCCGCGGTAGTCACCTTCGATCTCCTCGTCGTAGAGGTCGTCGTAGGGCTCGTGGAGTTCGAGGATCTCGGTGGGGTTGTCGTCCGGCGGCACACCGTCGTTGGGTGTGGGCCTGCGCCGCCGCATCGGCGGCCTGCCCGCAGGCCTCACCGGAGGCGGTGTCTGTGGTGGCTGTGTTGGCTGTGGCGGTTGCGGTGGCGGAGGGACCGCCGCCTGCCCGTCGTCCAGCAGATCACCCTGGTCACGCACGTGCCGGGGTGGAAGATCCTGCTCGGGGGCCGGGGGGCGGGGTGCGGGGTGCGGACGGCGCGGTGGCAACGGGTTCTCCCCGCTCACCGCGTGCCGGGGTGGCCGCGCGGGAGGCGGGGCCTGGTGCCGGGGCCCTCGCGGCGGCGGGTCCTGCGGAGGCTGTCCCGGCGGCTGCGGCGGGGGCTGCTGGCCCCGAGGGTGGCGCGGCGGAGGCGGGCCGGGACGCCGCCGGCTGCGGGGATCCGGGCCGTCGTACGGTGCGCTCACTACCGTTCCGCCTCCCGTGCGATGGCGGCAGCACGGCCGTCGAGCCAGCCCTGGAGGATCTCCACGGCGGCGACCTGGTCGACCACGGCTCGTTGCTTGCGTCCCTTCACACCCCGCTGCGACAACATGCGGCTCGCGCTCACGGTGCTCAGCCTTTCGTCGGCCAGCCGGACCGCTACGGGCGCAACCCGCTCGGCCAGTCGCCGTGCGTAGTCCATGGCGATGGCGGCAGCGGTGCCGTGACGGTCGGCCAGTGTCCTCGGAAGTCCCACGATCACCTCGACCACGTCGTGCTCGGTGACAAGCCGACTCAGCTCGTCGAGGTCCCTGTCGGTGTCGACATCACGCGACAGGGTAACGAGTGGTGTCGCCAGGATCGGCGCGGGATCGCTGAGCGCGACCCCGACCCGCACCGACCCGACGTCCACGGCAAGGCGCCGACCGGGCCCGGGATCGTCCACACCGGGCCGGTCGGGTCCGGTATCGCTCACCGGCTCGCCGCGACGGCCGCACGCAGGGCGTCGATGGCCTGCTCGACACCCTCCGGGCGGGTGCCGCCCCCCTGCGCCATGTCCGGTTTGCCGCCGCCACGCGCGCCGAGCGGCTCGGCGAACGACGGCACCAGCTTGCCCGCGGCCAGACCGGCGTCCCGCGCGGCGGCCGTGGTGGCCACCACGAAGCTCACCTTGCCCTCACTCCCGGGGGAGAACAGCGCCACCACACCGGGCCGTGACCCGAGCCGGTTGCGCACCTCGCCGGTGAGCGCCCGCAGCGCTCCCGCGTCGACGGCCTGGTCGAGCTTCTCGGCGACGACGGACACCCCGCCGACATCCCGAGCCCGGCCCGCCAGCGTGTCCGCCGAACCCAGCACCTCGCGCAGCCTGAACTGTTCGATCTCCTTCTCCGCGTTGCGCAGGCGGGTGAGCACGTCCTCGACGCGCGAGGGCAGTTCGTCGGTCGGCACCTTCAACGTGCCCGCGAGTTGCGACACCAACAACTGTTCCCTGCGCACGTGCCGCAGCGCGTCGGTGCCCACCAGCGCCTCGACACGGTGGACGCCCGAGCCCACCGAGGCGTCGCTGACGAGCTTGACCAGGCCGAGCTGGCCGATGCGCTCGACGTGGGTACCGCCGCACAGCTCACGCGAGTAGTCGCCCATGTCGACGACCCGAACGTTGTTGCCGTACTTCTCACCGAACAGCGCCACCGCGCCCAGTTCGAGGGCCTTGTCCTTCGTGGTGGTGTACGCCTGCACCTCGACGTCGGTCTGGAGGTAGTCGTTGACCTCCTCCTCGACCTCCGTCAGCACGTCGGCCGACACCGACTTCGGGGTGGTGAAGTCGAACCGCATACGGCCGGGCGTGTTCAGCGAACCGGCCTGGGCCGCACGGTTGCCGTAGGCGCCGCGCACGGCCGCGTGCACCAGATGGGTGGCTGAGTGCGAACGCGCGATGGACTCCCGTCGCGTGCCGTCCACGGAGGCGGCGAGCTCCGTGTCGACGCCCACCTCGCCCGCGACGACCTCGACACGGTGCACGAACAGGCCCGGCACGGCCTTCTGCACGTCGAGCACCTTCAGCTCGGCGCCGTCACCGACGAGCACACCGGTGTCCGCGATCTGGCCACCGCCCTCGGCGTAGAACGGAGTGCGGTCCAGCACGAGTTCGGCCTTGGTGCCCTCCTTGGCCGAACGCGCGGGTTTTCCGTCGACGAGCAGTCCCAGCACCCGCGCCGTGGCCTGGAGGTCGGTGTAGCCGACGAACTCGGTCTCACCGTGCTGCTCCAGCAGGCCGCGGTAGACCGACAGGTCACCGTGGCCGGTCTTGCGCGCGGCGGCGTCGGCCTTGGCACGCTGCCGCTGCTGCTCCATGAGCGTGCGGAAACCGTCCTCGTCCACCGCCAGCCCCTGCTCGGCCGCCATCTCCAGGGTCAGGTCGATGGGAAAGCCGTAGGTGTCGTGCAGCTGGAACGCCTTGTCGCCGGCCAGGATCGTGCCGCCCGAGCGCTTGGTCTCCTGCGCTGCCAGGTCGAAGATGCGCGACCCGCTGGTCAACGTCGAGAGGAAGGTCTCCTCCTCCACCCGCATCACGTCGCTGATGCGGTCGAAATCGCGCTCGACCTCGGGGTAGGAGGGCGCCATCGCGTCACGCACCACGGCGGCGAACTCCGGCAGCACAGGCTCGTGCACACCGAGCAGCCGCATCGAACGGACGATCCGCCGCAGCAGGCGGCGCAGCACGTACCCGCGAGCCTCGTTGCCGGGCGTGACGCCGTCGGCGATCAGCATGACACCCGAGCGGGCGTGGTCGGCGATCACGCGGAAGCGCACGTCGTCGGCGTGGTCGGCACCGTAGCGACGGCCGGAGAACTCCTCGGCCCGGTTGATCACCGGGCGCACCAGGTCGGTCTCGTAGACGTTCTCCACGCCCTGCAGCAGGTAGGCGACCCGCTCGATGCCCATGCCCGTGTCGATGTTCTTCTGCGGGAGCTCACCGATGGGCGGGTGCCCCTTCTTCGGGCTCAGCTCGCCACGGATCTCCTGCATGAACACGAGATTCCAGATCTCGAGGTAGCGGTCCTCGTCCACCGCCGGGCCGCCGTCGCGACCGTACTCGGGACCCCGGTCGTAGTAGATCTCCGAACACGGGCCGCACGGGCCGGGCACGCCCATGTCCCAGTAGTTGTCGTCGGCACCCCGGAACTGGATGCGGTCCGACGGCAGGCCCGCGATGTCCCGCCACATCGCCGCGGTCTCGGCGTCGTGCTCGTACACCGTGGCCCACAGCCGGTCCGGGTCGAATCCCAGACCGCCCGCGTCCTGCGACGTCGTGAGCAGCTCCCACGCCCGCTCGATGGCTCCCTGCTTGAAGTAGTCACCGAACGAGAAGTTGCCCGCCATCTGGAAGAACGTGTTGTGGCGCGTGGTCTTGCCGACCTCGTCGATGTCACCGGTGCGCACGCACTTCTGCACACTCGTGGCGCGAGGGTAGGGCGGCGGCACCTCACCGAGGAAGTACGGCTTGAACTGGACCATCCCCGCGTTGACGAACAGCAATGTCGGGTCGTCCAGGATCAGCGACGCGCTGGGAACCCTGGTGTGGCCGTGCTTTTCGAAGTAGTCGAGGAACCGTTTGTTGATTTCGTGAGTTTCCACTGGTCGTCCTTGGCGTGATGCTGTCCCGGCGCGGTGTCGCGCGAACGGTCAGGATGGATGCGAACGAAGGCGGCGGGGCCCCACGGCGCCGACACGGCGTGGCCGCGTCAGAGCCCCGCCTGACGCGCTCGCCGCGTCCGGGGTTCGGCCGCGGAGTGCCTGCCACGCGACCGTTCACCCCTGACCGGCGAGGACGGCCCCGGCCGGGTCTGCCGCGGCAGACCCGAGCGCCGTTCCACGATGTCGTTCAGCTCCTGCTCCCGCTCGCTCATACCGGCACGGACGTCCGCGCCGAACGCCCCGATCGCGCCGGCCAACTCCCGCACCGCGTCACCCAGGTTCGAGGCTAACCCGGCGGGAGTCGCCTGACGAGCCGTCTCGCTCGCCTTGCGGGCCAGACTCACCCCGGCGGCGACACCGACGCCGAGCCAGAACAGTCGCTTCATCACCTACCGCCCTTCTTCCTTCTGCGGCGGGAGTGCTTGCCGTCCTCGGCCTTGCTGCGCCGCGCACGCAGCGCCTTGCTGATGCCGTAGGACAGCGCTGCCGTCTTGACCAGTGGGCCGCCGAGCGTGGCCGTGAACACCGACGTCAGGGCCGAGACGTTGCCGGACACCGCCTGCGCGTTGGCCGTGATGCCGTCCACCCGCTCCAACTGCGCGTTGACGTGAGTGATCGTCTCGTTCGCCCCGGTGAGAATGGGATCGGTGTTCTCGTGCGCCTTCCGGATCGCGATCGTGGCCTCGTCCAGCGTGCGGCCGAGCTTGACCAACGCGATCGCCAGGAACAACACCAGCAGCACGAAGGCGCCTGCGGCGATCAACGCGGCGATCTGCCCTGCCGACACGTGCCCTCCTCGAAAGTATCGTGTGACCACCAGGATTGGCCGTCAGGCTACCGCGCGTCGTCAGCCGCTACCGACCGCCTCCCCGAATCGTGCGGCGCAGCTTGGGGACGCGTTCGTACAGAGTCCGCTCCGCGCCGTGCCTGCTGGGCCGGTAGTAGTCCCGGCCGACCAACTCGTCGGGTGGGTACTGCTGGGCCAGCACGCCTTCGGGCACGTCGTGCGGGTAGCGGTAGCCCTGGGCGTTGCCGAGCGCCGCCGCGCCGGAGTAGTGCCCGTCCCGCAGGTGCGGGGGAACCGTGCCCACGCCGCCCGAACGCACGTCGGCGAGGGCGGCGTCGATGGCCGTGATGACGGCGTTCGACTTGGGCGCCGTGGCGAGATGCACGGTCGCCTGGGCGAGCGCGAGGCGTCCCTCGGGCATGCCGATGAACTGCACGGCGTGGGCGGCGGCGACAGCCGCCTGCAGCGCGGTGGGATCGGCCAGCCCGATGTCCTCACTCGCGTGCACCACGAGCCTGCGGGCGATGAACCGAGGGTCCTCCCCCGCCTCGATCATGCGGGCGAGGTAGTGCAGGGCGGCGTCGACGTCGGACCCGCGAATCGACTTGATGAACGCGCTGATGACGTCGTAGTGCTGGTCACCGTCGCGGTCGTAGCGCACGGCGGCCTTGTCCACCGTGGACTCCACGACGGCGAGGTCCACGGTCGGGCGCCCGGTGGCCGTGCCGGTGACCGTGGCGGCCTCCGCCGCCGCCTCCAGCGCGGTCAGAGCCCGGCGCGCATCCCCCGCGGCGAGTCGCACGAGGTGTTCCACGGCCTCGTCCGTCATCTCCACGGAGCCGGCGAGGCCACGCTCGTCGGCCACGGCGCGACGGACGAGCGCTGTGATGTCGGCGTCGTCCAGCGGGCGCAGCCCGAGCACGAGCGAGCGCGACAGCAGAGGCGCGACCACCGAGAACGACGGGTTCTCCGTGGTGGCCGCGACGAGCAGCACCGTGCGGTCCTCCACCGCGCCCAACAGCGCGTCCTGCTGGGTCTTGGAGAACCGGTGCACCTCGTCGATGAAGAGCACCGTGTCCTCGGCGGCGTACGCGCGGCGGCGCCGGGCCTCCTCGATGACGCCCCTGACCTCCTTCACGCCCGCCGACAGAGCCGACAGCGCCACGAACCGCCGCCCGGTGGCCGTGGAGACGAGGTTGGCGAGCGTGGTCTTACCCGTGCCCGGCGGGCCGTACAGCAACACCGAGGCCGGGGTCGCGCCCTCCACGAGCCTGCGCAGCGGCGCGCCCTCGCCCAGGAGGTGCTGCTGGCCGACGACCTCGTCGAGCGAGCGGGGCCGCATCCGCACCGCGAGCGGCGCGTTCGGCGGGGTGGCCTGCACGCGCGGCACCGCCTGCTGGGACGGCTGTTCGGCGACGTCCGGGTTCACCCTGAAGAGTTCGTCCTGGTGCACCCCTTGACCGTAACCGCAGGGGCGGACAGGAGTCTCTCGCCGTCGTGTCCTCGCCGTCCTGCCGCACCCACCGCCGTGGTCAGCGGAACGCCGGATACAGCGCCAGGTCGAGATTCGGCTCGAACCGCGTGTCCAGAGCGGCGGCCACAGCCGCGGCGTGCTCGGAGACGGCGGCGTCACCGCCCTGAGCGGCGCGGGCCGCCAGGTCGCGCCACCACGTCACCAGGGCCGCGGCCCGGCTGGTGGGGCTCGCCTTCCTCGTGTCGGCGAGTCTCGGCAGCTCCCGCCACGTCGACAACCACACGAGCACCAACTGCGCACCCAGCGTGTAGGCCGACAGCAGCTCGTCGTCGGCGAGCGCGGGCCAGAGGTCGACGACCTCCGCCCGCCACGCGGCGGTCATCGCCTCGCTCAGTCCCGCGGGCAGAGCCAGCGGCTGCCGGCTGGAGGCGAACGGCACCCGCAGGTGGGCGACGTCGGTGAGCGCACTGCGGATGCGGCCGTGCTCGAAGTCGAGGAACCGCACCCCGGCTCCGGTGATCAGATTGTTGTCCGGCCACAGATCCACGGGCGAGAACGCCCGGTACGACACCGAGCGGGCGTTGTCCGCCGCCCGCTCCACGGCATCGAGCACCGTCTCCGGCGTCGTCACCCCGAACGAGTCGTGCAGCAACGCGGGCAGCTCCGCCACCGCCGCGAGCGGCACCAGCTCCTCACCGTCGAGGTAACCCGCCTCGTCGTCCCCGCGGGACCTCCCGCTGAGCCGCCGCAACAACGCGTGGAAGTCGGCTTCCCGGCTGGCGGTGCTGGCGTGCATGCGCCCGAGGGACCGCGCCCACGACAGCAACGCCGTCTCGGCCGCACGGCTGTCCGAACCGCGCAGCTTGTCCTCCAGCGTCGGAGCGCGCCCCAGATCCTCGATCACCAGGACCCGCCTGTCGCCGTCGTGGGCCAGCAACTCGGGGCACACGCGCTCCTCGGGCGGCAGGGCCGTGAACAACTGGTAGCTCGCCGCCTCCCTGGCGAACGAAGCGCTCGTCGACTCGTCCGGGTAGTGCTTGACCACCAGCGTCCGCGGCAGCGCGAACGCCGACGACGCCACCCTGGCCCTGACCACCACGGCCGGGCCGCTACCCGCGAGGTCCTCCGGCTCCGCGAGCGGGATCGCACTGCCGAAACGCTGGGCGAGAACGGATTCGGCGGTCGCCACGGCGTGCGCGACCGGAGACGGTTCGGCTCCCGCACCGATCGACGATCCGTCGGTGGAGGAGGCATCCAGAATCATCGTATTCGACCCTACTAGTCGACGTGTGGGCGCCACCACAGGCAATCGGCTGATGCGCAGGGCGCGGCTCCACTCACGGTGTCGTGTACGGCGGGGCCTCAGCGCTGCTGTGTCGTCACCGGCTTGGCGTCGACACCCGCCTCCTTGCGTTGCTGCGCGGTGATGGGCGCCGGAGCGCCGGTGAGCGGGTCGTAACCGCCGCCGGTCTTCGGGAAGGCGATCACCTCGCGCAGCGACTCGGCGCCGGCGAGCAGCATCACGATGCGGTCCCAGCCGAACGCGATGCCGCCGTGCGGCGGGGGCCCGTACTGGAAGGCGTCGAGCAGGAAGCCGAACTTCTCCTGGGCCTCCTCCTCGGAAAGCCCCATGATCTCGAACACGCGCTTCTGCACGTCGGCGCGGTGGATACGGATGGAACCGCCACCGATCTCGTTGCCGTTGCAGACGATGTCGTAGGCGTAGGCCAGCGCGCCCGCCGGGTCGGACTCGAACTTGTCGATCCACTCGGGGGTGGGCGAGGTGAACGCGTGGTGCAGCGCCGTCCACTTGCCGCCGCCGACGCTGACGTCGTCGCTGTCCTCGGCCGCCTCGAACATCGGGAAGTCCACCACCCACACGAACGACCAGGCGTTCTCGTCGATCATGTCGAGCCGGTGGGCGATCTCCACCCGGGCCATGCCCAACAGCTGCCGCGCGTCCTTCGGCTTGCCCGCGGCGAAGAAGATGCAGTCGCCGGGCTTCGCACCCGCGGCCTCCACGAGGTTCTCGCGCTCGGTCTCGGACAGGTTCTTGGCGACCGGACCGCCGAGCGTGCCGTCCTCGCCCACGAGCACGTAGGCCAGGCCCCTGTGACCGCGCTGCTTGGCCCACTCCTGCCACGCGTCGAGCGTGCGGCGCGGCTGGTCGGCCCCGCCCGGCATGACCACGGCGCCGACGTAGGGGGCCTGGAAGACGCGGAACGGCGTGTCGGCGAAGAAGTCGGTGAGCTCGACGAGTTCGAGCCCGAAGCGCAGGTCCGGCTTGTCGGTGCCGTACTTGCTCATCGCCTCGGCGTAGCTCATGCGCCGGAACGGCGTGGTCACCTCGGCACCGGCGAGCTTCCACAGCGCCGACAGGACGTTCTCGGCGAGCGCGATGACGTCGTCCTGCTCGACGAAACTCATCTCGATGTCGAGCTGGGTGAACTCGGGCTGCCGGTCGGCACGGAAGTCCTCGTCACGGTAGCAGCGCGCGATCTGGTAGTAGCGCTCCAGCCCGCCCACCATGAGCAACTGCTTGAACAGCTGCGGCGACTGCGGAAGCGCGTACCAGGAGCCCGGCTTCAGCCGCGCGGGAACCAGGAAGTCCCGCGCCCCCTCGGGCGTCGAGCGCGTCATGGTCGGCGTCTCGATCTCGAGGAAGCCGTGCTGGTGCAGCACCTCGCGGGCGACGCGGTTGACCTCGCTACGCAGGCGCATGATCCGAGCCGGACCGTTGCGCCGCAGGTCGAGGTAGCGGTAGCGCAGGCGCGTCTCCTCGCCGACGTCGAGCCGCTCGTCGATCGGGAACGGCAGCACAGCCGACTCCGACAGCACCTCCAGCTCGGTGACGAGCACCTCGATGTCGCCGGTGGGGATGTCCGGGTTCTCGTTGCCCTCGGGCCGCCGCGACACCTCGCCGGTGACCTTCAGGCAGTACTCGGAGCGCAGCGCGTGGGCGCGCTCGGCCATCTCGCCCTCGCGGAAGACCACCTGGGCCACGCCACTCGCGTCCCGGAGATCGATGAAGATCACCCCGCCGTGATCGCGCCGCCGGGCCACCCAACCGGTCAGGGTGACTGTCTGGCCAACGTGCTCGGCACGCAGCGTGCCGGCGTCGTGAGTGCGAAGCACTTCGCGGGATCCTCTCGGGTGATGTTCGGGCGACAGTGGTTCTCGACTGGTTCTCGACTGGTTCTCGACGGACCGCGACTCCCGAGTCCGGGTAAATCAGCAGCCGACAGCACAGGTTAGCCAACGCAACCGGTGCCGTCGCCACCAGGCTTCCCGCACGAGCCCACTCCATACACCTGACGGGTGAACCGGTCGCTACACCCCGGACGGCAACGAGGAGGACATCGCGCTGGCCGCGGCCCGCACGGCATGCCCGAAGCGGTCGAGGTCGAGCGTCTGTGCCCGGCCCGTCACCGACAGCGCCGCGACGACCCGGCCGTCGCGGCCGTGCACCGGCGCGGCGACGGCGGCGACCCCGGCCTCCGCCTCCTCGTAGGTGACGGCAACGCCCCGCTCCTTCGTGCGCGCGAGGTCGCGGTGGAGCAGTCCGGGTAGCACGATGGTCCTCGGCGTGAACCGGGTCAGTCCCACACTCACGAGCTGCCGGAACCGCTCCCGGCCACCCCAGGCGAGGAACACCTTGCCCGTCGCCGCGCAGTGCGACGGCATCCGCGCGCCGACACGGGTGGCGAGCGGCACGGAGTCCCGGCCGGCCACCCGCTCGACGAACAGCGTGTAGAAGCTGTCCGGAACGGCGAGGTTCACGTTCTCCCTGCTGACCTCGTGCAGGCGTTCCAGGTGCGGCAGGGCCGCCTCCCGCAGCACACGGTGCACGGGCACGAGTTGACCGAGCCAGAACAGCTTCGTGGCCAACCGGTAGCTGCCGGATCCCGACTTCTCGACCGCTCCCCACTCCATGAGGTCACCGAGCAGCCGGTGGGCCGTCGGCTTGGGCAACCCGGTCCGCCTGGCGATCTCGGCGAGCGTCAGCTCCGGCTCACCCGAGCTGAACGCGTCCAGCAGGGACAGCCCACGGACGAGCACCGACCGGGACCGCGTCGTCGCGAGCTGCTTCGTCTCCCCATCCACGGTGGGTCATAGTACGAGGCTGATCGGCGAGGCAAGGGAGGTTCCGGCAACGATCCGTCATCACATTCCGGCCACCTGCACGGCGAGTACCGCCGAACGTCCCGACCGCACCACGGCCAGCGCCTCGGCCAGGCCGTCCTTCAGCTCGTCCGCCGCCTTGACGGTCCTGCCCCATGCCCCACCCGCCGCTTCGGCGATGCCGGGCAGGTCGGCCTGCGGGGTGAAGTGGACACCGAAGTCGTTCCGCCGGGCCGCCGTCCCGTCCGGGTGCACCCCCAGCGCGGACGCCTTGGGCGCGTTCCAGCCGTTGTTGTCGAACACGACCGTCAACGACGGCGCGTCGTAACGGCGAGCCATCCAGAACACCGACGACGGCACACCGAAGAGGTACGATCCGTCGCCCACCAGCGACACGACCGTGCGCTCCGGCGCGGCGAGCTTCGCACCGATGGCGGCGCCGATCGCCCAACCGAGCGAGCCGCCGCCAGATCCGAGCAGCGATCCCGGGGCGTTGCGGCGCAGGTGCCAGCTCACCGTCGGGTAGTTCGTGATCGCCTCGGTCAGCACGAGCGTGTCGTCGTCGATGGCTTCCCGCACGCACGCGACGAGGTACTCCGGCGTGATCGTCTCGCCGTCGGGAGCCTCCCGCCCCGCCCTCGCCGCGTACAACCGGTCGTGCTCGGCGGCGGCGCGTTCGCGACGGCGCGCGACGACCTCCGCGTCGGCCAACTCGGCGACCCGCCTGCTCAACTGCCGCACCGCGGTGCCGAGGTCGGCCCGGGCGAACAACTCCGCGGGCACGTGCCACAGCGGCATCTGGTCCTTCAGCGGGTCCTCGTCGACGACGAACACCCGGGCCCGCGCGTTCGGCCGGTTCTTCGTCGGGATCCACGGCACGTCGCTGCCCAGCACCAGCACCACGTCGGCTTCTTCCAGCAACGGGTTGTGGTTCTGGTCGTTCCACTGGAAGCCCCAGTGCAGCGGGTGGTCGGCGGGGAAGTTGACGTGGGCGGGCACCGACTCCAGCACCCCGGCGCCCGCGGCCTCACACAGCTCCACGAGCGCAGGCACCGCCTCGTGGTCGCGGCCGAGGTAGGAGGTCACGACCACCGGCTGCCGCGCTCCGGCGAGAGCCTCCGCCACACGGTCCACCACGTCCGGAGCCAGCGCGGCGGGCGCCACGGGCGAGAAGTGGGCCACGTCGGCCTGCCGTGTCGGCGCCTCGGCCTCCATCACCTCTCGCGGTCCGACGAGGTACACCGGCCCCTGCGGGGAGCTGCTCGCGATCTGCAGCGCCCGGTGCACGAGCTGCTTGACGTTGGCGCCGGTGCGGATCTCGTTGTCGTACTTGGTGTAGCCCCGCACGATGCCGCGCTGGTCGTGGACGTCCTGGATCCACTGGATGAACTCGTTGCGGCTGCCGAACAGCTCGCCCTCCTGCGTGTAGGGCGACGCCCCGGCGTACAGCAGGACTCCGACCCGGCCCTTGGCGGCGTTGTGCAGCATCCCGCCGATGTTCTGGGTGCCGCACTCGACGTGCACGAGCACCGCCTGGGCGACACCGGTGACCTGCGCGTACCCGAGCGCCGCCGCCATCGCCACGCTCTCGTGGGGGCAGATCACCAGTTCGGGCAACGTGTGCTCGCGGCCTTCGACGCGCGCCTGCGCGTAGGCCTCCAGAATTCCGGGGTGGTCGCTGCCGAGATTGCCGAAGACGTATCGGACGCCTCCCTCGGCGAGCGCCTCGAGGAACGCCCTGCTGGTGGTGTAGCCGGTGTCGGCTGTCTGGGGAGAGGTAGCGTCGGAGCCCACAGTCGGTCTGTCCCTTCCCGTGTCGGTCGTTATGGAGCCTCGTCCGTGACCGGCCGGCAACGCAACGGCACCGTTTCGACGGCCGGAACACCCATGACAGGGAGACGGAAGGGAGAACGGGGCGGCGCGCCCGGGCTCCCCACGTCCGACCCCCAGCCGGGCGTGCGGAACGACCTCGGCGATCGGCACGCCGCCACTACGCGTTCTCGCACACTGTGACGTGGGGAACCAGCCGCCGGTTCCCTCGAATTCTCACGCGTCTCGCACGGGCGTCCCACCTGCGGTAAGGCGGCGAGGCCCGACGGGCAAGATGACCGGGTGCCTTCCGACTACTCCGACGACCCGACCGAGCGACTGCCGCGGGTGAGGCCGGACCGGGCGACGCCCGCGCGACCGGCCCGACAGCGACACCGGGCCGATGAGGGTGCCCGGACGGCCACCCCGCCGAGGCGAGGCCGGGACGGCGGTGACGACGCGGCGACCGGAGGAGCCCGTCCCACACCGCCTCGCCGTCGCACACAGCCGACACGGTCCGCCGTCCGGAAGGAGGCCAGCCGAAAGGAGACCGCCCGGAAGGACGCTGCTCCACGGTCCGCTTCCGGGCGTACGCCTTCGGACGACGAACGGTCGGCCGCCTCCCGCACCGAGCGGGACGACGCCGTACCCGCGCACGGTCATGGTCACGGGCACGGTCATGTCCCGGCCGCGCCGGCGTCCCAGCGGGTGCGGCGTCTGCTGCTGGCCCTGTTGGCTCCGGTCGCGGCGGCGACCCTGATCGCCGTGGGCCTGCTGTACCCGTGGGACGGTGGGCCCGAGCAGTCCGCGAACTCGGTGGGCACCCCCGTCGACGGGGTGGTGACGGCCGCGACGGCCGGTCCCTGCCTCGCACCGGGCCAGGTGCGGGTCGGAGAACCCTCACCGGACGACCGGCGGTGCCTGTCCGTGGAGGTGTCGCTGGAAGACGGCCCCGCGGCGGGCTCGACGATCACCAAGATCCTCCCCCTGGAGCCCAGCAGCCCCCGGTTCGCCGTGGGCGACGAGGTGGTGCTGGCCTACAGCGGCGCCGAGGCGGCGGACCCGTCGTCGTACCAACTGCGCGACTTCCAGCGGGGTGTGCCACTGTCGCTGCTCGGCGTGCTGTTCGCGGGTGCGGTCCTGCTGCTCGGACGCTGGCAGGGGCTCGCTTCCCTCGCGGCGCTCGGCATCAGCTTCGCCGTCATCGTCGTCTTCGTGCTCCCCGCCATCCTCGCGGGGCGCAGCCCACTCCTGGTGGCGATCGCCGCGGCCGGATTGATCATGTTCATCGCGCTGTACGTCACCCACGGGTTCTCCGCCCGCACGTCGGTCGCCGTGCTGGGCACGATGGTGAGCCTCGGCCTGATCGGTGTGTTGTCGGCCGTGTTCTCGGCGGCGGCCGATCTGACGGGGCTCGACACCGACACGAGCACGCTCATCGGCGCGCTCGGTGAGGGCATCGACGCACGCGGCCTGCTGCTCGCCGGCATCGTGATCGGCGCGCTCGGCGTCCTCGACGACGTGACCGTCGCCCAGGCGAGCGCGGTGTGGGAGCTGCGGCGGGCCAACCCGGCGCTCACGTGGCGCGAACTGTACGCGGCCGGGCTGCGCATCGGACGCGCTCACGTCGGCTCGGCCGTGAACACGCTCGTGCTCGCCTACGCGGGCGCGGCCCTGCCCCTGCTGCTGCTCTCCTCGCTGGCGGACGTGGGCCTGTCGCCGATCCTGCAGTCGCAGGACGTCGCGCAGGAGATCGTGCGCACCCTCGCGGGCAGCATCGGCATCGTCGCGGCCGTGCCCCTGACCACGTTGCTGGCCGCCGTCGTCGCCGTGCGCGACGATCCCCCGGAGCCGGAGAAGGCGGAGAAGGCGGTGGAGACTGCGGGGACGGAGAAGGCGACCGGGAACGCCGGGAACGCCGACAGCCGGCTCAACCGTCCAGCGTCGCCACGAACCGGCTGACGGCCTCCATGCTGAACCGCTGTGCGAGCTTGCCCGAGGGCGCGGCCGAGGCAAGACGGTAGAGGGGCCGGTCGGCCGCGGCGTCGCCGCGCGCTTCGGCCCGCAACTGTGCCACGAGGAGTTGTGAGAACACGACGCCGCCCGCGTCCATGTTGTTCACCACCGCGTCGGCGAGCCTGCGCAGCGGCAGGATGCCGAGCTCCCGTCCCCCGGTGCCCGCGTACACGGCGAGGTCGATCTTGACGGCTCCGGACCGCTGCGCGCCGTTCACCAGCAGGCTCACCGTCCTCGTGCCACGCACGTCGGTGAGCAGCAGGTCGATACGCGAGGCGGTCACGAGGTCGACCCGGCGCGAACCCCACGTGCGCACGGTGACCGTGGTGCCTTCCAACCACATCCGGCGCCGCGCCCCGGACAGCACCAACAGCAGCAACGGCACCGCGACGACCGCCGCCACCACCAGCCCGGCGATCTGGCCGCCGACGAGCCCGGCCACCCCGCCGAACGCTGCGGCGAGCAGCGCCACGGCGATCAGCCCGGACACGGCCCTCTTTCGGCGTGCTTTCCGGTCGTCGCCGGAGAGGGGAACCCGCTCGGGTTCCCTCGGCGATGTGCCCGCGGTGGGCTCCTGCTCACTCATTCCGTGTCCTCGATGCCCTCGATGGCTCACTGGTCTTCGCTGCTGTCAGGTGAGAAACGGGTTGCCCGCCCGCTCCCGGCCGATCGTGGTGCTACCCCCGTGGCCGGGCAGGACCACCGTGTCGTCGGAGAACGAGAGCACCGTGGTCCGAAGGGAGGCCGACAGTGCGGCCGGATCGCCGCCCGGCAGGTCGGTGCGTCCCACCGAACCCGCGAACAGCGTGTCTCCGGTCAGCGCCAGCCTGCCGCCCTCCTCGGCCCGTAGTCCGAAGACCACCGAGCCCGGCGTGTGCCCGGGTGTGTGGAACACCTCGACCCGCAGCCCGGCGAGGTCGAGCGGTCCCTCGGACAGCGGCTCGACCGCCGTGGGTTCGGGCAACGTCACCCGGCCGACCGCGGAGGCCAGTCGAGGGCCGAGCCCGGCGAGCGGATCGGTCAGCAGGTGCCGGTCCTCCGGCCGGATGTGGACGGCGACGCCGTACGCGTCGGCCACGGCTGCCGCGGAGGCGACGTGGTCGTAGTGCCCGTGGGTGGCGAGCACGGCGACCGGCGTCAGGTCGTGCTCGCGCACCGCCTTCTCGACGCCGCCCTCGGCCCCCTCACCGGGATCGACGACCACGCACTCCCGGCCGGCCCCGGCCGCGACCAGGTAGCAGTTCGCCTGGAACGCGCCTGCCGCGAACCCGACGACGAGCACGACGAACACCTCCGGATCTGGGACCGGTCTCACCCTAGCCGCCCCTACACAGGGTCCTCACAGACAGTGCCCATAGACTGCCGCCCATCGCAGCGGGTGTGTCGAGACGACTCCGAGGAGGGCAGGTGGCGACCAACCAGCAGCGCCGCGAGGCCGCGAAACGTAAGCTCGAACGGCAGCTCGCCCGTCGTGCCGAGCGGGCGAAGCGACGCAGAATCGTCGGGGTCGGCGTCACGGTAGGCGCCGTGGTCGCTGTCGCCGGACTCGTCGTGGTCCTGGCCACACGTGGCGGCGACAGCGTGGCGGAGGGCACCGACCCGGCCGCCGGCAGCTCGTCGTCGGCCGCTCCGAGTTCGGAAGAGATCCAGATCCCCACCGAGCGCGTCGAACCGGCATCTCGCGCCGAACCGCTACCGAACCCGACGTCGTGCGAGTACCCCGAGTCGGGCGAGCCGGCCAAGGAGGTCCCGGCACCGGACGGGAAGGACGTGCCGTCCGAGGGCACCGTGAAGGTCACGCTGCACAGCAACGTCGGTGACATCGGGCTGAACCTCGACAGGTCGCTCGCCCCGTGCACGGTCAACAGCTTCGTGCACCTGGCGCGGGAGGGCTACTACACCGACACCGGCTGCCACCGGATCGGCACGCAGGGCCTGCAGATGCTCCAGTGCGGCGACCCGACCGGTCAGGGCACCGGCGGACCCGGCTACACGTTCGCGGACGAGACGTTCGACTCCCTCACCTACGGCCGGGGCATCCTGGCGATGGCCAACAGCGGCCCGGACACCAACGGCAGCCAGTTCTTCATGGTCTACGGCGAGGCTCCGCTGCCGCCGAGCTACACGGTGTTCGGCACCATCGACGACGAGGGTCTCAAGGTGATCGACGAGATCGCACGCGCGGGCCACGACGGCAGCTTCGACCCGAGCCCGGGTGGCGGCAAGCCCAACACCGAGGTGACGTTCACCGACGTGACCGTCGAGGCGTAGCAGCACGCGTGTCCGCACTTCCCGTACGCGTGTCCGCAGCCTGCGGCGCGAACACGCGTACACCGGGTGCGGACACGCGTGCACAGGCTGCGGACACGACTCAGCCGAAGCGGGGCGGGCGGCGCTCCAGGAAGGCGGCGACGCCCTCGGCGTAGTCGGCGCTGTGGACGGCCTCGCTGCGGATGCGCTCCACCTCCGCATCGGAGGTCCGCTGGCCTTCGAGTATGCGTTCGATGATCTCGTTCATACCCCGCACCGACGTCTGCGAGCGCGAACACAGCGTGCGCGCGAACTCCGTCGTGGTCTTCTCCAACCCGGTCTCCTCGACCACCTCGTTGACCAGACCCATCTCCGCGGCCCGACCCGCGTCCACGAGCTGCGCAGACAGCAGCAGATACCGCGCGTGGGCCGGACCGACGAGCGTGACGAGTTGCCGCGTCGACGTGAAGTCGTAGACGATGCCGAGCTTGGCCGGCGTGATACCGAAGCGTGCGTTCGCCGCCGCGAACCGGAAGTCGCACGCCACCGCGAGCTGGCACCCACCGCCGATGCAGTTGCCGTGGATCATCGCGATGCTCGGCTTACGCATGGTCGTGAGCGCCCGCACCGCCGCCGTCACCGCCCGGTCGTAGGTCGCCGCTCCCTCCGCGGTGGACCGCAGCGTGCGGAACTCACCGATGTCGGCGCCCGCCGAGAAATGACCGCCCGCCCCCGTCAGCACGAGTACCTTCACAGCCGGGTCGGCCTCGACCTGGGCGACCACCTCGGGAATCGCCGACCACATGCCGTGGCTGATGGCGTTCATCTTCTCCGGCCGCGCGAACGTCAACCTGGCGATCTCGGTGTGGGTGTGGAACTCGATCCCGTCGCTCATGATCAGGCACAGTACGGCGTCGGGAGCGCAGCCCGGATCGTCACGAGGCCGAGGTCACGCGGTAGACGTCGTAGACGCCCTCCACGTTGCGGACCACCTTGAGGACGTGGCCGAGATGTTTGGGGTCACCCATCTCGAACGTGAACCGGCTGACCGCCACGCGGTCCCGCGAGGTCGTGACCGACGCCGACAGGATGTTGACCCGCTCGTCGGCGAGCACCTTGGTGATGTCGGACAGCAGCCGGTGCCGGTCGAGCGCCTCCACCTGGATCGCCACGAGGAACACCGACGACTCGGTGGGGGCCCACTCGACATCCAGCAGCCGCTCCGGCTGCTTACGGAGTTCGTCGGCGTTGGTGCAGTCCGTGCGGTGCACGCTCACCCCACCGCCGCGGGTGACGAAACCCAGGATGTCGTCACCGGGCACGGGAGTGCAGCAGCGCGCGAGTTTGGTCCAGATGTCGGTCTGGCCCTTGACCATCACGCCGACGTCGCCGGTGCCGCGCCTGCGCGTGACCGTGGACGGCGTGGCGCGTTCGGCGAGCTCCTCTTCGGCCTCCTCGACCCCGCCGATGAGCGCCACCAGGCGCTGCACGACGTGCTTGGCACCGACCTGGTGCTCCCCCACGGCCGCGTAGAGCGAGCTGATGTCGGAGTGCCGCAACTCCTTGGCGACCGCACCCATCGTGTTGGCGGACACCAGTCGCTGCAGCGGCAGGCCGACCTTGCGGACCTCCTTGGCGATGGCCTCCTTGCCCGCCTCGATGGCCTCGTCGCGCCGTTCCTTGGCGAACCACTGGCGGATCTTCGCCTTGGCCTTCGGCGACGCCACGAACGACATCCAGTCGTGGCTCGGCCCGGAGCCTTCGGCCTTCGAGGTGAAGATCTCGACGACCTCACCGTTGTCGAGCTGGCGTTCCAGGGCGACGAGCCTGCCGTTCACCCTCGCGCCGATACAGCGGTGTCCGACCTCGGTGTGCACGGCGTAGGCGAAGTCCACCGGCGTCGCCCCCACCGGCAACGTGATCACGTCGCCCTTGGGCGTGAAGACGAAGATCTCGCGGGTGGCGAGGTCGTATCGCAGCGACTCGAGGAACTCGCCGGGATCGGCCGCCTCCCGCTGCCAGTCGAGAAGCTGACGCATCCACGCCATCTCGTCGACGTCCACGGCGTTGCCGCGGTGGGTGCCCTTGGTCTCCTTGTACCGCCAGTGGGCGGCGATACCGTACTCGGCGGTGCGGTGCATCTCGTGGGTACGGATCTGCACCTCGAGTGGCTTGCCGTCCGGCCCGATCACGGTCGTGTGCAACGACTGGTACACGCCGTAACGCGGTTGCGCGACGTAGTCCTTGAACCGCCCCGGCATCGGTTGCCACAGCGCGTGCACCACGCCCATGGCGGCGTAGCAGTCGCGGACCTCGTCCACCAGGATGCGCACACCCACCAGATCGTGGATGTCGTCGAGGTCGCGACCGCGCACGATCATCTTCTGGTGGATCGAGTAGTAGTGCTTGGGCCGCCCCTCGACCTTGGCGCTGATGCGGGACTCCTCGAGCTGCCGGGTCAGCTCACCGATGACCCACCGCAGGTAGGTGTCCCGGGACGGCGCACGGTCGGCCACCAGCCGCACGATCTCGTCGTACTTCTTCGGCTGCAGGATCGCGAAGGCGAGGTCCTCCAGCTCCCACTTGACGGTGGCCATACCCAGCCGGTGAGCCAGCGGCGCCAGGACCTCGAGCGTCTCCTTCGCCTTGCGCGCCTGTTTCTCCGGAGGCAGGAAACGCATGGTACGCATGTTGTGCAGGCGGTCGGCGAGCTTGATGACCAGCACCCTCGGGTCACGGGCCATCGCGATGACCATCTTGCGGATGGTCTCGGCCTCCGCCGCCGTGCCGAGCTTCACCTTGTCGAGCTTCGTGACACCGTCGACGAGCTGCGCGACCTTCTCCCCGAACTCGTCGGTGAGCTGCTCCACCGAGTAACCGGTGTCCTCGACCGTGTCGTGCAGCAACGCGGCCACCAGCGTGGTGGTGTCCATCCCCAGCTCGGCCAGGATCGTGGCCACCGCGAGCGGATGCGTGATGTAGGGGTCGCCGGACTTGCGGCGCTGGTCGCGGTGCAGTTCCTCCGCGACGTCGTAGGCGCGTTGCAACAGCGCCAGGTCGGCACTCGGATGGAGCTCCCGGTGAATGACGGCCAGTGGCTCCAGAACCTGCTTCACCGACGCGGGTCGCTGCGCGGTGATCCGCCGGGCCAACCGGGCCCGCACGCGGCGAGTGGCCGACGGCGCACGCACGGTGGCTCCGGGGGCGCTGTCCTGCCCGGCGCGCGTGGGCGTGCCGGCGTCCGAACGGGCAGCGACCACGGAATCCAGCTCCTGGCTCACCCGCACCTCCAGCTCGTCACGCGACTGATGACGTCAAGCGTAACGCGCCGGAAGCATTCGCTATGCCCTCGGGCGGTGCCGGACCCGAGACGTCCGCACCGGACGCGGGGTCAGACCGTGCGCAGCGCGTGCACGGGCAGCGACCCGAGCCGCGACCGACCTCGGAGTTCGGCCAGCTCCAACACCACGGCGACCCCGGTGACCTCGGCACCCGCGCTGCGGAGCAGCTCGGCCGTCGCCGCCACGGTGCCGCCCGTGGCCAGCACGTCGTCCACGATCGCGACGCGCTCACCGCCGTCCACCGAGCCCACCGGCAGCTCAAGACTCGCCGTGCCGTACTCCAGCTCGTAGTCGACGCGGCCGGCGACGCTGGGGAGCTTGCCCGGCTTGCGGACCAGCGCCACCCCGAGCCCTCGGGCGTAGCCGAGGGCTGCGGCCAGCACGAAGCCCCGGGCCTCCACGGCGGCGAGGCGGTCCACCCCGTCGCCGATCATCTCTCCCAGTGCTTCGATCACGTGGGCGAACGCGGTGGGGTCGCCGAAGAGCGGGCTGAGATCGCGGAACAGGACACCGGGTTCCGGGAAGTCGGGGATCTCGGTGATGAGGTCCAGCGCCCGCTCGAGTTCGCTCCCGCTCACCGCTTCCGCTTCCCTGTCGGGCGCGCGGCGCTCCGCTGCTGAGTCGACTTCGGGTGCCGAGCCGGCACACTCGCCGCGGCGGCGTAGGCCTTCTCGCGGCGTAGTTCGGCCGCGAGCTGTTCGTCGTCAGCGGGGTTGAAGTCGTCGTCGGCGAGTGCCGAACCGTTCTCCGCACCGAGCTTGCGAGCCTGGTTCTCCCTGCGGGCCCGCACCTTCTCCGCCTGCTTCCGGTACTTCGGTTCGCGCATCTTGAACGCCACCAGCAGCGGCGTCGCGAGGCAGACCGACGAGAGCGTTCCGGCGAGCATACCGGTGAGCAGCACCAGCGCCAGGTCCTGGAGGGTTCCGGACCCGAGCAGCAGGTAACCGATGACCAGCAGGCCGAGGACCGGCAGCAGCGCGATGACCGAGGTGTTGATGGAGCGCATCAACGTCTGGTTGAGCGCCAGGTTCGCGGCCTCGGCGTAGGTGCGGCGGGTCAGGTTGAGGATGCCGCGGGTGTTCTCCTTGACCTTGTCGAACACCACCACGGTGTCGTACAGCGAGTAGCCCAGGATCGTGAGCAATCCGATGGCCGTCGCGGGGGTCACCTCGAAGCCCACCAACGCGTAGACGCCCGCGGTGACCACGACGTCGTGCAGCAACGCGATCAGGGCGGAGACCGCCATCCACGTTTCGAAGTAGAGGATGAGGAAGACCGCCACCAGCACCAGGAAGACCGCGAGCGCGATCAGGGCCTGCCGGGAGATCTCGCCACCCCAGGTGGCGCTGACCCGGCTGTCGCTGATCACCTGCTGGCTCGGCTGTCCCGAGGCGTCGACCGGTTGCAACTGCTCGAACAGGGCTTGCTTGACCTGCTGGACCTCGTTCGGCTCCAGGGTCTCCGACCGCAACTGGATGGTGGCGGACTCGCCGGTGCCGACCTGCTGGGCCTCGGCGGGGTTCGTGCCCATGGCGTCGGCGAAGGCGTCGCTCGCCTCGTCGGTGGTGATCGGACCCTCGGCGCCCGCCGCGGGGAGTTGGATCTGCGTCCCGCCCTCGAACTCGATGCCGAGGTTGAAGCCCCTGATGCCCATCGTGGCGATGCAGGCGAGGATGAGCGCACCGAAGAAGACGAACCACCGCTTGCGGTGGCCGACGATGTCGAACGCGCCGGTACCGGTGTAGAGGCGCTGGAAGACCGATTCCTTCGCGGGTGCGTCGGTTGTTGCGTTCGTGGTGGTCGGGTCTGACTTCGCCACGTCACGCCTCCTTCACGGCAGTGCGGACCGCGGCTCGACGGCCTTCGCCGATGCGTTGCACCGCACCGAGACCGGAGAGCTTGGGACTCGAGAGCTTCTTCGATCGGGACACCATCGCCACCAGCGGGTGCGTCACCAGGAACACCACGATGAGGTCGAGCACCGTGGAGACGCCGAGGGTGAAGGCGAAGCCCTTCACCTCTCCCACCGCGAGCACGTACAGCACACCCGCGGCCAGGAACATGATGGCGTCCGATGCGAGAATCGTGCGCCGCGCCTTCTCCCAGCCGCGTGGCACGGCCGAGCGGAAGGTGCGGCCCTCTCGCATCTCGTCCTTCAAGCGTTCGAAGTAGACGACGAACGAGTCCGCGGTGACACCCACGGCGACGATGAACCCGACCACGCCCGCGATGTCGAGGGTGTAGCCGATCCAGCGTCCGAGCAGGACCAGTACGGCGTAGACGATCAGACCGGACAGTGCGAGCGACAGGATCGTCAGCACGCCGAGAATCCGGTAGTAGAACAGGCAGTACACGAACACGAGGGCGAGACCGACCGCGCCCGCGATCAGCCCGGCCTCCAGAGTCGCGAGACCCAGCGTGGCCGACACCGTGGTCGCGTCGGACGACTCGAACGACAGCGGCAGTGAACCGTACTTCAGAACGTCGGCCAGGTCCTTCGCCTCGGCCTGCGTGAACTGGCCGGTGATCTGGGTGTCACCGCCCGCGATGGCCTGGTTGATCGTCGGCGCGGACACCACCTCGGTGTCGAGCACGAAGGCCGCACGCTGCCCGATGTTCTGCGCGGTGAAGTCCGCCCACGTGTCCGCGCCCTGCGGCGTGAACGACAGGTTGACGACCCAGCCGCCTTCCTGGGTGTTGTAGACGGACGAGGCGTCGGCGATGGCCGTGCCCTCCAGGAACACCGGCGACAGGACGTACTTCTCGGTGCCTTCCCGGTCGCACGCCACCAGCGGCAGTTTCGGGTCGTCGTTACCGGCCAGCGGGTCGAGTTCGTTCGGGTCGCAGGTCAGTCGCGCCAGCGCCTGCTGCTGCAACTGCTGCGCCTGCTGCATCGCGGCCTGGTCGGTGGGGTCGGCGGGCACGAGTGCGGGGTCCTGCCGCCACTGCTTGGCCTGCTGGATCTGCTCGGCGGCCTCCTCCTGGAGGGTCTGACCGTCGCCACCGTCACCGCCGTCAGCATCGTCGCCCTGGCCGCCGTTGTCGTCGCCGTCGGGCTGCTGGGCGGGGGCGGAGCCGAGCGGGCTGCTGCCGCCGCCCTGGTTGCCGGAGGAGTCGTCACCGTCGGTACCGCTGGAGTCCGCCTGGTCGCCGGATTCCGTGTCACCGGTCGCGCCTTCGGTGTCCTGGCCCTGGGAGTCCTCGCCCTGGCCGGTGTCCCCCGCGTCCGCGCCGGAACCGGGCTGCTGTGTGCCCGGCGGGGTGCCCGGCTGGCCCGCGGGGACCGCCGCGACGACCTGCCGGAAACCGAGCTTCGCGGTCTGTCCCAGCGTCTTCGCCTGCTCGCCCTGGTCACCGGGGACCGTGATGACGACGTTGCTGCCGTCGAGCACGACCTCCGCGCCGCTGACACCGATGCCGTTGACGCGGTTCTCGATGATCTGACGGGCTTGCTGGAGCTGCTCGCGTGACGGCTCGGAACCGTCCGGCGTCCTCGCCGTCAGGGTGACCCGCGTGCCGCCCTTGAGGTCGATTCCGAGCTTGGGCGTCGGGCTGCCGTCGCCGGTGAAGAACACCAGCGAATACAGCGCGGCGACGATCACGACGAAAAACGCGAAGTAGCGTCCCGGGCGGATCTGCCCGGCGGGAGGTGCCACGGTCGGTCGCTCTCCTCGAACTGTTCGACGGCTTGACGAGTCGGCAGGCGGGTCACTCACCGCGAGGTAGCGAACGCGCCCAGCACCGAGACCTTACTCGGCGCTGGGCATGCGCAACAGACCACCCGCACCGGCGAGTCCGTCGACGGCGCTGCCGGTGTCGCGGTGCGGTGACGAAGCGGTCGCTACTTCTTGCCGTGCTCGGCGGAGGAGGCGACCGGCGCGCCCTCGTCGACCTTCTCGGCGTCGACCTTGCCTGCCTCGCCCTTCAGGTCCTCGGCCTCGACAGCGGAAGCCGTGACGGTCTCCTCCGCGTCCTCGGAGGCGTGGGAGGGGTCGGAGGTGTCGATGTCGGTGGTCGGCACGATGCGCTCGCGCACGGCCTGACGCAGCCAGGTCGTCACCACGCCCTCGGCGATCTCCAGGTCGATGGTGGTGTCGTCGCTCGCGTCGGCGACGGTCGCGTACAGACCCGACGTGGTCATCACGCGGTCACCCGCGGTCAGGCTGTTCTGCATCTCCTGCTGCTCGGCCATGAGCTTCTTCTGCTTGCGCGTGCTCAGGATGAGCGGCAACGCGACGACGAGCATCAACAGCAGCGGCAGGATAAGGCCGTCCATGGTTCTCCATTCGCAGACGCCGCCTGTGGTGGAGCGTGACGTCCGAGTTGTGTCCGGATGTGCTGTTTTCGAGTGTGCCAGGCGCTGTCGAGAAATCGAGCACCGGTGGCGCACACCTCGGCGTCCCTCAGTCGAACAGGGACGGCGACGTGGCGTCAAGCCCTCCCGCGTCGTCGGGAGGCCGCAACCCGAGGTGCTCCCACGCCAGCCCGGTGGCGACCCGGCCCCGTGGCGTCCGCGCGAGCATACCCGCACGCACGAGATACGGCTCACACACCTCTTCGACCGTGGTGGGTTCCTCGCCCACGGCCACCGCGAGCGTGGACACGCCGACGGGGCCACCGTTGAACGAGCGCACGAGCGCGCCGAGCACCTCCCGGTCGAGCCGGTCGAGACCG
The DNA here is from genome assembly GCF_000244975.1 of Saccharomonospora cyanea NA-134. Taxonomy (NCBI): domain Bacteria; kingdom Bacillati; phylum Actinomycetota; class Actinomycetes; order Pseudonocardiales; family Pseudonocardiaceae; genus Saccharomonospora; species Saccharomonospora cyanea. Next base: position 1,908,856 of record NZ_CM001440.1, on the reverse strand, counting down.
AGTTCGTCCACGTCGTACACCTCCAGCGCGGCGCGCACGACAGGCAGCGTGGCCGCCCCGTCGGCACGCACCTCAGCGTAGTCGCGCACCCTGCGCAGCAGCCGGTTCGCGATGCGGGGTGTGCCACGCGAGCGCCGGGCGATCTCGGCTCGCCCCTCGGCGTCGATGTCGATGCCGAGGATCGACGCCGACCGCCGGAGCACCTGCTCCAACTCGGCGGGGCTGTAGAACTCCATCTGTCCCGTGAAACCGAACCGGTCACGCAGCGGGCCGGTGAGCGCTCCCGACCGGGTCGTCGCGCCGACCAGCGTGAACGGCGGGATCTCCAGCGGGATGCTCGTGGCCCCAGGTCCCTTGCCCACCACGACGTCGACGCGGAAGTCCTCCATCGCGAGGTACAACATCTCCTCGGCGGGCCGGGCGATGCGGTGGATCTCGTCGATGAAGAGCACGTCGCCCTCGACGAGGTTGGACAGCATCGCGGCGAGGTCGCCGGCCTTCTCGAGCGCCGGCCCGGAGGTGATGCGGATGGCGGCGTTCAGTTCGGAAGCGATGATCATGGCGAGGCTCGTCTTGCCGAGGCCGGGAGGTCCCGACAGCAGGACGTGGTCCGGCGCCACGCCGCGCTTGCGCGCGCTCTCCAGCACCAGTTCGAGCTGCTCCCGCACACGCGGCTGACCCACGAACTCCGTCAGCCTGCGCGGACGCAGCGCCGTCTCCACCTCCCGCTCGCCCGTCTGGGCCGCCGCGGACAGCGGTGTCTCGTCCGGAACCGGCCCGGCCTCCCCGGGTGGCTCGGTCATGTCGTCGTGCACGCCCGCCGCCTCACTTCTTCCTGCCGAGGACGGCGAGAGCCGCCCGCAGCATCCGCGACGTGTCGTCAGGCACGTCGCCCGCCACCTTGTCCACGGCCTGTTCCGCCTGCTTCGCAGAGAAACCGAGGCCCACCAGCGCGTCGACCACGTCGGCCCGCACCGCGCCGCTCCCGGCCTCCGCCGGGCCGGGCCCGCCGTCGTCCGACGCGAGAGCGGCCACCTTGTCGCGCAGCTCGATGATCAGCCGCTCGGCGCCCTTGCGGCCGATGCCGGGTACCTGGGTGAGCATCGTGATGTTGCCCTCCGACAGGGCGATCCGCAGCTTCTCGGGTTCCAGCACAGCCAGTGCCGCGAGCGCGAGGCGGGGTCCGATTCCCGACACCGTCTGGAGCAGTCCGAACAGCTCCCGCGAGTCCGCGTCGGCGAACCCGAACAGCGTCAGCGAGTCCTCCCGCACCACCAGCGCCGTGTGGAGCTGCGCCTGGCTGCCCCTGCGCAGTGTCGCGAGCGTGCCGGGAGTCGCCTGGACGGCGAGACCGACACCGCCGACCTCGATCACCGCGTGATCGAGCCCCACCGACAGCACCTCACCGCGTACCGAGGAGATCATGATGTCAGTCCTGTCCCTGTCGTGTCGTCACGCCGCCTGGCTGCCGCCGCAGCCAGGCGGGCCTTGTGGGTGCGGGCCAACTCGGCCGCTCTCGCCTCGGCCTCCGCGAGCCGCGCCCGTATCGGCTCCCTCCACAGGTGACAGATCGCGAGTGCGAGAGCGTCGGCGGCGTCGGCCGGGCTGGGCGCCTTCTTCAACCGCAGCAGGCGAGTCACCATCGTGGTCACCTGGGCCTTGTCGGCACGGCCGGAGCCGGTGACAGCGGCCTTCACCTCGCTGGGCGTGTGGAAGGACACCGGGAGGCCGCGGCGCGCGGCACAGAGGGCCACCACGCCGCTGACCTGCGCGGTGCCCATCACGGTGCGGACGTTGTGCTGGCTGAAGACCCGTTCGACGGCCACCACGTCCGGACGGTGGGTGTCGAGCCAGTCGTCCACCGCCTCGCTGACCTGCAGCAGCCGTCGCGGGAGTTCAGCGTCGACGGGCGTGCGAACGACGTCCACCGCCACGCACGACACGGACCGTCCGGAACCGCCGTCGACGACCCCGAGCCCGCACCGGGTCAGCCCGGGGTCCACACCCAGCACGCGCACGAGGCCAGTCCTTTCCACGAACACCAGTTCGAGTCGAAGGCTACCGCGTCGCGTCACCACACCACGTCGAACACGCTGTCACGGCGATGTGCGTGCGGACACGCGTACGAGAACCGCGAACCAGCGTACGCGGACTGCGGACACACGCGTGTGAGCCGGATCAGGGGCCGTCGACGCCGGGCGTCCAGCTCTCGGGCTCTCCGCTGACCGTCAGCACGGGCTGCCACTGGGCGAATCCCTCGGGCGCGCCCTCGTCCCACGGCCAGAAACCGTCCGGCGTCGGCACGATGATCTGCACCGCGGGGAAGTCCCCCTCGGGATAGACGAGGAACGCGCTGCCGAAGAACTCCGGGTAATGTCCCGGCGCCACCTTCTCGAACGTCACGGGCACGCCGTCGAAGAAGTCGTCGTAGAGCCCCCCGAACTCGAACCGCTCACCGGTGGCCGCACGGTCCACATAGGCGTCGAGCAACACCGTCGCCATCTCCTGGGGCAGACCCACGACGACCGCCTCCGGGATGCCGTGCATGGCCCACGCGCACACGGTGAACGCATACCCCGCGCCCTGCTCGTCGGCGGGGACCGCGACCACCGCGTTACCGCGTTGCTCGGCCTGCGCGACGATCCACTCCCGCAGTTGCTGGTCGGAATCGAGTTCGTGGCCGTTGTGGAAGGCGGTCTCCGCAGTCACGGCCGACATTGTGCCGTATCAGCGGGCGCGCACACCACAGGCTCGCCGCGCAGGCCCTCTCCCGGAGCGCACCCCGCTCAGCCGACCTCGGCGAGCACCTCGTCGCTGACGTCGAAGTTGGAGTAGACGTTCTGCACGTCGTCGCAGTCCTCCAACGCGTCGATCAGGCGGAACACCTTGCGCGCGTTCTCGGCGTCCAGCGGGACGTTGACCGACGGAAGGAAGTTCATGTCGGCCGACTCGTAGTCGTAGCCCGCGTCCTGCAACGCCGTCCGCACGGCCACCAGGTCGCCGGCCTCGGAGATGATCTCGTAGTTCTCGCCGAGGTCGTTGACCTCCTCCGCGCCCGCGTCGAGCACGGCCATGAGCACGTCGTCCTCGGACAGGCCGTTCTTCGGCATGATGACGACGCCCTTGCGGTTGAACAGGTACGCCACCGAGCCCGGGTCGGCGAGCGAGCCGCCGTTGCGGGTCAGCGCGGTGCGCACCTCGGAGGCCGCCCGGTTCTTGTTGTCGGTCAGGCACTCGATGAGCACCGCGACCCCACCGGGTGCGTAGCCCTCGTACGTGATGTTCTGCCAGTCCGCCCCACCGGCCTCCTCACCGGCACCGCGCTTGCGCGCCCGCTCGATGTTGTCCTGCGGAACGGAGTTCTTCTTCGCCTTCTGGATGGCGTCGTACAGGGTGGGATTGCCTTCGGGGTCGCCCCCGCCGGTACGCGCGGCGACCTCGATGTTCTTGATGAGTTTCGCGAACAGCTTGCCACGCTTGGCGTCGAGGGCGGCCTTCTTGTGCTTGGTGGTGGCCCACTTGGAGTGGCCGCTCATCTCTCCTCCAACTCTCTTTCGCGTCTATGCGACCTCGGACACGGTACGAACGAACAGACGGTGAATCCGCTCGTCGCCGGTCAGCTCGGGATGGAACGCGGTGGCGAGGACTCTCCCCTGCCGGACGGCCACGATCCTATCGGCAGCCGCGCCGGGGGTTGTGTCGTCACCCACCGTGGCGAGCACCTCGACCTCGGATCCCGCCTTCTCCACCCAGGGAGCCCGGATGAACACGGCGTGGAAGCCGCCCTCGATGCCTTCGAACTCCAGCTCGGCCTCGAACGAGTCGACCTGCCTGCCGAACGCGTTGCGCCGGACGACGACGTCGAGCGCGCCGAGCTGGTGCTGGTCGGGCCTGCCGTCGAGCACCTGCCGAGCCAGCAGCACCATCCCGGCGCAGGAGCCGAAGACCGGCAGCCCGTCCCGGATCCGCTGCCGCAACGGTTCGAGCAGCCCGAAGGAGCCGAGGAGCCGCGACATCGTGGTGGACTCGCCGCCGGGCAGCACGAGGCCGTCGACCTCGGCCAGTTCGGAGACCCGACGCACCGGCAGGACCCGGGCACCGGCACGCTCCAGCATGGCGGCGTGCTCCCGCACGTCACCCTGCAGGGCGAGGACACCGACGAGGGGTCGCTGCGGCACGTGCGTCACCTTTCCCGCGATCATTGCTGGTCAAGCCTAGTGGGAGCGCCAGAGGAACAGAGCTCAGGGCACGCCGAGCAGCCGCAGTCCCGCCGCCGTCGCCCCGGCGGCGAGCACGACGACCACGAACGGCGCCTTCTTCCACGCGAGCACACCACCCACGGCGACACCCGCGGGGCGAGCCCAGCCCGCGAACTCCGCCCCCTCCAGCAGGGACGACGTCGCGACCAGGGAGGCCAGGAGCACGACCGCCGACACGGCGAACAACTTCTCGACCCTCGGCGACAGCCGCACGCGGGCCTTCAGAGCGGGGCCGACGGCACGGAACGCGAACGTGCCCGCACCGAGCACGACGGTGGACGCGATGAGCGTGGTGGCGGTCATCCTGCCGTCCCCTCCCCTCCCCTTCGATCGGCCAGGGCCTGTTCCTGCTCGTCCGTGGTTTCGGTGGCGCCACGGCGCAGGACCGCGACGACGCCCACCAACCCGAGGAGCACGGGCAACCCGGCCGGGACGAACGGGGCTGTCGCCAGCGCGACGGCGACGCCCACCAGCACGGCCCTGCGGGTGTCCGCGTCGCGCAACGCGGGCAGCACCAGCGCGAGCAGCACCGCCGGGAACGCGGCGTCGAGGCCGAGCGCGGCGGTGTCGCCGACCGCCGTGCCGACGACGGCACCGACGACCACACCGAGGTTCCAGGCGACGAACAGACCGAGACCGCAGCCCCAGTAGGCAGCCCTGCGGCGCTCGCGCTCACGCTGGGCCAGCGCGAACGCGACCGTCTCGTCGATCATCAGATGGGTGCCGAGCAGGCGGCTCGCCCACCGTCGGCCGAGGAGGTCGGCGACCGCGAAACCGAACGGCACGTGGCGCGCGTTGAGGAGCAGGGCGGCGACGACGGCCGCGACCGGGTTGCCGCCGGAGGCGACCAGCCCCACGAACATGAACTGGGCAGCACCGGCGAAGACCACCACCGACAGCAGCATGGGCAGCCACAACGGCAGGCCCGAGCCCACGGTGATGGCCCCGAAGGAGATGCCGACGAGGGCGTCGGCGAGGCAGACCAGCGCGATGTCACGCGCGAGGTCGCGGTCCAGGGTTCGCCATATCGAACGCACGACTCCTATGCTGAACACAAGGACTCGCGTTCGTCAAGGCGAACAAGCGGACTGTGGAGCGAACAACATGACGCAGACCAGGGACAACGGAACATCCGGTGCCACCGGCGCGCCCCTCGCGGCCATCGCCGCCTCGCTACAGCGCGAGCGGCAGCGGGCCGGGCTGTCGCTCACCGAGCTCGCCCGCAGGGCGGGCATCGCGAAATCGACCTTGTCCCAACTGGAGTCCGGGACCGGAAACCCGAGCGTCGAGACGATCTGGGCGCTCAGCACCGCCCTCGACATCTCGTTCACCCAGCTCGTCGAACCGGTCCGGCCTCGGGTGCAGGTGGTGCGAGCGGGCGAGGGACCTCGGTTCTCCGCCGAGCGCGCGGACTACGTCGCCACCCTGCTGTCCCCCGCCCCACCACACACCCGTCGTGACGTCTACCTCATCCAGGCCGAGCCCGACCGGCCGAGGGAGTCGGACCCGCACATGCCCGGCATCGTGGAACACATCGTGCTGTGCAGCGGCCGAGCCCTCGTGGGACTCCTCGACGACCCGGTGGAGCTGAAACCGGGCGACTACGTCGCCTACCCCGGCGACCTGCCGCACGTGTTCAAGGCTCTTGAGGCGCAGACGATGGCCGTGCTCGTCTCCGAACAGAGCTGAGCGGTCGCCCTCACTCGGCGGCCGAGGCAGGCTCGGAGCGCGTCACCACCCGCGTTCGGCGAGCCGGTGGGGCGCGGGCACGTCGTCGACGTTGATGCCCACCATCGCCTCGCCGAGCCCCCGCGAGACCTTCGCGACGACGTCCGGGTCGTCGTGGAAGGTGGTGGCCTTCACGATGGCCTCGGCCCGCCGGGCCGGGTCGCCCGACTTGAAGATGCCCGAGCCGACGAAGACGCCCTCGGCGCCGAGCTGCATCATCATCGCGGCGTCGGCGGGCGTGGCGATACCACCGGCCGTGAAGAGCACCACGGGCAGCGAGCCCGTCTCGGCGACCTCCCTCACCAGTTCGTAGGGGGCCTGCATCTCCTTCGCCGCCACGTACAGCTCGTCCTCGGGCAGGGCCGACAGCGTGCGGATCTCCGAGCGGATGCGGCGCATGTGGGTGGTCGCGTTGGACACGTCCCCGGTCCCGGCCTCGCCCTTGGACCGGATCATCGCGGCGCCCTCGTTGATGCGGCGCAGCGCCTCGCCCAGGTTGGTCGCGCCGCACACGAACGGCACCGTGAACGCCCACTTGTCGATGTGGTTGGCGTAGTCGGCGGGGGTGAGCACCTCGGACTCGTCGATGTAGTCCACGCCGAGCGACTGCAGCACCTGCGCCTCGACGAAGTGGCCGATGCGCGCCTTCGCCATCACCGGGATGGACACCGCGGAGACGATGCCGTCGATCAGGTCGGGATCGCTCATGCGGGCCACACCGCCCTGGGCTCGGATGTCGGCGGGAACCCGCTCCAGCGCCATGACGGCGACCGCGCCGGCGTCCTCGGCGATCCTGGCCTGTTCGGGCGTGACGACATCCATGATCACGCCACCCTTGAGCATCTCCGCCATCCCGCGCTTGACCCGCGCGGTACCGGTCCGGGATTCGACAGAGTCGCTGGGCGAAGCGTTCGACACAGCAGTACCTTTCACCGCGTTCTTCTCGAGCTGACGGCACCACCGTAGGGCGGATGTGGACCGGCGGAGGAGGCCATTGAGCGTCGATTCCGGAGGACCACTTCGCCGTTGCGGTGTTCCGGAGTCCGCCCGCCTTGCCACCCGCACCGATCGGGTGTGTGCTCGAAAGCACAGCACCCGCCACCGTCGCAGGAGGCCGTGATGGCCGAGAAGAACATCAGGACCAGCGACCCGGCGGCCGCGGTCGCCGTGGACGAACCCGGCAGGGTACGCAACGTCGCACTCGTCGGCCCCTCCGGTTCCGGAAAGACCACCCTCACCGAAGCTCTGCTCGTCGCCGCGAAGACCCTCAACAGGGCGGGATCCGTGGTGGAGGGCACCACCGTGTGCGACCACGACCAGGCCGCCGTTCGCCAGCAGCGTTCCGTCGGCCTCGCCGTCGCCCCCGTCGTCCACGGCGACGTCAAGATCAATCTCATCGACACGCCGGGCTACGCCGACTTCGTGGGAGAGGTGCGCGCCGGGCTCCGCGCGGCCGACGCCGCGTTGTTCGTCGTGAGCGCGGGCCACGGTGTCGACCCCGCGACCGTGTCGCTGTGGGAGGAGTGCGCTGCCGTCGGCCTGCCGCGCGCCGTCGTCGTGTCGCGCCTCGACCACGCCCGCGCCGACGTCGACGCGACGATCATGGCGTGCCAGGAGGCGTTCGGGGCCGGGGTGCTCCCGCTGTACCTCCCGGCGGGGGACGGCGGCCCGGCGCTGGTCGGCCTGGTCACACGACGCCGCTACGACTACTCGAACGGCCATCCTCCGCGCCTCGGTGACGTCGGAGGAGAGGACGCCGAACGCCTGTCGGGCGCCCGTGACGCGCTCATCGAGGGCATCATCGCCGAGAGCGAGGACGAGACCCTCATGGACCGTTACCTCGCCGGCGAGTCGATCTCCGAGGACACCCTGATCGCCGACCTCGAGAAAGCCGTGACCAAGGGCACGTTCCACCCGGTCATTCCCGCGTGCGCGCAGACGGGTGTGGGCACGGCCGAGGTCCTCGACGGTATCGCCCGTGCGTTCCCCTCCCCGCTGGAACACGCACCGCCCATCGCCACCACGCCGGAGGGCATCCCGCATCCCCGGCTCTCCACCGATCCCGGCGGGCCGCTCGCCGCCGAGATCGTGCACACCTCCGTCGACTCCTACGTAGGCCGGGTGTCGCTCGTCCGGGTGTTCTCGGGCACGCTGCGTCCTGAACGGACGGTCCACGTCAGCGGACACGGCCTCGTCGACCGAGGGCACGACGAGCACGACACCGACGAACGCGTCGCGCACCTGTACTCCCCGTTCGGGGCCGCCCTGCGGGAGGTGCCCCACTGTGTGGCGGGCGACGTGTGCGCACTGACGAAGCTCACGTCCGCCGAGACCGGTGACACCGTGTCCGAGCCCGAGGACCCGCTGCTCATCGCGCCCTGGGAGATGCCCGAGCCGCTGCTGCCCGTCGCCGTCGTCGCGCAGTCCCGCAGCGACGAGGACGTGCTCGCCCGCAACCTGTCGAGGCTCGTCGCGGGTGATCCGACGCTACGGCTGGAGCGCAATGCGGAGACCCGCCAACTGGTGTTGTGGTGCATGGGCGAGGCACACGCGGACGTCGTGCTGTCCATGCTCCGGGCCGGTGGCGCGGAGGTGACCACCGAACCCGTACGGACCAGCCGCCGCGCCACGTTCGCCGCGCCCGCCGACGGGCACGGACGCCACGTCAAGCAGTCCGGAGGGCACGGACAGTACGCGGTGTGCGACGTGTCGGTGGAGCCCCTCCCCCGAGGCGAGGGGGTGGAGTTCGTCGACCGCATCGTCGGCGGCGTCATCCCCCACCAGTTCATCCCCAGCGTGGAGAAGGGGGTGCGGGCACAGTTGCGCAACGGCATCGGCAGCGACGATCCCGTCGTGGACGTGCGCGTCACCCTGTTCGACGGCAAGGCCCACAGCGTGGACTCCTCCGACGCCGCGTTCCAGACCGCCGGGGCGCTCGCGGTGAAGGACGCGGCCGCCAGGGCGGGGCTTGTGACGCTGGAACCGCTCGACGAGGTCGTCGTCCGGCTGCCCGACGCCTACCTCGGCGCCGTGCTGGGCGACCTGTCGTCCCGGCGGGGCCGGGTGCTCGGCACCGAGTCGGTCGAGGGCGGGCACAGCCTCGTCCGCGCCGAGGTGCCGTCGGCCGAGCTGGTGCGTTACGCCGTGGACCTCCGCTCGCTCACCTCCGGCCGGGCGAGCTTCACCCGCCGCCACGTCCGCTACGAGTTCGCCCCGCAGAAGCTCCCGACACGCGAACACACCAAGGCCCGAGCCTGAACCAGCTGAACCAGCGCACGCGTGTCCGCAGGTTGTGCACGCGTGTCCGCAGCCTGCGACGCGAACACGCGTGCGAGAAGTGCGGACACGGTGGTTTCGGCTCAGGTCTTCGGGGGCGTCGCGGGGTCGGGTTCGGCGATCTCGAAGTACTCCGGGCGGCGGGCCGTGCCGGCGAGCCGGAAGTACCGCACCCGGCGGCGGCGCCGCAGCGCCAGTGTGTCGCGCACCGCGTCGTTGTAGACCCGGCGGGCGATGACCACGCGCTCCTCGGCGTCGGTCAACTCGTCGGCGAGCCCGGCGGGCAGCGTCCGCCGGTCGACCTCGGCGAGCCGGCGCGTCAGTTCGTTCTCCGCTGACTCCCGCTCCGGCCGGGGCGCGAGCTCCGCCAGGTCGGCCGCGGCCCTCAGCACCTCGGCGTCCTCACCGCGCAGCACACTCGCCGCCACCGTCCTGGCCACCACGGCGCGGCGCGCGAGCGCGGCGTCGAGGGCGGCCCAGCCCGCGTCCATGCGGACGTGCAGCCGGTCGAGCCGGTTCGCGGTGGCGACCAGCCACAACGCGTTCGCCACCACCAGCGCCACGACGAGCGCGAACACCACCAACCACGTGGTCATCGCAGAACGCCGGGCTCGGCGCCGACCTTGCGTGGGTCGGCCGCGATCGCCGTCTCGTACACGCGCACGACCTGCTTCACGACGGTGCCCCAGTCGTAGCGCGCGACGCGTCGGGTGGCCGCCTCCGACAGCGCGGCCCGGCGGGCCGGATCGGCGATCAGCCCCCGCAGCGCGCCCGCCAGGGCTTCGGCGTCGCCGGTGGGCACCAGCACGCCGGCGTTTCCGTCGTCGAGCACCCGGCGGAACGAATCGAGCGCACTGGCCACCACGGGGGTGCCCGCCGCCATGGCCTCGGTGAGGATCATCCCGAAGCTCTCTCCCCCCGTGTTCGGGGCGCAGTAGACGTCCACACTGCGTAGTGCGCGCGCCTTGGTCTCGTCGTCCACCTGCCCGAGCAGGTCCAGTCGTGACGCGAGTTCGGGGCCTGCCTGCCGGTACAGCGTCTCGGCCTCTCCACGCCCGACGACCAGCAACCGCAGCGACGGCGACTCCGGCGCCAGCACACGCAGCGCGTCGAGCAGCACACCCATGCCCTTGCGGGGTTCGGTGTACCGGCCGACGAACCCGATCGTGCCGCCCTGACGGGGATAGCCCTCCAGCGGTTCGGCACCCGAGAAGAACGCGGCGTCCACCCCGTTGGGGATCTCCACCGCGTCCCCGCCCAGGTGTTCCACCTGCACGCGACGCGCCAGCGCCGACACGGCGATGCGGGCGGTCACCTTCTCCAGCAGCGGACGCAGCACCGGCTCGAACGCCGCCAGCGTGCGCGAGCGGGGGGTGGAGGTGTGGAACGTCGCGACGATGGGTCCTTCCGCGACGGTCAGCGCCAGCAGCGACAGGCTCGGCGCCGTCGGTTCGTGCAGGTGCAGCACGTCGAAGTCGTGGTCGCGCAGCCAGCGCCGCACCCGTGCGTACGAGACGGGGCCGAACTGCAGCCGCGCCACCGAGCCGTTGTACGGGATGCCGAGCGAACGACCCGCGGGCTGCACGAACTCGGGGAGGTGCGCGCTTTCGTCGTCGCCGGGAGCGAGTACCGACACGGTGTGCCCGAGCGAGCGCAGCGCCTTGGCGAGGTCCACGACGTGTCCCTGAACGCCTCCGGGCACGTCGAAGGAGTACGGGCACACGATGCCGACCTTCATGACACGCTCCGTTCCCCCGGCTCGGCCTCACCGACGTCGGTGTCGCCCGCCTCGTCCTCGCTGCCGCGGTCGGCGAGCCAGAACGGCTGGAGCATGTGCCAGTCCGTGGGGTGGGCCGCGATGTCCCCCGCGAAGACGTCGGCGAGTGCCTGCGTCGCGGCGGACACCTCCTCGCGGGTGCTGACGCGGATCCGGGGGTGTATGCGCACCGCCCACCCGCCGTCGGTGAACCAGCATCCCACCGGCAGCAGCGCGGCTCCGGTGCTCAGTGCCAGCCGGGCCGGGCCTGCGGGGAACGTCGCCTTCTCGCCGAAGAACGTCACGGGTGTGCCCGAGCCGGTGAGGTCGCGGTCGCCCACCAGGCACACCACCTTGTTCTCCCGGAGTCGCCGCAGCAGCAGGCGGAAGGACACGCTCCCGTCTGCGGGGACGACCTCGAAGCCGAGCGACTCGCGGTAGGCGACGAACCGTTCGTACAGCGACTCCGGCCGCAGCCGCTCCGCCACCGTGGTGAAATTGCCGGAGTGTCCCACCAGCCACACGCCCGCGACGTCCCAGTTACCCGTGTGGGGCAGCGCGACCACCGCTCCGTTGCCCTCTTCCAGGGCGGCGTCGAGGTATTCGGCACCCGTGACGTCGATGCGCCCGCGCACGTCCTCGGGGTCCATCGAGGGCAGGCAGAACGCCTCCTGCCAGTACCGGGCGTACGAGCGCATGGCCCGCCTGGTGAGGTCCTCCAGTTCCACCGGGCCCGCCTGTGGCACCACCCTCGCGAGGTTGCGGCGAAGTCGCGCGGCGCCGCCGCGGTCGCGCCGCGCGGCGATGTCGGCTCCCACGGCGAACGCCGTGGTGACGAACGAATCCGGCAGTTTCGGCACCAGACGCCACGCCGCGGCGTAACCCCATTCCACGAGTCGCCGCCTGCTCACAGCGGAGCCTTCCTCGCCGCCGTGGCCACCGCCACGACGCGCTGGGCCAGGGTGATCACCGAGAGCACCGCGAGCAGCCATTGTGACGTCTCGACGGCGTACGGCAGGCCCAGTCCCTGCAGTCCCGTCCCGACGAGCGCGATGATCAGGCGCTCGGCGCGTTCGACGAGTCCCCCGTTGGCCGCGTCGCCGAACCCGGACGCCTCCGCCCTCGCCTTGACGTAGGAGATGACCTGCGCGAGCACGAGACACAGCAGTGCCGCCGCGGCGACCCGGGGGTTGTCGGCCACGGCGAACGCCCACCAGGCGACGGCCGCGAACACCGCGCCGTCGACCAACCGGTCACACGTGGCGTCGAGCACCGCTCCGAACGGCGTGCTCCCCTTCGCCCTCGCCATCGCCCCGTCGAGCAGATCGAGCATGACGAAGCCCCACACCACGAAGGTGCCCGCGAGCAGCATCCCGGTCGGGAAGAAGGCCAGGGCCCCTGCGATGGCGCCCGCGGTGCCGATGAGTGTCATCGCGTTCGGGGTCAGCCCGACGCGCACCAGGGCGGCACCGATCGGGTCGGTGACGCGAGACACGGACGCGCGCGCGAAGATGTTGAGCATCTCATCCTACGGGTGCTTGCTGGCGAGTGCGGATCAACTCGGCAAGCAAACCCTATCGAGCCGCCACGAAGCCGGCGTCCCGTGCCCCTGCACCGCGTGTCACGGGCGACTACCGACGGCAGACTCCTCGGTGTTGTGGGAGGCTCCGGCCGCCTCGACTTCGGCGCGGGCGCATTCCGGCGTCAACCGGTCGGTGATCGCCGCGCTGATCGCGCCGAGCTGTCGGGCCTGCTCCGGCGTGAGCGCGTCGAACAGCGCCTCGCGCACCGCCTCGACGTGCCCGGGAGCGGCGTCGCGAATGGCCCGGAGCCCGGCGTCGGTCAGGTGGGCGAACGCGCCACGCTTGTCCGTGGGGCACGCCTCCCTGCGAATCCAGCCGTTGGACTCCATGCGGGCGACGGCATGCGAGAGCCTGCTCCGGGAGGAACGCGTCGCGAGCGCGAGGTCGCTCATCCTCAGCACCCGGCCGGGGGCCTCCGACAGGGCGACCAGAACGGCGTAGTAGGTGGTGGGCATGCCCGCGTCGCGCTGCAACTGCGCCTCGAGGTGGGCTCGGAGCATGTCGATGGCGGCCGAGAAGTCGCGCCACACGCGCTGCTCCTCCGGTGTGAGCCATCGAGGTGTCGACATGGGGCCATTCTAACCCAGACGAAGACCTGATTGAGCTCTCAACCAAACCTCCGCTATCGTGTGCGATTGAAAGCTCAATCACATCGGTTCACAGAGGGAGCCCCATGACCACCAGCACGACCGGCATCCCCGGCTACCTGACCGGCACCTGGACGATCGACCCCGTGCACTCCAACGTGAGCTTCGTCGTGCGCCACCTCGGCGTCACCCGCGTTCGCGGCCGGTTCACCGAGCTGAGCGGCGAGATCACCACCGCGGAGGACATCACCGACTCCTCGGTGACCGCCACCATGCAGGCCGCGAGCATCGACACCACCAACCAGCAGCGCGACGAGCACGTGCGCAGCGCCGACTTCCTCGACGTCGAGAACCACCCCACGCTGAGCTTCCGCTCCACGGGTATCCGCGCCGACGGCGAGGACTTCCTCATCGACGGCGAGCTGACACTGCGCGGTGTCACCAGGCCCGTGACGCTGACCGCCGAGCTCGGCGGCTTCGGCGACGGCATGACCGAGGGCAGCAAGGTGATCGGCGTGGCGGCCCGCACGGAGATCAAGCGCTCCGACTTCGGCGTCGGCGGCAACATCCCCACGGCGGTCGTCAGCGACAAGGTCGTCATCGAGCTCGACATCGAGGCCGGACGCCAGGACTGAGCCGCCTCACCACGCGTCGGCGAGCAGCTCCCGGGTCTGCCCGAGCAGCTGCGGCAACACCTTCGTGTGCCCGACGACCGGCATGAAGTTGGAGTCGCCGCCCCACCTCGGTACCACGTGCTGGTGCAGGTGGGCGGCGATTCCCGCCCCCGCGGCGACCCCCTGGTTCAGCCCGATGTTGAACCCGTGGGCGGCCGACACCGTCCTGATCACCCGCATCGCCCGCTTGGTGAACTCGGCCACCTCCGCCGTCTCCTCGGCCGTGAGGTCCGTGTAGTCGGCAACGTGCCGGTAGGGCACCACCATGAGGTGCCCCGGGTTGTACGGGTAGAGGTTGAGCACCGCGAACACGGTCTCGCCGCGCGCGAGGATCAGCGCCGTCTCGTCGTCCAGCCCGGCCAGGCGGCAGAACGGGCACCCACCCTCGCCGTCACCGTCGGGCTTGTTCTCTCCCTTGATGTAGGCCATCCGGTGGGGGGTCCACAACCGCTGAAGCTGGTCGGCGACCCCCACCCCGTCCTGTTCCACGAACTCCCGGCGCGGGCTCTCGCCCGGCCCGCGGTCACCGGTCAACGAACGCTCCCAGCGCCTCCGCCGTCGGCGACGCGTTCTCGCGGCGCGCGACCCAGTCGGCCACGGCCTCCACGGCCGTCGCCACCGGGACGCCGTTGATCTGGCTGCCGTCGCGGAACCGGAACGACACGGCGCCCGCCTCCACGTCCTTGGCGCCCGCGAGCAACAGGAACGGCACCTTCTGCGTGGTGTGCGTGCGGATCTTCTTCTGCATGCGGTCGTCACTGGTGTCGACCTCGACCCGGATCCCCCGGTCGCGCAACGCCTTCTCCACGCCGCGCAGGTGCTCGACGTGTGCGTCGGCAATGGGGATGCCCACGACCTGAACCGGTGACAGCCAGGCCGGGAACGCCCCCGCGTAGTGCTCGGTGAGCACGCCGAAGAACCGCTCCATCGACCCGAACAGGGCCCGGTGGATCATCACCGGTTGCTGCCGGGAGCCGTCGGCGGCCTGGTACTCCAGCCCAAACCTCTCGGGCAGCATCATGTCGACCTGGATGGTCGACATCTGCCAACTCCGGCCGATGGCGTCCTTGGCCTGCACGCTGATCTTCGGCGCGTAGAACGCCGCGCCACCCGGGTCGAGCACCAGTTCCAGACCACTCGACTCGGCCGCCTCCCGCAGCGCGTTGGTGGCCCGCTCCCAGTCCTCGTCACTGCCGATGGACTTCTCGGGGTCGCGTGTGGACAGCTCCAGGTAGAAGTCGTCGAGGCCGTAGTCGCGCAGCAGGTCGAGCACGAACTGCAGCAGCGACTTGATCTCGTCCTGCATCTGGTCGACGGTGCAGTAGATGTGCGCGTCGTCCTGGGTGAAGCCCCTCGCCCGGGTGAGGCCGTGCACGACACCGGACTTCTCGTAGCGGTACACCGTGCCGAACTCGAACAACCGCAGCGGCAGCTCACGGTAGCTGCGGCCCCGCGAGCGGTAGATGAGGTTGTGCATCGGGCAGTTCATCGGCTTCAGGAAGTACTCCTGGCCGGGCTTGCGCACTTCACCGTCGTCGTCGTACTCCGCGTCGAGGTGCATGCCCGGGTACATCCCCTCGCGGTACCAGTCGAGGTGACCGGAGGTCTCGAACAACTGCCCCTTGGTGATGTGCGGGGTGTTGACGAACTCGTAGCCCGCCTCCTCGTGGCGGCGACGCGAGTAGTCCTCCAGCTGCTTGCGGATCACACCCCCCTTGGGGTGGAAGACGGGCAGCCCGGAACCGATCTCGTCGGGGAACGAGAACAGGTCGAGTTCCGCGCCGAGCCTGCGGTGGTCGCGCCGCTCGGCCTCCGCCAGCATCTCGAGGTAGTGCTCCTGCGCCTCCTGCGACTCCCACGCGGTGCCGTAGATGCGCTGCAGCTGTGGGTTCTTCTCGTCGCCGCGCCAGTACGCCGCCGCGACGCGGGTGAGCTTGAAGGCGGGGATGTACTTGGTGGTGGGCACGTGCGGACCCCGGCACAGGTCACCCCACACGCGCTCCTTGGTGCGCGGGTCGAGGTTGTCGTAGACGGTCAGCTCGCCCGCGCCGACCTCCATCACCTCGGAGGTGTCGACGGAGTCGGCCTCACCGCCCGACTTGAGGTCCACCAGTTCGAGCTTGAACGGCTCGTCGGCGAGCTCGGCCCTGGCCGCCTCCACCGAGGCGACCACGCGGCGCGAGAACTGCTGGGCGCCCTTGATGATCTGCTTCATGCGCTTCTCGAGCGCCTGGAGGTCCTCTGGCGTGAACGGCCGGTCGACCGCGAAGTCGTAGTAGAAGCCGTCCTTGACGGGCGGCCCGATGCCCAGCTTCGCCTCGGGGAACTGCTGCTGCACGGCCTGCGCGAGCACGTGTGCCGCCGAGTGCCGGATCACACTCCTGCCGTCCTCGGTGTTGGCCGCGACCGGCTCCACCTCGACGTCGGCATCGGGAACCCACGCGAGATCGCGGAGAGCACCGGAGGGATCGCGCACGACGACCACGGCCTCGGCGCCCTTGCTGGGGTAACCCGCCTCACGCACCGCGGCACCCGCCGTAGTGCCTGCTCGCACCACCACGCGCGAGGCGGACGAGACTGCGGCGGACGACGACTGCGACACGGGAACTCCCTTGAAAACGTGGTTTGACGTGCACGCACGATGCTAGTCCTCGCATCGGCCGCCCCGGCCCCGGGTCACGACGACGAGCTCCCCAGGACATCACATCGACGGCGCCCCGCACTGTGGCGCCGAGCACATCGTGGGCGTGGTTACAGGATTGTCACAATCGCCGGAACGCTCGCTACCGTGGAGAGCACCGAGAACGAATGTTCCCGACCCCGGCCAGGTCACTCCCGACGACCTCCGAGCCCACGACGTCGACGAGGCATCGTGGCGAACACCAGAAGAACATCGTTTGTCGCCGTGAGTGAGCGGGCACCCACCGTAGTGGGTGGTGTCCGCGGCCACGTACCACCCGGTCGCGGACCACTGCTCCGCCGGTACCACGAGACCGGCAGCGCACCGTGTCCGAACTGTTCACTCGGGCCGGGGTGTGTGCCTGTCGTGGCTGGTTGGAACCAGTGACCAAGGGAACATGAGAAAGACCCGGCGGATGCCGGGTCTGACTACGAAAACAACTGAATTGTCGTGGTGGGCGATACTGGGATCGAACCAGTGACCTCTTCGGTGTGAACGAAGCGCTCTCCCGCTGAGCTAATCGCCCTTTGCTGTTGTGGGAACAACTGTAGCGGAGGCTGATCGCGCCCCGAAAGCGGGGTCCCCTTTCGTGGAGGGGCGGCGGGGTCGCGGTGAGACACCGGCACTGTTTCCACTGGTGACACGTCGACGTGCAGCCGAAAGAGACCGCAAGGCGATCCCGACCCCGGCAGGTGTCTGCTGCAACATTCGCGCGACTTGTCTGTCCTTCGCCGGACGAAGCAAGCAGGATGTACCAGGGCCTCCCACGCGACACACACGTTTGGGTGATGTTCGAACTCAGGGTGATCGAACCGGCGCCGGAGTGCGTCACACCCGTAGGACACGGCCGAAGCCGGCCGGAAGGGAGCAGAAGGGTAACGACATGCGAAACGATCACGTCACGCTCCGGTCCACGGCGGTCTTCGACCTTCTGGCACCGCGAACGCCTCCGGTTCCGGTGAAGGTGGAACTGCGGTACGACACCCGCGACCCGTACGCGGTCGTGGCGGCGTTCCGCACCGGACGCGCCGGCTGGGTCGAGTGGGTCTTCGCCCGCGACCTCCTGGCCGACGGCCTCCTCGGGGAGGCGGGGGACGGCGACGTGCGCATCAAGCCGTCGATCGAGGACCCCGACTCCGTCTTCGTCGAACTGAACTCGCCGTCCGGTCACGCGATGTTCGAGGCCTCCGCCCAGGAGCTCGCCGACTTCCTCGACCAGACCTACGACGTCGTGCTGCCCGGCAACGAGCACCTGTGGGTCGACGTCGACGACGCGCTCACGAGGCTCATCCCGCACGATCTCGGCTGATCACGGGCTTGCGCGAGAACATGACCACCCCCCGTGCAAACGGCCGGAAGGGCATCGGATACAGTTCTTCACACACGACGACGAGGGGTCACCGGCCGAAAGGCCGAGTGACACCGAGTCGGAGATTGCGGACGTAGCGCAGTTGGTAGCGCATCACCTTGCCAAGGTGAGGGTCGCGGGTTCGAGTCCCGTCGTCCGCTCGACTGCGGCGGCATTCCGCAGTTGGATCGAGCTCGCGCTTGATTCACACCCACGGCGGAGTGGCCGAGTGGTTCAGGCAAGGGCCTGCAAAGCCCTGTACACGGGTTCGATTCCCGTCTCCGCCTCGCGCGATTAGCTCAGCGGGAGAGCGCTACCTTGACACGGTAGAGGTCACTGGTTCGATCCCAGTATCGCGCACCACCGAACCCCGCCCCGGACCACCGGGGCGGGGTTTCGTCGTTCAGGCCGACCGGGGGCCGTTCCGTCGGGGTTTCTGGCCCGGCCGCGGTCCGGCGGCCTTCGGCCGCACGGCGCGCGCTCGTTCCTCCTCACGATCCAGCACCCGGGTGAGGACGTACTGCTGACCGAACGTCCACAGGTTGTTGGCGAGGAAGTACAGCAGGACCCCGAGTGGCACGGGAAACAACGCTCCGGAGAGCAGCATGCCCGCAGGGGCGAGGTACACCATGGTCTTGCCGAACACGGCCGGCCCTCCCACGGCGGCGGTGTCGCCCTGCCGCCACAAGGACATCCGCATCGACAGGTACGTCGCAAGGCTCGCGACGAGCAGCAAGGGGCCGCCGACGGCGACCATGTGCAGCCGGTCGGTGCCGAACGCCGCGAGTTCCGCCGTGGACTGACTGAGCCAGTTGCCGAGTTTCGCACCGAACAGGTCGGCGCCCAGGAACGATTCCACGCCCTCCCGGTCGAACACGTGGTTGGTCCGAGCTTCGGGAGCGAAGCCACGCAACACCCAGAACAGGCTCAGGAACACGGGTATCTGCAGCAGTGCGGGCAGGCAGCCCGCGAGCATGCTGGTGCCGTGGTCGGCGTGCAGCTTCTGGATCTCCTGTGCCGTCCGCGCGCGGTCATCGCGGTACTTCGCGCGGATGCGCTGCACGTGTGGCGCGAGGTCCCGCATGCGGCGGGCCGCGCGGAGCTGGCTCAGCGTGGGTCTCACCAGTAGCGCGCGAACGGAGAAGACGAGGAAGACGATCGCCAGCGCCCACGCCGACCCGCTGTCGGGGTCGAGGAGGCTGCCTGTGACGCGGTGCCAGAACCAGAGGACGGCGGAAACGGGTAGGAGGAGGACATCGAACATCGGGGAGTTACTCCGTCACGTCGAGAAGAGACCAGGACAGCGTTCGGTGACCGCCCGGCTCGGCGTGGGAGTCAGGCGGTGTCGGCGCTGCCCAGTGACGGAGCTCGCGGTCGCGTACGACCTTCAGCGTCGGGGTCGAAGAGGCGGAGGACGAGTGCCCGCCGCGCTCGTTGCCGGTGACGGGCGCGCAACAGCCGAGCGGGAGCGCACCGGCGGGCGGAGCAGAGCGCGGCCGCGGACCCCACGAGTGCGGCGGCCACGCTCGTGGCCAGCACCGTGGCGAGCCCGAGCGGGCCGGCCTCCCCTGCCGCCGACACGGCGAGCAGGAGAGCGGGCAGCAGCGCGAGCAGCAGCAACAGCCGCCGCACCACGCTGCCTTCGAACGTCACGAGGCGAACCTAGCAGCCCGCGCACCGGCGAAGGGGCGGATCGGGCCGGGAAACGGTCCGCGGTCGGGCCGTCAGCCCTCCCCCGGCTCGGAACGGCCCTGTTGCTGCTCGGCCAGGAACCGCTCGAAGTGCTCGGCCAGCTCGTCGCCACTGGGCATCTCGTCGGCGTCGGCGAGCAGGTTGCTCTCCGGGCTCGCCTCGGTGAAGGCGTCGTACTGGCGTTCCAGCGCGGCGACCACGTCCGCGACCTCGGTGCTCTCCCGCACCTGCCGGTCGATCTCCAGGTTCGCGGCGTGTGCCGCCTCCCGCAGGTCGGCCAGGGGAACACGCAGGCCGGTCACCTCGGTCACGGCGTCGAAGAGCCGCAACGCGGCGGCCGGGTAACGCGACTGCGCGAGATACTGCGGGACGTGAGCGGCGAAACCCATCGCGTCGTGCCCGGCCTGCCCGAGCCGGTACTGCAACAACGCCGCCGCGCTGCCCGGCACCTGCACGTGGTTGAAGGTGACCCGGTGACTCCGCACGAGCTCGGGACGGGTCGCGTGGGCGGTGATACCCAGCGGCCTCGTGTGCGGCACGCCCATCGGGATACCGTGAGCGGTCACCGACAGCCGCACCCGCCACCGCTGGACGAGACCGCGCACGGCGGCGGCGAACGTCTCCCACTTCGTGTCGGGTTCCGGACCGGTGAACAGCAACAACGGCGTCCCGTCGGAGTCGTGCAGCAGCCGCACGGCCAGTTCCGGCTCGTCGTAGTCGGCCCAGTGGTCGGCGGCGAACGTCATCATGGGCCGCCGCGAACGGTAGTCGAGCAGCCGGTCGACGTCGAACCGCGCCACCACGGGGCCGTCGAACTCCGACCGCAGGTGCTCGACGAGGGTCCTCCCTGCCGAGCCCGCGTCGACGAACCCGTCGAAGTGGTAGAGCAGCACCGCCTCTTCCGGCACGGACACCCCGGAGTCCAGGTCGTACAGCTGCTCCGGATTGCGATCCACCGTCAACCTCCTGACCTCACCACGTCTGCCGTCACAGGGGGCAACGCCTGCTGACGTCCGTTCAATCCCACCACATCACTCGAGAGTGCCGTCTCCAGGCGGCCCATGATGGAAAGATGGGATGGGTGCAAGGGCCTCAATCCGGACAGACGACCACGACGATGGCGGTCGGTGACCACGCCGACAGCCTGGCCACCGTGCTCGACCTCGTGCGTTCGGGCACGGCGAGAACCCGGCCCGAGATCGGTAGACGTTCGGGTCTCGGCCGCACCGTCGTCACACAGCGGGTGAACCAGCTCACAGCGTGCGGACTGCTGGAGGAGGGAGCGCTCGGCCCGTCCAGCGGTGGTCGTGCGCCTCGCGAGCTGCGGTTCCGCGCGAGAGCAGGGGTGATCCTCGCCGCGGAGCTCGGTGCCACCGGCATCAGCGTCGGCGTCACCGACCTCACCGGGACCGTGCTGGCCGAGCACACCGAGGAGGTCGACATCGCGACGGGGCCGGACACCGTGCTGGGCCGCGTCGAGGAGGTGTTCGACGAACTGCTCGACCGGGTACGCACCGAACTCGCCGACCCGGGCCTCACCGTGTGGGGGGTGGGCATCGGCCTGCCGGGACCGGTGGAGTTCGCCACGGGGCGGCCGAGTGCGCCGCCGATCATGCCCGGCTGGGACGGCTACCCGGTGCGTGACCGCCTCGCCCGCCGCTACGACACCCCGGTCTGGGTGGACAACGAAGTCAACACCATGGCGCTCGGCGAACTGCGGGCCGGATCGGCGAAAGGCCAGCGGGACATCCTCTACGTGAAGATCGGCACCGGAATCGGCGCCGGACTCGTGTCCGGCGGCACGTTGCACCGCGGCAGCCAGGGCTGCGCGGGCGACATCGGGCACGCGGCGGCCTCCGACGAGGACGACGTGGTGTGCCGGTGCGGGAACACGGGCTGCCTCGAGGCGTACGCGGGTGGCGCGGCACTGGCCAGGGACGGGCTGGCCGCGGCGAAGGAGGGCCGCAGCCGGTTCCTCGCCGACGTGCTCGCCTCCACCGGCACGGTGACGGCGGCCGACATCTCCCGCGCCGCGCAGAGTGGCGACCGCACGTCGGTGGAGCTGCTGACCCGCGCGGGACGGCTCATCGGCAACCTGCTCGCGACGCTCGTCAGCTTCTACAACCCCGCACTCGTGATCATCGGAGGCGGAGTGTCGCGGGCGGGCGACCTGCTGTTGGCCACCGTGCGCGAGACCGTCTACCGGCGGTCGCTGCCACTCGCGACACGGGAGCTGCGCATCACCCGCTCCGCGCTCAGCAACCGGGCGGGGCTCGTCGGAGCGGCCTTCATGGCCATCGACGAACTGTTCGCGCCCGAGCGGCTCACGCGGTGGGTGGACAGAGGCTGCCCGGCAGGCGATCCCGCGCTGGTCGCGGTGCCACTGCGCGAGCCCGTGCTCTGACCACCCCCACACGTCACTTCTTCTTGGGCTTCTTCTCCCTCACCCGGACGTTGATCCGGACCGGAGTGCCCTTGAACCCGAAGCGCTCACGGAACTTGCGCTCGACGAACCGGCGGTAGCCCGCCTCCAGGAATCCGGTGCTGAACAGCACCAGCGTGGGCGGGCGCACTCCCGCCTGCGTGGCGAACAGCACCTTCGGCTGCTTGCCGCCGCGCACCGGCGGCGGGGTGGCGGCGATGAGATCGGACAACCAGCTGTTGAGCTGTCCGGTGGGCACGCGCTGGTCCCACGACGTCAGGGCGGTCCGCAGCGCGGGAGCGAGTTTGCGCACGGCTCGCCCTGTCAGGGCGGACACGTTCACCCGCTCCGCCCACGGCACCCGTACCAGCCCGCGATCGATCTCCCGGTCGAGCCGCTGGCGCCGGTCCTCGTCCACGAGGTCCCACTTGTTGAACGCGAGCACGAGCGCACGGCCCGCGTCGGCGACGGTGGTGACGATGCGCAGGTCCTGCTCCGACAGCGGCTCGCTGGCGTCGAGCAGCACGATGGCCACCTCCGCCGCGTCGATGGCGTTCTTGGTGCGCAGCGAGGCGTAGTACTCGGTGCCGCTGGCCGTCTGGACGCGCTTGCGCAGGCCCGCGGTGTCGACGAAGCGCCAGAGCTGCCCGTCGAGTTCGACCAGCGAGTCCACCGGGTCCACGGTGGTGCCCGCCACGGAGTCGACCACGGCACGCTGCTCGCCCGTCAGCTTGTTCAGCAGACTCGACTTGCCGACGTTGGGTTTGCCCACCAGGGCCACCCGCCTCGGCCCGGCGACGACCCGGTCGGTCTCGCGGGGTGCTTCGGGCAACGCCTCCACGACGGCGTCGAGCAGGTCACCGGAGCTGCGCCCGTGCAGCGCGCTCACCGGCCTCGGCTCGCCCAGCCCGAGGGACCACAGCGACGCCGTCTCGGCCAGGAGCCGCTCGTCGTCCACCTTGTTCGCCGCGAGGATCACCGGCCGCTTCGAGCGACGCAGCACCTTAGCCACGGCCTCGTCGGTCGCGGTGGCCCCCACGGAGGCGTCCACCACGAGCAGCACAACGTCGGCCGTGGCCATGGCGAGCTCGGCCTGCGTCGCCACCGAGGCCTGCAGGCCGGATGCGCCGGGCTCCCAGCCACCGGTGTCCACCAGTGTGAACCGGCGTCCCCGCCAGGTGGCGTCGTAGGCGATGCGGTCTCTCGTCACGCCCGGTGTGTCCTGGACGACCGCCTCCCGACGGCCCAGGATGCGGTTCACCAACGTGGACTTGCCGACGTTCGGCCTGCCGACGACGGCCACCACGGGCTGCGGTGGTTCCCCGGCGTCCGGGTACGGCTCCTCGGCGGCGGCAGCGTCGAGCCGGAGGAACTCCGCCTCGTCGGACCAGGTTCCGTCCAGTTCGGTCATGCGTCGTCTCTTCCCTCGTTCTGCCTGTCCTGCCAGGGGCGCTCCCCCAGATCGTCAGTTCTCGCGGTCGCGGCGGGCGCGCTCGTCGTCGACGGCGCGCACGAGCGCGGCGAGAGTGTCGCGAAGCCGGTCGGTGGCCTGCGCGAGTCCGGCCCGCCCTTTCCCGACGTCGAGGGTGAACGGCTCACCGATCACCACGTCGACCACCGGGCGCAGGCGTCGCCGCGCACCCGGAGGCCGCAGGGTTCCCCGCACCGCCACCGGGAGCACCACGGCACCGCTCGCCCGCACCAGCCACGCCGCTCCCTGCTGCGCCTGGCTCACGTCCCCCGCGCCACGGGTTCCCTCGGGGAACACGCCCACCAGCCCGCCGTCCCGCAGCACGTCGGTGACGGTCAGCAGCGCGGTGCGGTCGGGAGCCCCCCGCCGCACCGGCACCTGTCCGATGCGGCGCAGTCCCCAGCCTGCCGCGCCGGTGAACATCTCCTCCTTGACGAGGAACACCGAACGCCTCGGCAACATTCCGAAGATGAGTTGTGGCTCGATCATCGTGCTGTGGTTGGCCACGAGCACGACGGGGCCGGTGCGCGGTACCCGCTCCACACCCCGCACCCGCAGCCGGTACGCGGGCCGGTAGAGCCAGCGGCCGATGAACCTGCCCAGATCGTGCAACCACGGTACCGCGCCGGGAGGCAGGCCCGTTCCGGCCGAGCGTGCCGCGGGAGTCACCGGCGCATTCCCGCGACTTCGCCGCCGAGCAGGCCCCGGCCGTCGGCGAGTTCGGCGAGCTTCGCGGTGACCTCGTCGATCGTCAGGTCGGAGGTGTCGAGCAGCACGGCGTCGTCGGCGGCCCGCAACGGCGAGGTCGCTCGGGTCGAGTCCAGGTGGTCGCGGCGCTGCACGGACGCCTTCGCCTCCTCGAAGGTGGACGCCCGGCCCTCCGCCGAGTCCTGCGCGGTGCGTCGCCGCGCCCGCACGTCGGCCGAGGCGGTGAGGAAGACCTTGAGCGGCGCGTCAGGAGCGACCACCGTTCCGATGTCCCGGCCGTCGACCACGATGCCGCCGCCGGTGTCGAGAGTCTCGTGGATGACACGGCGCTGCTCGGCCACGAGGAGTTCCCGGACGGCCGGCACCGCCGACACCGGGGACACGGCCCGGTTGACCTCCTCCGTGCGGATCTCGGCACTGACGTCCGTGCCGTCCAGCAGCGCCCTCGGCGTGTCCGGGTCGGTGGCCACGTCGATCCGCGTCCGGCGCACCACCGTCACGACGGCCGCCGGGTCGCCGGGATCGGCACCGGCCCGCAGTACCGCCAGCGTGGCCACACGGTACATGGCCCCGGTGTCCAGGTACCCGGCGCCCAGTTCGGTGGCCAGCCTCCGCGCCGCCGTCGTCTTGCCGGTTCCCGACGGACCGTCCAATGCCACCACGCCACACAGCGCTCGAGCCACCGGGCCCACTCCTTGCCGTTTCATGATCGTCTCGTCTTCGTCAGCGGACGCGCCGCAGCAGGCGGCCGCGCGTGCGGGTCTCATTGTGCCCGGTGCTGTGATGAGACCCGTCTCACCGGTCCCCGGGGCGGCCCTTCGGCGAGAGGAAGCCCTCCCGGCGCAGCCGATCGCCCAGGTGGTCCCGAACGAGGGACGACCTCTCGACGGCACCGATCCGGTACGCGGCTCTGCCCACGAGCTGCGAGAGGACGGGGGCCGTGACCACCTGCAGGAGCGCCACGAGAACCAGGCCGAAGGCGTCCACGATCTCCAGCTGGAGGGCCGCGCCGAACAACACCATGATCAGGCCCACGGTCTGGGGCTTCGTCGCGGCCTGCAGCCGGCTGAGCAGGTCGGGGAACCGCAGCAGCCCGAACGCGCCCACTGCGCAGAACAGCGCCCCGCCGAGGAGGAAGACGCTGGACACGATGTCGATCAGCATCAGCGATGCTCCTTCCGTCCCTCGGTGAGCCGGACGACGCTGAGCGTGCCGACGAAGCCCAGCAACGCCGTACACACCAGGATCGGCACCGTGAGCACGGAGTCTGTCATCGCCATGTTCACGGCGAAGCCCGCGACGATGAGGACCACGAGCACGTCGAGGGCCATGGCCCGGTCGAGGATCCACGGGCCCTTGACCAGCCGGACCAGGGTGAGCAACCCGGCCACGGCGAGGACGGCCAGGGTGGTGACGTAGACGACGATCACTGCTTCACCTCACGAGTCGACTCTGTGGTGGTGCTCGGATGACTCATGCCCGGCCCTCCACCGGACTCGGCTCGGCACCGAACCGCTGCGCGCGCTCGACCGCGGCGCGGATCTCCTCGGCGGTGCCGAACGCCCTGGCCACCCTGACCTGCATCTTCATGGCACCTTGGACGTGCGGCTCCACGTCGGACGAGTACGCGCCCAGGGCGTAGACGTAGAAACAGCCCCGCGGCCGGTCGATGTGCAGCACGAAGGTCCCCGGAGCCAGCGACACCAGGTTGGCCGCCGAGGCCACCAGGAAGTCGCGGTCCACGAGGATCGGCACCTCGACGATGACCGCCTTGGTGCGGGGTCCGTAGCGCGTGGCGTCCCACCCGACCCGCACCCCCGAGCTGACCAGATCCCACACCAGGTACACCGCGAGGCCGAGGAGCCGGTGGGGGCGGACCAGCAGCGGGGACCGCACGGGGCTGAACGGGAACATCAGCAGCACCGCGGCCGTGACGACCACACCGGAGACCAGCACGAGCGGTTCGACCGAGCGCCACAGCAGCACCCACACCAAGCACAGCCACGGGGCGAGCAGTGGGGAGAACCGGCGCATTCCGTTCTGCATGTTCAGTCCTCCCCCTCGGTGAGCACCACACTGCGGTACTGGTCGCCGCCCAGGAGGTCCTCCGCCGCTCGTTCGCTCATCGCCGCCAGGGGCCCGGCCGCGAGCGCGATGGCCACACCGGTCAGCACGAGCACGCTCGTGGCGAAGACCATCGGCCGGTTGGTGAGCCCCGTGCCCACCGTGAGCTCGTCGGTCGGGTCGTCGTCGGGGAACGGTTCGCGCTTCGCGCCCCAGAACGCGCCGACCCACACCCGGGTCATGGCGTACAGGGTGAGGAAACTCGTCAGGACCGCAGCCGCGGTGGCCGTGTACGCGAGCACCGTGGCGCTCTCGGCCCCGGCGCGGAACAGCGTGATCTTGGCGATGAAGCCGGAGAACGGCGGGATCCCCGCGAGGTTGAGCGCGGGAACCGCGAACAGCGCCGCGATCAGCGGCGCGCTCTTGGCGACACCGGACATCTCCCGCAGCGACACCGTTCCCGTGCGCCGGGTGAGAAGACCGCTGACCAGGAACAGCGCCGCCTGCACGGTGATGTGGTGAACGACGTAGAGGATCGCACCGGTCACCCCGACGACGGTGGCCATGCCGAGCCCGAACAGCATGAAACCGATGTGGCTGACCAGCAGGAACGACAGCAACCGGTTGATGTCCTCCTGCGCGATGGCGCCGAGGACACCGACGACCATGGTCAGAATCGACACCACGAGCAACACGTTCCACACGGCGTCGTTCTGGAACACCAGCGTGTGCGTACGGATCAGCGCGTACACGCCGACCTTCGTGAGCAGGCCGGCGAACACGGCCGTGATGGGCGCGGGCGCTGTCGGGTAGCTGTCCGGCAGCCAGAAGTGCAACGGGACCAGCGCGGCCTTGATACCGAAGACGACGGTCGCGAGCAACGCGATGCTCGTCTGCACGCCCGGCGACAGGTCGCGGAACGCCACGGACAGATCGGCGAGGTTGATGGTGCCCGTCGCCGCGTACACCAGCGCGATCAACGTGATGAACAGCAGCGACGACGTGAGGCTCACGATCACGTACGTCATGCCCGCCCTCACCCGGCGGGCGCTGGTACGCCGCGTGATGAGCACGTACGACGCCGACAACATGATCTCGAACGCCACGAAGAGGTTGAACAGGTCGCCGGTGATGTAGGCCAGCGAGACACCCGCGCACAGCACCAGGTACGCGGGCTGGAACGTGGTGGACGCGATCTCCCGGCCGTAGTCGGTGATGCGCTGCCCGATGGAGAACACCAGCACCGCCAACGTGACCACCGCCGACACGAGCAGCAGCAGCGCCGCGAGCCGATCGGCGATCAGGGTGATGCCGAACGGCGCGGCGTAACCGCCGAGCTGCAGCACCACGGGCCCCTCGGTGTCGGTGACGTACACCAGCACCGAGGCGATGGCGACGACGACACTGAGGACGGTCGTGCCGATCACGCGTTGCAGGTCGGGCCTGCGCCCGAGAAGCAGTGACAGCGCCGCGCCGAGCAGCGGCAACAGAACGGGGAGGGCGAGCAGCACGGTCATCGGCGGGCCTCCCGAGGTGTCTCGGGAGCGTCCTCGGACGCTTCCTCCGCCTCGCCCGGGGTGTCGGAGTCGGCGACGTCCGGCGACGCGCTCTCCTCCACGGCGCGCGCCTCACGGACGGCCACCCGGCGGTCCTCGACGTCGTCCTGCACCTCGTCGTGTCCGAGCAGCACCCACGAACGGAACGCCAGTGCCAGCAGGAACGTGGTGAGCGCGAACGTGATGACGATCGCCGTGAGCGCGAGCGCCTGTGGCAACGGGTCCACCATCAGTTCGGCGACGGCCTCGCCGACGAAGCTGGGCACCCCGGGCGGACCACCGGCCACCTGCAGGAAGAGGTTCGCACCGTGCCCGAGGATCGTGATGCCGATGATCACGCGCATCAGCGACCGTTGCATGATCAGGTAGAACCCGACCGTGTACAGCCCGGCGATCGCCACCGCCATCGTCAGATTGATCGTCACGTGCTCGCGTCCCCCGGCTGGTGGTCGTTCAGTTCGCTCTCCAGTTCGCCCAGTTGGATGCCCTCGCCGAGAGTGCGGAGCAGGTTCAGCACCACACCGACGATGAGCAGGAAGACACCGGTGTCGAACGCCAGACTCGTCGCGATCTTCAACGAGCCCAGCAGCGGGACGTCCACGGTCCAGATCGCGCTGGACAGCACGGGAAGCCCGAAGAACACCGGCACGATCGCACTCGCGACCACCACGACCAGCCCGCAGCCGATCACGACCGGCGGCTGCACCCGGGAGCTGCGAAGGCCCGTCACCGACCCGCCCGCGACGTAGCGGAGCACGAACGCCAGACCCGCCACGAGCCCCGCGCTGAACCCTCCGCCCGCACGCGTGTGACCGGCGAACAACAGGTAGACCGCCACGAGCAGCACCGTCGGGAAGACGATCCGCAGGCACACCTCGAGTAGCAGCGACCGCGGCCAGCGGGTCTGTTCGCTCTCCCGCATGAGCCAGTGCTCACGCGGCCGGTCGCAGGTGTCCCACCACAGCTGCGCGCCCTCGGGCCGGGATACGGTCACAGTACTGACCCTTCCTGGTACCCGGGCTCGCTCTCCGGACGGTTCCGCACCTCCTGCTCGTCCTGCTCGGCCTCCTCGTCCGTGTCCGCGGCCGGGTCGTCCGGCCGCCGGCGCTGCCGGTGAGCCGCGAGGATGAGGCTCGCCGCGCCGATCGCGGCCACCGCCAGTACCGTGATCTCGCCGAGGGTGTCGAACGCGCGGAAGTCGACGATGATCGCGTTCACGACGTTCGTGGCCCCGGCTTCGGGCTCGGCCCGGGCGATGTACTCGTGGCTGGTCTGCGGGAGCCCGTCACGCGAACCCGACACCAGCACCGCGAGTACCGCGACCACGGTGCCCCCCAGCGCGGCGATGGCCGCTTTGGTCCAGCGAACCTTCACCGACTTCGGCCGGCGCTTCCCGAACGCCGAGGGGAATCGCCGCAGCACGAACACGAACACGACGAGCGTGAGCGACTCCACGAGGAACTGCGCCAGCGCGAGGTCCACGCCACCCTCGACCACGAACAACGCCCCGATGCTGTAGCCGACCAGCCCGGTCAGCAGCACGGCCGTCAGCCGGCGGCGCGCGAGCACGACGGCGCCCGCCGCGGCGAGCATCACCACCACCAGCACCGGCTGTATCCACGAGTCGGCGAACCGCAGAGCGGTCTGCTCGCCGATCCCGCTCAACAGGCCCAACGTCGGCACCACCGACATCGTCACGATGATCACGCCGAGGTAGACCGGCAGTGAACCGACCTGCAACCGGCCGGTGAGCCAGCGAGCGGTCCGGTCGAGCGCGCCCATCGTGGCCAGATACGACGGTTCCGCCTGCAACGCCACGGGCAGGCGGCCCGCGAACCGGCGGAGCACCCAGGTCGTCCGGTAGGCGGCGTACCCCGCGGCCAGGATGAGTACCGACAGCGCCAGGGGCACGCTGAATCCGTGCCACAGCGCGAGGTGGTAGCGCACTCCCTCCGACGGGTAGGCGCTCGCGTACCGTCCCGTGAGGACCTCGGCCCAGGACGGCACGAGCCCGAGCACGAGGCTCGCCACGGCGGGCACCAGCACAGGGGCCACGAACAACGCTCCCGGGCGTTCGACCCGGACCGGCTCGACCCCGGGGCGGGTGCCGAACGCGCCGACCAGGAACCGCAGGCTGTACGCCGCGGTCAGCGCCGAGCCGAGAGCCAGCCCCACGAGGACGATCGTGCCCACGCCCCGGCCGAGAGCGCCGCCGTGCAGGAACGCCTCCAGAGCCGCTTCCTTACCGACGAAGCCCAGCAGCGGCGGCACACCCGCCATCGACGCCACCGCGAGTGTCGCCACCCCGGCCAGTAGCGGCCACTGGCGGCCGAGGCCGGACAAATGGCGCACATCACGTGTCCCGGCTCGCTTGTCGATGATGCCGGTGACGAGAAAGAGCGTCGATTTGAACAGCCCGTGCGCGAGAATGAGCGTCGCACCGGCCAGCGCGGAAACGAAGCCGCCCGAACCGACCAAAACCATCAAAAAGCCCAATTGGCTGACGGTTCCGAACGCGAGCAGCGTCTTGAGGTCGTTCTGCCGCAGGGCCCGCACGGCGCCGAGGAGCATGGTCCAGAGCCCGAGGACCACCAGCGGGATCCACCAGGCCGGCATCGCGGAGAAACCGGGAGCGAAGCGCGCGACGAGGTAGACACCGGCCTTCACCATGGCGGCGGCGTGCAGGTAGGCGCTCACCGGCGTGGGCGCGACCATGGCAGCGGGCAACCAGAAGTGGAACGGGAACTGGGCGGACTTCGTGAAGGCCCCCACAAGGACGAGCACCACCGCGACGCTCACCAGCGGCCCCGCGGCCGGCGGGTCGGCCACGATCTCCGACACGCGGACCGTTCCGGCCGCCGCCGCGAGCAGGACCAGCCCCAGCAACATCGACAGCCCGCCCGCGGCGGTGACCAGCAACGCCTGCGTGGCGGAACGGCGCGACCGCCTCGTCGTGCCGTCGCCACCGACGAGCAGGAACGAGCACACGGTCGTCAGTTCCCAGAACAGGTACAGGGAGAAGACGTCGTCGACGAGAACGAGCCCCAGCATCGCTCCCGCGAACGTCACCAACAGCGAGGAATTCCGCCCGATGTTCTTGTCGTCCGGTTTCGCGTAGCACGCGTAGTAAAAAAGGACCAGAGCGCCGACCCCGGAGACGAGCAGCGACATGAGCACCGAAAGGGAATCGATTCGGAGCGTGATTTCCAAATCGATGGACGGCGCCCAGGGAACCGTCTGCTCCACGGCATCACCCGGATCACCGAAAGCGCCCCGGGAGAAGAAAAGGAGTAATGTGGCGAGAGTGGCGGCCGACAGTACGCCTCCGACGAGGAAGGCGACCCTTCCCCACCTGCGCGAGATCGCGGGCAGCAGCACCGCGACGGCGAAATGGGCGAGAATCGCCACAAGCATACGTTCCACCGCCGTCTCGGGTCCGAAACATTGTCATCGGGCTCGGAAGGGCACAGTCAGCACATCAGCGTACTGATCATCGAAGAACCCCGTGGCTCCATCCTACAGAACGGCCTTTCCTCATCGCAGCGCGCGACGGCCATTACCGGACGTGATGATCTTCTCAGTTTTCCGGCGCCGATTCGTAGTAGAATCCATGAATTGAGACCCCGATCCGTTCGACCCCGCTCGACTCCGGACTCCCTGCCGATGCCCCCGCCTGAGCCTCGTATCCCGAGCCGACCACCACGGATGCCCTCCCCCTCATGCGTTACCGTGGATCGCGTGAACGTCGACGTAACCCCACTGCCGGGAATCGGCGTCCGTAAGGACTTCGCGTTGAGCAACGGTCGGCGCGTGGGTGTGGTGACACACCGCGACGGCGTGATCGAGCTCATCGTGTCCAAGTCGGAGGACCCCGATGCGTGCCTGGCTTCGCTGCCGCTCAACGCGGAGGAGGCGGGCACCCTGGCGAACCTCCTCGGCGCGCCACAGCTGGTGGCTCAACTGACCGAGGAGCACCGGGAGCTTCCCGGTATCAGCACGAGGCCGATGGCGATCAAGGGTGGCTCTCCGTACGACGGCCACACCCTCGCCGACGCCGCACT
Source organism: Saccharomonospora cyanea NA-134 (assembly GCF_000244975.1). Lineage (NCBI taxonomy): Bacteria > Bacillati > Actinomycetota > Actinomycetes > Pseudonocardiales > Pseudonocardiaceae > Saccharomonospora > Saccharomonospora cyanea. The sequence continues at coordinate 1,876,991 of NZ_CM001440.1, read as the reverse complement.
GCGCAGCCGCACGGGTGTGTCCGTCGTCGCGGTCATGCGCGCGGGCCAGGTCCACCCGTCCCCCACTCCCGACTTCCTGTTCACAGGTGGTGATGTACTCGTGGCCGTCGGCACGTCCGACGGGCTCGACGAGGCCGCCAGGATTCTCAAGCAAGGCTGAGGCTAACTCGCGTGGATCACACAGCACTGTCCCTGCTCGAACTAGGCGCTGTGTTCTTCGGGCTGGGCGTGCTGGGCCGGCTCGCAGGCAAGATCGGAATGTCCCCGATTCCGCTGTACCTGCTGGGCGGCCTCGCCTTCGGCCAGGGCGGAATCTTCCCTCTCGGCGACATCAGCGGCTTCACCACGCTCGCCAGTGAGATCGGTGTCGTGCTCCTCCTGCTCACTCTGGGACTGGAGTACACCGCCGACGAACTGTTCACCGGCCTGCGCCGCTCCTGGATGGCCGGGTTGCTCGATCTGGTGCTGAACGCCGCCCCCGGAGTCGCTGTCGCCCTGATCCTCGGTTGGGGACCGCTCGGCGCGCTCGCCCTCGGCGGTATCACCTACATCTCCTCGTCGGGCATCATCGCCAAGGTTCTCGGCGACCTCGGGAGGCTGGGCAACAGGGAAACCCCGGTGGTGCTGTCCATCCTCGTGTTCGAGGACCTGGTGATGGCGGTGTACCTGCCCATCCTCACCGCAGTGCTGGCCGGGGTGAGCCTCATCGGCGGGCTGAAGGCCGTCGGCATCTCGCTCACCGTCGTGTGCGTGGTCATGCTCGTGGCGCTGAAGTACGGCCGCTACGTCTCCGCGGTCGTCGACAGCCCCGACCGTGAGGTCTTCCTGCTGAAGGTCCTCGGGTCGGCACTGTTGGTGGCGGGACTGGCGTCGGCCATGCAGGTCTCGGCCGCGGTGGGCGCCTTCCTGCTCGGTATCGCGATCTCGGGTTCGACGGCGGAGAACGCCACGAAACTGCTCGAACCGCTGCGGGATCTGTTCGCGGCCGTCTTCTTCGTCGTGTTCGGGCTCAACACCAATCCGCAGAGCATTCCTCCGGTGCTGCTGTGGGCGGTCATCCTCGCCGTGGTCACCACGGCCACGAAGGTCACCACGGGCTGGTGGGCGGCCCGCCGTTCCGGAGTGGGACTGATGGGTCGAGCGAGGGCCGGTGCCGCACTGGTCGCGCGCGGCGAGTTCTCCATCGTCATCGCGGGGTTCGCCGTGTCGGCGGGCGCCGTCGACGGCCAGCTCGCCGCGCTCGCCGCCACATACGTGCTGCTCATGGCGATTCTCGGCCCGATCGCGGCCCGCGTGGTGGAACCCGTGACCCGGCTGTTGATCAAAAGTCCGTCGAGGTCCGCACCCGCCGAGACGGCCAACCCCTGACCAGGGGCGGGTATTGTCGCCGAAATCGGTCGATCCCGCACTCGCAAGGCCCCGGCATCGCTAGGGTGAGCGTCGCCCTGCCTCGTCTTCGAAAGGCTGTCCGGTGCTCGCGTGGCTGTGTGTCTCGCTCGGTGTCGCCTTCGGCACGTCCGTGCTGCCGGTCATGAGCGTCGAACTGTTCGTGGTGGGGCTCGTCACGAGCGAGCCGTCCCTGCCGTGGATCGGCATCGGTGCCGCCGTGGCGCTGGGGCAGGTCGCGGGCAAACTGCTCTACTACCTGGCCGCCCGAGGCACCATCGAACTGCCGTCGGCCCTGCACGCGAAACTGCGGCACGGCGGGCGGGGCCGATCGTACTCCCCGGCCAGGCAGCGCTGGCGGCTGCGCACCGAGCGGCTGCGCAGGCTGCTGGAAACGGTGCGCGAGCGCTGTCATCGGCACCCACACTGGATGACCACCACCTACGGGGTGAGCTCGGTGATCGGCATCCCCCCGTACATGGCCACGGCGGTGCTCGCCGGCATCGTGCGCATGCGGCTGTCGCTGTTCGTGGTCGTCGGGTTCCTCGGCCGGTTCGTACGGTTCAGCGCGCTGGCGGCGGCTCCGGCGTTGTTCGCGAGCCTGCTACGGATCTGAGTGGTCAGCGACCGCTGTCGGTTCCCTCGGCGGCTTCGAGTTCCACGGCCTTACGCATGGTGGCACGGGCTCTCCTGCGATCCCCCGCGATGTCGTAGGCGTAGGCCAAGCGGTACCAGCGCCGCCAGTCCCGCGGATCGGCCTCCACCTCGGCGCGCCGTTCGTCGAACCACGTGTCGGCCGCCGCCCGGTCGACCCGTCCGGACGGCCTGCGTGGCAGGTCGGAGGTGTCGGGAAGCCCGCCCTCCGCCTCCAACCGCCGCGCGAGCCGCTGGATCTGCACACCCGAACGCCACGTCGACACCAGCATCCAGGCCCCGAGCAGCGGCAACACCAGTACGCCCGCGCCGAGCCCGATGGCCACCGGATCGTCCGAGCGCAACAGCTCCACGGCGCGTCCGGCCAGCAACACCAGGTAGACGGCGACCGCGAGGGTGACGACGACGGCGAGATTGCGGGTTCTCATGGCCGCGTCAGATGCCGAGGACGTGTTCGAGGCCGATGGTCAACCCGGGTCGGGAGAGCACCGACCGGACGCCGAGGAGGACACCCGGCATGAACGACGTGCGGTCGAGCGAGTCGTGACGGATGGTCAGTGTCTCACCCTGCGCACCGAAGAGGATCTCCTCGTGCGCCACGAGACCGGGTAGCCGCACCGAGTGCACGCGGACCCCGTCCACGTCGGCACCGCGCGCACCGTCCAGTTCGGACGTCGTGGCGTCCTCACCGGGGCCCCTGCCCGCCTCGGCCCGCGCCGTCGAGATCAGCCGGGCGGTGTGCGCGGCCGTGCCCGACGGGGCGTCGGCCTTGCGGTTGTGGTGCAGTTCCACCACCTCCGCCGAGTCGTAGAACCGTGCCGCCTGCTGGGCGAAGCGCATGGCGAGCACCGCACCGAGCGCGAAGTTGGGGGCGATGAGCACACCCAACTCCGGCTTACCTGTCAACCACCCGGTGAGGGTCTCGACCCGCTCGTCGGTGAACCCGCTGGTGCCGACCACCGCGTGCAGGCCGTGGTCCACCGCGAACCGCAGGTTGTCCATCACGGCGTCAGGGTGGGTGAAGTCCACGACCACGTCGGCCGAGGTCAGCGTCGACCGGGCGTCATCGGAGTTCACCGTCGCGGCCACCGTCATGTCGGGCGCGGATTCCACGGCCTTGACGACCTCGGTGCCCATGCGGCCCCGCGCGCCGAGTACACCGACCTTGATCGGAGTCCTGTCACCGGCTACGGATGCCCCGGTCATGCCATCACCTCGTGCAGTTCATCGGGAAGCTCGTCGGTGTGAGCGTACGGGCCGACCACGGCGACCGCCGAGCGACCACCGGGCCGACGCAGCAACGTACGCGCGAGCTCCGCCACGTCCTCCGCCGTGACCTCGTCGATGCGGGACACGGTGTCGCTCACGCTCTGGTAGCGACCGTAGTTCAGCTCGTTCTTGCCGAGCCGGAACATCCGGGAAGCGGTGTCCTCGAGGCCGAGAACGAGACCGCCGCGGAGCTGGCCCTTGGCCCTGGCCACCTCCGCGTCGGTGAGCCCGTGTTCGGCCACCTCGGCGAGGACCTCGCCCACGACTCCGGCCACCTCACCGAGCCGGTCGGGCTGGCAACCCACGTACACGTCGAGGTGCCCGGCGTCGGCGTAGCTCGCCACCGACGAGTACACCTGGTACGCGAGACCCCGGCGCTCGCGGATCTCCTGGAACAGCCGGGAACTCAGGCCACCACCGAGGGCGGCGTTGAGCACCGACAGCGTGTACCGCCGATCGTCGTGCCTGCCCGGCGTACGGACTCCCAGCATGAGGTGTGCCTGCTCGGTGTCGTCACTGTGCAGCGCCAGCCGGGGCGATCGACCGAACCGGGCCCGGCCCGCCCTCGGCTCCGTCGGCGCCTCCGAACCGGACAGCCGGTCGCGCAGCGCCGAGCGGACGAGCCGCACCACGTCCTTGTGCTCCACGTTGCCCGCCACCGCGAGCACCATCTGATGTGGACGGTAACGTCGACGGTAGAAACCACGCAGGGCCGCAGGAGCCATGTCCGAGATGGACTGTTCGGTGCCGAGAACCGACCGGCCGAGCGGGTGCCCGGGCATGATCGTTCGCACGAACGTCTCGTGTAGCAGGTCCTCGGGATCGTCGTCGCGCATGGCGATCTCCTCGAGCACCACGCGCCGTTCGGTTTCCACGTCGGTCTCGGCGCACGTCGCCTGGAAGACGACGTCGGTGATGAGGTCCACCGCCAGTTCCAGGTCCTCGTCCAGTACCTGGGCGTAGAAACACGTGTGTTCCTTGGCGGTGAAGGCGTTCATCTCCCCACCGACCGCGTCGATCTCCTCCGCGATCTGGGTGGCGTCGCGCCGCGCCGTGCCCTTGAACAGCAGGTGTTCGAGGTAGTGTGCCGCTCCGGCAACACGTGGTTGCTCGTCACGGGATCCGATCCCGACCCACAGGCCCAGCGTCGCCGAGCGCACCCCCGGCACCGACTCGGTGATCACCCGCAGTCCGCCGGGCAACACCGTGCGCTTGACGACACCCGAGCCCGAGTCGAGGGTGCGGGTGGAACCGATGGGTTGAAGGTGTCCGGCAATCTGTCGCGCCATGACTTCGTCGACTCACCTCACCCGAACGGCCCGTCACCGCCGGTGTGGTCGGCGACGGGCCGTTCGAGGTCGTTCGTTTGTGTGTAGGGGACTTCGCGGGTGTCGTTACTCGACGTCGGCGGGACCGCCCTCGCCCGCCTGCTTGTCGACCTTCTCGGTACGGTCACCCTTGTCGCCGCCGCGGCCTCGCCCGCCGCGGCGGGTGCGCTGCCTCGGCCTGTCGGAACGCGAGCCCCGCTCCTTCTCCGTCTTCGCCGGCTTGTCCTGCTCGGAGTCCTCTTCCGCCGCTGCGGCAGGCTCGGCCTTCGCCGATCCCTCGGCCTGCTCGTCCTCGTCGCGGACGACGATCAGGCTGATCTTGCCGCGGCTGTCGATGTCGGCGATCTCCACGCGCAGCTTGTCGCCGACGTTCACCACGTCCTCGACCTTGTCGACGCGCTTGCCGTTGCCCAGCTTGGAGATGTGGACGAGGCCGTCCTTGCCGGGCAACAGCGAGACGAACGCGCCGAACGCCGCCGTCTTCACGACGGTGCCCAGGAAGCGCTCACCGACCTTCGGCAGCTGCGGGTTGGCGATAGCGTTGATCTTGTCGATCGCGGCCTCGGCCGAAGGACCGTCGGCGGCACCCACGTAGATCGTGCCGTCGTCCTCGATGGAGATGTCGGCGCCGGTCTCCTCCGTGATCGAGTTGATCATCTTGCCCTTCGGCCCGATGACCTCACCGATCTTGTCCACCGGCACCTTCAGGCTCGTCACGCGCGGCGCGTACGGGCTCATCTCGTCCGGCCCCTCGATGGCCTCGGCCATGACCTCCAGGATCGTGAGGCGGGCGTCGCGGGCCTGGTTGAGCGCCGCGGCCAACACGTCCGACGGGATGCCGTCGAGCTTGGTGTCGAGCTGGAGCGCCGTGATGACGTCCCTGGTGCCCGCCACCTTGAAGTCCATGTCACCGAAGGCGTCCTCGGCACCGAGGATGTCGGTGAGCGCCACGTACCGCATCTCCCCGTCGACCTCGTCGGAGACGAGGCCCATCGCGATGCCCGCCACCGGAGCCTTGAGCGGCACACCGGCGTTGAACAGACTCATCGTCGAGGCGCACACCGAGCCCATCGAGGTGGAGCCGTTGGACCCGAGAGCCTCGGAAACCTGACGAATGGCGTACGGGAACTCCTCGCGCTTCGGCAACACGGGCACGAGCGCGCGCTCGGCCAGCATGCCGTGGCCGATCTCACGACGCTTCGGCGTGCCGACCCGGCCGGTCTCACCGGTGGAGTACGGCGGGAAGTTGTAGTGGTGCAGGTACCGCTTCGTCGTCTCCGGCGACAGCGTGTCGAGCTGCTGCTCCATGCGCAGCATGTTGAGTGTGCTGACACCCAGGATCTGGGTCTCGCCGCGCTCGAACAGCGCCGAGCCGTGCGCCCTGGGAACCACGGACACCTCGGCGGAGAGCTGCCGGATGTCGGTGACACCCCGGCCGTCGATGCGCACCTTGTCGCGCAGGATGCGCTGCCGGATCAGCTTCTTGGTCAGCGCCCGGAACGCGGCGCCGATCTCCTTCTCGCGTCCCTCGAAAGCCTCGCCCTCGCCGATGCCGACGCGCTCGAGCACGGCGTTCTTGACCTCGTCGATGGCGTTCTCGCGGTCCTGCTTGCCCGCGATGGTGAGCGCCTTGGTGAGGTCCTCGGTCGCGATGGCCGCCACCGCGTCGTAGGCGTCGATCTGGTAGGCCGGGAACACCGGGAACTCACCGACCGGCTTCGCGGCGGCGTCCGCCAGCCGCTGCTGCGCCTCGCACAGCACGCGGATGAACGGCTTCGCGGCGTCGAGGCCCTGCGCGACCGTCTCCTCGGTGGGCGCCGTGGCACCCTCCGCGATCAGGTCGAGCGTGTTCTCGGTGCCCTCGGCCTCCACCATCATGATGGCGACGTCCTCGGGCGCCTCGCCCACGATGCGACCGGCCACGACCATGTTGAACGTCGCACGCTCGAGCTGGGACCACGTGGGGAAGGCCACCCACTGGTCGTCGATCAGCGCGACGCGCACACCGCCGATGGGACCCGAGAACGGCAGCCCGCCGATCTGGGTGGAAGCCGACGCGGCGTTGATCGCGAGCACGTCGTAGGGGTCGTCGGGGTGCAGGGACTGCACGGTGACGACGATCTGGATCTCGTTGCGCAACCCGTCGGCGAACGAAGGCCGCAGCGGCCGGTCGATCAGCCGGCAGGTCAGGATGGCGTCGGTGGACGGGCGACCCTCCCGGCGGAAGAACGCTCCGGGGATGCGCCCTGCCGCGTACATCCGCTCCTCGACGTCCACCGTGAGCGGGAAGAAGTCGAACTGCTCCTTCGGCTGTTTGGACGCGGTGGTGGCCGACAACACCATCGTCTCGTCGTCCAGGTAGGCCACCACGGACCCGGCGGCCTGCCGGGCGAGCCTTCCGGTCTCGAAACGGACAGTGCGGCGGCCGAACCGCCCGTTGTCGATCACGGCTTCCGTCTCGTGGACGGCAGGTGCGGCGGTGCCGCTGACGTCAGTCATGACTTTGTTACTCCTCGTACGTCCGGGCGATCGCCTCCCCGCTCGTCGGGGTGCGCGCGAGGTACGAGGCCGGTCATCGATCGAAGCCGACGGGGGTGACCCCCGGCGGCCACTACCGAGGACCGGCTATGGCGTCCTCGTGCGCTGGTGCGCTCGCCCATGGGTATTGCTCTCTTGTACCGAGGGGGCGTGACCCGGGCCGGGTCACGCCCCCTCGGAGCCTGTCATCGACGCAGACCGAGTCGCTGGATCAGCGAACGGTAGCGCGCGATGTCCACTCGCATCAGGTAGTTGAGCAGTCGGCGACGACGGCCGACCAGCAGCAACAGGCCACGGCGCGAGTGGTGGTCCTGCTTGTGCACCTTCAGGTGCTCGGTGAGGCCGGTGATCCGCTTCGTCAGCAGGGCCACCTGCGCCTCGGGCGATCCCGTGTCGGACTCGTGGAGCCCGTACTCGGCCAGGATCGACTTCTTCTCCTCGGTGGTCAGAGCCACGCGTTCACTCCTCGAACTTGTGCCGTGTGTCGGTTGTCGCGAGTACCGGCCGCCACGGACCGCAGCCGGACTCAACTGTCGAGACTATCAGCTCACCCGGTACACCGGCCTCGTACGCGCGTCAGTTCGGCGCGTCGAGGGGGAACCGGTCGACCACGCTGTAGCGCGGACCGACGCCGGGCTCACCCGCCGGGTCGCTGCGCATCAGCACCACCTCGGTGGCCGTCCACTCCGGGCCCCGGACGTCGGCGAGTGCCCGGCGCCACTGCTCGACGGCCGCCTGGGCGGAGCGCTGCGACGTCCGCGCTCCGCGCCGGGCCAGCGCCAGGGTGAGGTGGGCGACGTACGGGCGTCTCTCCTCGTCGGGACGCGCGGCCTCCGCCACCTCGGCGAGACCGCTGCCGTGCACCCCGACCCACAGTACACCGCGAAACGAGCCGGACCCCTCGATCCGCACCACCGGTGCGGCGAGCCCGGTCAGCCGCGCCCGCAACCACTCGGCCCTCGCCCCCGGGTCGTCCAACCCGTAGAAACCCAGCGTGACGTGCCACTGCTCAGGCGTGGTCCACCGCAGTCCCGGCGAGCGAACCCGCCCGGTGTGCCGCAGCCCGCGGCGAAGGGCGGTGAGCACCGCAGGCGGCGGCACCACCGCGCTGAACAGCCGGGCCCGCTCCGCCATGCCGGCCGCCCTACTGCGCCTGCGACTTCCCCGCCCGGCGCAGCAGGTCGGCGATGGCGGGGAACTCCGCGTCCAACCGCTCGGCGGCGTCCAGCAGGCTCTCGTCCTCGGCGATCTCCCGCAGCGCCGTGAGCACGGCCGTCTCGTCGGGCCCCACTCCCACCGGGAAGTTGTCCCGGTTCACCGTGGGCCTCGACGCCTTGACGTCCTCCAACGCGGCGCGGATGGCCTCCTTGCTGCCCGCCGCGACGTCCGGTGTGAGGACCTTGCGTTCGAGCATGATGAGCCGGGCGAGCACCACGGGGTTGCCGATCTTGGCGCGTCGCCCGCTCATGACCTGACTGAGCATGGGTGCGCTGATACCCAGCACCTCGGCAAGGTATGCCTGCGAGACGTCGAAGGCGACCACAAGCCTGCGCACGCGATCACCGAGTGGTTCGCCGTACCACTCGCGCTGCAACGCGATGTTCCGCTGGACGATCTTGTGGTCATCCACGGCTGAGTTCTGCTCCCCTCCACGACGTCGACCGGAGGATGCGCCGGTCGGTCAGCATCTTGTCAGGCTCGGCACCCGTCCGGGGACGAAATGCCCGAGGCGTTCGCATTCGCACCGCAGGCGGGCCTCACCGTTCCAGAGCCCGGCGGGTGCGTACCACGTCGTCGTCGATCTGGCCGACGAGAGCCTCGGGGGTGTCGAAGGCGATCTGCCCCCGCAGTCGCCGCACGAAGTCGAGGGCCACGTGCTGGCCGTAGAGGTCGGCGTCGAAGTCCAGCACGAAGGCCTCCACGGTCCGCTCCCGTCCCGAGAAGGTGGGGTTGGTCCCCACCGACACGGCGGCGGGCAGCCGCTGCTCCTCCCGGCCCTGCCGGACGAACCAGCACGCGTAGACGCCGTCGGCGGGCACGGCGGCGAAGCTGGGCAGCGACAGGTTGGCCGTGGGGTAGCCGAGGTGGCGACCGCGGCCCTCACCGCGCACCACGATGCCCTCCAACCGGTGCGGCCTGCCGAGGGCTTCGGCCGCGGCCACCACGTCACCGGCGTCGATGCACGACCGCACGTAGGTGGACGAGTAGGTGATCTCGGTGTGCTCGCCGTCCTCGGGCGACGACCGGCCCCACAGCCGGGCCTCGTGCGCCGTGAACCCGAACCGCCTGCCCAGCGCCTTCAGCGTCTCCACCGTGCCCGCGGCCTTGTGCCCGAAGCGGAAGTTCTCCCCCACGATGACGGTGGCGGCGTGCAGCCGGTCGACGAGGATCTCGTGCACGAACTCGTCGGGGCTCAGCCTGGACAACTCCGGTGTGAACGGCAGGACCGCGAAGACGTCGGCTCCCAGGCTCTCCACCAGATCGGCCTTGCGCGTGAGTGTCGTGAGCTGCGCGGGGTGGCTACCGGGACGCACGACCTCCGCCGGGTGCGGATCGAAGGTCAGGACCACGCTCGGCAGGCCCCGCTGCCGAGCCGCTTCCACCGTCTGGGAGATCAGCGCCTGGTGACCTTTGTGGACACCGTCGAACACCCCGATCGTGACCACGCACCGGCCCCAGTCGCCAGGGAGGTCCGTCACACCACGCCATCGTTGCACGTGGTGCAGCGTAGTCCTTCTCGCCCTGCCACCCGGGCGGCGGGCAGGGCATCGGGTCGGGTGTCGGGTCCACTCCGAACCGGTGCGCGGGGTCCGCGCACCGCGGCCTAAGCCGGGTCGAGGACGACCACCGGCTTGGCGGTGCGCCCGGTGTCCTGCGCCAGCGCGAGCACGTGCCCGTCGGGCGCGAACACGCCGTAGGTGCCCTCCAGTCCCGCCGCGGGAACCCGCTGCCCGTGCCGGATCGCGGCCGCGACGGGCGCGTCCACGTCGGTGCGGGGGAAGGCGGCGGCCACGGCCTCGGCGAGGTTCAGGGACAGCCCGGGTTCCCGCTCGACCTCGTCGAGGGTGCGGGCTTTCGCCAGGGTGAACGGTCCGACGGACGTGCGCCGCAGCGCCGCGAGGTGGCCACCGACGCCGAGCGCGGCGCCGAGGTCGCGCGCCAGCGCCCGCACGTAGGTGCCCGACGAGCAGTCCACCATCACGTCGAGCTCGACGCGGTCGGTCTCCCTACGCGTGGCCAGCAGGTCGAACCGGTGCACGGTGACCGGCCTGGCGGGCAGGTCGACCTCCTCCCCCGCGCGCACCCGCGCGTAGGCGCGCTTGCCGTTCACCTTCACCGCGCTCACCGCGCTGGGCTTCTGCAGGATGTCACCGGTCAACGCGGCGATCCCCGCCGCGATGTCGGCATCGGACACACCCGCGACGGCGGAGACGTCCGCCCGTGAGGTGATCTCACCCTCGGCGTCGTCGGTCGTGGTGGCGGCGCCGAGGGCGATCGTGGCGAGGTAGGTCTTGCGGTCGAGCGCCAGGTGGCCGAGCAGCTTCGTGGCGCGCTCCACACCCAGCACCAGCACCCCGGTGGCCATCGGGTCGAGCGTCCCGGCGTGGCCGACCCTGCGGGTACGCAGGAAACGGCGAGCCTTGGCGACGACGTCGTGAGACGTCATTCCGCCGGGTTTGTCGACGATCAGCAGGCCGGGAGGGGGAGCTTGCACAGGCACGCCCGCAGCGTAACCGCTGCCGCCCGGCTCCCCACCGGGCGGCGGTCGGTGCCGGTCGGTCACACCGGCGACGGCGAGCCTTCGAGTTTGGCGCGCACCGAGTCCCAGCGGTGCCTGCGCAGTCGCACGGGCACCGACTCTCCCCTCTCCTCCGCGGCGAACACGGCCGCCCGCGCCCGCAGCCACCACACGCCCATCCGCCAGGCCCCGAAAGCGAGCACGACCACCATCGTCAGCAGGGCGACCCGGTAGTCACCACCCGTGGCCTCCAGCAGCAGACCGATGGCCAGGGACGCCACGGTGGTGGCGACGAACCCGCCGACGTTGACGATGCCGGTGGCGGTGCCGACCCGCGACATCGGGTTGTAGTCGCGGGCGAGCGCGAAGCCAATCGTGGAGAACGGACCACCGAGCGACAGGACGGTGAACGCGGGCACCAACACGGCGATGGGCACCTGACCCGGCCAGCCGAGCAGCACCGCCCACACCACACCGGTGGCCACGAGGTAGGTGACCACGAGCGGTATGCGCAGCTCCGGCCTGCGGCCCACGAACCCGCCGAGCAACGGACCACTGACCATGGCGCCGACCACGAACACCGCCAGCAGCGAACTCGCTGTCGTGGCGGGATAGCCCTGCCCGTCCACGAGGAACGGCACACCCCACAACAACACCATCACGTTCTGGGAGAACGGGGCGGAGAAGTGCGTCCAGAACCCCAGCCGCGTGCCGGGGACGCGCAGTGCCTCCCGCAGCTGGGCCGTGACCTCCGAGAGGGACTCCGACGGGGAGGCCGCCGTCCTGGAGGTGGGTGTGTCGCGCACACGCAGGGTCACCGCGGCGGTGAACACCAGCGTCACGAGCCCCGCCACGAGGAACGTGGGGGTCCAGCCGGGCCCGGCGAGCAAGAGGGTCAGCGGCAGGGTGGCGGCCAGGTTGCCGACGAAACCGAGCGTGCCCGTCAACGCGGTGACGAGCATGTACTGCCTGCCGGGGAAGTGGTTGGCGGCAAGGCGGAGAACGGAGACGAACGTCAGCGCGTCACCGAGTCCGAGCACCCCGCGCGCGACGAGCGCGACGGCATAGGTGTGGGCCAGTGCGAGCAGCACCTGCCCGAGCCCCAGGAAGAGCAGGGCACCGGTGAGCACCCTGCGCGGCCCGAACCGGTCGACCAGCACCCCGGTGGGGATCTGCATGGCCGCGTACACGCCGATCTGCAGGACGGTGAAGGTGGCCAGGGCTGCGGAGCCGACGCCGAACCGTTCGGCGGCGTCGAGACCCGCGACGCCCAGTGAGGTTCGGTGGAAGACGGCGAGTAGGTAGACGACGGCGGCGGTCAACCAGATCAACCACGACGTCAGCGGCGTAGCGGGCGCGGTCGTGGCAGGTCGGGAAGACAAGAAGACTCCTCACAGTGGCGGGCCGGGTGGCCGACGGACGTGGACCATGGGGCGGCGCGACAGTGGGTCCCGTCAGTTGTATCGCCTAAACAACCTCGATACTTACCTGTGACCTTGGTGTGATTCGCCACACCGGCTGGGCACACTGCGTCACGCCCCGACGGCACCTCCCGCGCCCACCGTCCCTTCGACGGCCCAACGCCCCGAACGCCACCGCACCAGCACGAAGGCCAGGCGCAGGACCATGAACAGCGTCAGCCCGGTCCAGATGCCCACGAGCCCCCAGCCGAGCGCCAGCGACAGCCAGATCAGCGGCAGATAACCGAGCACGGCACTGCCCAGCGTCGCGTTGCGTAGGAACGCGGCGTCACCCGCGCCGAGAAGCACGCCGTCCAGCGCGAACACGACTCCCGCCACCGGCTGCAACGCGACGAAGAACCACCACGCGTGCGGGATGGTGCCGAGCACCCCGGCGTCGGCCGTGAACGCGTGGGGCAGTACGGGATACGCCGCGGCGAACACCACGGCGAGCACGCAACCGAACACGAGCCCGTAGGCGACGATCTGCGAGGCGATGCCGCGTGCTCGCGGCGAGTCGCGTGCTCCGAGCGCGGCGCCGACCAGCGACTGCGCCGCGATGGCCACCGAGTCGAGCACCAGCGACAAAAACGTCCACAACTGCCACACCACCTGGTGCGCGCCGACGGCCTCGGTGGACGTCCGCGCGGCCACCGAGGTGGCGGACACGAAGCAGGCCTGGAAGGCCAGGCTGCGCAGCACGAGGTCGCGGCCCAACCGCAACTGCTCGCGCATCACCCTCGGATCCGGGCGCACGAGGCTGCCCTCACGCACCAGCGCCAGCAGGAACAGGCTCGCCGACACCGCCTGGGCCACGACGTTCGCCACGGCCGAACCCTCGAGGCCCCAGCCCACCGGGTACACGAGCACCGGACACAACACCGCCGACAGCGCGTTGCCCGCCAGGACGTAACGCAGCGGGCGCACGGCGTCCTGCACCCCCCGCATCCAGCCGTTGCCGGCCATCGTGACGAGGATCATCGGCGCGCCGCACAGGGCGATGCGCAGCCACGACACCGTCTGCTCCGCGACGGCGGGATCTCCTGACATCGCCAGGGCGACGGGTTCGGCCAGCAGTTGCCCCACGAGCAGCACCACGAGGCCGACCGCCAGCGCGAGCCACGTGGCCTGCACGCCCTCTCCCACCGCCTCGGCACGCCGACCCGCGCCGTGCAGCCGGGCCGTGCGCGACGTGGTGCCGTAGGACAGGAACGTGAGCTGTGTCGACACCAACGAGAGCAACGTGCCGCCGAGCGCGAGGCCCGCCAGCGGCAACGCGCCGAGGTGACCGACCACGGCGGTGTCGACGAGCACGTAGAGCGGTTCGGCGGCGAGCACTCCGAGCGCGGGGACGGCAAGCCGCCACACCTCGCGGGCTGGCACGCGGTGCTGGATCGTGTCGGTCACTCAGGGCAGCGTAATCGGCCCTGCGACACACTGGACTAAGCTGTCTGGCCGATGCCCGAGTACGCGATTCTCGTCCTTCCCTCCGCCAACCGCGTCTACACCGACACCGCGCCCACGCTGGTGCGGGCCGAGCTGTCCGCGTTCGCGCCCGCCCTGTCGACCGACGTCGCCGACACCGACATCAGGACGATCGGCGGTGTGGACTACGTCACGCTCCGCACCGACCGGCCGTTGACGGACGACGACGTCGCGCTGCTGTCGAACGTCTCGTCGGCGTACGCCCTGTTCGAAGTCACCGGCGACCTGCTGCGCCCCCTGCCGATGGCGCCCGTCGCCCGATTCGGCTCCGACCTGTTGACCATCCAGAAGTACCCGGGCAAGACCAACGAACAGTTCACCCAGCTGATGGTCAACCTGACCGTGCTCGCCTCGCGGTGGGCCTCGGCCCCCTTCGGCACGGCGCTGCACGTGCTGGACCCGCTGTGCGGCCGGGGAAGCACGCTGAACCAGGCGATGATGTACGGCTTCGACGCCACGGGCGTGGAGGTCTCGGCGAAGGACTTCGAGGCCTACGAACGGTTCATCAAGACGTGGCTGCGCGGCAACCGCCTCAAGCACACCGCGCAGTCGGGGGTGCTGCGCCGAAACCGCACCCGGCTGGGGCAGCGGCTGGAGATCGACTACGCACCCAGCAAGGAGGCCTACCGCGCCGGGCACACCCGGAACCTCACCTACTACAACACCGACACGTTGCGTACCGACGAGCTGCTGCGCCCCGACTCGGTCGATCTGATCGTCACCGACGCCCCCTACGGCGTGCAGCACGGCAGCCGCGGTGACGACGACTCGCTCGCTCGCAGTCCGCGGGACCTGCTCGCCGCGGCGGTGCCGGTGTGGAGCCGGGTGCTGCGTCCCGGCGGCGCGCTGGGGATCTCGTTCAACACCTACGTCCTCGCCCGCGACGAGCTGCTCGGCATCCTCGACCGCGCCGGGCTGAGCGTGGTCAGCGGTCCCGGCTACGACACGCTGACGCACCGGGTCGACCATGCCATCGTGCGGGATCTGGTCGTGGCCCGGAAGGAGCCCTCGCCGTCCGGACGATGAATCCGGCCCGCACGTGGTCCCCTTCGTCGGCCCCGGCGCGGAAGGCCACGGAAGCGGCAGTGAACATCCTGGTGTCGACCGCACGAGCGCGCCGCGACCGATAGCAGGCCGGGCCGCCGGGTAGCCGGACGGGGTGACGACCACACCCGCGATCACCGTGCTGATCGGTGCACCGGGGGCGGGTAAGACCACGGTGGCCCGTACCCTCGCCGACCGTCCGGTCGTGCTGTCCCTGGACAGGGCTCGGGCCGTCTGCGGCGAACACGAGGGCGACCAGAAGGCCAGCCGGGCTGCGTTCGCCCACGTCGAGAAGCTCGTTCACGAGCACCTCGCGGACGGACTGGCAGTGGCGATCGACGCCACGGGGGCGCGCCGACGCGACCGCAGGGTGTGGCTGCGCCTCGCCCGAGAGCACGACGTTCCCGCCACGGCTCTCGTCGTGTCAGCTCCGCTCGAGGTCTGTCTCGAACGCAACGCCGACCGGCCGCCACACCGCCGGGTGCCCGACCACACCGTCAGCCGCATGTGGAACACCGTCTCCGCACTCACCGACACCGACCTCATCAGTGAGGGATTCGTCCGGGTCGAACGGGTCACCACCGCACCGGAGCCGAACTGACCCAACCCCACTCCGGCGAGCCCGCGTGCTCACCGGAGTGCCGGGTCGTCGCGATCACGCGGTGGCCGGTGCGGAACTCGGGCATCGCTAGCCCTTTCCCGCTGTCACCAGGGCGCTGTCCGGCTCGTGGCGACAGGGGGACAGCGGGAAAGGGCGGGCTCGAACCCCGGGGTCCGAGCCCGGGTCAGTCCTCGTCGTCGTCCTTCACGCGGTACGGGTCGGCCTCGCCCGCGGGTTGCGCACCCGTGGCGAGGCGGGCCACCTCGGCGTCGGCCTCCCGCGCCTTCGCCAGCAGGTCGTCGATGTGCCGAGCGTCCTGCGGCAACTGGTCCGGCACGAACGTCAGCGTCGGCGTGTAGCGCACACCCGTGCCCTGTCCGACCTTCGTCCGCAACACCCCGCGCGCCGACTCCAGCGCGGCGGCGGCACCGGCGAAGTCCGGCTTCGAGTCGAGACTGTCCCCGAGCACCGTGTAGTACACGGTTGCGTCCCTCAGGTCTCCCGTGACCCTGGCGTCGGTGATCGTCACGTTGCCCAGTCGTGGGTCCTTGATCTCGTGTTCCAACGCGGACGCCACGATCTGCGCGATCCGCTTGGCCAACCGTCGTGCGCGAGCCTGATCAGCCATGGCGCACCCCCTTCATCTTCGCTCCCACGCTTCAGTCCTCCGGGCCGAGCAGCCGTCGGTGTGCCGACAGCAGTTCGATCTCCGGGCGCGACGCCACGAGCCGCTCGCACGCGTCCAGCACGTCCCGCACGTGGGAGGCGTCCGCGGCCACCACGGCCACACCCAGCAACGAACGCCGGTGCAGGTCGAGATGCCCGGCCTCCGCGACGGCGACCTCGTACCGGCGCCGTAGCTCGGCCACGATCGGACGCACGGCGGAACGCTTCTGCTTCAGCGACCGGACGTCGCCGAGCAGCACGTCCAGTTCCAGTGTGCCGACGAACATCTGTGTCGTCCCCCGCTCATGGCAGCGGCCGGGCGGGTGGATCACCGCGCCCGGCCGCCGTCCGTGTCACTCGCGCGGCTTCTCGCGGAGCTCGTACGTCTCGACCACGTCACCGACCTTGATGTCGCCGAACCTGCCGAGCGTGAGACCACACTCGAACCCGTCGCGCACCTCGACGACGTCGTCCTTGAACCGGCGCAGCGAGTTCACCGGCAGGTTCTCGGCGACCACCACGTCATCACGCAGCAGGCGTGCCTTCGCGTTGCGGCGGATCACGCCCGAGGAGACGAGGCAACCGGCGATCGTGCCGACCTTCGAGGACTTGAACACCTCGCGGACCTCGGCCTTGCCGAGCTCCACCTCCTCGTACACCGGCTTGAGCATGCCCTTGAGGGCCTGCTCGATCTCCTCGATCGCCTGGTAGATCACCGTGTAGTACCGGACGTCGACGCCCTCACGGGTGGCCCGTTCGGTCGCCTTGCCCTGCGCCCGCACGTTGTACCCGATCACGATGGCGTCGGACGCCGTGGCGAGGTCGATGTCGCTCTCGGTGACACCACCCACGCCGCGGTGGACGACGTTCAGCTCCACCTCGTCGCCGACGTCGATCTGGAGCAGCGACGCCTCCAGCGCCTCGACGGTACCCGAGTTGTCGCCCTTGATGATCAGGTTGAGGGTGTTGGTCTCCTTCAGCGCGGAGTCCAGGTCCTCCAGGCTGACCCGCTTGCGCCGGGCCGCGTTCTCCGCGTTGCGGATCCGGGCCTGACGACGCTCCGCGATCTGCCGGGCCACCCGGTCCTCCTCGACGACGAGGAAGGTGTCACCGGCCCTTGGCACCGACGTGAAACCGATGACCTGCACCGGCCTCGACGGCGTCGCCTCGTTGACGTCGCGGTTGTACTCGTCGACCATGCGCCGCACCCGGCCGTAGGCGTCACCGGCGACCACCGAGTCGCCCACGCGCAGCGTGCCGCGCTGCACCAGCACCGTCGCCACGGGACCACGACCACGGTCGAGGTGCGCCTCGATGGCCACACCCTGGGCCTCCATCTCCGGGTTGGCCCGGAGATCCAGCGCCGCGTCGGCGGTCAGCACGATCGCCTCGAGCAGACCGTCGATGTTGGTGCCCTGCTTCGCCGAGATGTCGACGAACATGGTGTCGCCGCCGTACTCCTCGGCCACGAGGTTGTACTCGGTGAGCTGCTGGCGCACCTTCGCCGGGTTGGCGCCCTCGACGTCGATCTTGTTGACCGCGACCACGATCGGTGCCTTGGCGGCCTGCGCGTGGTTGATGGCCTCCACCGTCTGCGGCATGACACCGTCGTCGGCCGCGACCACGATCACGGCGATGTCGGTGGCCTGCGCACCACGGGCACGCATGGCGGTGAACGCCTCGTGACCCGGGGTGTCGATGAAGGTGATCACGCGCCGGTCGCCGTCGACCTGGGTCTCCACCTGGTAAGCGCCGATGTGCTGGGTGATGCCACCGGCCTCGCCCTCGGCGACCTTCGCCTGCCGGATGGTGTCCAGCAGTCGCGTCTTACCGTGGTCGACGTGACCCATGACGGTCACCACCGGCGGCCTGGCCTGGAGGTCCTCCTCACCGCCGGCGTCCTCGCCGTAGGTGATGTCGAAGGTCTCCAGCAGCTCGCGGTCCTCCTCCTCGGGGCTGACCACCTGGACGTTGTAGTTCATCTCCGAGCCGAGCAGCTCCAGCACGTCCTCGGAGACGGACTGCGTCGCGGTGACCATCTCACCGAGGTGGAACAGCACCTGTACCAGTGAGGCCGGGTTCGCGTCGATCTTCTCCGCGAAGTCGGTCAGCGACGCTCCCCGGTGCAGCCGGATGGTCTCGCCGTTGCCCTTCGGCAGGCGCACGCCGCCGACCGACGGCGCCTGCATGTTCTCCATGTACTCCTGGCGCTTCTGCCGCTTCGACTTGCGGCCCTTGCGCGAGGGACCACCGGGACGTCCGAAGGCGCCGGCCGTGCCGCCACGACCACCGGGGCCACCACGGCCACCGCGGAAGCCGCCGCCACCGCCGCCACCACCGGGACGGAAGCCGCCACCGCCGCCACCGCCGCCGGTGCCACCGGGACGGAAGCCGCCACCGCCGCCACCACCACGGGGGCCGCCGCCACCACGACCGCCGCCGGGGCCGCCACGGCCACCACCGGGGCCGCCACCGCGGCCACCGGGACCGCCCGCGGGCCTCGCCGGACGCGACGGCATCATGCCGGGGTTCGGGCGCGGCGGCATGTTGCCGGGACTCGGCCGGTTGCCGCCGGGGGCACCGCCACGGGGGCCAGGCCGGTCGCCACCGGGACGCGGACCACGCTCACCCTGCTGCCCGCCACCGGGCCGCGGAGGCGTGGGACGCGGCGCGGGCGCACCGGAACCGACACCGAACGGGTTGTTGCCGACCCGGGGAGGACGCGGACCCGGCTTCGGGCCGGGCTTCGGACCCTGGGGCTTCGGCGGGACGACGGAGCCCTGCTCCTTGGCCTTCGCGGCCGGGGCCTGCTCACCCTGCTTGGGCGCAGGGCCCGGCTTCGGGCCCGGACGCGGACCCGGCTTGGGGGCCTGCGGCGGGGTGGGCTTGGCCTGCCCCTGTTGGGGCTGCGACTGCTGCGACTGCTGTGGCTGCGGTCGCTGCGGCGGCGCCGGCTTCGGCGCGGGCACACCACGACCCGACGGCGCCGGCTTCGGGCTCGACGCCCTGTCCCTGCCGGACGGCCTCTCGGACTGCTTGCCGTCCTTGCTCGAAAACGCGTCACGCAGCCGACGGGCGACGGGCGCCTCGACCGTGGATGACGCGGACTTCACGAACTCGCCCTGCTCCTTCAGCTTGGCGAGTACTTCCTTGCTCGTGACACCGAGCTCTTTCGCGAGCTCATGTACGCGGGCTTTGCCTGCCACTGCTCTCCTCAACTGGTGAGGTCTGGCGGCGCAACCCGCAGACCTCGTCCTATCGTCGCGCGTTCATGGCTTCAGCTTCACGGCTGACTCATGACGGGTCGACCTGCTTCCTTGTCCGTTCCGGGCGTGGCAATTCCACGCCCGCCTTGCTCTCGGTGAGCCGCTCCACATAATGCCGCACACGGGCGGTGTCGAGCACCCCCCTTACCCGAAGGGCACGGGGGAACGCCCGCCGCCGCTCGGCCTTGGACAGGCAGTCCGGGTGCGGGTGCAACCAGGCTCCGCGGCCCGGCAAGCGCCGACGTTCGTCGACGACCAACCGCCCATCCGATGCGACCACGCGAGACAACTCGCCGACCGACGCCCGTTGCCGACATCCGACACACAGACGGACCGGCGAGGTTCCGTCCGTACGTCGCGTCGAACTCGGCTGTGGGTGTCGCACCACAACCCAGTCTAGACCTTGGTCAATCAGTCGGCGGAACCGGTCGCCGCGGGATGCCGCTTCTCGCTCTGCTCCCCCGCGTCGGGGGCCGCGTCACTGCGGATGTCGATCCGCCACCCGGTGAGCCGTGCGGCGAGCCGGGCGTTCTGACCTTCCTTACCGATCGCCAGGGACAGCTGGAAGTCGGGTACGACGACCCTGGCCGTCCTGGCCCGCTCGTCGACCACACTCACCGATACAACCTTCGCGGGCGACAGGGCATTCCCGACGAAGCGTGCCGGATCGTCCGAGTAGTCGATGATGTCGATCTTCTCGCCGCCGAGTTCGCTCATCACGTTGCGCACCCGAGCGCCCACGTGGCCGATACAGGCGCCCTTGGCGTTCACGCCGGGCACGGTGGACCGCACGGCGATCTTCGAACGGTGACCTGCCTCCCTCGCCACGGCCGTGATCTCGACGGTACCGTCGGCGATCTCGGGCACCTCCAGGGCGAAGAGCTTGCGCACGAGGTTGGGGTGGGTACGGGAGAGCGTGATCTGCGGACCGCGTGCCGAGCGGGCCACACCCACGACGTACGCCTTGAGTCGGGAGCCGTGCTCGTAGCTTTCCCCCGGCACCTGCTCGGCGGCGGGGAGCACGCCCTCGGTGTCGCCGACCTGAACGATCACCATGCCCCTGGCGTTCGCCTTGGCGTCGCGCTGCACGACACCGGCCACGATCTCGCCCTCCTGGGCCGAGAACTCGCCGTAGGTCTTCTCGTGCTCCGCGTCACGCAGCCGCTGGAGAATGACCTGGCGGGCGGTGGCGGCGGCGATCCGGCCGAAGCCTTCCGGAGTGTCGTCCCACTCCTCCTCCACCTCGCCGTCCGCACCGAGCGTGTAGGCCAGCACGCGTACGTAGCCGGTCTTGCGATCGATGTCGATCTTCGCGTGGGGCTGGTGGCCCTCGGTGTGCTTGTACGCCGTCAGCAGCGCACTCTCGATGGCCTCCAGAACCGTCTCGAAGGGGATGTCCTTGTCCCGTTCGATCGCGCGCAACGCCGCGATGTCGACGTTCACCTCGACTCCTCCTTCGTCCCGGTGCCTTCACCGATCTTGCCGCAACCGTCGTCTTCCAGCAGCTTGAGCTCCTCGGAAGGCGGCTGCTTGAACTCGACCTCGACCACGGCCCTGCGCACGTCGGCATAGGGCAGGTCGCGGATCTTCCCGTCCACAAGTATGCGCACCGAGTCCTCGCCCTCGGCACCGACACGACCGACGAAGTCGGAACCCTCCTGCGGAGTGACCCGGACCAGCCGGAACCGCGCTCTGCGCCAGTGCCGCGGCTTCGTCAGCGGTCTGTCGAGTCCCGGCGAGGTCACCTCCAGCGTGTAGGCGCCCGCGATCAGGTGCTCGTGCCGGTCGAGCACCGCGGACACCGCTCTGCTGATCTCCGCGACCTTGTCGAGTTCGACGCCGTCGTCGCCGTCGACCACGACCTTCACCAGCTTGCGCCTGCCCGCCTGTTGCACGTCCAGCGCGTCAAGGTCGAAACCCGCGGCCCCGACGGCCTCGGCCACGAGTGGCTCCAGCCTGCTGGCGAGTTCGTTGGGCACCGTGCTGCTCCCTGTTGTCCTTGTTCTGAAATGGTGGTCCAGCTTATCGTGCCCCGACCACCTCCCGCCGGGCGTCGCCCGCTGCTGGCAGGATGGCCGCGTGACTTCCCGATCTGGCAGAGCCGCGTTCGGCAGGCGGACGTTCCTGCGGGCCGCCGCGCTCACCGCGCTGACGGTTCCGGCGGCGTCCGGCCTCGCGGCGTGCACGTCCGGCTACGAGGACACTCCCGACCCGTTGCGGCGGCTGTGGTTGCAGGCCGCAGGCCACGCGAAGGCCGCAGAGAAGCTGGCCGCCGAGTCGGTCGACTTCGCCGACGTCGCACGCCAGGTGGCCGCCGTCCGTACCGCGCACGCCGAGGCGCTGCGGGCGGAGGTGGAACGGCTCAACCGTCCCGTGCCCGAGGGGGAGAAACCCCCGACGTTCGACACGGACGCCCACGAGCGCTTCTGGCCCTGGCTCGCCGAGGGCAAGGACGACGCGCTGCGGCTGGTCCCCGACCTTCCCCGCCACCGCGCGGGGCTGGTGGGTGCGGTGGCCGCCGGGTGCGCCGCGGCCATGGAACTGGGCCAGGCCCCCCAGGCCACCGAGCCCGCACTCGACCTGGCCTCGGTGACACGGCTGGAGGACGACACCGCGGAGGCGGTGCAGACGGCACTGGAGACGGAACACGCCGCCGTCTGGGTGTACGGCCTGGTGCGGGCGTTCCTCGACGACGACTACGAGGCCGGTGTCACGCGCGGCGAACGGGCCCACCTCGACCGCAGGGACTCGTGCGAACGGCTGCTGTCCGCCGCGGGCCGCGCACCCCGCCCGGCCGAACCCGCCTACACCCTCGCCGAGCCGGTGACCGACGGCGGCTCGGCCGCACGCGCGGTCGCCACCGCCGAGTCCGACGCCGCCACCGCCTGGCACGGCGTGCTCGAACGCACCGACGACAGGACGGTCCGCGAACTCGCCGTCCACTGCCTGATCGGTGCCGCGACACGCGGAGTCCACTGGCGCGGGGAGGCCGGGATCGAGCCGGTCGTGCCGCGGTTGCCGGGTCGGGAACCCGCCGCGCACTGAGACGGCGGCCGAGCTCCCGCCCCGAGCAGGTCGGCGCGAGGTCAACCCGAGGTCAGGTGCTCGGCCAGACCCGCGGCGTCCTGGCTGATGTCGGCGAGCAGTTGCTCGTCGGAGTGCCCGCCGAAGAAGTTGGCCTCGACGATCGTCACCTCACGTCCGTCGACCTCGGAGTGGTACTCGCCCTGGGCGACCACGGGCGCCCCGGGCAGGGTCACCGTTTCGTCGCGGGCGAGGTCGTTGACGTTGCCCGTGCCGTCGGTGTCGGTGACGGCCTTCAACTGCTGCGCCCCGGAGTCGTCCGGCATCACCACCACGACAACGGACACGAGGGCGCGCGCCTCGCCCTCCTGCACGGTGTAGAGGCCGCGAAGCACCTTCTCGCACGGGTGCTGGGAGAACCAGTCGATCATCTTGCCGTAGGAGTTGGCCGAGCAGTCGGCCGCCTCGACGGGACCGGCGACCACGTCGTAGGAGAACCGGCCGTCCGTCAGCGGGTTCGCTGACGGGGGCGCGGCCTGCGGAGTGCCCACCACGCCGCCGTCGCCTCCCGAGCGGACGATCCCCCAGACCAGTCCCGCCACCACGGCGACACCCACGAGCCCGGCTGCGAGGATGAGCGGCGACGGCCCCGTCCCGCCCGGCCGAGGCGCCGCCGGTGGCGCGCCGGACCCCCTGTCGGCCCCGACCGCCGGAAACTGCGCCGTGTTGGTCACTCCGTGTCTGTGCTCCTGTGCAGCCACGAGTCGTGACCGTAGTCGGCGCTCACCCGAGCGCGCGCACCACCCGGTCGACGTCGACCTCCGTGTTGTAGATATGGAAACCCACCCGCGCCCGTCCCGCGCGTGCGCTGGCGACCACGCCCGCCTCGGCCAGCCTCTCCACCCCGCCGTCGACGGTCAGCGCCACGACGGGGCTGTCCTGGGCGGGAAGCCCGACGGCCGCTCTCAGCCGGTCGGCGAGCCCGACTCCGTGGGCGCGCACGGAGTGGAGGTCGAGGGACGCGAGGTAGGACAACGCCGGTGCGGCCCCCGCGAACGCCGACCACGCCGGGGAGACGTCGAACCGGCGCGCACCGTCGGCCAGCCGCAGCGGCAGGTCGTAGATGCTGCTCCAGCGGTCCTGGCCGGCGTACCAGGACGCGGCTACGGGGCGCGTCCGCCCGACCGCCTTCGGGTGCACGGCCAGCCACGCCACACCCCGGGGCGCGAGCAGCCACTTGTATCCCGCCCCCACCACCCAGTCGGCCCAGTCGAGCCGCAGCGGCATCCATCCCGCGGCCTGGGTGACGTCGAGCAGGACGGGCACGTCGGCGGCCTCGGCGGCGGCACGCAGCGCCTCCAGGTCCACGACGGCTCCGTCGGCGGACTGCACGACGCTCACCGCCACGAGGTCGTGCTCCGCCACCGCGCCGGGCAACGCCGCCAGCGGCACCCCGGTGACCTTGACTCCCCGGTCGGCCTGAGCGGCGAACGGGAAGGTCACGCTCGTGAACTCGCCCTCGGCGACGAGGATGCGGCAGCCGTCGGGCACCGCCTGCGCCACCATGCCCACCAGCGGCGACACGGCCGAACCCACGGCCACCCGGTCACCGGGCACCCCCACGAGCCGCCCGAACGACTCACGGGTGTCGTCCACGGCCGCGTCGAAGTCGGCGGGCCGCTGCGCACCGGTGCGCCACCGCCTCACGAACTCCTCCACCGCCTCGGCGACGTGCACCGGCGGGACCCCGACAGCGGGAGTGTTCAGGTAGCCGTCGGCGAGGTCGAACTCGGCTCCGAAAGCAGTTCTCATGCGGTGACCCTAGCCGGGGCGGCCGACGAAGCAGGCCCGCGATCGCCGACGGGTTCAGCGGCTTCGGGTGGCGTGCCGCCGGTCGGCGGGGTGGTCGTCGCGGAGTCCCAGCCGGAGGTGCTCGATGTGGTAGACGGCTTCGTCGAGCAACATCGCGACGTGGCTGTCGTAGAGGCTGTACACGATGTTGCGTCCCTGGCGCGTGCCGGTGACCAGGCCGAGGTTGCGCAGGAGCCGTAGTTGGTGTGACACCGCGGAGGTCTCCATACCGACATCCTCAGCGAGGTCGGTCACCGCACAGGCGCCGGCCCGCAGCCTGGTGAGGATCAGCAGGCGGCTCGGTGTGGCCAGTGCCTGCAGGGTGGTGGCCACCGCAGTGGCGTCCTCCGCGCTCAGCTGAGCGGGCGGGGCGTGTCCCGGTGGCTGGTGACCCATGGCTGGAGTCTAGCGGCGAAGTACAGTTGAATAGTTCTTCAACTGTTCTGTTAATGTGCTCGGCGTGATCATGCACGAGAATCCGGTCCGGGGATCACTGTTCGGCAACCGGGACTACCGGCACCTGTTCGGCGCGCAGGTGGTGGCCCTGTTCGGCACGGGCCTGACCACGGTGGCGCTCGGGTTGCTGGCCTACGACCTGGCCGGAGCCGGGGCGGGCGCGGTGCTCGGGACCGCCCTGGCGATCAAGATGGTGGCCTACGTGACGATCGCTCCCGTCGCGGGTGCCTTCGCCGACCGGCTACCACGCCGACGGCTGCTCGTGGTGTTGGACGTGGTGCGAGCGGCCGTGGTGCTGGCGTTGCCCTTCGTCACCGAGGTCTGGCAGGTCTACGTGCTGATCCTCGTGTTGCAGTCGGCGTCGGCGGCGTTCACCCCGACCTTCCAGGCCGTGCTGCCGGACCTGCTTCCCGACGAGCGCGACTACACCCGGGCGTTGTCGGCCTCCCAACTGGCGTCCAGCCTGGAGACGCTGCTCAGCCCGGTACTGGCCGCCGCGCTGCTGAGCGTGCTGAGCTTCCACTGGTTGTTCACCGGCACCACCGCGGGATTCCTGGCCTCGGCCACCCTCGTGGTGACCGCGCGTGTCCCCCGCGCGCGACCGAGCCCCCGGGAGTCGCTGTGGGACCGCATCGCGGCGGGTAGCCGGATCTTTCTCACCACACCGCGGCTGCGCGGCGTGCTGGCCCTGGACCTCGCGGTCGCCGGTGCGGGTGCGGTGGTGATGGTCAACACGGTCAACTACGTGCGGGACGCGCTCGGCCGCACCGAAGCGGACGTCGCTCTCCTGCTGGGCGCCCACGGTGCGGGCACCATCCTCGTCGCGCTGGCGCTCCCGAAGGTGTTGGACCGGCTGCCCGAACGTCCGGTGATGCTCACCGGAGCCGGTGTCCTCTGCGCGGGATCGCTCGCCGCCGTCGCGCTGTCGACTGCGCACTCCGGCGAGTGGCGGTGGCCTGCCGCCGTCCTGGTGTGGACTCTCGTCGGGATCGGCTCGGGACTCGTGCTCACGCCGGTCGGCCGGGTACTGCGCCGCTCCGCCCGAGAGGCCGACCGGCCCGCCGTCTTCGCCGCGCAGTTCTCGCTGTCCCACGCCTGCTGGCTGCTGAGCTACCCGATCGCGGGCTGGCTCGTCACCGCGACCGGTTTCACCCCGGGCTGGCTCACCCTGGCCGCGCTCACCGTCCTCGGCGGCCTCGCCGCGACCCGGCTGTGGCCGCGCCACGACCCACCCACCCAACACGGTCCGGTCGCAGACGACCGCCTCGCCGGTGCCGAGCCCACCGGCGGCGGTGGGGAGCGCCCTCACCCCTTCACCGCCGGTCCTCGACACCCCCGCGGGCCCCGCCCCTGAGCGGGTCGGTCATCGGCCACGGGGGCGGCGCGAGCGAGGACGCCACCGCATCGGGGCCCCGCCCACCCTGCTACCGGTCGGCGCGCTCCAGAAACGGCGTCAGCAGTCCGGGCACGGCCTCCTCGGCGAACGCGAGGCCCTCGTGCTCACCCACGTCGTAGGCCGAGTACGCCTGGGAACCCGCCGCCGTGGTGGCGGTGACGGTCAGCAGTCCGCTCCTGCGCTGGAACACCGACTGCCGGATGGTCCACCCGATGACGCCACTGCGCCGCAGCGCCACGGTTCCGCGCCGGACGGCACCGTGCCGGGTGACGAGGTATCCGCCCGTGATGCCGTGTCCCAGGCTGCGGTACGCCGCGAACGCCAGGGCCACGGAGACCGGCAGCAGAACGACGGCACTGATCCACGCGACGTGCAGCAACACCGAGGTCACGGTGAGGCCGAGCACGACGAGCGGGAGCTCCACGGCGACGACGGCGGCCAGCGCCCAGCGGATCCGGCGGCCCAGAGCCGCCTTCGGGTGCGCCCGCAGCCGGACGGCCTCGGTCGGCGAGACCGGCTCGCGAAGAACCGCCGCGGCGATCCGGTGGACATGCTCCCGGGGAGCGGCCGGGTGAAGAGTGTTGTGATCGGCGTTGCGTTCCTGCTGCCGCTGCGCCAGTCCCGTGGCCACGGCGTCCACCCTGGCGGCGCCCGCCAGCCGGTTGCCCAGGGGCTCCACCAGCTCGATTCCGCGCAGCCGGCGCTCCTCCACGGAGATCGACCGCGTCGTGAGCAGTCCGCGCCGGACGCGCAGTGTGCCACCCGGCTCACGTTCCAGCCGGTACTGCCACCACATCTCGACGAACAGCGCCGTCGCCGCGACGACACCCACCACCAGGCCGACCGCCACCAGCAGCAGGATCGCCCCGACGAGCGGGATCTCGTCCAGCAGGTCGACGGCCCACATCACGACGTCGGACTGCAGGCCGAACCATTCCGACACCTGCAGCGCACCGCCGAACGCCGCAGCGCCCAGGGTCGGCGTCACGAACGACACCGGCGCGTACCGCGCCCACGAGAGGTCCAGAGTGGACAGGGTGCCGTTCTGGGTGGCTTCGGCCTCGCGCGTTCCGGCGCGGTCGAGCAGCGTCGTGCGCAACCACTCGGCGTCGGCCCGGCTGACCGGATTGAGCGACAGTGAACTGCTGTCGCCGCTCGTCTGCTCCCCTGTACCGACCTTGACGTGCACCAACCGGAACAGGCGCAGCAGCGGCGACGCGGTGATGTCGACCGTGCGGATACGGTCACGCTGGAGCGACCGGCGTGACCGTACGACGATGCCCTTGCGCAGCTCGAACCGGTCGGGCAGTACCCGGTAGCGGGTACGGCTCCAGCGGACACGGTCGACGGCGGTGCCCACCCCGACGAAGACGATCGCAGCGGCCACCACGATGGCGAGGACCGCCCACAACGGGAACACCTTGCTCAACCAGAAGGAGCCGGGCACCCCCGCGGCCACGGCGACCCCGAGGGACCGCAGCGCGGTGACGGTGACCGTGCGTCGGTCCAGCCGCTTCCACTCCGGTTCGGGGACGGATTCGGCGACGGACCCGCTCACGTCGCGTCACCCGGGGTGGCCTGCGTGGTGCGGGTCAGCTGCTCGACCAGGTCCGAGGCGAGCGCGTGGTCGAGCCCCGGGATCACCACGGCGCCCTTGGCCGACGCCGTGGTGACCGTGACGGTGGCGAGCCCGAACAGCCGCTCCACCGGACCCCGCTGGGTGTCGACGGTCTGGATGCGCGACATGGGCGCCACCCGCCACTCCTGCCAGAAACGCCCGGTGCGCGTGTAGACGGCGTCGTCGGTGACCTCCCAGCGATGCACGTGGTACCACCAGATCGGCAACAGCACGGCGGCCGGAACGCCCACGACCGCGAGCACCGCGAGCGAGAGCAGCAGCCACGGACGTGCGGGCGCGAGCAGCCACGCGAGCACGCCGAGTGCCAGGAACGCCGGCACCAGCGTCAGTGCCCACTGGGTCCACCACCAGGACCGGGCACGCCGGTCGATGTTCCGCCTCGGCGGCCGCAACCGAAGCTCGCCGCCCTCCCCCTGCGTCATCGGTCCTCCAGGCTCGGGGGACCGTCGACGACATCGCGCGATCGCGTCCCCCCAAAACGATCAAGCCAGGTCAGACTAGCAGGCCTGCCAGCGTGGGAAGGGCGATGTTCCGTCCGGAGACCACGGCCACGACCCGGCCGTCGACGGGGCCGATCCTGCCCGCGAGCACGGCCGCGAACGCGGCGGCCCCCGCGCCCTCGGCCACGACGCCGTGGGTACGCACCAGGTGCCGCACGGCGGCCCCGATCTCCTCCTCACTCACCGTGACAAGACGGTCGACGTGCTTGGAGACGAGGTCGATCGTCACCGCGCCCGGTTCGAGGTTGGCCGCGATGCCGTCCGCGACGGTCGGACGCACGTCGACGGGCACCGCGCGCCCGGCCCGCACGGCCTCGGCCATGGCGGGGGCGGCGTCGGCCTCCACCCCGATCACACGCACGTCGTCCCGCGTCGCCGCCCACAGGCCGAGGCCCGAGGCGAGCCCCCCGCCGCCGACCGCGCACACGACCGTCAGCGGGCCCCGGCACTGCGAGCCCAACTCCCAGCCGAGCGTGCCCTGTCCCGCGATGACGTCCGGGTCGTTGTAGGGCGACACGAAGCGCGCCCCACGCTCCGCGAGTTCCAGGGCGTGGGCCTCGGCCTCGGCATACTGCTCACCGTGCTGGACGAGGGTGATGTCGAACCGGCGCAGCGCGGCGACCTTCGCCTCGGACGCCGTGGCGGGCACCACCACGGTCGCCCGGCGTCCGAGCCGGGTGGCGGCGAACGCGATCCCGAGTGCGTGGTTGCCCGCCGACGCCGCGACCACCTCGTCGTCCGCGCCCACCGAGGCCAGCACCGCGAGCGCGCCCCGGACCTTGAAGGACCCGGTCGGTTGCCACGTCTCCAGTTTCAGTACGCACTTCCCGGTCACGGTCGGGGACGGGTCGAGCACCGACGCCACGACGTCCACGGCCTTCTCCACGTCCTCGGGGGACGGTGCCCGCACCACGCGATGAGTCATGGCACCAGAGTGGCCCCGTCGCGACGGGCGCGACAAGCGAGTGCTCCTTCGCCTGGCCGTAAGCTCGACTTGTGCTCGAACTCCGGCGGCTCGGACTGCTGAGGGACGTCGCCCGCACCGGCTCCATCGCGGGGGCCGCGCAGCTCGCGGGCCGCACGGCCGCCGCCGTGTCGCAACAACTCGCCGCGCTGGAACGGGAACTCGGCGTCGCTCTCCTGGAACGCGGGCCCCGCAGTGTCCGCCTCACGGACGCGGGGCGGGTGCTCGCCGAGCACGCCGACCGCGTGCTGACCGAGGCCGACAGCGCCGTGCAGGCCGTGCTGCGCGTGGCCGGACTGCACGGCGGCCGGGTGCGGGTCGCCGCGTTCGGCACGGCGGCGGGCTTCACCGTGCCCGCCCTCGCCTCGTTCGCCCGGAGCAGTCCCGAGGTGGAGCTCTCGTTCGTGGAGCTGGAGCCGGAGGAGTCGGTGCCCGCCGTCCGCGCGGGCGAGGTCGACGTCGCGGTGACCCACCAGTACGCCCGGTTGCCGCCTCCCGACCTCCGGGGGCTGAGGCAGACCCCGCTTCGCCGGGACCGGCTGCTGCTCGCCCTGCCGCCGAGTCTGGCGCCCGTGGGTGAGTCCTCGGTGGCGCTGTCCGACTACGCCCTGGCCACGTGGGTCTCGCCGCGTCCGAGTGCCGGATTCCAGGCCGTGGTGGAGCTCGCCTGTCGCGCGGCGGGGTTCGAACCGACCGTGGCGTTTCGCACCAACAGCTACGACATGATGCTCACGCTGGTGGCGGCCGACTTCGGGGTCGCGCTCGTGCCCGAACTCGCGGCGTCGCCCCGGCCCGGAGTGACGTTCCGGGACATCGGCGACCCCGTGGGCCTGGCCCGGGAGGTGCACGCGACCACCCGCGAGGCCGATCCCTCGCCCGCCGTGGCCCGGATCGTGGAGCTGCTCGTGGAGCGGGTCAGTTCCCGGGACGGGTCAGGCCGTCCTCGGCGCCGCCACGGCTGAGCACGATCTCGTCTGTGCGTTCCAGGGCCTGCGTCCTGCGTTCCGTCGGCTCCGCGGTGGTCAGGTCCACGAGGCGGATCGGCGGGCCCAGTTCCACGAGCGTGGGCAGGTACTCCGCCTGCTCGACCGACCAGCCGTCGTCCTCGCGGACGAACGTGAAGCGGGCCGCGATGCCCTCCTCCGACACGCCCCTGGGTTCGGCGTGCCGGGCGACCGAGTTGCCGAGCCCCCAGGCCACCCACGTGTCACCGACCTTCTCGATCGGCTGCACGACGTGGGCGTGGTGGCCGATGACGAGGTCGATCGCGTCCTCCGACGCCAGGCGCTCGGCGAGCGCCCGCTGCTGCGGCGTCGGCTCGTGCACGTACTCCTGTCCCCAGTGGACGCTGGCGATGACGACCTCGGCGCCCGCCTCCCTCGCCGCCTCGGCCTCGGCGACCAGGGCGTCCGCGTCCAGCGGATTCGACAGCCACGGCATGTCGTCGGGGAGTTCGAAGCCGTTGAACCCGAACGTGTAGGAGACGTGGCCGACCGCGACCCCGCCGACGTCGTACACCAGCGGTGTCTCGGCCTCCTCCTTGCTGCGTGCCGAACCGGTGTGCTCGATCCCGGCCTCGTCGAGGGCGTCCAGGGTGCTCGCGACGCCCTCGGTTCCGTGGTCGAGGGTGTGGTTCGAGGCCGTCGAGCAGCCGTCGTAGCCGGTGTCCGCCAGGTCGCCCGCGAGCTCGGGCGGAGCGATGAACTGCGGGTATCCGGAGTAGGGTCCGCCGTCCTCGGCCAGCGGCACCTCCAGGTGACACAGCGCGAGGTCGGCCTCCGACACGAGCGGCTTCACGCCGGCGAGCAGCGGACCGTAGTCGAACTCGTCCGGGCCACCGTTGCCCGCCGCGGCGGCGTCCTCGGCGGCCTGGTCGGTGAGTTCGGGGTGGATGAGGATGTCGCCGGTGGCCACCACGTTGAACGACGGCGGCTCGGCAGGTGAGGTGGCGGTGGGCTCGGCGGTCCGCGCAGCGGCCTCGTCGGGCCCGGGTTCGGGCGCCGAGGAACACCCGGCGACGAGTCCGGCGGTACCGAGTACCCCGAGTACCGCGGCCACGGCGCGACGCGACATGGATGAGCCCTTCGACGAGACGACAGGTCGGGCTCATCCTGCCCGTTCACTCAGCGTGACTCCGTGCACCCCGGCCGTCGTTGCCAGACGCCGGTACGAGTTCCCGCCACCAGTGCCGTGCCGATGACCGGGCCGGGTCCGCCGCCACGTCTGTCACGTCGATGCGTTCGCCCGGACGGGGCACGGCCACCCGCACGTCGTGTTCCTCGGCGGCCTTCAACAGCCGCTCCACCGGGTCGGCCCAGCCGTGGGGCGCGAGGTTGAAAGTGCCCCAGTGCACGGGCACGAGCAGCCCGCCACGGACGTCGAGATGCGTCGCCACGCCTTCCTCGGGGGTCATGTGGATGTCGGGCCAGCTGCTCGCGTACGCGCCGATCTGCACGAGCGTGAGGTCGAACGGCCCGTGGTCGCGGCCGATGTCGGCGAACGCGTCGCAGTACCCGGTGTCGCCGCTGTAGAACACGCGCCCGCGCGGCGTGGTCAGCACCCACGACGCCCACAACGTGGTGTTGCGGGTGAAAGCCCGGCCGGAGAAGTGCTGGGCCGGTGTCGCCGTGATCGTCAGCGCCCCGATGGACGTCCGCTGGTGCCAGTCCAGTTCGACGACGCGTTCCTCCGGAACCCCCCACGCCCGCAGGTGGGCGCCGACCCCGAGCGGCACCACGAACGGCGCCTGCTGCAGGCGGGTCAGCTCCCGGACGGTGGCGAAGTCCAGGTGGTCGTAGTGGTCGTGGGAGATCACGATCGCGTCGAGCCGGGGCAGGTCGGCGAGGCGGTGCGGCACGGGGTGCAGCCGCCGGGGGCCCGCGAACCGCACCGGGGACGCGCGGTCGCTCCACACCGGATCGAGCAACACCCGGACGCCGTCGAGTTCCACGAGCGACGACGCGTGGCCGAACCACGTGACATGCAGGCCGTCCGCCGGAGCCGCCATGGGCGCCACGAGCGGCACCCGGCCCACCGGTTTCCTGGGCTTGCGCGAGAGCAACATCTCACGCACCGCGTCACCCGTGCTGCCGCTCGGCAGCCACCGGGCGGGACGCGCGTTGTGGAAGGTGCCGTCGCGGTACTGCGGCGACGAACCCACGCTGTCCGGGTCAGGACGTCCGCCGAGGGCCGTGAGCAGTCGCGACGTGGCCACCGCCGCGCCCGCCGTGGCGAGCAGGCCCACACTCGCCGCCAGCACCGCCCCGGTTCCGCGCATGTGACCACACTCCGCCCGATCGACGCCCCTGCCGCAGTCACACCCTACTCCGGTTCCGCACCTCGAAGGCTTGCCCGAGCGACCCGCGACGCCCACGCCACGCCGTCGCTCTATGGTTGCGGCGTGGACGCGCTGGGCAGCCTGCTGGACGGGCCGAGAGCACACGGGGCGTTTCTTCTCAGGGCGGTGCTCGACCCGCCGTGGTCGCTGCGCGTGGAGGACCGCGCCGCCGTCACGGTGCTCGCGGCCACTCACGGGAGGGCGTGGCTCGTCCCCGACGGCGCCGAGCCGGTGTGTCTCGACGCGGGCGACGTCGCCGTCGTGCGCGGCCCCAACCCCTACACGGTGGCGTGTGATCCCGGCCTCGAACCCACGGTGGTGATCCAGCCCGGCCAGCGCAGCACCACCACGGACGGCGACGAGATCTGCACGACGTGGTCGCAGGGCGTGCGGACGTGGGGTTCCGGCACCACCGGGCGTGACACGATGCTGATCGGCGTCTACGAGCTGCGCGGGGAGGTCAGCGGCCGGCTGCTCGCTGCGCTGCCCCCACGGCTGGTGCTGCCCCGGGAAGCGGGCCAGGCACCGCTGGTGTCGCTGCTGGAGACGGAGATCGACCGGGACGAGCCCGGCCAGGAGGTCGTCCTGGACCGCCTGCTGGACCTGCTGCTGATCAGCGTCCTGCGCACGTGGTTCGCCCGCCCGGGCAGCGAGGCGCCCGGCTGGTTCCGCGCGCAGACCGACCCCGTGGTCGGCCAGACCCTGCGACTGATGCACGACGAACCCACACTGCCCTGGACGGTGTCGGCGCTCGCGTCCCGCGTCGGTGTGTCCCGGGCCGCCCTGGCCCGGCGGTTCACCGAACTGGTCGGGGAACCGCCGATGACCTACCTCACCGGATGGCGGCTCGCGCTCGCGGCGGAGGCATTGCGCGATCCCGAGCTCACGCTCGACGCGGTCGCTCGGCGGGTCGGCTACGGCACCGCGTTCGCGTTGAGCACCGCCTTCAAGCGTGCCTACGGCGTCAGCCCCAGCCAGTACCGGCTCACGCGCCTGGCGTGACGGTCGCGAGGTCCCACGCACCCTGGGCGGCGGCGTCGCGCACCGCCTCGCCGAAGTCGCGGGGCGGGCGGCCGAGCGCCTCGCGCACCCCGTCGGTGAGGTGGGCGTTGCGGCCGTCCAGCACCGTCGAGAACAACTCGGCCAAAAACGTCGCCTCGACCTCCGGCAGGCCGTGCTCGACGAGCATCGCGCCGTATTCCGCCTCGGGCACGGGCGCGTAACGCACCTCGCGTCCGGTCACTTCGGACAACTCCGCCGCCGCCTCGGCGAACGTCAGCGCGCGTGGGCCCGTCAGCTCGTAGACACGCCCCGCGTGGCCGTCGTCGAGCAGCGCCGCCACGGCCACGTCGGCGATGTCGTCCGCGTCCACGAACGGCTCCGGCACCTCGCCCGCGGGAAGGGCGATGGTGCCGTCCACCACCGCGTCCCGCAGGAAGTCCTCGCTGAACGCCTGGACGAACCAGGCGCACCGCACGACCGTCCACTCCGCACCCGAGGTGCGTACCGCGCGCTCGGCGCGGGCGGCTCCCTCCTCGCCCCGGCCCGAGAGCAGCACGAGCCTGCGCACCCCGAGGGCCACGGCACGCCGGGCGAACGAGCCCATGACCTCGTCCGCTCCCGGAGCACCGAGGTCCGGTGCGTAGACCACGTAGACGGCGTCCACCCCGTCGAGCACTTCGTCCCATGTGGACTCTTCGGTCCAGTCGAAACGCGGTCGCCCCGAGCGGGAGCCCACGCGCACCTCCACGTTCCCGCGCCGCCGGAGCCTGCTCACCACCCTGCGCCCGGTCTTGCCGGTGCCACCGAGCACCAACACCGTCGTGGAGTTCTTCTCGTTCGCTGTGTTCACTGTGTCCGCCGTCATGCCCCCAGCCAAGCAGCCCCGGCCGCGCCCGAACATGGGCAAGACACTCGCCCGCCTACGCGGCCGTCTCACACCACGGGCCGCAGCGGCAGGTCCTCGTGCGGACCGTGCCGCACCAGCTCCGTCCAGGCGGACGCCAGCCGGGAGACCAGTTCGGCCAGTTCCTCCAGCGGGCGCACGAACGGGATCCGGAAGTAGCCGTCGTGCTGACCCGTCGGGTCCATCGTCGACCCCGGAACCACCTCCACGCCGTGTCGCAGCGCGAGCTGGGCGTACACGTCGGCGCTGTGCCCGCCGGGTAGCCGCACCCACAGCGACGAGCCGCCGTCCGGTGTCGTCCAGGTCCACTCGGGCAGCCGCTGCCGCAGCAGGTGTTCGAGTTCGGCCAACTGCCTGCGCTGCACGACGCAGCGGGCCCTGGACAGCTCGGCCAGTCGCGGCACCAGCCGCGCCGCCACCGCCTGCTCGATCAACGGGCTTCCGAGGTCGGCCATGGCCTTACGCCGGGCACACCGTTCGATGATCCCGGCCGGACCCCGCACCCAGCCGACACGCAGACCGGCCCAGATTCCCTTCAGCGACTCGACGGTGAGCACCTCGCCCGACTCGGGGGCGTACGCGGCGAGCGGTGCGGGCAGGGCCGTCTCGTCGACGGTCAGACTGTGTCCGGCGTAGGCGTGGTCCTCGACCACAGCCACTCCGTGCCGCGCCGCCAGCTCGGCGACCTGCCGCCTGCGCGCGGCCGACATGAGACGGCCCGTGGGGTTGTGGAAGGTCGGCATCACGTAGAGCAGAGCGGGTGTCGTCCCGGTCAACGCCTCGGCGAGCGCGTGGACGTCGACGCCCTCGTCGTCGAGCCCCACCGGCACCAGCCGCACGCCGTGCTGGCGGAAGATGTCCAGGCACGGCGCCCAGCTCGGCACCTCCACCGCGACCGCCGAGGCACCGCGTAGGTACACCTCGGCCAGCAGCACCAGCGCCTGGTGTGCTCCGGTCGTCACGAGCACCTGCTCGGGGGAGGTGGGCAGCCCCTGGGTCGTGTAGTGGTGTGCCACCGCCTCACGCAGTGCGGGGAGGCCACGCGGGTGGTAGCCGGCGTCGCGCAGCAGCTCCGTGATGTCGTGGTCCGCCACGGCGCGCAGCGCCTCCGCCACCTCGGGCACGCCCGCGTCGGCCGCGCACCCGAGGGAGATGAGCCGTCCGGGGCCGTCGATGAGCCGCTGCACGATCGCGGTGCCCTGGCCGCCCCGCACCCGCCCGTCACTGCGGGGGATCCGCCGTCGGCCGTTGACCCTCGTGCCGCTGCCCTGCCTGCGGTCCACCACCCCGCGTCCGCGCAGGTCCTCGTAGGCGGCGACCACGGTGGCCCGGCTCACGGCCAGTACCCGGGACAGTTCGCGTTCCGCGGGCAGCCGCTCACCGGCCACCAGCGACCCGTCGTCCACGGCCCTGGCCACGGCGTCCGCCAGCTTGCGGTAGAGCGGACCGTCGCCCGCGCTCCAGTCCCCCAGCAGCATGGCCAGCGCCGCGCCGTGCTGAAAACGGTCCACTTCCCCCGACATTGGCTCTACCTCCAGTCCAATTCTCCGCCGATCGTAGAGCAGGGACAGACCAATATGAAGTGGACCTACGGAGAATGGTCCGGAAGGGGGTCGAAGTGGTTCTCACCGCGCTGTACGTCGCCGTCCTGGCCGCCGTGCTCGGCGGAATCGGTGCGGCCGTGCGTCACAGTGGTCCGGTGTTGGACGTGGAGCCCGCGTTCGCCCGCCGCGTGGCCGAGGGCCTTCGCGTGCTGTGGTCGGTGGGCGACGAGAACGCGAAGCGGACCGAACGGCTGCTCGACGAGCTGAGCCCGCCTCCGGTACCCACGCCCCCTACGCCACGCGCGAACACGCGGGCGTGAGCGCGGAAACGAGACGCCTCGGTCCGTGTCCGCTCCTGGTGTACGCGTGACCGCACCCTGGGTGCAGACACGCGTACAGGAACCGCGGACACGTCAGCGCCGATATCCTGTTCCCGCTGATCACGAGCCCGTGCTCAGCGGACCACGGCAGCGGGCGTGGGTACCGACGGCCTCGGAGGAGAGTCATGGCATCCGGCAAGGCCGGTCGC
Source organism: Saccharomonospora cyanea NA-134 (assembly GCF_000244975.1). NCBI lineage: Bacteria > Bacillati > Actinomycetota > Actinomycetes > Pseudonocardiales > Pseudonocardiaceae > Saccharomonospora > Saccharomonospora cyanea. The sequence continues at coordinate 1,840,409 of NZ_CM001440.1, read as the reverse complement.
GGGCGGCGCCCCGCTGGTTCCGAGAAGTTCGAGAAGACGCTGACCCGGATCTGTGTGGGGCTCGTCATCGCGGGCCCCACGCTCGGCCTCGCGGCCGGTGCGCTGGGGGCGGCGGAGTTCTATCCGTCCGACCACATGTTGCCCGTCGCGCTGACCGTGATGCTGAGCCTGGTCGGGGCAGGGCTGTTGATCGCAGCCTGCGCCGGGGCCTACGTCCTGGGCGGTTGGAGGGCGACCCCGTTCGGCGTCGCCCTCGTCGCGGGTGTCGGTGTACTCGCCTACGGGTTGGCGGAGGCCGACGACGCGTGGCGTGACGTCGGTGTCGTCCTTCTCGCGACGTCCTGCGCCGGGTTCTGGGCCGCCCCGGCGGCGTCTCCACGGGAGCGGACGACGAGACGCAGGAGCGGCCCTGCGGCTTCCCGCACGCCGGCCGGGGTCGGCGGCGTCTTCGGCACCGGCGCGGTGATCGCGATCGTCGGACACGTGGTGAGCGTGTGGTGGGTGTTGCTGTTCGGCGCGTTGGCGGTGGGCGCCGCGACAGGTGCCGGGGTCGGCATGTGGCTGGAGAACCGCAGAGAGGCACGCGCGAGCTGAGGGCCGTCCCGTGGAAGCCCCACTGTGACGTGCGGACCGTGGATGGTTCCGGATGGGGACGCAACGGGCTCGGAGCCACCGCAGGCCGCGAAGCTCCGTACAGGAACTGCGAACACCCGTGCACAGCCTGCGGACACGGTGGCGTCAGGCGTAGTGGGCGGCGATGCCGGTGACGCCCGGTGCGACGTGGGGGCGCAGGACGAGGTCCGCGTCGTAGTCGCCGCCGTCCTGGGTGCGGAACGACACGGGGTCCGTCTCCTCCAACGTCGACAGCCGCTGCCGCAGGCGGGCCACCGCGGCCTGGTAGTCGCCCTCGGTGGCCCGGTCCGCGCCGTACACGGCCATCGGGGGCAAGGGGTCCATTCCGGTGTAGTGGGCGATGCCGTGCTGGACGGGGAACAGCACCTGCTCCAGTTCGCCGTGGATACCCCTCGGCCCGAACGACGCCTCCCGCGCCCCGACGGTGGTCACCACCATGGCGCGCCTGCCCCGCAGTCCTCCGTCGCCGTAGCGCAGCGTGGCACCGGTGACGGGGTCGCGCACACCGAAGGCGAAGCCGTTGACGAACACCCGGTCGAACCAGCCCTTCAGGATGGCGGGCATACCGAACCACCACAGCGGAAACTGCACGACCAGCACGTCAGAGGCACGCACGAGCTCCTGCTCGGCGCGGATGTCCTCGCACAGCCTCCCCCGGCGGTAGGCGTCCTCGGCCGCGGCGCCGACCAGCAACCGTTCGGCGGGGTCGTGGGCGAAGTCGGCTGCGTCCACCACCGGGTTCCACTTCATGGCATAGAGGTCGCGGACCCGCACCTCGTGACCGAGAGCGCGAAGGTGGCTGACTCCCTCGCAGGCGAGCGCGTGTGTCAGCGACCGGCGGTCCGGGTGGGCGACGATCCAGAGCACGTTCATGCCTTCGAGCGTGCTCGGCCTGCCCGCCCCCGGCGAGTGGCCGGAAAGACATCCTGCGAAAGAATCGGGCCATGGCAAGTCGACACCGTGTGGCCGTGCTGGTGCGCCACGGCGTGCTCCCGCTGGAACTGGGTCTCGTGCACCAACTGTTCGGGGTGGCCCGTTCGACAGGCGGCGCACCGCTGTACTCGGTGGAGACCTGCGCGCTCGAACCGGGGCCGGTCCGCACCGACGCGGACTTCGTCGTCCACGTCGAGAGCGGCCCCGACCTGCTCGCCCTGGCGGACACCGTCGTGATCCCCGCGAGCCACGAACTCGACGAGACCGACCGGGTGCTGCCCCCCGCGCTGGCCGACGCGTTGCGCCGGGTACGACCCGGCACGCGCCTGGCCTCGATCTGCACGGGAGCCTTCGTGCTCGCCGCGGCGGGCCTGCTCGACGGTCTCCGCGCCACCACACACTGGAAGTCGGCCGAGAGGTTCCGCAGGTCCTTTCCCGCCGTGGACCTCGATCCGGACGTGCTCTACACCGACAACGGCGACGTGCTGACCTCCGCGGGAGAGGCGGCGGGAATCGACCTGTGCCTCCACCTCATCCGCCGCGACCACGGTGCCGCGGTGGCGGGCGAGGTGGCCCGCAGCACGGTCGTGCCGCCGCACCGGGAGGGCGGGCAGGCCCAGTACCTGCAGGTCCCGGTGCCGCCGTCCGGAGCTCACGACTCCACGGCCCCGGCGCGTGAGTGGGCCCTGCGCAACCTGGACCGTCCCATGAGGCTGGCCGACCTGGCCGCGCGGGCGGCCATGAGCACACGGTCGTTCACCCGCCGCTTCCGGCAGGAGGTCGGCCTGTCCCCACGGCAGTGGCTGATCCGGCAGCGCGTCGAGCGCGCTCGCCAACTGCTGGAACGCACCGACCTGCCCGTCGACCGGGTGGCCGAGGCTGTGGGTTTCACCACGGCGGTGTCATTGCGGCAGCACTTCACGGGCACACTCGGTGTGTCCCCCAGCGCCTATCGACGTACCTTCCGTGGCAGCGGTCACAGCCCAGCCGGCTGACCGGCGTTCACGGAATGCATCCGGCCCGGAGTGCGTTGCTCCACGGGAAGGAGGGTGCAGAATTGGCTGACGCGACCCTGACCGCCGCACGTTCCTCGACCGCTCGGCACGCTTCCCGGCGTGGCCGCCCCGCGAACGACGAACCGGACATCGTCCGCTACTACCTCGACGAGGTCGGCGCGACGCCCCTGCTGACCGCCAACCAGGAAGTGGACCTCGCGAAGCGGATCGAGGCCGGAGTGTACGCCGCCGAGCTGCTTCGCCGAGCCGACGCGGACGAGACCACGCTCGACCACGACCGCCGCGAACTCGAAGCGATCGCCCGGGACGGACAGCGTGCCAAGGACCACATGGTCAAGGCTAACCTCCGGCTCGTCGTGACGGCCGCACGCAAGAACCGGCACACCAACCTGCCGCTGCTGGACGCGATCCAGGAGGGCAATCTCGGCCTGATCCGGGCCGTGGAGAAGTTCGACTACGCCAAGGGCTACAAGTTCTCCACCTACGCCATGTGGTGGATCCGCCAGGCCATCCAGCGCGGCAACGCGTTCCAGAGCAACACCATCCGCCTGCCGATGCACGTCAACGAGCAGGTCGCGAAGCTCGACCGCCTGGAGCGCACGCTTCAGGCCCACAGCGATCACGAGCCCACTCTGGAGGAGCTGGCCGCCGCCGCGGACATGCCGGTGGAACGTGTGGTGGCCCTGCGCCAGGCGGGTCGCTCGACCGTCAGCCTCGACGTGCCCCTCGACGAGGACGGTGAGCTGCACCTCGGCGACCTGGTGTCGGACGGCACCGTGCCCGCGGTCGGCGAGCGCCTCGAACGGCAGGCCATGGTGGACCAGCTGCGTGCGGCGCTCGACAGTCTGCCTCCGGCGGAGGCGGCCGTGGTGACCCTGCGCTACGGCCTGCGGGACGGACACCAGCACACGATCCCGGAGATCTCGCAGCGGCTGGGCCTGAGCCGCAAGCGGGTGCGCACGCTGGAGTCACGCGCCATGGACATGCTGCGTGAACCCCGGCGCAGCGAGTCGCTGCTCGACTGGGCGAGCTGATTCGGGCTGACGGGCGCGCCGGCGCACGGCGGCGGCCCACGGCTCACCACAGCGAACGGCGGCGAACGACACTGCCGTTGTCGGACGCCGGTCATAGGATCGGGTCGTGGACCTGCCTGTCATGCCGCCGGTCCGGCCGATGCTGGCCAAGCTGGTGCGGGAGCTTCCCCGCTCGCCGGGGCTGCGCTACGAGCCGAAGTGGGACGGCTTCCGCTGCATCGTGTTCCGGGACGGTGCCGACATCGAACTCGGATCGCGCAACGACCGTCCGCTCACGCGCTACTTCTCCGAGCTGCTCGCTCCGCTGGCCGACGCGCTGCCGGAGCGTTGCGTGGTGGACGGGGAGATCGTCGTGGTCACCGCCGAGGGCCTCGACTTCGACGCGCTCCAGAACCGGTTGCATCCCGCCGCGTCGCGGGTCCGCAAGCTCGCGGCCGAGACGCCCGCGAGTTTCGTCGCGTTCGACGTACTGGCGCTCGACGACCGTGACCTGACCGAGGAACCGTTCGTCCGGCGGCGCGAGTTGCTGGAGAGCGTGCTCGACACGGCTCGGGCACGGGTGCATCTCACGCCGCTCACCGACGACCCTGACGTGGCGCGGGACTGGTTCACGCGGTTCGAGGGCGCCGGTTTCGACGGTGTGATGGCCAAGGACCCGGACCTGCCCTACGAGCAGGACCGGCGCACGATGTGGAAGGTCAAGCACGAGCGCACGGCCGACTGCGTGGTCGCGGGGTTCCGGTGGCACAAGGACGGCAGGGGTGTCGGTTCCCTGCTGCTGGGTCTCCACGCCGGCGGGGTACTGCACCACGTCGGCGTGGCCAGTGGTTTCTCCGTCGAGCGGCGCGGCGAGCTCGCAGCCGAGCTCCGGCCGCTGCGTGCCGGCGCGCTCGCCGCGCACCCGTGGCGGAACTGGGCGGAAGCGGCCCGTGACCCCGGCGCCGCGGCCGGGCGGATGCCGGGCGGGCCGAGCCGGTGGAGCGCGGGCAAGGACCTGACGTGGGAACCGCTGCGACCCGAACTCGTCGCGGAGGTGCGGTACGACCACGTGCAGGCCGGCCGGTTCCGCCACAGCGCCAGGCTGGTGCGGTTCCGCCCGGACCGTACGCCGGAGTCGTGCACGTACGCGCAGCTCGAAGAGGCCGCTCCCGCCGAACTGACCGCGTTCTTCGACGAGGTGGGGTCCCGATGAGCGGGAGCAGGGACCCGGGTGTCGTGCTCGACGTGGACGGCACCGAGGTGACGGTCTCCAACCCCGGCAAGGTCTACTTCCCCGAGCGTGGTGAGACGAAGCTCGACCTCGTCCGTTACTACCAGGCCGTCGCGGGCCCGTTGCTGGCCACGCTGGGCGGGCGCCCGCTGCTGATGGAGCGTCACCCCTCCGGTGCGGGAGGCAAGTCCTGGTTCCAGAAGCGGGTGCCGTCGTCGACACCGCCGTGGCTGCAAACCACGGTCGTGGCCACCCCGAACGGCACGACGAGCGACGCCCTCGTGGCGGCCGACCTCGCGCACGTCCTGTGGGCGGTGAACCTGGGGTGCCTCGGCTTCCACGTCTGGCCCTACCTCGCGGACTCCCCGGAGGCCGCCGACGAGCTGCGCGTCGACCTCGATCCGGCTCCGGGCGTGGCGTTCTCCCAGGTGAGGGAGACCGCATGGGCCACGAGGGCACTGCTGGACGAACTCGGCATCGAGGGCTTCGTCAAGACCACCGGGTCACGGGGCCTGCACGTCTACGTACGACTGGAGCCGCGCTGGGACAGCTACCAGGTCCGCGCGGGCGCGGTCGCCCTCGCCAGGGAGCTGCACCGCAGGCACCCCGACCTCGTCACCGACGCATGGTGGAAGGAGGAGCGGGGCCCGCGGGTTTTCGTGGACTTCAACCAGAACGCGCCCCACAAGACGGTGTTCGGCGCGTGGTGCGTGCGCCCCAGAGTCGGCGGCCAGGTGTCCACCCCCCTCGCCTGGGGCGAGTTGGCCGACGTCGTGCCGGACGACCTCACGCTCACCACCGTCCCGGCGTTGTTGGCCGAGCGCGGGGACCCGTGGCGGGACATGGGCGCGCGGCCGCAGTCGCTGGAACCGCTGCTGGAGATGTCCCGCCGCGACCTGGAGTCCGGTCTGCCCGATGCTCCGTGGCCGCCGGTGTACCCCAAGCAGCCGGGTGAGCCGCCGCGCGTCGCCCCCAGCCGCGCCAAGCGCCCCTCGCGCTCCTGAGTGACCGAGCGGATCGTCCGCTCGCCCGGCCACTCATGACTTCGAACCGCTCTGGAGCTCCTGCCACATCGATCTGTTCGGCTCGCAACGCCGATGTGTCAGGAGCTCTTACGGGCCTTGGCGGTCTGGCGTCCGCTGGCCTTCTGCAGCGCGTTCACGAGATCCTTCTTGCTCATCGACGAGCGGCCCGGGATGTCGAGCTGCCGCGCGCGCTCGTAGAGGTGTTGCTTGCTCGCGTTCGCGTCCACACCACCGGCCGTTTTCGCGGTGCGCTGCCCGGCGCCTCGGGAGGCCTGCTTGTCGGACGGTCCCTTGCGTCCCTTGGGCTCCCAGTGGTCGCCCACCTTCTCGAAGGTGTGCTTGAGCGCGGCGAAAGCCGTCTGGTGGGCCCGCCTGCCCTCGCCATAGGTCTCGACTGCGGAGTCGTGCGCCTCGATCCACGTCCGCTGGGCCTTCTCCGGGGAGCGTTGCAGTGTGCTCGGAAGCTCCTTGCGTCCCGGCACTGGAATCACCCGCCTCGTGATCGGTTGCGGTTCTTCGTGTCGCTGCCGTCCGGGTTACCGATCTCCCGGATCGGCAAACCGGACTCCGTTGGCATCGGCCGCCACGGACGCCGGGTTCCGTCACCGATCACCGGCCACGCCTCCGAGCGGAGTAATCCCCTGATCGTTTTCGGACTTTCCTCGCCCGACGAACCCGTTCACCGGTGTCGTACTCGCTAGCATCGTCGGAGTCAGTCGACCTACTGGGGGTTCGATGGCCGAACGAGAACTACCGTCGAAGGGCAACGTCACGAACCAGGCCGGTCCGGCCGCACCGAATGACCCGGAAACGGTGACGCAGGTCGAAGTACACCACCTCACGCCGAACTCCTCCCTGCGACAGCGGGATCTGCCCCTCGACACGATGCGGGTGTGGACGATGTCGTTCGGCCCCGTGGTGTTACGCCGCACACGCAGGTTGATCGAGCAGTCCAATCCGGAGACCTACAACGTCGTGGTGCTGCGCAGGGGGTTGCTGCGCCGCGTGGACAACGCCACCGAGGTGACGTACGGGCCGGGTGACCTGCACGTCAACGACTCGTCGCTGCCCTTCCGGCTCGACGCCCACGGCGCGAGCACGATCTCCTGTGTCGGTGTGGAGGCGCCGAAGGCGCTGCTGCCGTTGCCGCGTGACCGCGCACGATCGCTGATCGGGCGAAGGGTGTCCGCGAGGGAGGGGCTGGGAGGTCTGCTGACGACCGTGCTCGATCGCGTCATCGCCGACCACGTCTCCTACCGGAACACCGACGCCCCACGGGTGGCAGTGGTACTCCGGGACCTGCTCGCGGGCTTGTTCACACAGGTGCTGGAGGACGAGAAGCAGTACGTGCCCGCGGAGGTCCACCGCCGGAACCTGCTACTGCGGATGCGGACGTTCATAGACCAGCACCTGTCCGATCCGGAACTCGGTCCGCGACTCGTCGCGGACGCCCACCACGTCTCGACGAGCCACGTCCACAGGCTGTTCGGCGCCGACGGGACCACGGTGGCGGGGTGGATTCGCGCACGCAGGCTGGAGCGGGCCCGCAGAGACCTCTCCGACCCGGCGATGAACTCCGTTCCCGTCCACCACATCGCGGCGCGCTGGGGTTTCTCGCACCACGCGGCCTTCACCCGCGCCTTCCGCGCCGCCTACGGGGTCGCACCCCGTGATCTTCGACGCGAGGCACTGCCCCGGTCGACGCGGACGGAGCGTCAAACGATCGGAGAGTCTGCGTCAACGACATCGACCACGTTCCCCGCCAGCATGGTTCCTCGACGATGACACTCGCACCACGGTGGTGCGGGTGGTGATCAGAAGGGTGGCACGATGCGCGCGATGCGTATGCTGTTGCCGGCTGTGGCGGCCCTGCTGCTGGCGTTGATGCCCGCGACGGCGTCGGCAGCACAGGAGTCACCGGCGGCCGGCGGGGAAGGGGTGTCGGTGGCCGAGTACGAACTCGACATCGCCGTGGCGGGGACTCCTCCGTCGAGCGGGCTGACCTGTAGGGAGATAACCGGGGCGCGCGTGTGCTTCGAACACTACGGCGACAAGTGGTGGGTGCGCGACACGGCTGCCGACGGCGCCTCCGCCGTCGTCCTCTGGGACAACTACCGTAACGGCTCCCTCTACCGCCAGGGCGAGTGCCAGAACCGCCTGGGCTCCGGGACCTGGGGTGTCTGCAACAAGAACTACTACGAGGACAGCACGCTCGATTGGCTCGCGTGCGTGTACGACGTGTCCGAGGGCAGGCTCATCCGCTGCGGGTGACGGTTCGGGCACTCCCTCACCGACCGACGGTGCGTCCCGGCGAATCGAGTGAGCCACGGCACGAGCCGCGACAACTCCGTCCACACGCGACACTAGGCCGGACGGGCCACGGTGCTGGCGAACGACTGTCGATGCTGGGACACTGGACGTCGTGCTGTGGCTCGATCTCGAAGGTGCCGTGAACGTCAGGGACGTCGGTGGGATTCCCACCGACGACGGGGAGAAGATCACGCGGGGCAGGCTGCTTCGCTCCGACAACCTCCAGAACCTCTCGCCCGCTGACGTGACGTATCTGGTGGACCACGTGCGGTTGAGCACCGTGGTGGACCTGCGCTCCCCCGCCGAGGTCGCCGCGGAGGGGCCCGCGCCGCTGACCCGTCTCGGCCACATCACACACGTCAACCACTCGCTGCTGCCCGAGCACGGCTTCGACGCCACGGCGGAGGCACTGCTCGTGCGCCGCAAGCGGGAGGAGGAGCGCTTTCCCGGCGACCCGTCGTGCGCGCACTACCTCGGTTACGTGGAGGAGCGGCCCGACAGCATCGTGGCGGCGCTGCGGGCCGTCAACCGCTCGCCCGGCGCGGCCCTGGTGCACTGCGCGGCGGGCAAGGACCGCACCGGCGTGGTGGTGGCGTTCGCGCTCACCGTGGCCGGGGCGCGCCGCGAGGACGTCATCCGTGACTACGCGGCCACGGGAGAGCGTCTGCACCTCATTCTCGACCGGCTGCGCAGTTCCCCCACCTACGCGAGCAGCGTCGACAGCGTGCCCGAGGACCACCACCGCCCGCGTGCCGAGACGATGGAGGCGTTCCTGGAGCAGGTCGACAAGCGGCACGGCGGTGTGCTCGGCGTGCTCGGCAGCAACGGCTTCACCGACGACGAACTCGACGCCCTGCGCCGGAGACTCAGGACCTGACGCCACGTTCCCGAGTCCTCACCACACGTGACGGCGAGGTCGCTCCGTCCGGCCCGTTCCGCACACCCGGCCGGACGCGTCCGCGTCCTTTCGACGTGGCTTCGGCGGGCCACCTGACCGCCGTACCCCGGCGGCCGGTCGTACCGCCGGGGTGAGGTCCGGCACCTGCTCTATCCTTCCCGCATGGCCGAGATCAGTTCGCCCTTCGGCACGTGGACGTTCGACGGCGAAGTACTGCGCATCACCCCCGGCTCCCATCGCCGCGTGCACAAGGTGCGGAAGACACTCGGAGAGGTGGAACTCCCGCTCCCCACGATCGCAGGCCTGTCGTACGAGCCCGGACGCAAGACGGGCAGGCTCCGGGTGCGGGTCAAGGACGGCGCCGACCCGCTGTCGGTGGTGGCGGGCGGCCACCTGCCCGACAACGCCGACCCCTACCAGCTCACCGTCGAACCCGAACAGCAGCAGGCCGCCGAGTACCTGGTGGACGCCGTGCGGTTCACCAGGCGACCGGCCGACGACCCGGCGGCCTTCCACCGGTACGCGCTGCCCGGCCCCGCCGTCCCCGTGACGGTGTCCGTGGGAGAGGCGGCCGTGTCGTGCGACGGCCATCGGGTCGTCCTGGAGTGGGGGTGGCAGGCTTCCGAGGCGAAACGGAAGCTCCACCGCACCGAACTCGCCCTCGACGCCCTCGATGGTGTGGAATGGCGGCCGTCCGCCGGATTCAACGACGGACTGCTGCGGTTCCGCGCTCGCGGTGTCCCCGCCACCCTCCCGCCCGAGAGCGACCCCCACTGCGTGCGTCTCATCTGGGGCACGGAGAACGAACTGTCGACCGTACTGGTCGCCGCCGCCGTCGTGGCCAGGCTGCCGCACCCGAACGCGCCCACCGAGCCGGAGTCGTCGGAAAACGTTCCGCAACCGCCCGACGCGAGCGCGCTCGACGACGTGGACGGCGTGCTGCGGCGGTTGCGTGAGCTCGGCGACCTGCACCGTGACGGCATCCTGGACGACGCCGAGTTCGCCGCCGCGAAGCAGGCTTTGCTGCGCAGGCTGTCGAGCTGAGCTACCGCACCCACCCGTCCGGCGTGGCCGTGCCGTGGGGCAGGTAGCGGCGAAAGCCACGCCCGGTGAGGCCGGGAGTGTCGGCGATGAGCCGAGGCACGTCGTCGTCGGCCCGCAACTGGTTCTCGACCACACGCTGGTGGGAGAGTTCGTCGGTGAACTCGGCCCAGTTGACCATCTGGGTGCCGTCGAGCGCGATGTGGAAGTGGTTGCCGCCCATTCCCTCGGGGAACTCGGTGCCCATGGTCGCGGGGTGGGTCGCGGGGTGGCGGTCGAGCAGCGCGTCGACGACCCGGCGGCCGGTCTCGGCGTCGGCGGTGTCGAACGTGACGACGACGATGATCCCCGGCGTGGGAACCTCCTTCGGCACGGCACTGCGGTAGAGGCGGTGGCGCACCGAGCTCACGACGCCGACGGTCCGCTCGACGGGCTCCGGGTCCCGGACCGCGGCTCCGTCGAGGGCCTCCTCGCCGGTCCACTGTGAGTACCGCAGCACCGTGTGGCCGTCGGTACCGAGGAACACGGTGTCGGAGAGCAGACCGTCGTTCCACGGCCGGTCGGCGGTCAGGAGCGTTTCGGCGACCTCCCGTTGCCGGGCGGGCTCCCGCACGACGACGGTGTCGACGACCGCGAGACCGGCGTCGACGCGCCGCACGTCAGGAAGAGTGATGTTCGATGTCATGCGCCGAACCTACGGACACGGCGGGCCTACGGGCATCTGTCGACCGACCGGGCCGCGGCACGGTCACGGAATCGGATACACCACCCTGGCGTCTCCCCCGCCCCGGCGCCGTGGTTCGGCGACGGCCTGGAACGTCCCGTCGGGCAGGATCTCGACGGCCGCTGCGGCACCGAGCTCCGACGTGGTGGAGAACCGGTGTCCGTAGGCCTCCAGCGAGGGGCCGTGGGTCTCCCGGAACGCGGGTTCCGCCGACACCGTGGCGGTGTTGCGTTGCGTGGCTCTGGGCGCCGCGAGAGCGGTGGGCAGGTCCAGGCCGCCGTCGATGCGGTTGAGGAGGATCTGGGACACCGTGGTGATGATCGTGGAACCTCCCGGCGAGCCGAGCGCGAGCCACGGCTCACCGTCGCGCAGCACGATGGTCGGCGACATCGAGGAACGCGGCCGCTTGCCGCCCTCGATGCGGTTGGGGTCCTCAGGGTCGTACACGTGGCTGAAGTCGGTGAGTTCGTTGTTCAGCAGGAAGCCACGTCCGGGTACGGTGATGCCGCTGCCGCCCGTCTGCTCGATCGTCAGCGTGTACGCCACCACGTTGCCCCATCGGTCCACGACGGACAGGTGCGTGGTCGACAGCCCTTCGGTGTCGGGCCGGTCGACGAACTCGGTGCCGGTATCGCGGCAGGTGGGGTCGTAGTCTCCGTCGGCCTGTCCCGCCGCCACGGGCTTGGCCGCCGCCGTGTCCGGGTCGAGCTCGCAGGCCCGTTCGGCGGCGAAGTCGTCGGACAGCAACTCCTCGACGGGCACGTCGACGAAGGCGGAGTCACCGAGGTAGCGGGCACGGTCGGCGTAGGCCAGGGCCGACGCCTCCAGGTAGTGGTGCAGGCGCTCCTCGGTGGTCATCGCCGAGGTGCCGAAGTGTTCGAGGATGTTCAGGATCTCGCCGACCGTAGTGCCACCGCTCGACGGCGGTGCCATCCCCACGACCTCGTAGCCGCGGTAGTCGTGACGCGTGGGCTCCGGGCGCGCGACCGCGTACGCGGCCATGTCCTGAGCGGTCAGGTGCCCCGGCGGCACCGGCAGGTCCGTCCGCCCGCTGCGCGGCGGGTTCCGTACCGTGGAGGCGATCTCCTCGGCGATCGGTCCTTTGTAGAACCAGTCGGTACCCCGCCTGCCGAGCTCGGCGTAGGTGCGGGCGAGGTCGTGGTTGCGGAACACCGAACCCACCTCGGGGGCGTCCCCGCCCGGCAGGAACAGCTCGGCGGTCGGCGCGATCGCCGAGAAGCGCTCCGCGTTGTCGAGGGTCTGTTCCCGGAACTCCTCGTCGACCACGAAGCCGCGCCGCGCGAGCCGGGTGGCGGGTCGCAACGCCTCGGCGAGTGAGTACGTTCCCCACTCCTGTAGCGCCACCTGCCAGGTGGCGGGTGTTCCGGGAACCCCGACGGACACCCCGCTCGTCACCATGTCCGGGAAGAACGGGTACGGCCGCCCGGTCTCCGGGTCGATGAACGCGTCGGAAGGCATGGCCTCCGGCGCGGTCTCCCGGCCGTCGACGGTGTCGACCTCACCGGTCGCGGCGTCGTAGTGGACGAAGAAGCCGCCCCCACCGATGCCCGCGCTGTACGGCTCGGTGACCCCCAGCGCGGCCGCGGTCGCCACGGCGGCGTCGGTCGCGTTGCCACCCCTGCGCAGCACCTCGATGCCCACGGCCGTGGCTTCCGGGTCCACCGAACTGACCGCTCCGCCCGCACCGACCGCCACCGCGTTCTTCTCGACCTGCCTCGGCTGCGCACCCGCCGCCGGTTGGGTGAGTGCCGTGAGACTCGCCGTCAGGCCCACGGCTGTCAGCGTTGCCAGCGCCCGGCACCGGACCGATCGCGCGTGCCTCGTGGACATCCTCGCCTCCCGGAGTCGTCGTGCGGGACCGTCCCACAGCATCGTCCACGACAGACCGCCGCGCGACCCTGGTCCACCCGGACGAATCACCTTCCACCGTTCGTGGCAATCCGCCGCCCTTCCGCTCGCGAATGTCGCGAACGGATAACGATCAGCGCCGTTCCATCGGCCGGAACGCTCGCCACCACGAAGGTTTGGTACAGACCAAAACTCCCCGGCGTAGGAGGAGGGACAGGCATGCGCACGACGACACGCGCCAGGCGTGGCCGCGGTGCCGGTCGGGTGACCGCGGCACTGCTCGCGACGGTCGCGGTGACCTCGGCCTGTTCGGGCGGCGGTTCGGGCGGCGGAGGCTTCACCACCGACCTGCAGCTCGGCACCGGCAGCACGGGCGGGGTGTACTACCCGCTCGGACAGGAGTACGCGAACATCTTCGCCGAGGAGGTCGGCGTCGAGGGTCTGAACGTCACCGCCGTGGAGACCGGGGCTTCCGTCGAGAACCTCGCCAAGATCGCGCGTGGGGAGCTGCAACTCGCCATCGCCCAGCACAACACGGCACAGGACGCCGTAGGCGGTCGCGGCGAGTTCGAGGGCGCGAAGGTGGAGAACGTCGGCCTGCTCGGCAAGCTCTACCCCGAAGCCGCCCAGGTCATCACCCTGGAGTCCTCGGGCATCGACTCGGTGGCCGACCTGCGCGGCAAGACCGTCGCCATCGGCCCTCCTGGCGGAGGCACCCGCGAGGCGGCCGAGGAGATCCTGGCCGCCTACGGCCTCGAGGAGGGCTCCTACACCGCTCTGGAGGAGGGCTTCGCCGACGCCAAGGCGAAGCTGCAGGACGGCAACGCCGACGCCTCCATCGAGATCCTCGGCGTCCCCGCGGCGAGTCTGCAGGAGCTGCACGCCACGACCGGACAGGTGAAGCTGATCCCGATCGACGGTCCCGAGCTGGAGACCATCGTGGGTAACAGCCAGTTCGAGGAGTACGAAATCCCGGCGGGTACCTACGAGTTCCTCGACGAACCGGTGCCGACCGTCTCGGTGTTCGCCTCCATGTACGCCTCCACCACGCAGGTCAGCGAGGAGCTGGGTTACGAGCTCACGAAGGCGCTCTACGAGCGGGCCGACTCCCTCACGCTGGCGCAGAAGGAACTGATCACGCTGGAGGAGGCCACGGTCGGCCAGGGCGACGTCCCGCTGCACCCCGGCGCGCGCAAGTACTTCTCGGAGCAGGGCCTCCTCGACTGAGAAGGCGCTGGGGAAGGAGCACCGCACGATGCCCGACGACACCGCGTCCCCACCGGCTCGCCCGGCCCCGGAGGCCGGCGCCGAGCCGGACGAGCGGCGGCGGGAGCAGGCCCGCGCCTACGACCGGGAGAGCCGCTACCGCACCCGGCTGGGGCCGTGGAAGTACCTCGTCGCGGTGCTCGGCACCGGGCTGACGCTGTTCCAGCTCTACACGGCCCTGTTCGGCACGTTCACCTCGATCATCCAGGGTGCGGTGCACGTCGGCATGGCACTCAGCCTGGTGTACCTGCTGTACCCGGCGAGGAGAGCGTGGGCGAGCAGGCCCGGAGTGCCGCTGTACGACGTGGTGCTGTGCGTGCTCGCGCTCGCGGCGAACGGCTACATCGTGTTCGACTACGAGCGGCTGACGACACGGGCGGTGGTGCTCGGGTTCACACCGTTCGACGTCGTCGTGGCCACCGCCGCGCTGGCGTTGATCCTGGAGGCCACGCGCCGCTGCGTCGGTCTGCCGATCGTGGTGATCGCGCTGGCCGCGCTCGCCTACGGCTACTACGGGCCGTCCATGCCGGTCTTCTCCCACCCCGGCTTCTCGTTCGACGCCCTGGTGTCCGAATCGGTCTACAGCTCGACGTCCGTGTTCGGCACCCCCGTACAGGTGTCGTCGACGTTCATCTTCCTGTTCCTGTTCTTCGGGGTCGTCCTCGTCAGGACCAACATCGGCCGGTTCTTCAACGACCTGGCCTTCGGGCTCACCGGCCGCTACACCGGTGGCACGGCGAAGGCCGCCGTGGTGGCCAGCGGGCTGCAGGGCATGGTGTCGGGCAGTTCCGTGGCCAACACCGTCGCCTCCGGGTCGTTCACCATCCCGATGATGAAGCGCGCGGGGTTCCGCCCCCACGTCGCGGGCGCGACGGAGGCCACCGCATCCACCGGAGGGCAGCTCGTGCCACCCGTGATGGGCGCGGCCGTGTTCATCATGGGCGAGTACACCGGCACGCCCTACAACGAGCTGATCCTGTACGCGGTGGTTCCCGCGGCGCTCTACTACCTGGGCGTGTTCAGCGGCGTGCACTTCGAGGCGCTGCGCACGGGCGTGCTCGGCTCGCCGAAGGACCAGCTCCCGCGTCTGCGCGAGCTCCTCGGTCGCTCCTACCTGCTCGCCCCACTGGTGGTCATCATCGGACTGTTGCTGGCGGGCCGCTCACCGGCCAACGCCGCGCTGTTCGGCATCCTCACCGCTCTGCTGGTGAGTCTCGTGCGCGCCGACACCCGGCTGTCCCTCATCGGGTTCGCGCGGCTGTTCGAGGCCGGTGCGCGTGCCGCGCTGCCGGTGATCGCGGCCTGCGCGAGCGCGGGCATCATCGCGGGCACCGTCACGCGGACGGGGCTCGGCGGCAAGCTGGCCGGCGGCATCGTCGAGTTGTCGGGCGGCAGCTTCGCCCTGGTTCTCGTCCTCACGATGGTGGCGTGCCTGCTGCTGGGCATGGGGCTGCCGACGACGGCGAACTACGTCGTCACGGCAACGGTCGCCGCCCCGATCCTCATCCAACTCGGTGTGCCGACCGTGGCCGCGCACTTCTTCGTCTTCTACTTCGGCATCGTCGCCGACATCACACCGCCGGTGTGCCTGGCCGCGTACGCGGGGGCCGGGCTCGCGGGTGCCAACCCCATGCGCACCGGTGTGACGGCGTTCAAACTCGCGGTCCCGGCGTTCCTCGTGCCGTACGTGTTCGTGCTCGAACCACAACTGCTGCTACAGGAGGTGACCTTCACCGGATTCACCGTCACGCTGCTCACCGCCGTCGTGGGCATCGTGGCGGTGGCGGCCGGGCTCATCGGATTCGCACCGGACGACGGTGCCCTGCCCCGTGCCGCCCTGGTCGTGGGCGGGTTGGCGGCCATCCACCCACACCCGTGGCTGTCGCTGGGCGGCCTCGCCGTGATCGCGGTGGTGGTCGTGGCCCGCCGTCTGCGACGCTCCGGACAGCCGCTCGGACAGGACGAGAAGAGCAGGACCTCATGAGCGCTTCCGGCCCCCGCTTCCACCCGCTCACGGCCGAGGAGGTCGCGGGCGTGTTCGCCCACGCGGCGAAGGGTGTGTTCCCCGAACCCGACTGGTCGGTGCGCGTGGCGCCGCTGTGCGGTCCCGCCGCCGCGGTGGTGGCCTTCACCGGGTGCTTCGTCGTCACCGCGCCCGTGGACCTCCGGTGGTGGGAGCACGCCCTCACGGAGGCGGGCAGCCTCGACCCCCTGCATCCGCGGGTGCTGCTCGCCCTCGCCGACCACCTCGGAACCACGGTCGGTGAGAACGACGCGGTGCTGGTGGCCCCGCCCTCACCCACCCTGTCGCCCGCGCCGCCGGTGCGGCTGCTGCCGTTCGACGACGGGCATCCACGGGTTGAGCTGGCGCGCCGGTTACGCGACGACGTGCGGGCATGGACGACCGTGGAGGGTGACGGTCTGCTGGTGCTCGGTCGTGGCCTCGGCGGGCGGTGGGAGATGAGCATGGACGTGGCCCCCCACTCCCGCGCCCGCGGCCTTGGCCGCGCGCTCGCCTCCGCCGCCCGCAGCAACATCCCTCGGGGCGAACCCGTCTTCGCGCAGGTCACCCCGGGCAACGCGGCGTCGATGCGGGCCCTGCTCGCCGCGGGCTACCGCCCGATCGGGCAGGAGGTGCTGTTCCCCCTGCGCTCGTGACCTCGCGAGGCCACTCACCCGGACGTGGGCAGGGGCGGTGTCCCCTCCGGCGGGACCCGGTGTCCCGTGCCCTGCTCGTAGGCGTAGGCGAATCCGAGCAACGCCGGCTCGGCGAAGGGCTCCCCCAGTAGTTCCACTCCCACGGGCAGCCCGTCGGAGGTGAACCCGGCCGGGACACTCACGGCGGGAAAGCCGCTGAACGCGGCGAGCCGGCAGTTGCGGTACGACTGCGGGACGCCGATCGGGGTCGGCGGCTCGCTGATGGACGGGTAGACCAACGCGTCGAGGTCGTGGGTGGCCAGCAGTTCGGTGAGCAGGTCCCGCAACCGGTCGCGCTGGCGTAGGGCCTCCTCGTACTCCGGGTTGGGCAGCGACGGGCTGCCCACCCAGTTCCGCAGGGTGTCGAGGACGCTCGGCGTGACCTCGCCGGAGGCCACGATATCGGCGAGGGTGAGTTCGTCACGGGGTTCGGTCAGGTGGGCCAGCCTGCGGGGCGCGCCCCGAGCGGACTCGGCGAGATAGGCGTCGAAGTCGCGCTCGAACTCGTGCCGCACCCGGTTGGCCCGGTCCGCGGCGTCCATGAGCTCCGGCCGCGGCCCGAGTTCCACCACCTCGGCTCCGAGTGCCCTCATGTCGGCGACGGCCGCGCGCACGAGCGCACTGGTGTCGGCGGCACGTCCCTCGGTGTCGAAGTAGTCGGTGACGACCCCCAGTCTGGCGCCCTCCAGCGCCTCACGCCGGAGCTCGCTCGTGTAGGAGCCGGGCACCCGGCCGATCGCCGCCTCGGTGACAGGGTCCGCCGGGTCGTGACCCGCGGTGGCGTCGAGCAACAGCGCCGCGTCCTCGACCGACATGGTGAGCGGGCCCACGGTGTCCTGCGTTCCCGCCAGCGGCGCGACACCGTCGCGACTGGACAGTCCGAGCGTGGGCCGCACACCGACGAGGTTGTTGTGAGCGGCCGGGATGCGCACCGAGCCACACGTGTCCGTGCCGAGCCCCGCCGGAGCGAACGACGCCGCCACGGCCGCGGCGGTCCCGCCGCTGGATCCGCCGGGGTGGCGGCTCGGGTCGTACGGGTTGCGGGTCTGTCCGCCGAGCGAGGACACGGTGTAGACGCTCATCGCGTACTCGTGCAGGTTCGTCTTGGCGAGCACGATGGCGCCCGCGTCCCGCAGGCGGGCCACCTGGGTGGCGTCGTCGGGAGCGCGCAGTCCGCGCAGCGCCAGGGATCCGCTCGTGGTCGGCAGGTCGCGGGTGTCGATGTTGTCCTTCACCACGACGGGAATCCCGTGCAGGGGACCACGAACGTGTCCCCGCGCGCGTTCGGCGTCGAGCCGTCTCGCCTCCGCCCTGACCGCGGGGGCGACCGTGAGCACCGCGCGCAGACCGGGACGGCCCGCCCGGTCGCGGTCGTAGGCGTCGATGCGGCGCAGGTACGCGTCGACGAGCTGAGCGGACGTCACCGTGCCCTCGTCGAGCATGGTGCGCAGGTCGGCCACCGTCAGACCGACCACCTGGGGTTCCGGAGCCGTTACCGTCCGCTCGGCCGACGCTGGGACGACCGTCGTCGACAACACGGCCGCGACAGTGGAGACGACTGCGAGGAGACCGACGAGTCCGTGCCGCACGAGCGCCCCTTCCACCGGAGGTGATCGATCCAGAGCTACTCCGTGCTCGCGGAACGTGTCCAGACGGCTCCGGAAAATGGCGCCGTTCGGCGTAGCCGACGGCCACACACGACCTGGCACAGCCCCACGTCACCCCCGCTGATCGCGGGGTAAGCTGCCTCACTGTCGCGCGGCCCGCCGCCCGGCCACCGACGTTTCGGCGCGCCGCGGACCTGGTAGGTCGAAGGACACCCATCATCGACACGACAAACGATTCGGACTCGACGCCATGCACGCAGAGCACCGTGAGCAGTGGGGAACCCGGGCCGGGTTTCTCCTGGCCGCCATCGGCTCCGCCGTCGGCCTCGGCAACATCTGGCGCTTTCCCTATATCGCCTACGAAAACGGCGGCGGGGCGTTCCTCGTCCCCTACCTCGCCGCGCTCCTGACGGCGGGCATCCCGCTCCTCATCATGGAGTACTCCCTCGGCCACAAGTACCGGAGCACCCCGCCGACGGCGTTCCTCCGCCTGTCCCGACCCGCCCAGGCCATCGGCTGGTGGCAGGTCGCCATCTGTTTCGTCATCGCCGCCTACTACGCCGTCATCATCGCGTGGTCGTTCGTGTACACCGGTTTCTCGGTCAACAAGGCCTGGGGTGACGACCCGGAGACCTTCCTGTTCTCCGACTTCCTCCAGGCTTCCGACGCACCGACCATGGACCTGTCGTACGTCGGTGGCATCCTCGTGCCGCTCATCGTCGTCTGGCTCATCACCCTCGGCGTGCTCGCCGCGGGCGTGCGCCGCGGCATCGAGCGTGCGAACAAGATCTTCATCCCACTGCTGCTGGTGATGTTCCTCGCCCTCGTGATCAGGGCCGTGACGTTGCCGGGCGCCACGGAGGGTCTCAACGCGTTCTTCACCCCCGACTGGTCGTCCATCACCGACGGCAGCGTGTGGGTCGCCGCGTACGGCCAGATCTTCTTCTCGCTGTCCATCGGGTTCGGCATCATGATCACGTACTCGTCGTACCTGCGGCGGCGCTCCGACCTCAGCGGGTCGGCGATGGTCGCCGGGCTCGCCAACAGCTCGTTCGAGCTGCTCGCCGGGATCGGCGTGTTCGCGACGATCGGCTTCATGGCGGCGAACGCCGGCGTCCCGGTGGGCGAGCTGGCCACCAGCGGGATCGGCCTCGCCTTCGTCGCCTTCCCGCAGATCATCTCCAACATGCCCGCGGGTGAGCTGTTCGGCGTCCTGTTCTTCGGCTCGCTCGCCATCGCCGGGCTGACGTCGCTCATCAGCATCGTGCAGGTGCTCGTGGGTTCCGTGGCCGACCGCACGGGTCTGCGCCGGATCCCGGCCGTGCTCATCGTCGGTGGCGCCACGGCCCTGGTCTCCATCATCCTGTTCCCCACCACGGGCGGTGTCTACCTGCTCGACGTCGTCGACCGTTTCATCAACCAGTACGGCATCGTCGTCGCCGCCCTCGTGTCGGTGATCGTCGTGGCGTGGCTGCTGCGCCAGCTCAAGCCGCTGGGAGACCACGCCAACGAGACCTCGGCCATCAAGCTCGGCCTGCTGTGGCGGGTCACCCTCGGTGTGGTCACGCCGGTGGTGCTCGGAGTGATGTTGTGGGACAGCCTGCGAACCGAACTGGCCGAGAACTACGAGGGCTACCCGGATTCCTTCCTGCTCGGCGCGGGTTGGTGCGTGGCACTGGGCGCGCTGGTGCTCGGTGTCGTCCTGTCGCTGGTGCCGTGGAAGCGGGGACAGCAGGTCACTGAAGAGGAGGTGCAACGCTGATGTCGGCGAGTGCCATCGTGATGCTCATCGTCTCCATCGGACTCGTGTGGGGTGGCCTGGTGCTGGCGATCCTGCGCCTGCGCAAGCATCCGGAACAGCCGGAGGACGAGGCCTAGTACGGCCTGGAACCGGTCAACGCACGGCCTCGAAGAAGGTCGTGACGTTGTCGGCGAACAGGGCGGGCACTTCCATCGCCGCGAAGTGCCCGCCTTCGTCGTACTCGGCCCAGTGCACGACGTTGAGGTGTCGCTGCGCGATCGGGCGGGCGGGCAGGTTCAGGTCGTGGGCGAACACGGCGACTCCCACCGGAGCGGCGAAGGACCCCGTGACCCGAGTCGACTCCCGGTACAGCCGCGCTGACGACGCCGCCGTGCCGGTCGCCCAGTAGAGCATGACGTCGGTGAGCAACCTCTCGTCCGGGACAGTCGAACGCGGGTCGGTCCACTCGTCGAACCGCGAGGCGATCCAGGCGAGCTGCCCCACCGGTGAGTCGGTCAGCGCATAGGCGAGAGTCTGCGGCATCTGCGTCTGCACGAGCTGGTAAGCGGGCCGGTTCGCGACGAAGGCGTTGGTGTGCTCGACCCTTGCCCGATCGGCAGGGGACAGCTCGCGCGACTCCTCCTCGGAGGCCGGCGTCGGGAGGTAGTTGAGATGCACTCCGACCACCGCCTCCGGCGCCACCTGTGCCACCAGCCGGGAAATGGCCGCACCCCAGTCACCACCCTGCACCCCGTAACGGCGATAGCCGAGCCTGCGCATCAACTCCGCCCACGCCTTCGCGACGCGGGTCGTGTCCCACCCGCGTTCGATCGTCGGGCCGGAGAACCCGAAACCGGGGATCGACGGGACGACGAGGTGGAAGCGGCGTGCCAGCAGCGGTAGGACGTCGAGGAACTCCACCACCGAGCCGGGCCAACCGTGGGTCAGCAGCAGCGGCAGCGCGTCCGGCTCCGGCGAGCGCACGTGGACCAGGTGCACCCGTTGGCCGTCGATCTCGGTGACGTACTGCGGAACCGCGTTGAGCTCTCGTTCGTGTGCCCTCCAGTCGTAGGTGGTGCGCCAGTGTTCGGCCAGCTCCCGCACCCGGGCCAGGGGAATGCCGTAGTGGTCCCCGGCTCCGGGCAGTTCGTCCGGCCATCGGGTCGCGGCCAGCCTCGTGCGGAGATCGTCGAGCACCTGGTCGGCGATGTGGATACGGAACGGTTCGATCACGAGCCCTCCATCCGTTAGCGCCACTAACGTTAGTCGCACAAACGATTGGTCGTCAACCGTCCTGCCCGGACCGTTAGACTCACGCCATGGCGTCGCCTCACTCCGCCCGGTCCCGTATGACCGAGTTGCCCAGCTGGCTGCTCACCCAGTCGGCGCTGCACGCCCACCGCCTGGTGGGTGAAGGGCTGGCGGAGGTCGGCGCCCGCGGCTATCACTACCGGCTGCTGACGACGCTGGCGGAGGACGGACCCGCCAGTCAGAACACTCTCGGCCGCCGCAGCGGAATCCACGCCAGCGACCTCGTCGCCACCATCAACGAGCTCGCCGAGGACGGCTACGTCCGCCGCGAACCCGATCCCTCCGACCGGCGGCGCAACGTCGTCTCGCTCACCGCGGAGGGCCGACGAAGGCTGCGCCGCCTCGACACGGCGGTGCAGCACATCCAGGACCGGGTTCTCGCGTCCCTGTCGACTGAGCAGCGCACCCAGCTCACCGAGCTGCTCCGCATCCTGCTCGACCACCACACGAACCGCCCGGACCCCGCGGCGACATGATCGCCTGACGGCCGTCCGGTACGCCTGACCGGAACACGTCCGTCGGCACCGCGACCTCCGCGCTCCAGCTCGTCCACGGCGTCACGGGAGTGCGTGGGACACGGGACTCGGCCACACATCACGAGTTGGAACCGCTGGTGCGGGCCGGGCTGTCTCCGCCCACACTCGGACGGTCCACGTGGCGGTCTCCTGGGGCGTTCACCACGGTCCCGCCGGACGGCGACGGATGTTCGACGACAGCGAGCGCCGCGGGGGGAGCTTCTTCCCGCGACCGGGACCGCGCGGCACCGCGCATCGGTTCCCGGATGAATCCATCGGTTCGACTGCCAGGATTCAGCTGGCCTTGGCCGGGACGCCGACCACGGGTTCGCCCGCGCCGCCGCGCCTTCCGCCCACCGATCCCGCGAGGTCGGGGGTCCGCGCCATCCAGCGCAACCCCCGCCGTACCTCCGCGACGGGGAACTCCGGCGGCACCGGCTGCCCCGGCGATTCGCCGCGCAGGAGCGCGACGGTGTAGGCCGCCACGATCTCCGGCTTGGGCAGGGGGTCGTCACCCAGGTAGCTCACGACGATGAGGTCCTCGCCGCACCCGGTTTCGAGCGCTCCGGCCCAGCCGTGCTGCTCGTCCCACAGGAGGGCGACGTCCCGGTTCGGGTAGTCGGGCAGGTGCCCGTCCACCGCGAGGTACAGGGTCAACGGCTCCGACTGCACGAACGAGGAGTCGCCGTTCAGCCCCAGGGTTTCCACGACGTTGCGAACGTAGTTCCGCAAACCCCTCACGACAGGATCCGCGGATCCCAGTTCCCATTCCATGGACGCTCCGACCAGTCACACGGTTTCGCCCGGCGGCTCACCGGGCCGAACGGGAAATACCCGGCCCCATATTCACCCAAACGTGGCGCCGGTGCGTCCGGGTCGTCCCGGCGGCGCGGCGTCTCGGAGCTCACTTCCCGGCTTTCGCCACAGGCCCGGCCATACCGTGGAGGCCGGTTTCGGAGGGCCGCGCGCGTCGGCGGTCGACACCTGTGCCATCTTGTACGCACAAGCTATACGTACAAGTGCGGACAACGATGCCGCACTGCCGACAAGGAGGCCGGCATGAGCAGTACGGAGACCTCCCGAGTCCCGCTGTTCGCCACGATGCAACGCATTCCCGGTGGGCTCATGCTGATCCCACTGGTCCTGGGCACGCTCGTCGCGACGTTCGCACCGGGAGTGCTGGACATCGGCAGCTTCACCACCGGGCTGTTCAAGGACAGCGCGACCCCGCTCATCGCGCTGCTCATCTTCGCCACCGGTACCCAGGTCACGGCACGCACCAGCGGCCCCGTCCTCGCCCACGCGGGCACCGTGCTGCTGCTGAAGAGCCTCGTCCCGGCGGGACTCGTGGTGCTGCTCGGCCTCGCCGTCGGGCTCGACGGCGTCCTCGGCATCTCGCTGCTCGGCCTGCTCGCCTGCGTGGACAACAGCAACGGCGGACTGTGGCTGGCGTTCGCGGGCCAGTACGGCGACGAGCGCGACCGGGGCGCCTACATCGCGAGCGCGGTGAACGACGGCCCCTTCCTCACCATGCTCTTCCTCGGGGCGTCCGGGCTCGGCGACATCCCGCTGACCGACCTCGTGGCGGCCATCGTCCCGTTCCTGCTGGGCGTGCTCGTCGGCAACATCGACGCGCAGTGGCGGCGGGTGCTGGACCCGGTGCCCAACATCGTCATCCCGTTCTTCGCGTTCGCGCTGGGCACCGGCATCGACCTCGGTGACGTGGTCACCGGTGGCGTCACCGGCATCCTCGTGGGCCTCGTGGTCGCGCCGTTCACCGGCTTCCTCGTCTACCTCGGCTACCGGTTCCTGCTGCGGCGGGGCAAGCAGTCCGGCCTCGGCTTCGCCGCGGGCACGACGGCGGGCAACGCCATCGCCACCCCGGCCATCGTCGCGGCGGCCGACCCGTCGTTCCAGGAGTACGTCGGCACGGCCACCGCGCAGGTGGCGTCCTCGGTGCTGGTGACCGCGATCGTCGCTCCCCTGCTGGCCTCGTTCGCCCTCAAACGCGCCGGTGCGCTGGGCACGCCCGCCACACCACAGGAGCAGCCGTCATGACGCCGCGGGTGGCGGTGATCGCCGACGACCTGACGGGTGCGGGGGACACCGCACTGCAGTTCACCGAGGCCGGCTGGACCGCCGAGCTGATGCTGAACCCCGGGGAGAGCTCCGCGGAGGTCGTGGCCGTCACCACCGACTCGCGGGCACTCGCTCCCGCCGAGGCGGCGGGCCGCGTCCGGGCGGTCACGACCGATCTCGTCCGCTCCGGCGTCCCCCGGCTCTACAAGAAGATCGACTCGACCCTGCGCGGACCGCTGCGCGCGGAGATCGACGCGGTGCTCGACGCGCTCGGCGGTGAGGTGATCGCCGTGGTGTGCCCGGCGTTTCCCGCCGTGGGCCGCACGCTGGTCGACGGCACCCTGCTCGTGAACGGCACGCCCGTGGCGGACACGCCGGTGGGCCGCGACCCCGTGACACCCGTGACGTGCAGCCACGTGCCGACGCTGCTCGACGCTCCCCTGCTGTCGCTGGACCCGGACGGCGGCCCCACCGAGTGGGCGCGGCAGGCGCGCGCCGCGGGACGGGTCGTGGTGGTCGACGCCGCCGACGACGCCGACCTCGACCGCATCGCCGCGCTGACGACCGAACTCGGCGACCGTGCCGTCGCCGTGGGATCGGCCGGACTGGCCGCTCCCCTGGCACGGCACTGGCACCGTCCCACGGGTACCGCCCTGGTCGTCGTCACCACGCTGCACGCGGCGACGGGTGAACAGGCAGCGCGGTTGAGCGCCTCCGGCGTGCCCGTGCTCGCACCGACACGACGGCAGCTGCTCGACGACGAGGCCTGGGCCGACTTCACCGGCGCCGCCGTCGCCGAGGCGGCCCGGCGCCCGCCGGTGCTGCTGCTGCGCGCCCCGGAACGCGGGGACGGCAGCCTGTCGCCGGACCTGGTGTCCGCCCGGCTCGCCGCACTCGCGGCGGAGCTCCTCCGCGAGTGCGACATCGCGGGACTCGTGGCCACCGGCGGTGACGGTGCGCGCGCCGTCCTCTCCGCGCTGGGTGCCGGCGGCATCCACGTGACCGGTCAGGTGGCTCCGGGCGTGCCGCTCGGCACCGTGGTCGGCGGCCCGAACGCGGGCCTGCCCGTGGCCACGAAGGCCGGCGGGTTCGGCGGACCAGACGTGTTGACCAAGGCCGCGGACGCGGTCAGGAAGACCCGAAACGACAAGGAGTAACCGGTGAACGACCAGCAGGTGCCCACGCTCGCCCTCACCCTGGGCGATGTCGCCGGGATCGGACCGGAGATCACCGTCCGCACCCTGCTCGACCACGACGAGCTGCGCGGTGTCTGCAAGCCCGTGGTGATCGGGGACGCCGCCGCGCTCCGCAGGGCGGCGGAGTTGCTCGGCAAGGACCCCGGCGCGGTGCGCGTGGTCGGCTCGCCCGCCGAGGCCACGGGCGATCCGGCGCTCGTCGAGGTGATCCAGGACGGGCCGTCGCTGGACGACGTGCCCTACGGGGAGCTGAACCCGCGCGCGGGCGACGCCGCCGCCCGGTTCGTGATGACCGCCTGCGCGCTCGCCCGGGACGGGCAGGTCGACGGCATCGTCACCGCGCCGCTCAACAAGGCGGCCATGCACGCGGGCGGCCACAACTGGCCCGGCCACACCGAGCTGCTGGCCCACGAGTTCGGCGTGAGGAACTTCAGCCTCGTGCTGTCGGCCGGGGAGCTGTTCTTCTTCCACCTCACCACCCACGTCTCGCTGCGCGACGCGATCGCGGGAGTCACCCCGGAACGCACCGACAGCGTGCTGCGACTCGTCGGCTCGTTCGCGCGGGCTCTCGGCCGTCCCGACGAGCCCATCGGACTGGCGGGCCTGAACCCGCACGCGGGCGAGAACCGGCTGTTCGGCGACGAGGACGCCGACGTCCTCGCGCCCGCCGTGGAGCGAGCGAAGGCCGCGGGCATCAATGCCGTGGGTCCCCTGCCCGCGGACGCGCTGATCCCGGCCGCGGTGAAGGGCAGGTGGAAGTTCGTGGTCGTGTGCTACCACGACCAGGGCCACGCGCCGTTCAAGGCGGTCTACGGCGACGACGGCGTCAACATCACCGTCGGTTTGCCCGTCGTGCGCGTGTCGGTGGACCACGGCACCGCGTTCGACATCGCGGGCAAGGGCGTCGCCAGGGAGGCGAGCCTGGTGCTGGCCACCCGCAGGGCCGCCGAACTGGCCCCCGCCTGGCACGAGGTGTGGGAGACCGCTCGCGCGGGCGAGGTCTCGTAGACTGCCGCCATGCTCGACCGGACGGACGGCCGACCGCTGCACCAGCAGGTCGCGGAGTCGTTGCGCCAGGAGATCCTGGGACACGACCTGCCACCCGGGTCGACCCTGCCCAGCGAAGCGGAACTCTGCTCGCGCTTCGGGGTGGGACGCAGTGTCGTCCGCCAGGCCGTCGCCGGGCTCGCCGCCGACGGCCTGGTGATCCGGCGGCAGGGCAGGCCCACGGTGGTGGCCGCGCCCACCGAGTACCGCAGACTGGTGCAGCGGGCGACCGGCCTGTTCGAACAACTCTCCCGCCGTGGCCACGACGTCAGGACCACCGTGCTGGAACTGGCCGAGGCCACGCCACCCGCGCCCGCGAGGGCGTCGCTCGGGACGACGGCGTGCCTGAAGCTGGAGCGGGTGCGGCTGCTCGACGACGAACCGCTCTCCTACGTCCGGACGTGGCTGCCCACCGCCCGGGTCCCCGGCCTGCGCGCCGACGACCTCGTCGACGCGTCGCTGCACCGGCTGCTCACCCACCGGTACGGCCTGCGTCCGGTGAGCGGACAGCGGCAGGTGCGCGCCGTCGCGGCGGACGAGAGGCTCGCCACCGCGCTGGACGTCGACCCGGGCACACCGTTGCTGCTCCTCGAAGGAGAGACGGCGGACCAGCACGGGCGGCCGCTCGAATGGTTCTCCGCGTGGCACCGCGCCGACCGTGTCGTGTTCGACATCGACGTCTCCGAGACGGCGGAGACGTTGACTCTCGACACCCTCCCGAAAGAGGGGAGCACCGTCCCGAGTGGGAGTTCCCCGCCTGCCGAGCGGGATCTGGCCCGCGCTCGGGAACTCGTCGAGGAGTTGCGCACGCTCCTCGGCTGACCCGCGTCCGAACCTCGGTGATCGGCCGTTCGTCGCGGGAGAGGCACCACTCGACCCGCTCACCGGCCGTTGATCGTCGATCACTTGTGACAGTGATCACCGGCCTGCTGGCATGGAAAGCCCGGCATATCAGTGCGAACCAGCCGGACACGAAAGGATCTTTCCATGTCACGAACGCGATCACGCATCGCGGCTTGTTTGGTAAGCGCTTTCACCTCACTGGCACTGATCACCCCCCTCTCCGCCCAGGCCGAGCCCGCCGGGCACCGCGCCGACTGGATCGGCACCTGGCACGCCGCCATGACGGGGCCGGGAGGCAGCGGTCCCTCCGCCGACGGGTTCACCGACACCACGCTGCGCCAGGTCGCCCACCTCTCCGTGGGCGGTGACTCCGTGCGCGTGCGCCTCAGCAACGCCTACGGCGAGGATCCGCTCACCGTCGGCTCGGTCACCGTGGCACCGAGGTCGGACGACGCTGCGGGCACCCCGGACGTCGACGCCGATCTGCTCACCCCCGTCACCTTCGGCGGCGAGACCTCGGTGACCATCCCGGCGGGCGCGGACTGGGTCTCGGACCCGGTCGACATCACCGTGCGGGACGACTCCGACCTGGTCGTCAGCATGTATCTGCCCGGTCCCACCGGACCCGCGACCTTCCACTCCGCGGGCTACTCGACGTCGTTCACCGCCCAGGGCGACGCGACCACCGACACCGGTTCGGCGTTCACGAGGCTGGACAGGTCGCGTTACTTCCTCAGCGGTGTCGACGTCACGGCACGCGCCAAGGGATCCGTCGTGTTCTTCGGCGACTCCATCACCGACGGCGTGGTGTCCACAGTAGACGCGAACCTGCGCTATCCCGACCAGGTCGCCGACCGGCTGCTGCGACGTCCGGATCCGAGGGAGTGCGGCGTGCTCAACAGCGGGATCAGCGGCAACCGGCTGCTGACCGACGCCGGAACGGCCGGGGACTCGGCTCTGTCCCGTTTCGACCGGGACGTGCTGAGCAGGCCCGGCGTGCGCTCCGTGGTGCTGCTGGAGGGCATCAACGACATCGGCAACAGCCGGGGTTCGCTGGAGCCGGAGCAGCTCATCGCCGTCTACCGGCAGTTCATCGCCAGGGCCCACGACGCGGGCCTCACGGTGGTCGGGGCCACGCTGACCCCGTTCGAAGGCGCCGGCTACTACACCGAGGCCGGTGAGGCCGACCGGCAGGCGGTCAACGAGTGGATCAGGACCTCGGGTGAGTTCGACGCCGTCGTCGATTTCGACGCCGCCGTGCGGGACCCCGAGCACCCGACGCGGTTCCTGCCCGCCTATGACGTCGGGGACCACCTGCACCCGAACGACGCGGGATTCGCCGCGATGGCCGCCGCCATCGATCTGCGCACCATCTGCTGAGACCCGGGTTCCATCCAGAGGGACCGCATGAGCCGGTGCGTCGGACACGGTGCGAGAACCGGCGTCATGCGGTCCCCTCTGTCACCCGGATCTGGTGAACTGGATCACCATGGAGCACTTCGCGGGTCACGAGGGTGGGATCCACGCCGTCGCCGTCTCGCCGGACGGGACACGTGTCCTCACCGGTGGTGAGGACCGGGCGGTGCGGGAGTGGGACCTGCTGTCGGGCAGGCTGCACCGCGAGCTCACCGGCCACACGAAACCGGTGCGCGCGCTGGCCCTCCACGGTGACACGATGGTGACCTGCGACGAGGGCGGCCACGTGAGCACATGGTCCTCGGCTTCGGGCAGGCCCCGCCGCCGAAGCCGGATGGAAACCCGCTGGGCCCTCACCGCCACGGCGGGTGCCGCCGCCACCGCGCAGGGCGCGGTCGTCGCGGGACTGGCCAACGGCGACGTGGTGCTGCACACCGTGGAGAACGAGTCCACCCGGCGGCTGCTCTCCACCTCGGCGTGGGTGCGCGCGGTCGCCGTCACCCCGCAGGCCACCCAAGCGGCGGTGGGCGTGGAGCACGCGGGCGTGTTCCTGGTGGACCTCCTCGCGGACCGGACACGCCAGGTGGGCACCGGCACCGTCACGGCGGTGGCGTTGCGCGACGGCGAACTGCTGACCGGCGCGGCGGACGGCAAGGTGACGTTGCTGGGCGCGAACACCGGAACGGAGCTGGTGCGGTTCCCCGGGCACACGGCGGCCGTGTCCGCTGTGGAGTTCGGCGGCGACACTCATGTCTTCGCCGCCGCCGACGACGGCACGTTGCTCGCCTGGGACCGCACCCGACCGCACGACCCCGTCGTGTTGAACGGGCACCTCGGCCCGGTGCTCGCCCTGTCCACGGTGCCGGACGCCGACCACGTCGTGAGCGTCGGCCACGACCAGACCATCCGGGTATGGGACCACCTCGTGGGCGTCCAGGTGGCCGGAACCGGGTTCACCGAGCCCGCGCCACCGCCTCCCCGGCCCACGCCGGCGAGCGACGAGGCCAGCGCACGGGACCTGCTCGGTTTCCGTGAGGACGTCCGCACACTCGCGGCCATGATCACCGACCGGGCGACCGAACCGCCGCTGTGCGTGGCACTGCTGGGTCCGTGGGGATCGGGCAAGTCCAGCTTCCTGCGGCAGTTGCACGACCGCGTCGACACGCTGGCCGACCTGTCACGCAACAATCCCGGCCGCAGCGCCTTCGCCGCCACGGTCAGGCAGGTCCGGTTCAACGCCTGGCACTACCACGACGACGAACTCTGGGTCGGATTGGTGGAACAGTTGTTCACCGATCTCGCCGACGACATCGACGACGTGGACGTCGCACGCGACGAGTTGCGCACCCGGCTCCGAGGCCTGGAAAGCGTGCGGGACAACGCCGACCGCTCCCCGCTGACCCGGGCGGTACGGCTGCTGGCGTCCGGGGTGGACCCCGAGATCCGGCGCAGGCGCCGCCGTGCCGCGGTCGTCTCCGGAATCATCGGCCTGCTCGGCGTCGGGGCCGTGCTGGTGGGCTGGTTCCTGCTGCGGGACACGCTGATCACGGTCGCGGGTGCGGCCGTCGCCGCCATCACCGGACTCGCGTCGGTACTGAGCGCGCTCGACACGGTGCGGCTCTCCCTCGCCCCGCTGGCGTCGGGTGTGCGCGGGACCGTCGCCGCCCGACGGGAGGAGCTCGACACCGAGATCCGCAACGTGCGGGAGCGGCTGAACCAGCTCGACGCGGCACATCGGCTCGGGCGGCTTGTGGCCGAGGTCCGCCAGGGGCGCTACGAGCCGTACCGCGGCCTGCTGGGCCGCGTACACGACGATCTGCGGGCTCTGGACCGGGACATGCGGGCCGCGCAGGCCGAGTGGCAGCTCGCGGGGTCGCAGGGACCTCCGCCGTTGGAACGCATCGTGCTCTACATCGACGACCTGGACCGCTGCGAGCCGAAGAAGGTCGTCGACGTCCTCGCCGCGGTGCACCTGTTGCTCGCGCTGCCGCTGTTCGTCGTGGTCGTCGCGGTGGACCCTCGGTGGCTGCACAAGTGCCTCCACGAGGCCGGACTGCCTCCCGAGTACCTCGACAAGGTCTTCCAGATCGTCTACGCCCTGCGACCCATGGGAAACCGCACCGCCACGCTGATCGACGCGCTGATTCCCACGGAAGCGGACGAAGCGGCCGAGGAGCCGCCGCGGCAGGCCACCCCCGTTCCGGACCCGGTCCCCGACACTCCCGGTGTTCCCGGCGCGGAACAGAGCGCCGCGCCACCCTCGCCCTCACCGCGCACGGACCCCTCCGAAGTTCGGGAACTGCGCACGCGACGGCTTCAGCTGCGGAATGAGGAACGCGACCACATCCACCGCATCGCTCCCCGATTGCCCACTCCCCGTTCGGTGAAAAAACTGGTGAATCTCTACCGGCTGATCCGCGTGGGTATTCGCGACGAGGAGTTCGACTCCTTTCCTCACCGCGCCGTGCTCGACCTGCTGGGACTGCTCGTGTCCGACCCAGCGGCAGCACGTGAGGCGTTCATCGCGATCCTGACTACCGACGATCTCGACTCGGCCGTTCCCCTTGAATGGCGCGGGGAAATGTTCGATGATCTTCACACATATCGGCGCTGGGTCGGCACAATCGCGCGATTCGGTTTCGAAACGCACGATCTGGTGACATCGTGACCGGTGCGCCGGGCCGGGAACATGGGGGAGGTTGCCGTGACCGTGGGGCGCACCGTACCGCTTGTGGTCGGGTCCCTGGTGGGCATCATCGGCGTCATCGGTGCGGTGCTGGTGCCCTCGGCGTCCGTGGACTACTCCGACTGCGTCTCCCTCCGGGTCAACTCGTCCACGGAGAAGGGCGACCTGGTCACCGTCCTCGCCGACGAGTACAACAGCGAGAAGCACGTCGTCGAGGGCCGGTGCGCGGAAGTGCGGGTGAACAAGCTGACCTCGGGCGAGGCCGCGCAACACCTCGCGGAAGGGTGGGACGCGAGCCAGGCGAAAATGCCCAGGCCGGACGTGTGGTTGCCGAGCACTTCGCTCTGGGCGGGGCTCGCCGAACTCCGCAGCGATCGGACGCTGTTCACCGGTGAGAACGACTCCATCACCACGAGCCCGCTGGTGATCGGCATGCCCAGGAAGATGGCCGTCGCGCTCGGCTGGCCGGACAAG
This sequence comes from Saccharomonospora cyanea NA-134, assembly GCF_000244975.1. NCBI lineage: Bacteria > Bacillati > Actinomycetota > Actinomycetes > Pseudonocardiales > Pseudonocardiaceae > Saccharomonospora > Saccharomonospora cyanea. The sequence goes on along the minus strand of NZ_CM001440.1, from coordinate 1,808,838 downwards.
CACCTGGGTTGGTCCGACCTGCGCAACCTCGCCAGAAACCCCGACTGGACGGCCCACGGCCACCCCGAGTGGGGACTGTTCGCCATGGGCAAGGACAAACCCCCGCTGTCCTCCTCGGGACTCGCGGCGACCATCGCGGCCTATCACGCCGCCGCGGGCAATCCCGCCCAGCTCACCGAGGGGCATCTGACCGACTCGGAAACACTGGAGTTCGTGCGCGACGTGGAGTCGTCGGTGGTGCACTACTCCGAGGACTCGGTGACCTTCCTCGGCAACCTCTACGTCGAGGACCAGAAGGGAACCGGAAAACCCTACATCAGTGCCATGATCATGCAGGAGCAGATGGTCTACGCCTACAACCAGGGGGCTCCCACGGGCAATCCTTCCCACATGGGAAGGCAGCGGCGGCCGAACGACCCGCTCGTGGCCATCCAACCCGCGGACAGCACGGTGGTGCTCGACCACCCCTTCCTCGTCCTCGACCACGTGAGCGACGAGCAACACGCCGTCGCGGAGCACTTCCGTGACTTCCTCCTCGAACGAGAACAGCAGGACAGGTTCATCGAGCACGGCTTCCGCGACAGCGAGGGCCGCACCAGTGGCGACGTGGCTGACAGCGTGGGCACCACCCCGCAGCTCACCACCGACGCGGTCGGGCTGCCCGGCCCCGAGGTCGTCGACCTCATGCTCGACGTCTGGCAGGACCGGATACGCATTCGCGGGAACGTGCTCCTGCTACTCGACGTGTCGGGCTCCATGAACGAGCCGATCGACCCTGGTGCGCCCGGGTCGACGACCAAGCTCGATCTCCTGAAGCCCGTCGTCAAGCAGGCGCTCGACTTGCTCGACGAGGAGATCAACGTCGCGTTGTGGACGCTCACCACCGCACCCGAGCACGTGGTCCGCGAGCAGCTGCGCCCGATCGGGGAGGCGCGCCAGGAACTCCTGGCGCTCGTGGACGACCTCGAGGCGGACGGCGAGACGAATCTCTACGACGCGACACACGCCGCGTACCAGGCCATGGGGGGAAAGATCGACCCGAACCACTTCAACGCCATCGTGCTGTTGACCGACGGCCGCGACACAGCGCGAGGCGGCGTGTCACGGCAGGAACTGTTGGACGCCGTCACCACGGAGGACGTCAAGACGTCGGTGCGCATCTTCACCATCGCCTACGGCGGTGACGCCGACCGCGCGACGTTGGACGCGATCGCCACCGCGACGAAGGCGCGAGCCTACGATCCCAGCAACCTCTCCGACATCTCGCAGGTGTTCCGCAGTGTCTTCAGCCACTTCTGATCCGTGGGGCCTCGCTCTGTCCGGTCTCTTCGGACTCGCAGGCGGGATCGTCACCGCGACCAAACAGGGGTGGTGGGGCCTGCTCGTCGGCGTGGCGACCGCCGCGGCGGTGTACGGCTCGATCGTGGTCACCAACGCGCTGCTCGCCCGGGACGGCACTCCTGACCAACGGCCGAGAGCACACGGGGGACCTGCCACCGAGCAGGCCGAGGAGTTCACCGCGCGGTGCCGGCAGGCACTGGTCGATCTCCCCGTGCACGACCCGGGTGTGCGCGCCACAGCGGTGCTCCTCACCGAGCTGATCGAAACCTCCTCGGGGTCCGTTCACGAACACCAGGTGACAACGCTGATACTCGACGACCTCCGTGACGCCACCCATCAGTTGGAGCGGATCGATCCCGAGTCACCGGAGCCGGAGATCGAACGGCGGCTCAGGTACATCAAACAGAGCCTGCAGAAGACCATCGGCATCGTGCGTAAGCTGCTCGGTCACAACCATTCCGGCGACTGAGGCCGCCCCCTCGTCGGGGCGGCACGGAGCGCGGGGCCCGCTTCCGGCACGCATGACCGAACCGAGACCTGTGGGTTTGTGTGTGAAATTGAGGTTTTTTCGGTAAGTCGACACACCCACGGCACGACAAGGGGTCCCCAGCACACTCGATGACCTGCGACGCGTACGAGCACCCGGCGCGGAGCGGTCGATCGCCCCGCTCGATAGGCTTGGGAAAATGTGCGATCCTGTTCCTGCGGCACACTGCGTGGCAGCCGGAACAGCGCAGGAAGGACGGTCCCATGTTGGCGAGCCAACGCCGGTCACGGATCCTGGAGGAGATCCGCCGCTCCGGCGCCGTACGGGTGAGCGCGCTGGTCGAGCGGCTCGGCGTGTCCGACATGACCGTGCGCCGTGACCTGGAGGTACTGGCGCAGCAGGGCCAGCTCCAGAAGGTGCACGGCGGAGCCGTCCTGCCCGGCGGACGCAGCACGGAGGAACCCGGCTTCGCCGCGAAGTCGAGCCGGGAGAACGCCGAGAAGCTCGCCATCGCCACGGCGGCCGTCCGGCTGGTCGAGCCCGGCATGGCCGTGGGTGTGTCCGCGGGGACCACGACGTGGACGTTCGCCCGGCTACTGCGCGACCTGCCCGACATCACGGTGGTCACCAACTCCGTGCAGGTCGCCGACGTGTTCTCCCGCCGCCCGCGCACCGACCAGACGGTGGTGCTCACGGGTGGCATCCGCACACCGTCGGAGGCGCTGGTCGGACCGTTCGCCGTGACCGCGATCCGCTCGGTGAACCTGGACGTCATGTTCATGGGCGTGCACGGCATGGACGTGCGCAGCGGCTACACCACGCCCAACCTCATGGAGGCCGAGACCGACCGCGCGTTCGTGGCCGCCTCCCGCAGGTTCGTGGTGCTGGCCGACCACACCAAGTACGGCGTGCTCGGCATCAGCACCATCGCCGACATCGACGCCGCCGACGTGCTGATCACCGACTCCGGGCTCGCGGACGAACACCAGCGTGCCCTTCGCGACCGCGTCGGTGACCTCGTCGTGGTGGACGCCGCGGCGGACGAGGAACCGAACGAGAACGCTGAAAGCGAGACCGGCGCATGACCCACGAGCCGACCGTCCCGTCCCGGAGCTCCGAGGTCCTCCCGGCGGTCACGGCGTTCACCGAGACCTTCGGCAGGCAGCCGGACGGGGTGTGGGCCGCACCGGGGCGGGTCAACGTCATCGGTGAACACACCGACTACAACGACGGGTTCGTGCTGCCCATGGCCCTGCCACAGGGTGTGCGCGCCGCGGCGGGCCGGACGCCCGGTGCCCAGGTACGTGTGCTGTCGCTGCAGGAGACCGGCGACCCGGTCACGCTGGAGCTCGGCACCCGGCCCGGCGAGGTCGCCGGCTGGGCCGCCTACGTCGCCGGCGTGGTGTGGAGCCTGCGCAGCGCGGGCCACGACGTGGGCGGGGTCGACCTCGTCGTGGACGGCGACGTCCCGGCCGGTGCGGGCCTGTCGTCGTCGGCCGCCCTGGAATGTGCCGTGGCGGGAGCGTTGAACGACCTGTTCGAGCTGGGTGTCGAACCCACCGAACTGGCGCGGTTGGCGCAGCGCGCCGAGAACGACTTCGTCGGCATGCCCTGCGGCGTGATGGACCAGATGGCGTCCGTCAACTGCCGGGAGGGCCACGTGCTGTTCCTGGACACGCGGTCGCTGCTCACCGAGCACGTGCCGTTCGACCCGGCCCGCCACGGCCGGACGCTGCTCGTGATCGACACCCGAGCCCCGCACCGACTGGTCGACGGCGAGTACGCCAAGCGCCGCGCCGCCTGCGAGGCCGCCGCCGCGGCCCTCGGTGTCCCCGCGTTGCGCGACGTCGCCCTCGACGACCTTCCCACCGCGCTGTCGCGAGTGGACGGTGAGGAGCAGCGGCGGCGAGTGCGGCACGTGGTCACCGAGAACGCCCGCGTGTCGGACACGGTGCGCAGGCTGCGTGACGGCGACCTCGACGGGATCGGGCCCCTGCTCACGGCGTCGCACGCCTCGCTGCGGGACGACTACGAGGTCACCGTCGGCGAGCTGGACACGGCGGTGGAGGCCGCCCTCTCTGCAGGTGCGCTGGGTGCGCGGATGACCGGCGGCGGATTCGGCGGCTGCGTCATCGCGCTGGTGCCGGACGACCGCGCCGACACGGTGTTCGACGCGGTGCGCACGGCGTTCGCCGACTCGGGCTACACCGAGCCGAGCGCTTTCACGGCCACCCCCGCACCGGGAGCGCGCCGAATCCGTTGACCCCAGGTGGTGCGGGACGGCACTCACCGCCCCGCACCGCCTGCTCAGTTCCTCACCGAAGCCAGCTCGGCGACCTCGTCCCGGGACAGGGCGCGGTCGAAGACCCTGACCTCGTCGACGTCGCCGCGCAGGTGGTCGACCTCCTGTCCGCCGTACTGGGCGCGGCCGATCACCGTGTTGCCGTCACCGCCCTCGGCCAGGCACGCGTTCTTCGTGTCGACGTGCTGCCCGTCCACGTACAGCGAGAGGGTTCCGGCCTGGGCGTCCCGGACTCCCGTGAGGTGGTACCACCGGCCGGGCTCCGGCTTCTCCGGCGACAGCGCGCGCAGCCCGGCGTAGCTCATCGCCCACCGCTGGTCCTGTCCGGAGTACTGGAGGAAGAAGGCGCTGTGGGTTCCCGTGTCCTGGCTGACGACGGTCTGGAAGCCGCCACCCGCCTCGTCGAGCCGCACCCACGCCGACACCGAGTAGCTGCCCTCGGGGTCGACGAGCGCCGTCCCCGTGTCGGCCTCTCCCGCGCCGCCGAACGACACGGCGCCGCCGCGCACGCCGTCCGTCCACTCGGCGCCGGTGAGCGTGGCGTCGGCATCACCGACCGCGTCCGAGGCGACCGTGCCCGAACCCTCGTCGAACGGGTAGGCGTGCACGCCGTCGAGTCCCGGAGTGCCCGGGTCGGGGGCGGGACCGCCGTCGCCGGAGCCGTCGGCGCCTTCGATGATCTCCTCGTTGACCCGGCGCACGGCCTCGAAGTCCATCTTCTCCACCTGCCGGTCGTAGGTGAAGAAGCCGTTGACCTCGTGTTCGACGTCGGTGATCTGGGTGTAGATCGCCCCGCTGATGCCACACGACCGCGCGGCGTGCAGTACGGCGCGCTGGTTGTCGACGTACGCGGCCGTCAGACTCTCGGAGTCGGGCAGCATCTGGTAGGCGTGGCCTTCACCGAACCACATGTGGCCGTCGACCTCCAGGCCGAAGCCGCCGTGTTCGCCGTCGATGGACACGCGGTGCTCGTCGGGCGTCGGTGTGGCCGGCCCGACGTAGGCGTGCCAGTCGATGACGTGGCCCTTGCCCGAGTCACCGAGCGAGTCGCAGCAGTTGACGCCGCTGTGCGCGTTGACGAGCCGGGTCGGGTCCTGCTCGGCGACCTCCTCGGCGATGCGGCCGGTGGCCTCCCGTGACCACTCGCCCCAGCCCTCGTTGAACGGCACCCACCCGATGATCGAGGTCCAGTTCTTCTTCTCCTCCACGAGTTCGTGGAGCTCGGCCTCGAACTGCGCCGCCGCGTCGGCGGGCGGCCTGCCGCCGGTGCGCATCGACGGCATGTCCTGCCAGACCAGCAGGCCGAGGCGGTCGGCGTGGTAGTACCAGCGGTCGGGCTCGGTCTTGATGTGCTTGCGCACGGTGTTGAAGCCCAGGCGCTTGTGCGCCTCGAGATCCCACCGCAGGGCCTCGTCGGTGGGCGCGGTGTAGATGCCGTCGGGCCAGTAACCCTGGTCCAGAGTGGACATCAGGAACAGGATCTCGCCGTTGAGGGTGATCCGCAGCCTGCCGTCCTCGCCCTCGGCCATCCCGATCTCGCGCATGCCGAAGTAGGACGACACACGGTCCACCGGACGGCCGCGCCCGTCGCCGTCACGCAGCACCACGTCGAGGTCGTAGAGGAACGGCGAGTCGGGCGACCACAGTTTCGCGTTCGGCACCGGCAGGGAGAGTGGTTCGTCCGCGTCGCCTCGGGTGCGGCTGACGACGCGGCGGCCGTCCCGCACCACGGCCTCCACGGTCGTGCGCTCGGAGGCGCCCACGGTGTTCACCGTGAGGTTCAGCGTGGACGTGTCGATGTCCGGCACCATGTCGAGCGTGGTGACGTGGGCGGAAGCCACCGGCTCCAGCCACACGGTCTGCCAGATACCCGACGCGCCCTCGTAGAAGATGCCGCGGTCGGGGACCCGCCGTTGCTTGCCGACCGGCTGCCACGTGGCGTCGGTGCGGTCGGTGACACCCACGACGATCTCCTGCTCGCCATGCGGTTTCAGCGCGTCGGTGACGTCGGCGGAGAACGCGCCGTAGCCGCCGGTGTGCGAGGCGACCTCTCGCCCGTTCACATACACCGTGGCCTCGTAGTCGACGGCTCCGAAGTGCAGGACGAGCCGGTTGTGCTCGCCGATCCGCCACTTCCTGGGCACGTCGAACGTCCGGCGGTACCACATGTGATCCTCGTGCCGTTGGATACCGGACAACGCCGACTCCGTCGGATACGGCACGAGGATGCGCTCCGGCAGCGTTTCACCGAACGGTGGTTCCTCCCCCTCGGTGGCGCCCGCGAACTCCCAGACGCCGTTGAGGTTGCGCCATTCGGGGCGGGTGAGTTGCGGCCGGGGGTACTCCGGGAGCGCGTTGTCGGGTGACACGTCGTGGGTCCACGGCGTCACCAGTCGCGGTTCGCCCATGGTCCAGCTCTCCGTGGTTTCCGTGGGCTCCGCGGCGGCCGCCGGGTTCAGCGTCGTGGCCAGCAGCGCCGCCAACGCGGCGAGCCCGGTCCGGGAACCGAACCTGCGGCGACGTGGTCGAGTCGGTGGTGCGGGTGGCAGCATCGAACACCCTCCTCGCAGAAGGACCGCGTCGGCCTCGCCGCCGACGCCGGACACGCCGGTCCGCCCCGCCCGGGAGCTCACCGGCGTGAAGCATTTCACACATGACGACTCAGAGTGTCAACACTTGCACGCAGTATCGACCACGTTCCAACACCAGGGCCCGTCGGGCACTGATGGTGCGGGCACCACCGCGCGTGCAGCCCGGTGGCGGCACCCGGGGGACACTGACTCGTTCGGCGTAGTCGAGACGATACGGGCCGGTTACCACCCTCGTCTGTTCGTTTCTGTTGCTTCGTGGTTGAATTTCTCTGATCGGCACATCGAGTGAGATCGAGAGGATGCGGGACCGGTGAAGAGGACGCGCACGACGTTGGCCGACGGCCGCGAGCTGCTGTACTTCGCCGCCGATGGCGAGACCGTGCCCGCGCAGCCGGACCCGAGGGAACTGCCCTCCGTCAGCACCGCCTCGCAACTGCGGTGGGACCCGCTGCTGGACGAGTGGGTGATGATGGCCTCCCACCGCCAGAACCGCACGTTCATGCCCGCCCGCGACGACTGCCCCCTGTGCCCGTCGCGTGACGGCAGGCAGACCGAGATCCCCGCCCCCGAGTACACCGTCGCGATCTTCGAGAACCGTTTCCCCAGCCTGTCCACGGGCGCGCACCTCGGCGACGTCGACGTGCGACACCCACTCGTCGACGTCCGGCCCGGCTTCGGCCGCTGCGAGGTGGTCTGCTTCACCAGCGACCACAACGCGCGCTTCGCCGACCTCACCCCGGCGCAGGCTCGGCTGGTCGTGGACGCCTGGGCCGACCGCACCACCGAGCTGTCCGCGCTCGACGGCGTGGAGCAGGTGTTCTGTTTCGAGAGCAGGGGCCGCGAGATCGGTGTCACACTCTCCCACCCACACGGCCAGATCTACGCCTACCCGTTCGTGACGCCCCGGACCGGGCGGATGCTGGACGTCGCCCGTCGATACCGCGAACGCACCGGCCGCGACCTGCACGCCGACGTCGTGGCCGCCGAGAGGGCCGCCGGACTGCGCGTGATCGCCGAGAACGCCCACTGGGTGGCGTTCGTGCCCGCGGCGGCGCGCTGGCCGGTGGAGGTGCACATCCACCCGCTGCGCAAGGTACGGACCATCCCCGAACTCGACGACGCCGAACGCGACGACTTCGCGACGCTCTACCTCGACGTGCTGCGGCGGTTCGACCGCCTCTACGATGCTCCCCTGCCGTACATCTCGGCGTGGCACCAGGCGCCCAACAGTGACGACGAGGACCTGAGCCGGCTGCACCTGCAACTGTTCTCGATCCGCCGCTCGGCCGACAAGCTGAAATACTTGGCGGGCTCCGAGTCGGGGATGAACGCCTTCATCACCGACGTGCTGCCCGAAGACGTCGCGCAGAGACTTCGGGAGGTGTGACCAGACGACCGACCGATACGTCCACAGTGGCCGGCTTTCGCCGGAATCGAAACCAGGGGACCGGCGCGCGGGTCGACGATGCCGCGCGGTGGCCGTTCGACAAATTGGCGTGACTTCTCGTTGACCCCGGAGGTGGGCCGTGCACGTCCTCGCTGAAGCGGACCTGCGGCTTGATGCAGGAGCGATCGACTACGTGTTGCTCGCTTTCTATTTCCTACTCGTGCTCGGTATCGGCTACCTGGCCCGCAGACAGGTGTCGACGAGTCTCGACTTCTTCCTGTCCGGCCGGTCGCTGCCCGCGTGGGTGACCGGTCTGGCCTTCGTCGCCGCCAACCTCGGCGCGATCGAGGTCATGGGCATGTCGGCCAACGGCGCCCAGTACGGCATGCCGACCGCGCACTACTTCTGGATCGGCGCGGTGCCCGCCATGCTGTTCCTCGGCATCGTGATGATGCCGTTCTACTACGGCTCCAAGGTGCGCAGCGTTCCCGAGTTCATGTTGCGACGCTTCGGCAAGCCCGCGCACCTCGTCAACGGCATCAGCTTCGCGCTGGCGCAGATCCTCATCGCGGGGGCGAACCTCTACCTGCTCGCCCTGGTCGTCAACCTGCTGCTCGGCTGGCCGATCTGGGTTTCGGTCCTCCTGGCCGCGGTGATCGTCCTCGCGTACACCGCGCTCGGTGGGCTGTCGGCCGCCATCTACAACGAGGTGCTCCAGTTCTTCGTCATCGTGGCGGCCCTGCTGCCGCTGACCATCGTGGGACTGGCCAAGGTCGGTGGCTGGCAGGGACTCGTCGAACGGGTCTCCGCGGGCCCCGGTGGCGCCGAGCAGCTCAGCTCCTGGCCCGGTAACCAGCTCACCGGGTTCGGCAGCAACTTCCTGTCGGTCCTCGGCATCGTCTTCGGTCTGGGCTTCGTGCTGTCGTTCGGGTACTGGACGACGAACTTCGTCGAGGTGCAGCGGGCGATGGCGTCGAAGAGCATGTCGGCGGCCCGCCGCACGCCGATCATCGGCGCGATTCCGAAGATGCTGGTGCCGTTCATCGTCATCATCCCGGGCATGATCGCGGGCGTCACGGTGACCGAGCTGGCGGGCGAGAACAAGGCCGCGCTGCTGGCCGGTGAGGAAGCCCCGAGTGGCGCGACGTTCAACGACGCCCTCCTGCTGCTCATGCGTGACCTGCTGCCCAACGGCATGCTCGGCATCGCCATCGCGGGTCTGCTGGCGTCGTTCATGGCCGGTATGGCGGCGAACCTGAGCTCGTTCAACACGGTGTTCACCTACGACATCTGGCAGGCGTACGTCGTCAAGGGCAAGCCGGACGGCTACTACCTGCGGGCAGGCCGGATGGTCACCGTGATCGCCACGATCCTGGCCATCGGCACCGCGTTCATCGCCGCGTCGTACGCCAACCTGATGGACTACCTGCAGCAGCTGTTCTCGTTCTTCAACGCGCCGCTGTTCGCGACGTTCATCCTCGGTATGTTCTGGAAGCGCATGACACCCACGGCGGGTTGGACCGGTCTGGTCAGCGGTACCGCCGCCGCGGTCGGCGTCTTCCTGCTTGCCGAGACCGGGGTGTGGGACCTGCCGGGCCAGGGTGCGTCGTTCGTCGGCGCGGGCGCCGCGTTCGTGGTCGACATCGTGGTGAGCGTCGCCGTCACCTACGCCACGCAGCCGAAGCCCGAGGCTCAGCTCGTGGGGTTGGTCTACTCTCTGACCCCGAAGGAGAACCTGAAGCACTCCACGACGGGCGAGGACGCGGGCTGGTACCGCCGTCCGGGTCTGCTCGCGGGCATCGTGCTGGCCGTCACCATCCTGTTCAACATCATCTTCTAGGAGGCGGTAACCATGACGAACACCTCCGAGACCCGCCGTGCCAGGGCCTTCGACATCCGATTGGTGATCGCACTCCTGACCGGCGTCTACGGCGTCGTGTTGACGGTGATGGGGGTCGGCTTCACCACCGACGAGGACATCGCCAAGGCGGCCGACATCAACATCAACCTGTGGACCGGCATCGGCATGCTGATCTTCACGGGACTGTTCGTGCTGTGGGCGAGGCTACGTCCCGTGGCCGTCCCGGCGGAGGAGATCGAACGCCTGGAGCAGCAGAAGAAGGACGACTGAGCCTGGTACAGACGACGGTGGCGGCCCCCTGTGGGTGGCCGCCACCGTCGTGTACGCGCCGGGTTCGGAACGCGTCACCGCCGGGTGTCCCCGACGGTCAGAGAAGCACGCTCTCGCAGTCGTTCGTCTCCCCGGTGCCCTTACACAGGTACACCCTCACCGAGGACATGATGCTGTCGTAGCCCACCGGGGTGGTGAACTCGTCGCTGCCCGGTCCGCACACCGTCGAGAGCGTTCCCGAATGGCCTGAGAAGTCGTAGACGTATATGTACTCAAGCGTGTAGCAGCCGTCGCCGGTGTTGCGCAGTTCCCCCTCCACGACGATCTGGCGGTTCTCGGTGTAGTGCGTGCCGGACGCGCTCGCGCTCCCGTAGGACACCTGCCACGTCTCCGCGGACTCCTCCGCCTGCGCGGCCGCCGTCCCCGCACCGAGCGCGGCGGCACACGCGAGTGCGGCCACTCCGGCGGACCGGCCGATCCGCGACAACAGTCTGGCCATCTCCCTATCCTTTCCGTCGATTTGGACGGCGGTGCGACAGCGGCCGGGTCCCGCGATCCACCCGGCCTCGTCACACCACCCCACCGAGCACTACGGCGCCCGGTAGGTCTCGAACAGCGTGTGGGCCCGCGCGCGGTCGCCGCCGACGCCCAACGCCAGGACAAGCAGCATCCGGGCCTTCTGCGGGAGCAGATCCTCCGCTGCGGGGATCTCGGGCATCCCACTGCGGTAGACGGCTCCCGAGCCGTTCCGGCTCGCGGCGACGACGAGCACGCCGTGTTCGACAGCGCGTCTGATCGAGGCCAGTTGCGCCGCCGACGGCTCCCCCGCCATCACGATCCCGTCGGCTCCGGCGTCGAGGGGTCCGTCGACCGTCGCGGCGCCGGCCTCGACGTAGGACAGGACGATCTCCACAACGGGGAGCCGGTCCCCAGCCAGCTCCCGCACGTCGAAAGGCGTCCGCCACCGGTCGGTTCCCACATCGGCCGATCGGGCGGGCGCGCGGGGCAACCGGATGTGCTCCCCGTCCACCGTCCCGAGACGCCCGTGGTCCCGAGCCTGGAAGGCGTGCAGCCGCAGCGTGCTGGTCTTGGTCACCTCACGGGCGGCGACGATCTCGTCGTTGAACAGCACCACGGTGCCGAAGCCGGTGGTGCGTGCGGAGGCGGCCAGCGACACGGCGTTGTAGAGGTTGGCGGGAGCGTCACTGCCCAGGACGTTCCACGGCCTCATCGAGCCGGTGACCACCACCGGTTTGGGGCTGCGCACCGTGAGGTCGAGCCAGTACGCCAGCTCCTCCAGAAACTGGGTGCCCGTCGTGACGACGACCGCGTCGACATCGGTGAGCAACGCGTCGACCCGGAGCGTGAGTTCGCGGTAGTCGGCCAGCCGCAGCCCGGGCGGACTGGCGCCGCGGAACTCGCTCGGGTACACGTCGGCCAGCGTGGTGAGCTCGTCGCGCAGCTCCTCGGTGAGATCGCGGATACGCAGCCGCCCACCCTCGTAGCGGTGGAAGGACGTCCGCGACGGCGCCACACCGCTGACGGTGCCTCCCGTTCCGATGATCGCCACGGCTGGTTTCGGCATGCCTCCATTGGTCTGTGCCCGGCTATACGCGACCCATACTCACCCCCCATGGAGCCGGTATAGGCGCGGCATAGCCGCCGCACACACGATGGCGACCTCACCGCCCGCGGCTCGGGGGCGGTGTCCGCGAACGACCGTGTGGACGATGGAGCTGGCATGCCCGAAGGTCGCCGAACACGTCTTCCGTTGTCTCGTGCGCAACGGGAGATCTGGCTCGCACACCAGTCCGATCCGGACGGACGACGTTACACGTGTGCCGAGTACGTGACGGTGACCGGACCGCTCGACCCGGACGTCCTCCAAGCGGCCTGGAAGAACCTGTGCGCGGAGGCCGACGCCCTGCGCCTGGTCCGCGCCCCGCAGGACGCGGAGACGGGCGAGCCGGTGCAGGTCCTCGACGACCGCATCGCCGAGCTGCCGGTCCTCGACCTGCGGGACCGCCCCGATCCCGACGCGGCCGCCCTGTCCTGGATGCGGCGGGACCTCGACGTCCCGATCGACATGGTCGAGGGTCCCCTGTCGGCGTTCGCGCTGTTGCGGGTGGCTCCGGAACGGCACCTGCTGTACCTGCGGACGCACCACCTGGCGACCGACGCCTACAGCATGCACCTGGTCCAGTCGACCCTGGCCGACCTCTACTCGTCGTCGCTCCTGGACCGGCCCAGGCAGGCCCCACGGCTGCGACCGTTCACCACGTTGCTCGACGAGGACGAGTCCTACACCACGAGCGAGGACTTCGTCGTGGACGGCCGGTACTGGAGGGGACGTTTCGCCGACCGGCCACAACCGATGCGGATCTCGTCCACTCCGCCGGTGGAGACGCCCGACGCCCGGTTACGGGACACCCTGACACCTCCCGGCTCCGACGGCCGCCGGCTGGCCGAGGCCGCCACGGAACTCGGCACCACGTGGCAGGTGCTGCTCATCGCGGCCACCACGGCGTTCCTGTACCGGAGGACGGGCAGGCGCGACGTCGTGCTGGGGCTGCCGGTGAGCGGCAGGCGAGGAGTGGCGGCCCGGCACACGCCGGGAACCGCGTCGGGCACGGTGGCTGTCCGGGTGACCGTCGATCCCGGCATGTCCCTGCGCGAACTCCTGCCCGAGGTGACGGCGGAGCTACGGGCAGCGCAGCGGCACGAGCGCTACCGGCACGAGGAGTTGTGCCGCGAGCTGGGCGGTGTGTCCGGTGAGGGTGGTCTGCTCGGCCCCATGCTGAACTTCATGCCCTACGGCGGGTCCCTGACGTTCGGTGAGGCCACCGGCATCGCCACGAACCTGGCCGCGGGCCCCGCGATCGACCTCCAGTTCGGCGTCCGAGGCGACGTCGAACCAGGGCTGTCCTTCGTGGTCGACGCCAACCCTCGGTTGCACGACCGGAAAACCGCGAAGGAACACCTCGCGCGGTGGCTCCGGTTCGTCCGCGCGGTCGCGGAGCACCCCGACCGCGCGCTCGGCTCCGTGGACCTGCTCGACGACGACGAGCGTGCGGCGCTGCTCCACGCACGTGCCCACACCGCGCGAACCCGGCCCGAGCACAGTGTGCTCGACCCGATACGCGAGCACGCGGCGTCGGCACCCGACGCGCTCGCCGTCAGGGACTGCCGGACGGGCGAGGAGGTGAGCTACGCACAGCTCGACCACGCCGCCGCTCGCCTGGCCACCCGGTTGGTGCGGGCGGGCGTAGGGCCCGAGGACGTCGTCGCCGTGGCGCTGCCGCGTTCGGTGAGCATGGTGGTGTCGCTGGTCGCGGTGCTGCGAGCCGGCGGGTGTTACCTGCCCGTGGACGTGACCTACCCGCCGGACCGGATCGCGGACATGCTCGCCGACAGCGCCCCGCGCTGCGTGATCGTGGCCGACGCGCGGGAGACGTCGGTACTCGGCGTTCCCGGGGACGTGCCCGTCGTCGTGGCTGGTGGTGACGAGCGGACCCCTCTCGATCACACCGCGCCCGACCTGGATTCGGCCGCCTACGTCATCTACACGTCCGGCTCCACCGGCCGCCCCAAGGGAGTGGTCGTCAGCCACCGGTCGCTGTCGAACCTGGCACTCGACCACCGGGACCGCATGGGCCTGGGCCCGGGGAAGAGGCTGTTCCAGTTCGTGTCGCCGTCGTTCGACGCCGCCGTCGCCGACATCTGGCCCGCACTGGTGTCGGGAGCACTGCTCGTGCTGGCCCCGGAGAACCGCACGAGCGATCTCGACGAACTCGTCGCGACCCTGCACGACGAACGCGTCACCCACGCCGCCTTCCCGCCCGCCGTGCTCGCCCGCTTCCCCGAGAAGCCGCTTCCCGACCTCGAGGTGCTGGTGGTCGGGGGCGAGTCCATCGACCCGGCGGTGGTCCGCCGCTGGGCTCCTGGGCGGCGGATGCTCAACATGTACGGCCCGACGGAGGTCACGGTCACCGCCGCGGGCGGCACGCTCCGTGCCGACGACCTCGTCACCATCGGCTCGCCGATCGACAACGTCGCCGTCTACCTGCTCGATCACGACGGGCAGCCCGTCCCGCCCGGCGCGGTGGGCGAGGTCCACATCGCCGGTTCCGGTGTCGCCCGCGGTTACCTAGGCCGCGCGGCCCTGACCGCGGACCGCTTCCTGCCGTGTCCGTTCGGGCCTCCCGGCGAGCGCATGTACCGCACCGGCGACACGGCCCGTACCACCGATGACGGCCGGATCCAGTACCTCGGCCGCACCGACGACCAGCTCAAGATCCGGGGGATCCGGATCGAACCGGGCGAGATCGAGTCGGCGCTGGCACGCGATCCGAGCGTCCGCGCGGCCGCGGTCACCACTCGCGACACCAGCGCGGGCACGCGCAGGCTCGCGGCCTACGTCGTTCCCGCCGAGGGCCACCGGCCGGACGCGGGCGCGTTGCTGGCCGGCCTGCGGCGAACCCTGCCCGACTTCCTGGTTCCGGCGACGCTGGACGTGCTCGACGCGTTCCCGCTGACACCGAGCGGCAAGGTCGACCGCCGGGCTCTGCCCGCTCCCTCCGAGTCCGCTGCCTCCCCCGCGTCGTCCGCCCCGGCGACGGAGCGGCAGCGACGGTTGTGCGCGCTGTTCAGCGAGGTCCTCGGCGGCACCACGGTGGGCGTCGACGACTCGTTCTTCGACCTCGGGGGCGACAGCATCGTCGCGTTGCAGCTGGTGTCGCGGGCCCGGCGCGAGGGGTTCGACCTCACCTCGCGGGACCTCTTCACCAACCCCACCGTGGCCGGTCTCGCCGCCGCACTGGCGCAGCGACCGAACACCGGCGAATCCACCGCCGGTGCCGGTGTTCCCGCGACCGGGACCATGCCCGCGACACCGATCGTGCGATGGGCGCTCGACCTGGGTCCCGAGGTCGACCGCTTCCATCAGTCGGTGGTCGTCAACACCCCGGCCGGTGCCGATTCGGACACGCTGGTCGAGGTCCTGACCGCGCTCGTGGACCACCACGACGCGTTGCGGTGCCGACTCGTGCCGGGCCCTGCGCTGCACGTCGATCCACCGGGCGGCGTGGAGGTGTCCGAACTCCTCACCCGCGTCGCCGCCTCACGCCTCGACGACGAGCAGCTCACGCGGGAGACGGCCAGGCTGCGTGCCGAGGCGGTGGCGTCGCTGTCGGCGGCCGACGGCCGTCCACTGCGGGCGGTGTGGTTCGACACGGGAGCGGACCGTCCCGGACGGCTGCTGCTGGTGGCCCACCACCTGTCCGTCGACGGGGTGTCCTGGCGCATCCTCCTCGACGACCTGGCGACGGCCTGGGCCGCCGTCTCCCGGAACCACCCGGTGACGTTGCCACCCGTGGGAACGTCGCTGCGGGAGTGGGCCCTCGCGCTGACCGACGCCGCCACCGACGACCGCTGGGTGCGGCAGCGCGAGCACTGGGAGCGCGCCCTGTCCACTCCCGGCTTCCGCCTCGGCCGTCGGGCGCTGGATCCGGACGTGGACACGTTCTCGACGGCGGCACACAGCAGGCTGGTCCTGCCTTCCTCGGTGACCGAGCCGCTGCTCACCACGCTGCCCGCCGAGTACCGGGCGAACCCGGAGGACGTGCTGCTCACCGGCCTCGCCCTGGCGCTGCGGGAGCACGCCCGGCAGCGTGGCCTCGCACCGGCCGACAGCCTCCCGATCGACGTGGAACGCCACGGACGGCGGGAGGTCGGCGTGACCGCCGACCTCGACCGCACGGTGGGCTGGTTCACGACGCTGTTCCCGGTCGTCCTGGATCCGGGCACAGTGGACTTCGGTGACGCCCGCAATGGCGGTCACGGCGCGGGCACGGCGTTGAAGCGGGTGAAGGAGCAGCTGCGTGCCGTGCCGGACCACGGGACCGGGTTCGGGTTGCTGCGCCACCTCAACCCGGCCACGGCGTCCGAGCTCGCGCCGCTGTCCGCTCCGGACGTGGCGTTCAACTACCTCGGTCGGCTGTCCACGGCGGAGCCCCACGACTGGTCCCTGGTCGGGGACGAGGCCTTCGCGGGCGATGCCGACGAGCGCATGGCCATGCCGCACGCTCTCGAACTCAACGCGATCGCGTACGACCGGTCGGGTGGCCCCGAACTGACCCTGCTTGCCGAGTGGCCCGCAGGCGTGCTGGACCACGACGAGGTGGACACCATCCTCGTACTGTGGCGGGACGCGCTCACGGGCCTGGCCGAGCACGCCCGACACCCTGGGGCCGGGGGGATCACGCCGTCGGACGTTCCCCTGACGAGCCTGGACCAGGAGGAGCTGGACGCGATCCACGCCGACCATCCCGGTGTCCTCGACGTCCTGCCGCTGTCCCCGCTGCAGGGTGCCTTCCTGCTCCACAACCTCGTGACGGCCGACACCGTGGACGCCTACGGGACACAGATCCGGGTCACCCTCGAAGGCGCGGTGGACGCCGACCGGATGCGCGGGGCGGCCGAGCTGCTGCTGCGCCGCCACCCGAACCTGCGGGCGGGTTTCCGCTACGAGGACGTCACCGAGCCGGTACAGGTGATCGATTCCGGGGTCACGGTGCGCTGGAGCGCACACGACGTGTCGCACCTGTCCCCGGAGGCGGGCACGAAGGCGGCCGCGGAGCTGGCCGACCGCGACCGGCTGACCCGGTTCGAGTTGGACGACCCGCCGCTGGCACGGTTCCAGCTCGTCACACTCGACGAGAACCGCCACCAGCTGGCCGTGACCATGCACCACATCCTTTGGGACGGCTGGTCGACATCCATCGTCCTGCGCGAGTTGTTCACGTTCTACACGCACGGGCACGACGCGCTCCTGCCGCCCGCGCCCGCGTTCCGCACGTACCTCGCCTGGCTCGCCGGGCGGGATCGGCGCCGGTCGCTGGAGGCGTGGGCACGACACCTGGAAGGGCTCCGGGCGCCGACACTGGTCGCCCCGCACCTGACCACCGACGTGCAGGTCTGTCACGAGCAGGTGACAGCGACCCTGCCCGAGAGGGTGTCGGAGTCCCTCACCGACACGGCCCGCACCGAGGGCGTCACCCTGACGTCGCTGGTCCAGCTCACGTGGGCGGTGGCGCTGGCCCGCCTGACCGGAGACGGTGACGTGGTGTTCGGGACCTCGGTGTCCGGCAGGCCACCGGAGCTGGACGGCATCGACCGCACGGTGGGGATGCTGACCAACACCGTGCCGGTCAGGGTGCGTGCCACCGAACTGGCGACCGAACCGGTGTGGAGCGCGGCGCGGACGTTGCAGGCCGAACAGGCCGAGCTCTCCGCCCACCACCATCTGCCTCTTGCCGACATCCAACGACAGTCACCGGCGGGTCGCACCCACCGCTCGCTCTTCGACACCACGACGCTGATCGTGAACTACCCGTTCGACTCGTCGTCCTGGAACGCCGCGCTCGGTGAACTCCGCCTGGCGGGCTACGAACTCGTGGACCAGACGCACTATCCGATCCGGCTCGCCGTCATCCCCGGCGACGTCATCGAGATCCGCCTGGGCTATCGCCCGGACGTGTTCGGCGCCGCGCAGGCGCACCGGATCGCCGAAGCCGTCGTCGCGCTGCTCACCGCCGTCGCCGACGCTCCCCGCACGGGACCGGGGGCCCGCACCGTGAACACGCTCGGCGCCGACCTCCCGCCACTGCCCGCCCCGTACTCCGACCACCGCCGCCGTACCAGGAGCGAACAGCCATGAACAACGACACGACCTTCGTTCTCACCGACGACGAGAACAGGCAGGCGCGCGCCACCACGGAGCAGCTCACCCAGGTCGAGCCCCGCCTGGTGGACGCGCCGGACTGGCTCCACGCGTGCCGGGGCTCGTCGGCCGAACTGCCCTCGCGGCTGCGGCGGCGACTGGCGGAGTTCCGCAACGATCCCGGCGACCACGGCAGTCTCCTCGTCCGCAACCTGCCCGTCGTGGTCGACCGTCCCACACCCGCCGACCCGGGATCGGTGGAGCGGGACGCCACCACGGGTGCCGCCCTGATCGGCATGGTGTCGATGCAACTCGGGGACCTGATCGCCTACCGAAACGAGAAGTCGGGCGCGCTCGTGCAGAACGTCGTGCCGGTACCGGGGCAGGAGGCCCAGCAGAGCAACGCCGGGTCGACCCGGCTGGAGATGCACATCGAGAACGCCTTCCATCCACATCGGCCGGACTACGTGGGCCTGCTGTGTGTGCGCAGCGACCACGAACGCGTCGCGGGGCTCCAGATAGCGTGCGTTCGCCGGGCCGTCGACACGCTGCCCGGCGACGTGCGCACCGTGCTGGGCGAGCCGCGGTTCGTCACCGACGCACCGCCCTCGTTCGGCGGCGGCAGCGCAGCGGCTCCCCGGCACGCCGTGTTGACGGGGCATCCGGACGACCCCGACATCCGCGTGGACTTCCACGCCACGCACGGATGCGACGTCCCCGCCAAGGACGCGCTGGAGATCCTTCGTGACGCGCTGACCGCCGTCACCGAGACGCTGGTGCTCGAACCCGGTGATCTCGCCCTTGTGGACAACCGGGTCGCCCTGCACGGACGGACCCTGTTCACGCCCAGATACGACGGCGAGGACCGCTGGTTGTACCGCACGTTCGTCCACCTCGATCACCGCCGCTCCCGGGCCTTCCGGTCGCGCGACGGCCATGTCCTGGACTGAGAACACCGCCCGCGGCACCTCCACCACGGAAGCCACCACCGATTCGACGAGGAGAAGTCCCGTGGAACACCTGGCCGAGACGTCGCTGCCCCGGTTGGTCGCCGAGCAGGCCGCACGCACGCCCGACGCGATCGCCGTGATCGACGACGCCGGTTCACTGACGTACGCCGAACTGGACGCGCGCGCGAACCGCCTCGCTCACCTGCTGCGCGCCCACGGGGTGGGCGAGGCGCTCGCCGGGGAACCGGACAGCGTCGTCGGGGTCTGTCTGCACCGGAGCGTGACCCTGGTGGTGGCGCTGCTGGCGGTGTGGCGTGCCGGCGCCGCCTACCTGCCCCTCGACCCGGGGCATCCGGGTGGCCGCCTCGTGTCCGTGGCCCGGTCCGCGGCGCCCCGGCTGGTGCTCACCCAGACGATCACCCACGACGCCGTCGCCGTGGCGGGGGTGCGCACAGTGGTCCTCGACCGCGACCTCTCCGTGGCCGCCGGACAGCCCTCCGACGACCCCGGACCGGTGATCGACCCCGACGCGGCGGCCTACGTGCTCCACACCTCCGGCTCGACCGGCACGCCGAAGGGCGTGGTCGTGCCCCACGCGGGTATCGGGAACCGGATCGACTGGGTGGTACGCACCCACGGGCTCGGCCCCGGCGACCGGGTGTTGCAGAAGACCGCGCTGACGTTCGACGCGTCCATCTGGGAGGTCTTCGCTCCACTGGTGTGCGGTGCGACGGTCGTGCTGGCCCCCGTCGGGGCCGAACGTGACCCCGCCGTGCTCGCAGGCTGCCTGGCCGAACGCGACATCACCGTGCTGCAGGTCGTGCCCTCACTACTGCGCGTTCTCGTGGAGGAACCCGCGCTGGCCGAGTGCCACGCGCTACGTCTGTTGTTCTCCGCGGGGGAACAGCTGCACGCCGAGTTGGTGCACCAGTTTTTGAACAGGCTGCCGGACCCGTCGGCGATCGGGGTGTGGAACACCTACGGACCGACCGAGTGCTCGATCGACGTCACGGCCCACCGCTTCGACCCCGCCCAACGCTCGGGGCCGGTACCGATCGGACGCCCGATCGACGGCCTTCGCGCCCTCGTTCTGGACCCGAGTGGGCGTCCCGTCGAGGCGGGCGAGCAGGGTGAGCTGCACGCGGGCGGGACAGGTCTCGCGCGAGGCTACCTGGGACGTCCCGACCTCACGGCCGAACGTTTCGTTCCCGACCCGACGAGCACGTCGGGCGAGCGGCTCTACCGCACCGGGGACATGGTCCGCGTGGAGCCCGACGGTGTCCTGACCTACCTCGGCAGGCGCGACCACCAGGTGAAGGTCAACGGTGTCCGGATCGAACCGGGCGAGGTCGAGGCCGCGCTGGCCGCGCATCCCGGACTGGGCGGGGCTGTCGTCCTCGGGTATCCGTCGGCCGAGGGCGGCACCCGGCTCGCCGCCTACGTCCGCACGTCCGACGGCGAGGTCCCGGCCGGGCTGCGGGACTTCCTCGCCGAACACCTCCCCGAGACCCACCTGCCCTCGGCGTTCATCGGACTCACCGCCTTCCCCACCACCAGCAGCGGGAAGATCGACAGGTCCGCGCTGCCCGCACCGGACCAGCGCGCACCCTCCCCCACGCGCCCGGACAGCGCGGAGGAAGCGCTCGTCGCGGAGGTGTGGCGGGAGCTGCTCAAGATCGACGAGATCCGTCACGACGACGACTTCTTCGTACTCGGCGGTTCGTCCCTGCAGTTCACCCGGCTGGCCAACCGCCTGCGCAAGGCCAGCGGTACCGAGATCGATCTCCGTTCCCTGCTCTCGGCGACGACCCTCGCCGCCCAGGCGAAGCTGCTCGGCACGGCCCGCCGCGCCGACGAGACCATCCGCCCCGTACCGCGCGACGGTGGCCTGCCCCTGTCGTCCGGTCAGCGCCGGATCTGGTTGCTCGACAGGATGAACCCGCGCAGTCGCGAGTGGATCTCGGCCCTGTTCGTGCGCATCGACCGTGGTGTCGCCGTCGCCGACGTCCAGGCGGCGCTCGACGCGCTCGTGTCCCGGCACGAGTCGCTGCGCACCCGGTTCGTCCTGCGCGGCGACGAGCCGGTGCAGCTCGTCGATCCGCCCTCGGGCTGCGAGCTCACCACCGCGACAGGCGCGCACGACGACTTCGTCACCGACCTCGACGCCTGGCTCGACCAGGGCTTCGACCTCCGCACCGGCCCGCCCGTGAGGGCGCTGCTGTACCGGCCGGAGGCCGGGGAGGCCGTCCTGGTGCTGGCCATGCACCACATCGTCTGTGACGGTTGGTCGTCGGCCGTGCTGGAACGGGACCTGCGGGAGATCCTGGCGGCCCGGTCGGCGGGGCGCCCGCCCGCACTGGCCCCGCTCCCCGTGCAGTACGCGGACTTCGCGGTGTGGCAACGGCAGCGACACGACGGGGACGGCGTCCGGAGTCTCGTCGAGCACTGGCGTGTCATCCTCGACGACGCGAAACCCACGGAACCGCGGACCGACCTTCCCAGACCGGCCCGCCGTGACGGACGTGGCGGCATCGTCGGCTTCACCGTGCCCGCCTCCGTGGCCACGGCGCTCGACTCGCTGGGCAAGCGGGTCGGAGCCACCCCGTTCATGACGCTGTTGACCGGGTTCGCCACGTTGCTGGCCCGCTACCAGGCCGAGTGGGACGTGGTGGTCGGCACTCCCGTGGCCGGGCGCGACCGGCCCGAGCTGGAGAACGTCGTGGGCTTCTTCCTCAACAACCTCGTGCTGCGGTGTTCGCTGGACCCGGGCGACGACTTCACCGGCGCGGTCGCCGAGGTCCGCGACACCTGCCGCGACGCGTTCAGCCACCAGGACGTTCCGTTCGACATGCTGGTGGCCGAACTGGCACCCGACCGCGACCTGTCACGGACCCCGCTGTACCAGGTGGCGTTCGACTTCCACGACGAACAGCTCACGGGCTCGGCCGCCGACCCGGATGACTGGCGGACGCTGCTGGACGTCTCACGTATCGCCAAGACCGACCTGACGATGTACCTGCGGCCGCGCCCCGACGGCTCGCTGGCGGGCGGGTTGGAGTACGCCACCGCGTTGTTCGCGGAAGAGACCGTCGAACGGATGTGCCGGCACTTCCTGGCGTTGCTCGACGCGGTCACGGCCGACCCCACCCGGCCCCTGGCCGAGATCGACTTCGTCGCCGGTGAGGAGGCGGCGACGCTGCGCGAGGTCGCCGCCGGAGCCGAGCTCGGCGAGAAGGGTTTCACCGACGCCACCGTGGTGGACGCCGTCGAGCGGCAGGCCGCGGACTCCCCCGAGGCGACCGCCGTGGTGTGCGGGTCGACGCGCGTGACCTTCGCCGAACTCGACCGCGCGGCCAACCGGCTCGCCCACCGGCTTCGCGACCTCGGTGCGGGCCCGGACCGGGTCGTCGGTGTGCTGCTCGACCGTCGCCCGGAGTTGCTGTCCACGCTGCTGGGCGTGTGGAAGTCGGGGGCGGCGTACCTGCCGCTCGACCCCGCGAACCCGGCCGCGCGGGTGGCCGCCGTGCTGTCGGACGCGGGTGCGAGCGCACTCGTGACGACGGCGGCCGAGTGGAGTCGCGTTTCCGGGGAGGTCGACGGCGTGGCGCCCGTCCTGCTGGACGAGGAGGCGTCGACGCTCGCCGCCGGTCCCTCACAGCCGCCCGCCAGGGTGTGCGACGCGGACCTGCTCGCCTACGTCATCTACACCTCCGGCTCCACCGGAACGCCGAAGGGAGTCCAGGTCACCCACGGCGGTGTCGCGAACCACGTGCGCTGGGCCGTCGACGAGCTCGCGAAGCGCGGCACGGGTGGCGCGCCGGTCTTCTCCTCGGTCGCCTTCGACCTGGTGGTGCCGAACCTGTGGGCGCCGCTGGCGGCGGGACAGCCGGTGCACCTGGTGCCCTCGGACGTGGACCTGACCGAGCTCGGAACGGCCCTGACGGCCGCCGCGCCGTTCAGTTTCCTCAAGCTCACCCCAGGCCATCTGAAGATCCTGTCCCACCAGCTCGACCCCGCGGCGAGGGCCGAACTCGCGAACACCGTCGTGGTGGCGGGCGAAGTGCTGCCCACCGTGCTGGCCCGGGAGTGGGTGGGCGCGCTCGGCGAAGGACGGCTGATCAACGAGTACGGGCCGACGGAGGCGTCGGTGGGCACCTGCGTCCATCCGGTGTCGCCCGAGCCGGGCGGTGCTTCCGTGCCCATCGGCAAGCCTCTCCCCGGCGTGACCATGCGTGTACTCGACGACCGGCTGCGCCCCGTACCGATCGGGGTGGTCGGCGAGCTCTACGTGGGCGGAGCCGGCCTCGCCCGCGGGTACCTCGGTCGTCCCACGCTGACGGCCGCCTCGTTCCTGCCCGACCCCGACGGCCCGCCCGGCGGCCGCCTGTACCGCACCGGCGACCTGGCCCGTGTCCTGGCGAGCGGTGACGTGGAGTTCGTCGGTCGCCGCGACCAGCAGGTGAAGATCCGTGGTCACCGGGTGGAGCTCGCCGAGATCGAGGGGGTCCTCTCGGCTGATCCCCGGGTCCGGGACGCGGTGGTGGTGGCCGACGGCGACGAGGCCGGGCGCACGGTGCTGGCCGCGTTCTGCACCGGCGCCGACCAGGTTGCCGTCACGGACCCGACGCTGGTCCCCGACCTGCTGGAAGCCTGCGCCCGGCAGCTCCCGGAGTACATGGTCCCGACCTCGTGCCACGTGCTCGAACGACTCCCGTTGAGCGCCAACGGCAAGCTGGACCGCAGGGCACTTCTCGCCCACCTGGACGAAGAGGCCGACGACACCGCCGCACTGGAAGGCGTGGTCGAGCGCCGGGTCGCCGAGCTGTTCTCCGAACTGCTGGGCAGACCCGCGGGCCGCGACACCGACTTCTTCACCGCGGGCGGCAACTCCATCCTCGCCATCCAGCTCGTCGCGGCCGTGCAGGCGGCGTTCGAGACCGAGTTGCCCATCCGGGCGGTGTTCGAGGGACCGACCGTGTCCGCGCTCGCCACCGTCATCGAGGAGCGGGTCCGCGCCGAGATCGACGAACTCGACGACGAGGACCTCGGTGTGACCGGCGCGGCCGGGAACCTCACGCGCTAGGACCGCGCAGGCCCACGGCACGGCAGCCGACCAGAGCCCTCGTCATCCCGGACAACGGGCACCGCGAGAACCGGAGGACGTCGATGGACTTCGACCTCACCCCCGAGCAGCACCGCCGCCTCGAGGAGATCGAGACGGCGGTGCGGGAACGCCTCGGGTCGGAAACACCGTCCACACCGGACGACCATTTCACCCGTGAGCGGTGGCGGATCGCCGCCGACATCGGCCTGACCGGGTTGTGCCTGCCCGAGCGGCACGGCGGTGGTGGGCTCGGAGCGCTGGACACCGCACTGGCACTGGAACGGTTCGGAAAGGCCTGCCCCGACACCGGCCTGGTGTTCGGGGTGGCGGCACACCTGCTGGCGTGCGGGGTGGCGGTACGGGACTTCGCGTCCCCCGAGGTCGCCGACACGTTGTTGCCCGGACTGTGCGACGGCGAGCTCATCGCCGCGAACGCCATCACCGAGGACGAGGCGGGCTCCGACGTCGGTGCCCTGTCGACCAAGGCGGTCGCCGACGGGGACACCTACCGGCTGACGGGCGCGAAGTCGTTCTCCAGCAACGCGCCGCTCGCCGACGTCCTCGTCGTCTACGCCGTCACCGATCCCGCGGCGGGCTTCCTCGGTACCAGCGGGTTCGTCGTGCCGAGGAACACCCCGGGCCTGTCGGTGGGCCTCCGCCTGGCCAAGGCGGGCCTGCACGGGTGTCCCGCGGGCCGGGTCACGCTCGACGACTGCGCCGTGCCCTCCCGGTTCCTTCTCGGTGAGCCGGGCCAGGGTTCCATGATCTTCCAGCACTCGATGGGCTGGGAACGCAGTTGCCTGTTCGCGGTCTACCTGGGACTGATGGAACGCCAGCTCCGCCGCTGTGTGCGGCACGCCCGCACGCGGCGGCAGTTCGGCAGACGGATCGGCGACAACCAGGCGGTGTCCCACGCCGTCGCGGACATGCGGCGGCGACTGGAGAGCGCCCGGCTGCTGCTCTACCGGGCGTGCTGGTCGCTGGACGCGGGCCGGGACCACACGACGGCGTCCTCACTGGCCAAGGTGGCCGTGTCGGAGGCCGCGATCGCGAACAGCCTCACCGCCGTCCAGCTTTTCGGCGCCACCGGCTACCTGGCCGAACACGGTGTTGAGGCCGCTCTGCGCGACAGCCTGCCCAGCACCGTCTTCTCCGGAACCAACGAGATACACCGCGGCATCATCGCAAGGGGTATGGGACTGTGAGCCTGCACGAACTCGTCATCGACAGCGCGCGACGGTATCCCGACCGTCCCGCGATCGTGTTCGGCGATGACACGCTCACCTACCGGGAACTCGACCGGGCGGCCGAGGAGTTCGCGGCCAGGCTGGCCGCGGCCGGAGTGAGCAGGGGTGACCGGGTCGTCCTGTGGGCCGACAAGTCCCCCGCCGTCGTCGCCGCGATGCAGGGGGTGCTGCGTCTCGGTGCCGTGTACGTGCCCCTGGACGGCACCGCGCCCGTGGGCCGGGTGGCGGTGGTGGCCGGTGACTGTGGCGCCGCCGCCGTGTGCACCGACGCCGGCCGTCGCCCCACGGCGGACGAGGTGCTGGCCCCCACGACCGCGGTACTCGACCTCGACGGCGGGGAGGAGCGAGAAGCCGCGGTAGCGCCCCGCGTGGATGCCGCCGTCGCACCCGACGATCCGGCCTACGTGCTCTACACGTCCGGTTCCACCGGCACGCCCAAAGGCGTCTGTCTCAGCCACCGCAACGCGGCGGCGTTCGTGGACTGGGCCGTGGCCGAACTCGGGCTGGGCCCCGGCGACCGGCTCGCCAACCACGCCCCGTTCGCGTTCGACCTGTCGGTGCTCGACCTCTACGGCGCGTTCGCGGTGGGAGCCTCCGTGCACCTGATCCCCCGGGAGTGGGCCTACGCGCCCCATCGGCTGGTCGACCTGCTCTGCGGCGGCACGCTCACCGTCTGGTACTCCGTCCCGTCGGCCCTGCTCCTCATGATGCGCGACGGCGGCCTGCTCACCCGGCCCGCTCCCCCGGCGTTGCGGGCGGTGTGTTTCGCGGGCGAGCCGTTTCCCGTCGACGGCGTGCGTGCCCTGCGGGAATGGACCGGCGCCCGGCTGCTCAACCTGTACGGGCCCACCGAGACCAACGTGTGCACGTTCCACGAGGTGACGGCGACCGACCTGGAACGTGACCGGCCGGTGCCGATCGGACGCGCGTGTTCGGGCGACACCGTGTGGGCGGCCCTGCCCGACTCGTCGGTGGCCGGTCCGGGTCAGGAGGGCGAACTCCTCGTGGCCGGACCCACGGTGATGCGCGGGTACTGGGGGCATCCCCCGCAACAGGGGCCGTACCACACCGGGGACATCGTCCGCGTGCGCCCGGACGGCGGCTTCGACTACGTCGGCAGGCGCGACCACACGGTCAAGGTCCGGGGACACCGCATCGAACTCGGCGAGGTGGAGGCGGCGCTCGGCAGCCATCCCGAGGTGGACGACGTGGCCGTGGTGTCGGTGGGAGAGGGACTCGACGCCCACCTCGTGGCGTTCGTGGTGCCGAAGCCGGACGCCAGGCCCGGCACGCTCGCCCTGCGTGCCCACCTGGCCGCCACGGTGCCGTCGTACGCGGTCGTCGATCACGTGCACCTGGTGCCCGACCTGCCCCGCACCGCGAACGGCAAGGCCGACCGGGCCGCGATGCGACGCGCACACACCGAGTCGCGTGCCCGGCGCGACACCTCAGCGTCCACACGCGACAAGGCGACGGCAGACAAGGAAGGAAGAGGGCGATGACCACCGAGGACGTCGAGAAGGAACTGCTGCACTACATCCGGGAGGAGTTCCTCTGGGGCGACGAGAACAACGAACTGACCGTGACGACCCCGCTGCTCGAATGGGGAATCATCGACTCCCTCCGCACGGCCCTGCTGCTGACCTGGGCCCGGGAGAGGTACGGCGTGCACGTCTCGCCGGCCGAGGTCAACAGCCGGAACTTCCGCAACGTGCGGTGCATCGCCGCGCTCGTGACCGCAGAGATCGATCAGCACGCCGGTGAGGAGATCGTCCGATGACCGAACTCGACTACGACGTCGCCGTCATCGGTGGCGGCCCCGCGGGCTCCACCACGGCCTCGTACCTCGCCCGGGCCGGGCTCTCGGTGGTGGTCTTCGAGAGCGAGACGTTCCCGCGCCCCCACGTGGGTGAGTCCCTGGTGCCCGCGACCACCCCCGTGCTCGCCGAGATCGGGGCACTCGACAAGATCGACGAGATCGGCTTCCCCCGGAAGTACGGGGCCTCGTGGACCTCCGCGGAGACCCGCGACATCCCGACCCTCGGTTACTCGGGCCTCAGCCACGACTGGTCGGCCGAGGTGCAGTTCGTCGAACGCAACCAACCGGGCGTGGACCGCGACTACACCTACCACGTCGACCGGGGTCGGTTCGACGCCGTGCTGCTGCGGCACTCCCAGGAACAGGGCGCCACCGTGTTCACCGGTGCCCGGGTCCGGAACGTGGACTTCGACGATCCCGACCAGGTCCGGCTCGACGTCCGGTTCGGCGGGAAGGACCTCAGCTACACCGCGGGCATGGTCGTCGACGCGTCGGGCAGGCAGACGCTTCTCGGCAGGCAGCTCAGGATGAAGGTGTCCGACCCCGTGTTCGACCAGTACGCCGTGCACACGTGGTTCGACGGACTCGACCGGCACGCACTGAGCGGGAACGCGGCGACGGCGGACCACATCTTCGTCCACTTCCTGCCCATCGAGAACACGTGGGTCTGGCAGATCCCCATCACCGACACCATCACCAGCGTCGGCGTGGTGACCCAGAAGAAGCGGTTCAAGGCGGCGGGCACGGACCGGGAGAAGTTCTTCTGGGACTACGTCGGCAGCCGTCCCGAGCTGCGGGACGCACTGGCGAAGGCCGAGCGGATCCGGCCGTTCCGGGCCGAGGGTGACTACAGCTACTCGATGACCCGGATCTGCGGCGACCGGTTCGTGCTGATCGGTGACGCGGCCCGGTTCGTGGACCCCATCTTCTCGAGTGGGGTGAGCGTCGCGCTCAACAGCGCGCGCATCGCCAGCCAGGACATCATCGCGGCCCACGCGGCGGGTGACTACACGAAGAAGCGGTTCGACACCTACGAGGGCAAACTCCGCAGAGCCGTCAAGTACTGGTACGAGTTCATCTCGATCTACTACCGCCTCAACGTGCTGTTCACGGCGTTCGTGGCGGACCCGCGCTACCGCATCGACGTGCTCCGGATGCTGCAGGGCGACGTCTACGACGGCACCGAACCGGAGGCGCTGCGGGCGATGCGGGAGATCGTCGCGGCGGTGGAGAACGACCCCGACCACCTGTGGCACCCGTACCTCGGCACACTGCGGGCCCCCTCGGCGGCACCGAGCTTCTAGAGCGTGGCCGGGTAGGGCCGGCGCGGCCGAAGGAGGGCCGATATGACCGACCACGTGAGGCGGGGCATTCTCGCCACCGTGGGCTCCACCCCACTCGTCGAACTGGAACGGTTGTCGATCGACTGCGACATGCGGGTCTTCGCGAAGGTGGAGAAGTTCAATCCCGGGGGCAGCATCAAGGACAGAACCGCGGTCAGCATGCTGCTCGACCGGCTCTACACCGGGCAGCTCGACCCCGGCCGGTCGGTGGTCGTGGAATCCAGTTCCGGCAACCTGGCGATCGGACTGGCACAGCTCTGCCGCTACTTCGGACTGCGGTTCGTCTGTGTCGTCGACGCCAGGACGACCTCCCACAACGTGTCCGTGCTCCGGGCGTACGGCGCGGAGGTGGAGGTCGTCACGGAGCCGGACCCGGTGACGGGTGAGCTGCTCGCCGCACGGCTGCGCCGGGTCGAGGAGCTCCTCGACGAGCTGCCCGACGCGTTCTGGCCCAACCAGTACGCCAACCCACGTAACCCGAAGGCGCACGAACGCACCATGCGGGAGATCGCGACGGCACTGAACGACCGCGTGGACTACCTGTTCTGTCCCACGGGCACCACGGGCACTCTCCAGGGCTGCGCGCGGTACGTCCGCGCGCACGGCCTGTCGACCACCATCGTCGGCGTGGACGCGGTCGGCAGCGTCCTGTTCGACCCGGACCCGCCCCCGGTGTCGCGGCTCGTTCCCGGCCACGGCGCCTCGGTACGACCGGCCCTGCTGGACCCGTCCGCGGCGCACCGGGTGGTCCATGTCGACGACCTCGACTGTGTCGTCGGGTGCCGGCGGCTGGTCGCCCGTGAGGCGATCCTCGCGGGTGGTTCGTCGGGCGCCGCGGTCTCGGCGCTGCACCGCCTGGCGCCGTCACTGCCGCCGGGATCGACCTGTGTGCTCATCCTGCCCGACGGAGGTGATCGTTACCTCGACACCGTCTACTCCGACCAGTGGGTACGCGAGCACTTCGGTGACGTGACGCACCACTGGCGGGATCCCGCTGTCGCTCGCATATAGCGAAGTTATGGCGCAGGCCACAAGGGTGAACACACCACAGCCACGACCATCTGGAGGGTGTCATGGACGTCCAGGACGACTACGGCCACGATCGCCGCTATCGCGTGGTGCGCAACGACGAGGAACAGTACTCGATCTGGTGGGCGGACCGGGACCTGCCCGCCGGATGGCACTCCGAGGGCACGGAGGGCACCAGACAGGAGTGCCTCGACCACATCGGTCGCGTGTGGACCGACCTCCGGCCGCTGAGCCTGCGCCGTCGCATGGCCGAGCTCGGCCGGTGACGTCGACCGGACACCAGGAAACGGACTTACCGACAAGGGAGTACGTATGATCCGATCCGTAGTGATCGTCGGCGGCGGGACCGCGGGGTGGATGACCGCCTCGTACCTGAAGGCGGCTTTCGCCGACCGCGTCGACGTGACACTCATCGAATCCGCCAGAGTGGGCCGCATCGGGGTGGGCGAGGCCACGTTCAGCACGGTGCGGCACTTCTTCGACTACCTGGGTCTCGACGAACGGGAGTGGCTGCCCAAGTGCGCGGGCAGCTACAAGCTGGGTATCCGGTTCGAGAACTGGCGCAAGCCCGGCGAACACTTCTACCACCCGTTCGAGCGCCTGCGCACGGTCGACGGCTTCAACCTCGCCGAGTGGTGGCTGGCCGTGGGCGACCGGAGCCAGCCGTTCGACCGACAGTGCTTCATCACCACGGCGCTGTGTGACGCACAGCGTGCCCCGAGGATGCTGGACGGCTCGCTGTTCGCCAGTGGCCTCGACGACTCCTTCGGCAAGTCCACGATGGAGCAGCAGCGGGCGCAGTTCCCTTACGCCTACCACTTCGACGCCGACGGGGTCGCCGCGTTCCTGGCCGAGTACGGCATCGCGCGGGGTGTGCGGCACGTGGTGGACAACGTCAGCGGTGTCGGACAGGACGAGCGGGGCTGGATCACCCGCGTTCACACGGAGGAGCACGGATCCGTCGAGGGCGACCTCTTCGTCGACTGCACCGGCTTCCGGGGACTGCTGATCAACCAGACGCTCGGGGAGCGGTTCGAGTCCTTCGAGGACGTGTTGCCGAACAACCGCGCCGTCGCGCTACGGGTGCCGCGCGACGATGCCACCGACATGAACCCCTACACCACCGCGACGGCGATGACCGCAGGCTGGATGTGGACGATTCCACTGTTCCGCCGGAACGGCAACGGCTACGTCTACTCCGACGCCTTCCAGACTCCCGAGGAGGCCGAGCGGGAACTGCGCGCGGCGGTCGCCCCCGGCCGGGACGACCTGGAGGCCAACCACATCCGGATCAGGGTGGGCCGCAACGAACGGTCCTGGGTCCGCAACTGCGTGGCCATCGGGTTGTCGAGCGCGTTCGTGGAGCCGCTCGAGTCGACCGGCATCTTCTTCATCCAGCACGGCATCGAGCAGCTCGTCAAGCACTTCCCCGACAGGGACTTCGACGAGCGGCTGATCGACGACTACAACCGTCGGGTCGCCCACGCCGTCGACGGGGTCAAGGAGTTCCTCGTCCTGCACTACCGCGCGGCCGAGCGTGCCGACACGCCGTACTGGAAGGACGTCAAGAGCAGGCCGCTGCCGGAGGGGCTGCGGTACCGGCTCGAACTCTCCGAGTCCCACCTGCTCGACGAGGAGACCGTCTACCCCTACTACCACGGGTTCGAAAGCTACTCCTGGATCACGATGAACCTCGGCCTCGGGCGGATACCGCCCACCGCGCGGCCCGCCGTCCGGCAGCTCGACCCCACGAACGCGTTGGCCGAGTTCGCCAGGTCGAGGACGGAAGCCGACAAGATGGTCGCCGCACTGCCGAGTTGCTACGAGTACCTCGCCGCTCTCAACGAGAGGTGACGTTTCGAAACGACGGGCCACCACCGGTCTTCCGGCCGTGCGCGGCCCGTCGTCCTTTTCCCGCCCCGGTTCGTACGGCGGCGTGGCGCAGACGGTTCGAACTGGAGGTGCAGCAATGCAGACGGTTCCTGTCGGGTCGGAGTCCGGCGCGGCCACCGAGCCGGTGACCCCGGACACGTTTCGTGAGTTCATGAGCGGCTACTACACCGGCGTCACGGTGGTGACGTCGGTCGACGCCGCCGGCCGTCCGCACGGCCTGACGTGCAACTCGCTGACCAGCATCACGCTGGCACCACCCACTCTGCTGGTGTGCCTGCACGAGGACTGTGGCACGCTGGCGGCCGTGCGCGAGAGCGGGGTCTTCGCGGTGCACCTGCTGACCGAGCACGGGGCCGAGACGGCGCGGACGTTCGCGTCGACCGCCGACCGGTTCGCCAGTGTGCCGTGGCTGCCCGCGCCGAGCACCGGGCTACCGGTGTTGACGGAGCACGTGTTCGCGGTGTCCCAGTGCGCCGTGGCGGATCTGCTTCCGTTCGGCGATCACTGGATCGTGTTCGGGCGTGTGGTGAACGTGCGCAGTCACACCCAGCCACCCCTGTTGTACGGCCGACGGTCCTTCCAGTCCGCGCCCGTCCCCGCGGCTCCCCACCGGTGAGCCCGGTCTCTCGGCACGCTTTTCCCTTCGCACGGAAAGAAGCGTCCGTGCCGGAGGATCTCGGCTCGACGCGGACAGGAGGACCGATGCGGCAACGGGACGAACGGCTTCGATCCCTCCGGACGGAGCTCGACGTGCTGGCGAAGACCGCCGACCGCTCCGACCCGGTCGACGAGGCCCTGCTCTGCCTCACCGAGGCGGCGGTGCTGGTGCTGGCGGCGTCCGAACGCGAACCCGCTCCGGATCACGAGTCCGCGCGCTGTGACCGCGATCTGCTGCTCCGTGCGGTCGCCTCGACGCGGGCGGCGGTCGGGGCCGTGACGTTCGCCGCCACCTCCACGCACAACCGGTTGCCCACCCGGTGATCGCCCGCTCCGGCGGGCTCCCGCCCTTCCTCCCCGGTCACCGTGGCACCGAGATGTCGGCCCGCCGCACCGAGGGGGTCAGGACCGCCAGCAGCGTGCTCGCCACGAGGACGGCGGTGACCGTCAGGAGCGCGCCCGTGGTGCTGAGCACGCCCAGCAGGACCCCGGCCGCGAGCGCTCCCGCCGAGTTGGCCCCCCACGAGGTCATCAGCACGGCACTCATCGCCCGGCCGTGGATCTCGTCGGGGACGACCTGGGCCATGTAGGCGCCCGCGCCGACGTTGAGGACGGCTCCGGTGAACGACATCACCGCGAAGGGCGCGAACAACAGGGGCAGGCTCGTGGTGAACGCCATGGCCGGGACCAGGACGCTGCGGGTGGCGAGGTCGAGGATGACGAGGCCGCCCAACGACAGCCTGCGCAACAACCACGATCCGCACATCGCCCCGAGCACTCCGCCGACCCCGCCGATGGTGCCGACCAGGCCCACCAACGCGGCCGAGCCGCCGGTCTCCTTGATGACCACCATCGGCGCCATGTTCACCGTCTGGGCCAGGAAGTTGGTCACCGCCACCAGGAGGGTCGTGTACCGGAGGAAGCGTTGACTCCACAGCCAGCGCAGCCCCTCGGTGAGTTCGGACCGGAACCGCCGCACACGTTCGACCCGCTCGGTCTGGAACGGACGCTTCACCCGGCCGAGCCCGAACAGCGACAGCAGGTGCCCGACCGCCGTCGCGGCGAACGGAAGCCACCACAGGACGGCGAACAGGCCACTGCCCGCAGGCTGACCCAGCATTCCCGCGATCCGGCTTCGCGCCTCGTTCCGGGAGACCGCCAACGGCAGGTGTTCCGGGGCGACGACGTTGCGCACCGCGGCCCGCTCGGCGACCTGGTAGAAGATCATGCACGCGCCTTCGAGGAAGGCGACGGCACACAGGTGGGGCAGCCACACCACTCCGGCGGCGAGCAGCACCGCGGCCGACACCATGCCGGCCGCGGCCACGAGGTCACACAACCTCATCACCCGGCGGCGGTCCCAGCGGTCGACGAACACTCCCGCGGGCAGCTGCACGAGCAGCATCGGCAGGAGCCCGGCGAACGCGACCACCCCGGCGCCGAAGGTCGACCCGCTGTGCCAGATGACGAGCAGCGGGAACACCACCACGGACATGCGGGCACCGAGCTGTGAGAACCCAGCCGACAACCACAGCAGCCGGAAGTCGCGGTTCTTACGCAGTGGCCGGTCGGCCTGTGGAGGGCCTGCCACGGATCCGGGAGCGGCCGTCACGCCCGGATCCAGTCGAGAACCGCCATGGCGCAGGCCATCTTGTTGGCCGCCTGGTCGAAGGCGAGGCTCGCGGGTCCGTCGAGCACCTCGGCCGTGACCTCCTCACCGCGGTGTGCGGGCAGGTCGTGCAGGAACACCGCCTTCGGGCTGCGTTCCCAGAGCCCCTCGGTGACCTGGAACGGCGCGAAACGGGCACGCCAGTCCGGGTCCGGCTTGGAGGTGCCCGTCGTCTGCCACCTGGTGGTGTAGAAGGCGTCGACGTCGCCGGGCAGGTCCCGCATGTGGTGGACCTCGCGCACGCGCGCCCCGCTGCGCTCGGCCGAGCGTGCCGCCTTCTCCATGATCACCGGATCGACGCCGTAACCGGGTGGGGTCCGCAGTTCCAGCTCCAAGCCGGGTATCCGGGAGAACGCCAGCGCCACCGCGGCGGCGGTGTTGTTGCCCTCACCGAGGTAGACGACCCGGAGCCCGCGCAGGTCGCCGAAGTGGGCTCGCAGGGTGATCAGGTCGGTCAACGCCTGGGTCGGGTGTTCCGGCCCACTCATCGCGTTGATCACCGACATGCGGTTCCACGAGGCCCAGCTCCGCATCTCCTCCGGAGCGCCGCCGGTGCGGGCGACGAGAACGTCCAGCATGGACGAGAACACCCGTCCGGTGTCCTCCGTGGTCTCCCCTGTCGCGGTCTGGAGGCTTCCCGGGTCGAAGTTCACCACGCCCGCTCCCAGCCGCAGTGCCCCAGACCAGAACGACGTGCGCGTCCTGGTCGAGGTCAGGCGGAAGTACAGGCCCACGACGCGCCCCGACAGCACCTTCCGGGGGTCGTCGGGCGCGGCGGCGAACCGGGCTCCGCTGTCCACGAGGTCGGCGAGATCGGTGTCGGTGAGGTCGTCGATCGAGACGAGATGTTTGACACTCACGGCGGGTGTCCCTTCCGGTCGGCGCTGGTTTCGGGTCAACGGCGGTGGTCGGCGCGGTCCGCGATCCACGCGCTGAGAGCGGCGACCGTGGGATGGTCGAACACCTCTCGGACGGTGACCGAGATCCCGGCCGCCTGCAGTGCCGAGCTGAGGGCGACAGCGCGGATGGAGTCCCCGCCCAGGGCGAAGAAGTCGTCGTCGAGTCCGATGCGGGCGTGGCCCAGCACCTGCCGCCAGATCTCCGCGACGAGCTTCTCGGTCTTGGTACCCGGCTCCGTGTACTCGGCGGAGGTGGTGGTCCGCTCCGGGGCGGGCAACGCGGCCGTGTCGAGCTTTCCGTTGCTCGACAACGGCATCCGGTCGAGCCAGGTGTACGCCGTCGGCACCATGTACTCGGGCAGTGCCTGAGAAAGCCACCGGCCGAGCTGGTCGGCTCCGATCGCGTCCGTGTCGCGTTCGGCCACGAGGTAGGCGACGAGTTGCGGGGCCCCCTCGGGCGGGGTCCGCAGCAGTACCTTGGCCTCGGCGATCACCGGGTGGCCGGTGAGCACGGCCTCGATCTCCCCGAGTTCGACCCGGTAACCGCGGATCTTGACCTGGCCGTCGCGCCTGCCCAGGACCTCCACGGTCCCGTCCGGGCGCACCCGCCCGACGTCGCCCGTACGGTAGAGCCGCGCCCCGGGCTCACCGTAGGGGTCCGGGACGAAACGGTCGGCGGTGAGCGCGGCGCGTCCGGAGTAACCCTGTGCGAGCCCGGCACCGCCGACGCAGACCTCGCCGACGACGCCCACCGGCACGGGTTCCAGGTTGTCGTCGAGGACGTGCAGCGACGTGCCCGGCAGCGGTCTGCCGATCGGCACCACCGCGGGCTGGGGGCCGTGCACCTCCTGGATCGAGTTCGCGACGGTGATCTCGGTGGGGCCGTACTCGTTGACCACCCGCGCGTCGCCCAGGCGGGCACGCCACTGTTCGGCCGTGGCCCCGGGGAAGAGGTCACCGCCCACCACGAGGGTTCCCACCTTGCCCCGCAGCGCCGTGTCGTCGAGTTGCTGCGTCAGGATTTCGAGGTGCCCCGGCGTCAGCTTGACGAAGCTGTACGGCGCGCCGTCCACCAACCGCCTGCCGAGTTCGGAGAGGTCGGTGTCCTCGGGAACGATGTGGACGGGCTGCCCGGTGAGCAGGGGTCCGAACAGGGTGGTGACGGTGAGGTCGGTGGCGGGCGTGGAGAACAGCGGTGCACCGCCCGCGCGTGCGGAGGCGTAGTCGTCCACGACCCAGGCCAGGTATCCCGCCAGCCCCGCGTGGCTGATCCGCACTCCCTTCGGTCTGCCCGTGGACCCCGAGGTGTAGATGACGTAGGCCAACTCGGCGCTGTCCACGTCGCGCCGCGGCGGTGTCGCGCTCCTGCCCGACTCGGCCAGTTTGCGGTGGTCGACGAGCACGGCCGGGCCGGTGAAGGTGTGGGGCACGCGGTCGACGGACTCGGGAGGCGTCACCACGCAGTGCGCTCCACTGTCGGCCAGGAGGAAGTTCCACCGCTCGGACGGCAACTCCCAGCCCAGAGGAACGTACGCGCCGCCCGCCTTCCAGGTCGCCAGCAGGGACACCAGCAGGTTGAGGTCCCGCCTGACGACGACGCCCGCGACCCGCCCCGGACCGAAGCCGGTGGAACGCAGCCGCTGCGCGAGCGCGTTGGCGCACTCGTCGAGTTCCGCGTAGCTCAGTTCGTCGTCGCCGCACCGGACGGCGACGGCGTTGGGAGTGCGGGCGACCTGCCGCTCGAACGCGTCCAGCGCGTGGGTGAGGGTGTCCGGCTGTCCCTGCGCCGCCGGGCGCACGTGGGTGCGCGCCGACTCCAGCAACCATCGCCGGTACTCGGCCGGGAGCGCGGCGCGTGCCGCGTCGGAGTCCACGTCCTCGGCGATGGCCTCCAGCACGAGCCGGAACGAGCGGGCGATCAGATCGGCCTGTGCTTCCGTCACCTGCCGTGGGTCCACGGTCACGAAGATCATGCCGACCCGCGAGGACACGCTCAGCGGGAACTCGGTGGGGCTGTCGTCGTTGCCCGCCCTGTCGTCCACGAGGTCGGTGTCGACCTGGTGGAAGTCCTGGTAGTTGAAGATCGTGTTGACGAGACGCTCGCGCGGTGGGCGCATCCGCGCGATCTCCGGGTACGGGAACCGGCGGTGGGGCCACAGCTCCACCTCCCGGTCGAACACGGCACGCAGCACGTCACGCCACCGGCCGGACGGCCGGTCCACCGCGAACGGCACCGTGTTCAGGTACATGCCGTACACCCGGTCGGCTCCCGACCGCTCCGGGCGGGCGTCGCAGATCAGTCCGAAGTGGAAACTCGGCTCGTCGGTGAGCTGGGCGAGCACCTTCGCGTACGCCGCCACCATGACACACTTCAACGAGACACCGGCCGCGGTCGCCGCCGCTCTCAGCCCGTCCTCCAGGTCACGCCACTCGACGGCGGTCTGGTACTTCCGCCCGGCCGGGACGGCCGGGTCCCCCCACTGTTCCGGGAGGGTGAACGCCGGATGGTTGTCGACCACGCCACGCCAGTAACGCGCGTGTTCCGGCGACTCGATCGCCGCCATTTCCTCGGCGACGAAGTCGGCGAACCTGACCGGCGGCGCCTGGTACGCCTCCAGCTCCTCGCCGCGCCTGAGACGGTCGTAGCAGTCGAGGAACTCCATCATCATGGTGTGGTGACCCCAGCCCTCGAGGATGGGATGGCACTCGGTCACCGTGAGCCAGTACCCGTCGTCACCGGTCAGGTGCACGAAGAACCGCATCAGCCCCGGAGTGGTGAGGTCGAACAGGGTCTCCCGTTCGCGGTCGGAGTGCTCGCGCAGGATCTGCTCGACCCGGGCGGCGTCCATCCCGCTGACGTCGCGCACCCCCAGGGGCAGCTCGGCCGTCGCGTGCACGAGCTGCATCGGCACGGAGTAATCGCTGAGGTGCAGGGAGGTGCGCAGAGCCTCGTGCCGCCGCACCAGCTCCCTGGCCGCGGCCGTCATCGCGGTCAACGAGAACGGTGCGGCGTCGCGGATACGGAACGACGTGACGTTGTGGTAGCGGCGCTGCTCGTCGGCCAGCATCTCGACGATCATGCCGATCTGGTTGCGGGACAGTGGGTAGGCGTCGGTGACCCCCTCCGGCAGGGCCGCCCTGTCCTCGGAGCTGATCAGCGCGAACTCGGCCACGCCCTGTTGCGCCTCCACCGTGCCCCTGCCACGCACGAGGTCCGCGAGGGCGGCCACGGTCTGGTGGGCGAACACGTCCCGGACCGAGACGTCGAAGCCGGCCTCGCGCATGGCCCCCACCACCGACACCGCCCGGATGGAGTCGCCGCCGAGCTCGAAGAACCCGTCGTGGGCACCCACCCGGCCGACCCCGAGGACGTCCGCCCACACCTCGACGAGCCGCCGTTCCACCGGATCGGCGGGCACCTCCGGTGCGGCCTCCGCCTCCGGCTCCGGTGCGCGGGGCAGCGCCGCCACGTCGAGCTTGCCGTTGCTGGTCAACGGGATCCGGTCCAGTTCCACGACGGCCGAGGGCACCATGTACTCGGGCAACTGCTCGGACAGCCACGCCCGCAGCTCCCGGGCCTCGGTCGCGCTCCCCGCCGCGGGCACGAAGTAACACACCAGGTCGCGGCGCTCGCCGTCCTCCCGCAACACCACCCGGCATTCCCGCACCGAGGGATGGGAGGCGAACACGCCCTCGATCTCCCCGAGTTCGACGCGGTAACCGCGGATCTTGACCTGGGTGTCGGCCCGGCCGACGAACTCGACGTCGCCGGAGGGCAGCACCCGGCCGAGGTCGCCGGTGCGGTAGAGCCGGGACCCCGGTTCGCCGAACGGATCGGGCACGAACCGCTCCGCCGTCACCTCGGGCCGGTTGAGATAGCCGCGCACCACACCGACCCCGCCGACGCACACCTCCCCGATCACGCCCACGGGCACGGGCCGCAGGTGGTCGTCGAGAACGTACATGCTGGTGTGCGGGATGGGTGTGCCGATCGGGACGACCTCGCGGTCCGTCGCTTCGGAGGGCACGAACGTGGAGTTGCCCACGGTGATCTCCGTCGGACCGTACTCGTTGATCACCCGGCCGGTCCCGAGCCACTCGTTCCAGCGTAGGGCGTGCCGGTTCAGCAACACGTCGCCACCGGCCACGACGGTGCCCGCCAGCCCACGGATCTCCTCGGGGCCGAGCTGCCGCGAGAGCACCTCCAGATGTCCGGGGGTGAGCTTCAGGAAGGCGTACGGTCTGCCCGCGACGAGCCGGGCTCCCAGGTCGGCGAGATCCATGTCCTGGGGGAGCAGGTGCACCGGCCGGCCCGCGAGCAGCGGCGCGAAGAGTACGGGCACGACGACGTCCGAGGCGACCGTCGAGAACAGCGGCGCACCACCGGAGTGCGCGCCGACGTACTCGGCGAGCACCCAGTCCAGGTGGTTGGCCAGCCCGCGGTGGGTGACGGCGACGCCCTTCGGCACGCCGGTCGAACCCGACGTGTAGATGACGTAGGCGAGCGCGTCGGGTGTCAGCGCGCCGGCCTCGACGGGCGGCACCGACACCGGTGCCCCGTGGGTGGCCTCGTCGAGCACCATCATCCTGCCCTTGAAGACATCGCCCAGCTTCGCCATCCGGTCCGGTGTGGAGTCGGTGACCACGAGTTTGGCGTCGCTGTCCCTCAGCATCGCGCCCCAGCGGCGGGCGGGCAGTTCGGGCCCGAGCGGCAGGTACGCCGCCCCCACCCGCCAGCAGGCCAGCATGGTGGCCAGCAGGTCGACCCCGCGATCGAGCAGGATGCCAATGAGGTCCTCGGGCCCCACCCCCACGGCGGACAGCCAGTGCGCGATCCGGTCGATCCGGGTGTCGAGTTCGGCGAAGGTCGTGGGGCACTCGTCGGTCACCACGGCGACCGCGTCCGGTGTGGCCGTCACCACCCGGTCGAAACGGGTCAACGTGTGTTCGAACCGCGGCGGAGGGCCTGCCGGTCGGGTCAGCTCGGCCAGTTCGTCGTCGTCCACCAGCCTCAGTGCCGACACGCGGCTTCCGGGCTCCGCGACGGCGTGGGCCAGCAACCTCTTCAGGTGGCGCGCCATCCTTTCGACCGTGGCGGGCAGGAACAGCTCGGTGGCGAAGAGGAACCGGGCCCGCAGGGAGCCGTCCGGTTGCGGGACCACCTGCAGCTCCAGATCGCAGCGAGCCACTCCGCCGTCCGCCGACAGCGGTTCCACCGTGAGGTCGGGGAACACGTCCGGTGCCGCTCCCGCCGACTCGTGCATGGTGAAGACGACCTGGAACAACGGTGTCCGCGACAGGTCCCGCTGTGGTTGCAGTTCGTCGACCACGTGGGAGAACGGGACGTCACCGTGGTCGAACGCGTCCAGCACGATCTCGCGCACATGGTCCAGCAACGCCCGGAACGTGACGTCCTCGGTCCACCGGCTGCGCACGACCACGGTGTTGATGGCGTATCCGATGAGCCGCTGCAACTCCGGGCGGGTACGTCCGGAGACGACGGTGCCCACCGCGATGTCCGTGCGCCCGGTGTAGCGGGCCAGCAACGCCTGGAAGGCCGCCATCACCACGACGAACGGCGTGGTGCGGGACTGCCGTGCGAGTTCGACGACACCGGTGCCGACCTCCGGGGAGAGGACGAAATCGACCTCGTCGCCCGCGTACCCGCGTACCGGGGGCCTCGGGTGGTCGGTCGGCAGGTCGAGCGGCGCCAGCCCCGACAGCACGTGACGCCAGTAACCGAGCTGACGTTTCCGGCCCGCCGCCGACAGCTGGTTTCGTTGCCAGGCCGCGTAGTCGGCGTACTGAACGGGCAGGGGCGGCAAGGGGGCCAGGAGCTTCCGCTCCTTCGCCCGATACCGGGCGTAGAGGGCTCCCAGCTCCGACAGCAGCAGCCGCGACGACCAGGCGTCGCAGGCGATGTGGTGGAACGTCACGAGCAGCACGTGCTCGGCCACACCGAGCTCCACCAGCGTTGCCCGGACCGGCCACTGCGTGGCGAGGTCGATCGGCGTCCTCGACTCCGCGTGCAGCAGGTTCTCCAGATGCCGTTCCCGTTCGTCCGGCCCCACCTCGGTGAGCGAGACCGTCGCCAACGTACCGGTCACCGGTTCGTCGATCACCTGATGAGGACCACCCTCACCCTGCCGATGACGCGTACGCAACATCTCGTGCCGTCGCACCAGCATGTCCCACGCCGAGCCGAGTGCGTCCTTCTCCAGCGCGCCGAGGAGCCGGAACGCCACGGGAACGAGGTACTCCGTGCTCCCCGGATTCAACTGATCCAGAAACCACATCTGCTCCTGGCCGAAGGACAGTGCCAGCGGAC
The DNA here is from genome assembly GCF_000244975.1 of Saccharomonospora cyanea NA-134. Lineage (NCBI taxonomy): Bacteria > Bacillati > Actinomycetota > Actinomycetes > Pseudonocardiales > Pseudonocardiaceae > Saccharomonospora > Saccharomonospora cyanea. The sequence continues at coordinate 1,767,941 of NZ_CM001440.1, read as the reverse complement.
CGGAACGGTCCGCACGGCCGATCCCGGCCGCGCCGGACGTACCTTCTCCCCGAAGCCTGCGTCGCAGCAGTTCCTCGCGACGGACATCGGCAGTAGCGCTCATGGATCACTCCCGCGGGCTGTTCCGGCGCCGGACGCCGGAAAGGACGGCGTTCGCCCACTCTGACGAGCGCCGCAATACTGGGGCTATACCTGGAGAACCATCCACTTCGCCCACTCTCATCAACCACATCGGACCGATCGGGGCGTCATCGTCCGCCGTCGAGGACGTCGGCGAGGACACCGAACAACTCGTCCGGCGGATCCTCCACGTAGTAGTGGTCACCGGGAATCACGTGTTGGTCGAACGCACCGAGGGAGTACCGCTCCCACCCCCGCACGTCGTCGGCGTCGCAACTGGTGTCGCCGTCGGCGACGATCACCGTGATCGGGCAGGTCAACGGCGCGCCCGGCCGGAAGGCGTAGCGCTGCGACATCAGCAGATCGCTCCGGAGGGGCGGCACGACCACCTGCCACAGCTCCCCGTTGTGCAGCGCCATGCCTCCGCGACCACCGAGACCGCGCAGGTACCGGCGCAGATGGTCGTCCCGCGTGAAGTCGTAGCCGCTGGGACCGACCTTTCCCGGTGGCAGCCGCGCGGAGGCCACCAAGCGACGCAACGGTGTCGGAAACCGCGGGTGCAGCTCTCTCGCCACCTCGAACGCCACCGTGGCGCCGAGGCTGTGGCCGAAGAACGCCACGGGCCGGTCGAACTGCGGCGCCAACGCCTCCACGAGCCGTTCGGTCAACCGTTCCATGTCGGAGATCGGTTCCTCGTGGATCCGGTCCTGCCGTCCCGGGTACTGGACCGCGACGACCTCCACGGAGTCGGGAAGGCGTTCGGCCCAACCCCGGAACACGCTGGCACTGCCACCCGCGTGGGGGAAGCAGATCAGTCGGACGTCGGCGTGGGGGCGCGGCACGAACGTGCGGCACCACTGCGCCCCGTGGACCGTCGTCGTACGTGGCGTGCTGTGCGGCATGCTCAGTCCCGATCCCGCACGAAGTCCGACCGGTACGCCTCACCCATGGCGACCGCGATCTTGCGCGGGCCGGTGAACGGCTCACGGCCGTGTGCCGCCGCCATGTTGTCCACCACGAGCACGTCGCGGTGCTTCCAGTCGAACCTCCGCGTCAGGCGGCGGTAACAGGAGCGCAGGTGCTCGACCACGTCGTCGGGGATGCGTCCCCCGTCGCCGTAGTAGGTGTTGGTCGGAAGGTCGTCCTCGCCGAACATGGCCAGCAGGCCCTCACGCACGTCCTCGTCGAGGGACGTGTGGTGGAAGAAGGTGATGTGGTTGAACCACACCGGTTGCCCGGTGTCGGGGTGCCGGTACACCGCGTTCCGGACGGCACGCGTGCGGAGGTGGTCCGAACCGACCCACTCCGGCACCATGCCGTGGTCGGCGCAGTACCGTTCCACGGCACCTCTGTCGTCGGTCCCGAACACCTCGGGCCAGGCGACACCGAACCGGGGTTGGTAGTTGCGCACCACCATCCAGCCGCGCCGCGCGAACTCGTCGCGCACAGCCGGTTCGATCTCCTCGTACACCCGCCGGATGTCGGCCAGCGGCGTCGCACCGAGCGTGTCCGGCTCACGGTCGCAGTAGAAGTACAGGATCCTCGGCCACACCGCCTGGTAGGAGTTCTCGTTGTGCAGGAAGATCTCCTCGTCGGGCGGGTAGTCGGTCGAGGTGTAGACGTTGCCCTTCAGTGAGTGACGTGGCGACGAACGCTCCTGGTACGACAGCGGCTCGCCGGAGAAGGCCCGCACCGCGGTCTCGAAGGCCGCGATGTCGTCGACCGGAAAACCGCGGAAGAGCAGAGCACCGTGGTGCGCCAGCAGTGACCGCAGTTCCGCTCGGTCGCGCGACAGCACGGTGTCGAGTGCCGGACCCGACGGGGTGCCGGTGACGGTGTGCGGCAGGGTCGCCGGCTCCGCGATGGTTTCGGACATGAGTTCCTCCCGTGTCTGCTCCGTGTCGTCGTCGGGCCGCCGTCATCCGGACATCGCCACGAGCACGCGGCGTGGCCCGGTGAACGGTCTCCGGCCGTGCCCCACCAGCACGTTGTCGATGAGCATGAGATCGCCCGCTTCCCAGCCGACGTCGACGGCCTCGGCGAGGCCACGCTCACGGACCTGGTGCACGTACTCGGCCGGGATCGGTGAGCCGTCGGCGAAGACCACGGACTGGGGCATGTCCTCCTCCGCCATGATGGCGGCGAGCGCCGCGGCGGTCTCGTCCCCGAGGCCGGCGACGTGCCACTGGTCGGCCTGGTTGAACCACACGACCTCACCCGTGCGCTCGTCGTGGAGCGTGGCGGGCCCGTGCTGCTCGATGTGCAGCGTTCCGTCGGAGCGCCATTCCCATTCCGCGCCGGTGTCGTCGAGGAACTCCTGGACCTCGGCACGACTGTCCGTCTCGAACGTCTGCTGCCAGCTCTTGCCGAAGCCGTGCCCGTCGTGCAGGTTCTGGCGGTACCGCACACCGTCGGCGAAAGCCTCCCGCACTTCGGGGTCGAGAGCGGAGAGCCACGCGGTGCCGTCGACGACCGGGGTCTCGCCTCCGGTCCGCGGCGCCTGCTGGCAGTAGAACAGCAGCCTCGTCGGCCAGTTCCGTGCGTAGGACAACTCGTTGTGCATGGAGATCGTGTACTGCGGCGGGTACTCGGTGGACGTGTACACGTTGTCGCCGACCTTGGTCCTCGGCGAGTTGCCGTGCCGGTAGGCCCACCGTTGCGGCAGCAACAGCGGCAACAGCTCCTCGAACTCCTCGGGTGAGACCGAGAAACCGCGCCACACCAGGGCTTTCGCCCTCGCCAGCTCCGCACCGAGGTCGTCGACGGACGTGAGTTGCCGTCGTAGTCCCTCGGCGTCGGGACTCACGTCCACGTCGGCGGGTCTGATCACGGTCGGTGTCCACGGGGACCGCTCATCCATGTGGACCACTCCTTCTTCTCCGGGCGGTCACCACGCCGCTCCCACAGTCGTCTCTTCTTCGCTGCCTTTTCTGCGCGGGACACTGTGGAAGGGGCCGCAATACTGCGGCTATATCGCCGTGATCGTGGTTCGGCTTCCGGCCCGGACCGGTGTCACAACCTGACAGTGCATCTTGCTGCCATGGAAAATCCACAACAGCCGGGTGATCCACGCCACTTCCTGACATACAGTGTCGGACGCCGACGATCTCGGCCTGTCGCCGACACGGAACAGAGGTGATGCGATGCGGTTCCAGGTTCTCGGTCCGGTCAGTGTCTGGGCCGGCGACGTCCGGCTCGACATCCGCGGGTCCAAGATGCGCACCTTCCTCGCCTCGCTCCTGCTCGCCCGTGGTCGCGTGGTGTCCGATGCCCGGCTCATCAAGATGCTCTGGGACGAGGACCTTCCGGCCACCACACAGGCACAGGTACAGACCTATGCTTCGCGACTTCGCAGCGTGCTCGGCGCGGAGATCAAGATCGAGCGCACTCCCCCCGGCTACCGGTTGGAGCTGCCGAGCGCCCGCCCCGCCCGGCTCGACCTGCTCGAGTTCGAGGAGCTCTCCACACAGGGACACGAGGCACTGGCCTCCGGACGGCACGCGGAGGCGAGCAGGCTCCTCCGTTCCGCACTGGCCCGGTGGAACGGTCAGGCACTCGGCGGTGTCACCGACCATCTGGCCACGGTCGAGCAACCCCGTCTGGAGGAAGCCAAGCTGACCGCGCAGGAGGAATGCATCGACGCGGAGCTCGCTCTCGGCCGCCACCAGGCGCTCATCACCGAACTCACGGCACTGGTCGCGAGCCACCCGCTCCGGGAACGCCCGCGAGCCCAGCTCATGACGGCACTGCACCACAGTGGCCGCACCGCCGACGCCCTCGACGTCTACCAGCAGTTCCGGACGGTCCTGGCCGACGAACTCGGTCTCGACCCCTCCACCGAACTCCAGAACCTCCGCCAGTCCATTGTCACGGCCTTCTCACCGGGTTGGTCGGGAACGGTACGCATGCCCGCCCCGGACCGGGGCAGGGCGCCCGCTCTTCCGCCGGAGCCCTCGGACTTCGTCGGCCGCACGCAGGAGGTGTCCCGTGCGTGCGCCGCGCTCGCCGACTCGCCCGTCGACAACGGTATGTCCCGGGTCTGCGCGGTCAGCGGCATGAGCGGAATCGGCAAGACCGTGTTGGCGTTGCGGGTGGCGCGCAAGCTCCGACACCACTACTCCGACCGGCAACTTCTCGTGGAACTGGGCGGACGGTCGGCGCGCCCTCCCGACTCGCGCACCGTGCTGCTCGACGTGCTCGACCGGCTGGGCGTGTCACCGACGACCACAACCACCTGGGCGCTCGTGGAACAGTTGCGGCAGGCCCTGGCGGGCACCCGCACACTACTCGTCCTCGACGACGCGGCGAACGAGCGGCAGATCAGGCCGCTGCTGTCCGCCGTCCCCGGCTGTGGCGTGCTGGTCACCAGCCGGACGCCGCTCGCGGCGCTCGAAGGCGTCCGTCGCATCGCGCTCGACGCGTTGTCCGGCGACGAGTCGGTGCTTCTGCTGAGCCGCATCGCCGGCGTCGAACGCGTGGAGGCCGAACGCTCCACCGCCCAGCGGATCGCCGAGCTCTGCTCCGGAATCCCTCTCGCCGTGCGTATCAGCGGCTCGCGTCTCGCGACTCGACCGCACTGGTTGCTGCACCGGCTCGCCGAACGGCTGGCCGACCCGCGCCGGGTACTCACCGAGCTCAGCGTGGGAGACCTGGACGTGCGTGACTGCCTCCTGCCCACCCATGCCGCGCTCGACATCGAGCTGCGGCGCGCCCTCGACTCGCTCGTCGCCCTCGGACCACGCGACTTCAGCTGCGCCACGGCGGCCAAGCTGCTCGGTGTCTCGGTGGCCGAGGCTCAGGACGTCCTCGACGATCTCGTCGCCGCATACGTGCTCCGGCGTGAGGACTCCCAGGACGGCTATCGCTTCCCGGCGCTGATCCTGGCGCTGGTCGGTGAGCGCGACGAGGCGGCCGTGCCCTCCATTCCCGTCCACCGCACCGAACGCGCCTACCGAGTCCCGGCGGGCCCCGAGCAGTTGGGAGACGACAATGTCCGGTCACTCCGCTCCCCCGCGTGAGCACTTCCGCTATCTCGACGGGAACGCCGTGGCCACCGCACTCGACCACGTCGACGTGGTGTCGGTCGTGTCCGAGGCCCTGCGGCTGCACGCCGAGAGCCGCGTACTGCTGCCCGAGGAGGCCTATCTTCCGTGGCGGTCACCGTCGGGCGCCGCCAACCGCTGCCTCGCGATGCCCGGCGCCGTCGACTTCGACACCGGCTTCGCCGTCGGCCTCAAGACGATCAACGCGAGCCTCGGGAACGTGGCCAGAGGGCTCGCCAGGTCGCAGGGCTTCACGTTGCTGCTCGACCCGGAGACCGCCCGCCCGACCGTCCTGCTGGAAGCAGCGCGGATCAGCGCGCTGCGCACGGCGGCGGTGACGGCCGTCGCCGCGACGACGCTCGGCAACAGCCGTCGAGCGAGTCTGGGCCTCATCGGCTGCGGCACCCTGGCGATGACGCACCTCACCCTCCTTTCCGAAACCCTCCCGACCCTGACCGAGGTCCGCGTCCACGACATCGACCGGTCCCGGGCGGAGGCGTTCCACGAACGTGCCCGGCAGGCGTGTCCGGCACTCGACATCCGGATCGCCGATTCGGCGCAGGAGTGTGTGGAGGGAATGGACCTCGTGGTACCGGTGACGACGGTGACCGAGGGCTACATCCCGTACCGGTGGTTGAGCCCGGGCACGCTGGTGTCGCACGTCTCGCTGGACGACCTGCTGCCGGACGTGATCCATCGCGCCGACCTGCTCGTCATCGACGACTGGGAACTCGTGAGCGGTGACAGCAGACGGCTGCTCGGTCGCATGTACCGCGCGGGCGAGTTGCTGGAGCCCTCCGCGGTCACGGGTGACGGTGTGCACGACGTGGGTCGGCGCCGGGTGGACGCCACGCTCGGGGAGATCGTGTCAGGCACGCACCAGGGACGGATCTCCGACGCCGACATCGTGGTCTGCAACGCTTTCGGGATGGCCATCCTGGACATCGCGGTGGCTCACCGGGTCGCCGAGGCCAGCGCCAAGCTACAGCTCGGCCGTGTCCTCGAACTGTGAAGCGGCGCCGCTCACCCTCCCCCGGACAGCCACCCCGCTTCGACGGCGCGCGCACCGATCTGGAACCGGCTGCGCGCGCCCAGACGCTCCGCCAGCTCGGCGATCACCCTCCGAATGGTGCGCACCGACACACCCATCTTGCGGGCGACCACGGCGTCGGTGTGGCCGTCACCGAGCAACCGCAGGACCTCGTGTTCCAGGTCGGTGAGCCCGTCGTCGTCCCGGCTAGACGGGGCGTCGAGTTCCGGCGCACGGCCCCACTCGCCGTCGAACAACGCGCACAGGGCCGTCAGGATGGCGGTGCCTCGCACGACCACGACCTCGTCTCGCGAGCGCCGCGGCTCGACCGCCACCACGGCGACGGCGCGATCGTAGATCGACATCCGCACGGGAAGGCTGGGCACGGTCCGCACCTGGCCTCCCGCACCCACCAGCCGGCGCAGGTGCTCCGAGGTGGCCGAGTCGTTGGTGGCACTCCGGAGGCACAGCTTTCGAACCCGGATTCCCCGGTCGAGCAGCCTGCGGTCCTCTTCCCCGTCGGCCGACGCCGACATCGCTCCCGGGACCGTGGTCAACACCTCGGCATCACAGCTCGCCGCGAGCCGCTCCCCGACGTCACGCACCGCGGCGTGGCCCACCACCTGCCGGATCGGGAAGTCGGCGGGCTCGGACAACGCCTGCCGATGCCGCTCGATGAGGGTGGTAGCCAGTGTCCTGGCCTGGTCCAGGTCGTCACTGTAGCGCTGCAGTGCGAGTTCGCCTGCCTCGACGAGGCGGGGCAACGCCACGCTCGGGTCGACCAGCACGGGGCCCCGCTGGCCCTTCCAACCCGATTCGATCAATTCCCGATGCTGCAACTCGGACAGTGCCTCCGAAAGGCGGCGCTGCGACCACCCGAGCCAGAACCCGAGTTCCACCAGGCCGGCGTTGGGATGTCTGATCAGCGTTTCGTACACTGTCTCGGCATCGGTTCCAACCCCGAGCAAACGCATTCCTCCCCCATGGCGAAAGTCACCGGTGTTCGTCACGCCCGTGTAACGGTGGCGACATTTCGATTCCCTTCCCCGGATTCCCGGCTCCACCTCGCCGGTCCCTGGAAGCTCGACCCGGGAACTCCCGCTCGAGCGTGGCGCGGAACCGGCCGGCGATGCCGACACAGCACACCCAATCACAGGCCGACACGTGCGGGAATGCGCCAAGCGGCCGTATTGATCACTATCGCGTTGCCCCGATCGACCGAGCATCACCCCAGACCCGAAGAAGATGAACCATTAATTCCAACGAATGAAATCCGGCCCCGTCCTTTTCGCACCTATCACCCGGTTCAGTGACAATATCCGGCCGTTTTCACAGTGCCCCCTAGGTGACCGTTTCCAGGCGCGGGTAAGGGCCATACCCGATGTGGAGTACCGCCCCGTGGTGCTGAACTCGACTGGTGGACACCACGGAAGGGCACTGATGACCATGTGGCTTCTCGCGACGTTCGGCTTCGCACTCGCCACTGCCGTCGTCCCGGTGGCCAGTCTCGAGGTGTTTCTTCTCGGACTCGCCGTCCACCGGCCGGACCTACCCTGGCTGGCACTGGGAATCCTCGGAGCAGGAGGTCAGATAGCCGGGAAACTGGTGTACTACTACACCGCACGCGAATCACTGCGGCTGCCCGCCCTGCTTCGCCGCCGCGGCCGACCGGACCTTCCGGACGGACGACGCCGGGGGCGAATCGGCGAGGCTCTGCGAAGGCTTTCCGAGCGGGCCCAGCAACGACCACAGTGGATGATCAGCCTGTTCGGGATCAGTGCGGTCGTCGGACTTCCACCGTTCGGGATGACGACCGTACTGGCCGGCCTCACCAGGATGCGGCTGAGCCTGTTCGTCGCAGTCGGGTTTCTCGGCCGGTGCGTTCGCTACAGCGGTCTCGTGGTGCTGCCCACGTTGCTCACCACCTGACACAGTGGCGCGTGGGCGGTGGCCATCCAGCCGGTCCAGCACGAAGGCGGGCCTCGATCGGCGACCGCTGCCACCACACGCGGATCCGAAGTGTGAACGCCTGGCCCTGCTGGGTCGAGTCGATCGTTCGAGTGTCGGTGAGTTCGGAAACAGCGGTACGGGCCGAGGAACCAGGCACCGTGACGATGCGGACCAACGTGCCCGGCGAGGCCGGACCAGTACAGGTCCCCCGGCCAACCGGCGTTACACGTCGAACTCGCCGTCCTTGGCTCCCGCGATGAACGCCGTCCACTCCGCCGCCGTGTAGCGGATCACGGTGCTGTCCGGGCGCTTCGAGTGGCGGATCAACACGTCACCACTGCCGTCGTCGGCGGGAGCGAACTCGACGCAGTTGCCGTTGGGTCCCGAGTAACTCGACTTCCTCCACGGAAGAGGACCTGTCATAGTGTCTGCTCCAAATCGTCAGCGATCTTCGCGATGAGTTCCGCGGAGTCGTCAGGGCTTCTCGCGACACCGCGGATGACCTCTACCGCGTCCCGATACGAGTGCACGTCGTCCTCGTCGATGACGAACGCGCCCGAACTGTAGTGCTCGAAATGCACGACGGGTTGCGCGTCGGGGAACGAGTACAGCACGAACGGACCGATCAACCCGGGGTGCCACCCGACACGAGGCGGCACGACCTGGATGGTGACGTTGGGCCGTTCCGCCATGCTCAGCAGATGCCGGAGCTGGTCGAGCATCACCTCGGGCACGCAGATCTTCTCGTGCAGCGCGTCCTCGCTGATGAGGGCCAACAGCTGAACGGGATCGCGCCGCGTGATCACCTCGGACCGTCCCACCCGAAGCAGCACCCGAGCGTCGACATCGGACTCCGGAAGGCCGATCGCCGTGGCGAGTGCCCGTGCGTAGTCGGCCGTCTGCAACAGCCCCGGCACGATGTCCCTGGACCACTCGACCATGGCCGACGCATGGCGCTCCGACTCGATGGCCCCGGCGAGTTGTTGCGGGATCCCCGGCATGCCCACCACCAGCCAGTTCGGCTCCGCCGCGTGCCTGGCCAGGTCGATGAGGCGTTGCTTCTCCTGACCCTTGATACCGAGGAGTGTCAGCAACGACGCCATGTCCTCCGGGCTCGGCAGGCGCCGCCCCGTCGCCCAGTGCGATACCGTGCCGTGACTGAAACCCAGCCGTTGCGAAAGCTCCCGACCGCTCATTCCGGACGCGGCGAGCAGCTTGCGGATCGCCGCCGTCAGTGCGCGAGCGCGGGTCGTCAGGCCGGTGGTGTCGACAGGCACGAGCGGGATCGTAGCCAGCCCCACACGAGGTCCAGAAGTCACACGATCGGGAGATCACTGCTACAGCCCGTGAAGACAGGTGATGCGCCGTCCGGCGACTCCCCCACCACTGTGTCCGGAGTCTGCGCACGCGTGTCCGCACTTCCCGCCAGCCGTGTCCGGCACGCACCAGTAATCGATACGCTTGCCGGATATTTCAGCGTCACCGCTTCCGCTCGTTTCGCTCAGCGAAGCAGGCGCGCGGCGTGTGCGGGCGTCGGTCGGACATGGCCACGCCCCTGACCGCCCTTCGGCACCCACGCAGGCGACACCATGGCCTTCAGGCCGGAACCCGTCGTCGCGAGACCTTCCTTCCGCTCGTCCGGGAGCACCCCCCGCACGGCAAGTCACACGATCGGGAGATTGCAGCTACAGCCCCTAGACAGCCACCGTGATCAGCAGACATCGGCAGGCAGGGGGTCACTGATGGAACCGTTTCGCTGGCAACAGGCCGAAGGGCGGCGGCACGCCTACAACGCCGAAAAGACCGCCACCCCGCATCCCGGTATCGCGTTCACCACGCTGTGCGGCGCCGAGGTCACCCCACAGGAACGGGACTTCGTGGGGCTGTCCGGATGGTGGCACGACCCCACCTGCTGGGTCTGCGACCGCGAATGGCGGGTCCGCTCCGGCTTCCCGGCCCACGACATCCCGCCGCTTCCGGAGAACGCGTGAACGGTCGGCGGCTCACGGCGCGGGGAGGTCCTCGCACAGCGCCGTCGGGAAGTCCGCGAACCGGCGGCCCAGTCCGGCGCAACCCGCCTCGGCCGTGCGCAGCACCGTCTCCCAGCCCTCGCCGGAGAACCGCAGGAACCACCGACTGACGGTGCCGCCGGGATCGCAGTCTCCGCCGCCGGGCGGGCAGTTGCCCACGGCCGGGTTCACGTCGAGGACGAGCCACGTGCCGTCGCACCCGCGCATCTCACGCACGCTGCGCAGCCGCTTCACCGGGACGTCCAGGTGGTACACGGCCTGGTCGATCCACACGGGATCGCAGTGGTCCTCGGGCGGGGAGCAGCCGAGGAGGTCGTCGCACAGCCGGTAATGGTCGCCGTCGGGAGCCCACCCGGGACCGGAGCTGTTGAACAGCAGCATCCGGTCGCCGAGGGGCGCGCTCACCCGCATCGGGACCTCCGTGGTGCGTCGCTCGGGACACTCGCCGAACTCTGGCGGGACCGCGGAGTACACGACGTTCGCGTAGACGGTGTCCGGCCGATCCGGCAGGTCGTCCTGGAGGTGCTCGACCCGCGCGTCGCGTCCGCAGGTCGCCCCACCTGCCGGCAGTTCCACCACGAGACTCAGCGACCGCTCGTCCGTGCGACGTACGCCGACGACGTCGGCCGCGAACGTCGACCACGTCCCAGCTTCCGTCCCCCGCCCGGCGTCCTGGGGTGTCTCCCGCGTGAGCTCGGTGCCCACGACCACGGCAGCGACGACCGCGACGACACCTGCCGCCGCGAGCACAACCGTCCACCGACCCCGACCTCTCACAACCGAATCCCCCTCACGGATGCAGCCGGTCCAGCCCGGCGCGCCGTTCCTTCGCCTTCCGCTCGGCGTCCGCACGGCTACGGTGGCGCGCTCGGTCCTTCCCGTCCTGGGGCACCAGCAACAGCAGGTCGCCGCCCGGGGTCACGAGCACACCGCCCAGCTCGTCGTCACCGGCGAACCGACCACCGCCGGCGATGCCGGGCTCGTCGGCGTGGTGGTCAGCGACGCCGCGCGCCACCATTCTCGGCGACCGCCGCTGCCCCTCCCCCACTCGCAGGCACAACCGGCCGTGATCGAGCCCCAGAACGATCCGCACGGGGCCCCGGAACTCCGGCTCGTAGACCGACAGTACCCGGGCTTGCGCCCGCAGCAGGGACAATTGGCCGAAAAGGAAGTAGTGCACGACCTTCGCCACGCCCAAGCCGATGCCCACGAGCGGATACAGCACCATGACGTCGGCCAGGAAAGGCACCGCGCACAGCACGGCGGCGAGTGCCATCAGCGAGCCGTAACGGCGCAGTACCACGGCACGGTGCAGTCGCAGTCGCCGGCGCGGGTCCGCGTCGGCGGAGGGGTTCACCCGGCGTCGTTGCACCCGGTGCACCCCGATGATCACCACCGTCAGCAGGCACAAGACTCCCGGTACGGCGAGCAGGTACACGGTGTCGCTCGCCACGGACAGCGTCATGGCGTAGCCGGCGAGCGTCGTGCCCGACCACACCGCCGCACGCCTCCATCGGACACGGCGGTGTGGCCCTGCCGATGGGGTGTCCGCCTTCGTCGATCGCGTCACCGCGGCACCGTAAACCATGACGCTTGGCGTACACCAACTAGCGAACAGGCGTGCATGAAGTGCGGACACGGGACGGGACGTCTCGCTTCAGCGCACGCGCCTGCCCTCTCGCCACACCGCGTGCGTCAGCGGGACACCGGGGCGGTAGGCGAGGTGGACGGCCGACGGGGCGTCGAGCACGTGCACGTCCGCTCGCGCGCCCGGGCGCAGCACTCCGACGGCGCCCTCACCGCGGTCGCGGCGCAGCGCCCGAGCGCCGCCCCAGGTCGCCGCGCGCACGGCCTCCTCCACCGTCATGCCCAGCTGGAGCACCGCGGTGGCCACGCAGAACGCCATGGACGTCGTGTACGAGGAGCCGGGGTTGCAGTTGGAGGCCAACGCCACGGTGACTCCCGCGTCCAGCAGGGTACGCGCGTCCGGCAACGGCTGGCGGGTGGACAGATCGCAGGCGGGCAACAGGGTCGCCACGGTGTCGGAGTTCGCCAGAGCGTCCACATCGGAGTCAGTGAGGTGGGTGCAGTGGTCCACGCTGGCCGCACCGTGTTCGACCGCGAGCCGCACCCCCGGGCCGGGACCGAGCTGGTTGCCGTGGACACGCAGGCCCAGTCCCGCCTCGGCGGCCGCGGTGAGCACCGCCTTCGCGGAGTCGGCGTCGAACGCGCCGCGTTCGCAGAACACGTCGGCCCACCCCACGTACGGCGCCACCGCGTCGAGCATCTCGCCACACACGAGGTCGGTGTAGTCGTCGACGTTCCAACCAGGCGGCACCACGTGGGCGCCCAGGAACGTCACCTCGTCCACGAGCCCTGTCGCGAGGCGTGCCGCTCGCGTCTCGTCGGCGACGGTGAGCCCGTAGCCCGTCTTGGTCTCCAGGCAGGTCGTGCCCTGCCACACGGCCTCCCGGACGAGGCGTCGCAGGTTCGCCACGAGCTCGTAGTCCGGCGCGGCGCGCGTCGCCTCCACCGTGACGGTGATACCCGCCGCCTCGTAGGGCTTCCCGGCGAGACGCGCGGCGAACTCGGCCGACCGGTCACCGGCGAACACCAGGTGCGTGTGGCTGTCCACCCACCCGGGGAGCACGGCGCGCCCCTCGACGTCGACGCGGTCGTCCGCGTCGGGCGCCTGCGCGGCGGGGCCCACCCACTCCACACGCGGTCCCGACAGCACCAGCGCCGCGTCGGCGAGCGTGCCGAGGTCCGCGTCGTTCGTCGTCAGCTCGCGGATGCCCGTGATCAGCGTCGATCTCATGTCCACAACTCTCCGACCTCGCGTGCCAGCAGTGCTCCCACATCACCGAGCGTGGTGTGCTTTCCCTCCGATGCCATGATGCGGCCTCCGACGACCACCGTGGCCACGTCGGCGGCCGAAGCCACCAGCGGTACCTGATCGGGTTCCGCACCCGCCGTGCGCGGCGTGTCGTCACGCACGGCCACCAGATCGCACGGCGCGCCGGGGGCGATTCTCCCGGCCTCCGGCCACCCCAGCGCCGCGTGCCCGTCCACAGTGGCGGCATTGACGAGCTCACCGGGTGTGAACCGCCCGCGTCTCCCCGAACGCAGCCGCTCACCGTGTTCCAGAGCCCGAGACTCCGCGAGCGGGTCCACCACGGCATGCTGATCGCTGCCGAGGCAGAGCCGACAGCCCGCGTCGGCCAGTTCACGCATGGGACCGAGGCCGTCGGCGAGATCGGCCTCCGTGCTCGGGCAGCAGCACACCGCCGCACCGCTGTCGCCGAGCAGTGTCACGTCGCCGGGGCTCAGGTGGGTGGCGTGCACGGCGGTGGTGCGTGGGGACAGCACGCCGGTCTCGTACAACAGCTCCACCGGGCTGCGACCGTGGGCGGCCCGGCACGCCGCGTTCTCGGCGGGTTGTTCGGAGACGTGGACGTGCAGGGGACGTCCCGGCAGCGCGGCGGCCAACTCCGGCAACTCGCGCGCGGGCACGGCTCGCACCGAGTGCACGGCCGCACCGACACGTGTGGTGGCGTCGGTGCCGCCAGCGGTCAGGGCCTCGACCCGCTCCCGCCAGGCCGCCACGCTGCCGTCGCCGAACCTCCGCTGCACGCCCCGAAGCGGTTCACCGATACCGCCGGTGAGGTAACACGTGTCCAGCAGGGTCAGACGCAGCCCGGCGTCGGCGGCGGCCTGCCGCAACGCCTCGCCCATCGCGTTCGGCTCCGCGTAGCGGCGGCCGTCCGGGGCGTGGTGCACGTAGTGGAACTCGCCCACGCACGTGACTCCGGCGAGGACCATCTCGGCGTAGACGGCTCGGGCGAGGCGGTGGTAGGAGTCGGGGTCGAGGCGCTCCGCCACCCGGTACATGGTCTCACGCCAGGTCCAGAACGTGCCGCCGGAGGCGTCGCCGCCGTGGGTGCGACCCCGCAGCGCGCGGTGAAACGCGTGGGAGTGCGCGTTGGCGAACCCGGGAAGCACCACTCCCGGCAGGCGGTGCGAGTCGGGCCGGGGTCGCGCGCGTTCCACGGCGGTGATCGTCCCGTCGGCGCTCACCGTGACGAGCACGCCGCCGGTGAGGCCGTCCGGCAGCCACGCGCGTTCGCACCAGTAGCTCAGCACGGTGTCCCCGCGAGGTGAGCGAGGACACGGGCGAGCGCGGCCACCCCGGCCTCGCAGTCGTCGGCGTCGGCGTGTTCGGCCGGGGCGTGGCTGACCCCGGTGGGGTTGCGCACGAACAGCATCGCGGTGGGCACGCGGTCCGCGAGCACGCCCGCGTCGTGTCCGGCGCCCGTCGGCAGGGCTGGCGCCCCACCGAGCACGCCCGCCAGTTCGTCCCGTAACCGGCTGTCGAAGGTGACCGTGCCGGTGTACGACTCCTCGTGCACGGTGACGGTGCAGCCCTCCCGCTCGGCCGTTTCCCGCGCCGTGGCGACGATCTCGTCGACGGCGTGCCGCGTGTCACCGTCGCCGGGTGCACGGGCGTCGAGCCAGACGTCCACGGTGGACGGAATGACGTTGGTGCCGCCGGGGTTGGGCACCAACCGGCCCACGGTGGCTCGCGCCCCGGGCACCGAGCCCGCGACCCGGCGCGCGGCGAGCACGAGCGACGCGGCGGGCAGCATCGGATCCCTGCGGTCGGTCAGCGGCGTGGCCCCGGCGTGGTTGCCCTCTCCGTGGAAGGTCAGCCGCCAGCGCCCGTGCGCGAGGATCGAGTCGGCCAGCCCCACGGGTGCGTCGAGGTTCACCAACCCGCGTCCCTGCTCCACGTGCAGCTCGACGAAGCAGCCGATGCGCGACAGCGCCTCGGGATCAGGGCCGAGGTGGGCCGGGTCGAGTCCCGTGGCCCGGACGGCCTCCGCCAGGGTGACGCCGTCCGGGTCGCGCAGCCTCCGGGCGCGGTCGACGTCGAACGTGCCCGCCAGCAGGCGGGAGCCCAGGCAGGGCACGCCGAAACGGCCACCTTCCTCCTCGGCGAAGACCACCACGGCCACCGGGCGGGCGGGCCGGAACCCGGTGGCGCGCAGCGTGTCCACCGCGGCGAGGGCCGACACCACGCCGAGCGGTCCGTCGAACGCGCCACCGCCGGGTACCGAGTCGAGGTGGCTTCCGGTCACCACCGCACCCGGCCCCGGCGTTCCCCACCACGCCCACAGGTTGCCGTTGCGATCGGTGTGCACGTCGAGCCCCCTCGCGGCGGCCTCCGAGGAGAACCACTCCCGCAGTTCGGCGTCGGCGTGGTCGAAACCGTGTCGCGAGTAGCCGCCGCGCACCCGGTCGGCGCCCACGTCGGCGATGGCGCCGAGCAGTGTCGTCGCGCCGCTCATGCCGTGGCCCCGGTGTCGGCGCCGCGCATGGGGACGCGGAGCCCGCGCTCGCCCGCCACCCGTGCCGCCCGCTCGTATCCGGCGTCGGTGTGGCGCAGCACGCCCATGGCGGGGTCGTTGGTGAGCACCCGCTCGATCTTGCGGGCCGCCAGGTCCGTGCCGTCGGCCACGGTGACCTGACCGGCGTGGACCGAGCGGCCCATACCGACACCACCACCGTGGTGGATCGACACCCACGTCGCGCCCGACGCGGTGTTGACGAGCGCGTTGAGCAGCGGCCAGTCGGCGATGGCGTCCGAGCCGTCGGCCATGCCCTCCGTCTCGCGGTACGGGGAGGCGACCGAGCCGCAGTCGAGGTGGTCGCGTCCGATCACCACCGGCGCGGCCAGCTCACCGCGAGCCACCATCTCGTTGAACCGTTCCCCCGCGAGGTGCCGCTCGCCGTAACCGAGCCAGCAGATCCGCGCGGGCAGCCCCTGGAACGCGACCCGCTCGCCGGCCAGGCGGATCCAGCGAGCCAGCCGCTCGTCGTCGCCGAAGAGGTCCAGCACGGCGCGGTCGGTGGCGGCGATGTCGGACGCCTCACCCGACAGTGCCGCCCAGCGGAACGGGCCCTTGCCCTCGCAGAACAGCGGCCGGATGTAGGCGGGGACGAAACCGGGGTAGTCGAAGGCGCGCTCGCAGCCTCCGAGTCTCGCCTCGCCCCGCAGGGAGTTGCCGTAGTCGAAGACCTCGGCCCCGGCGTCGAGGAACCCCACCATCGCGTCCACGTGTTCGGCCATCGACTCGCGGGCACGGTCGGTGAACTCGTCGGGCTTGGTTTCGGCGTAGTCGCCCCAGTCCTCCACGGCCACGCCCTTCGGCAGGTAGGACAGCGGGTCGTGGGCCGAGGTCTGGTCGGTGACGACGTCGGCCTCGACACCGCGGCGCAGCAGCTCGGGCAGCACCTCGGCGGCGTTGCCGATGACGGCCACCGACAGGGGCCTGCCCTCCCGCTTCGCCTGTTCCACGCTGCGGACCGCACTGTCGAGATCGGACGCCACCTCGTCGAGGTAGCGGGTGCGGACCCGGCGGTGGGCTCGTTCGGCGTCGCACTCCACCACGAGCGCGACCCCCTCGTTCATCGTCACGGCCAGCGGCTGGGCCCCACCCATCCCGCCGAGGCCCGCGGTCACGGTCAGCGTGCCGCGCAACGAGCCGCCGAACCGTTTGGCGGCCACGGCGGCGAACGTCTCGTACGTCCCCTGGAGGATGCCCTGCGTGCCGATGTAGATCCACGACCCGGCCGTCATCTGCCCGTACATCGTCAGGCCGAGGGCGTCGAGGCGGCGGAACTCCGGCCAGCTCGCCCAGTCGGGCACCAGGTTGGAGTTGGCGATGAGCACGCGCGGCGCCCACTCGTGGGTGCGCAGTACGCCCACGGGCCGCCCCGACTGCACGAGCAGGGTCTCGTCGTCCCGCAGGTCGGCCAGTTCGGCGGTGATGGCGTGGAAGCTGGGCCAGTCCCTCGCGGCCTTGCCCGTGCCGCCGTAGACGACGAGGTCCTCGGGCCGTTCGGCCACCTCCGGGTCGAGGTTGTTGTGCAGCATGCGCAGCGGAGCCTCGGTCGCCCACGACCGCGCGGTGAGCGCGGTGCCGCGAGCCGCTCGAACGGATGCGTTCATGATTCCTCCCCACAGGATTCGGCAGCGCGCAGCGCGGTGCCGGAACGAACCACCTCGCCTGCCGCGGCGATCTCGGGAGCGAGGTGACGGTCTTCTCCCGGGCCGGGCACGCGCTCGCGCAGCACGGCGAGTGCCGCCGCCGTGGCCGGTGCCGGGACGAGCGGCGCGCGCAGGTCGAGCGCGCGGGCGGCGGTGAGCAGTTCGACGGCGAGCACGGTGGTCAGCCCGTCGACTGCCCGGCGGAGCTTGCGTGCCGCCGCCCAGCCCATCGACACGTGGTCCTCCTGCATGGCGCTGGTGGGGATCGAGTCCACGGACGCGGGAACGGCCAGCCGTTTCAGCTCGGCGACCACGGAGGCCTGCGTGTAGTGGGCGATCATGTGCCCGGAGTCGACGCCCGGGTCGTCGGCGAGGAACGGCGGGAGCCCCTGCGAGCGCGCGACGTCCAGCAGGCGGTCGGTGCGGCGTTCCGCCATGCTCGCCACGTCGGCCACGGCGATGGCGAGGAAGTCCAGCACGTAGGCCAGTGGCGCGCCGTGGAAGTTGCCGTTCGATTCCACCCGCCCGTCGGGCAGCACCACGGGGTTGTCCACCACGGCGGCGAGCTCCCTGTCGGCGACGGTCTCGGCATGGGCCACGGTGTCGCGCGCCGCGCCGTGCACCTGGGGCGCGCAGCGCAGCGAGTAGGCGTCCTGCACCCGCGTGCAGTCGGGACCGCGGTGGCTCGCGACGATCTCCGAGGACGCGAGGAACCGCCTCATCCGTTCCGCCGAGAGCGCCTGGCCGGGATGCGGCCGGAGGTGTTGGAGGTCGGCGTCGAACGCCCGGTCGGTGCCCAGCAGGCTCTCCACGCTCATCGCCGCGGTGAGGTCGGCGGTGTCGAGCAGACGGCGCAGATCTGCCAACGCCAGCACGAGCATTCCGAGCATGCCGTCGGTGCCGTTGATCAGCGCGAGCCCTTCCTTCTCTCCCAGCTCGACGGGCTCCAGACCCGCGTCGGCCAGCGCGTCGGCGGCGGGGCGCACGAGTCCCTCGGCGTCGCGCACCTCGCCCTCACCGGTGAGCGCCAGCGCGATCGACGACAGCGGCGCGAGGTCGCCGGAACAGCCGAGCGAACCGTACTCGTGCACCACGGGCGCGAGCCCGGCGTTGAGCAGGTCGGCCATGGCCCGCACCGTCGACGGCCGCACACCGGTGTGGCCCGTCGCGAGCGTGCGCAGGCGCAGCAACGTCAGCGCCCGCACCACTTCCCGCTCCACCTCCGGACCGGCCCCGGCGGCGTGGGAGCGGACGAGCGAACGCTGCAACTGCGCGCGGCGCTGTCCGGGGATGTACTTCACGGCCAGTGCGCCGAAGCCGGTGGACACGCCGTAGACGCCACGCTCGGAGGCCGCCAGTGCGTCGATGTGGGCCCTCGCCGTGGTGACGGCTTTCAGCGCCTCCGGGGTCACCTCCACGGGCGCGCCGTCGCGGGCCACGGCGACGACCTGCTCACGCGACAGCGGCGTGAGTCCGATGGGAACAGCTCGCATGTCCCCATCACACCCCGCGCCGGGCTCGCGAGCGAGACCGAGAGGAGTGAGACTGTCTGGCATACCAGACTCGGAGGTGTGGGATGGGGAGCAGCAGTGACGTGCCCGCGTTGCGGCGTGGCCTCGCGGTGCTGCGCCTGCTGGCGGCCCGGGCGGAGCCGGTGACCGCCGCGACGGTGGCGCGGGAGCTGGGCCTGCCGCGCTCGACGACGTACCACCTGCTGTCCGAGCTGGTGGCCGCCGGCTTCGTGACCCACCTGCCCGGGCAGCGGCGCTACGGCCTCGGGGTGGCGGCGTTCGAGGTCGGCTCGGCCTACCTGCGGCACAACCCGCTGGAGGAGCTGGCCCGGCCGCTGCTGCGCAGGCTCACCTCCCGCATCGAGCTCACCGCCCACCTCGGCGTCCTGCACGGCGCCGAGACGCTGTACCTGCTGCGGGAGCAGCCCCGGTGGCCGCTGGGGCTGGTGACGGAGATCGGGGTGCGGCTGCCCGCGCACCTGCCCGCGTCCGGGCGGGCGATCCTGGCGCACCTGCCCGAGGCCCAGGTGCGGGCGCTGTTCCCCCGTGCCGAAAGTTTCGTGCGGCGCACCGGGCGAGGGCCGACCGATCTGCCGAAACTTCGGCGACTGCTGGCCGCGGAACGCCGCAGGGGCTGGGCCGTCGAGGACGGCTACGTCACCGAGGGGTTCGCGTCGGTGGCCGCCCCGGTGCTCAACCCGGACGGCAGACCGGTCGCCGCCATCAGCGTGACGTTCCGCCACGAGTGCGACGCCGGGCGGGAGTGCGGGCAGGAGTGGCCGGAGCCGGCGGCCGAGGTACGGGCCTCGGCCGCCGAACTCACGGCACGCGTCGGCGGACGCGCCGGGTGACTCGCCGACGCGCCCGCCCGGTCATCACTCGGCCGAGCCGCCCACCCGGCGGCGACGGGCGATCACGACCGTCACGGCACCGGCGAGCAACACGGCCACACCGACACCACCGAGCGTCAGCGCGTCGACCCCGGTGGAGGCCAGCTCGTCGACGTCGTCCGCCCGCTTGTCCGGGCCCTGCGTGTCCGCCGTTTTCCGCCCGTTCGGCGCAGTCGTGCCGTCACCGTCACCGTCCCCGTCACCGTCCTCACCTGGCAACGGCCGATCAGGTCCCGGCACGACCTCGACGGTGACCGTGTTGTAGTAGTCGCTGTACTCGGCGTGCACCAGGGCGAAGGAGGCAGTCCCGTCCACGCGTCGCCACGGCCCGTAGACCTCGATGTGGTACAGGCCGGCTTGGTGGTCGTCGAACGCCGCGCGGCCCTGTTCGTCGGTCACCGCCGTCACCACCGGGGTGTCCGCGTCGCGGTCCCGCAACCCGACCGTCACCCCGGGCACGTGCTCGTCGTCGTCGACGATGCTGTCGCCGTCACGGTCGTGGTAGAGGATGACCGCCGCATCGGCGGACCGGCCCGGCACCTTCGCCCGGTCCAGAGCCGAAGGATGCCCTGTGATGTCCTCCCCTGGTCCGAACTCGCAGCCGATCGTGACGAACCCGTAGTTGGCCGCGCCGTCGGGCACGAGGCCCGTGACCTGATAGGTCTCGGTGCTGTGTGCGGGGACGGTGACGCCCTTCGAGCCCCACACCAGATCACCCCAGTGCTCGGCGTCCGCGACTCCGTCGAGCTCGTCGCTGTTGCCCGCACCGGAGCAGAACGCCGTGACACCGTGCAACGGCACGTCGCCGTTGTTCGTCAACGTGACCGTCACGTGTGCGGTGTCTCCGGGACGGTAGGTGTCCTCGGCGAACTCGACGGTGGGAACGAGAACGTCGGAGACAGGGCGGGTTCGGCGCACCAGAAGGTCGGTGTGGTCGCCAGAGCCGTCGACCCGCACGGGAACGGTGTACGGCCCGATCCAGTCGGTGCCGCTGACCTGGAGCTCGTACAGCCCTGCCGAGACGTCGTCGAAGACGAAACGCCCGTCGGAGCTCGTCCTGGTCTTCACCTCCCCACCCCCGGTGGACAGGCGGAGAAACACCGTGACACCGGCGAGCCCCTCACCGCCGTCGAGCGCACCGTTGCCGTTACCGTCGCCGTAGACCGTGCCGGCCACGGGGTGGGTCTGCGTCGGCGGAACGACCGGGACCGCGATGTCGCCGATCTCGTTGTTGCTCCAGCGCACCTCGTCCGGGCTCTGCGTGGACACCCTGATCGCGGCGTCACCGCTTTCCCAGCGATGGGGCGTGACCGCGACCTCGAACGTGACGGACTCCCCCGCGGGCAGCGTCCCACCGTCGGGCCAGGTGAACCCGTTCCACTGCTCGTCGGGCACGCTGACGGAGAACTCGCCCTCGCCGTAGAGGCTGACGACGACCTCGTGGGCGTCGGCGTCACCGATGTTGCCGACGGTGACCGTCACCGGCATCTCCTCGCCGATGAGGTACGGGCCCTCGGGCACCGACACCTCCACCGCCAGGTCCGCGCCGTTGACAACGGGCTCGGTCGACTCGGCAGGCGCGGTAGGCGAGGTTGTCGGCTGCCGCGGGGTCTCGCCCTCCTCGGCGACGGCCACAGGCACCGCTGCGGCTCCGGCGACGAGGACGGCGGCGAGGCCCGCCAGTACCCGGGCGGCCCGCCCGGTTCTTCGTGAGATGGACACAACGACCTTTCCGCTCGAGCTAGACACAACGAGGCGGCAATCTACGCGTCGACACCGGCATCGGTGATCACTACGAGGATCATCGCGACGAAGCGTTACCGAGCCGCGACACGGATGTCACCGGCACGATGGGTAGCGCGTGCGTGCGATGGGTACTCCCCCGCGACCTGCGTGTCCGCACCACCACGAAGGCGGCGAGAGGCATGGCGACAGACACCGTCGTGATCGTCGGCGCGAGCCTGGCGGGCTCGAAGGCCGCCGAGACACTGCGCGACGAGGGCTTCTCCGGCGCGATCGTGCTGATCGGGGCCGAGGAGGAGCTGCCGTACGAACGTCCCCCGTTGTCCAAGGACTACCTGCTCGGCACCGCCGAGCGAGCGAGCACGGCCGTCCACGACGAGGCGTGGTACACCGGCAACGACGTCGAGCTCCTCCTCGGCACGGCGGTGGTCGACATCCATCGCGACACCCGGGAGGTGGAGCTGGCCGACGGGCGACGCGTCGGCTACACCCACCTGCTGCTCACCACGGGCGCGAGCCCACGGCGGCTGTCGCTTCCCGGCTCGGAGCTGGACGGCGTCCACTACCTGCGTGATCTCCAGGACTCGGAGAGTCTTCGCGACGCGCTGCGCGAGGGCGGCCCGGTGGCCGTCGTCGGAGCGGGGTGGATCGGGCTCGAAGTGGCGGCGGCGGCCCGGCACCACGGCTGCGAGGTGACGATGCTGGAACCACGCGACATGCCGTTGCGGGCCGCGCTGGGGCCGGAACTCGGTGGGTACTTCGCCGAGGCGCACCGGCGGCACGGCGTCACGATCCTCACCGGGCGCCGTCCGAGCGCCCTGATCGGCTCCGGCAGGGTCATGGGGGTCACCGCGGACACGGGTGAGGAGATCGAGGCCGACACGGTGGTGGTCGGCATCGGCGCCCAACCCAACACCACCCTGGCGCGCGGCAGCGGTCTACGGGTCGACAACGGCATCGTCGTCGACGAGTACCTGCGCACGGCCGACCCCACCATCGCCGCCGCGGGCGACGTCGCCTCCGTGTTCCATCCCTTCTACGGCAGGCACGTGCGCGTGGAGCACTGGGCGAACGCCCTGAACGCCGGTCCGGCGGCCGCGCGCTCGTTGATCGGCCACGGGCGCCCCTACGACGAGCTGCCGTTCTTCTACACCGACCAGTACGACATCGGCATGGAGTTCATCGGCCTGCTTGAGCCGGATCGACCGTACACAGTGGTCACCCGGGGCGAGCTCGATGACGACGCCTTCCACGCGTTCTGGCTCTCCGACGGCCAGGTGGTGGCGGGAATGCACGTCAACCGGTGGGACGACGGCATCGAACCCGCCAAGAAGCTGATCCGCGATCGGGCCGTCGTGGACCCCGCGCGGCTGGCCGACCCGTCGGTGCCGCTCGGCGACGTGGCGGCGAGGGTGCCCTAGCGACGGGAGGCACCGACGGTGGCCGCGGTGCCCTCTCCCAGTGGATACGGCCGCTCCGGCGGCAGTGACCCCACCGCCTCGTCCACGCGGCCGGCCGCGACGAGCCCTCTGATCCGGCGCATCGTCGCCGTGACGTCGCTCAGGCCGACGATCCACTCGTCCACGTACTTCTCGACCGCTTCGCCGCCGAGTCCGATCTGGATGGAACGGTGCGGCAGTGGCCGATGGTACACGTCGCGTTCGGGATCCCACTGAACGCGCACGGGGCTGCGCTTCTTCCGTTCCGCCCAGTCCTCACGGCTGCGATGGGTGGCGGGCTCGTAGTGGCTCAGACACGCGTGGTCGAGGGCCCATTCGAAGCCTTCGCGGGTGACCTCGACGGCCAGCACGCGTTCCTGGTCCCGCTTGCTCGCCCACCCGCAGCGGTAGGCCATCCAGAGGAAGGACGGTTTGATCCAGGTCATGCGCCCGCGCCGGAACGGCGGCACGAACGTTCCGGCCGCGAGCGCGGCGTCGGCGATGGCGTCCGAGTACGCCTGGTACACCGTGATCGTGCGGTCGGTGTAGCCGGCGCGGACCTCGCGGTGCACGGTCGTCGTTGCCGTGTCGGTCAGCTCTCCCATGCGGGGAAGTGTGACCGTCGCGAGGCCGCGCGGCCACCGGTTTAGCTCGCCAGCGCCGTCACGATCCCGGCCACGAGCGCGGTCCTGGCGGGCAGGTGGTCGAGTAGCGCGTGTTCGTGCCTGGCGTGTGCGCCCGCGCCGACGGCGCCGAGCCCGTCCAGCACGGGACGTCCGAGCGCGGACACGAAGTTGCCGTCGCTCGCGCCGCCCACGGCGACCCCGTCCAGCGCCCAGCCGAGTCCGGCGGCCACGTCCCGCGCCACCGCGAACAACGCGTTCGACGCCTCGTGAGCCACCATGGGCGGCCGGTTCCACTCGCCGTCCACGGTGACGCGCGCACGCGGATCGGACGGCCGCAGCCCGGCGAA
Organism: Saccharomonospora cyanea NA-134; assembly: GCF_000244975.1. Lineage (NCBI taxonomy): Bacteria > Bacillati > Actinomycetota > Actinomycetes > Pseudonocardiales > Pseudonocardiaceae > Saccharomonospora > Saccharomonospora cyanea. The sequence goes on along the minus strand of NZ_CM001440.1, from coordinate 1,744,162 downwards.
CATCGCGTCGAGCCGTTCCATCTCGGCCGGGTCGGAGACGCGGATGTCGATGCCGCACGTCGCGTGCCGTGCGACCACGTTGCGGCCCGTTCCGCCTCGGACCAGGCCGACGTTGATGGTCGTCCCCTTCTCCGGTGCCGCCGCGGCGACGATGCGGGGGATCAGCTCGGCGAGCTGGTGGATGGCACTGACACCGGCTTCCGGGTCGAGTCCCGCGTGTGACTCGACGCCCTCCACGGTGACGTCGAACAGGCCGACGCCCTTGCGCACCGTCTTCAGGGCGCCGCCGGCCGACGCCTCCAGCACCAGCGTGGCGAGGACGTCCTCGCTGAGGCGTTCGATGTGCGGGCGGGCGGCCGGGCTGCCGATCTCCTCGTCGCCGTTGAACAGGAAACGCACCGTCGGCCTCGGCAGGTCGAGCTCCCGCAGACACCGCAGCGCCCACACGGCCTGCACGATCCCGTGCTTCATGTCGAACACCCCGGGTCCGCTCGCCCGGCCGTCCTCCACGTGGAACGGCCACTGCGCGAGCGTGCCCGCCGGCCACACCGTGTCGTAGTGGCACAGCACCAGCACCGTGCCCGGGCGGGTTCCGGTGTAGGTGGCTTCGAGGGCGTCACCCCACTGACCGCCGTCGTGGCGGTGCAGCGCCTCCGGCTGGCCGAGCCGGTCGGTGAGCCAGCGTGACAACGCGTCGAGTCCGCGGTCCAGCAACACCTTGTCGTCGCTCGGGGTCTCCAGCTCCACGAGCATCCGCAGGTCGTCGGTCAGTTCGGGCAGCGCCTGCTTGGTCCAGGCGGCGACGGCGTCCAGCGACATCCGCATCCAACTCCTCACTCGAAACTCAACGCACGTCCACGCCCGGACCCAGCGGGACGCCGAGCCCCCACCAGGCGACGAAGAGCAGCGTCCACGACACCAGCACCACGATCGAGATCGGCAGTGTCAGCGACATCAGCGTGCCGATACCCGCCTGCTTGCGGTAGCGCTGCAGGAAGCCCAGCGCGATCACGAAGTACGGGCTCATGGGGCTGATCAGGTTGGTGCTGGAGTCGGCGATGCGGAACGCGGCGAGCGTGGTCTCCGGCGGCACGCTCAGCAACATGAACATCGGCACGAAGACCGGCGCGATGAGGGTCCACTGCGCCGAGCCGCTCGTGACGAAGATGTTCAGCACGCAGACCACGAGGATCATGCCCACGAGCATCACCAGCGGGTGCACGCCGAGGGTCTCCAGCAGGGCCGCGCCGCGGACGGCGAGCACCTCACCCATCGACGTCCACTTGAAGTAGGCGATGAACTGGCTCGCCGCGAAGAACAGCACCATCACCGGGGCCAGGTCGCGCACGCCGACGGCCATCGCCGACGGGACGTCGGCGGCCTTCGGCAGCGTGCCCACCACGCGCCCGTAGACGGTGCCCATCAGCAGGAAAGCGAGTCCGAGCACCACGGCGATGCCGGTGATGACCGGGGAGTCGAGCACACCGCCGTTCTCACCGCGCAGCGGGGACGCCGGCGGGATGAGCGCGGCCGCCACGAGAGCGATCAGCACCAGCAGCGCCAGGCCCGAGTAGCGCAGGCCCTTGCGCTCGCGCGCGGTCAACTCCATCTCGCCGAGGGTCTCGTCGACACCGTCGCCGTCGACCGGCATGGCGGCCGTGCGCTTGTTGAGCACGAACTCGGTGACCAGCGTGATGGCCAGCGCGAGGACGATCGCCGACGTGGCGGTGAAGAAGTAGTTCGCCAGCGGGTTGACCGTGTGGTTGGGGTCGATCATCGCGACGGCGCTCGTGGTGATGCCGGCGAACAGGACGTCGCTCGCGGTGACCAGCAACGACGCGTCGTAGCCCGCGGAGATGGAGCCGAACGCCACCACGGTGCCGAGGATGGGGCTGCGCCCGGCCGCCTTGAACACCAGTGCGCCCAGCGGGATGAGCACCACGTAGGCGGCGTCGGACAGCACGCTGGCGCAGACACCGGTCAGCGCGAGGGCGAAGGTGAGGTACTTCGGCGACACCCTCGTCACGGTGCGGCGCAGCAGCGCGGACAGCATTCCGCTGCGTTCGGCCACCGAGACGCCGAGCATCACCACGATGATCAGAGCCAGCGGCGGGAACGTCGCGAAGTTCTCCACCGCGTCGCCGATCATCATGCGCAGGCCCTCGCCGGAGAGCAGGCTCCTGATCTCGACGCGCTCACCGTCGGCGGGCGAGATGGCGAAGGCGCCCAGCGCGTCGAGGATCGCGCTGAGCGCGACCACGACGCCGGCCATGATCACGAACAGCCAGAAGGGGTGCGGCAGCTTGTTACCCAGCCGCTCGATGCCCGCGAGTACGCGCAGTGTCACGCGCACGGTGCGGGAGGTCTTCTCTGCGGAGACCGTCTCAGTCGTCTCGGCCACGGTGAGTGCATCCGTTCGGTCGTACTGAAGGGAAGTTCCGAGAATTACAAGCGTAATGGGCGGATTAGTCAATAGTAGAGCAGAAATTGCTGCTTTCATTCGCAGAGTGGCGTAAGGGTGCTAGATTCCGTCCATGAGCGTGTCCCTCGACGCGGAGGATCTGGACCTGGTGGCGGCGCTCCAGGTGTCCCCCCGCGCCCCGCTGTCCCGTCTCGCGGAGGTCCTCGGCTGGTCGTCGAGCACCGTGAGCCGCAGGCTCGCCCGCCTGGAGTCGGCCCGCCTGCTGCGGGTGATCGGCCAGCTCGACTGGTCGATCACCGGGCACGGCAACCCGTGGCACGTGTGGGTCGAGACGGCTCCCGGGGAGGCGGACAAGGTCGCGCACGCGCTCAGTGACCTGCCCCAGACCCAGTTCGTGGCGACCACGGCCGGGCGCGCCGACGTCTTCTGCACGATGCAGGCGCTGCGGCAGGGCGGCGTCCACGATCTGCTGGGCCGCGTTCCCGCGATCGACGGGGTGCGCGCCACGCACACCGAACTCGTGTTGCGCGGTGTCACGAAGGCGGACTCGTGGCGGCTGCCCCGGCTCAGCGACGAGCAGGTGGCCGCGCTCGGCCAGGACGGTGGACCGGCTCCCGACGAGCCGACCGAACTCGACGACGACCTCTGGGCGACGCTGCGCCTGCTCCGGCGGAACGGGCGCATCGCGACGGCACAGGTGGCGCGCGAGCTCGGCGTCGGCCAGTCCACCGCCTACCGCATGGTGCAGTCACTGCTGCGCCGCGGTCTCGTCCGCCCCCGGGTGGAGATCGAACCGAGCCTGCTCGGCTACACGCTGGAAGCGATCGTGGCCCTCACCGTCACGCCCGCCTCCGTCAAGCAGGTCTCCGAAGCCCTGGCCGGACACCCCTCCGCCCGCTACGTCACCATCGTCGCGGGCACGTCCTCGGTGGTGCACCACGGCGTCTTCCAGCACGAGGACGCGCTCGCCGAACTGCTGACCGAGGACCTCGCGGACCTGCCCGGCATCGCGTCGTTCGACGTGTCCGTGGTGCGTGAGGTGCGCAAGCGCTACTGGCTCGGCCGCGCCGACGGCCGCCTCGGCGACTGAGCACCCCGAGGCGGCTTCGACGTCAGTCGGCCACCGGAGCGTCCTCCTCCTCCTCGGGCCACGGCTCCAGCCAGTCCGTCGACTCCGGGCGGAACACGTGGAACAGCACGAGGAAGGCCAGCACCAGTCCCACCACGGACTGCGGTGCACCCAGGAGAAGACCGGCGAGGCCGTTGACCATGCCGAACACCTCGACCGCCGCCACGACGGGACGCGCGGCCGAGTTCCGCCTCAGCAGCAGCACGACACACACCAGCAGCACCACGCCGATGATCACGGACACGGCGGCGAGCACGTACGTCAGCGTCGGCACCGTCCTGCCGTGCTCCGCGTCCTCCGCCGCGAAGACCAGCATCAGCACTCCGGCCGCCGTGTTGGCCAGTGTCTGGAACACCATGATGCCCACCGCGGTCCTCAACGCCAGGGGCATTCGCGGCCGACCGTTCTCGTTCCTCATCTCGACTCCCGTTCCCCGTCGGACGACGCCGCCGGACACTCCGGCGGCCTGGCGCCCTCACGATCCCGGGAGCCACATGAGGATTCGATGACACGCCTGAGGCCGGGGTAGCTCCGCCGCGACGTCCGCGACGCCGTCCAGGAAACCGGGGTGGGGATCGCCGCGTAGCGGCTCGACCTCGGCGATCACCACCAGGCTTCCCGAGCGCCTGGAGTCGTAGTACTTCCCGGTCCAGCGGATGTCACCCGCGCCGACGACCGCACCCGGCAACGGCGTGACGTTGCCGGTACCGTCCACATCGGCCAGTCCACGCAGTTCCCGCGCCGCCGCCGGGCCGCGCGTCTCCACCCAGGACACCGACACGGCGATCCGGTTGCCGGCACCGTCTCCCAGGGCGAACAGCATCCGCTTCAACGAGCGGCAGGGCGTGCGCGCGAAGAAGCGCTGGACCTGCCCGTAGGAGTGCAGCGCACAGCGACCGGCCCGATCCAACCGCTCGTCGATCCGCTTCAGGTCGAGTTGCTTCCACGTGGCGTTGCGGTGGCCCTTCGCCACGCTCCGCTTGCCCTTGACGAGCTTGCCGCGCACGACCTGGCTCAGTGCTGCCTGGCTCGACACCGCACCGCTGCTGCCGGACACACCCACCGGCCCGTAGGCCACCGTCACCGCCAACGTCGCCGAGACCACCAGAGCTCCGGACCGTGTCGCGAAGCGGCCCTGCGCATCACGTGGCTGTTCCTGTACCCCATCCGCCGTCCCCCTCTTCCGCAGTCGATCGCGTCGGTCACGGAGTGGGCCGGGCGCGGACGGGGAGGCTCGCTCCGACATCACCGGAACGTGGTGCGCGACCTCGGCTTGACCTTGACATTCATGTCAGGCCCTACGGTCACGCCATGACGTTCTTCACCGTTCAGCGCAGCGGCCGCACCGCGACCGCCGACGATCTGGCGCCGCTCGCCTTCGCGGGCCATGCCCACTTCACCGCCATGCAGGTCCGCGACGGCCGCGTGCGCGGTCTCGACCTGCACCTGCGGCGTCTGCGTGACGCCTCGCTGGAGTTGTTCGGGCGGGCCCTGCCCGACGAGCGGGTGCGGTCGTACCTGCGGACGGCGCTGGAATCCGGTCCCGCCGACGTGTCGCTCACAGCCACGGTGTACTCGGCGGCGGGTGAGTTCACCGCCGCCGAGCACACCGCGAAGGACCTCGACGTGCTCGTCCGCACCGGTCCGGCCGCGTACGCACCGACCGGACCGCTCACCCTGGCGACGGTGGAACACGAACGCTTCCTGCCCGGGGTCAAACACGTCGGCGAGGTGGCGAAGACCCACCTGCTGCGCCGCGCGGTGCGGCGGGGATTCGACGACACCGCCTTCGTCGACCGCCGGGGCAGGCTCAGCGAGGCCACGATCTGGAACCTGGCCTTCGCCGACGGTGACACGGTGGTGTGGCCGCAGGCCGACGTGCTCGGCGGAGTCACGATGGGCGTCGTCCGCAGGCAGCTCGACCGGCTGGGCGTGCCGCAGCGGGTACGGGACGTCACGCTCGCCGACCTGCCTCGGCTCACCGGTGCGGTGGTGCTGAACTCGTGGACCCCGGGTGTTCCCGTGAGCCGGATCGACGCGGTGGAGCTGCCCGACTCGCCGTCGCTGGCCTCGCTCCTGCACGACGCCTACGCGGCCGAACCCCCAGCCGCACCCTGACGACCGCGAGAGGCCGGGCGGCTCCCCCCACCGTCGTTGTCATGAACTCCCTCAGCACAGCGACGAGCAGCGGCACCGGGCGCATGGTCGGGGCTGGTTGCTGTCACCGGCCGCGACCTGGTCGGTCACGCTCTCGGCGGTGCTCCTGGCCGTCGTGCTGGCCTACCGGGCCACCGGACCGGCCTCACGCTGCGGCGTACGCAGCACGGCGAGGGTGAGGACGCAACCCAGCACGGCCAGCCCCGCGCTCGCGGCGAAGGACACCCGCAGCCCCACCGTCCCGCCGACGGACCCGGCCAGGGCGAGCAGCGCGGCGACACCGATGCCGGAGCCCACGCGCTGCGCGGTGTTGACCACACCGCCCACCACTCCCCTGTCGGACTCGGCCACGGCGTTCACCGCGGGTGCCGTGACCCCCACGAACGCCGCGGGCAGGCCGAATCCGAGCAACACGGCGGCGGGAAGCACGTCGACGAGGTAGTCGACGTGCTCCGGCAACCGCGCCAGCCAGCCCATCGCCGCCGCCTGGAGGGCCAACCCGACCGCGAGCGTGCCCGCGTGACCGAACCTTCTCACCATCGCCGGGATGACGGTCCTGGAGGCCGCGATGTTGACCAACGCCACCGGCAGCACCGCCAGCCCGGCCTGGGTCGGCCCGTAGCCCTGGCTGCCCTGCAAATACAGCGCCAGCAGCGCGAACACGGGGACGTGCGCGGCGCCCACCAGCACGTTCACCGCCGTCGAGCCGGACACCTCGCGGACCCGGAAAAGCCGCAACGGCACCAGCGCGTCGTCCGCGAGCCGCCTCTCCAGCACGACGAACACCACGAGCAGCACCACGGCCAGCCCCAGCAGCAGCCACGTCAGCGCCGACTGTCCCGGCTCCGCGAGCCCGCCGAGGGCGTATCCGGCCAGCAGCAGACCCGCCGTCGCGGTGACGGCACCGGAAACGTCGAGGCGTACCACGCGCACCGGTGGGTCCCCGGACAGCACCGCTCCGGTCAGGGCCAGCGCGACCACCCCCACGGGCACGTTGATCAGGAAGATCGAAGGCCATCCGAGGAACTCGGTCAGCGGCCCGCCCGCGGCCGTGCCGATGGCTGCACCCGCCGCTCCCATCGCGCTCCAGACCCCGAACGCCTTCCGGTTGTCCTCGGGATCGGAGTAGGTGCGGGCGATCAGAGCCAGCTGCGCCGGAATCACCACGGCGGCACCGACACCCTGCAGGGCCCTCGCCGCCACGAGCAGCCACGCCGTCTGCGCCAGACCCGCCACGGCGGAGGCGATCGTGAACAGCACCAGCCCGGCCACGAAAGCACGGCGGGCGCCGAACATGTCGGCCGCCCGCCCTCCGACCAGCAGGAACCCTCCGAAGGCCAGCAGGTAGGAGTTGACGACCCAGCCGAGGCCGGCCTCGTCGAGGCCGAGGTCGGCACCGATCGACGGCAGCGCCACGTTGATCACCGTCGTGTCGAGGAACACCACCAGCTCGACCACGGCGAGCAGCCAGATCACTCCGGCGTTGCGCATGTCCCCTCCTTCTTTCACTAGAGTTGAACTACAATCATTTTCACTAGAGTCCAGCTTTAGCCAAGGAGGTTCGATGCCGAACACCGTTCTCGTCGTCGGTGGCTACGGCGCTGTCGGCGACCAGCTCGCGGACGTCCTGCGACGGCGCCACGGCGTTCGGGTCCTGGTCGCGGGACGCACTCCGCCGCCAGGGCCCGACAGCGTGCGCGTCGACGTGCGCGACCGGGACAGCGTGACGCGGGTCCTCGACGGACACCGCATCGACGTCGTCGTGCTCAGCGTCCAGGCGCCGGACGCGACGGTGCTCACCACGTGCGCACAGCGCGGGGTCCACGTGGTGGATCTGGGCGCGGACCCGATCCCCGCCGAGGAACACGCCCGACTCCACGACCTCGCGAGCGACTCGACGTCGACCCTGGTGATCGGTGCCGGCCTCGCCCCCGGGCTGACGAACGTACTGGCACGCAAGGCTTTCGACGCGCTCGGAGGCGCGGACACCGTCGACGTCACCGTGTTGCTCGGCGCGGGCGACCACCACGGCACCCAGGCCGTGCGCTGGACACTGGACCGGCTCGCCGACAAGCCACCGGGCCGCGCGAAGAGCGTCTACCTGCCCGGCCTGGGACACCGGCGCGCCATCCCGTTCGGGTTCGCGGACCAGTACTCCCTGCGCCGCTCTCTCGGGGTGCGGGCGACCACGAGGCTGTGCCTGGACTCCCGTGTCGCGAACGCCGGACTGGCGGCGTTGCGACTGTCCGGAGTGGCCGGTCGCGTGCGTCCGGATCGACTGCCCGGCGGGCTGGGTGGAGACGCCTTCGTCGTACGGGCGGACGCGTGGCAGGGCTCCCGCCACGCCGCCTACGCCGTCGCCGGGCACGGCCAGAGCCGGGCCACCGCCGTCATCACCGCCCACGTGACGGCCGACCTGCTCGCGGGGCGGCTCCCACCGGGGGCCCACTGTCCCGAGCAGCTCACCCGGCTCGCCGACCTGCCCGAACGACTGACCGAGGACGGGATCACGCTCTGGCGCCGATCAGTCGTCCAGTAGCTGAGCGGACAGCGTGTCGAGGGTCCACCGCTGCCATCGGGCCGGTGACCAGCCACGGTCCCGCACCATGACGAGGTAGAGCTCGGGGCTGAGCAGGCCGAAGAGGACGTCGGCGACGTGACGCGCGCTCAGCCCGGCACGAGCGCCCGGCTTGCTCACGAACGCCTTCGCCGCCACCGACTGGACGGTGTGGCGCGCGTCCACGTTGGCGTCCCACAGCTCCGTCAGTTCCGGATCGGTGGCGGCGGCGACCCGCAGCACCTCCACGACGGGGGCGGCTCGGGCCGACACGTCGCGCACTCCCCTGACGTGCGCGGCCAACTGCGCGCGGGCCGTGGGCGCGTCGAGCACGGCACGGAACCACGGGCGTTCCATCGTCGCGGCCGGAGTGTCGTCCCCCGCGACCTCGTGGTCGAGCAACTCCTTGAGTACCGTGCGCTTGTTACCGAAGGTGAAGTAGATCGTCTGCACCGCCACGCCCGCGCGGTCGGCGATCTCCTGCAACCTGGTGGCGCCGTACCCGTGCGCGACGAACTGCTCCCTCGCCGCCTCCAGCATCCGCAGCCGTGTCTGTCGCGCCTTCTCCGCCCGGGTGGTGCTCACGCGAACGAAGCCTAACGGGACCGGCCTCCCCTCACGGCGGAAGCTCCGCGAACCGGGCGTTCGGATCGACGAGGAACGTCGCGGTCCGTCAGCCGGCGATGCCGTCGAGCTCCGCGAGCGCGTCGGAGGGCAGCTCCAGCGACGCCGCCGCGACGTTCTCGCGCAGGTGCGCCACCGAGGAGGTGCCGGGGATCAGCAGGATGTTCGGCGACTGGTGCAGCAGCCAGGCCAGCGCCACAGCCTGCGGCGAGACGCCGAGCCCCTTCGCCACGGTGTCCAGGGTCTCGGACTGGAGGGGGCTGAACCCACCCAGCGGCCAGAACGGCACGTAGGAGACACCCTGCTCCGCCAGCGACGCGATGAGCGGCTCGTCACCCCGGTGCGCGACGTTGTACCAGTTCTGCACGGTCACGATCGGCGCGATCGACTGCGCCTCACGCACCTGGTCGGCGTCGACCACGCTGACCCCGAGGTGCCTGATCAGGCCCTGCTCCCGCATCTCGGCCAGCGCGCCGAACGGCTCGGCGATCGAGCCGGGCACCGGCGAGTGCCCGTCCGGGCCGCCGCCGACCCTCAGGTTGACGACGTCGAGCACGTCCACGCCGAGCGTGCGGAGGTTCGACTCCACCTGCTGACGGAGCTGCTCGGGCGAGCGCGCGTGCGGCCAGCCGCCCTTCTCGTCACGCACGGCCCCGACCTTGGTGACGATGTGCAGGTCCTCACCGTAGGGCGACAGGGCCTCGCGGATCAGCTCGTTGGTCACGTGCGGGCCGTAGAAGTCGGCGGTGTCGATGTGGTCGACGCCGAGCTCGACGGCGGTGCGCAGCACGGCGATCGCCTCGTCGCGGTCCTTCGGCGGACCGAACACGCCCGGCCCCGCCAACTGCATCGCGCCGTATCCCATCCGCGCGACGGTGGGGCCGCCGGCCATCGTGAACGTCCCGCCGGGAGTGTTACTCGCCATGATCTCCGTCCTCTCCAGGCCGGTCCCGCCTCGCGCCCGGACCCGCGGTCGCATTATCCAACCCCGTTGCCCCACCTTCCCCGCCACCCGGTCACGTCCGTGAGCTGGGCCCCACGGCACAGGACGGGGAAACGAGATGCCGGTTCCACACCGGGTCTGACACGCTTGCGGCCATGAACCACAAGCCCGCCTCGCCCACCTGGATCACCACGCCCATCACCGAGGACCTGGTGTGCGGCGCGATCGAGCTGGAGCGCACCGACCACGGGCTGCTGCCCCATCGGCTGCCCGCCCGGGCCCGCGCACAGTGCCCCGACCGGCAGTTGCACCTGGCGGAGACCCAGCCCGCGGGTGTGCGGCTGGTGCTGCGCACCCGCGCCACAGCGGTCGAACTCGACACACTCCCCACCAGGATCGAGTACCGGGGCGCCCCTCCCCGCCCGGAAGGGGTCTACGACCTGCGCGTCGACGGCACCCTCACGGGTCAGGCGAGCGTGTCCGGCGGCAACGTCGTGAGTATCGACCCGAGCACCGGAACCGCCGAGACCCGGCCCGGCCCCGTCGGCACCGTGCGCTTCGCCGACCTGCCCGACCACGCGAAGGACGTGGAGATCTGGTTGCCGCACAACGAGATCACCCGCCTCGTCGCCCTACGCACGGACGCTCCCGTCGAACCCGTACCGAGCGGGAACCGCAGGGTGTGGCTGCACCACGGCAGCTCGATCAGCCAGGGCTCCAACGCCGCGAGTCCCAGCACGACCTGGCCCGCGCTCGCGGCCTCGCTCGGCGACGTGGACCTCGTCAACCTCGGGCTCAGCGGCAGTGCCCTGCTCGATCCGTTCACCGCCCGCACCCTGCGGGACACATCCGCCGACCTGATCAGCCTCGAACTCGGCATCAACGTGGTCAACAGCGACGTGATGCGCCTGCGCGCCTTCACCCCGGCGGTGCACGGCTTCCTCGACACCATCCGCGAGGGACATCCGACCACACCGCTGCTGGTCGTCTCCCCGTTCCTCTGCCCCATCCACGAGGACACTCCCGGCCCCGGCGAGTTCGACCTCGACGCCCTAAGCACGGGAACGGTGAGGTTCCGGGCCACGGGCGAGGTGGCGGAGCGCGCGGCGGGGAAACTCACGCTGAGCGTCATCCGTGACGAGCTCGCCCGCATCGTGACGCAGCGAGCGGTCGACGATCCCCACCTGCACCACCTCGACGGCCGCGACCTCTACGGCGAGCCGGACTTCGCCGAGCTGCCGTTGCCCGACGCGCTGCACCCGGACGCCGAGTCCCACCGCCGCATCGGTGACCGTTTCGCCGCGCTGGCCTTCGGCCCCGGCGGACCGTTCGCCGCCGAACGGGAGTGAGGCGGACTCCGGGGATCGGTACGACTACCCGCCCGGGACGTCGAGCACTCCGTCGGCCAAGCCGTCGACGAGCTGCCTGCCGAGCAGGTCCGCGAGCTCACCCGCTTCCCGCAACCGCTCGTGGAACAGGCGCACGGCGCGGAAGGCCCTGCCCAACCGCCGTTGCTCGGCGACGGGTAGCAGCGGCACGTCGACGCGCCGAACGTCGAGCCGCCGCGCCCCGGACACCGTGGCGCTGCTCGCTTCGGCCGTCCGGCTCGCGGAAAGGTAACCCGCGAGGAACTCGGCGTCGAGGCGGGCGGGGTCGACGCGGAGCAGGTGCAGGTTGGGGCCCAGAAGCAGGCCCGTCTCCCCGATGACTCTCGCCGTGGCGGGCGTGCCGCCCGCGACGAGAGTCGGAACGACGACGTCACCCGGCACGAGGTGCACGAGTTCGGCCTCCACGGGACCCGCCAACCGCAGTGTCGGCCCCACGCCGTCGGCGACGTCCCGCCCGGTCAGTACCAGCTCTCCGACAGCATCCTCCGAATCGGACAGTTCGAGCCTGCCGGTGTGCTGCCGCACCGTCAGCGCTCCGGCCCTGGCGAGTTCGGAGATCGTCAGCGTCGGGTGCGGCTCCGGCGACCGCTCGGTCACAGCGGGCAGTAGTTCGGCCAGCGGCCCCACGAGCTGCCGCAACCGACGATGCCGGGCCTCCAGCTCCGCCGTGTCGACGACCGTGCGCGGCGCGGGCAGATGGCGCGCCGGAGTCAGGTCGACGTCCTCGTCGAGGAGATCGATCGCCTGCACCACGTCGTGGCGGCCTGGCATCGGTTCGAACTCGCCCGCCCGGCACGCCCTCCACGGCTCCAGGACGGCGGAGCGCAGCGCGGGCCAGTCGGCCTCACCGCGCGCGCGGCCGCCGTGGTCGCTCGCGTCCACCAGCAGGACGGACATCGGGGTGTCGTCGTCGGCTGGGGCGCGGAGCAACCACAGGTGCAGCGGTATTCCCGTGGTGGCAAGCAGTCCGGCGGGCAGGGCGAAAACGGCACGGACCACACCACGCCGGACGAGTTCCTTGCGGACGAGCCGCCCGGAACGGCGGGAGGCGACAGCGGCGGGCAGCAGCCCGACCACGAGCCCGCCCGGACGGACGTGTGCCAGACAGTGCTGGAGCCAGGCCAGTTCCGGCTCGTTCTTCACCGGCAACCCGTAGTCCCAGCGCCTGTCGACGCTGAGTTCCTCGTAACCCCAGTCGCGATAACCGAAGGGTGGTTCGCAGAACACCACGTCGGCGCGCACGTCGGCGTGGCCGTCGGCGCGGAGGGCGTCGCCCGCGACCACGGAGGCGGGCGCGTGGAACCGCAACCGCGCCTGGGCGAGCCGTGCGAGGTCCGGGTCGAGTTCCTGGCCCAGCACCCTCTCGGCGCCGCGCTCGGCCGCCACCCGGAGGGCGTTGCCGAGGCCGCACGCCGGGTCGAGCACGACCCCGTGCGGGTCCGACAGTTCCGCCATGAGTTCCGCGAGCTCGACGGTGGTGGCCGAGTGGCGTCGCCTCGCCGTCTCGGTGTGTCGGCGGCAGAGCTGTTCGGCGACGTCGACCCTGGCGGCAGGTTCGATCCGCTCGACCTCGTCCCGCACCGGGCCGGGGAGTTCGACTCCGGGCTGACCGTGCAGGTGTTCGAGCACGTCACCGAGCAGCCGGGTGATCTCCCCTTCGTCGCGGCCGACGGAGACGGCCCGCCACAGGGTGTCCTCCCCGCCCGAGTCGGGGAGCTTGCCCTGGGCCCGCAGCCATCGCTCGACCTCGGTCAGCCGGAACCTGGTCCCCGCCGAACCGCCCACCGGCTCGGGGAAGTCCGGATGGCGACGCCGCCAGTTGCTGACCGCCGCTCTTCCGACGCCTGCCAGTCGCGCCACCTCGGCCGCGCTCACCAGGTGTTCCTCGTCGCTCACCGCGCCCCCTTCCCGAACCGTGAACATACCACACACAAGACAAGTTGTTGACTACGTTCACAGCATATGATTCACTTCGTGCGTTCACAACAGGCCGCAGGTTCACGTCGGCCCACGCCACTCCCACCAGGTCCACGCCGAAAGCTCCACTGGGGATCTCCATGCAGATGAACGAACTCGCGGAACAGGTGTCAGCCGCCCGCTCCGGCGACAAGCACGCCATGAACGATCTCTTCGCGACACTGCGACCGAAGGTCATCCGCTACTGTCGCGCCCGCATCCGCTCGAACGGACCCGACCACACGGCCGCCGACGACGTCGCCCAGGAGGTCTTCGCGGCCGTCCTGACCTCACTGCACCGCTTCCGGGGCCACGAGGCCGCTTTCCAGTCGTTCGTCTTCGGCATCGCAGCCAACAAGGTGGCGGACCACCATCGGGCACGCAGCCGGGACCGCACCCACCTGGCCGCCGAGCCGGTCGACAGCACGGACCCGGGGCCCGGACCGGAGCAGCGGGTGTTGCGCGCCGAACTCGGCGAGCGGATGCGTGAACTGCTCGGACTGCTGACCGAGGCCCAGCGCGAGATCCTCGTGCTCCGTGTGGCCGCGGGCCTGAGTGCAGCCGAGACGGCCGCGATCGTGGGCTCGACCCCGGCGGCGGTGCGGGTGGCGCAGCACCGCGCGCTCCAGAAGCTGCGTCAGCACCTCGGCGGCGAGGGGTGAACGCTGAGGATGTGGGCCGAGGCGGATATCGCATGCGCGTCTAGCCGGGGATTGTCGGCACCCACTCCGTTCTGGTGCGCCGACCGTCGGTGGAAACGTCTTGGAGCGCCACGACGACTCACCATCGGAGTGCGCCGGCGAACGATCGTCTCCGGCCAGGGTGTCCCTACCGGCGCGGGAGACGCCGTGCATTCGACCGTGAGGAGTGAACCTGTGGCACGAACCAAACCCGGCATCAAGTCGGTCAAGATCGAAAACCTGAACATCTGGGCCGACGGCGACGGCATGATTCATCTGACGACCGACGATCCCGACGTCCGGGACGACTTCAAGAACACCTACGTGTCCAACAACCCGGACCACCTCAGGTACCACCCCGCGCTGTACGCGCGGCTGGCGCGCATCCTCCGCCGGTTCGACAAGGAGGTGCCAGGCTGGGAGGACGAACCGGCGGCGAACTAGCACCTCCGAGGCCGGGGAAACGGCCGGAGAGGCGTAGGGGACAGCGCACCGACCCCGACCCACACATGGGCGGCCGATCATCACTCCGCCGCCCGTGTCAACGATCTCCGCCGGTCACCGACGACAGGAACGGGCTGCTCTCGCCGCTCCACGACACCACGAGCCGCTCCCTGGCCCGTGTGCATGCGACGAAGAGCAGGCAGCGTTCCTTCAGCAGGTCGCTGGCGTGCGCGACACTGTCCACCTCCACAGGTGTGACGTCCCTGGTGAAGGGAACGGCGCCCGCGGTAACACCGACGACGGCCACGCAGCGGAACTCCAGGCCTTTCATGGCGTGCATACTCGCCAGCCGCACGCCGTCGACGTGCGCGCCCGGCCGGTCTTTGACCTTGACGGCTGGAATGCCCTCGGCCGCCAACCGATCGCGCACCTTGTCCAGTAGGACGTTGAACCGCGTGCACACGGCGATCTCGTCAGCCCGAACCCCCTGCCTCAGCCAGGCCTGCACATGCTCCACCAGCGCGGTGATCTCGTCCTGCTCGCTCGCGTAACCACCGACCACGGGGCGGGTGCCGCGCAGCAGCGAGCGATAACCGATCAGGGTGTCGTCGCCGTCACCACCCAGATCCTCGACGTTCGTGTCGGCGAGCACCCCGACCGACCAGGACAGGATCTCGGCCGTGCTTCGGTAGTTGATCCGCAAGCGACTACTACGCCCGACCACGGGGACGCCGAGAGCCCGCAGCGACACTCGGGAATCGTAGATGCGCTGGTGGGGGTCGCCGGTGATGAACAGGTCGTCCGGGCCCTCGGCGACGGCGGCGCGCACCACCCGCCACTGCACCGGGTGCAGGTCCTGAGCTTCGTCGACGACGGCGTGGTCGTAGTGGTGCGGGCCGGGCTCGGCTCCGCCGAGCAGATCGGCCGCGTGGGCGCAGATCTGGAGATGCGTGGTCTTGCCTTCCGACCGCAGATCAGTACGGAACTCCTCCACAGCACGCCAGAGCTGCCGCCGCTGCGCCGACCGCAGCGCGGAGCCGCGTCCCCTCCGGGCAGCTCTCAGGTAGTCCTGCTCGCTGGTGATGTTCTGGGCCAGGATGACGTGCCGGAACTCCTGCGCGAGGAACTGATCACCCCACGGAAGGCCGAGGCGCCGACTGATCCGCCGCCAGAGTTGCCGCTCGTCGATGTCGGTGATGGGATTCTGAGCGCGCCCCGTGGAGTCGCGCACGATCCGGTTGGCGAACGCGTCCACAGTGGTCACGTGCACCCGGGCCAACCTCGTCTCGTCGTGGTCGAGCAGCAGCGCCAGGTTCTCACGCAGCATGTCGGCCAGCGCATTGGTGAAGGTGGTCAGCAGGATGCGGCTGTCCGGCGACCGGGACAGCAGATGCTTGACCCGATGCAGGGCGACGACGGTCTTTCCGGTACCCGGACCGCCGCTGACCTGTGCGGGACCGCTGTAGGAGGGGCGGTAGGCAACGCGGCGCTGTGACGGGTGCAGAAACACCCGCCATGCCGCGAACGGCTTGTCGAGGATGTCGGCGAGTTCGTCGGGACCCGTGACGAGGGTGATGCGGCTGGTGGTGTTGCGGATGGCCATTTCGAGGCTGTCCTCGGTACCGGCCTCGGCCGGGACCTCGGCGGGCCGCCGCACGGCGACGACGTCTCGGTAGACCTCCTCGGGCGAGAAGCCCTCGGCGAGGAACTGGAGTACCTCGAACTGGTCCTCGGGAAGTACCCCGCCGAAGGCGTCGAGCTGTGCTGTGTCGGTGATCGCCCTGGCGGCACGCAACACCTGATCGTCGATGCCGAGGTCGCGCAACACGGTGTCGGAGTGGCGGGCGAACAGCCGGGTCGGCACCTGCGCGGAGGCCTCCTCCAGCGAGGGCGTGAGTTGTTCGATGGCGACGACGTTGCGCACTTCCAGCGCGCGGGTTGCGGTGTTGACGGTGTAGAGGCGCTTGGCTGCCCACCCGTAAGCTTCGTCGTGCGGGACGACGCTGAGCAGCAGGAAGGTATCGCTGCCGTCGTCCGGAGCGAGAACGACGCCACGCCAGAACTGGGTGACTCGAATGGTCCGCATCCGCGGATCGCGAGCATTCTCCACTGTTTCCAGGTGCAGGCCCTTGTCCGCGTTCAGCTGCGCGATCGAGAGCTGCTGGAATTTGGCCATCGCCTTCCGGACGCCGGCCTTGACCTGCTTGTCGAGTACGTCGTAGGTCTCCCAGAAGCTGCTGGCGAACGCGAGTGCGGGCATGGTTGCCGATCATATTGGCTCATTGATCAGCAGGGCTAGCTTTCGGTGCCACTCGTCCGGATGGCCATCCACAGTGCCGGTCAGCGAGGTGCCGCGACAGCCTGCGGCGCTAACAGCACAGCGCCACGAGGTCCCACTCGTTGGTCGAACCAGCTCACGCGCCTACAAGGCGGCAACCGTCATCGTCTATCCGCACAGCAGTCACAGTGCACCGAACTGATCTCTCCGAGAGATTCTTCAGAGGCATCGGAAAACATATCCATCGTGCGACTATTCGTTCACATGCCCCGGTTACAGCAATTCCTATGTCACGGTCAGTCGTTCCACCAACCGCCGTGCCACCGCCCGTACATCGGCGAGTAACCCCGCGGGCGGCTGGTCGAGGTCGAGAGCGTGTTGGTGGAGGGTGATGCCCGCGTGTTTCACGCGGTGGGACCCGTGTGGTGCATTCCCTTTCGCGTAGACGAGATGCCCTTCGGACAGGTTCAGCGCCGTGCAGTAGGCCAGCATCTGATACAGGTCGGCGTCGGGGAAACCCGCCGGTTTCTCGGCCTTGTACTTGGCGTCGGCCACGGCCACCGGCGTGCCGCCGTCGGTGTAGGCGACGAGGTCGGGGACCATGCGGATCGTCTCGCGCTCGTCCAGGTGGTGCGTGGCCTGCCGGACGCAATGGCCCCCGAAGTCGTCGGTCCCGGCGAGTGCGTCGCGCAACGCGAGGGTGACGAAGTCCTCGAACACCTTCGCCAGGTCGAACAGGAAACCGTGCACGGTCACCTCGCCGGGCCGGTGTTCGATCGACGCCCCGCGCAACACGAGATCGGCCAGCCGGAGCGCGTCGTGGTAGCGGACGTTGAGCCGGCTGGGCCGCCACGCGGGCAGGCGATCGCCGTGTCGAACCAGGGTGACCTCGCCGAGTCTCACGCGCAGCCGCAGCAGCCGCCCGCGCACGTCGACGGGGATGCCGGGCAACCGGAGCAAGGCTTCGCAGGCGGTGCGCAGTAACCGGTTCTCCGCGATGTCGGTGGTGTACTCGTCGTGGGCGAGCTCCAGCGGAACGAGTCTGCCGTGGTGTCGGCGGACCTGCTCGGCGTGCCGGATACGGCCGCGCACGACGAGTGCGGTGTCCTCGGTCTCGCGGTAGCCCTTGAGCAGTCCCTGGCGCAACGCTCGCTCGGCCTGCCGCGTGAACAGCCGGGCGAACGCGGGCAGCAGGTGTTCGTCCTCGTCCACGCGCACGTTCTCGGTGTGCCACCGGCCCTGCCCGTAGCCGGCGAGGAACAGCAGCCGGGCGATCGGAAGCTTGGGCGCTATCCGCACGGTGATCACTTGGCCACCGCCGAAGCGGACCGCCACGGCGCCGACCAGGTTCTTCGCCCGCAGCCGCCACGTCCCCGGCACGTCCGCGTCCGGGGCCGCGTCCACGACGCCGGAGTGCGCCAGCGCCCGCCCGGCGGCGTCGTCCAGTGGCACCGGCAGCGCCGGGCCGTGTTCGGTGAGTTCGACGGCCGTCATCGCGGTGTCGACTGCTGTGACGCGGCGACGGCGGCGCGCAGTGCCCGCAGCCCGTAGTGTTGTTCGACGTCGAGTCCCTCGCCGTAGTGGTGCTCCTCCAGCAGCGGGAGGATCTTCGTGCGCCAGGTGCGCTCCAACCCACCGTCCCGGTAGACGCCCTTGCGCATGAGGTAGGAGGGGCCGACCTGGAAGTCCGGGTCGTCGATCCGTGCGTTGAGTGCGTCGAGCAGGTCGGCGGGTTCGGGATCGCGGCCTTCGCGGGCCAGCCAGCGGCGCAGCAGCCCGGCGGTGGGTTCGGTGCGCGGGGAGAGTTCGACGAACGAGAAGCGCCTCCGCATGGCCGCGTCCACGAGCGCGATGGACCGGTCGGCGGTGTTCATGGTGCCGATGACGAACAGGTTCGGTGGCAGCGCGAAGTCGTCGCCGGAGTAGGTCAGCCGCACCGAGCGGTTGCGGTATTCCAGCAGGAAGTACAGCTCACCGAACACCTTCGCGAGATTGGCGCGGTTGATCTCGTCGATCACGAGGAAGTGCGGGATGTGCCTGTTGCCCTCCTTGGCCGCGGTGTCGGCGAGTTCCCGCAGCGGGCCGTCGGTGATCCGGAACGCGACCTCGCGGGTGACCGGGTCCTCCTGCGGCCGGAAGCCCTCGAAGAAGTCCTCGTAGGAGTAGGAGGGGTGGAACTGCACGAGCTTGACCTGCTCCGGCCCACCACCGAAGTACTCGGCGAGTTTGAGCGCCAGGTAGGTCTTGCCGGTGCCGGGCGGGCCGTAGAAGACGAGCTGGCGCTCGTCCCAGAGCAGGTCGCGCACTTCCCGCAACCACGCGACGTCGTGGACGAGCAGCTCGACGGCGAGTTGCTCCGTCGGTTCGGGCAGCTCCAGCTCGCGGCGGGCGAGTGCGGCCAGCTCGGCGCTGGAGTCTCCTTCCGACTCGTGCACCTCGTCGGCCAGTTCCTCATCGCTGCGCCCCAACCCGGCGACCAGGCTCGCAACGGCGGTGAGGTCTACCACGTCGTGTTGGACGGACAACTTCTGTTGCAGTTCTTCGGGAAGCTCGTGGTAGTCGTAGGCGATGGCCTGCCACTCGACCGGACGGCGCAGATTCGAGCGGCCTCCCTCCGAGGTCGACTGCTCCGCGTCACCGGTGATCTCTCCGACGTAGAGCCGGCTGTTGGAGATCGAGCAGACAGTGTCTCCAGGCTTCATCCTGGACAGGAAAATGTGCAGGTCCTCGATCAACTGGCTTCGCTGGCTGTACGTGAGAATGGACGCGTAGTCCTCCTCCACGGCCGTGCGCAGCTCGTCTTTACTGATGCCTTGCTGAATGCCGTCGCGGAGATGACCGGCCGCGACGCTCACCTGCCCTGCGGGAAGCCACAATCGCTGCACGAGATCGAGGCCGGAAACGTTGGAACCACGCACCAACCACGTGCGGTTCGGGCCGTGCCAGGACGCTGGGAGGTAATCGGACAGTGGGTGCCCCTCCGAGCTCTTCCACTCCTGCCACCCGTTGGAACTGCGCCCAACCAAGATCTCCGCGGCGGCCGAGGGCGAATTGCAGGTGATGTCCTCGGTCGTCTCCAGGTACCCGGGGTAGGTCGACGACTGGACGATCCGACCCTCGCTGATCAACTGCTCGCGAAGCGCGTAGGAGGAGCGCATCCGGTCGGGAAACGACGGCACGATCTCGGGCCGAACCGGGGACCCAGCACATACCATGAACTGCTGACTGCCGTTGGTCCCCTTCTCCTCCAGCAGATGTCCACGCGCCATGGGACCGCCATAGGGCAAGCGGAGCCGGAACTCAGGATATGCGCTGGACATCGAACTCCCTCGCTATCTGCGTGGCTGACTGGAACCACCCGTTCGCCATGATCTTCCACTCACATGGTCGCTCGCAGCTCGGCGAGTGTTTCAGGCTGCCGTAGCCTGGTTCGGACCACTGTGCCGTCTCCCCCGTCATCGACGACGTTGGCGATGAGCGTCGCAGGCTCTCCTCGACACTGAGATCGGCGCTTCTGTGGTCCAAGCTCTACTCATCCTCGACTGTTTGGCGATACAGCAGTTCGTAGAGGTGCCCGCCTTTGATGAGAACAGAGGCTTCGACGGGGCGTTCGTTGTCGCTGTAGACGACACGCAACTGTCGGATCACCGGCGTTCCGGCAGGAAGCTCCAGCGTTTCGAGTTCGTCCACGGTCGGGGCACGTACCGAAATCCGGTCGACGAAATTCCGTTGCGGAAATCCGAGGTCGGCGAGCACTCGGGGTGCTCCGCCGGTGATTTTCGCTGCTTTCGCCAGGCTGCTGCCTGCGGCGATCCCGGCGGGATAGTAGGACGCGGACAGTTCCACCGGCTGTTCGTCGTGGAAGAGGATCCTGGTGCGGACGATCGCGGTCGAGCCTGGTTCCAGTTGTAGTCCGTCGGCGATGTCCGCGGGCGGGGTGACGGTGTCGACGCTGAGTAGCTGGTAACGGAACCGGCCTGGCGTGGGCGTGATGTAGGCGGCGGCGTCGATGACGAACGGCTGCCGGTCGCGAACATAGACGCCTTTGCCGACGCGGCTGTCGAGGAAGCCTTCGTCCTTCAACGCCTTCAGAGCTTGCTGGATCGTGGCGTTCGCCGCGCCGTACCGCGCTACGAGTTCTGCGGTGGACGGCAGTTGCGTACCTGCGCTCAGTTCGCCCCGCATGATGAGATCGCGCAGTTCTGCGGCTATCTGCTGATGCCGGGGCCGGGTGTCACGTGCGCGGGGCAAAATCGGCTCCTGGGGACGTCGTCAGGGTGATCACAGTGTCAGCTCGTAGCGCAGCCGTCGATTGTCGGACACCATCGTCATCACGCTGGCTTCGACAGGCAGATCGTTGTCGGTGCTGAGGGTGCGCGAGAGCAGCAACACGCAGGACGGGTCGCTGAGCTGTAGCACTGTCCGTTCGTACGGGGCGGCCAGACGCGCGCTGACGTCTTCACGAACGCGACGAGGCGGATAGCCAAGGTCCGCCAGGAAAGCGACGGCACCACCGGGGATCTTCCGAGGATCGGCCAACCTGGTGTTCCGAGCGATCCCCGCCGGATAGTACGAGTCGACGAGTTCGACCGGACGGTCGTCGAACAGCATGAGGCGACGCCTCACCACCACGGGTTCACCGGAGGCCAGGCCGAGCGCGTCGGCGACCGCCGCGGAAGCGGCCACCTCGTCCACACCCAGCATCCGCTGGGTTCCGGTGCCGCCGTGCGCTGCCGCCTCAGCGCTCCAGGCGTCAGCGCGGTGACCACTCACATACGGCATCGACACGCTTGTCCACGGGCTGGCGCTGGTCATCGCTGGCCTCCTCGTGTCTCGCGGCAGATGAGTACGCCCTCGTGACCTTAACCGTAAGACAGCAAGGCCACCCAAATCTCATCTCCTTGATGCCTTATTAATATTGCAGTAAGGTTCCGCGTCAGTGGAACTACTGCACATCACCGCCGGGCCATCGCTGGAGAACTCGCTGGCTCCGGCGCCAAGGGCTGACCCGACCAAGCGTCACGGAGACAACGATGCAGCGATATCTATGGCAGCAGGCCGAGGGGCGGCGACACGCGTATGACACAGCCCGGAACCCGTCACCGAGGGCGGGAGAGTCGTTCACCGCCTTGTGCGGGCAGACCGTCGCCCCCGCACCCGAGGACATGATCGCCGGGCTGTGGCTCGCCCCCACCTGCCATGCCTGTGAATTCCAGCTCGCTGCCCGCGTGGGTTGGAGTCGTAGCGAGCTCCACCGACTCCGCATCAGCCAGGAGGGATCAACGGCGTGATCGAGAAGGACCGGATACTGCTCACCCGCGCCGGCCAGGTGAACCGCAACCTCGGCCACATTCTCGTCGAGGTCATGTGCCGCCAAAGCTGCGGTGAACTCCCCGCCGGGCCGCTACGCGAAGCCGGGCAGGCGCTCCGCACCCTCGCCGACGACATGATCGCCCGCGCCGACGAACTCGACGCCGTTCCCGCCGAGGTGACCGATGTATGACTCGCCCGCCGCCCTCCTCGATCCCCTCACCGACGAGCACCCCACCACCCAGCTCACCGCCATCGACCTCACCGACCTACCGCCCTGGCCCGTCATGACCGCGACCCGCCTGTCGCACCCGGCGATCAGCGTCTCGACACCAGAACCGGCGTTCCGGCACCTGTCCCCGATCGCTGGGCACCTGTCTCACGCTCGACCTCCTGCGCGAAGTCCTCGACGGGCTACGCCGCCTCCGATAGTCGCCGATCGGCACGCTTCGCCGAGTTCAGTTCCCCGCCTTCAGATTCTCGATCACGTCAGCAGCGACTTCGACGGCCACCTCACAGGCCTTCTGCGGGTTCTCCCGGAAAGAGACCGCCGAGACCCCGAAGGTCATGTCGTCGGCGATTCCCACCGCGAGATCACAGTCTCCCTCATGGCGAGCATCCCTAACCCCCATGTAAACAGCGGGGTAGCCCGCGATCGAAGTTTCCTCCCACAACTTGTATCGACCTTGATCACGAGCGATCTCAAGCCCTCGCAGTCCCCCTACTCCGCGTTCTTTGTTTCCCGAATCAATGCCGATACCGACGCTTCCCTCATTCTCCCCCGTCCAGCTACAACCCGGACCGGTCTGGGCGGTGATCTTGTCGTCCTCAGGCAGGCGCGGAGTCGCCTCACTCGGCGAAGTCCCCAATCTTTCGAGCATCTCCGGGGAAACAAGATCGCAAGGCCGAGACAGATACGGGGCGACGTCCAACGGATCACTGACCCGACGTTCCGGAGCCGCACTCGGCTTCGACGCACTCAACTCGCCTGTCGCGGGCTGAGCCACACCATCCGTGTCCGCCGAGCAGGAAACACCAACAGCAGCCACGGCAAGCACGGGGACGATTCGAAACCAGAAAGGATGATTACGCATCAGACTTGCTTCTTCCCGAACGACTCAGCATGAACATCATCCGACTCAGTGATCGACTTTTTGGCAGCTTCCAACTTACTCACAAAATCTGCAACATAGTCACGCATTGAATTGTTAAATTCTTCGAGCGCCGACATTTCTTCATGTAACGAATTCATAAACCCGATAGACGGCTGGTCACCAGAGGGAGCATCGGATACTCGCTGCGCCGAGGAGAAAATTTTTCGATCTTCTTCGAGTTCTTCAGCCAACGCCTTCCAGTCCGCGATGACGGCGTCGATCTCTTCTCTGTCGAAAGACCACGATCCGCCGTTTCCCTCTCCGATCATGCGCGCTGCCGTCGACATACCCAACTTCGCCATACCGGCAGGGCCACCCAGCACCGCGCCGACCGCATCGGTGGCACTGACGCCGTTGGCCATCTCATCGGAAAGAGCCTCGTACCAGTCCTCAGCCATCGTCACCCTCCCGTACTGCGTCCCCAGATCACCACGAGCGTAACCAACGCTCCACAGCGGGTCAGCGACTTCCGGCGACACACCTGCCCACCAACCGTCCTTGGCCCCTCCTCGCCCGCAGCCACCCGGCGATCAGCGTCTCAACCAGAGCCGGCACCCCGGCATAAGTCGCCAATGACTGGGCGAAGGTAACGCTCGACCTTCTCCAGAAGGTCCTCGACGGACTATGCCGACTCCCCTAGCCAGTGGTGGACGCCACTGTCAAGGAAGAATGCGACGATGTTGGTACGGCACCAATGTCGTGGTCTCGGAGAGCAGGCGGAGGCGCGCATGACCAGCGGCAAGAGATGCAACGGTGACTCGTCGATGACCGTCTCTCACGTGGACCGCCACATCGTTGACGTTCACGTTCTCCTGACCCGCCACACCAAACTGCTGCTCACCAGACGCCGGGGCGGAGCTTTCGACGGCAGGTGGCACCTGCCCTCCGGCAAGCTCGACGCGGGCGAGGACGTGCTCACCGCCGCCGCACGTGAGGCCGAAGAAGAGGTCGGCGTGCTGATCGACCCTGACGACCTCACCCACGTCCACACCATTCACGTCAACGGTTCCGGTCCCGAACCTCGCCTCGGCCTGTTCTTCGCCGCGACCAGATGGGCCGGTGAGCCGTCGAACCGCGAGCAGGGAAAGTGCTCCGGCCTCGGCTGGTTCGACCTGCACCACCTGCCGGATAACCTCATCGAGTACCCGGCCGCCGGTATCGACGCCTACCGCCAGGGAGTTTCGTTCTCGGTGCTGGGCTGGAGCGAGCGGGCACCTGCGCGCGACACCTGACCCCGCCGAGCCCCGTTCCGCGTAGTGACGACGTCCCGAGAGCTCATAGCCGAACGTCGCTACGTCGGGTCCACACCCGGCTGCCACGTGATCGACAATGGTCGTGCCGCCGTCTCCAGGAACTCGATCAGCGCCTGGGTCACCGACTCGACAGGGAGTTCACAGCGGGGCGGGAACTCGTCGGTCTCGTATACGACGGGGTGATCGGGTTCCTCACCATGGCTGTACAGGTGCACGGGCTCGGCATGATGACCGTCCGCTCCCCGGTAACTGATCGCGCCTCTCCGACCGTGAACGCCCACGATCACCGAGTGATCCGGCGTGGTGAGGAACTGGCCGGGGCTGTCCTCGTCGGGGATCAGCGTCTCGACACGGGGCCGCCGGGTGTGAGTGAGGAGGGCGTCGCCGACCTGCTCATCAGCCAACGTCTTGATGAACGCGCGTACATCATCGGCGTCAGCGAGTTCCACGGTCTGTTCACGTGGCGGTTGCCCCTGCTCGTGGACCCAGAACTGGGCTTGCAACGTCACGACGTGCCCCCACGGCGGCGATGAGCCAAAGCCCCACTCGCCCCGAAGCCCGGCCGTAGGCGAGATGCCTGCTGCCGGGCAAGTGCCACCAGAACGGCAAGCGCCCGCCGGGCATCAGGCGTTTCCAGCATTCGGTGCGGGGGCGTGGCGGGGGCCGTGGCCGGGAGGTGGGGTGAGGGTGGAGGTGTAGTTCTCCCCGTCGACAAGCGGGTTGTCGAGGCTCACTCCGGCTTCGGCCATACGGTCGTACTCGGCGAGGATCAGGTCCTTGGTGCGGTAGGTGCCGTACTTGGCCTCGTCTTTACGCTTGACGATCGGGAATGTGTCGAGGATGTAGTCAGCGTCCTCGCGGGAGATGCCGTAGAGGTGGAAGAACAGCGCGTCCAACTCCGCACGGATGACAGCCCGGCGCTCCTCGTCCCACCGGAACGGGGCGCCCATGTCGCCGAGGTCCCGCGCGAACGGCTCCATGTCGTAGGCGGTGTAGGTCAGTTCGAGAATTCGCAGGGCGATAAATGTTTTGAAAATCGCGAGCGCATCAGTGGCCGGAACTGGAATTTGCTGGAAATAGTTGAAGGTAAGATTGGTGCCCCCTAGCTTCTGCCGAAGAACGTAGTCACACGCTACCGAAGTCAGAGCTGCCTGAAGTAACGGCGATTCGTCACTTATTAACAGCGGCATGCTGTGCCCTACGGCAGATCGGCGAAAACATCCGGCAATGATCGTGCGCTCATCCGTACTTCTACACACGTTGCGGAACCCAAGGAGCCAATCGTGCTCCCAGTGCTTGTTCGCGAGCCGGGTGGCTACACCAGCTTCGTAGATGCGGTTGCCGTTCTTGTCGAAACGGTCGGTGGGTACGTCGGCTTCGGAAACCCAGTAGCGGGGGAGGACGACCGCGCTCGGGTCTTGCTTCTCCTCCAGGGTGAGGTCGTGGACGTCGCCCTTTTCGTCGTAGGTGGCCCAGCGGTGGTCGTAGTGGTGCAGCATCTTCGCCTCGTACAGCGGCAGCATGCGTTGGGCCCCCTTGGTGAAGACGTTGCCGGACAGTGTCCAGCCGTCGGCTTCCAGGTCCTCGCGGGTGCGGAAGAGGTGGGAGTCGTTGGACATGTGGAACATCGTCATGAACGACACGCCCCACGGGTTGCTGCCGCCCTGGCCGCGCTCGTCCGGTTCCTTGACCAGGACCGGAACGCGGCGGTAGATGCCGAGGGTGATCTCTGCGTCGCGGCGGGAGCGGAATACCGGGCAGGTGCCGGTGTTGGGGTTGAGGAGGGTGATCTCCTCCGGTGTCAGCGCGAACGCCTTGTCGGCCTCGTCCAGCTCTGTCGGGTCGTGCAGGAAGAACGCGAAACGTGCGGCGGGTTCACGCACCGCACGGCCCGCGAGCGACAGGATGCAGAACTTCATGCGCGAGTCCACGGCGGGGAAGAGACCGCTACGGTTCTCGAAGTCGTAGAGCGCCGCCAGCGAACCGTGCTCGACCAGATCCTTGAAGAAGTACTGCGTCGTGGCGTCGGTGGCGATACCGGTCGGCACGATCACGCCCATCCGACCTCGTGGGCCGGTCAGCATACGGTCGGCCTCCGCGAAGACCGCGTAGGTGTTGATGTCACCCCGGCCCGTGAGCGGGTAGCGACCGCCGAGGCGCAGGAAGTGACTTTCGCCCTCGGCCTTGCGCTTGGCCGCCTCGAACTCCGCATACAGCGCACTGCGGTCGGGATCGTCCTTCAACGCGGCGATGAGTTTCTTGCGAGCGGCGGCGTTTCTCGCTTTGGCGATCTCCTCGTCGCGCTGGGCGAAGAACTCCTGTTCCTGAAGCTTGATGCGCTCCCACGGCGGGTTCCCCAGCACACACGAGAAGCCGCCCGACCAGCCGCTGTCCTCGGCCACGTCCGCGCCGTTGTCCGGCACGGTGAACACGTCCGGGAACTCCAGGTGCCAGTGGAAGAACTTGTACGCCTCGCGCAGGTGCGTGATCTCGTCGTGGGTGCTCTGCGGGGCCGCGTCGGCGTCCGGGTCCTGGAGGTTGCGGAAGACCTCCTCGGTGACCGCGAGCGGCGCGTCGGGCGTCTTGCGCCACAGGAACGCCGCACACCACGCGTCGGCCACGTGCAGCGCCTGCCGGTACTCCGGTGACTCGGCGAACTCGCGGTAGGCCGACTCCTGGCGGCGCACGTCCGCCAGCACGTCCGCGCGCGCCTCGGTGATGCGGCGCACGCCCGTGGCGAACGCCGTGTTCGCCACCTTCGCCTCGCTCGCCAGATCGAACAGGCTGTGCTGGCCCACGCGTTCAGCCTTGTTCTGCTTCTCCAGCGCCCTGGCGAACTTCTTGTCGTCGCCCTCGATCGACTTGAACGCCTCGTCCGGGATGCCTTTCCGCAGCAGCTTCGGGGTCGCGCCGAGCAGGGCGTTACCGCACTTGACGTGCGCGTCGAGGAAGCTCAGCGGCTTACCCGGTTCCAGCGCCTCCAGCCACAGCGACACCTTCGTCAGCTCCACGGCCATCGGGTTGAGGTCCACGCCGTAGATGCAGCGGGCGATCACCTCGTGCAGCGCATGGCGCACGGCGTCCACCGTCGGCTCCGGGTTGCGCTCCCGCACCGCCGCCACCCGCTTGGCGATACGCCGAGCCGCCGCCACGAGGAAATGCCCGGAGCCGCAAGCCGGGTCGCACACCGTCAGCGACAGCAGCTCACGGGTGATCGCCTCCGTGGCGTCCGCCTGGCCCGCGGTCGAGGCCGCCTGCTCGCCGCGCTTCACCGCGTCGTCGATCACCGGGTCCAATGTGGAGTTCAGCAGGCACTCGATGAGCGGGGCCGGGGTGTAGTAGGAGCCGGTGGTCTTGCGGTCGTTGCCCGCCAGCTCCTCCAGCGTGAACTCGCGGTCGATGGCGCTGTGCTTCGGCACGAGTTCCAGCAGCGACTCGTAGATGGAACCCAGCTCCTCGGCGCCGAGGTGCTGGTAGTCCACCGGGCGCACCCGGCGGGAGCCGACATCGCGGATCTGCGCCAGGTGCCGCACGGCCGCCAGTAGGTACTCGTTCGACAACGACAGACTCCGCAGCGGGGCGTCGGCGTCGGTGTCGTCGAAGATGCCACCGAGGCCGGGCAGAGCGAGTTCGGGGCGGCCGTGCTCGTCGCCGAGCGCGTCCAGCACGATCCGCAGCGCCCGATACAGGTCGTCGTGCGCGGTGCCCCGGCGGCGTCGCGCGTGCGCGCGCAGCCGCGCCGTCGAGAAGTACTTCGCGTAGCGCTGCTTGGCCATCTCGTCCGCGTCCTGCGGGTGCAGGGCTTTGCGGTCCTCGGCGACGAACACGAACAGCAGCCGATACACCAGTCGCAGCAGGGCGGCGTGCAGCGCCTGCACGTCGACGTTCTCGCGCAGCCGGGTGTTGTCCGGGTGCCGCAGGAACCCCGTGCCGAGCGTGGTGATGGCCTGCCGCACGCTCTCCCGGAGCTGGTCCAGCGCCCGCGTGCCCGAGGTGATGGCGTCGAGTCGCCAGCGTTCCAGCCAGCACGTCGCCGGGGACGCGCCGTCGGCGACGGCGAAGCGGGAGACGTGCAGCAGCCGATACAGCAGCACGAACTCGCTGAACAGCTCGCCGTCGAAGATGGCTTCCAGGTCGAACTCGACGTAGGAGGCGGTGGCCAGGGCGCTGGAGTCGCGCAACAACCGCAACTGGCGGCCGTTGGTGACCACACCCCACAAATGGTTCTCCGTGCGGTTGAGGCATTCCTGCACCAGCGACTGCGGCGGCACCGTGCCCGCGCCGCCGGGTCTGCGGTCCAGCGAGTGGTGCCACGCCGCCAGGTGCACGGGCACGTGGTTCCAGCGGTGGCTGACGGGGAAGGTCTTGCCCGTGGTGGCGTGGTCGTCGGCGGGGATGCCGGACGATCCGAGCGAGGTGAGTTCCCCGAAGCCGAGTTCGGAGAACAGCGGCGCCAGCCACTGCGAGCCGGCCAGGCCGGTGACGTCCTGCGGGGTCTCCGACTCCGGGGCGCGCGGCAGCTTCCGCCGCAGCTCCACCCACACCGAGCGCAGGTAGTCCCAGTGACGTTCCGCCTCGTCGCTCACCGAGCGCGAACCCACCACGCGGTAGTCCGACGGCAGGCTGCCGCTGACGTCCTTGCCCTCGGAGATGCGCGCCAGCATGTCGGCGGGCAGCAGGCCGCCCACAGTGTGGACGGCGGAGAAAACCTGGTTACGGGTGACAGCGGACATCAGGCGTTCACTCCCGAAGCGGGCAGGTAGACGTAGGCGCCGAGGACATCGGCGGGTTTCTGGGCGGTGACGCTCACGCCACGCACGATCTCGCCGGAGGCACTGCGCACGCGGCGATGCGAGGCCAGCAGCTCCGCGGCCAGCTCGTCGCCGTAGCCGGAAAGGTGCGCGGTGGTGGCGTCCAGGTCGTCGAGCACACGTTGCATGGTGCGCTCCGCGAAAGCCGGATCGGTGTTCTCGTCGGCGGAGGCCTCCAGCAGCGCCACGGCGTCGTCGCCCGCCAGCCACGTCGCGTTCGACGGCGAACCCTGGAAGGCGAGCAGGCGGGCGTCCTCGGCCACGAGCTGCCGCTCGCCCGTCCGCGACGGCAACGTGAGATGGAAGCGGTAACGCACCAGCAGCAGCGTCGTGCGGGTGTCCACGGCCCTCGTGCGGATCACGCCGCAGCGGCGGGCGGGGCGGGGGCCGCTCGCCTTCTCGTCGAGCGCGGCGTTGAGCACGTATCCCGCGACGGCGCCGACCACGGGATCGGTGCGCACCAGGGCGGCCTCACCCCGCGCCACCGCCGCCGTGTCCCGGAACGGCACCGGTTTGCCCGTCTCCACCACGTCACCGCCCAGCAGCGGGGCGAGCGCGTCGCGCAACCCGGCCGGCGTGCCGCTGAGGTCCGCGGTGAACCCGCCCGCACCGTCGTCGCGCAGCACGGCCTCCAGCGCCGACAGCGCGTGCCGGACGAAACCACGCACCTCGGCCGCGCGGCCCAGCACGTCGCGCACCGCGGCGACCTCGCGGGCCACCTCCTCCGGGTGGATGGCGCGCTGGGCGAACCGCGAACGCGACGTCTTCTCGCGCTCGGCGGCCGACTTCCAGTCGGCCTCCAACTCCGCCGCCTTGCTCTGCAACGCCTCCGCCTCGAACAAGCCCGCCTGCTCCGGCTGTTGCTTGCGCATCAACAGCCACTCCACGATCGCGTCGGTCACCCCCGCGGAGGCGGCGTCCGGGACCGACACGGAGATGCCCAGGTCCTTCTGGATCTGCCGGTGCTTCTTGATCAGGACTTCGAGCACCTTGCCGTCGATACCGTTGTCGCTGCCGTAAAGCGTGATCACCCTGACGGTGTCCCGCTTCTGGCCGTAACGGTCGACGCGGCCCTCCCGCTGGTCGTGTCGCGTGGGGTTCCAGGCCAGGTCGTAGTGCACGACGGCGTCGAAGTGGTGCTGGAGGTTCACGCCCTCCGACAGGCAGTCCGTGGCGACGAGCACCCTCCGGGCGGCGGGATCCTCCCCCGCCTCGGCGGCCAGTTCCTCGATGCGTTGCAGCCGCTGCTGCGGCGACAGGGTGCCGGTGACCGCGCGCACCAGGGTGCGCTTGCCGAGCTTGTCGTCCAGGTGCTCGGCGACGTATTCGGCCGTGGGGATGTAGCGGCAGAAGACGATCGGGTGATAGCCGTCGGCAAGCAGCGCCTTGACGTGCTTGACCAGGGCGGCGAGCTTGCGGTCCTGCTCGGGGCCCTCCAACCCGGCCGCCCGGTCAGCCAGCTCCGCCAGCCGTGCGCCCGCCTGCTCGGTCTCCGCGCCGGGGACGACGTCCAACCCCTCCAGAGCGTCACTGTCAGCCGAGTCCCTGGTCAGCGGGGCGGCGAGCCGGTCGGCCTCCTCGGCCGTGGCGGCCAGCGCCGCCGCCGAGCGGGTGCGCAGGGTCTGCGCGGCCGCCCTCGGTGACGACACCAGCGAGCGCAGCAGCGCGATCGCCGACCACCAGGCGATGCGTGCCTCCCGCTTGCCCTCCTCGCCCGCCGCGGTCACGCGCTCGCTCGCATAGGCGATGGCGTCGTCCAGCAGGGCGCGGTAGGCGGGGGTGAGCTTGTAGGTCTCGTCCTTGAAGTGGCGGTCGGAAGGGAACGCGGTGTCCTCGCGCAGGCTGTCGTCGGCCAGCCCGTCCTTCTCCCTGGTGAGGAACTGCCGCACGTCGGCCCGCCTGCGGTGCACGAAGTGCGCGGCGAGCATCCGGCGGCCCGCCTCGGTGTCCAGGTCCACTGTGGCCAGTTCGGGCCGCACCAGGCCCAGCAACGCGCGGAAGGCGCTCTCCTTGCCGCTGTGGGGCGTGGCGGTGACCAGCAGCAAGTGCCGCTCGGCGTCGGCGGCGATCTTCTCCAACAGCTCGTGCCGGAGCTGACTGGCCGTGGAAGCCCTCTCGTCCGCGGCGACACAGGTGTGAGCCTCGTCGACGATCACCAGGTCCGGGCAGTGCTTGACGAAGTCGTCACGGTGCCGCGTGGACTTGATGAAGTCCGTGGACACCACCACGTGCGGATGGCGGTCGAACAGCGACTGCCCCAGTTCGAGATTGCGCTCCAGTTTGGACACTGTGGAGGCCAGTACCAGTTCGGCGTCGATGCCGAACTTCGTGCGCAGCTCGTCCTGCCACTGCTCGGCCAGCGCGGGCGAGCACAGCACCGCCAGCCCGCGCGCGCTGCCCTGCGCCAGCAGCTCACTGGCGATCAGGCCCGCCTCGACGGTCTTGCCGATACCGACGTCGTCGGAGATCAGCATGCGCACCACCCGCTGCCGCAACGCCATCAGCAGCGGCACGAGCTGGTAGGCGCGGGGCTCCACGGCGATACCCGCCAGCGACCGGAACGGCCCCGCCCCGGAGCGGAACCCGATCCGCAACGCCGAACGCAACAAGCCCGCCGCGAGTGCGTCACCGAGATCGTCCGGCGACGGCGGGGTGAACTCGGCGTGGCGGACCTCCTCGAACGCGGGGAACACGGCCGCGACGTCGTCGTCGCCACCGCCCAGCGGGCGCAGGACCAGCATGTCGTCGGCGCTGTCCGGCAGGACGACCCACTCGCGCCCGCGTGCGGACACCAAGGATCCTGCGGTGAAGGTGGTGCTCATGTGCTGTGTTTCTCTCCCTCGTCAGGCGCCCACGCCGGGGCCGAAGTAGCGCTGGAACTGGCCAGCGATGGCCTCCCAGTCCCCGTCGTGCGGGAACCGGACCACGTCCCAGCCCTTGTCGAGCAGACGGTCCTCCGCCTCGCGGTCACGTTCGGCGACCACGGGATACTCGTGCACGGGGCCGTCGACGAACACCGCCACGTTCACCCCGCGGAGGCGGTAGACGTAGTCGGGGCGGGCCAGTGCTTCGGAGACGAAGGTCTGAGCCTCGTCGGGCAGGCGCAGACCTCGTTCCTTCAGGAACGTGATGAGCCTGGCCTCCAGTCCCGTGTCCGACTGCGCGGTCAGCCGTGCCAACTGCTCCGTGCGCGACTCGCCCCGCCCGGCGGTGAGCACCCTGACCCCGGCGAACCGGACGAGCAGGTCGCGCACCGAGTGCCGGTCGATGGCCCCGTGGTCGGGCTGGTTGCCGTAGGTGAGCAGGCACTCGTAGCAGCCACGGGCGCACGGCCGGTCGGGGTGCGGGCCGCCCAGGTCGGTGCCGTCCTCGGTGAAGTGACAGATAGCGAGCGCTTCCCTGACCGCCTGCCGCAGCGCCGTCGGGTCCGCCTGCAGCAGCCGCAGCACCCCGGCACCGCCCTCGGCGGCCTCGGTGAACAGCATCCGGTCGCGGTCGCCCTCGTCCGGGGGCAGCAGCTCGCTGGTCAGCTCGGCGTCCTCCAGCTCGAACGCCGCCTCGATACCGCGTTCCAGCGCGTACATCAGCGACAACGCCGTCGCCTCCGGCAGCGCCTCGGCGAGCTTGACCACCAGGATGTTGCGGCGGTCCTCCACATATGGGATCACCCGCTTCTTGCGGCGCTTCTCGTTGCCGTCGGCGTCCACCACGGGCAGCTCGCTGGAGTCACCGGAGGCCTCGGCGGCGTCGCGCTCGTTCATCCACCGGCCGTCGGCCGGATCGAGCCAGAACCCCGGCGGTTCGTTCTCGGCGGCCCGCAGGCGGCCGACGTTCGTGATGCGCACGGTGGCGGAGTCGCCGTAGGTGAGGGTGGCGAGCGTTCCACGGTCGTCGGACACGGTGGCGTCCCGGCGGCCGGGCCGCGCCCCGTGGTCGTGGAAGCGGTAGGAGGTGACCAGCCGGAACCCGGCCCGCCTGCGTTCCTCCTCGTCGGAGGAGATCCGCTGCCGGCGCAGGGTGTAGACGGTGTGTAGGTGCAGCAACCCCGAGGTCGTCTCCCGCAGCGGCGCGTCACACATCTCGCACCTGTCGGCGTTGTCCCTCTCCTCGTGGTGGTAGCCGCAGGAAGAACACCGTTTGGCGGTGGTGGTGACCACGTCACCGGTGGCGTCCGGCGGCAACTGGATACGCGTCACCTGGTAGCGCGCGCCTTCGTGGTAGATGAGCGCGCCGGGGCCGAACTCGCGAATCGCGAGGAAACGGGGCCGCTGCAGGTAGTCGCCGTCGTCGAACCGGCGACCGCTCGTGGGGATGTAGGCGGCCAGCGGCAGCCGGGGGAACGAGTAACCCGGCAGGAAACCCTCAC
This sequence comes from Saccharomonospora cyanea NA-134, assembly GCF_000244975.1. Lineage (NCBI taxonomy): Bacteria > Bacillati > Actinomycetota > Actinomycetes > Pseudonocardiales > Pseudonocardiaceae > Saccharomonospora > Saccharomonospora cyanea. The sequence goes on along the minus strand of NZ_CM001440.1, from coordinate 1,710,690 downwards.
TCGCCAGATAGCGGTACGGGTAGAAGTCCGACAGCACCGACTTCGCGTCCGCGGTCTCGTTCTTCAGCAGGTTGAGCTGGGTCTCCGCCTCCCTGCGGCGCCGCACGGCCGCCTTGCGGTCGTTCTCGGACAACGTGTGGTCGAGCACCCTGCGGTTCTGCTCCGCCTGATCCACCAGCGCGGCGCGGAACAGATCCCGCCAACGGTCCAGCGCGCGGTCGAACTGCTCCCCAGCGGCCCGCACCGTGTCGTCGATCCACGACTCGTGCCACCACGCGCTGTCGGCCAGCTCGTCCACCATCCCGGCGAGCACCTCGCGCGCGGCGGCAACGGCACGGCGGCGCGCGGCGGCGTCGTGCAGTGATGTACGGACGTGGTCGTGCAGGGGCAGTTTCGGCTTCGCCTCCCGGGCCTCCTCGGCGTGGCCGATGTCGATGATGTCGGGAATCGAGCGTCCGAGCTTGAGGCCCGACTCGGCCAGCCAGATCGCGTGGACGTGCGAGCGCACCAGGTCCTCGTTGGCGAGGTCGAGCCGGGGCGGGGCCACCGCGCCCGCGACCATGCGGTCGGAACGGCGGAAGTAGTACTGGTCGTGGCTGTTGCCCGTCGCGCAGTACGTGGTGACGAGCGCGGGCTGCCCCGACCGGCCCGCCCGGCCGCTGCGCTGGGCGTAGTTCGCGGGCGTGGGCGGCACGTTGCGCATCATCACGGCGTTGAGCTCGGAGATGTCGACACCCAGCTCCATCGTCGGCGAGCAGTAGAGCAGGCTCAGCGCGCCGTTGCGGAACAACTCCTCGCGCCGCTCCCGCTCCGCCGGATCCACCTGGGCGGTGTGTTCCTTGGCCCCCAGCCCACCGAGCACTCCGGCCGCGTTGCGGTAGAGCTCCCGGAAGAACCGGTTGACCCGAGGCCCCTCCCCACTGGCGTAGGTGCGGGTCAGCGGGTCGTGGGTGCCCCGCTCACCCGTGCCCGCCCGCCAGATCAGAGCCCGGGCCGCAATGCGGTAGCCCGTCATGGGCGGCCCCGCCGACCGCCGGAATCGGCCTCCGCGCTGCGGCGTCGTCTCGACCCGGTGCACCAGTTGCGCTTCGGCCAGCACCTCAAGCAGATCGGCGATCACCTGCTGGGCGTCGTCGGCCGACAGCTTCGAGAAGTGGACCCTGCGCAGGTACTTGCCGAACTTGCCGCGCCCGGACAGGAACAGCCCCGAGCGGTCCATCCCCGGCTTGGAGCCGCGTGGATAAGCCGTGCCGACGTTCGGCTTATCGTTCGTGGACAGCACCCACGGCTCGACAAGCCTTTCCTCGCTCGCGCGCTGGAGGCTGTCGAACTCGTCACGGAAGTACTGCACGTCCACGGCGAGTGCTCGGCGCATCTCGTCCAGCAGCACCCGCATCATGTCGATCCGCAGACCGGGCTCGGCGTCCCGCAACTCCGGCTGCGTCTTCGTCCAGCGGTCCTCGTGCGCGGCCAGCCAGTCCAGGTCCTCGTAGTCGATCCGCAGCAGGCCGGTCTGCTCCAGGTTGGGCATGGTGACCCGCCAACCGCGTTGCAGGTCGAGATACAGCCGGAACGCGATCACGTCGCGCAACGTCTTGGCCGCGTTGCGAGCCAGCGACGGCGGCAGGTCGGAGGCACCCGCGTAGTCAGTGGGCTTCAGCCCGAGAGCGTCGGTGACACGGGAGGCCAGTTCCTCGTGCCGGATGCCGTCCTCGCCCGCGTCGACCACCGCCTGGTACAGCGCCGCCCGAAGCTGCGTGATCTGCACGAAGTCGTTGAAGTGACCGGCCTGCAGCGAGGCGTCCTGCCGATTGTCCACGAACGTCAGCAGCTTGCGGGCCTTTTCGTCGAGCGCACCCTCGGGGGCCTGCTTGAGCGAACGCACGATGGACGCGGACACCAGCGAGGTCGCCGACGAGCGCCCCTCCTGGTCGAGCGTCGCCAGCTTGGCGAAGTCCTTGCCGCGCACCTGCTCGTAACTCACCGCGCAGTGCAGGCAGAACCCGAACGGCGCCGGGATGAAAGCGGCAGACAGGTCCCCTTTGCCCTCATTCCCGTAGGCGTCCACGGTGACGGCCTGCGGCAGCCGTTTGCGGTAGGAGTCACGCACCGTCTCGTAGCCATGGTCGTCGATGTCCAACCACGACTCAGGCAGACGCCGATCGGCAATCGCCTCCTCGGTCGTGGTCGGCCACGGACGGTCGGGATCGATGTAGAGGTAGCCGTCACCCTCCCGACCACCGGTCGCGGTGGTGTCCCGGCGCGGCTCGTAGACGGTGCCCTCGGGGCCGCTCCTGCGCCACACCGTGAGGTACTCCTGCCCGCACTCGCGGCAGAAAGCCAGAGGCAACAGGATCTTGCCGTCCGAGCCCGGCTGGACCCGCTGGTAGTCGCGGGTCAGGTAGCGAGTCTCCTTGTCCTCCAAGGTGACGTAGACGGTGTCGCCCTTGGACAGGAACTGGTGCAGCCGGAACGCGAACAGCGGGCGGTCGGTCACCGGGTGCCTCGCCTGCGAACCCGCTTCGAGCGTCCGGCGGATGGCCTCGGCGCAGACGTCCTCGGGAACCCCGCTGTCGGCCGCCAACTCGGCCGCCGCGTCCTCGATCTTCGCGGGCCGCTGCCGGACCAGCCTGCCGGTGCCCTCCTCTGTGGCCAGCCCGAAACGGGTCTCAATCCAGCGCGCCAGTGGGTCGGTCACCAGCTCCGCGTAGGCGCGGGGCGAGTCGAGCGCGCGGAGTCGCTCGGCGGGCACGGTCGCGGGTGCCTCGCCGGTCGCGCGCACCAGAGTTTCCCCGATGACATGCTCGGGGCGTACCGTCGTGCCGAACAGGGTGGAGGCCACTCGGGCGACCACCGCGCGGCGATCTTCCTCGGTGCCCTCGCTGGACATGGTGGCCGACGTGCCCACGCACTGCAGGCTCTCGGCCCGGCAGGCCTCCCGGACCCGGCGGATCAGCAACGCCACGTCCGCGCCCTGGCGGCCGCGGTAGGTGTGCAGCTCGTCGAAGACGAGGAACTCCAGGCCGGTGGCCATCCTGATCAGCGAACGCCGGTCGTCGGGCCGGGTGAGCATCAGCTCCAGCATCACGTAGTTGGTGAGCAGGATGTCCGGCGGGTTGTTCTGGATCTCCCTGCGCCGTTCCTCGCCCTCCTGACCGGTGTAGCGGGCGTAGGTGACCGGCTGCCTGCCGGGGCCGTAGCCGTCGAGCAGGAACTTGTCCAACTCCTTGAGCTGGCTGTTGGCCAGCGCGTTCATCGGGTAGACGATGATCGCGCGAACCCGCTTCGGCGCACTCGGTCCCTCTTGCTCGCGGGCCCGGAGCACGGTGTCGACGATGGGCACGAGGTAGGACAGCGACTTGCCCGAGCCGGTTCCCGTGGTGAGGACGTAGGACTCGCCGGTGCGTGCCACGTCGATCGCCTCGCGCTGGTGCAGGTGGAACGCGAGAGGCCGTCCGTTACACACCGTGCCGCCCTCGGTCTTGCCGGTCTGGAAGATCCGCGTGCACTCGTCGTGGAGCACGCCGTCCCTGGCGAGTTCCAGCACCGTGCCGCCCGAGGCGAAGAACGGGTTCAGCGACAGCCACGGGTCGGGCCACTGCGACTTGGCATCGAGATCGTCACGGACGAACGCGGCGATCCGCTGATCACGGATCACCGTGCCGCCCTCGGTGAAGGCCCGGTAGTCGTCGATCAACCTACGATGCACTCCGAAGACGTCCATCCCCGCCCCTGGGGCGGGCTTCGCCTCCGCCGCCGGGTTCGTCACCGGAGTACCGGCCGAGCGCAGCTCGGTGAGCCGGGTCACCGGGTTGAACGCCTCCCACCCCGGCACGGTTTCTTCGTCCGCGTCCGCGCTCCGCGCCACGAGGGCGTCACGGACGGCGCCCGCGTCCACCGGCCGGTCCGCCGGGTCCTTCGCCAGCAGGCTGTCGATCAGCCTGGCCACTTCCACCGGCACGTCAGGCCGCAGGGGAAGCAGCGGTGGCGGCGCTTCGGTCAGGTGCTTGTGTCCGAGTTCGTGCGCCGACTCGCTGTGGAACGGCGGGACGCCGGTGAGCAACTCGAACAGCACGCACCCCAGCGCGTACAGGTCGGCCGCCGGGCCGACCGCCGAGGCGCGGAACTGCTCGGGCGCCATGTAGCGGGCTGTTCCCACCGTGACGCCGGTGCTGGTGAGCCGTGCCGCGTCGGTGTCGTCGGCCATACGCCCCATGCCGAAGTCGAGGACCTTGACCACGCCACCGCGCACCACCATCACGTTCGAGGGCTTGAGGTCACGGTGCACGACGTTCTCGGCGTGTGCCGCCGCCAGTCCATCGGCGATCTGCGCACCCAGAGCCACGACCCAGGAGACGGGCGACTGCGCGCGTTCGGAGACCAGATCACGCAGGGTACGCCCGTCTAGGAACTCCATCGCCAGGTAGGGCAAGCCCTCGGCGTCCACACCACCGTCGACGAGGCGAGGCAGGTTCGGGTGGTCGAGCCTGCGCATGATCCGCACTTCCCGCTGGAAGCGCTCGCCGGCCTTCGTCCCCGCGAGCGAGTCGATGTGCGAGCCGGAACGAGTACGGAGGACGAGCTTCACAGCGACCACGCGATCGTCGGCGTCCCCAGCAGCTTGGTCCTCGGCGCGATGCACCTCGCCCATGTTGCCCTTGCCGATAGGGCCAAGCAGGCGGAAGCGATCCGCCACGATCTCCGGTCGCGTTGACAACAAGCCCTCCTACGACGTCATCCGGGCACTCCCCGGCTACATCGGGCGCAACCGAACGTCCGCAACAGTGCGAACCACTCGGCAACCCGATCGTTGCATTAGGTGTTGACATGGTCAACAAGCACCCGCGGTGCTCGGTGCCCCCTGCAGGTCGATGTAACACCCGGCTCCGTAACACAGACCCACGAGGGACGTCCGGAACCGACCCCGCCGGAAGGAAGTGGCATGACCACCCCACCCCCAGGCCAGCCGATGCCGCCACAGCCGATCCAGTACCCACAGGCACCGCCGCTCCACGGACACCACTATCCGCCCCCACCACAGCACTATGCCTATCCACCCGCCTACCCGGTGCCGCCACAACCGGCGAAACGCACCCCGTGGCACCACTACGTCACGTGGCCCGCGGTGGGTCTGACCGCGCTCACCGAGGTCTACACCGGCATCGCGCGCATCGCCGACTACCAGTCCGTCATCGTCCTCGCCTTCCTGGCGACAGCGGCCTCGATCACCGCGCTGGCCGTCTCCGTTCGCGCCCGGCACGCCGTCACGATCGTCTTCGCCGTGCTGTCACTTCTCGCCGCGCTGTACCTGCTCGGCACCGGCTACGACGCGATGGAGCAGTACCAGCACATCCTGGACGAGACACTGCGTGAACTCGACGACTTCTGACGCGCGACGAGCAAGGTGACGACCAGTTCGCCGAGGCCCACGTAGCCGGTCATCGTTGCCTGCGCTGGTCGTCGTGGCTCGTCGGGGAGAGCCGCACCAGGTGCGTTCGAATCCAGCCCGATTCGCCGGACGAAGCAGACGAACCCACACCGGCGGCGAGCACGTCCAGTCCCGGCGCCGGCATCGCGGTGCTTGGCCTTCCGCCGGGATGCGTGCCACGATGCCCGGTGGAGACGACTTCCGGTCGGGGGCGATCATGCGATACACGGCGACGGTGTCGATCGACGCGGCCCCTCAGCGGGTGTGGGACGTTCTCAGCGCCGTGGAGTCGTGGCCCGCCTGGACGCCCACCGTCACCGCGGCACGCAGGCTGGACGAGGGGCCGTTGCGGGTCGGCAGCCGGACCGAGCTGCGCCAGCCGAGACAGCCTTCTCGCGTGTGGACGGTGACGGAGCTGGCGCCCGGGGAGTTCTTCGACTGGACGAGCGGCACGCCCGGCCTGCGTCTCACCGCAGGCCACCGGCTCCGCCCGGACGGCGACGGCACCGTCGTGACGCTCGACTTCGCCGTCAGGGGAGCGTTGGCGCTGTTGATCCGCCCCGTCGCGGGAGTCATCCGGGACTTCGTCGACACCGAGGCGCGCTCGCTGAAAACCCACTGCGAGCGGCACCCGCGCTCCTGAGCTCCACGGAACGCAGCACGTCACCGGCAGCGGTCACCGCGCGACGCGCTGACCGAGCCGGTCGGCCAGTTCGGTCAGCGCGGAACCCAGCGGGCGGTCAACCCGGACCAGGGCGTGGACGTCGCCTCGGGTCTCGCCCTGGTTGATGATCAGCACCGGCTTGCCCGCCCTGGCGGCGTGGCGGACGAACCGCAACCCGGACATGACGGCCAGGGAGGAGCCGAGCACGAGCACGGCGCTCGCGTCGTCGACCAGCCGCCTGCACTCCTCGACCCGGCCACGCGGCACGTTGTCGCCGAAGAACACCACGTCCGGCTTCAGCACCCCGTCCCCGCAGGCCGAACACGACACCACGCGGAAGTCACGCACGACATGCTCGGGCAGGTCCACGTCGCCGTCGGGGTTGAGGCGGATGGCCTCGGCGCGGAAGGTGGGGTTCGCCGCCCGCAGTCGCTGTTCGAGCACCCACCGGGAAGTGGCGTGTCCGCAGTCCAGGCACACCACGCGGCCGAGGTTGCCGTGCAGCTCGACCACTCCCCTGGCGCCCGCCGCCTGGTGCAGCCCGTCGACGTTCTGCGTGATCATCCCGGAGAGGAGACCCCCGTGTTGCAGCGCCGCCACCGCGTCATGGCCCGCGTTCGGCCGGGCTCGCGAGAAGGCGGCCCAGCCGAGGTGACTGCGAGCCCAGTACCGGCGCCTGCCCGCCTCGCTGCCGACGAACTCCTGGTGGGTCATCGGCACATGCCGCCGAAGCGTCCCGTCGGCGCCACGGTAGTCCGGGATGCCGGACTCGGTCGACAATCCCGCCCCGCTCAGCACGACGACACCGCCCTCGCCGACCACCCGCACGACCTCGGTCAGCTCCGTCGTGCGGGCCACGCCCACGCCGGAGGGCGTCCAGCTCACGGTCGGTCGCATACGCACCTGTCCCAGCGTACGGAGTCGACACCGCGCAGACCCGCTGCCGGTGGCGGGCGACCTGTTCACCGGCCGGGCACCCCGGCGGTCAGGGCCGGGGGTTGACGCGGGTCCAGCGGGGCCGGTCTCGGCGGCCGCCCGCCGCGCCCACGCAGCGGGAGCAGACGGCGATCCGCTGGTCGCTGGTGTCGGCCAGCCACAGCGCGTCCACCCACAGGACGTGGTGGAAACGCGCGAGTCGCGTCCGATGCAGCGGCAGTCCGCACAGGGTCTGGTTGGTTCCGGGGATCCAGGCGTGCGTGTCGCCGCGGGGTTGGCGGATGCCGTCCTCGTCGACCCAGTCGCTCGACGCCGCCACCTTCGGTTCCTGTCGTCTCGGCATGCGGATCGAGTGCCCGCCGTGTCGCCGGGTCAACCGGCAGCGGTGCTCCGCCGGACGGTCACGGCGCTCACCCGCCTCGAACGAGGCTTCGCGGGCCCTCTCACCTCGCCGTGAGGTGCTTGGTGATGAGGTCGCCGAAGGTCTCCGGCTGTTCGACGTTGCCCAGGTGTGCGGCGTCGTCGACGATCTCCAGGCGCGCGTCCGGGATCCGCTCGGCGATCAACCGGGCGTGCTCGGGTGGCGTGGCGGGGTCGTCGGCACCGGCGACGACGAGGGTGGGTGCCGTGATCGAGGGCAGCGCGTCCCGCAGGTCCATCCCGCCGATGGCGGCGCAGCACGACGCGTAGCCCCGGGCGGGCACGGTGGCCGTCATGTGGTGGAACTCCTTGGCCAGGCCCGGATTCGCCTGGATCCAGCCGGGCGTGAACCACCGGGTGATGCTGCCGTCGGCGATGCTGACCATCCCCTTGGTCGTCGCCTGCGTCGCCCGCTCCCGCCACGTCTGCGGGGTGCCGAGCTTGGCCGACGTGCAGCACAGCACCAGCCGGTCGATCCTCGACGGCCGGTGGGCGCCGAGCCACATCCCGATCATCCCGCCCAGGGAGAGCCCCACGAGGTGCGCGCGCTCGACCTCCAGGGTGTCGAGCAGCTCCACGACGTCACCGCCGAGGTCGGCCAGCGAGCTGGGTCCGTCGGGCACGGGAGTGCGGCCGTGCCCGCGGTTGTCGAACCGGACCACCCGGAAACCCGCGTCCACGAGCCGCGGCACCTGTGGGTCCCACATGCTGAGGTTGCTGCCGATCGACCCGGCGAGCACGACGACCTCGCCGGTGTCCGGGCCGGTGATCTGGTGATGGAGCTTCATCCGATCTCCTGTCGAGTCGAGGGGGCGGGACTGCCGCTCGACGAGCGGCGGGCGGCGAGCTCCGCGCGGGAACGGACGCCGAGCTTCGCGTAGACGCGGGTCAGGTGGTACTGGACGGTCTTGGTGGCCAGGAACAGTTCGGCGGCGACCTCACGATTGGAGAGGCCACGGGCCACCAGCTCGGCGACGGCCTCCTCCTGGGGCGTCAGTTCGCCCGCCTCACGGCCCGACCGGGCAGCGTGCATCCCACCTGCCTTGAGTTCACGATCACAGCGCGCCACGTACGTCGTGGCCCCCAGACTGGCGAAGATCTCCCGCGCTGTCGAGATCACGGTGTCCGCCCTGCGGCGCTTGCCCGCCCGGCGCAGTGTCTGCCCGTACGCGAAATTGACGCGGGCCCGGTCGTAGCGCAGCGGCAGGGTTTCGAGCGTCTCGAGTGCCTGTTCGAAGGCGGTGGTCGAGCCCGCCAGATCGCCCTGGGCTCCGAGGAGGCGCCCCCGGGCGGCTGCCAGGCGCGCGACGGCCGACGCGCACCCGCGGTCGGCGGCGAGCCGCTCGTGCCGTCGCAGGAAGGTGCCGGCCTCGGCGTACCGGCCCTCGACCACGAGCGCGTGCGCGTACATGTCGTGCCAGGGCCAGTGGCCCGGTTCGTCGATGCTGCCGCCCGCCCACGGTTGGGTGAGCGGGTGCAGTGCGCGCAGCACGCCCGAGGAGTCCGCTCGCGCCTCGGCCAGGTGCGCGTGCGCCAGGTAGGAGGCGACGCGCATCAACTCGTAGTCCTGCGGGCCCGCGTCGCACCGGCGCAGAGCCTCGTCGGCCGCCTCCCATTCACCGCGCAGGGCGTGCACGGCCACCGCGGTCCAGTGCAGCAGCGGAGCCGCGAGCACGATCCCGCTGCGTTCGAGCAGCGGATTCGCCTCGCGGACGGTGCGCACGGCCTCGTCCCACTCCCCGGCGAGGAACTGGGCCCGCGCCAGCCACGCCCGCGCCCACAGGGAGATCCGGGTGGAGCCACCGAGGAACGTGGTGGGCACCGCGCTCGCGAGGTCGGCTCGCGCGTCGTCGATCGCGTCGACCGTCAGGTTGAGCCAGCCGCGCGCCATCACGACCCGTTGCGCCTGGGCACCGCGCCGGACCCGCTCACCGAGATCCGCGTAGTCGGCCATCGCCTGCCGCGCGCGTCCCGTCCCCGCGAGCCCCAGACCTCGGATGGCCGCGGCTTCGACGGCCGCCGGCGCCTCCGGGCCCGCCAGGGCGACGGCGCGGTCCGCCCAGGTGACCAGCTCCTCCCCTCGCCCCCGCATGAGTGCGTGGAGCACGTACCGCTGGCAGATCTGGGCCGCGACGTCCGGGTCGCGTTCGGCGTTCACCAGAGCCCAGGCCCGGCCCAGCCGGGACTCGGCCTCCACCGCCCGTCCGCGCACGATCGCCAGGTATCCCAGGACCGCGTTGCGCAGTGGTGTCTCGCGCAGGCTCTCCACCTCGGGAACGAGGGCCGCCGCGGCGAAGACGTCGCCCGCCCCGATGGAGGCGTCGACGGCCCGCGTCAGGCGGCTCTCACGCTGCAACCGGTCGTCGGTGAGCCGGCTCGAGTCGTGGAGCAACGACGCCGCGGTCCCCCACGCCCCGACGGCCGCGTGCTCGGCGGCCAACGTGTCGAGCTGGTCGGCGACCGCGGGATCGGGCACCGGCGACGCGGCGACGAGCAACCGGAGTCTCCGCGCCGGATCGTCCATCAGGTCCGCGGCGCGCCGGTGCGCCGCGGCGGCCGCCGCGGGCCCCATCGCGGCCAGGACCGCGGCCCGCACCATCGAATCGCGAGGAGCCACCTCGGTGAGCCCTCGCGGCGCGAACTCGACGAGCCCGGTGGTGTACGCCTCGTCGAGCACGGACAGCAGATCGCCCTCGATCCCGGCGAGGCGAGCGACGTCCCGCGCCGCGGTGCCCGGCCCCAGCACGGCCGCCGCCTCGGCGAGCGCTCGGGCTGCGGGTGAGCACCGGCTCAACCGCTCACGCACGCGGGCGGCGACGGCCGCGGGGGCGGGGAGGGTCGGGTCGAACCGTGCCCACGTCGAGTGGGGCACCTCGGCGAGCAGTTGCACGACGGGGCGTGGCCTGCCGTGCGTGTGCCGCCACAGCGATTCCGCCATCGACGGATGCAGGAACACCCCCCGCGCCGCCGCCAACCGGCTCACCTCGGGGGCGCTCAGCGGTGCCAGCGTGATCTCGGCGGTGGCGATGCGCGGCAGCAGGTCGAGTACGTCCGCGGGCAGGGTCGGGTCGTCCGTCACGGCCGTCGCCATGACGAGCAACCGGGCCTGCGGATGATGCCGCACCGCCGACGCGAGGACCTGCAGTGATCGCCGATCGGCGAGGTGGGCGTCGTCGACGACGGCGAGCGTGGTGTCCTCACTCGTGGCGAGTCCCGCCGTGAAGCGGGCCGCCACCTCGACCGGATCACCCGCCACGTCCAGAGCCGGCATCAGCTGGGCCAGCACCCCGTAGTCGTTCCGCGCCTCCCACGGCATCCCCGTGGCCCGCAGCACCGGCCCGCCGTGCCGGTCGGCCAACCGTTCGACCAGCGCGGTCCTGCCGACACCCGCCGGTCCGCTGACCACGACGACGTGTGCGCGGCCCTCACCGGCCTGCGACAGCCGTCGTTCCAGCTCCGCCAGGTCGCCGTCGCGACCGATCAGCGGGGTGGCGGCTTCCGTCATCCGCCCACAGTAAACGCCGCCGCTCCCCGACCGCGCCGCCGCTGCCGCGTTCCGTCGCCGAGTCCGGTCCGGTCGCCGGGCGGGGCGGGGAACGGCACCGCCGACCTCGGCGGTGACGGCGTCACCGGGCCCCGCCCACAGCGACGTCAACCCAGGTCACCGCCCGCGACGGGCAACACGGTGCCGGTGATGTAGGAGGCCTCGTCCGAGGCGAGGAACGTGATCGCCGCGGCCTGCTCGTCGAGGGTGCCGTACCGCTTGAGCAGCGAGGAGCCGATCGTCTGGTCGATGTGCGCCTGGAACCAGGCCCGTTCCTGCTCGGTCTCCAGCGCGGAGCCGCCCCGGGAGACGCGCCTCGGCGGGGCCTCGGTGCCGCCCGGTGCCGTCGCGACCACCCTGATGCCCGCGTCTGCGTACTCGAACGCCAGCGACGCGGTGATCGCGTTGATGCCGCCCTTGGCCGCGGAGTACGGGATGCGGTGCACCCCGCGCGTGGCCGCGGACGACACGTTCACCACCACGCCGCCGCCCCGCTCCACCATCGACGGCAGCGCCGCGCGGCAGCACCACAGCGTCGTCATCAGCGAGCGGTTGATCTCCGCCTGGATCTCGGCTTGCGTGAACTCCGTGAACGGCTTGAACCAGATCGCGCCGCCGACGTTGTTGATCAGCACGTCGATCCGGCCGAACCGGGTCAGCGCCGCCTCGACCACCTTCCGGGCGCCGTCCCAGGTTTCGAGGTCGGCGGTGACAGCCGTGGTCTCCGTGCCCTCCCGGGTCAGCTCGTCGGTGAGTTCGGTGACGAGGTCGGACCGATCGGCGAGGACCAGGGTGCCGCCCTCGGCGGCGATGCGCCGAGCGGTGTGCTCCCCGATGCCCTGGGCCGCGCCGGTCACCACGACGACCTTGCCGTCGAAGCGGCCGGGACTGACGAAGCGGGGCCGTCTCGTGGCGCTGTCGGTCGTGGGCGGGGCCGCCGGTGGCGCCGTGAGCGGAGCGAGACCGTCGAGGGGAGGCAACATCTCCTGCCCGGCGATCGCCCGAGCCGTGCCGGTGGCATGCGGTGTGTCACCGGGATCCAGGCCACGGCCGCCGGTACCGTCGCCTTTTCCGTCGCCGGACCAGATCACCTGGCCCGCGACCGCGCGCAGGGCCGCGCTCTCCGCAGCGGGGTCGGTCCGCGACCCACCACGAGGTGGCCGGATGTCCGCGGTGGGGAAGACCGGTCGGCCCGCGAGGTCGCGTCCCTCGCCCACGGCGAGTGCCGGGGTGGCCGGCTCGGGATCCGGAACCGGCTCCGGCTCGACCCGGTCGCCCGGGCTGGTCACGGCCTGCGCGGCGGGTCGGGTTTCCGGCTCGGCGGGCTCCACCTCCGCCTCCACGACCTCCGCCGCAGCGGCCTCGGCCGTTGTGACTCCGGCCGGGTCCGAGGCGGCCGAGGCGTTGGAGGAGGCGCTGGAGGAGGCGCTGGAGGAGGCGAACTTCTCGTAGTGGAAACCGGCCGGTTGCACACCCAGGTCCGCGAAGTGCTTGCGCACGGCCTCCACCATGGGCGGAGGCCCGCACAGGTACACCTCGACGTCGCCGCCGTGCAGGTGCTCGTCACCGATCAGGCTCGTCACGAACCCCTTGTTCGGCGCCGAACTCCCCGGATCGGCGACGCAGTAGTCCCACGTCAGCCGGGGCAACTGCCGGGCCAGTTCACGCAGCGTGTCCAGCTCGACGACGTCGTCGTCGGTGGTGGCGCCGTAGAGCAGGTGCGCGGGCCGGGTCGACCCCGACGCCCGGAGCGCGCGCAGGATCGACAGGATCGGCGCCAATCCGGTGCCGCCGGCCAGCAACAGCAACGGCTGGTCGGTGTCGCGCAGGAAGAAACTCCCGTTCGGTCCCGTGAACGTGAGCTCGTCACCCACCGCGGCACGGTCGGTCAGGTAGTCGGACATCACGCCGCCGGGCGTCAGCTTCACCAGGAACGTCAACCGCTCGTCGTCCGGCGCGTTGCTGAACGAGTAGGAACGGCTCTGCCCGGTGCCGGGGACGGTGACGTTGACGTACTGACCGGGCAGGAAGGCCAGCTGATCGCGCTGGGGCGTCTCCACGGTCACCGCGACGGTCGTCGGCGAGAGCCGGTCGAGCTCCGTCAGTGTTCCGGTGAACGTCGCCGCCCGCGTCTTGGCGACGGCCGAGGTACTGGCGATGCGCAGGACGAGGTCGGACCTCGGCTTCATGCTGCACGGCAGCACGTATCCGGCCGCCGCCTCGTCGGGCGACAGCGCGTCCGCGATGTAGTCGCCGCCGTCGTAGGTGCCCGACTCGCAGAACGCCTTGCACGTGCCACACGCCCCGTCCCGGCAGTCCAGCGGGATGTTGATGCGCTGGCGGTAGGACGCGTCCGCCACGGTCTGGTCGTCGCCGCAGGTGATGAAACGGGTGACACCGTCCTCGAAGGACAAGGCAACCTGGTAGCTCATCGTCGAAGACTCCGGACGGCTCAGATGTGGTAGATGTCGACGACGTGGTGGATGTAGTCGTTCTTCAGCACCACCGTCTTCCGCCGGATCAGCGGCGCCTCTCCGGAGAAGTCGATCGTGTAGAACGAGGTCCCGTAGTACGGATCGACGGTCTTGTACCGGAAGTACATGGTGTGCCAGTTGAACCGCACGTCCACGAGGTCGCCGCGCCGCTCGATGAGCTCGACGTTGCTGATGTTGTGGCTCGTGCGGGGCTCGGGGATCGAGGTGGCGCTGGAACGCTCCGTCCGGATGCGGAAGACCCGGTCGGCCAGCCCGCCCTTGTTGGGGTAGTAGATCAGGGAGATCTCGGTGTGCGGGTCCTCGGTCAGCAGGTCGTCGTCACCCCAGGACGGCATCCAGAAGACGACGTCGTCGGCGTAGCAGTCGAGCCACTTCTCGAACTCGCGGTCGTCGAGGTAGCGCGCCTCGCGGTAGAGGAACTGCTCGATGTCGTTCTGGGTGATGGTCTTCGTGGCCGTGCCGGCGGTGGCGTGGTCGGTGGTGACTGTCATCGCGGTCTCCTCAGGCGTCGGTCGTGGCCGGCTGCGGCGCTGCCGTTTCGGTCTGCTGGGCCCGTTCCCGCGCGACCGCTTCCCGCATGGTCCGCAGCCAGTAGCCGTGCTGCACCGGGTAGAGCCCCTCGTCCTCGTTCTTCTGACCCGCGGAGATGACGCCGTCCATTCCCAGGGACTTCGCGACCTCGTCCGGCCCGGTCAGCCAGTGCTCCGCGCCTCGGCTCATGTCGTTCCAGGGAGCGGCGGTGGCGCGGAAGGTCAACTGGCAGGACCGGAACTCCTCGAGATCGTCTGGGGTCGCCATCCCGGACGCGTTGAAGAAGTCCTCGTACTGCCGGATGCGGTGTGCCCGCGCCTCGGCGCTCTCGCCCTTCGGGGCGATGCAGTAGATCGTCACCTCGGTCTTGTCGGGCGCGATGGGCCGGAAGTGCCGGATCTGGGTGCTGAACTGGTCCATCAGGTAGACGTTGGGGTACAGGCACAGGTTGCGGGATCCGCGAACCATGAACTCGCCCTTGGCATCGCCGAACTCCTGCTTCAGTTCCTCCATGCGATTCCACAAAGGACGGTCCTGCGGGTTGGCGGCCCACGTCCAGAGGCACAGGTGCCCGTGCGGGAACGACCAGTAGCCGCCGCCCGACTTGCCCCAACCGCCCGCGTCGAGGGCCTTCGTGTCGTTCGCCGACTCGCCCGTGCTGCGGCGCGCGGTCGTGGCCGCGTAGTTCCAGTGGGTCGCCGTGACGTGATAGCCGTCGGCGCCGTTCTCGGCCTGCACCTTCCAGTTGCCGTCGTAGGTGTAGGTCGAGGCGCCCCGCAGCACCTCCAGCCCTTCCGGCGACTGGTCCACGAGCATGTCGATGACCTTCGTGGTGTCGCCGAGATGCTCGGCGAGGCTCGGCACGTCGGGGTTGAGGCTGCCGAACAGGAACCCTCGGTAGCTGTCGAACCGCGCCACCTTCGTGAGGTCGTGGGAGCCGTCCGTGTCGAACGACGCCGGGTAGCCCGCACCGTCGGGGTCCTTCACCTTCAGCAGCTTGCCGTCGTTGCGGAAGGTCCAGCCGTGGAAGGGACAGGTCAGCGTCAGCCGGTTGTCGGTCTTGCGGCGGCAGAGCATCGCACCGCGGTGCGCGCACGCGTTGACCAGGCAGTGCAGCCGTCCGGATTTGTCCCGGGTGATGACGACCGGCTGCCTGCCGATGTAGGTCGTGAAGTAGTCCCCGGGATTCGGTAGCTGGCTCTCGTGAGCCAGATAGACCCAGTTGCCCTCGAAGATGTGCTTCATCTCGAGTTCGAAGATCTCCTCGTCGGTGAAGATCCGACGGTTCGCCCGGTAGACACCGGCGTCGCGGTCCTCCACGACGGCGTCCGCGAGGACGGCGGAAACGTGGTCCAAATCCTGGGTCACGACATCCTCCATGCCCGGCCACGCTCGGCCGGACGGGCTGCGCTCCGCAGTCTCGCCTGGTGAGCCTCGCGATGGCCTTGATCGACTCTGATCGGCCTGGCGACCGAAGATCGCTGTGGCGTTCCGACGACCATGGCAAACCCACCCCGCCCGTTACACCAGGCAAATACCCAGTCCTGACCCAGGGGGTGATTGATCGGTGTCACTTATCAATCCCCCGCAAAGTTCTCTTTGTGTTCACTCAATGTCAGTACCTACCGTGTTCCCACGGACCGCCCGGGATGCCGGTGTGGGCCGGAAAGGAGGTTCGGCGATGGAGCTTCGTCACCTGCGCTACTTCGTCGCGGTGGCACAGACCTGCCACTTCGGTAGGGCCGCCGAGCAGCTGCACATCGCACAGCCCGCGCTCTCGCAGGCCATCAGGCAGCTGGAGGCGGAGCTCGGGGCCACGCTGTTCACCCGCACCACCCGGCAGGTCCGGCTCACTCCCGCAGGGGAGTTCTTCCTCGTCGAGGCTCAGCGTGTCCTGGGAGGCCTGGAGGACGGCGTGCGCGGGGTGCGGCGCATCGCAGGCGGGTCTCTCGGCGTCGTCCGGGTCGCGTTGACCGGGACCGCGGCCTTCTCCCACCTACCAGGCATCGCGCGCACCGTGAAACGCGCGCTACCCGGAGTGGCCCTGGAGATCCACTCCGACCTGCTCACTCCGGCGCAGTGTGACGGGTTGCGTGAGGGGCAGTTCGACATCGGGATCCTGCGTCCCCCGGCTCAGGGGGAAGGGATCGAGCTGCGCACCGTCGAGGTCGAACCGTTGGTCCTCGCGGTCCCCGCCGATCACCGCCTCGCGGTCGAGCCCGTCGTCTCGATGGGAGACCTCCGCGCCGAGGACTTCGTCGTCTACGCGAGCAAGGACTCCACGGTGAACGACGCCGTGCTGCGGTCCTGCCACGCCGCCGGCTTCAGTCCGCGCGCGGAACTCGAGGCGGCCGGTACGGGTGTGCTGCTCGCGCTGGTCGCGGGCGGGCTCGGAATCGGAGTGGTTCCGGCCTCGGCCCGTGCGCTGCCGCTCGCCGACGTGGTGTTCCGGGACCTCACCGACGCCGGTTCCGTGGAGCTCGCGCTCGCCTGGCGGCACGGCGACGACTCGCCCCTCGTCCGGTCGGTGGTCGACACTCTCGCGACCGCCCTTCCCACCCCATCCCGCCCCTGGAGAGCCAGCACGTGAAAATCACTCGGATCGAGGCGATCCCGTTCGCCATCCCGTACCGCAAACCGCTCAAGTTCGCCTCCGGCGAGGTCCACGTCGCCGAACACGTCCTCGTCCGCGTGCACACCGACGAGGGGGTCACCGGCATCGCCGAGGCGCCACCGCGGCCGTTCACCTACGGCGAGACGCAGGCCGGGATCATCGCCGTGATCGAGAAACTCTTCGCGCCGCAGCTCGTCGGGTCGAGCCTGCTCGAACGGGAGACCATGGTGGCCCTGCTGGGTCGCACCGTCGGCAACCCCGTCGCCAAGGCCGCGATCGACATGGCGGCGTGGGACGCGCTGGGACGCACGCTCGGCCTCCCGGTCACCGAGTTGCTGGGCGGCTACACCGACCGGATGCGCGTGTCGCACATGCTCGGTTTCGACGAACCCGCCGCCATGGTGGCCGAGGCGGAGCGGATGCGCGAGACGTACGGCATCACGACGTTCAAGGTGAAGGTGGGCCGCCGCCCGGTCGAACTCGACACCGCCGTGGTGCGGGCGCTCCGCGAAGCGCTCGGCGCGGACGTCGAACTCTACGTCGACGGCAACCGGGGCTGGACCGCCTCGGAGGCCGCCCGTGCGATGAAGGAGATGGCCGACCTCGACCTGCTCTTCGCCGAGGAGCTGTGCCCGGCCGACGACGTGCTGGGCCGCCGATGGCTGGTCTCCCACCTCGACGTGCCGTTCATCGCCGACGAGTCCGCGGTCGTACCGGCCGACGTGACCCGCGAGGTGCTGGGCGGATCGGCGACCGCGATCAGCATCAAGGTCGCCCGCACCGGGTTCACACACTCGCAGCGCGTGCACCACCTGGCAGAGGGCCTCGGTCTCGAAGTCGTGATGGGCAACCAGATCGACGGTCAGCTCGGTTCGATGTGCACCGTCGCGTTCGGATCCGCCTACCGGCTCACCTCCCGGCGCGCGGGTGAGCTGTCCAACTTCCTCGACATGGCCGACGACCTGCTCACCGAACCACTGGAAATCCGGGACGGCGAGCTGGTCGTCCGCCCCGGCTCCGGTATCGGCGTCGAGGTGGACGCCGACAAGCTCGCCCACTACCGCCAGGACACCTGAGAAGGAACAGCGAAATCAAGGAGGATTTCATGACGGCTCTGCACGACGGCCCCGCCCCGACCGCGGCCGACTCCGGCGCCAACGCCACGGAACGCTTCAAGGCCGACAAGCTCGGCGGCGTCGCGAACACGCCGAAGGAGCGCGTCGACCTGCTGGCACGCGAGGTGCTCGGTGCCGTTCACGACACGATCCGCAGGCACAAGGTGACCTACGAGGAGTACAACGCGCTGAAGGCCTGGCTGATCAGCGTGGGTGAGGACGGCGAGTGGCCGTTGTTCCTCGACGTGTGGGTGGAACACGTCGTCGAGGAGGTCGCGACCGAGCACCGGGAGGGCAACAAGGGCACCATCGAGGGCCCGTACTACGTGCCCGGCGCTCCCGAACGCGGCTCGCACGGCTCGGTGCCGATGCGGGAGAACGAGCCGGGAACGCCCCTGGTGTGGACCGGCCGGGTCACCTCCACCGACGGCAGCGTCCTCGACCAGGCGAAGGTCGAGCTCTGGCACGCCGACGACGAGGGTCTCTACTCGCAGTTCGCACCCGGCATCCCCGAGTGGAACCTGCGGGGCACGTTCTCCGTCGACGCGGGCGGTGAGTTCGAGATCCGCACCGTGCGGCCCGCCCCGTACCGGATTCCCACGGACGGCGCCTGCGGCAAGCTGATCGCCGCCGCGGGCTGGCACGCCTGGCGCCCGGCCCACCTGCACGTCAAGGTCTCCGCACCGGGGCACGAGCTGCTCACCGCGCAGCTGTACTTCCCCGGCGACGAGCACAACGACGACGACATCGCCTCGGCGGTGAAACCGGAGCTCATCCTCGATCCGAAGCCCGCCGCCGACGGCCACGGCGAGACCGTGGTCTACGACTTCGTCCTCGACCCCGTCCCGGCCTGAACCCGCCTGCGCTTTCAGGAGGCTCGCCCATGTTGTTCCACGTTCGGATGGACGTACACCTGCCCCACGACATGGACCCCGACGTCCGCGCGGAGACCGTGGCCCGGGAGAAGGACTACAGCCAGCGGCTGCAACGGTCCGGCAAGTGGCCCCACCTGTGGCGCATCGTGGGTGAGTACTCCAACATCTCGGTCTTCGACGTCGAGTCGACCGACGAGTTGCACGAGCTGTTGTCGAGTCTGCCCCTCTTCCCGTACATGACCATCAAGGTCACGCCGTTGGCGACGCACCCGTCGAAGGTGTGACGGCACCGGGCGACGGAGACGACCGGGTGCGGGCCGCCGAGGAGGACTTCGTGACCACGACCGACACCGACAGCCGGCACGCGACACCCGAGTCGGCACCGCGGTTCGAGCGACCGCTCCGGCCGCTGCCCGATCCCCGTCGTGTGGTGCGGGACGCCGACGGCTCAACGGTCACGAACGGCGTGATCGGGCTGGTGTTCTCCGCCACCGGCCCGATCGCCGTCATCCTCACGGTCGGTGTCCAGGGCGGGCTGAGCCCCACACAACTCGCCTCCTGGATCTTCGGCGTGTTCTTCCTCAACGGCATCCTCACCGTGCTGGCCTCCTGGCTCTACCGGCAGCCCCTGGCGTTCTTCTGGACCATCCCGGGCACCGTGGTCGTCGGCGGGTCCCTCGACCACCTCGCGTGGCCGGAGGTCGTCGGCGCGTTCGTGGTCACGGCGGCGCTGGTGCTCGTCGTCGGGCTCACCGGATGGGTCCGCACGGCGATGGCCGCGCTGCCCATGCCGATCGTCATGGCGATGGTCGCGGCGGTCTTCCTGCGCTTCGGTCTCGACCTGATCGCTTCGCTCGGCGCGGACCCCCTGGTCGCGGTCCCGATGGTGGCCGCCTTCCTGTTGCTCAGCGGTCTTCCCTCACTCGGTCGCCGGGTACCGCCGATCCTCGGAGCGCTGGTCGTCGGCGCGGTCACCGTCGTCGCCGCCGACCGGTTCGCGCCGGTCGCCTCCGGCACGGGATGGTTCGCGCAGCCGGTGCTCCAGCTTCCCCAGTGGTCCTGGCAGGCCGTCGTCGAGCTCGTGGTCCCGCTGGCGGTGACGGTGCTGGTCGTGCAGAACGGTCAGGGCGTGGCGGTGCTCAGGCAAGCCGGCCACGCGCCGCCCGTCAACGTCGCCACCGTCGCTTGTGGAATCTGGTCCGCTGTCGCGGCACTGGTCGGCGCCGTGTCCACCTGCCTGACCGGACCCACCAACGCGTTGCTCACCGCCTCCGGGGAACGCCGCAGGCAGTACACCGCCGGGATCGTGTGTGGCCTGCTCGCCGCCGTGACCGGCCTGCTCGCCCCGGCCTTCGTACGCCTCATGCTCGCGACCCCCGAGGCCTTCGTCGCCGTACTCGGCGGTCTGGCGATGCTGCGGGCACTGCAGAACGCGTTCGTCACCGCGTTCCGTACGCACTTCACGCTGGGCGCGCTCGTCGCGTTCCTGGTGACCTTGTCCGACGTGACGCCCCTCAACATCAGCTCCGCCTTCTGGGGACTCGTCGCCGGTGTCGCGGTGTCCGCCCTGCTGGAGCGAGCCGACTTCGTCAGGACACGGCGATCGGCGGGGACCGGCGCCTGAGGCCGTCCGTCGAGGTCGCTGCCGAGGGCCGTGTGGTGGCGGTGATGTCCGGGGCCGGCCGTGCGGTGTGCCGCTACGGCAGGACGGAGCGGACCGCTTCCGGCGAGCGAGCGATCACCGCGGTCCCGTCGTCCGCGGTGATGATGGGGCGCTGGATGAGGGTGGGAGGGCGGCCAGGGCTTCCAGCCACCGAACCCGATGGGCATCGTCACGGGCCCACGAGGCCAGGCCCACGGCGTCGGCCGCGGGCTCGCCGAGACGAGCGATGTCCCAGGGCTCCAACCCGAGCCTGGTCAGGACCTCGTCGAGCTCCTCCACGGTGGGCGGTTCCTCCAGGTAGTACCGGAGCGTGTACCGGGCCCCTTCGGCGTCCAACAGCGACAGCGCGCCACGGCACTTCGAGCAGGCCGGGTTGATCCAGACCTCCATGTCCTCGGCTCCTCCTGTCGAGTCGAGCGCTCCTTCGAAGAACGACTGCCCACCCTACGGGTCCCGTGCCGGGTCGGTGCGCGTCGGGCATCGCCATGGCACCAATCGCGGCACCAGTCGTCGACGCACCGTGCGCCGAGCGCTTCACCCGGTCACGACTCCCGCCTCGTCCGTCGGGAGGCCGGCATGGCGGTGTTCGGTTCGACTGGCTCGGGCCGGGTCGTGGTGGGAGCACCACCCGGTGGCGATCCCCTCGGCGTCCGACCGACCACCGTGTGACGGCTCGCCCGGTGCGATGTCCTACCGCCGAGGTGCAGGCCGTTTGCGGGAACGGCTAGTTTCCCCGAGTTCGCGGTGGGTAAGCGGGTCAGGTGGCGGCTGAATCGAACGCGTGGTGGGACGTGGTGGCCGACATCGTCGAGCAGACGCACAGCGCTTCCGGGCCGGACGTGGGCCGCGTGGCCGATCGCGCGGTACGTCGGCTGGGGATGACCGCGGAGCTCTATCTCGTCGACCGTGGCCAACGGATCCTCACGCCGATCGCTTCCGGCGACCGTGCCCCGGTGACGATCGAGGGCACCCTCGCGGGTCGCGCGTTCCAGCTGGAGGAACCCGTCTGGCGGCCCGCCCGCGAGCGGGCCGCGGAGCTGTGGGTACCGATGGTCGACGGCACGGAACGTCTCGGGGTGCTGTGCTTCGGGCTGTCCGACGAGCTCAGTCCGGAGGACGCGGACCTCCGCGCTCGGTGCACCGTGCTCGCGGGCCTGCTCGGACACATCGTCGCCACGAAGTTCGCCTATGGTGACGCCCTGCACGTAGCGCGCCGGGCGAGGCCCTTCACGTCGGACGCGGAGCTGCTGTGGCAACTGCTGCCGCCACTGACCTTCGCGTCCAAGGACCTCGTGATCAGTGTGGTTCTCGAACCACACCAGCGGGTCGGCGGTGACGCGTTCGACTACGCGGTCAACGAGGAAGCCGCGTTCTGCGCGCTGTTCGACAGCGTCGGGCACGACATGCAGTCGGGGCTGACCACGGCGGTCGCGCTGGCCGCGATCCGCAACGCGCGCCGCGGCGGCGAACACGACCTCGGCGAACTGGCCCGGATCGCGGACAAGCTGATCATCGAGAACCGGCCGCCCGGCGCCCGGTACGTGACCGCGGTCCTCAGCTGGCTCGACATCGCCACGGGCGAGCTGACATACGTGTTGGCGGGGCACCCACCACCACTGCTCCTGCGGGCGAACACGGCTGTGAAGTGTCTGGAGACCGCTCCTCGGATCCCGCTCGGGGTGTCCGAAAGTCCCGCCGCGGCGACGGCAGGACGCGAACAACTCGAACCGGGTGATCGGCTCCTCCTCTACACCGACGGCATTCCCGAGGCGCGCGACGAGGAGGACCGCTTGTTCGGCATCGAGCGTCTGGTCGGGCTCATCGAGCGCGACTCGGCCGCCGCTCTCTCCGCACCCGAGACGCTGCGCAGGGTGATGCACGGTGTTCTGGAGTACCAGCGGGGCCGGATCCAGGACGACGCGACGCTGATGATGGTCGACTGGCGCCCACCACCCGGAACAGGCCCGCAGGAGACCCCGCACCACGAGCGCACGGCTGCGCGGCGGTAGCCGGGTGGCAGCGCACCGGGCCACCACGAGCCGACCTCCGCACTCGCCGGGTCACCGAGGGTCAGCGAGCTGCTCCGTCACCCCGCGTCAGGTTCGACGAGCCCGACCCGGTCGACGGCACGTAGGAGAACCGGCGGATCACCGGTGCCCAGCTCCACCCCGTCGAAGGCAGGCCGGGCCGGTCGAGCACAGCGCCGCACTCGCCGTGCCCGACCGGCCTTCGGACGTCTCACGCCGCGAGCGACCACTGCCACTCGTATGCGACGGCCAACCCCCGCACGCAGGCGTCGATGTTGCCGCGGTTGGTGTTCGCGCGGAGCTTGTAGAGCTTGCCGTGCCGGCTGTCGAGCACGACCGGTGTGGCACCCGGCAGGACGAGGTCGGCGAACGACTCCATCATCTGCAACACGATGTCCGCACTGCCCTGGTTGAGCGCCGCGGACTTGCAGTACGGAAGGACGAGCCACCGCGTGTCGTTCCTGTCGTGCAGGCGCACGCCGAGCATGTGGCGAAAAACGACACGCAGGTTTCCCTCGGCCCAGGTGGCTTCACCGACGTGAATTCCGGTGGCCCGCTTCGGTATCGTTTCCAAAAACCCGTCGGCGGCGTCCCGATACGCGGATTCCCGCCAGTCGTCCTTTTCCCCGGCTTGAGCGATGACGCGTTCGAATTCGCGTTCCCGGTCGGGAGAGTTCAGTGCCCGCCGAAAAGCCGCCAACAGCGGCCCGTAGGCGGACCAGGCGTATCGGCCGGGATCGAGGTAGCGGCGTTTCTGTTCCACCACCATCGACATGGCCTTACGTGGACCGGCGTGGACGTAGTCCAACCACTGGAGTCCACCGATGAAAACGGTACGGGCAGCGGTATTCACCAAACCAGCTCCGTTCGCCGTACGGAGCACCGCAGGTGCCGAACCCGAGACCGAGGAAAAACCGCACCACACCCATCGAGAGCACGGTAGCGGTTTGACGAATCCCCAGTCGGCCGAGTAACGTCGATGTCGTCGAATTGAACGGTACCCATGCGGTGCTGAACTGCCTGCCTACCGCACCATTCTAGCAGAAAAGCACGTCGAAGATCGGCTGTCCGGCGGCCTCTTTCATCACGAAACCACACCTCACGGCCTTCGACGTACGAACGAACGGAAAGCCCGTTTCCCTCGGTCGCAGCCCGAGGGAAACGAGTGCGCACCCTGCGACGGCCGCCCGTCCACGACCGTAGTGTGACCCGCATGGAACTAGCCGATCTGCAACGCCGCCTTCGGGACTTCGCGGACGAGCGTGACTGGAACCGGTTCCACACGCCGAAGAACCTGGCGATGGCTCTCGCCGGTGAGGCCGGGGAGCTGGTGGAGATCTTCCAGTGGCTGACGCCCGAGCAGTCGCGGGACGTCATGCGTGACGCGCGGACCGCCGAGCACGTGCGGCACGAACTGGCGGACGTACTCGCCTACCTCCTGCGCCTCGCGGACGTGCTCGACGTCGACCTGCTGGCGGCGTCGGCGGAGAAGATCCGGCTCAACGAGGCCAAGTACCCCGTCGAGCTGGCCAGAGGCAGCGCCGAGAAGTACGACCGGCTACATGGGAAGGGCGAGTGATTCCCCGAGCGGGCACGCGGGTCGGTGTCCGTTCGGAGTCTCACCACAGACCTGGCGACCGCGCCACGGAGCGCGACAGGTCCGGCACATGCTGTGACCAGCCTCGGAGGCGAGGGCGGAACTCGTGGAAAGGTGATCTCCGCGCCCCGTGATCGGGCAGAATCTACAGTCACCGCAGCGCTCGCCCCGAGCGCTGCGACGCTTGGAAGCGGAGACACGTGTCCTCGTCCTGGTTGATCTGGCTCGTCGGCGGCCTCCTACTCGTCGCCGCGGGTGTCGCGAGCACCCTGGTGCCTCGGCTGCGCGCTCGCGACGTGCGACGTCGTACGGCGTGGTCCACCGCCCGGGCGGCGATCGACAGCGCCGCCGTCAGCCGGGACGCGTGCCCGGCTCCGGTCGCCGAGGCCGAACAGCTGCTCGCCCGCGCGGAGACGATCGCCGCCGAGCGGGGTGGTGTCGCCGCGGCCGAGGAGGCGACCAGGTGCGCCGAGCGGGCCGACCGGCTCTGGCGGGAGGTCCGCCATGGCTGAGCGCACGGCACGCCGGACGAGGGAATGGGTGCGCTGGACGCTGCTCGGTGTGGCCGTGGTGCTGCTCGTCGTGTTCCTGGAGTCACAACGGCAGGAGATCGTCGATGTCAGCTACGGGAGGTCGCCGTCGTCGGCCGACAAGGTCGTGGAGGGCGAAGCCGGTGAGCTGAACGAGGCCACCGTGCCCTCGGTCGAGGAGATGACCGAGATGGTCGCGGCCGAACCGGTCGTCCGATTGCCGGGCTCGGTCGCGTGGTGGGACGAGGAGGTCGTGCGCGAGGCGATCGGCGACGCCGACGTGCGCATCCTCGTGGCGCCGCCGGGACTGGACGAGGACGAGCGGCGCCGGATACGCGAGGTCGAGAACGCGACGATCACCGTCGTCGGCACCACGGTCGGTGGTGGGATACTCCAGGCCGCCGCCGACACGGTTCCCGAGTGGCGTGCCCAGTTCGCTTCCGGTGACGTCACGTCCTTGCTGGTGACGATGATCAGCCACCTCCAGGAGCGGGAGTCGCCGGAGGTGACCGACGCGTTCCGCTGGCGGGAGCCGACCGAGGCCGAGCTCGACGCCGTCGCCACCGATCTGCGCGCCGACGGGGTGCACGTCGCGGAGGGCGCGACGCTGGAGAACGTGCCGGAGAAGTCGTCGGCGACGGCCTTCCCGGACGCGGGCGCGCTCTACGTGGCGTTGCCGCAGCAGCCGTTCGGTGAACCGGTTCCCCGGTACGGCCCGGCGCTGACCCGGCTCTTCCCCGACAGGCCCGTCGTGGTGATGTACGGCTCGTGGATCGAGTACGACGGTCCGAACGCGACGGACTTCGTCGAGCTGGTGCACGCCATCTTCTACTCCCAGCTCGGTGATCGGCTCAGCACCTACGACTACCCCCAGGACAACATCCTGAACGCGTGGCTGAACCGCGTCACCGACGTCCGCTACGCGGGTCTGTTCGACCGGCCGCTCCCCTACCTGCCGTTCGATCCGCTGAAGGTGACGATGCCCGCGCTGCCGTGGCTGTTCGCGGCCTGTGTGGTGGGTTTCCTCGCCCTGTCGGTGCGGCCGCTGAGGCGCGCCAGGTCGGCGCCCGAACCGGGGCACCACGCCCGCCTCGCGGGGCTCACCGCGCTGGCCATCGAGGTGTCGGGGTTGACCACCGAGCAGAGTGACCCTTCGCTGACACGCGGCATCGGCAAGCTGCGGGCGGCCACCGAGGCACTGGACTCCGACCTGCCCGGGGAGCAGGTGCGCGCCCTGCTCGACGACGCCGAGAGCGAACTCGACGAGACCGCCCGGCTGCTCGGCCGCACCGACTACCGTCCGTTCAACTACCTCGAGGGCAGGCTCGGATGAAACGGCTCGGCCGATTCTTCAGCACGTTGTTCGGGATGGCCGTGCTCGGTTGCACCGTGCTCGCGGGGTGGGCGCTGTGGACGGGCGGGTTGTTCGAGGGGGCGGTCGCGAAGGAGTTGCGCGGATCCTCCGTGTACGTCGCGCCCGGTGTCGAACTCGACGAGGCCGCCGCGGAACGGGTCGTCGGTAACCGCAGGCTCGCCGTGGCCTTCCTGGAACCGGGGGCCGACCTGCGGGAGGTCTGCGACGACATCGGCCACGCCGCGAACGGCACCGTGGTGGTGCCGCTCAGCGCGGCGGAGGACGACTACGACCGCTACCCGTGCACCCGGACGACCGACGACATCGGCACCGGCGTGGTCATCGAGACGACGATCGTCAACGGCATCGACCAGTTCCTCGACAAGCCGATCGAGGCGCTGAAGGTCATGGCGGTGAACTACGACCAGCTCGTCAAGGCGGGGCTGGTCCCCGACGGTGCGCGCACGATCAGCCCGTCCCTGCCCCGCTACCTGGTGGCCGCGGCCGCGATCGGTGCCGTGGTGGCCGGGTCCGCGTTGCTCTACTTCGGAGCACGCAGGGCGGGCAAGCTGGAGGCGGCGCGCCGGGAGAGGCTGGACGCGGCGGGCGACGCGCGCAGTGTGCTGAGCGCCGGCGCGGCGGTGTTGGCCCAGCAGATCATCGATCTCGACGGCCGGTACGCGCGGCTGAGCCGCGGCCGGAAGGCCGGAGTGGCCACCAGCGAGCAGCGGCAGTTCCTGAACAAGTACCGCAGGCTGGTGGCCGACTACACCGAGCTGTTGACCGAGATCACGACCGCCGACGAGGACCGGGCGGCCGAACTCGCCGACAGGGTCGAGGCGCTGAGCGACCGGGGCCGGGCACTGGCCAGGATCGCGGCCGAGGCGGAGGCGAACTAGGGTCCGCGCCCGCCGTCTCCCGGCGACGCGATCGTCGTCACCGGGAGACCCGTCGAGCCGACTCGCACCCCGCGCGGGTTCCGTCGCCCCGGCGGACGGCGGGACACCGCGAACCGGGCACCCCTCAGGGTGTGCCTCCCGCGGGTGCGTTGTGGACGGTGAGGTGCAACGTCGATCCGGCGGCACCCGTCCGCACCTCCACCCGGCCGGGCGGCGCGCTGGAGTCGATCGCCGGGTAGTCGTCGCTGGAGACCCGCAGCACCAGGCGGTGTCCCGCGGGCAGCCGGTAGTGCGTCGGCCGGATGTGCACGTCCAGGTCGTAGACCCGCCCCGGTTCCACCGGGGAGAGGCCGGTGTGCGTGTCGCGGTGGCTGGCTTTGAGCCAGCCTTCGGTGATCCTGGTGCTGGTGCCGTCGGGTGCCTGGTCGTAGAGCACCGCCGCGAGGTGCCCGTCCTCGGCCCCGAAGGACACCCTGATGCGTGCGCTCGCGTCCCCGGCGAGTACCAGGTCCCGGCGCAGCGGTGAGGTGCCGAACACCAGTCGTTCATCGCCTTGCGGGGGCTCCGGCTCGGTGTTGACGTCGAAGGTGGCCGTGCCGGGACGTCCCACCGCCCGGCTCAGAGCCCCGTCCGTTCCGAGCCGCAGGGTCAGCTCGCGGGCGTCGCGTGGGGGCCACTGCTCGAACTGCTGCCAGCCGTGGCCCGCGCCGGGTCCCGGTACCTCGTACGAGGTGACGTGCGTGGCCGGCAGTGGGGCGTCGGGGTCCTGCGCCAGCCAGTGGTCCCACCAGGCGAGGTAGGCGCCCCTACCGATGTCGGCGTGCTGGCCCTCCGGGTAGCCGTGCTCCCACGGGCCCGAGATCAGCCACACGTTGTCGGGCCGGGCCCGGTAGTTCTTCACCATGCCGTCCCGGTAGCGGTCGTACCAGCCGTTGATCTCGAGCGTGGGGATGGTGAGCCGGTTCCAGCGGGACATGACACTGCGGTCGCGCCAGAAGTCGTCGTAGAGCGGGTGCTCCGCGTAGGTTCGGAGGGTGTCGGGTGCCACCTGCCGCTGCCAGTCGCGGATGCGGGCGGAGTAGATCCCACCGTGGTAGATGGTGTCTGCGTACCAGTCGTGAATGCCGTTCATCGGGATGATCGCCTCAAGGTGCGGCGGCTGGTTCACCGCGACCAGCAGCGCGCTGTGACCTCCGTAGCTGACACCCATCTGGCCGATGCGTCCGGTCGACGCGGGGTGCGCGGCGAGCCACTCGACGACGTCGTAGTTGTCCCGCTGTTCCTGGGGGCCGAACGGGTCCAGCGAGCCCGGTGATTCGCCCGAGCCACGGGCCTGGCACACGAGTGCGTTGTAGCCCCGGCGGACGAAGTAGGCCGCACCCTCGCCGAAGGTTTCCGCGTTGTCGGCGTAGGCGGTGTACTCGTAGACGATGCCGGGGAACCGCCCTGCCGCCGGTCGTGTCGTCGTGTCCCCCGGCCGGTACAGCCGGCACACCACGTGGCTGCCGTCGCGCAGCGGCACGTCCACGTCCTCGCGCACCACCTGGTACTCCGGTGGGCGGTCGTAGGAGAAGAAGGGGTCGTCCGGGAGTGCGGCGGGGGAAGGGGCGGCAGGCTGCGGTGCGGCCCTGGCCACCGGGGCCATCGGGGCCACCACGGACACCGTCACCGTCAGTGCCGTGAGGATGCTCGCGACGCGGGCGAGAGCGCGACGCGGTCGGGGCAGGGGGTGAGCACGTCCTCGGTGAGCTGAGCTCATTCCGGCCTCTCCTTCGGTGGTGGGTCAGATCGTCAGTTCCAACGTGAGCAGGTGGTAGCTGAGCGTCTTGCCGTGTCCGTCGAGGACGGTGGAGCCGGTGACACCGCCCGCGAGGACACCGGGGATCGCGAACACCAGAGCGGGAAGCCGCGGCAGCACGGTGCGGGTCACCGGACCGGTGACGGCGGTGCCGAAATGCCGCGCCACGACATCCTCCGTGAGGTGGGTGACCAGCAGGTCGACGTCGGCCGGGCGACGCGGGAACACCGACAGCATCAGCGCGTCACCCTTGTCTCCTGCGCGGACGTCGGCGAGGTCGTCGAGCAACACGGTGGACATCACGTCTCCAGCAGGTGAGCGGAGGGGGTCACGAGACGGCGCGGCAACAGGCATGAGCGGACGACGACGGTCTCGCGCTTGGACCTGGTGGCGCCGCCACCCGCCGCGGGGCCGTTGGTGTAGAGCGACTCCACCTCCCAGCCGATCACCTCGGCGTGGTCGGGGTCGGGGACCCGGGCGGACACCCGGAGGCGCACCTCGAACGGCCGGGTGTCGGCCGCGAGCCCGCGGAACGCCGCGCCCGCGCCGATGTACTCGACCCGGATCGCGCTTTCGTCGACTCCGTGCACCCGGACGAGCCGCTCGCGCACGATGTCGGCGGCCAGGCGGGCACGGTCCAGAGCGCGGGGGCCCGCGTAGCTGATCTGTCCTTCCCCCAGCCAGCCTCCCCGGAATCCGAGGGTGACCTTGAGCTGGTCCGGCCGGGGCCGCCCGGTGGCGCCCGCCACCCGCACCCGGTGCTCGCCGATGTCGGTGAAGGTCACCCCGGAGAAGTCCGCGACCACGTCGGGAGTGAGGTACGCGGTGGGATCGTCCACTTCGTACAGCAGTTGCTCGGCGCAGGTCCGGGTGTCCAACCGGCCACCGGTGCCCGCCAGCTTGCGGAGTTCGGCGGTGCCGTCCGCGGCGACGTCGGCGAACGGGAAGCCGAGGCGGGCCAGGTCCGGGACCGGTTTCGTGACGGGGTCGGCGAAGTAGCCGCCGGTGAGTTGTCCCGCGCACTCCAGCAGGTGTCCCACCGCGGTGCCCGCACCGAGCAGTTCCCAGTCGTCGGTGTCCCAGCCATGCGTGTGCAGCAGGGGCCCCAGGAACAGAGCCGGGTCGGCCAGCCGCCCGGTCACGACCACGTCGGCACCCTGGTCGAGGGCCTCCACGACGGGTGCCGCGCCCAGGTAGGCGTTGGCCGAGATCAGTTCCTCGGGGCAGGCGGACAACGGCGCGGCGGTCTCCCACACCACGGGGTCGACCCGGCGCACGGTGTCGAGCACGTCGTCACCGCCGACGACCGCGATCCGGGCTGGCACGCCGAGTTCGGTGGCGACGCGAGCGGCGAGCTCGCCCGCCGCCTCCGGGTTCGCGGCCCCGGAGTTGGTGACCACCCTGGTGCCGCCGCGAGCGGTGTGGGGCAGGACCGCACGTAGCCGCGCTCCCAGCAACGGGTCGTAGCCCGTGCTCGGATCGCCCAGCCTGCGAGCGTGTGCGGCGGCGACGGTCCGCTCGCCGAGGCACTCGAAGACCAGGAAGTCCAGCTCGCCCCGGCGGGCCAGGTCCACGGCCGGGTCGATCCTGTCCCCTGCGAATCCGGCTCCGGCGCCCAGGCGCACCGTCCCGCTGCTCATGCCGCCCACAGGGGAACCGCCCCGGTCGCGACGGCGACGAGCAGCATCACGATGCTGACCAGCCAGGCCCAGCCGAGAAGATGCCGGATATGTCGCCCGATCTCCACCCCTCCGAGGCCTACCAGCAGATAGAACGAACCGGTCAGCGGACTGATCGGGAAGCCGACGGTCTCCTCGCCGAGCAGCGACGCCGAAGCGATGTCGACGCCTGCCACCGCGAACTGCTCGCCCACCCCGATCAGTACCGGCATGACTCCGAAGTAGTACGCATCCGGTCCGAACAGAAGACTCAGCGGCACCCCGAGGACACCGACGATCAGTGGCAACGCGGGAGCGGCTCCGTCCGGGATCAACCCCGCGGCCGTCGACGCCATCGCGTCGATCATGCCGCTTCCTTCGAGGATGCCGAGGAACACGCCTGCGGCGAGCAGGGTGGTGGCCATGAGCATGGCGCCCTTGGAGTGCGCCTCGATGCGGGCGGTCTGCCGCTTCAGCCCCGGGTAGTTCACCAGTAACGCGACCAGTGCCGCGACCAGGAACAACAGCTCCGGCGGCGCCACCGCGGCCACGAGGCAGGCGATGACCGCGACCGTCAGGGCGACGTTGAACCAGAACAGCCGCGGGCGGCGCAGCTCCTCCGCTTCCCCACCGGCTGGTCCTTCCCCGCCGGTGCTGACGGACGCGGGGCCCGTGGCACCACCGACTGTCCGGGAGCCCCCGCCCGTGACGGCGCCCTGCGCCTGTTGCGTGTGCTCGGGAATCCCGGCGAGCCTGCGCTGCTCCCGACGTCCGAGCAACCACGCGACGGCCAGAACCGCCACCACCCCGGTGACCTGCGCCGGGATGAGCGGAACCCACAGGTCGTTGACGGGGACGCCGGTCACGGCCGCCGCCCGTGCGGTCGGCCCACCCCACGGCAGGAGGTTCATCACGCCGGCACCGAGACCGACGCACGTGGTGAGAACGAGCCTGCTCATTCCGAGCCGGTCGAACAGCGGCGCCATCGCCGGGATGGTGATCAGGAAGGTCGTGGCTCCGGCGCCGTCCAGATGCGCCGCACACGCCAGCAGCGTGGTCGCCACGCACACCGTCGCGGGCGCGTTCCCCGCGAGCGACACGATGCGGTCGACGATCGGGTCGAACATGCCCGCGTCGCGCATGAGTCCGAAGTAGATGATCGCGAACACGAACATGGTGGTGACGCCGACGACGCCGCCGAGTCCCTCGGAGACGAACCCGCCGATCTCCCCGGGGGAGAAGCCTGCGACCAACCCACCCAGGATCGGGACTCCCGCCAGCGCGACCACCGCGGCCACCCGGTTGGTCAGCAGCACAGCGAGGATCACGCCGATGGTCAGAAAACCCATCAGGGACAACATCGACCCGGACCTCTCACTCGGCGACTCGGAGTGCGGCGTTCACCGGAGTGCTCCGGCAGCGCGCCTCGGCTCACGAGTGTGAGGCCGAGCACTATTCAAGTCCACCATCGATTTCGGATACATTGATGCGCTGTGGGCATGGAAATCGGCATACGCCACCTGCGTGCCGTGGTCGCTGTCGCCGACGCGGGCGGCTACACCGGTGCGGCCCGGGAGCTCCACGTCGCCCAGTCGTCGATGAGTCGCACGGTGCTCGAAGTCGAGCGCCGGCTCGGGGTGAGCCTCTTCGAACGCACGACCCGCAGGGTGCGCCCCACGGCGGACGGCGAACAGTTCCTGACCATCGCCCGCAGACTGCTGGCCGAGTTCGACACCGCCATGAACCACTTCGAGGGTTACCTGGCCGGGACGCGGGGATCGGTGTCGATCGCGGCACTGCCCTCGCTCGCCGCCACGATGCTGCCGCACGCGCTCGCGGCGTTCCGGGCGACACGGCCCGACGTGGCCGTGACCGTCCGCGACGGACTCTCCCAGGACGTCCTCGACCACGTCGCGCGGGGCAGCGCCGACATGGCGGTCACGGTCGCCGCGACCGTGCCTCCCACGTTGCACGCCCGGCACGTCGCCGTCGACCGGTTCGTCTGCGTGTTCCCGCCGGGGCACCGGTTCGCCGGACACGACGAGCTCACCTGGTCCGACCTCACCGGCGAGGACTTCGTCGCGTTCGACCCGACCAGCAGCATCCGCGCCTACGTCGACCGGACGCTGTCCCGGTGCGGCGTGCGACTCGGCCCGGTGACCCAGGCACGCAACGTCGGCGCCGTCGCCGGACTCACCGCGTCGGGCCTCGGCGTCTCCGCCGTCCCCGGGCTCGTCCTGCCCATGATGAAGTTCGCCGAGATCGACTCCCGCCCCCTGGTCGAACCAGTCGTGGAACGCGACATCTGCCTCGTCCACGACCCCGCCAGGCCACTGTCCCGCACCGCGCTGGCCCTCATGGAGCTACTCGCGAACGCCCGCTCCCAGCGACTGGGGTTACCCGCCGGTGCGCGCTGGGTGTGAGGCAGCGCGTCGACCGTGCCCGCTGTCCTGACTCGGCAGGGCCACGGTCGACGCTGTAGCCACGAGCCGCTCCCCGACCAGGCGCAGTCCCCACCCAGCGAGAACCGTTCGCCGGACCACGTCGTCCAGTCCCCGGTCATCGCAGTGCCGCTCCCTCCTCCAGTGCCAGTAGTCCCAGTTCGCTCCTCGTCGGCAGGCCCTCCCAGTCGCCCGAGGTGGCGACGGCGAACGCGCCGGCCCGGTTGCCTCGGTCCAGCCGCGCGGCCGGGTCGAGGCCGTCCCGCAGTGCGGAGAGGTATCCCGCGGTGAAGGCGTCGCCCGCGCCGACCGAGTCCACCACCGGGACGCGGTGTCCGGGCGCGTGCAACTCGCCGTCGGCGGTGGTGACGGAGGCACCGTCGGCGCCGAGCTTGGTGACCACCTCGCGCACGCCCGCGTCCAGCAGCGCCTGGGTTCCACCGACGAGGTCGAGCTCGTCGGTCGAGCCGATCACCACGTCGACAGCGTGGGCGAGCGGCGTGAGCACCGAGGAGGCCTGCTCCTCCGCCCACAGCTTCGCGCGGTGGTTGACGTCGAACGACACGGTGGCGCCACGCTCGCGGGCCTGTGCCAGCGCCGCTTCGACGGCCTCGCGCGGGCCGTCGCCCAATGCCGGAGTGATACCAGTGAGGTGCACCAGGCGCACGTCGTCGCCCAGCGCGACGTCGTCGGCGCGCAACCGGGAACCGGCCGAGCCCGCGCGGTAGTACCGCACACGCGTGACGCCGGGCAGCCGCTGCTCGAACAGGATCAGCCCGGTGGGTGCGGCCTCTTCATGCTCCACTGTGGACACGTCGACGCCCTCGGCACGCAGGGTGCGCAGCACCAGATCGCCCGGCTCGTCGTCACCGACGCGGCCGAGCCAGCGCACGTGGTGTCCGAGCCTGCTCAGCCCGATCGCGACGTTGGACTCCGCACCGGCGATCGACGAGCGGAACGACGTGCCCAGCCGCACCAGTCCGTCGGCTCGCAACGACACCATCGTCTCGCCGAGGGTCACGACCTCAGGCACCGGCGACCTCCACGAACCGGGTGGCGCGTTCGCGCAGCGCCTCCAGGTTCCCGCCGTGGGGCGCGTCGCCGCTCAGCGGACTGCCGACGCCGACCGCGAGGGCGCCCGCGCTCAGGTACCCGGGCACGTCGGTCAGCCCGACACCGCCGACCGGCACCAGGCCGATGCCGGGGAACGGGTCGCCGAGCGCCTTGACGTAGCCGGGTCCGAGGCTGCTCGCGGGGAACAGCTTCACCGCCGTGGCACCGGCGCGGTGCGCGGCGAGCACCTCGGTGGGCGTCATCGCGCCTGCCAGGACCGGCAGGCCCAGTTCCAGTGCGGCGTCCACGCCCTCACCGATCGCGGGCGTGACGGCGAAGGTCGCGCCCGCGTCCCGGGTGTGCTTCGCGTCCTCGGCGGTCAGTACCGTGCCGGCGCCGACGTGGGCCGCCGAGCCCAGCTTCGCGCAGATCCGGGTCAGCACCCCGACGGCGTCGGCCGAGGTGAGCGAGACCTCCAGCAACCGCACTCCGGAGTCCACCAGCACCTCGGCGGTGTGCTCGCACGCCGCCGGGTCGGTGCCTCGGATGATCGCCAGCAACCGGTGCCTGGCCAGAAGTTCCTTCAGGTCCATGGTTTCCCCTCTCGCCTCACCACTCGGCGAACGATCCGTCCTCGTGCCGCCGCACCGGAGGCCGCCACCGGTGCCCGCGCGCATCGGCGGCCCGCACGGCGTCCTCGTCGATGTCCACACCGAGACCGGGCGCCTCCCAGCGGCGGATGACACCTTCGGGGAAGGCGAACGGCGCGCGGTCGAGCACGTAGTCGAGCAGTTCCGCGTCGACGTTGTAGTGGATGCCGATGCTCTGTTCCTGGATCAGGAAGTTCGGGGTCGCGAACGCCACCTGCAGGCTCGCCGCGAGCGCGATCGGCCCGAGTGGACAGTGCGGGGCGAGCAGTGCGTCGAAGGTCTCGGCGAGCGCGGCGATGCGGCGGACCTCCGAGATCCCGCCCGCGTGCGACAGGTCCGGCTGCGCCACGGCGATGCCCGCCTGCAGCACGGGCAGGAAGTCGGTGCGGGAGTACAGGCGCTCGCCGCAGGCGATGGGCACGCCGCTGGTGGCGACCACGTCGCCGAGGCGGTGCGCGTACTCGGGCAGCACCGGCTCCTCCACGAACAGCGGGTGCAGCGGTGCGAGTTCACCGATCACCCTGCGCGCGGCGGCGACGGTGAACCGGCCGTGGAAGTCCACGGCCACGTCGCGGGAGTCGCCGAGGACCTCGCGCACGGCGGCCAGCCGCGTGACGACGCCGTCCACTTCCTCGCGGGTCGGCATGCGCCCGATGCGGCCGGATCCGTTCATCTTCACCGCGGTGAGGCCGCTCTCCACCTGCCTGGCGGCGGCTTCGGCGACGGCCGAGGGTTCGTCGCCGCCGATCCAGCCGTAGACCCGGACCTCGTCGCGCACGGCGCCGCCGAGCAGCTGGTGCACGGGCACGCCGAGCGACTTGCCGAGGATGTCCCACAACGCCTGGTCGAGCCCGGCCACAGCGCTGGAGAGCACCGGGCCGCCACGGTAGAAGGCGGCCTTGGTCATGAGCTGCCACAGGTCCTCGACGCGGCGCGGGTCCTGTCCCACGAGCAGGTCGGAGAGCTCGTCGACGGCGGCGCGCACGGTCTCGGCCCTGCCCTCCACCACGGGTTCGCCCCAGCCGACGATGCCCTCGTCGGTGGACACCCGGCAGAACAGCCACCTCGGCGGTACCAGGAACGTCTCCACAGAAGTGATCTTCACTCGGTGACTGCCTCTTCCTCTTCGGTGTGCCTGCCGCCGAGCACGCTCGCGGCGTCCTGGGCGGCCTTGTCCAACAACGAGGTCATCGCGGCCGCGGCCGCCTCGGGGTCCTGTCCGCGCACGGCTTCCACGACGGCGGCGTGGCTCGGCACGGGGTCGTCGGCGGCGGTCTCGTGCACGAGCGCGTCGCGCAGGCTCAGTGCGGGCTCGATGAGCACGTCCATCCTGGCGAGCATCTCGTTGTGCGTGGCCCGCAGCATGGCGCGGTGCCAGCGCAGGTCGGCCGCGACCTCGGCCGCCGCGCCCGCGCCCACGGCGTCGGCCATCCCGGCGAGCGCGGCGTCCAGCTCGGCGAGGTCCCGGTCGTCACGGCGCAGCGCGGCCATCGACGCGGCGGCCGGTTCGACCACCGCGCGCACCTCGGCCAGGTCGCGCAGCACCGCGACGGTGTCGCCCGCCTGACTGCGCCAGCGGATCACATCACTGTCGAGCAGGTTCCAGTGCTCACGGTCGCGCACGTAGGTGCCGCGTTTCTGCCGCGCCTCCACGAGTCCCTTCGCGGCGAGCACCTTCATCGCCTCGCGCAGCGCGGTCATGCTGACGTCCAGATCACGACCGAGCGCGGCGAGGTCGATGACGTCGCTCCTGCCCAGTTCTCCCGACACGATGCGGGCGCCGAGCTCGGCCACCAACTGCCCGTGCACACCACGGCCGCTGTAGCCGCTCATCGAGCCTTCCTCCCGTTGGTGCGGTCCCTCGCCACGACGAGGTCCTGTCCACGCCCCAGCCACAGTCCACAGTCAGCGCGGCGGCCCCGCGCACAGTCTGGGTCCCCGAGGACCTTGCCGTCAAGATTAAATATTAATTAATGACATACTTGAGGCATGAGGTCGAATGCCGCCGAACCGACCAGTCATGAGTCGGTGCCCTCGCGAATGACGGCACCATCCCGTCGGACACGGAGGGACCGCCGCGGATTGTCGTCACCCGCGGCGGAACCGTTGAGCAACTGCCGAGCGCGCCGTCGCGACCTTTGCGGTCGACCGGGTGGGCCCCCTCACGAAGCACGGTACCGGACCTCCCCCACCCGTTCACACGAGTTGATCACGACGTCGGCGTGAAGTAGCGGCGCGGGTTGTCCACCAGCATGGTCGTCAGCTGCTGTTCGGTGACCCCCGCCTCGCGGAGGGCGGGGAGGACGTCGTCGTGCAGGTGGGTGTAGTGCCAGTTCGGCAGCACCTGCTCCCGCACTCCGGGCTGGAGCCAGTCGATGTGGCACGACGCGTCGTGAGCGAGCACCATCCGCTCGGCCAGCCCCTCGGCGGCGAGTGCGGCGACCGTCGCGAGTCGCTCGTCGCCCGGCAGCAGGAAGTCCAGGCCGAAGCGGTCCATACCGAGGTAGGAACCCGCGTCGGCGAGCCTGCGCAGGTAGTCCAGGTCCGTGGTGTCACCGCTGTGTCCGATCACCACCTGGCTGAGATCCACGCCGCGGTCCCGCAACACCTTCTGCGCCACCAGACCCGTTTCGCTCTTCGGGTTCGTGTGCACGGTGATGGGCACGCCGGTGCGGTGGTGGGTCTCGGCGACGGCGGCCAGCACCCGCTCGACGCCGGGGGTGAGCGCGTCCTCGATGGCGCACTTGAGGAACGCGGCCTTGATGTCGGTTCCCGCGATGCCTTCGGTGATGTCCCGGACGAACAACTCGACCAGCGGTTCCTCTCCGCCCAGGGGTGTTCCGGGGCCGTGCATGGAGAAGCAGAAAGGCACGTCGCCGTAGGTGTAGAGACCGGTGGCCGGAACGATGTTGAGGTCGACCTGCGCGTTGATTCGGGCCACGCGCTCGATGTCGCGGCCGAGCCCGATCACCGTGGGATCGACGATGGTGTCCACCCCGCGCTCGGCCAAGGCGCGTAACCTCGTCACGGCCGACTCGACCTGGGCCTCCTCGTCCCACAGGTGCGGGTAGTTGCGGCGGACTTCCTCGTTCAGCACGAACACGTGCTCGTGCATCAGGACCGTACCGAGCACCTCGACGGCGATGGGTCCACGAACTGTCTGCACTGTCGTCATGAGAAGCCTTTCCCAGCCGCCTCACCGCTTGTGAAGTCCGCGCCTCGGACCCTAGACCGCTGTGGACTGAAGGCACAACGGTGTCGATCTCTGCCTCGAAACCCGGCACAGCGGTCGGGCCGGGTGAACCGGCACCGCACCCGGCCCGCTCTGTGCACTCTGATCGGCTGCCGTGCAACCCCCACGTGGAAAGGATCCACATGACCACCGCCTCGCGCACGACCGCTGCCGGATGCCTGAGCTGATCCTCGTGACCAACCCCGAGACGCCCGCCGCACGTTCCCCCGCGTGTACCAGCTCACCGGACGCCACGCCGGCCGGTTTGCCCCGGTTCGTCCCGGGTATGTCCGCCGGATGACGAGTGCGCACGCACGGGCCGACGGTTTCGCCGCCGCGCTGCGGAGTTTCGAGGACACCGGCGACAGCTCCCGGCTGCGGGAGCTGTTCGGGCCCGACCCGGAGCTGGTGAGGCCGCAGGTGGCCACCAGCGACGAGGGGACCTCCGACGTGACCCGGTTCTGGGAGGAGTACCGCTCACAGTTCTCCCAGCTGTCCACCGAGTTCGTCCGGGTGGTGGAGTCCGGCGATCTGGGTGTGCTCGAATGGGTCTCGCGCGGCACCCTCACCACCGGCCACCCGATCGAATACCGAGGGATCTCACTGCTGGACTTCGACGACCAAAACCGGATACGCCGGTTCGCCACGTACTTCGACACGGCGGCCTTCCTGCGGTCGGAGGCTCCGAGCAAGTGATCAGAAAGTCTCGCGGTGCCCGAGGGACACGTCGTTCACCGGCTGGCTCGTGACCTGGCTGCGGACCTCGGCGGTCGGCGGCTGACGGTGAGTTCGCCCCAGGGCCGGTTCACCGCGGAGGCCGCCCGGGTGGACGGCACGGTGCTGCGACACACCGAGGCGTACGGCAAGCACCTCTTCGTCGGGCTCTCCTCCGACGACGAGATCCACGTCCACCTCGGCATGCAGGGGAAGTGGCTCCGTGTCGCGGACCCGGCGAGACCGGCACTCCCCCAGGTGCGGCTGCGCCTCGCGACCGAGGCCGTGGCCTGGGATCTGATCGCGCCGGCCCGATGTGAGCTCCTGACGGAGGCAGCGGTGGAGGACCTCGTGCGGGGATTGGGCCCGGACCCGCTGCGCTCGGACACGGACGCCGAGGCCGCTGTCGCGGCGCTGCGGGCGGCACCCGGAGCCATCGGCGCGGCGCTGCTCGACCAGTCCGTCGTCTCCGGCGTGGGCAACGTCTTCCGCAACGAGGCGCTGCATGCCGTCGGCATCGCCCCGAAGCGGCCGTGCCGGGAGTTGAGTACCTCCGAGGCCCGGGCGCTGTGGGCAGAGCTGCGACGGATGATGGCACAGGCCGTCGAGGACGGACGCATCGTCACCGTGGACGCCACCGACCGTGCGGCGGTTCCCGAGGCCGAGGCCCGGAAGGTCTACAAGCAGCAACGCTGCCGCGACTGCGGCACTCCGGTGGTGACCAGCACGGTGGGTGGACGCACGGCGTACCACTGCCCGCGCGAGCAGCCGGGGTGAGGCTCACACCTGGCGCGCGGCCGCGTACGCGGGTTCCCGGATGCGCGCCAGCGCCGGTGGCCAGGACAGGCCGGGCAGGAGGTGGAGTACCGGGTCGAAGCGGATCGGCTGGTCCGGTTCCGGGCCGGTGCGTCCGGTCAGTTCGAGCGTCGCGAACTGCCGCCAGCGTCCGGCCGGGGCGGCGGCGAGCAGCCGGAACTCCGCCCGGGTCGACGGCATCGCGGCGAGCAGCACCAACCCGCGCGGTGTCCGGTACGGCAGCAGCGAGCCGTACGGCACGGCGCACGGGTCCTGCCAGCGGGGCAGCAACACGAACCGGGCTCCCGGCCGCAGGCCGGTGGTCGCGAGCAGCAGGTCGTGGCGGTCACCGGCCGGACCGCTGAAGGTGAACGCGAGACCGAGCACGTCGGGCAACGGCCTCGGCAGCCCCATCGAGCGGGAGAGGCGGACCAGACCGTGGTCCTCGCCCGGATCGTCCAGCCACTCCGCGCCCCACGGCTCGGGCGATCCAGTACGGCGCAACACGGCGTCGTACACGGTGCCGCGCGGGTGCAACGGCTTGCCGTGCCTGATCCTGGCGAGTGTCCCGAAGACGTCGCCCAGCACCGAACCGACGGCGGAAGCCCACATCCACGGCGGAGTACCCGGCATCGCCGGCCACTACACGGGACTACCGTGCTCACCCGCCGTGCTACCTGCAGGGGCGTCAGCCGGCGGTGGGAGTCGTGCGGCAGCGCGAGCTCTCGCCGAAGGCGGACGAGCCGATCGACGACAACGACGCCGCCGACTCCGCGAGCGGCCGGCTCAAGCGGTTCAGCGCCCTGCCGCCCGGTGGCTCGCCGGAGTCGCGCGGTGTCACCTCCGGCACCCACCCGATAGCTGGTACAGACCACTCCTTGACATTCATCGGACAGCGGATCACGGTGAATGCTGATCGTTCCAAGGTGGAACCGATCACATTCGAGCATCGGGGGTCCGATGAAACGGTCAATCCTCGCGCTGACCGCCGTGGCATCTCTGGCACTGGGACTACTGACACCCGCAGCGGCCGACCCGGCGGAGCCCACCCTCCCGGAACGGTCCACGGCACCCGCGGCGACGTCGACCGGGACCACCACGTCCGGCGGGCTCCCGGTGACCGACCTCGCGTCACGCTACGGGGGAAGCCACCCCCGCTATCGCATTCCCGCGCTCACGACGCTGCCGAACGGGGACCTGCTGGCGGTGTACGACGGTCGGCCCACGATGGCCGACCTGCCCTCCAACATCGCACTCCTCATGCGACGGAGCACGGACGGCGGCAGGACGTGGGGCCCACAGCGGGTGATTCGCCAGGACCCCGCACCCAACGGCTACGGCGACCCGAGTCTGCTCGTGGACCGCGAGACCGGCCGGGTCTTCGTGTTCCACGCCGCCTCGATCAACCGGGGCTTCGGTGACTCCGAGACCGGCAACGACCCGTCGAATCCCGACATCCTGCATCCCGACTACAGCTACAGCGACGACAACGGCCGGACCTGGCAGCACCGCCGGATCACCGCCATGCTGAAGAACCCCGCATGGGGCGGCATGTTCGCGGCGTCCGGCGAAGGCATCCAGTTGCGCCGGGGTGCCCACGCGGGCCGGTTGATCCAGCAGTACACGGTCCGTTTCAACGGGAAGAACTACGCGGTCAGCGCCTACAGTGACGACCACGGCGAGACCTGGCAGGCCGGCGAGCTGGTCGGCCCCGGAGCCGACGAGAACAAGACCGTCGAACTCTCCGACGGCCGGGTGCTGCTCAACAGCCGGGCGGCGCCGTACCGCCGGACCGCGGTGTCCGAGGACGGCGGTGAGACCTACACACCGTTCGAGCAGGACACCGAACTCGTCGACCCGGCCAACAACGGTTCGGTCATCCGAGCCTTCCCGGACGCCGAGCCGGGCGACCCGAGGGCCGAGTGGCTGCTGTTCAGCAACACCGAGGACTCCGGCATCCGGCGCAACCTCACGGTGAAGCTGTCGTGCGACGACGGCGAGACCTGGCCCGTGCGCAAGGTGGTGGAGCACGGCGCCGCCGCCTACTCCACGCTCACCCCGCTCGGCGACGGCTCCTCCGACGACGCTCTCGGCGGGGAGTACGGCCTGTTCTTCGAGCGCGAGGGTTACCGGCACCTCTCCTTCACCCGCTTCGACCTCGACTGGCTCGAAGGGGCCTGCGCGCCGGTGACCGTCGAGACCGAAGGCGCGCTGCCCGCCGGCACGTCGTCGGAGCTGTCCGTGACGGTCAGCAACCAGTCCGAGCGCACCCTACCCGCCGGGAAGGTCACCCTCGACGCGAAGGACGGCTGGTCGGCGCGCCCCGTCACCGTGCCCGCGTTGGGTCCCGGACAGTCCCGCACGGTCACCCTCTCCGTGACCCCGGCCGACGAGGTGGCGGCCGGGCGGCACGAACTGTCCGTCCGGTACGCCGTCACGGGCGCGAGTTCGTCGGCGCGAGCGACCGTGTCCGTCGACAACCCGTCGCCCCCGGCGCGGGCCGACCTCGACGTACTGCCGGTGCTCGACGCGGTCCACACGATGGGCGCCGACGGGCTGCTGGGCGACGAGATCGCGCCGTGGATCCGGGTGACCAACACCGGGAACGTGCCGCTGACCTCCGTCCGGGTGACCGGTCCCGACAACTCGGCGAGCTGCGACCACGCCGGCCCGCTCGCGCCCGGCGACTCCTACGTCTGCAAGTCGGTCCGGCACACGGTCACCGAAGCCGACCTGGCCGCCGGGGAGTGGGCTCCCGAGTTCCGCGCTCGCGCCGACGGCCCCGGCGGTGCCGTCGCCGACCGCACGGTCGCCATGGAGCCGGTCGACCTGTCCGAGCCTGCGCCTCCGGAGGCGGCCACATCGGTCTGGGTTCCCTCCGGCGCCTTCGAGGCGTCCTCGTTCGTCCGTGTGCCCCGCGTCGGCGGTCAGGGTCAGCCGCTGGCGGCCGACCGCACGCTCCGCCTGCAGG
Source organism: Saccharomonospora cyanea NA-134 (assembly GCF_000244975.1). Lineage (NCBI taxonomy): Bacteria > Bacillati > Actinomycetota > Actinomycetes > Pseudonocardiales > Pseudonocardiaceae > Saccharomonospora > Saccharomonospora cyanea. Next base: position 1,668,686 of record NZ_CM001440.1, on the reverse strand, counting down.
TGCCGGTGGCGGGCCGCGCGTCGGCGCAGCTGGCGGTCACCGCCCCGCACGGCGCCGAGAATCTCCAGGTCTTCGTGTCGAGACTGCGGGGGCCCGGCCGCCCCCTGCCGCCGAACGCCGTCACGGTGCGCTATCCGCAGTACGTCCCGGATGAGGTGCACGGCGGCGTGGTGGCCGACCCGCTGCGCGAGGCCGACACCGTGGACGTCGCCGAGGGACGGAACCAGGCGGCCTGGATCACGGTCGAGATTCCCGCAGGCACCGCTCCCGGCGCCTACACGGGCAGCGTCGTCGTCCGCGACGCGGACGGTGAGCTCGGTCGTTGGCCGCTGCGCGTCGACGTGCCCGACTTCGCCCTGCGCGACATGGCGGATCGGCCCTTCGTGCTGGATCTCTGGGCGCACCCGGACGCGGTGGCCGACCACCTGGGTGCCGAGCCATGGAGTGAGGCCCACTGGCGGGGCCTGCGCCCCTACCTGGAGGACCTCGCCGACCACGGGCAGCGCGTCGTGGACGTCGCGATCACCGAAGATCCGTGGATGGTCCAGCACGAGGGTGAGTGGCGTGCGCAGACTCAGTCGAGCTATCGCTCCGCGGTCGAGTGGCGCTGGGACGGCTCGACGTTCAGCTTCGACTACACCGCCTTCGACCGGTATGTCGAGGAGTCACGGAAGGCGGGCATCGACGGGTCGATCCACGCCTTCGCGATGCTGCAGTTCCGTGGTCCGGAACTGCTCAACTACACCGACACCCGCACCGGTGAGCGCGTCCGGGAGGAGGTGAGCCTCGGTGGTGCCCGCTACCGCGAGGCGTGGACGGCGTTCCTGCGCGACTTCCGAGCCCATCTGGAGGAGAAGGGCTGGTTCGACCGGACCCGCCTCGCCTTCGACGAGCGCCCAGCGGCGACGATGGAGGTGGCCTTCGACGTGATCGCCGAAGCCGACCCGGCGTGGTCGGACAGGATCGCGCTGGCGGCCAACTCCCTCGCCGAGGCCGACCTCTCGGAGTTCGTCAGCTTCAACTACTCGTTCCTCGACGACGTGCCCGACGAGCTGATCCAGCGGCGACGCGCCGACGGCAAACCCACCCTCTACTACACCTACTACGAGCCGCGGCGGCCCAACACGGTGACCGCGTCGCCTCCCGTCTCCACCCGCGCGCTCGGCTGGGTGGTCGAGCAGCGCGACCTCGACGGCTACCTGCGGTGGACCTACAACTCCTGGCCGAAGGACGTCTACCGCGATCCGAGTTTCCGCTACGGGCAGGGCGACGAGTACCTCGTCTATCCCGGTGACGACGGCCCGGTGTCGTCGGTCCGCTGGGAGGTGTTCCGCGACGGGCAGGACGACGCCGAGGTGCTCGACCTGGCCCGCACCGAGCTGGGTGAGGACTCCGCGGTGCTGCGGGCGGCACTCGACGGTGTGGACGCCGACGCGCAGGACGGGCCGGCCACCTGGGCTCGGATGCTCCAGCAGCGAGCCAACGTGACGGACGCCCTGGGCAGCCACGGCGCGCGCATCGCGGTCGACGCGCCGGACGGCTCCGTGGCCTACGGGTCGGCGGCCGAGTTCGAGGTGACGGTGACCGCGACCGGCGAGGCGCTGGACGACGTGGAGCTGACGCTCCCGGCCTGGCCGTCCGAGTCGGTCGAGATCACCGTCCCGGAGTCGACCGACGTGGCGGCGGGTGAGTCGAGAACCTGGCGGGTTCGTGTCGATGTGCCGTCGGAGGCACGCAACCTGGCGGTCGTCGCCGGAGACGTCCTCGCCGACGGCGATCGGGTGGGCTCGTTCACCTGGGTACCGACCGTGGGCGCGCCGGTGGCGGCCGACGGCCCGATCACCGTCGACCGTGCCGGCTCGCCCGACGCCACGGCGCCGGTGACCGTCTCCGTGCCCGTCCGCAACGCCTCGGCGACCCCGGCGACGGTGCGGCTGGACCTCACCGGCCTGGACTTCTGGCGCGTGGAGCCCGCCGACCTCGAGGTGGAGCTCGCCCCGCGCTCGACGACGAAGGTGACCGTGCCGCTCCACCCCGACGGACGGACCGGCTGGAGCACGGTGACCGCGAGCCTGTCCTTCGAAGGCGAGCAGCTGTCCGGGCCCACGACGTTCGACCTCGTCTCCGGCGGTGTCCATGTCTCCGACCTGGCCTGGTCGGACGAGGTGAACGGCTGGGGCCCGATCGAGCGGGACCGTTCCAACGGCGAGGACGAGGCGGGTGACGGCGCGACCATGAGCATCGCAGGACGGACCTACTCCAAGGGCGTCGGGGCGCACGCGGTCTCCGGACTCACCGTCGACCTCGACGGAGGTTGCTCGCGGCTGATCACGGACTACGGCATAGACGACGAGATCGGTGGCGCCGCCCGGGTCGTGTTCGAGGTCGTCGGCGACGGCCGGGTGCTGTGGACCAGCGATGCGGTGACCCCGGCCTCCCGGCGACAGTACGTCGAGGTGGACGTCACCGGCGTCGACCAGCTCCGGCTCGTGGTCGAGGACGGCGGCAACGGTGTGGGCCAGGACCACGCGGACTGGGCCGGCGCCTGGCTGGCCTGCGCGCGGCCACCGGCGGCGCTCGAACCGGCGGGCTGAACAGCCGAGCGTGGGCTCGGCTGGTGACGTGGCGGAGTGTGTCATGGGCGGCCAGGCCGCGGCACCGCGTTCGGTGGTTCGCTCCACGGCCGAAGCGACCGTCCTCACCGAGGGCTACACCGTCCGGCCGTCGACCTGACCCGCACGCGGCCGCCGGACCGTGTCAACCACCGCGCCGCCGGTACCACGGTCGATCGGCCGGCTGGCCAGCCAACGAAAATCCTGGTCATCTCGAACGTCGGCGTAACGGACCAAGGCGGTCGCCTCGGCGTGCTGATGACCACGCGACAGCGCCCAACGAGAGAGGCCACCGGCTTCGTTCCGAAGCGGGTCGACGAGGCCCAGCTCGCCGATCCGCTCTCACCTCCCTGCGCCACCACAGGCGTGATCATCGTCGTGACGGTCAACGCGGTGCCGCCCGTGATCCCGGTAAGGCGCCCTCGGCTGGTTGCCAATGTCATGAGTTGCCCCCTTCGACTGGGAACCGCGACTCCACAGGCCTCGATGTGGTACGGCGGTGACGGTATGGATTCCGGGGCGCACCGAGAAGGTCACAAGGCGGCCAAATCTGGCCGGTACCGCTGAACAGCGAAAATGTCCGGTTCAGGGCGAGACTGGAAACTGACCGGGGTCCACACCATGACGACCGCGCTAGCCAACCACCCGACCAGCGTCGAGATCGCCACGAGGGGGGCGGGCACGTCACTCACGACCCTCGGGCCGGGCTTCCTCTCATGCGTGGATGGTGATGCGGCGGCAGGTGTGCGTTCCGCCGTTCGGAGAGTTGAGGACCACGCCGTGCAGGTGCGCCCGCCCGACCAGCGCTTGGTCGCCACTGGTGAGGGTGTGGTCGATGACCAGTTCGTCGTCGAGGTAGCAGCGCACCAGCGGGCCGCGCGCTTCCACCCGGTAGCGGTGCCAGACGTTCGCGGCGGTGTCGCCGTAGACGCCGGCGAGTTTGGTGACGGTGCCGCCGTGTCGCTTGTACAGGCGCAGCACGGTACCGCTCGACTCAGCGGTGAACCACAGATAGTTCTGGGCGTCGATGGCGCGGATGGCCACGCCGGTGCCGGACATGCCCGTCCAGCGCAGATCCGCGCTCACGGTGACATCGGCCGAACCGGTGGGCAGTACGGCCACGTCGGGGTTGCCGTCGGCAGTGGTGGAGGCCAGCAGGCCATCGCGCACGATCGCGGAGCCGCGCAGGTTCCGCCATCCCGGTGGCGGGCCGTCGGGGCGGTCGAACACCTCAGCGGCCAGAGTGGTGTCGTAGTCGGTGAGCACGGCGAGGGTGCCGCTGGGAACCCAGCCGAGCGGGGTCTGCCCGCCCGTGGACAGGTAGGTCAGCCGCAGCTCGGACTCCACACCCTTGGAGTCCTCTGTACACAGTGGGCAGAACAGTCCACCGTCGACCACGAGCGGGTGGGCGTAGGTCATCATGCCGCCCGGTGCGGCCCGGTGGATCACCCGCGGTGCGGAGACCACGTCGCCGTGCAGGTAGCGCATCGTCGTGTGCCCGCGCTCGCCGCGGTAGACGATGACCAGCCGGTCGCCGTCCCAGCAGGCCGAGGGCCGGCCGGTGCCCGTGAACAGGCGGGTGGGTGTGCCCCACGTCGTGCCGCCATCGACCGACTGGATGCCGCCCACGCCGTCCGAGCCGCCCCACCGGAAGGTGACGGTGATCTCGCCCTCGCGCCGTACCGCCCACGGCTCTTGGTAGGCGCGCGCGACACCGGCGACGAGCCGCTGTGACGTCCACGTCTGCCCGTCGACGCTGGTGGCCGCCCACACGCTGTCGAACGTCTCGCCGGAGTGGCGACCGTAGTAGACGGCCAGCAGCCGCCCGTCGGGAAGTTCGAGGAGGGGCGCGCAGATCGCGGCCTGGTGCATGTCCGGGTCGATCCGGTACTCAGGACCCCACGTGGTTCCCTGGTCGTCGCTGCGGCGCACGAACGCCCCGTCGGCGCGGGAGTCGCGCCTGCCCTTGAAGTACGTCAACCACAGTGCGCCGCCGATGTTCGCGATGCACGGGTCACGCAGGTCTGCGGGGTCGGCGAGTCCGCCGATCTGGGTCCAGGTCGCGCCGAGGTCGCTGCTGACAGCGGCCTCGATCACCCCATCGCGGGCCAAGAAGTGGTCGCTGCCGCGGCGCCATACGAGAAACAGGCGCCCGTCGTCGAGCTGCGCCACGGACGGGAACGCGAGATGGCCGCGAGGTAGGTCCAGGGACAGGGTGGGCAGTACAGGTCGGTAGATCACGGGTCTCCTCGTACAGGGCCAGATCGGCGCCCGTGGGCGCGGTACTCGACTCGTGCGCACAGTACGCAGCGGCGCGTGAGGTATCCGTGCCGTTGATCGTCTCGGTTAGGTAAAGCTCCCTGCCGGTCACCGGGTCGACACCCGAGTAGACCGCGCCTGCAGCGAGTTTCCCGCTTTCCGATGTGCGGCGGGCGGTGTCCCCAGCTGATCAAGCCATGGCGGCGGCATCCAGCCGGCTCAGCGGACACATGAGCGCGCTGTCCATGGACGAAACCATGGACATTCGACCATCTAGAACACAGGGCCGGTAGAACGAAACCCCAGGTCACACGCGTGGGCCGGGTGGGACTCGAACCCACGGCCAAGGGATTATGAGTCCCCTGCTCTAACCGACTGAGCTACCGGCCCAGGCTGGTAGCTCCGTGCGGCCGCAGTCGCCGCGACGGGCCCAGCGTGTGGTCACTATATCGTGTCGGGTCGGTCTGCCATCGGGATCGTTGCCCGTGTCCCGTGAGGCGCCCGGACTCGATCACCGGCGCTCTCCGCGGGAGACGCGTCCGCCTCACTCGCGCACGGCGTTTGTACGCTCACGACATGAATCCGCGCCAGGAGCACCGAGTCGTCCTGCGTCCCGACACTGCGCGGGCCTGGGCAGGCGTTCTGTTGGCCGCGATTCCGCTGGGACTCGTGTTCGCCGTGACGATCGTGGCCGGGTCGGCGGCGGGCGCCGCCGGGGTGGCCGGGCTGTCGGTGCTGTGCTTCGGCGTCGTCGTCGGGATCATCCGCGCCCGCCACGTCGAGGTCACGCCGCACGAGGTGGTGGTGCGGGAGCCGTTCGCGGGTACTCGCCGGGTACCTCGGCGTCTCGTGGCACGACTGGTGCGCGTCGATCTGGTTCCGCTCCGGGGGCCCGCCGCCGACACGCTGTTCCTCCTCGACGCGCATGGCGCCGTGCTCGCCCGAGTGCCCGCGCAGGTCTACCCGCGCGCCGACATCGACCGGCTGGTGCACCTGCTCGGGGTACCGTGCGAGCGCCCGGGCGGGCCCGTCACTCCGCAGCAGCTCTCCGGCCGGTTGCCGGGGGCGGTCGGGGTGGCCGAACGCAGGCCCGTCGCGGCGTACCTCGCGCTCGCTGGTGCCGCGCTCCTGGTGATCGTGGTGGCCGCTGCCATCGGGGTCGCCGCCCTGTGATCGGGGTCGGTTCACCGACCGGCCTCCTGCTCGCGCACTGATCCACCTGGATCGATCACTGAAACCCGGGTCTTGCGCGACTCGCTACTCGCCACTTAGGTTTACGGTTAACCGTTGACCGAGTAATCGTTTTCCCGAAGGGACCACTCACTGGTGAGCACAGCGAGTGCCGAATGGCAGAGCTTCGTCGCGACGGCACGACCGGCGCCCGCGCTGGGTCGCCACGTGGTCGACTACCTCCGGCGAATGATCATCGTGGGCAAGCTGCGACCCGGAACACACCTGGTGGAGTCCCAACTCTCCAAGACCTTCGACGTCAGCCGCGGTCCCGTGCGCGACGCACTAAGGCAACTGGAGGTCGAAGGGTTGGTGGAGTCCCGGAGGCGCGGCGTGTTCGTCATCGGCCTCACGCCCGGCGACATCGACGAGCTCTACGACCTGCGCACCCTGCTGGAGTCCCACGCGGTCCGGTCGTGCCTGCGCGGCACGGCGCGCGACTTCGCCGAAGCGCGCGAGCACCTCGCCCGCATGGAGGCCGCGGCGGACGCGCAGGACCCCGCAACGTTCGCCGAGGGCGACCTCGACTTCCACTCGGCCTTCTACAAGCTGTCCGGCAACCGCCGGCTCGACAACGTCTGGCAGCAGTACCGGCCCACCTTCGCCGACATGCTGTCGGTCACCAACGCCGAAGACCGTGATCTCGGCCCCACCTACCGCGATCACGTTCACCTCCTCGACGTCATCGTCGACGGCGACCCCGCAGCGCTCGACCTGCTCACCGAACACATCGAGGGCTCTCGGCGCCGCATGCACACCGCCTACGCCAGGTTCCTGGAGCAGGCCACCAACTGAAGTTCCCCGCTCTGCCCCACCCCGCAACAAAGGAGTTGTTCATGATCTCCCGGACCGCAGTGGTCGTCGGCGGCCTCGCCGCCACCGCAGCTCTCACCCTGTCCGCCTGCACCGGCGGCGGTGCGGAGGGATCGGCGTCCTTCCCCGAGGACGACATCACGTTCATCGTCCAGGCCGCCGCGGGCGGTGGCTCGGACCTGAGTTCCCGCGCGCTCGCCGAGCAGATGGAGAAGGAACTCGGCGTGTCCATCATGGTCGAGAACCGGCCGGGCGCGTCCGGCTCCACGGCCATGCAGTACGTCGCCGAGCAGGACCCCGACGGCTACACCATCGGCTTCTCCCCCGTGGAGATCTCGATGCTGGGACACCAGAACTTCGACGTCGATCCCACAAACTACGACTTCCTCGGCCAGATCATGCTCGCCCCGGGCGTGCTGTCGGTGCCCGCGGACAGCCCCTACAAGACGCTGGACGACTTCGTGCAGGCGGCCAAGCAGAAGGAACTGTCGGTGGCCAACGCGGGCGCGGGCTCGATCTGGGAGGCCACCGCGTTCGGCCTTGCCCAGGAGGCCGGCGCGAAGCTGGCGTCGGTGCCGTTCGACGGCGGGGCGCCGGCGATCACCGCGGCCGTCGGCGGCCAGGTGGACGCCGCCGTCGCCGGTGCGGGCGAGACGATGAGCGCCTACAAGGAGGGACAGCTGCGGCCGCTGGCGGTGTTCCACAACGAGCGGCACCCCGACATGCCGGACGTCCCGACCGCCGCGGAGGCGGGTTACGACCTGGAGTTCGGTGGTTGGGGCGGCGTGTACGCGCCGGCCGGGCTGCCCGAGGACGTCCACACCACGCTGGAGAACGCGGTGAAGAAGGCCGCCGAGTCCGAGAGCTTCGTCGACACGATCTCCAAGCCCGGCAACCTTCCCGTGTACAAGAGCGCGGAGGAGTTCACGAAGTTCGTCAACTCCGAGCACGAGCGGTTCGGGCAGATCCTCGGAGCTCAGTGATGGGTCGGCCCGGACAACAGTCGGCCGGGGTGGACGTGACCGGGGAGCCGGACACGTCCACCCCGCCGACCGGTGACGTGGACAACGACATGGTGACCGCGCCGCGCTCCCGCCCACTGGAGATCGTCTGCGCGTCGCTGGCCGTGGCCGGGACCGGCGCGCTGGTCCTGCTGGCGCGGGCGATCGAGCTACGCAGGGAGACCGGCGGCATCGACCCGAGGTGGTGGCCGCAGGTACTCGGGTTGGTCGGGCTCGCCCTGGCCGTGCTGCTGCTTCTCGTGGCACTCGTGCGGCCACCGGCGCAGCGCGACGTCGAGCCCGCCACCCGGCCCGGGTGGATACGCCTGGGTGCCGCGGTGTCGCTGGCGGTGGTGTTCGTCGTCCTGTGGCCCGTCGCCGGGTTCCTCCCGACGGCCCCGGTCTTCCTCTGCGCCGCGACCTACCTGTTCGGCGGGCGCGGCTGGAAGTCGCTCGTCCTCTACCCGGTCGTCCTGTCCGGGCTGGTCTTCCTGCTGTTCCACACGTTGCTGAAGGTGCCGCTGTGAACACGATCGCCGACGGCCTCGGCGTCCTGCTCGATCCCACCGTCGGGGTCTGCCTGCTGCTCGGTCTCGCCATCGGCACGCTGGTCGGAGCCTTCCCGGGCATCACCGGGACGATGGCGGTCGCTCTGGCGTCGGGCTTCACGCTGACGCTCGAACCCGAGCAGGGCCTGGCCGTGCTGCTGACCATCTACGTGGGCGCCAACTTCGGCGACCGCATCCCGTCCATCCTGGTCAACACCCCGGGCACGCCCGCCTCGATCGCGACGACCCTCGACGGCTACCCGCTGGCCAAGCAGGGCAAGGCCGGGCTCGCACTCGTGACCTCGGCCCTCGTCACCACCGGCGGAATCCTCGTCTCGATGCTGGTGTTCCTCTTCGCCGCCCGGCCCATCGCACAGGTGGCGCTGGAGTTCGGACCCGCGGAGATGTTCTCCCTGGTCCTCTTCGGTCTCACCGTGATGGTGTCGGTGTCGTCGAAGTCCGTGCTGAAGGGTGTCCTCTCCGGTATCGCCGGGTTGGCCATCGCGACGGTGGGCCGGGACCCGATCACCGGGGACGAGCGGTTCACCTTCGGCCTGAACGACCTCAGTTCCGGACTGCCGTTCATCGCCGTCATCATCGGCCTGTTCGGCATCGCCGAGTTGTTCGACCAGTTGCTCACCCACCGGCGGGGGCAGACCAAGGCCGCGTCCACGTTCGGGCGTTGGCGTCCCAACCGGTCGGAGTACCGGCAGATGGCTCGCCCCTTCGCGGTCAGCAGCGTGCTCGGCACGGTGATCGGGGCGCTCCCGGCCGCGGGTGGCGACATCGCGGGTCTCATCGGCTGGGACCGCGCCAAGCGAATGTCGAAGCGCCCGGAGAAGTTCGGCAAGGGCTCCCTGGAGGGCCTGACCGCCGCGGACACCGCGTCCAGCGCCACGCTCGGTGGGTCGCTGACCACCACCATGGCACTCGGCATCCCCGGTGACTCCGTGATGGCCGTGATGATCGGCTCCATGGTCATCTGGGGCCTGCAGCCCGGGCCGTCGCTGTTCACCGACAGCCCCGACCTCGTGATCACCATCGGGGCCATCATGATCGTGGCGACGCTGCTGTCACTGCTGATCAGCCTGGTCCGCACCAAGGGGATGGTGCGCCTGCTCGACCTGCCCCCGCACTACCTGTGGACCGGCGTGCTCCTGTTCTGCCTCGTCGGCACCTACGCGACCACGAACGACATCTACACGGTGTGGGTCATGCTCGTCGCGGGCGTGCTCGGAGTGATCATGAAGCGCACCGGGTTCCCGGCGGGTCCGATGGTGCTCGGGCTGCTGCTCGGGCCGCTCGCGGAGGCGAACCTGCGCCGCGCCCTCATCATCGACGGGCCGTCGGTGCTCGTGACCAAACCGATCTCGGCAGTGTTGCTCGCACTGGCGGTGCTGGGCCTGCTCACTCCGATTCTCGCCCGCGCCCGCGCGTCCCGGCGCGAACGGCGGGCCGCAGCCGAGGCCGAGTCCGCCGCCTCCCACTGACCGTTGTCCGACGAAAGGAATCCCGTCCCGATGCCTGCGCAGATCGTCAGCGCCGTTCCGGTGCCGTTCACCCGCGACGGCTCGATCGACCTCGCCGAGTACGAGAAGACACTCACCTCGATCGAGGAACACGTCACCGGCGTGCTGATCGCCGGCACCACCGGGGAGTTCCCCGCGCTGGAGGACGACGAGCGGGTGGAGCTCTTCCGGGTTGCGGCCGGGTTGCTGGGCGCCGACCGCGTCATCGGCCACGTCGGCCACGCCAGCAGTCGCCAGGTGCTACGGCTCGCCGACGCGGCGGCGAACACTGGCATCACCCGGTTCGCCCTGCTGTCGCCGTACTATCTGCCGTCCGACGACGACGGTGTGATCGGGTTCTTCCGCTCGCTGACGGAGGCCCATCCGGAGGCAGACGTCTACGCCTACGTCTTCCCCGAACGCACGGGGATGGAGATCTCCGTGGAGCTGCTCCGTGAGGTGTTGCGGCTGCCGGGCATGGTCGGGGTGAAGTTGTCCGGTGGGGCGGCGGACCGGCTCCCCGAATACGCCACGGCGCTCGGCGACGGCCAGGAGCTGTACTCGGGCGACGACGGCCGTCTGCCGTGGGTCGTCGAGCACGGGGGCACCGGTGTGGTGTCGGGGGTGTCGTCGGCTTTTCCGGAGACGTTCGCCGCGCTCGCGCGGGCCCTCGACGACGGCGACACGGACCGGGTGGACGAACTCCAGCGGACCGTGACGCGGCTGGTGGGGTTGACGGGCCCCACGATCACCCGGCTCAAGGCCGCGCTCACGGTACGGACGGGTGGCGAGTGGGCGTGCCGCATGTCCCTGCCTGGCGTGCCGGCCGAGCTTCGGAAGGACATCGACGAGGTCGTCGCCCGCTTCCGGTGAGGCCGCGCTGGCCGGAAAGGCCCGCCGCCTACCCTTCTCGCGTGACCAATTCGGGTGAAGGGACGGTGCTGGCGGGCCGCTACCGGCTGCAGCGTGAGATCGGCAGCGGCGCGATGGGCACCGTGTGGCAGGCCGTGGACGAGCGGTTGGGAAGGCAGGTCGCCGTCAAGGAGCTGCTCCTGCAACCCGGCCTGGACGCCACGGCGGCGGCGCAGGCCCGGGAGCGCGCGCAACGTGAGGGCCGCATCGCCGCGCGCCTGCACCATCCGAACGCGGTCACCGTCCACGACGTCGTCGAGCACGACGGGCTTCCCGTGCTGGTGATGGAGTACTTCCCCGCGCGCAGCCTCGCGGACGTGCTGGCCACGGACGGCCCCCTGTCACCTCGCGCAGCCGCCGCCATCGGGGCCCAGGTGGCCGCCGCGCTCGCCGCCGCGCACGACGCGGGCATCGTGCACCGCGACGTCAAACCGGCCAACGTGCTCCTCGGCGGGGACGGCACGGCGAAGCTGGTCGACTTCGGCATCGCCCATGCCGGGGGCGACGTGACGGTCACCCAGACCGGGGTCGTCGCGGGCACCCCCGCGTATCTGGCTCCCGAGGTGGCGCGCGGGCGGCCGTCCTCTCCGGCGTCGGACGTGTTCTCGCTGGGCTCGCTGCTGTTCGCGGCGGTCGAGGGCATCCCACCGTTCGGCGAGAGCGAGGAGAACACCCTCGGGGTGCTCTACCAGGTGGCCGCGGGCGAGGTGGCGCCCGCACGCCGCGCGGGCCCGCTGACTCCGGTGCTCGAAGGAGTCCTCGTCCCCGATCCCGCGGCGCGGCCCTCGGCAGCCGTGGTGCGCGACCAGCTGAAGGCGGTCGCCGAAGGCCGGACCCCGGTGCTCGCGCCCGCGCCGGAGGAGTTGACGCAGCCACTCCGGGCCGTCGCCGTGAACACCCCTCGCGGTGGGACGCGGCTCGATCTGCACCCGTTCGACACCCCGTCGAGCCCGAATCCCGCCGGCGCGCCGGCTCCCCCACCACCACCGCCACCACGGCGTTCCCGCCGCACGGGGCTGTTCGCCGTCGGCGGTGGCCTGGCGGTGGTCGCCGCGGGCATCACGATCGCCATCGCGTCGGGCGGCGGGGAAACCACCACAGCGGAGCCGACACCCGGTCCCTCGACCACCGCGTCGAGCCTCCGACCGCTGTCCGCCGCCGAACTGCTCGACGTGGTCGGCGACTACTACGGACACCTGCCCGGCGACCCGCAGGCCGCGTACGCGCTGCACGGTCCGACGCTGCGCGCGCAGGGCGAGTCGGAGTTCGCCGGGAAGTGGGCGGAGGTCCGCTCGGTCACGGTGGTCTCACCACCGCGTGTGAACGGCACCGACACCGTGCACGTCGGCATCCGACTCGTGCTGCGTTCGGGGGCCACGGTCACCGAGTACCACCAGCACGGAATCGGGCGCCACGACGGTGCGGTCGTGATCACCTCCGACACCGTCCTGCACTCGGAGACGGCCGCCCCACCGCCCCAGGACGACCGCCGTGGCGAGGACGATCGGAAGGAAGAGAAGAAGGAACGCGAGAAGGAGCGGGAGGAGGAGAAGAAACAGCGGGAGAAGGAGCGGGAGGAAGAGAAGAAGCGGCGCGAGAAGGACGACGACTGACCGAGGCGTCCCCGCGGCACCGGCCTGCGCGGGCCGCGGGTGGGCCGCGACCGCGCCACGCGCCCGTCGGCCCACCCGCGGAACAGGCTCTCAGACTCCCGCGCCCCGGCCGAGTCCGCTGATCAGTTCCTGGCACGCCTGCTCACAGCGGCGGCACGCCTCCGCGCACACGCGGCAGTGCTCGTGGTGGTGGGCGTGGGCGCCACACTCGTCGGCGCACGACCGGCACACCGTCGCACAGGCCTCCAGCACCGCCCGCGTGAGGTTGGCGTCATAGCCGGTGTGCCGCGAGAGGACGCGCGCTGTCGTGTCACACACGTCGGAGCAGTCCAAGTTGGTCCGGATGCACTTGCGCAGCGACGGCAACACATCATCCGGTTCGGACAGACATGCGTCGGCACAGGCCGCGCACGCCTGAGCGCAGGCGACACACTCCTCGATGCACCGCACGAGTGCGTCGCGGTCGACACCTCCGAGGTCTGCCGGGTAACTGCGGACCATTTCGGCGACAGGCATGTTCGCTCCTTGGCTCGACGTCCGTTCCTCGTCACGGGAATGGCCGTCGGAACGCGACACCAAACCTCAGTTCCAGAGGTCGCCGATCCCGCTGAGCGAGTTCCACCCCAGGTACACGGTGAGCAGCCACGCGGCCACCCCGATCACGAGCAGCCAGCGCGGGTAGCGGTAGCCGCCGAGCAGGTCGCGGCGCCGGACCGCCACCCACATCAGCACACCGAAGCCCACGGGCAGGATGAGGCCGTTCAGCGCTCCCGCCAGCACCAGCAACGTCGTGGGGGCTTGGTCGAGCAGCAGGAAAGCGGTGAGCGACACCGCGATGAAGGCGATCACGAGCCAGTTGCGGCGCCGCTGGAGCACTGGCGAGAACGACACGAGGAACGACACGGACGTGTACGACGCGCCGATGACCGACGTCACCGAGGCGCCCCACAGGATGATGCCGAACAGGCGCAGCCCCACCTCCCCGGCGGCCTGGTGGAAGGCGTCGGCGGAGGGGTTGTCCGCGGCGAGCGTGGCACCTCCGGCGACGACGCCGAGCACGGCGAGGAACAGCACCGCGCGCATCACCCCGGTCACCAGCAACGCGGTGACCGAACTGCGGCTGACGTGCGCCACCTGCTCGGGCCCGCGCACACCCGCGTCCACGAGCCGGTGCGCGCCGGCGTAGGTGATGTAGCCGCCGACGGTGCCGCCGATCAGTGTGGTGACGACGAGGAAGTCGACCGTGTCGGGCACCACGGCCTGCCGTAGTGCCTCACCGACGGGAGGCCCGGACACGACGGCGACGTAGGCGGTGAGAGCGATCATCACGAGGCCGAGCACCACGACGAGCCGGTCCATCGCCACACCCGCCCGCTTGCTGAGGAAGATGCCGACGGCGACGAGCGCGGAGATCGTGCCCCCGAGCTTGACGTCGAGCCCGAACAACGCGTCGAGCCCGAGGGACGTGCCCGAGATGTTGCCGATGTTGAACACCAGCCCGCCGAACACCACGAGGGCGGCCATGAGGTAGCCGACACCGGGGAGCACCCGGTTGCCGAGGTCCTGAGCACGCAGGCCCGAGACCCCGACGACTCGCCAGACGTTCAGCTGCACGGCGATGTCGACGAGGATCGACAGCAGGATGGCGAAGGCGAACGCCGCGCCGAGCTGCGCGGTGAACGTGGTGGTCTGGGTGATGAAGCCCGGGCCGATGGCGCTGGTGGCCATCAGGAAGACGGCGCCGAGCAACGTGCCTCTCGAGACCGTCGAGGTGGGCTTCGCCGAGTCGAGCCGGTCGGTCATCGCAACTCCGATCCTCGTGGTTCGGCACAAGGTACAGAGTTGTTCAACAATCCCGCAAGACTCTCGTCCAACGTTCAACGCCACGCCAGAGACAGGACTCCGTCCACGCTGTCGACGCGGGTACCGAAGGGTGTGCTGCATCGGGTGAGCACCGACCGCAACCACTCCTCGTCACGCGAACCCGCGCGTTGCAGGCGCAACCGGCGGGACTGCACCGGCACCATGCGCAGGGCGAGCAGCGCCCCGGTCTCCGGATCGAGGGACGGGAAGTAGAGCAGCCGCAGATCGCCGCGATAACGCTCGAAACCGCTGATGCCCTCGTAGTCGTTGACGAGATCACCGCAGCCGTAGAGGACGAGCCTGCCCCGGTACACCTCGATGGGTCGAGGGTGGTGCGAGGAGTGCCCGTGCACGACGTCCGCCCCGGCGTCGATCAGGCGGTGAGCGAATCCCATCTGCCCGGAGGCGACGCCGTAGCCCCAGTTCGACCCCCAGTGCAACGACACCAGCACGAGGTGTCCGGCCCGCTTCGCGGCGGCGACCTGTTCGACCAGCTCGGGCGCGTCCGAATCCAGCAGGCGCACACCCGGCGTCGCCGGACCCGCCGCCCACTCGGCGGGCACCCCGCTGGAGCTCGCCGCCGCCGCGAACACGGCGAGACGGGTCTGGCCTGTCCCGACGACGGCGGGACTCGCCGCCTCGGCGACGTCGTGTCCCGCGCCGGCCACCCGCACGCCCGCGCGGGACAACACCGCGAGGGTCTCCAGCAGGCCGGCCCGCCCGAAGTCGAGCACGTGGTTGTTGGCCAGCACACACACGTCGGGTCTCGCGGCGAGCACCGCGGGCAGGTTCTCCGGCCTCATCCGGTAGTGCACGGGCTTTCCCGGCGCGAACGCCCGCGCCCGCGTCACGCTCGTCTCCAGGTTCAGGATCCGCGCCGAGGGCGCCGCCGCCTCGATCGCCCGCAACGCACTGCCCCACGGCCACGAGAACGGCACCGGGCGTGGCAGCGGGCCGTTGCGCTCCTCGACGGCGTGCACGTAGTACCGCGCATCCCGCACGAACGATTCGCGCAGCCGGTGGTCGCCGGGATGGGGAAGGATCTGGTCGATTCCCCGTCCCGTCATCACGTCACCGGCAAGGAAGAGCGTGATCGCCGCCATCGTCGGAAAGTCCCATCCGGCTGGGCCTCCGACGTCCATCATGAGCACGGGGCACAGGCGGGCGAAAGTCGCGCGCACCGACGATGAGCCATTGGACTCTGTGCCGTTCCGGCGAGCTTTTCGACACTGACAGGCGAGTGGACGCCACCGCCCGACGCCCCTCACGCGGGAGGACCACATGACGCACAACAGCGACCCACTCGCCCGAGCTCAGAACACCGCCCACGAATGGCTCGCCGCCATCGGCGAAGCGCTGGGCACCCACGACCGTCGATACACCTACCGGGTGTTGCGGGCGTGGCTGCACACGTTGCGCGACCGCCTCACCGTGGAGGGAGCCGCCCACTTCGGAGCCCAGCTACCCGAACTGTTGCGCGGCACCTTCTACGACGGCTGGGTGCCGAGCAAGGTCCCCATCCGCTACGGCTGCGACGACTGCATCGACCGTATCGCGGCCGAGGCCGGCATCCGGCGCACCGACGTACGCTCGGCCATTCGCGATGTCTCTGAAGGGATGCGGGAGTTGCTCTCCCCCGGTTCGCTGGCCCACGCACTGGAACACCTGCCGCGCGATCTGCGCGAGATGTTCACCCCCACCGCACGGGAACTGGTACCGAGCACCGCCTCCAAGGAGGACGAGGAACTTCGGGAACTGCGCCGCAAGGTCGAGTTCCTCGTCGGTGCGGTGATGGATCTGAGCCGGGAGGTGTCCGACCGAGGACTGTCGCACCGCGCCGACCGCGACCCGGAGGCGCTGGCCACCGCCGACGACATGGTGTTGCCCCAGCAGGGCTTCTCCTGAGGTGGTCCGGCTCCGGAAAACCGGCTGATCGGCCGAGGCATCCGGTCGATCAGCCGAGGTGGGCGGCTCCTGAGTCACCTTAACGTCGTCAATACACTGAGTCGACGTTCGATTACTCAGGAGTTGCCAGCATGCCCTTCCCGGTCCCCGAGGCCGTCCCCGTCACACGTTCCACCCCTCCCGCCGCCCCCGACGGACAAGCCGGGCAGGAGGAGGTGCTGGAAGTCGACGGCGTTCCCGATCTGTCAGCCGAGTGGTACCGGGCGGTGCTCGACGCCGCGAACGCCGCGCCGGGCTGGCTGGGGGACTTCGCGGTGTTCTTCACCGAGGCCGGGGTGGTGGTGCTCGGTCTGCTGCTGGTGTTCGGGTGGTGGCAGGCGCGGCGCGGCTCGGCCGGTGCCATGGCGGCGGCGGTGTTCGCCCCGGTGGCCACACTGTTCGCCTACGGGATCAGCGAACTCGCCAAGCTGGTGATCGAGCAGGACCGTCCGTGCCGGGCGGTGCCGGGAGCACGGCCGCTGACGGAGTGTCCCGAACTGGGCGACTGGTCGTTTCCGAGCAACCACTCGACCATCGCCGGGGGCGCGGCGATGGCGGTGTTCCTGTGCCGGCGCGGGGCGGTCGGAGTGGCCGCGCTGTGCCTGGGCGCGCTCGTGGCGTTCTCCCGCGTCGTGGTCGGTGTGCACTACCCGCACGACGTGCTGGTGGGGTTCACTCTCGGCGTCGCGGTGGTCGCGGCGGTGATGACCCTGGCCGCCCGGTGGACCACTCGGCTTGTCGAGACATACCGGCCGCACCAACTCTTCGGCCTGCTCCTGGGCCCCGGCGCGACACAGGTCGCGCTCCCGCGGACCGCGGACCCCGTGGTGGACACGGACCCGGTGGAGGACACGGACGACGACACCCGCGTACTCGTCGCCACGCGGGCATCCGTCGACGAAGCACCGACCCGCCCGATCCCCCGCACTCCCCACTGGCCCTCGGGGAACGATCAGCGGCGCCGGCTTCACGGGCCGCGGCCACCGCGCGCACCGCGGCCACCCCGACGCCGCTGATCGCGGAGAAGAACCTCAACTCGGTTCGGACTCCGACTGCCGTCCGGACTCCTCCGACTGCCGGGCCGTGCGTTGCCGCTCCAGCATCAGCCTGGCCCGGCGCGGCAGTAGTTCCTCCTCGGGAACGTCCTTCCGCATGGCCTTCACCAGGCAGTACATCATCACGAACGCGATGAGGAAGAACGGCAGCCCGAGCACCGTGATGACCTGTTCGAGCGCCTGCAACGCCTCCTGCCCGGTGGCGGCGATGAGCGTCGCCGCCACGACACCCGACAGCACCGCCCAGAACACGCGCTGGCGGACCGGCGTGTTCACGGTGTTGCCCGACGTCAGCATGTCGACCACGAGTGACGCCGAGTCGGCCGACGTCGTGAAGAAGATGACGACGATCAGCACCGAGAGCGCCATCAGAAACTCGCTGGCCGGGAAGTGCTCCAGGAAGGCGAACAACGCGGCGGCGGTGTCGCCCTCCTGCACCACCGGACCGACCAGCGAGCCGGGGTCGCTCCACTCGATGTTGATCGAGGACATCCCGAAGACGCTGAACCAGATGATCGAGAACGCGACCGGCGCACCGAGCACACCGAGCACGAACTCGCGGACGGTGCGGCCCTTGGAGATACGAGCGACGAAGATACCGACGAACGGCGCCCACGTGATCGTCCACGCCCAGTAGAACACCGTCCAACTGCCCTGCCAGCCCCACTCACCCGCGGGCAGCGCGTCGTTCCAGAAGGACAGCGGCACGATCATGCTCAGGTAGTTGCCGGTGCTCTCGATGACGCCGCGAAGCAGGAACACGGTGGAACCGGCGAACAGAATGAACAGCAGCAGCGCGACGGCCATCCCGATGTTGATATTGGACAGCCATTTCACGCCCTTGTCGAGACCGGTCACCACCGAGATGGTGGCGATGGTGGTCACCACCGCGATGATGAGGATCTGCACCGTGCCGCTGATCTCGATGCCGAAGAGCCCGTTCAGCCCACTGTTGATCTGCAACGTGCCGAGCCCGATGGACACGGCGACCCCGAACAGGGTGCCGACCACGGCGATGACGTCGATGACCTTGCCGATCGGTCCGTTGATCCGGTCGCCGAGGATCGGATGGAAGATCGAGCTCACCCGGAACGGCAGTCCACGCTTGTACGCGAAGTAGGCGAACGCCAGCGCGGGCAACGAGAAGATCGCCCATGTGTGGAAACCGAAGTGGTACAGCGCGAATCCGACGGCCTCGTTCGCGGCTCCCTCGCTCAACGGAGCCGTCGCTCCACCGTCGACCGGCAGCTCCCTGAGACGCTCCGCGAACTGCTCGGAAGTGCCCGCACTCTCCGCCAGTTCTCCCACCTGGTCGTGGGCTCCGCCGAAAGGCGGGTTGGCGAAGTGGTTGATGGGCTCGGCAACACCCCAGAACATCAGGATCGTCCCGATGCCCGCCGCGAAGAGCATCCCGAACCAGCTCAGATTGCTGTACTCCGGCCTGGAATCCTTGCCGCCCAACCGAACGTGTCCGTAACGGCTGAACGCGATCCACAACAGAAAGCCGAGGAAGGACGTCACACCCAGGATGTAGAGCCAGCCCAGATTGGTCTTCACCGCGTCGGACGCAGCCCGGAAAATACCGTCGACCTCGTCCGTGAACGCGATGGAGGCCACGACGAAGACCAAGGCCAGCAATGCCGAGCTGAAGAAGATGACGGGATTCGTCCTCAACCCCAGCGCCCGTTCTAGCTTCTTCAGAATGATGATCTCCCTCCGTGCAGGCCCGGCAAGTTATCGGCGATCACTTCCCATGTCAAACAAATGTGAGGGCGACGAACCCGGGTTTCGGGCGAAGAGATATCCCTGAGCCGCTGGTGGGAAACCTGTGGCGAGTCGGCGTGGACCCGTGATGTCGGTGTGGTCACACAACGGTGGAGCGAGCGGGATTCACCGCAATGCCCCACATCGGAACAGGCCGCACGCTACTGTCGCCGTATGGCATCGATGACTCGCCTGTACAGCGGCGTGCCGGTGACCGACCGCGCTGCCGCACGCGACTGGTACGCGGCGTTCTTCGGGCGCCCGGCGGACGAGGTCGTCGGTGGTGAGGAACTCTGGCGGATCAGTGACACCGCGTGGGTCTTCGTCGACGAGATTCCCGACCGGGCGGGCCATGCGCTGCTCACTCTGGAGGTGGAAGGTCTCGACGGCATCCTGGCTCGGCTGGCCGCACACGACATCGGGCACGAACCGGTGGAGACCTACGCCAACGGGGTACGTCACGTCACCGTCGTGGACCCGGACGGGAACAGCCTCTCCCTCGCGGAGGCTCCCGCAGAACCGGCGGGGTGAACCCGGGGCCACAGAAGAACGATCCCGGGGCGTGGGCGTGTGTGACTCCGGTCCGGACCGGCCGACTCGGCATGCCGTTGTGGAAGCGGTCGAGCCGACCGGTCCGTTCGTGGACGGTCACGATGATCTCCGGGTGCGCGTGGCCCAGGATGGCGCTCGGCTGCGTCTCCTTGCCCGAGGGGCGTGGTCAGCGTTGCGCGGCCGGGCGAACGATGATCTCGTTGACGTCGACGTCGCTCGGCTGGGAGATGGCGAAGCTGACTGCGCGGGCGACGGCGTCGGCCGGGATGGCGGCCTTGCGGTAGTCGACCATGGCGTCGGCCGCGTGGGCGTCGGTGATGTGGTCGGCCAGTTCGGACTCGGTCACGCCCGGGGAGATGGTCGTGACGCGGATGGTGGGGTCGGATTCCGTCCGCAGTCCTTCGGTGAGCGCCCATGCCGCGTACTTGGTCGCCGAGTAGACCGCCGAGGTCGGGACGACCTCGTGCGCACCGATCGAGGCCATGGTGACGACGTGTCCCGCCCCCTGCGCCCGGAAGTGCGGCAGCACCGCCGCGATCCCGTTGTACAGCCCACGGACGTTGACATCGACCATGCGGTCCCACTCCTCGACGAGCAGCGCGTCGAGGCGTGACAGCAGCATGACGCCGGCGTTGCCGACCAGGACGTCGAGTCTCCCTCTCGTGGCGACGACGTCGTCGACGAGAGCCTGGAACGCCGCCCTGTTCACCACGTCCAGGGCACGGGCCTCCGCGCTGTGCCCGGCCTTCCTGATCTCCTCGACGATGACGTCGAGGCGGTCCGTACGCCTCGCCGCCAATACGACGTGGTGCCCATCGCCTGCCAGGCGGCGCGCCGTCGCCTCACCGATCCCGCTGGAGGCGCCCGTCACCAGGATCACTCGGGGCTCGTCTCCGACGGTGTTGCCGGTGTTGTTGGTGGTGTCGTTGGTGGTCATGGCCTCCACTGTCATCGGCGCCGCTCGGCCGAGGAAGGCAACCGTGTGCCTGGGAGCAGCACACCCAGGCAGCGGGGCCGAGCCTCGCCCTAACCTGGCTGTATGCCTGAGAACCTCCTGGGCGACTACCTGCGGGCCCGGCGCGCGCGGATCAGTCCCCATGCCGCCGGCATTCCGGCCCACGGAGTCCGCCGCGTGCCGGGCCTTCGCCGTGAGGAGGTGGCGACGATGGCGGGCGTGAGTGTCGACTACTACGTGCGACTGGAGCAGGGACGCGAGCGCAACCCCTCGGCTCAGGTCCTCGCGGCTCTCGGTGACGTGCTGCAGCTCGACGACGACGCGCGCCTCCACCTCTTCCGCATCGCCGGGCTGACGCCGGGCACCCCGCACAGCATCGCCCCCGAGCGGGTCGATCCCGAGTTGCTGCGGCTGATGGACATGTGGCCGGACAACCCAGCGATCGTCCTGGGCCGGGCGTACGACGTGCTGGCCGCGAACCGGCTGGCGCACGCACTGTTCGACGGGTTCGGCCACGGCCCGAACCTGCTGGCGCAGATCTTCCTCGCCCCGGACGCGCGGGCCTTCTATCCCGACTGGGACCGGGTCGCGGCATACGCGGTGGCCGGGTTCCGGGTGCTGCACGGCCGCTCACCGCGCGACCCCCGCATCACCGAGGTGCTGGACTCGCTCACGGCGCGGAGCGAGGAGTTCGCCGCCCTGTGGCAGCGCCACGACGCTCGCGGCAAACGCTTGGAACGCAAGCGGTTCCGTCACCCGGAGGTCGGGGAACTCACGCTGCACATGAACGCTTTCGAGGTGAAGTCCGTTCCCGGACAGGAACTGATCGTCTATCACGCCGAGCCCGGTTCGGTCAGCGCCGAGGCACTCACCCTGCTCGGCACCCTCGCGGCGACCCACAGCCGGGACAGGGAGCCGGCTGACCCGTGACGTCGGGAGCGGTTCGGGGCGCCCGAATACCGCCGACACTGACGACGCTGACGACACTGACGGTGGGGAGGACGAGCCGGGCGGGCGTGGTCTCGGTGCCCGGGCCTGCCCGCCATGGAGGATCGTCGAGAACCGAGGGAACCGTTTCGTTCTCGGGGAACCGCGGGAGTGGGATCCGAACACAAAACAACCCCAGGTCGACGACCTGGGGTTTTGGCTCCCCCGGCTGGACTCGAACCAGCAACCCTTCGGTTAACAGCCGAATGCTCTGCCAATTGAGCTACGGAGGACCGCTTCGCCTGGCCGGATCACTCCGGCCTGACGCTGACTACTTTAGCGCACCCGGGAACAGCCGCTCACACCACCCCCTCGTTGACTGCGCGGCACAGCGGCGGGCCCTGCGGGACAATGAGGGGACCTGATCCGCCGACGAGGAGGTCCGCGATGAAGATGTTCCTGGTGGGCGCCGCAGCGGGTTACGTCCTCGGAGCCCGTGCGGGACGCGCCCGCTACGAGCAGATCGTGCGCAACTACCGCAAGCTGGCCGACCACCCCGCCGTGCAGGGCGCCGCCGGGGTCGTGCGCGCGAAGCTGGGTGAGAAGGTCGGCGATCGGCTGCCGTTCACCCATCGCAAGCACGGGGTGATGCACGGCCACGACGGCTACGCCGCCTCGGAGTCGCGCAGCGGCGGCTGAGGCCGCGCCCTCAGGCGGGGGTGCGCGCCACCACGAAGATCCGCCGGAACGGGAACCACGTCGTACCGTCGCGCCGTGGCGGGTACGCCTCGTCCAGCAAAGGCGCCAGGTCCCGGCGGAACCCCTGCCACTCCTCGTGGTCGAGCGCGGCGGCGATCGGTCGCAGGGCCGTGCCGGTGACCCATTCCAGCACGGCGTTCTCACCCGTCAACCGCTGCACGTAGGTGGTCTCCCACGCGTCCACCTCGCAGCCCAGGTCGGCGAGCAGTTCCGCGTAGTCCAGCGGCTCGTACACGGCGTCGACGCCACGCAGCCGCACGTCCCGCAGCCGGTGGGCCCACGGCTCGCTCGCCGCGAGTTCGCGCACGATGCGATGCGACGGCGCCTCCATATTGCCTGGCACCTGCACCGCCAACCACGCCCCGCCCGGAAGCTCACCCACCCAGCGGCGCAGCAACTCCTCGTGGCCCGGCACCCACTGCAGCACCGCGTTGCTGACGACCACGTCGGTGTCGGGTTCGGGCCGCCAGTCGCTCACGTCGCACAGGCGCGCGGCCACGCCCCGCTCCCGGGCCGCGGCCACCATCTCCGGTGAGTTGTCGAACGCCTCCAGCCTCGCCTCCGGCCAGCGGCGCGCGAGCTCGGCGGTGAGCGTGCCCGGCCCGCAGCCGACGTCCACGACCCGGCGTGGCCGCTCGGCGCCGACGCGGGCGACGAGTTCGCGGAACGGCCGCGCCCTGAGCTCCCCGTAGTCCAGGTACGCCTGCGGATCCCACACGTGCCGACCTCCTCCACGACTGCGGTACGACCGTACTATCCGGCCGCCCGGACGGCTTCGGCCCACGCCGCGGGGGTGAGACCGTAGGCGCGCTTGAACATCCGCGTCAGGTGACTCTGGTCGGCGAAACCCGCCAGCGCCGCCACGTCGCCGAGCCGACCTCCGGCGCGTATCAGTTCCCGCGCCCGGTCGACCCTGCGCATGGTGCGGAACCGCGTGGGACTGGTGCCGAACGCGGCACGGAACTGCCGGGCCAGTGTCCAGCGGTCGAGCCCTGACACGCCTTCCAGGTCCGCGGCGGAGTGCGCGCTCTGCGGATCGTCGAGCAGCAGGGCACGCACGCGCAGCAGCGCGGGCAGGTCGAGCGGTGCGCGGCGCCGGAAACTCCGGTCGGCGTGACGGACGAGGAGATCCGCGACCGCGGTGGTGAGTTCGGCCGCCCTGAGATCGTCGAGGGTCTCGTCCATGTCGGCCAGGTATTCGGCGAGCGGGTGCCCGCCGTCCCGGATCACCGGGTCGGCCACGAACGGCAGCGGCTGCCCGCCGAGTGCCTCCTGGACCAGCACGGGATCGAGGTGGACGATGCGGTAACCGAATCCGTCGGCGGTTCCGGGCACGCCGTCGTGCACCTCGTCGGGATGCAGGACGTGCCACTCACCGGCGAGGCAGTACCGCAACCGCCCCCGGTACCGGAACGTCTGCGTCCCGCTCAGAGTCACCCCGACGGCGTACGTGTCGTGCCGGTGCGGGGAGAAACCCTCGCCCACCAGGACGGCTTCGAGTCGCTCGATGCCGCACGCACCACCGCCGTACCGCAGCCGGTGGCCGGGTGACCGGGTCCGCGCCGCCCACGTCACGGGTCGGCACAGACGTTCAAGACTTCCGCCGTCCGCTCGGTCTACGTTCGGCCGCACACGCCGAGACTAGCCCGAGGACGGGAGACACGATGGAGCCGAGCGGAGTACGGATGGGTTTCGCCGGGCTGGGTGTCATGGGCCTGCCGATGGCGCTCAACCTCGCCCGGGCGGGCACACCGCTGCTGGTGTGGAACCGGACCGCCTCCCGCTGTGATCCGGTGGTCGCGGCCGGGGCGCGGCGCGCGGACGACGCCGGGGAACTGTTCGCGCGCTCGGACGTGGTGGTGCTGATGCTCGCCGACGAGGTCGCCGTCGACGCGGTACTGGCGCGCGGCACCACGTCGTTCGCCGCTCGGGTCCGGGGCCGCACCGTGGTGCACATGGGCACCGTGTCGGCCGAGTACTCGCAAGGACTCGGTGAGGAGATCGCGGCGGCGGGCGGCGCCTACGTCGAGGCTCCCGTGTCGGGTTCGCGTGGCCCCGCGGAGTCGGGCGACCTCGTGGCCCTGCTCGCCGGTTGCGACACGGACGTGGCGCGGGTGCGGCCGCTGCTGTCGCCGATGTGCTCGGCGACGGTCGACTGTGGTCCCGTGCCCGGCGCGCTGCGCATGAAGTTCGCGGTCAACCTCTTCATGATCACGATGGTGACCGGGCTCGCCGAGGCGTTCCACTTCGCCGAGGGGCACGGCCTCGATACGGGGACGCTCGAACGCGTTCTCGACGCGGGACCGATGGCGTCGGTGGTGTCGCGGGCCAAGGCGGCCAAGCTCGTCTCCGGCGATTCGTCGGTGCAGGCGGCAGCGGCCGACGTACTGAAGAACACCCGGCTCATCACCGAGTCGGCCTGCTCGGCGAAGGTCGCCTCGCCCCTGCTGGACGTCTGCCACGCCCTGTACGAGCAGACCGTGGAACTCGGGCACGGCGGCGTGGACATGACCGCCGTGATCAGAGCCCTCGAAGCTCGCACGGAGAGCCGCGACACCACGCACGCGGGCTAGCCTCGCGTACGGGAACGGACGCTCGACAGCGCCCACGCCACCACACCCGTCACCGCGCCCACGGCGAGGCCGGTGACCAGGCTGCTCACGCACGCGAACCCGCGCACCACGACCTGCTCCCACACCGGTGACAACGTCCCGGCGAAGTTGCCACCCAACGTGGGAGCGTCACCGTCGAACGCGTGTGACCACAACAGCTGGTGCGTCACCGCCAGTAGCACGCCGTAGGCGAGGCCGATCACCGAGAGGGTCGCCAAGGGCGAGGGCACCCGGCGGGCGAGCACCACGACCAACCACACCAGCGGTGGTGCGAACACGAGCACCGTGTTCAGCTCCGGCCCGACGAGGTCCAGGTCGTGTGCCACCACCCGAGGGACGCCCAACGCCGCCAGGCCCCAGACGGCCGACGGCGACAGCCCGAGCCGCCGGGTATGTACGGAGTTCCGGTCGACAGTCCTGTTCTCACTCACGATCGCAACGCTAGGAGCGGACACGGTCGCTGTCGTCGGCCTCAGCGCGCCTTCTGCCCTCGCCTGTCGACGTAATCCGCCCGCCCCGCACTACGTCACAGGGCGAGGTGCTACTCGCCGCGCCCGCCCACGAGTTTCGCCGCCGCCTCCTCGGCGATGCCGCGTACGACGTCGGGTTCGGTGCCGGGATCGGGCCGCACCTGGAGCACCACGCCGTCGGTTCCCGGAAGCTTGCGCACCACGAACCACGCGCCGCCACCCGGCAACTCCTTGCGGTAACGCGAGCGGATGGAGCTCTCGACGCGTTGCCGCACGAGGTACGGGATCCGCCCCGGTTTCGGCAGGACGTGGCGCACGGGCGGCAGGTCGCGCAGCACCACAGCCTCGCCCGCGCGGTCGACCACCTCCACCTCGGTGACCGTCAACGCGTCGCCGCCCCACACGGCCTTGCTGATCAGGTCCCACCCGACACGGCGGGCGCCGTCGCCGTCGGGAACCCACAGGCCGAGCGCGGAGACGGCGACGTGGCCGCCGTTTCCGGTGACCGCGGCGGCGAGCACGTGTTCGTCCGCGGCGAGCCGCTCCCGCACCTCGTCCGGTACGGCGGGACCGAAGATCCTGCGCCACACACTCACGCGATCAATCCCATCGGTTCGCCGCCTGTTCCCGCAACGCAATACGGTACTGCTCCAGTGCCACGAGGTCACCGAAGAGCGCGCGGTACTCCTCTGCCGCGTCCACCGGAGACAGTCGCTGCAACCGCGACTTGAGTTCTCCGATCTGCCTGCCGACGAGGCTCTCCTGCACGGCGGCGAGCACGCTCGACACGTAGCGGACGTCGGCGTCGCTCTGGGACCTCAGTGGTTCCACCGCCAACTCCGAGAGCAGCGACGCGACCGTGCGGTCGTCCGCGTGCGCGGCGGCCGCCTCGATCAGCGCGGGACCGGTGAGACCGCTGCTCGTGCCGCCCGCCTTCACGATCGCGCGATGCACCCCCACGTAGGCGGGGTGCACGAACGCGTCCTCCGGCAGCGCGTCGTACTCGGGCCCGGCGAGCGCGGGCTCCTGCAGGGCGGCCTTCAACGCCTCCCGCTGTGCCTCCAGGTCCGGGTTCCGCGGGTCGGGGCGCTCCAGTTGCGCCGGACGTCGCCCCCCGTCGGCGCCGTTCGCACCGCCGCCGCTGCGCACTGGTGCGCGCCGGGCACCGTTCGCCTTCACGGGCGCGCCGGCGGTCTCGCGCACGCGCCGCACCACCATGGCCTCGTCCTGCCAGCCGACCCACCACGCGAGTTTGGTGGCGTAGCCGTCGCGTTTGGCGCGGTCCTTGATCTGCGCCACCAGCGGCACGGTGCGTTGCAGGGCCGCCACCTGGCCGTCCACCGAGTCGAGGTCGTACTCGGAGAGCAGGCTGCGGATCGCGAACTCGAACAGCGGGGTGCGGCGGGCCACGAGGTCGCGCACGGCGGCGTCGCCCTTGGCCAGCCGCAGCTCGCACGGGTCCATCCCGTCGGGCGCCACGGCGATGTAGGTCTGACCGGCGAACGTCTGATCACCCTCGAACGCCTTGAGGGCGGCCTTCTGCCCCGCCGAGTCACCGTCGAAGGTGAAGATCACCTCACCGCGGAAGGTGTCGTCGTCCATCATGATCTGCCGGAGCACCCGCATGTGCTCCTCGCCGAACGCCGTGCCCGACGACGCCACCGCCGTCGGCACCCCGGCCTCGTGCATGGCCATCACGTCGGTGTACCCCTCGACGACCACCACCTGGTGCCGCCGCGCGATCTCGCGCTTGGCCTGGTCGAGCCCGAACAGCACCTGCGACTTCTTGTAGATCGGGCTCTCGCTCGTGTTGAGGTACTTGGCCTGGATCGGGTCGTCGTCGAACAACCGCCGCGCGCCGAACCCGACGACGTCTCCGCCGCGGTCCTTGATCGGCCACACGAGCCTGCGGTGGAACCGGTCGATGGGACCGCGCCTGCCCTCCTTCGACAACTGTGCCTTGTAGAGCTCGTTCAGCTCGAAGCCGCTGCGGATCAGGTGTTTCGTCAGCCGGTCCCAGCCGCCGGGCGCGAACCCGCAGCCGAACTTCGTCCACGCCGCCTGGTCGAAGCCCCGCTCGGAGAGGAACTTCCTGGCCGCCTCCGCCTCCGGGGTGGCGAGCTGCTCGGCGTAGAACGCCTGGGCGGCCTTGTGTGCCTCCACCAGGCGCAGCCGCGTCCCTCGGTCGCGGCGGACGGAGGTCCCGCCGCCCTCGTAGGTGAGTCGCAGTCCGATGCGGTCGGCGAGCCGTTCGACGGCCTCGACGAACCCGAGGTGTTCGATCCGCATGACGAACTTGATGACGTCGCCGCCCTCACCGCAGCCGAAGCAGTGGAAGGTGCCGTGCGTGGGACGCACGTTGAACGACGGCGTCTTCTCCTCGTGGAAGGGGCACAGGCCCTTCAGCGCACCGCCGCCGGCCCTGCGCAGGGCCACGTACTCGCCGACGACCTCGTCGATCCGATTGCGGTCACGCACCTGTGCGATGTCGCTCTCCCGGATCCGTCCCGCCACCGCCCCACTGTAGAACACCGGCTGTGACCGGGATTCTCCCCTGGCCCATACTCGGGCGATGGAGACCGAACGCCCCGACAGCTCCGGCGACTCCGACAGCTCTCATGCGTTCTCCTCCCTCCGCGCCCACCTGCTCGCGGTGGGCTACCGGCTCACCGGGTCGCTGGCCGACGCCGAGGACGCCGTGCAGGAGACGTGGCTGCGCTGGGCGGGTCTCCCGGACGCCCGCCGCGAGGCGGTCCGCGACCTGCGCGCCTGGTGCACGACGGTGGTCGGGCGCGTGTGCCTGGACCGCCTGCGCTCCGCGGCGGCACGTCGCGAACGCTACGTCGGCCAGTGGCTGCCGGAACCGATCGTGACGCCGCTGGGCACGGCGCGCCCGGACGACCCGCTCGACGTCGTGGTGCGTGACGACGCCGTGCGCATGGCGGCCATGGTGGTGCTGGACACGCTCACCCCGCAGCAGCGGGTGGCGTTCGTACTGCACGACGCCTTCGACGTGCCGTTCGACGAGATCGCCGACATCCTGGACTGCTCCGTCGCCGCGGCACGGCAGCACGCGTCGCGGGGCCGCAGGGCCGTGGCCGACGCCGAGCCACCGCCGAGGGAGAGCCTGGAACACCAGCGGCTGGTGGTCGAGCGGTTCCTGGCCGCGGTGAGTTCCGGCGACGTGCGGGCGGTCGCCGAAGTCCTGCACCCCGACGCCCGCTTCGTCGGCGACTCCGACGGCAAGGCGCGGACGGCACTCCGCGTCCTCGTCGGCGTCGACAAGATCGCCCGCTTCGCCGTCGGTCTGGTCGCCACCTACCGGCCGGGGGCGCTCATGGCCGCCCGGCCGGTACTGGTCAACGGCGATCTCGGCTTCCACCTCGCGGCCGAACCCGGCGAAGGCCGCTACCGCGACCTCCACGAGCGCGTGCACACGATGGCCGTGCGTGACGGCCGGATCGTCGCAATCTACGACATCGCCAACCCCGACAAGCTCACGCGGATACCTCGGTGACGGTCTGCCGGTCCGAGGGCACGGGCACCCGGCACGCGTCGCCCGAGGTGAACCCCTGGTCGGTGATACCCAGCGCGCTGTTCATCCGGCCTCGGGAGTTCTCCAGGGCCACGAGGTAGGTCAGCTCGACCAGCCCGTCACGACCGAACTCGCCCTCCAGCTCCGTCACCTGCTCGTCGGTGACGCCCACCGGCGTGTCGGTCATCGCGTCGGCGTAGGCCAGCGCGAGCCGCTCCTGCCGGGTGAACAGCGGTGAGTCGGCGTAGTCGTCGATGTGCTTCAACCGGTCGATGTCGAGTCCCGCGTGCTTCTGCAGCATCGTTCCGAAGTCGATGCACCACGAGCAGTTCAGGCGCACCGCCGTGCGGTACACGGCCAGCTCGGCGACGTTGCGGGGCAGCACGCGGGCGGCCCGCTCGACGAGCAGCTCGTGCACCCCGGATGCCAGGAGCAGCCGGGGGTGGTGCGCGACGACGGTGATCGGCTCGGGCACAGCGCCGTAGCGGCGTCGCGTGAACCGGTACACCAGTCGCAGGAGCCGGGAAGCCCTGGCCGTGGGCACACCGGGGATGCGGGGCATGGTCTGTCTCCTCCTCGTCGGGAATCCTTCACCCTGGGGACGAGACAGCCTCCTCCGGTGTGACAGCGTCGGCGGTCAACCTCCGCACGTCCCACACCCACACATCCCGGTGCACCTCGCCCGGCTGTCCGAGCAGAGCCTCGATGGTCTCCCGCAACTGCACCTGGTGCGGCGAGTCGCCGATCGGCAGCACGACGACGTCCGCCCGCCAGTACCGCAGGTCGGCCACGGCATCGTCCCGGTGGTCGACGGTGATCTCGGGTACCTCCCCGCTCGTGTGCACCTCGGCGAGCAGGTACGTGGTGGGCCGGTACTCCGGCCCGTACCGGCCGTTGCCCTCACCGTCGGGGCCGACGAAGTACCCGCCTGCCAGCGGGAACTCCAACCCGGACTCCACCTGCCAGTGCAGGGCGTCGGCGTCGCCGGGGTTCGGCAGCGGTGCCACGACGACGGACCCGTCGTCCACGTACCGGCGCCACTCGCCGCTCGTGAAGAACGCCGGTGTCTCGCCGCGCTCGGCGACCTTCAGCTCCGTGGGCGCGATGGGCAGCAACGCGAGGACGAGCGCGCTGAACCACACGATGCCCGCCGTGTAACGCCAGTCCGGCCGCACCCGCAGGCGCAGCACCTTCTCGGTAGCCCTGGCCAACAGTATTCCGATGACGGGAACGCAGCCGAGCGCGAAGCGCGACTCCAGCACGGAGTCGAACAGCGGCACGTCGAACAGCAGCATCCACGGACCCGGAATCGACGTGCCCTCGCCGTCCACGATCAACAGCGCGCCCATCGACAGCCACGCCATGACGAGCATCGTCACCGCGAGCGCACGCGAGACCACGTCACGCCACAGCGCCACCACGAGCCCCAGCAGCAACACCACCAGCGGCCAGCCGAAGAACGCGTTCTCCTCGGTGCGGTTCATCGACAGTCCCACCGCGCTGTCGTCGGTGCCCGCCACGGACTCGGTGGCGAACGCGGTGAAGGCGGCGACGTCGTTGCCCCGCATCCCGTGTTCGATACCCGGATAGCTCTGCGGGCCGAAGAACTGCCACCACAGCGGCACCGCCACCAGGACCAGCGACACCGCCGCGCCCACGGCGACGCCCTTGCCCAGCGGTCGCACCATCGACAACGCCTGCTCGGGCCGCATCACCGTGTAGGCGAGCGCGAACACGGCCAGTGTCGTGGCCGCGATGAGCAGGGACTCCTCACCCAGCAGGATCTGGTAGGTCACCAGCAGCCCGAGGATCACCCCGTTCCGGACCACCCGCTCGCCCCGGGCGAGCTTGAGCAACCACAGCACGATGAACGGCAGCACGAACAACGCGACGAAGTTCGGGTGCGCGTTGGCGTGGGAGATGATCGGGGGCGCGAACGCGGCGAACGCCGCACCCACGGCCGAGCCCGCGCGCGTGCTCACCAGGTGGCGCGACAGCACCCAGTACCACGCGACGGCTGTGCCGGCGAGTCCCCCGGTGAGCGCGATAGCCCACGTCACCGTGGGTCCGAACAACACCGTGACCGGCGTCAGCGGGACACCGACCCCGAACATGGCCGTGTTGGCCATGAGGTTCACGCCGAGGGGGTGGTTCTGCAGGGTGGAGAAAAGCGGGTTCTCGAAGTTCAGCACGGAGTGGGCGGTGACCGCGAAGAACCACTCCCACATGTTCTGGTCCTGCCCGCTGTGCTGCAGGTAACCGCCCGACAGGTTCTCCCACAGTGGACGGTAGAGCAGGAAGGCGGCCAGCACGAAGAACGTCATGACCGCCGCGTCCGCCAGCAGCGGCCACGGAACCCGCCCACGCGGCCGGGCCGGCTCCGGCGTCTCCGCGCGGACGGGCTCCCGGGTCGGTGCGCTCACGGCTGGACGACCCTGGCCAGGAAGTAGACCACGCCACTGGCCCGGTGCCGCACGAGGAACAAAAACGGCCGGTCCACCGTCACGGTGACGGGCTCCGCCGCGGGAGCCGACACCAGGCGCATCATCGCCGCGGTGGCGGCCGCGCCCTCCAGCCCGGTCTCGTCGACACGCAACACCGACTGGTGCAGCATGTCCGACACCACCATCCGCGGATCGTCGGTCAGTTCCCCGAAGTCCGCGCCCGGCCGGAACATCCTGCGTACGCCCAGCGCTTCGAGCGTGTCCTTCAACGCACACCGGAGGTCCAGGGACAGGCGAGGCAGGCTCAGCCGCACCATCGTCTCGCGCCGCGCGGCCAGCAACGCCGCCAGCGTGTCCGCGTCGAGACCGGGTTCGGCCTCCTCCAACGGGCGGTCGGGCAACAGCACCGACGCGGAGACGCCACCGACCGCGGGCAGGTCCACGAGCTGCCAGCCGCCGACGGCGGCGTGGCCGAGGCGTTCGGCCTGGCGCATCATCGGCACTCTCACGACACCCGACGGCGTGTGGAAGTCACCGTCGGCCGTGTCCGCCTCCCGGAACGGGAACGTCCATCCCACGCGCAGGTACAGCGCGTTGACGAGCCCCGCCACGGTGTCGTCACCGACCGTGCCTGCCGGCAGCAGTTCGGGGACGAGGTCGCGGGTCGTGCGGGCGACGTCGGCGTTGATCGCGGTGCGGGCGCCCTCGGGGTCGTCCACGAACGGCGCCGTCCGCACCGCCCCGGAAGGCCATTCGCTCAGGGCCTCGGTGAAACCCTGTCTGATCCCGAGTTCCCGCCACACCCACAGCGTGTTGGACACCGCGAGCGAGGGGGTGTCCTCACCGCTGCGCGCGGCGTCGAGCACGGCAGCCTTGTGCAGCAGCTCCGTCAGCTCGGCGACGTGATCGAGCGACCCCGCGAGGAGCCCTGCGGGCTCGGCGGCGGTGTCCCCTCTGGCCGCGCGGGCGACCAGGGCGAGCGCGCTCGCCACGGAATAGGGCGAGAAGCACGCGTTGCCGCCGGGTGCGGCCAGAGCCCGGTGCACGGCCAGTGTGAAACCCAGGTGAGTCCGGACGACATCGGAAGCGGGCATTCCCCGACGTTACCGTGGCCGGTCAACCATGCCGCCCCAGATGCCAGGAATGCCAGGCCCTCGCCTGGGCGTCGGTGAGCGAGGCGATCTGGTCGATCACCACGCGCAGGCGGGCGGCGTCGTCCGGTGCCGCGTCCCACGCCGGGCGCAGACCGGCGTCGAGCACCTCGGGCGCCCGCAGCGGCAGCACCTCCACCAGCTCGCCGAGCAACTGCCGCTGCCCCTCCTGAAGGGCCAGCCGCCGCCGGTCGCTCATCACGTAGCGCAGCGCTAGCGCCTTCAGCAACGCCACCTCGGCCGCCACCTGGTCGGGCACCACCAGCCGAGCGCCGTACCGGGACAACGGTCCCTCCCCGTGGACGGCGCGGGTGCCGGTGACCGCCGCCGACACGAACCGGCCGACGAGTTCACTCGTCATGCGCTTGAGCGCCGCCTGCGCCGCCGGGGAGCCGTCGTAGGGGGTACGGACTAAGTCGGCCACGGCGGGCAGCTCCAGCAGACCGAGCGCCGCGCCCTCGACCGTGGACACGGACAGGGCACAGAAGTGCTCCGCCGCGAGCCCCGCCAGCGCGGCGCGCTCCTGCGCGTCCGCGAGCACCGGCAGCGAGATGCGGTCGGCCAGCACGCCGTCCTCGACGTCGTGCACCGAGTACGCCACGTCGTCGGCCCAGTCCATGATCTGCGCTTCCAGGCACGTGTCCTCGCCGGGCGCCTCGCTGCGGATCCAGGTGAACGCGTCGAGGTCGTCGGCGTAGACGCCGAACTTGCGCTGCCCGTCCCGGCGCGGCCACGGGTACTTCATCGTGGCGTCGAGGCAGGCGCGGGTGAGGTTGAGTCCGTAGGGTTCGCCGGAATCGCCCACCACCTTGGGCTCCAGCCGCGTGAGGATGCGCAGCGTCTGCGCGTTGCCCTCGAAGCCGCCGCACGCCCGCGCGGCCTCGTCGAGTGCCGCCTCGCCGTTGTGCCCGAACGGTGGGTGCCCGATGTCGTGGGCGAGCCCGGCGGTGTCGCAGAGATCGGGGTCGGCACCGAGGTCGGCGGCGATCCCGCGACTGATCTGGGCCACTTCCAGGGAGTGTGTCAGCCGGGTCCGCGGCACCCCGCTCACCTCGGCACCCTCACCGGGACCGACGACCTGCGTCTTCCCGGCGAGCCTGCGCAGCGCGGCCGAGTGCAGCACCCTGGCGCGGTCGCGCGCGTACGGCGTCCGCCCGTCATCTCGCGCGCCGGGCAACGTGGAGGACTTCGGCCGCTCGGTGAACCGCCGCTGCACGTCGTGCATGGTGTAGCCCATGCCAAGGGAGCTTACGGGCGAGCGGGCGGGTTCCGGGCTCACCGACCGGTACCTCCCGCTCCACAACCTCACGTCAGACTTTCACCACGGTCACGTGACGACTCTCGACCAAGACCGAAAAGTCGTCGGGGTCCGACGTCAGCACGGTTACCGGCCTTGGGGAGGCCAACGCGGTCGCGGCCACCATCGCGTCGATGGCGTACTTGTGCCCGTGGAGTCCCGCCTCCGCCAGAAGACTCGCCGCCCGCCTTCCGATCTCGGCCGTCACCGGCTCGACCACGAGCCGCGACAAGGTCCAGTCGAGGGCTTGCCGGTTGGTCCGAGGGTGCATGACCTCCACGAGCGTGGCCGCACTGGTGACGACTCGAAAGTCGTCGGCGTGCGCCACGCCGAGCCACGCGGTCAGCTCCCGGTCACGCGCGACGACCTTGGCGAGGCCTTCGCCGTCCAGGACGAGCGTGCCGTTGGGTGTCGCCTGCCGCCTCACTGCGTGGTCCGGCCTTCCCGGTGCACCCGCTCCTGCGCCTGCCGAAGCGTTTCCCGCTTGTCCCGGATCTCCTCGTCACTCACCGGGCCGTGCTCCGCCTCGGCGACGGCGATGATCTCAGCCAGGTTGTCCCGTTCGAGCTGCCGCGCCACCGCGGCCGTGACATAGGACGACAGGCCGGACGAACCGCCGCGGGCACGCGCAGCCTCCGCGATGTCCCGCGGCATCGTGATCGAGTACTTCTGGGTGGCATCTGCCATGCTATACATGCTACCGCTTATGCCACCACGTCAGTCCCCCAGCAGCTCCTTGACCAGCGTCGCCACCTGCTCGGTCTCGACGAGGAACGAGTCGTGCCCGTACGGCGAGGAGATCTCGGCGTAGCGGGCGGTGGGAATGCCGTCGGCCAGCTCCCGCACCTGCCCCGGCGGGTACAGCCGGTCGGAGTCGACGCCCACCGCGATCGTCCGGGCCGTCACCCGCGACAGGGCCTCGCCGACTCCCCCACGGCCGCGTCCGACGTCGTGTCCGTTCATCGAGCGGGTCAGCAGCACGTAACTCGCCGCGTCGAACCGCCGGACGAGCTTGTCCGCGTGGTGGTCCAGATAGGACTCGACGGCGAACCGGGGGTCCCCCTCACCCTGGGGGCTGCGGCCGAACCGTTCGTTGAGCTCCTCGGCACTGCGGTAGGTGGCGTGGGCGATCCGCCGCGCCACACCCAGGCCGAGGTGCGGCCCCTCACCGGGCCCGCCCGCGTGGTAGTCGCCGCCCTTCCAGTTCGGGTCGGCGAGGATGGCGTGGAGCTGCGGCGCCGACCACGCGATCTGGTCCGCCGACGACGCGGCGGGACTCGCCAGCACCATCAACGCCCGCACGCGCGAGGGTTCCATGACCGCCCACTCCAGCGCGCGCATCCCGCCCATCGACCCGCCGAGCACCGCGGCCCACCGTTCGACGCCCAGCGCGTCCGCCAGCGCGACCTCCACGGCCACCTGGTCGCGGACGGTGATCCGGGGAAACCGGCTCCCCCAGTACCTGCCGTCCTCAGCGGGCGAGGCGGGGCCCGTCGAACCCTGACACCCCCCGAGCACGTTGGGCACCACCACGAACAACTCGTCCGTGTCCAGCGCCTTACCGGGCCCGATCAGGCCGTCCCACCAGCCCGGGCTCGGATGACCGGGCTCGATGTCCCCCGCCGCGTGGCTGTCACCCGTCAACGCGTGTTCGATCAGCACCGCGTTCGACGCGTCGGCGTTGAGCGTCCCCCACGTCTCGTACGCGATCTCGACGCCGGGCAGCTCCTGCCCCGACTCCAGTCGCAGCACGGCCTCGGGCCGGAACCACTGCCTGCGCCCGGGCGGGTCTCCCGCCCGCCACGCGCCGGTGGCAGGCGGGAGACCGGTACTACCCGACGAGCTCACAGAGCGGCCTTCGCCGCCCGGAACCCGGCCTCCAGGTCGGCCTGCAGGTCCTCGAGACCCTCCAGACCCACCGCCAGCCGCACCAGTCCCGGCGTCACACCACCCGCGAGCTGCTCCTGCGGGGTGAGCTGGCTGTGCGTGGTGCTGGCGGGGTGCACGATCAGGCTGCGCACGTCACCGATGTTGACGAGCTGGCTGTGCAGCTCGGTGCCGTCCACGAACGCGCGCCCGGCCTCGACCCCACCACGCAGCTCGAACGACAGCACCGCGCCCGCACCCTGGGGAAGGTACTTCTGCGCCGCCTCGTGGTGGGGGCTCGACGGCAGGCTCGCGTAGTAGACCCTCTCCACCTCGTCGCGCTGCTCCAGCCACTCCGCCAGGGCCTTGGCGTTGGAGACGTGCCGCTCCATGCGCAGCGACAACGTCTCGATGCCCTGCAGGATCAGAAAGGCGTTCAGCGGGGCGATGGCCGCGCCCGTGTCACGCAGCAGCTGCACACGCGCCTTGGCCGCGAACGCGCCCGGCCCGAGGGCCTCCCAGAACTTGAGACCGTTGTAGCTGGGGTCGGGCTCGTTGAAGCCGGGGAACCGCTCCGGCTGCGCGCCGAAGTCGAAGGTTCCGCCGTCCACCAGCACACCCGCGACCGTGGTGCCGTGCCCGCCGAGGTACTTGGTGGCCGAGTGCACCACGACGTCCGCGCCGTGCTCGATCGGCCGCAGCAGGAACGGCGTCGGGATGGTGTTGTCCACCACCAGCGGCACACCGATCTCGTGCGCCACGTCGGCCACGCCACGGATGTCCAGGACGTTGCTGCCGGGGTTGGCGAGTGTCTCCGCGAAGAACAGCTTCGTGTTCGGCTTGGCCGCCGAACGCCACTCGTCGAGGTCGTCCTGGTCGGAGAGGAACGTGACCTCGATGCCGAGCTTGGGCAAGGTGTGCCGGAACAGGTTGTACGTGCCGCCGTACAGGGCGGGGCTCACCACGACGTGGTCACCCGCGCCGGCGAGGTTCAGCACCGCCGCGGTGGTGGCCGCCGAGCCCGAGGCGAACGCCAGCGCGGCAACGCCACCTTCCAACGCGGCGACCCGCTGCTCCAGGACGTCCTGGGTGGGGTTCATGATCCGCGTGTAGATGTTGCCCGGCTCGGCGAGGCTGAACAGGTCGGCGCCGTGCTGGGTGTCCCGGAAGACGTAGGAGGTCGTCTGGTAGATCGGCGTGGCGCGCGCGCCGGTGGCCGGGTCGGGCTGCGCTCCCGCGTGGATCTGCTTGGTCTCGAACGACCATCCGTCGGTCACTGGACTCACTCCTTTGCGGCTCGGTGTCCTTGCCGACGCTAGTGAGGCATCGGGGACGTCCCAACCGCCTCCCACTGCGTGGGACGGCCATGCCACACCTTCGGGTGATACGCGTCCTACAGTCCGAGATCCACGTGGTCCGCCGGGTTCTTCGACACCCGGTAGTACAGCAGTGCCGCGGTCTCCCGCAGGATGTAGCGGACCTGCGTGCTGCGGGTCTGGACGATCGGGCCGGAGTGCGTGGGTGACGTCCACACCGTCAGGCCCGCGTCCTCCGTCATGATGCCCGCCCGCAGCGAGTGCCACGGATCGCTCACGATCACGACGTCGCTCCAGCCCCGGCTCTTGATCACTTCGGCGGCCGCCCGCACCGAGCGCAGGGTGTCGTTGCCCTCGCCGACGGGTACCAGCGCCTCCGCGGGAACCCCCTGGCCACGCAGCCAGTTCGCGCCCGCCTGCGCCTCGGTGTAGGCGTCCCCGGCGCGCATACCGCCGGTGGTGACGATCGTCCCGGCGACCCCCTGCGCGTAGAGCTCACGGGCATGCGCGAGACGTGCCTGGAAGATCTCCGAGGGTCTGCCGTTGTACTGGGCCGCACCCAGCACGACGATGGCGTCCACCCTCGGCCGTTCGTCGGCCCGCGCGACGTGCCACACGCGAAAGGCCGTTCCCCCCACGATCAGCAGCCCGACGAGGACGATCCCGGCGACCGTCCTCGCGAGCCACTTCCTCACCACGGCCCGCACGGTTCAGCAGCCGATCAACCGGGCCGCGAGGTACGACTCCAGCTTGTCGATCGCGATCCGCTCCTGCGCCATCGAGTCGCGTTCCCGCACAGTGACGGCGTGGTCGTCGAGGGTGTCGAAGTCGACCGTCACGCAGTACGGCGTGCCGATCTCCTCCTGCCTGCGGTAGCGCTTGCCGATCGACTGCGCGTCGTCGAAGTCGGTGTTCCAGTGCTTGCGCAGCGCGGCGGCGATGTCGCGGGCCTTCGGCGTCAGGTCGGCGTTGCGCGACAGCGGCAGCACCGCCACCTTGTACGGCGCCAGCCTCGGGTCCAGCTTGAGCACGGTCCGCTTGTCCACACCGCCCTTGGCGTTGGGCACCTCGTCCTCGGTGTAGGCGTCGACGAGGAACGCCATCATCGGACGGCCGACACCCGCGGCCGGTTCGATCACGAACGGCCGGTAGCGCTGGCCGGAAGCCTGGTCGAAGTACGACAGGTCCACACCCGAGTGGTTCGAGTGGGTGGTGAGGTCGAAGTCCGTGCGGTTGGCGACACCCTCCAGCTCACCCCACTCCTGCCCGGACGAGAACCCGAAGCGGTACTCGATGTCGACCGTGCGCTTCGAGTAGTGCGACAGCTTCTCCTTCGGGTGCTCGTAGAGCCGCAGGTTGTCCCGCCGGATACCCAGGTCGACGTACCACTCCATGCGCTCGTCGATCCAGTACTGGTGCCACTTCTCGTCCTCGCCGGGCTCGACGAAGAACTCCATCTCCATCTGCTCGAACTCGCGGGTGCGGAAGATGAAGTTTCCGGGCGTGATCTCGTTGCGGAACGACTTGCCGATCTGGCCGATGCCGAACGGCGGCTTCTTGCGCGAGGTCGTCTGCACGTTGAGGAAGTTGACGAAGATGCCCTGCGCGGTCTCCGGGCGGAGGTAGTGCATCCCCTCCTCCGACTCGACCGGGCCTAGGTGGGTCTTCAGCATCATGTTGAACTCGCGCGGCTCGGTGTACTGGCCGCGGTTGCCGCAGTTCGGGCACGGCACCTCGGACAGGTCGTCCTCGGAGGTCTCCGTGCCGGTGCGCTCGGAGTACTCCTCGGCGAGCTGGTCGGCGCGGAACCTCCGGTGACAGGACAGGCACTCCACCAGCGGGTCGTGGAACGCGCCCACGTGACCCGAGGCCACCCACACCTGACGCGGCAGGATCACCGACGAGTCGAGGCCGACCACGTCCTCGCGGTTCTGCACCATGGTCTTCCACCACTGGCGCTTGATGTTGTCCTTCAGCTCGACGCCGAGCGGTCCGTAGTCCCACGCCGACCGGGTACCGCCGTAGATCTCCCCCGAGGGGAAGACGAAGCCACGGCGCTTGCACAGGTTGACGACGGTCTCAATGGTGTTGGCGGGCACTCCACGCTCCGAAGCATCCGGAATTGGGTTGTCTTGGAACTCACAGCGTATCCGGCGAGACGGGCGACGGCTCCGGTGGGGAGGTGGCCCCTCAGGGCCCCCCTCAGTGCCCCCCTCAGTGCCCCCTCAGCGCCCTCAGCGCCCACTGACCAGCTTCGCGGTGACGATGTGGTTGTCCGAGTAGCCGCCCGTACCACCGAGGTAGTCACCGCCGCACGTGACGAGCAGCAGTCGGTGCGGCCCGTCCTGGGCGAACAGTTCCGGCGCGTACCGGGCCAGCCTGCTCTTGTGCAGGGTCGTCGCCGAGGCGACGCGGTAGGTCCACGTCCGGCCCGCCGCGTCGCGGACGGTCACCTCGTCACCGGCCTCCAGCCGGAACAGGCTGGTGAACGGCCCCGAACGGCCGTACCAGTCGACGTGCCCGGCGACGAGCGCGGCACCACGGTCGTCGCCGAATCCGGCCCCCCACCAGGCCGCGCGGTCGACTCCGCCGGGAATCGGCAGCGTGCCGTCGGCGGTCAGTTCCGTGCGCACGAGCGTGGAGGTGGCTCCGCCCGGAAGGCGGACACTGTTGGGCGGCTGCGGGCCCGGGCGCGGTGGGGCGGCGCGGGGCTCGCGCGGGGGTTCGGTTTCCGCCGTGCCCGGAACCCTGGCCGTCACCTCGGGAACGGCCGGGGCGGGGGCGACGGCGCCGGGCTCGCTCGGCCGCGCACTCGGTGCGCTGCGCAACACCGCTGTCCCCGCCGTCACGGCGAGCACCGCCAGCACCCCGAGCGCGGTCGCCGTCCTGCGCTGCCACACCGGCGAGCGCCACCAGGAGGTCACGGACGGGTCCGCGACGAGGAGGCCCTGCGCGCCAGGAATAGTGCGGCGAGCCCGAGCACCCCACCACCGGCCAGCAGAGCCGTCCCCCACACGGTGGTGGCGGACCGCGCGTCGGACCCCTCGGCCCGGACCTCCGCCCGCGCGGGGTGCCCACTCGGCGCACCGACACCCGCCGGGATCGTCACCGGAACCGACGGCGCGCCCGGCTCGGCCTGCCCACCGCCTCCGCTCACGAAGTCGCGCGGCACCGAGCAACTCACGCCACCCAGCACGAACGTGGTCTCGACGGTGCGGGCGGAATGCCGCTCGCCGTCACCGGCCGCCGGTACTTCCGGTGTGCCTTCCGTGACCTCGGCGGGCACCGGGAGCTCGAAACGCTCGTCACCGTCGGACTCGGCGGGCCGTACGTGGGTGTGGATCTCGACGAGCCAGCCCGAGGCGGCGGTGACCTCCCCGTCACGCCACTGCCGCTGCCGCAGCAACTGGTCGAACTCGGTCACCGGCCGGATCCGGAGGTCGGAGGTCGCCACCTCGTCCTCGCCGATCTCCACGGGCGCCCCGAAGGGCAGGTCCTGCCTGCGCACCTCTTCACCGGGCTTCGGCAACGACACCGGCCGCAGGACCCCGTCCGCGCCGGTGACGGAGAGCCGGGACGCCGATGCGCCGGACTCCGGCTCCGCGGTCGAAACGCACTCCACCGAAGTCCTCGCGCTTTCGAACGCCAGCACCGTGACGTCGGTGGCGAGGTCGGTGAGGGCGAAGTCCGCCCGCGCGCTCGCCTCGGGCACCCGGCTCTCCCCGAGCCCGGCGGCGACGTCGTGGTGTTCGATGCCGAGCCGGTAGTTCGGCCCCACGGCGGCGCGCTCCCCCTCGGAAGCGGGCAGCGCCGACCGGCTTTCCCCGAGCCGCGACACACCCGGGGTGAGGGGCGAACGCTGGGTCTCGCTGATGACCGAGCCGCCCGGCCTGCCGTAACCGTCGTCCGCGATCGCCATCGACGCGACGTTGGCGAAGGCCACCGGCCCCGTCTCGGGGTCCACGGGCCGGGGTAGAGCGGCGGCGGGCACCGTGGCACCGGCCCAGAGAACGGTCAACGCCGCCGTCGCCATCGTCACCGTCGTCACCGCAGCCGCGCTCAACCTCGACACGACACGACTCACGCTGCCCCCTCGCCCTCGTCGGCACCGCCACGTGCCACACGGGATCACCCGCCGCGCACGAGCACTAGGATGGTAGTGCACTCCCCGAACGCTGCAGGACGACCAAGGCTGGAGAGCGACATGGCGACGGCGGGTTCCGACGCGGCGCGTTCTCCGGCGCCCGACCCCGTTGACGTGGGTGAACAGCAGGAGCACTCCGCCACGAGACGGCCACCGGCCGTCGCCGCGCCCCCACCGGCGGCGACCCTCACCGATGCGGGTGAACTCCTGCGTGCGCTCGCCGCGCCGGTGCGCATCGCGATCGTGCTGCAACTACGGCACGGCCCTCGCTGCGTGCACGAACTCGTGGACGCACTCGACGTGACCCAGCCCCTCATCAGCCAGCATCTCCGGGTACTGAAGGCCGCCGGTGTGGTACAGGGTGAGCGACGAGGTCGCGAAGTGGTGTACCACTTGGTGGACGACCATCTCGCACACATCGTCGTCGACGCCGTCGCACACGTGCAGGAGGACGCGCAGCCGGTATGAGCACCATCGAGACCCGCGGTCGGGCCCCGCTTCCGGGACGCAGGGCGACCAAGCAGCGCGCCGCGGTCGTCGACCTCCTCG
Source organism: Saccharomonospora cyanea NA-134 (assembly GCF_000244975.1). NCBI lineage: Bacteria > Bacillati > Actinomycetota > Actinomycetes > Pseudonocardiales > Pseudonocardiaceae > Saccharomonospora > Saccharomonospora cyanea. The sequence continues at coordinate 1,626,987 of NZ_CM001440.1, read as the reverse complement.
CCGAGGTCGACGACTTCCGTTCGGCTCAGGAACTGCACGACGAACTGCGCAAACGCGGTGAGGGCATCGGCCTGACCACCGTCTACCGCACGTTGCAGTCGCTGTCCGAGGCAGGCGAGATCGACGTGTTGCGCACCGACTCGGGGGAGGCGCTGTATCGGCAGTGCTCGGCCCACCATCACCATCACCTGGTGTGCCGTCACTGCGGCTACACCGTCGAGGTGGAGGGCCCGGCGGTGGAGCGCTGGGCCGAGCGCATCGCCCTTGGCAACGGGTTCTCCGACATAAACCACACGGTGGAGATCACCGGCACGTGCTCCACGTGCGCGGCGAAGAAGTAGCCGCGCGGAGGCCCTGGGACCGCGCTCAGGACCGGGGCCAGTGTGGCCCGAGGTAAGGCCGTGGGTTGGCCTGTGCCCACGCGTCGAGAAGCTTCGCCAAAGCCTCGGCCTGCCCTCCCCCTGCGGTAACGTCCGCTCCAGCACGAACACCAGCACGACGTCGCGTTCGCCGGCGAAGTCAGCCACGTTCTCCGTCACCACGGCGCGCCCTTCGGTGCGAGCGGCCGCCGCAACCATGACGTCGTCGACTGCGCGCAGTCCCACCTCAAAGACGTGGACGGCATCGTGACCGTACTGTTCCCGCAGAATCCGAGCCACCGCAGGCGGGAACATCTCATCGACCAGAAAAAGACTCACGCGATGGGATCCCTGCGGTGCTGGGCGGCGAGGCGGCTGCGTTCAGCGAGCCGGCGATTGCGTTCGATCCGGGCACGGACATCCTCGACGTGCTCGACCGCATAGTCGACAGCCAATCGGATCAGTCGGGGGTGGAGCTCCGTCTCCTCGCTCAGGACCGCGATCCGCTCCTCCTCCTCCGTTCCCTCCAACTCCTGCAACCGCGAGATCACTTCCCACACGTCCGGTCCGGCGGCCAACGCTGCTCGCCGGTCGTGAGCCGGGCCCCGGAACACGATTCCCGGGTGATCCAACTGCTCCACGCCTTCCAGGATCAGTCGTTCGAGAAGAGCCGTCGCACTCGTCCCTTCCTGTTCAGCGCGCGCCGCCAACACCCGCTTCGCCTCCGCACTGATCCGAAACGACGTACTCGCTGCCATACCAGAGTCCCTTCCAGCGTGTAGCGCACGTGTAGCTCACGAGCGCTACATCGCCGTCAGTACTCGTACGGGTCAGCGGGTTCGTTCACCTCGCGCACGGTATGCACGGTGAGGTCGGGGCGGAACCCGGTTTCCCGTGTCGCCGTGCCCGGTACGACGGTGCCGGTGACGGCGAGCCACGTGTCCTCCGGCGTCTCACCCAAGGTCTCGGCGACATCACCCACCAGGCGCACGAGTACCGGGGACGCGTCCGCGGCGCAGCATCCGATCACCATGCGGGCGAGCATCGTGTCGCCGCTCTCGTGGACCACGAATCCCGTCAACGACACCGTGCGGCCCGTGAGGCTGTTCGCCGCGTCCCATCCGGCGCGCGTCACGAACTCGGTCACCGTCAGCGGCACCACGTCCCCGGCGGGCAGCGGCGGGAACGGCGACTCCGGTTGCCGCGCGCCCTGCACCGCCCCGGCCGCCGCGTCGCGCTTCACCGAGTCCGCGCCCAGTGCGGGCGGCGCGACCAGGAACACGGCCAGCACCGGCAGCACCAGCAACCACGCCGACCGCGCGTCGTGATGGTGCCCCGTGTGGTCGACCACCGCCGCGCGGCGCGCGGCCACCACGTCACGGACGATCGCGACGGTTCCCAGTGCCAGCATCACGGCCGCGGCGCCGAGCAGCCACGGCTGGTGCGACGGTTTGACGTAGCGCAGGTAGTCACCGCTCAGCCCGATCTTCAGCAACGCCCCGCCGAGCAACACCAGCAGCACGTTCTGCGTCTCGCGCCGCATCAGCCCTCCCCCAGCAACAGCGTCCCCGCCAGCACGGCACAGCCCACCGCGACCACGAACGTGGCGGGCGCGAAGCGCACCGCGAACGCCCGGCCGAACGTGCCCGCCTGCAGCGCGAACAACTTGAGATCCACAGCGGGCCCCACCACCAGGAACACGAGCTTCGGCAGCAACGGCACCGGCGCCAGCGAGGCGACCACGAACGCGTCGGCCTCACTGCACAGCGACAACACCACCGCGAGCACCGCCATCACCACGACACCCAGCACGACGTCGTCCGACAACGCCGCGAACCACGACGGCGGCACCAGCACCCCGAGCACCGCCGACACCAGTGCCCCGAGTACGAGGAACCCGCCGGCGTCCACGAGATCGGCGCGCGCGGTCTCGGCGAACCTCGCCCAGCGGTTGCCGCCGGAATCGGGCATCCGCCGCCACACCCGCTCGGCGATCCACTCCGTCCGGCCCCACCGAATCCACAACAGACCCATCACCACCGACGTGGCCAGCGACGCCACGAACCGCGCCACCACCATGCCGGGTTCCCCGGGGAAGGCCACCGCCGTCGCCACGATCACGACCGGGTTGACGGCAGGCGCGGCGAGCAGGAACGTCAACGCCGCCGCGGGCGCGACACCCTGGCCGATCAGCCGCCTCGCCACGGGCACCGACGCGCACTCGCAGCCCGGCAGCGCCACACCGGACAGTCCCGCCACCCCCACCGCGGCGGACTGCCTGCGCGGCAGCACGGCTCGCAGCGCGCGAGCCGGCACGAAGGCGGCCAGCGCACCGCTGATCAGCACACCGAGCGCCAGGAACGGCAGCGCCTGCACACACACGGCCACGAAGACCGTGGACGCGGTGCGCAGCACGGGAACGTCCAGAACGGACACCAGCCACGACTGCCCGACGATCGCCACGAGCAGCACGGCACAGAGCACCTCGATCGAGGTGACCGGCCTGCGCCTGTTCGGCTCGACCGGCGCCGCGGTGCTCTCGCTCATGCCTTCACGAGCTCGGAACGCACCTGGGAGGCGGTGGACACCACGAGCATCAGCAGCGTGCCCAGCGCGGTGTCGTCGAGTCCCTGCGCGGGGAAGGCGTAGCGCAGGGTGAGGTCCATACCGCGCTCGGTGTGGACGATGCCGAGTGTGCCGAACAGGCCCTGACCGGCGCGCTCCGCGACGTCCGCCGCGAGCGCGGGCTCGTCGGGCAGGTCCCACGCGACCACGCACGTCAGGCTCAGCACCGACAGCCCGTCGGCCAACCGCATGGCCTGCACCACGCACGGCACGTCGGCGTGTGAGAAGGTCAGCGTCCCGTCGTCGTCGACGCGAACGTCGAGGAACCGTTCGAGCGCCTGGCGGGCCGATGTCAGCAACTCGGCGGTGTCGGCGGCCTCCGAACTCACGCCGGACCACCCCCTGCGGCCGCGGCAGCGGCGGCGTCGACGGCGGCACCGAACCGGCGGTCCCGCTTGGCGTACTCCAGGCACGCCTCCCACAGCTTCCTGCGGTCGAAGTCCGGGAACAGCGTGTCCTGGAACACGAACTCGGCGTAGGCCGACTGCCACAGCAGGAAGTTGGAGGTCCGCAGTTCCCCGGAGGGACGCAGGAACAGGTCGACGTCCGGCATCTCCGGCTGGTAGAGGTACTTCGCGAGCATGCGATCGTCCACCTTGTCCGGGTTGATCTTGCCTTCGGCCGCGAGCTGCGCGATCCGCCGTGCCGCGTCACCGAGTTCGGCACGCCCGCCGTAGTTCACGCACATCGTCATGTTGAGCCGCGTGTTGTGCCGGGTCTTCTCCTCGGCGTCCTTCAGCTCCTTGATGACGCTGCGCCACAACCTCGGCGTACGGCCCGCCCAGCGGATGCGCACCCCGATGGATCCCAGGTAGTCCACCTGCCTGCGGATCGTGTCGCGGTTGAAGCCCATGAGGAAGCGCACCTCATCGGGGCTGCGCTTCCAGTTCTCCGTGGAGAACGCGTACACCGACAGCCACTTCACACCCAGCTCCACGGCGCCGCTGGCCACGTCGATCATCACGGCCTCGCCGCGTTTGTGCCCCTCGATGCGGGGCAGCCCGCGCTGGTTGGCCCACCGGCCGTTGCCGTCCATCACCAGGGCGACGTGGTTCGGGACCAACTCGGGCGGGATGCTCGGCGGCCGCGCGCCCGACGGGTGCGGATCAGGCTCCCGTAGCTCCATGTGCGCTCTCGCGGCTTCGCGTCCCCTGCGCCGCACTCGTTACCTCCGTCTCGCCGGACACCGAGTCCGACCCTAACGTGTCCACGATCGGTGCCTCACGGGCACGGCGTTCCACGAACGGCAGCGACCGCAACTGCCGCTCCAGGTGCCACTGGAGATGCGCCGCGACGAGGCCGCTCACGTCACGCCGCACACCCTGGACACTGCCCTCGGCGGTGTCCCAGTCGCCGTGCAGCAACGCGTCGAGCAGTACGAGGACCTCGGGTGCCGGATGCACCGAACCGGGCACACGGCACTGCGCGCACAGCGAACCGCCCGCCTGGATGTTGAACGCGGCGTGGGGTCCGCGCCTGCCGCAGCGTGCGCACTCGGTGATCGCCGGAGCCCAGCCCGCGAACGCCATCGACCGCAGCAGGAACGCGTCGAGCACCAGCGACGCGTCCCGCTGCCCTTCCGCCAACGCCCGCAACGCCCCGACCACGAGCAGGTACAGCTTCAGTACCGGCTCGCCCTCCTCGGCGGTGAGCCGGTCGGCGGTCTCGGCGATGGCGCTGGCGGCCGTGTAACGCTGGTAGTCGCCGACGATGGGCAACGCGAACGCGTCGACCGTCTCGACCTGGGTGATGACGTCGAGCGTGCGGCCCGTGTAGAGCTGCACGTCGACGTGACCGAACGGTTCCAGCCGCGCACCGAACCGGGACGTGGTGCGCCGGACCCCCTTGGCCACGGCACGGACCTTGCCGTGCCGCCGGGTGAGCAGGGTGATGATGCGGTCGGCCTCACCGAGCTTGTGGACCCGCAGCACCACTCCCGTGTCCCGATACAGACTCACCGCTCCATCGTCCCACCGAGGGGATGGGGGCTCACCACCGCACCGCTCCGAGGACCGAGGCGACCAGGCACGGCGTCTTCACCTACTGCGACACCCGTTGGTCGGCGGTGACCTCGTTGGACCTCATGACGGCGCGGCTGCTGAGCGTGCGGACACGCGTGCACAGGCTGCGGACACGGTGTCAGAAGCCGAGTTTGCGGAGCTGCTTCGGATCGCGCTGCCAGTCCTTCGCCACCTTGACGTGCAGGTCGAGGTACACCTTGCTGCCCAGCAGCGCCTCGATCTGCTTGCGGGCCCTGGCCCCGACCTCCTTGAGCCTGCTGCCCCGGTGGCCGAGCACGATGCCACGCTGGCTGGCCCGCTCCACGTACACGTGCGCGTAGACGTCGATGAGGTCGTCGCGCCCTTCACGCGGGAACATCTCCTCGATCGTCACCGCGATGGAGTGCGGAAGTTCGTCGCGCACCCCCTCCAGCGCCGCCTCGCGGATCAGCTCCGCCACCAGCGTCTGTTCGGGCTCGTCGGTGAGATCACCGTCCGGGTACAGCTCCGGTCCCTCCGGCAGCCGCGCCACCAGCAGGTCGGCCAGCGTGTCCACCTGGTAGGACTCGACAGCCGACACCGGAACCAGGTCGGCGAAGTCCATGACGTCCTGGAGTTCCAGCAACTGCTTGGCGACCTGGTCCTTGCTCACGAGGTCGGTCTTCGTGACGATGCCGAGCACTGGAGTGTGACGGGCGATCTTCGCCAGCTCGGCCGCGATGAACCGGTCACCCGGACCGATCTTCTCGTCGGCCGGCACACAGAACCCGACCACGTCCACCTCCGACCACGTCGCCCGCACGAGGTCGTTGAGACGCTGCCCCAGCAGCGTGCGCGGACGATGCAGGCCCGGCGTGTCCACGATGATGAGCTGTGCGTCGTCGCGGTGCACGATGCCCCGGATGGCGTGCCGCGTGGTCTGCGGCTTGCTCGACGTGATGGCGATCTTGGACCCCACCAGCGCGTTCGTCAGCGTGGACTTGCCCGCGTTGGGCCTGCCGACGAAACACGCGAACCCGGACCTGTGCTCGACGTCGTTCACCGCAACGTCTCCTGAACGGTCCCCGACGGATCGGCGCGCAGAATCGGAGCGTCCGCCGCCAGATCACGCACCGCCTGCACCGAGGCACCCAGCACCATCGGTTCCTCGGTCACCACAGCCGCGGCCTCGAGGCTCTCGGCCCCGCTCGACACCGCCGCCGCCACCGCGGCCTGCAACGCGGTCAGCTTCAACGACGGCAACCGCACCGTCGCGGCGGCGTACGTACGACCGTCGGTGTCGCGCACGGCCGCCCCCTCCGCCGCCTGCGTCCTGGCGCGGGTCGTGCGTGCCAGGATGACGATCTTCTCGTCCTCGGGGTCGAGCTCAGGCATGTTCCACTCTCCTGTCGCGGTCGTCGTGCTCGTCGGCGTCGTCGCTCGGGGAAGGCGTGCCGGGCCCGATCCGGCGGCCGTCCGCGGCCCGAGCGACCACCGTGGTGATCCTCATGCGGCCTCGCCGATCCTTGCCGCCCTCGGCCCGCAGCCGCAGTCCGTCGATCTCCGCCTCGGCACCCGGCAGCGGCACGCGGCCCAGCCGCTGCGCGAGGAGGCCGCCGACCGTCTCCACGTCGTGTTCCGACAGGTCGACGCCGAACAACTCACCCAGGTCGTCGACACCCAGCCGCGCGGACACCCGCACCACCTGGTCGTCGACGTGTTCCACGGGCGGCCGATCGTCGGTGTCCGACTCGTCGGTGATCTCGCCGACGATCTCCTCGAGGATGTCCTCGATGGTCACGAGCCCGGCCGTGCCACCGTACTCGTCGACGGCGATGGCCATGTGGTGCCGTGACCGCTGCATGTGCTTGAGCAGGCCGTCCAGGTGTTTGGAGTCCGGCACGAAGTCGGCGGGCGTCATGAGTTCCCGGACCTCGCGCGTCGTGCCGTCCTCGGCGAACGACACCCGCACCAGGTCCTTGAGGTTCACCACGCCGACGATGTCGTCCACCGACTCGCCGATCACCGGGATACGCGTGAAACCGGTCCGCATCGACAGCGCCAGCGCCTGCCGCACGGTCTTGTTCTGCTCGATCCACACGATCTCGGTGCGCGGCACCATCACCTCGCGCGCCACCGTGTCGCCGAGCTCGAACACCGAGTGGATCATCTCCCGCTCGTCGGTGCCCACGACACCGCGCTCCTGCGCGAGGTCCACGAGTTCCCGCAGCTCCACCTCGGTGGTGAACGGACCTTCCCGGAAACCCCCACCCGGTGTGATGGCGTTGCCCACCACGATGAGCAACCTGCTGAGCGGCCCGAGAACGGTGCCCAGCACCCGCACCGGCCCGGCCGCGACGAGACCCACCCGGTACGGGTGCTGCCTGCCGATCGTGCGCGGTCCGACACCCACGATGACGTAGCTGACCAGCACCATGATCAGAGCGGCGAGCAGCACCGCCAGCCACTCCGGGTGCACCCAGCGGAGCATGACCACGGTGACGAGCACGGTGGCCGTGAGTTCACAGCCCATGCGCAGCAACAGCAGCAGGTTGATGTGCCGGCTGCGTTCACGGAGCACCAGCACGAGCCGGCGCGCCCCGAACCGTCCCATGCGCTCCAGGCCCTCGGCCCTGGCCTGCGACGCCGTGCCGATGGCCGCGTCGGCGGCCGCGAACACACCGCCGAGCAACACGAGAAGGACTGCCACGACCAGGACGATGGCAGAAGAGGTCACGATTGCTCCGTATCAGACCTTCCGTCGAGACCGGCCGCTCCCAGCAACCGGTCGTCGTTGCTGCGCTGCGCGTCCTGCTTGCGTGCGGCAGCGAGCGTGTCACGGAATTCGCCGAGGATGCGGTTCTGCAGGCCGAACATCTCCCGCTCCTCCTCGGGCTCGGCGTGGTCGTACCCGAGCAGGTGCAACACGCCGTGCACCGTGAGCAGGTGGAGTTCGTCGAGCAGGGAGTGTCCGGCCTTGCGCGCCTGGTCCTTGGCGAACGCGGGACAGAGCACGATGTCACCGAGCAACGCGGGGGACGGCTCCACCGCGTCGGGACGGCGGCCCGCCTCCAACTCGTCCATGGGAAACGCCATCACGTCGGTGGGACCGGGAAGGTCCATCCACCGCACGTGCAGGTCCTCCATCACGTCGAGCGTGACCAGGACGACCGAGAGTTCCGCGAGCGGGCTGACCTCCATCCGGTCGAGCGCGAACCGCGCGGCCGACACGATCGAAGCCTCGTCGACGTCGATCCCGGACTCGTTGGCGATCTCGATGCTCACCGGTGTCCCCGCCCGCTCACCGCGCGGCCGTCACCGGCCGCGGCGTCCTGCGTCGCCTGCCACTTCTCGTAGGCGTCCACGATGTCCCCGACGAGCTTGTGCCGGACCACGTCGTGACTCGTCAGCGTGGCGAAGTGCAGGTCGTTCACGCCTTCGAGGATCTCACGCACCACACGCAGACCACTGCGCTGCCCGCTGGGCAGATCGACCTGGGTCACATCGCCGGTGACGACGACCTTCGACCCGAACCCGAGCCGGGTGAGGAACATCTTCATCTGCTCGGGCGTCGTGTTCTGCGCCTCGTCGAGGATGATGAAGGCATCGTTGAGGGTCCGCCCGCGCATGTACGCGAGCGGAGCGATCTCGATCGTGCCCGCCTGCATCAGCCTGGGGATCGAGTCGGGATCGACCATGTCGTGCAGCGCGTCGTACAGCGGCCTCAGGTACGGGTCGATCTTCTCGTAGAGGGTTCCGGGCAGGTAACCCAGCCGCTCCCCCGCCTCCACGGCGGGACGGGTGAGGATGATCCTCGTGACCTGCTTGGTCTGCAACGCCTGCACGGCCTTGGCCATCGCCAGGTAGGTCTTGCCCGTTCCCGCGGGCCCGATGCCGAACACCACCGTGTGCTGGTCGATCGCGTCGACGTAGCGCTTCTGGTTGAGCGTCTTGGGGCGGATGGTGCGGCCCCGTCGCGACACGATGTCCATGCTCAGCACGTCGGCGGGCGACTCGGAGCCCCCGGACGACAGCATGGCGACCGTGCGGCGCACCGTGTCGGGGCCGACCTGCTGGCCGCGTCGGGCCAAGGTCACGAGTTCTTCGAACACACGCTCGGCGAACGCCACGTCACCCGGCGCACCCGTCAGCGTGACCTCGTTGCCCCGAACGTGGACGTCCGCCTCCAGGATGTCCTCGGCGACCCGCAGGTTCTCGTCGCGGGAGCCGAGCAACACGAGCGCGGCGGCGTCGGGGATCTGGAACTTCGACTGAGCCGAAGATTCCTGTGACGCAGTGGCATTGGGTTGCAGCGGTTCGGTTCCGGCCACGTGGCCTCGGGCCTGCTTTCTGCACAGTCGTGCTGGTCGACAACGGTGGTGAACACGTCGATGTTAACGGCATCGACCGCCTCGGGGCAGGTGAGTTTACCCGCCACCTGGGCTCACTGGGAATAACGTCCGAAGTGGCCGAGCTGTTCCCCTCCGACGACGTGGGCGTGCACGTGGAAGACCGTCTGTCCGGCGTCGGCGCCGGTGTTGAACACCAGCCGGTAACCGTTGTCGAGGCCTTCCAGCTCGGCGACCCTCGCGGCCGTGGCCACGACGTCCGCGAGCAACGCCGGGTCGGCGGCCGCCAGCTCGGCAACGGTGCGGTAGCGGGTCTTGGGGACCACCAGGACGTGTGTGGCGGCCTGCGGGCTGATGTCGCGAAACGCCAGTGTGGTGGCGGTCTCGTGGACGATGTCCGCCGGAATCTCCCTGGCGATGATCCGCTCGAACAGCGTCTCGGCGGAATCGTCGGTGGCTTCGGTGGGATCGTGCTCGCTCAAGGCCCCTCCCGGCGTCGATCGTGGTCCGCGGTCTGCCAACTCGCTGTGTTCACAGCGTTCACAGCCATCTTCGCCCACGACCGGCACGAGGGCGCCGCGGGGCGGTGCAGCCTGGGGGTCGCTCCACTCGCCACCGCGGCTCCGCCGGACCGAGGGGGGAGACGTCCGGCGGGTCCTCGTCCTGCACGACGCCGTCGGTCACCCGCGCGTTCTCCGTGGCACGCCACGCAGGTCCCGCGTAGGTCGGGCAGGTTGCGCCTCAGCGTAGGGCGATCACCTTCACCGCGAAGCGAAAACCGCGCAGAAACCCGTGGACTTGTGCCACCGGCGCTAGCGGGCACGTCCGTTCGGCCTACGCCCAGCGCGCGGTCAGCGCACCCAGAGCGCCCAGAGCCACCGCCGCCGCCGTCGACGTACGCAACACCGTCGGTCCCAACCGGACACTCCGCGCACCCGCGTCGGCGAACGCGGCGAGTTCCTCGGGAGCGACCCCGCCCTCGGGGCCGACCACGAGTACGAGTTCGCCCGCCTCGGGCAACGCGAGGTCGGTGAGCGCTTCGGTGGCGGTGCCGTCGAGCACCAGGGCGAGGTCCGCGGTCGACAGCACGGTGGCGAGTTCCCGCGTGGTCACGGGTTCGGCGACCTCGGGCACCCATGCCCGGCGTGCCTGCTTGGCCGCCGCCCGGGCCGTGGCCCGCCACTTGCCGAGCGCCTTGGCTCCTCTCGGGCCGTCGTCCCAGCGGGCGACGCTGCGGGCGGCCCGCCACGGCACGATCGCGTCGACCCCCGCCTCCGTGGCCAACTCCACCGCCAGCTCACCGCGATCACCCTTCGCCAGCGCCTGCGCGACGGTCACCCGCAGTGCGGGGGCGGGCACGCTGCCCGTGCTCCGGACCCGCAACTCCACGGTGGGCCTGCGCCCCGGATGGACGGCGCGGGCAACGCAGTCGGCCGTCCCGCCACGCCCGTCCGACAGCGTCAGTCGCTCACCCTCGCGCAACCGGCGCACGGTGACGGCGTGGTGTGCCTCCTCGCCGTCGAGCACGGCGAGGTCGCCGTCCGGCAACGCGGGCACGAGGAAGATCGGTGGAGTGGTGTCGGTTGCCTCGCCCATGACGACTCGTCGCTTCCCGCGTCCGTGGCGTCAGCGGCTCTTGGAACGCAGCTTCGAGAACAGCCCGCCCGGCTTGTGGCCGTTGCCCGCCAGGGTCGGGACCTCTTCCCCACGCAGCCTGGCCAGCTCGCGCAGCAACTCGGCCTGCTCGTCGTCGAGTTTCGTGGGCACCACGACCTCGACACTGATGTGCAGGTCGCCACGGCCGTCGACGCGACCGGACGAACGCAGCCGCGGCATGCCGAGGCCCGGCAGCACGATCTCGGTGTTCGGCTGGGTACCCGGCTGGATCTCCACGTCGGTCTCGCCGTCCACCAGCGTCTCCATGGGGATCACCGCGCCGAGCGCGGCCGCCGTGACGGGCACGCGCAACCGGCAGTGCAGGTCGTTGCCCTGCCGCTCGAAGTCCTCGTGCGGAGCCTCGTCCACCTCGACGTAGAGGTCACCGGCGGGCCCGCCGCCGGGGCCGACCTCGCCCTGGCCGGACAGCCGGATGCGCATTCCGTCACCCACACCCGGCGGGATCTTCGCCGTCACGTCCCTGCGGGCCCGCACCCGGCCGTCACCGCCGCACTGCTGGCACGGGTCGGTGATGACCTCCCCGTAGCCGCGGCAGGTGGGGCAGGGACGAGCCGTCACGACCTGGCCGAGGAACGACCGCTGCACGGACTGCACCTCGCCCTGGCCACCACAGGTGTCACACGTGACGACACTGCCGCCTTCGGCCGTGCCCGCCCCCCGGCACCGGTCGCACAGGATGGCGGTGTCGACCGTGATCTGCTTGTTGACGCCCGTGGCGCACTCCTCCAGCGTCAGCTTCAGCCGGATGAGGGCGTCGGAGCCGGGCTGGACCCTGCTGCGCGGGCCCCGGCCTCGCGCACCTCCGGTGGCGGCGCCGAAGAAGGCGTCCATGATGTCGCCGAGGCCACCGAAGCCGGCGAACGGGTCGCGCGCACCGGCGCCCGCCCCGTTGCCCATGGGGTCGCCGCCCAGGTCGACGATCTTGCGCTTCTGGGGGTCGGACAGCACCTCGTAGGCGGTGGTGACCTCGCTGAACTTGTGCTGCGCGTCCTCGGAGGGGTTGACGTCGGGGTGCAGCTCACGCGCGAGCTTGCGATACGCGCGCTTGATCTCCTGTTCGGTCGCGTTCTTCGACACGCCGAGGATGCCGTAGTAATCCTTGGCCACCGTCTGCCGTCCTCCTAGAAAGCCTGCACAAGCTTGTCATCCGCGCTTCGAGCCCGGTCGGGCGGCCTCCTACCGCCCGGACAGGATCCGGCCCACGTACGTCGCGACCGCACGTACCGCAGCGATCGTCCCGGGGTAGTCCATCCGGGTGGGGCCGACCACGCCCATGCCCCCCAGTAGTACCTGGTCCGATCCGTACCCGATCGACACGACCGAGGTACTCCGCATCTGCTCGTCCTCATTTTCCTCCCCGATCCGCACCGTGACGGCACCGGGGTTGCGGGCGGCGGCGAGCAGCTTGAGCACGACGACCTGTTCCTCGAGCGCCTCCAGCACCTGGCGCAGTGAACCGGGGAAGTCCGCGACGTTGCGCGTGAGGTTGGCCGTACCCCCGAGCACGAGCCGCTCCTCGGGGTGTTCGACCAGCGACTCGACGAGCACCGTGCACACCCGCGTCATCACGTCGCGCAGGTCGGAAGGCGCCTGCTCCGGCAGCTCCGACACCTTCGCCGCCGCGTCGGCCAGCCGGTGTCCGGACAGGGTGCCGTTCAGCACTTCGCGCAGCCGGGCCACGGTCTCGTCGCCGACGACGTCACCGAGATCGACCGTTCGCTGGTCGACCCGGCCGGTGTCGGTGATGAGCACGATGAGAAGCCGGGCCGGCGTGAGCGCCACCACCTCCACGTGCCGGACGGTGGAGGAGGTCAACGTGGGGTACTGCACCACCGCGACCTGGCGCGTGAGCTGGGCCAGCAGCCTCACCGACCGCCGCAGCACGTCGTCGAGGTCGACGGCGCCCTCCAGAAACTGCACGATCGCTCGCCGCTCGGCGGCGGACAGCGGCTTGACCTCCGACAGCCGGTCGACGAACAACCGGTAACCTTTGTCGGTGGGGACGCGGCCCGCGCTGGTGTGAGGCTGGGTGATGTAGCCCTCCTCCTCCAGCGCCGCCATGTCGTTACGTACCGTGGCGCTCGACACACCCAGGTTGTGCCGGTCGACGAGGGCCTTCGACCCCACCGGCTCCTGGTTCGACACGTAGTCGGCGACGATGGCACGCAGGACCTCGAACCGACGCTCCTCCGCGTTGGCCACCAGCACCTCCTCTCGACGCTTGACCACGAGTTTACGTGCGGCCGAGTCCGCCCAGGTGCTCACGCAGGGTCAAAACCCCTGGACAGCCGCCCGGAACAGCGGCTACGCGACCGGCCCCGACGCACCGAGTGATCTCAAACACATACCGCGAGACGCCGAACCCCACAACGAGTGAACACGATCAGCCGATCGAGTAAACAGGTCTCCTCCGGTGCGAGCCGATAGTCAGGGCATGCCCATGTTCGGAGCGACATCCCTCGCCGCCTGCGTGGTCGCGGCCATGTGCACGGGTGGCCCCGCCACCGCCGCGCCCGACTCCTCCTTCGTTCTGAGCCTCACCGACGCCAGGGGCGCCACCACGTTCGTGGAGCTGACGTGCGGCCCCGCGCAAGGCAGCCACCCGCAGCCGGACACGGCCTGCCAAGCGCTGGAGCAGGCCGACGGCGACTTCGCGCGACTCCCCGCGAAGGAGCAGCTCTGCACGATGATCCATTCGCCGGTACTGGCGAGGGCCAGCGGCGACTGGCACGGCACCCCGGTCGACTTCACCGCCGAGTACTCCAACCGCTGCTTCGCCGACGCTCGGTCAGGCGGCGTGTTCTCCTTCTGATCCCGCAACGAGAAGGCCACCGCCCCCACCCGGGGGACGGTGGCCTTCGTCGTGTGGTCCGCGAAACGGTCGGGCTCGGCACCGGTCGGCACAGTGAGGCACCGGACCGGCTTCGGCTCCTGGGCGAACGGGACCACGCTTCCGTGACACGGCGTCACCGATGCCGGCGGTACCGTTCCTCGGCGGCGTCGAGCGCGGGGACGAGAGGTGCGAGCGCGGCGCGGAGCAGGTCCGGCAGCGCACCGGAGGGCACGACGAGTCCGCCCGTCGCGGGTGATGTGGCGGCCGGTCGTAGCCATCGTTCGAGGGCGACGCGGACCGCGGCGGTCACGCTGGCCGCGAGCACGCGGGGGGTGTGCGGATCGGTGTCACCGAGACGCCGGGCGATCGCGTCGGTGAGGGGGTGTTCGATCGCCGTGGCGGCATGGAGGAACGCTTCGCGCAGCGTGGGGCTGGTGGTGATCAGCGGCATCGCGTCGTGGTCGGGGTCGCCCGCGTCGGTGTACTGAGCCACGACCGCTTCGACGACGACGTCGGCGAGACGCACGCCGGCGGGGTGGTCGGCCACCGCCGCCGCGATCCGTGCTTCCCGTTCGGCGGTGACGGCGGAGACGATGGCCTGCTCACGGCTGGAGAAGTAGTTGTTGTAGGTCCGCGGTGAGACACCGGCGGCCTCGGCGATGTCGTCGACGCGCACGTTCTCCGGCCCCCGTTCGAGCGCCAGCCGCAGTGCCGCCTGCCGCAACGCCTCCCGGGTGGCCTGCTTCTTCTGCTCGCGCAATCCCGCCCGTCGTGCTGCCATCGTGCCAGCATCCCACCTTTCTTGCACTCGCGCAAGTTTGCGTGCACGCAAGTTTTGTGGCTAGCCTGAGGCCGTTGCCGGGCTGGTTCGTCCTGCCCTCTTCCATGCGAACGAAGGAGAATCCAGTGACCACTGATGTCGTTGTCGTCGGCGGCGGCCCGAACGGACTGATGCTGGCCTGCGAGCTGGGTCTGGCCGGGGTCCGGCCGATCGTGCTGGAACGCCTGCCGGAACCGAACAGGGAACCGAAGGCGAACGGGTTGCTCGGCCAGGTCGTGAGGATGCTCGACCGCCGTGGGCTGCACGAGCGGCTCAGCGGTAGCGCGGAGCCGCCACAGCCGAACTCCGCGTACTTCATGTTCGGCGCGCTGAGCCTGGATCTGAGCCTGCTGGAGGACAGCCCGGTCCATGCCCTGCCCGCACCACAGCACCGGATCGAACAGGTCCTGCAACAGCGTGCCCTCGAACTCGGTGCGGAGATCCGGAGAGGACACGAGGTCGTCGGTATGTCACAGGACGACGACGCGGTCACCGTCGAGATCGCGGGTCCGGCCGGGGCCTACCGGTTGCGGGCTCGCTACCTCGTCGGCGCGGACGGAGCGCACAGCGTCACGCGCAAGCTGTCGGGCATCGGTTTTCCCGGCGTCACCTACGACCGGATGACCGTCCGATCAGCGCACGCGACGGTGCCGACGGAGTGGGTCGATCCCGATACCGGCACCCTGGACGTGCCCGGATACGGCACTGTTGCGCCGTTCCTGCCCCATCGCACCGAGCACGGAGGGTTCTCCTACGCACCACTGCCCGGCCATCCGCCGCTGCTCAGCACCACGGAATGGGACCAGCCCGAGACCGGCACCCCTATGAGCCTCGACGAGTTGCGAGCGAGTGTCCGCCGCGTGCTCGGCGTCGACGTGCCGCTCGGTCCGCCCGAAGGCGAGGGGCCGCACGTGCTGCGCCGGTTGACCGGCGGCAACACCCGCGTGGCCGAGCGGTTCTCCGAGGGCCGGGTCTTCCTGATCGGCGACGCCGCTCACGTGTTCTCCGCCACCGGAGGCGGGCCCGGGCTCAACCTCGGCCTGCAGGACGCGGTCAACCTCGGCTGGAAGCTCGCCGCCGAGGTCCACGGCGGCGCCCCACCCGGTCTGCTGAACAGCTACGGGACCGAACGGCGAGCGGCCGCCCACCGCATGGTGCTCAACGCGCAGGCACAGTCGGCCCTGATCGCCCCCGGCGGCGACGTCACCGGGCTGCGCGAAGTGTTCGGCGAACTGCTCCGCGACCGGAACGCCGTGCGGCGACTCGCCGAACTCACCACGGGCGCGGACGTCCGCTACGACATGGGCGGAGCCGCCACGCACCCGCTGGTCGGCCGGTTCGCGCCCGAGCTGGCCCTGCGCACTTCGACCGGAGTCGTCCGGCTGGCGGAGCTGACCAGAACGGCACGCCCACTGCTGCTGGACCTCACCGAGGAGGCCACACTGGCGCGGACGCTGTCCGAGTGGCACGACCAGGTCGATGTCGTCACCGCCCACCCCCAGACCGGCGCGCCCACCGCCCTGCTCCTCCGCCCGGACTGCCACGTCGCCTGGGCGACCGCGTCACCCCACCCGGACGCCGCGGACCGGCAGGCACTCAGGGCGGCGCTGCGGCGCTGGCTCCGTCCCGTCGAACTCGTGCGCACCTGACCGCCGGGGACTTCCTGGACGGCGCGCCTCAGGCCATGAACGCCTTCTTCTCCTTGCGCCAGGACTCGTCCGTGCGGCCCTGCCGCCAGTAGCCCGAGATCGACAGCAACTCCCGGTCGAGTCCCCGCTCGCGCAGCAGGTGTCCTCGGAGGTCACGCACCATCCCGGCCTCCCCGTGGACGAACGCCTGCACGGACCCGGAGCCGACATCGAGTGCGCGCACCTCGCTCACGAGGTCGTCCCCGTCGGCACGGTGCAGCCACCGGAGATCCACGGCACCCTTCGTGGACAGGGCCTGCTGTTCGTCCTGGTTCTCCACGAGCAGGCGGACGGTGGCGGGGGCCCCGGCGGGCAGCGCCTCCAGCGACGCGGCGATCGCGGGCAACGCGGACTCGTCGCCGACGAACAGATGCCGGTCGACGTCGACGCGCGGGGCGTAGGCGCCGCCGGGGCCGCGCAGGAGCACCTCGTCACCGGGCCGCACCCGCGACGCCCACGGTCCGCCCAGTCCCTCGTCGCCGTGGACGAGGATGTCGAGTGCGAGTTCCCCGGCGTCGGCGTCGTGGTAGCGGACGGTGTAGGTACGCATGCGCGGCCATTGCTCGCGCGGAAGGGACTCCTGTACGGCGGCGAGGTCGAACGGCTCCGGGTAACGCACGCCCGGGACTCGGAACAGCACCTTCACGTACGAGTCGGTGAACCCGTTGTGCCGGAACGAGGCGAGTCCCTCGCCACCGCACACGACCCTGATCATCTGCGGGGTGAGGCGCTCGGTGCGCACCACCCGCGCCTGGATCGTCGGCTTGCCGTTTCGGCCCCGCTCCGCCATCCGAACTCCCTGAGTACGTTTGTTAGGTATGCCTTTCCTACCCTAGTTCACCGCCGCCGAACCACCCGATCGCTTCATTGCCAGATTGCCAACACCTGGTCGACCGTGGACGCATGGTGCGATTCGACTACGACGTCGTGGTCATCGGGTCCGGCTTCGGTGGCAGCGTCAGCGCGTTACGGCTCACCGAGAAGGGCTACCGGGTAGGCGTTCTGGAGGCGGGCAGGCGCTTCGCCGACCACGAGTTCGCGCGGACGTCGTGGCACCTGCGCGACTACCTGTTCGCCCCCCTGCTCGGCTGCACGGGGATCCTGCGCGTCACCCCCTTCCCGGACGTCCTCGTGGTGACCGGAGCCGGGGTCGGCGGCGGTTCCCTCGGCTACGGCAACACGCTGTACGAGCCGCCCGGCACGTTCTTCGCCGACCGGCAGTGGGCGGACATCACGGACTGGAAGACCGAGCTCGCTCCCTACTACGACCAGGCGAAACGCATGCTCGGCGTGACCACCAACCCGTGGACGTCCCCGGCCGACGAGGTGATGCGGCAGGTCGCCGAGGACCTGGGCGTCGGCCGCACCTACCGCCCGACACCCGTCGGCGTGTTCTTCGGAGACGGCGACACACGACCGGGGACGAGGGTGCCCGACCCCTTCTTCGGCGGGTTGGGCCCCGACCGGCGTGCCTGCACGCACTGCGGCGAGTGCCTCACCGGTTGCCGGCACGGCGCCAAGAACACCCTGGTGAAGAACTACCTCCACCTCGCCGAGAAAGCGGGCGCGACCGTGCACCCGCTCACGACGGTGACCGAGGTCCGCCCACTACCCGGTGGTGGCTACGCCTGCTCCTCCGTTCACACGACACAGCGCTGGCGCAAGCGCGTCTTCACGGCCGAGCAGGTGGTGTTCGCCGCTTCCTCCCTGGGCACCCAGCGACTCCTGCACCGCATGCGCGACCGTGGGCTGCTGCCCCGGCTCTCGTCGCGGCTCGGCCTACTCGCGAGAACGAACTCCGAAGCCGTCCTGGCCGCGCGCACGACTCGCCGCGACGCGGCGTACCACCGCGGTGTCGCGATCAGTTCGTCCTTCCATCCCGACGAGGTCACCCATGTCGAACCGGTGCGCTACGGCAAGGGCAGCAACCTGCTGGGCCTGCTCGGGACCGTGCTGGTCGACCCCGTCCCCGGCAAACCCCGGTGGCGGGCCGGGCTCGCGGAGTTGGCACGTCAGAGGCGGAGGTTGCCCGCGTTGCACAACCCACGCCACTGGTCGGAACAGACGATCGCGCTGTTGGTGATGCAGTCGCTCGACAACTCCGTCACCACCTACACGCGGCGGGGCCTGTTCGGCAGGCGCATGCTCACGAAACAGGGCGTGGGCGAGCCGAGCCCCACCTGGATCCCGGCGGGACACGACGTGGTGCGCCGGATCGCCGACCGCATCGGCGGCATCGCGGGCGGCGGCTGGAACGACCTGTTCGACCGCCCGTTGACGGGCCACTTCATCGGTGGTTGCGTCATCGGGGACTCCCCGGACACCGGCGTGGTGGACGCCTACCAACGGGTGTACGGCCATCCGGGACTGCACATCATGGACGGTTCGGCGGTGTCGGCCAACCTGGGTGTCAACCCGTCGCTCACGATCACCGCGCAGGCCGAACGCGCCATGGCCCTGTGGCCCAACAAGGGCGAGCCGGATCCCCGCCCACCACTGTCCGCCCCCTACGAACGGATCGCACCCGTCGCACCGGACCACCCGATCGTGCCCACCACGGCCGTCGGGGCCCTCCGGCTGCCGATTTTCCCGGCGAAACGCGGGTCCGCGTGAGAAACTCCACCGCATGACCACGGAATCCGTGCCGAAGTGGCGGCGGCTGGAACCCGACGAGCGTAGAGAGCAGATCTTCGCCTGTGCCGCCGAACTGTTCGGAGAACGCCCGTACGCCGATGTGTCCACGTCGGACATCGCCGCACGCGCGGGCGTGGCCCGGGGGTTGATCAACCACTACTTCGGCACCAAACGCGAGCTGTATCTGGCCGTGGTACGGCGCGCCCTCAACATCCCCTACGACGTCGCGACGGGGCTGCCCGAAGGTTCCACCGAGGAACGCGCCAAGGCCGCGGTCGACTGGTTCATGGACATGGTGAGCAAGCAGGAGAAGACGTGGCTCGCCGTCATCACCCCGGAAGGCATCGGACGTGACCTCGAAGTCGAACGCATCCTCGACGACGCCGACCGCCACGCTGCCGACCGTGTCCTGGAAGCCATGGGTTTCGCCCGCGACGACCCGCGGTGGGAACAGTTCAACGCCGTCATCCGCGCCTACGGCGGCATGGTGAAGGTCGCGGGCCGCGAGTGGCTCGTACGCGGCACGCTCGACCGCGCCCAGGTGCACACGCTGCTCAGCCAGGTACTCCAGTCGCTCGTCGACGACGTGCTCCCCGAACTCGCGACCACGTGAGCGCCGCTCAACGGTAGGTCAGCAGACCCGTCGCCTCACCGTCGAAGTGGCCGTGCTCGTTGAACGACACCAGCGTGGTGCCGGAGCGCCCGGTGACCACCTTGGTCAGTCCCGCGTTCACCGTCACCCGGTTCAGGGACAGCATTCCCCTGGCGGCATCCCCCAACAGGTCACCACACAACGCCGAGATCACCCCGCCCGACGTGAAGACCACGGCCCGCTCCCCCTTGCCCAGGCTCGAGGAGACCTCGTCGAACACCGCGCGCACGCGGGCCAGGAACATCGGCCACGTCTCGGCGCACGGGCCGTCCGCCCCCGCCTCGATCCACGCCGTCAACGCCTTCTCCAGCGCGTCCTGGTAGGCCCTCGGGTCGGCACTGTCCTGCGCTGCCCCTCCGCCGTGGTGCGCCGCGATGTCGACGTGGTCGTACTCGTTCCACCGGGCGTCGGGCTCGACGGGTGTGCCGGAGCCGGACTCCGCGAGCGCCAGTTCCGCGGTGGCACGCTGTCGCGCCAGCGTGCCGCACCGTGCCGCGGACACGCTCACGCCACGGCGGGCGAGTTCGACTCCGACGGCCCGAGCCTGGGCACGCCCGAGGTCGGACAACACGTCGTAGTTCGCCGCACCGAACGACGCCTGCCCGTGCCGGACCAGGTAGACGGCTCCCATCCGCGGGTCCTTCCCTTCTCGTTCAGGCGAACCTGCGGAACAGGCTCGTCGGCAACACACGCACGAGCACGCTGAGCGGCGTCCACGGCCAGGTCGGCACGTAGGCCCTCGCGGGCTCACGTTCGATCGCCTTGACCAGTGCCCGCGCGCCCGCGTCCGCGCTCGCCAGCAGCGGGGTCCGCCCCGAGGTTCGTCGGGTCATCTCCGACTCGATGTAGCCGGGCAGCACGGTGGTGACGGCGATCGGTGTGGTCGACAGGTCCGCACGGATGCCGTCGGCGAGCGTGGCGATGCCCGCCTTCGAGGCCGCGTAGGCGGTGAGGTTGCGCGGCATGCCCCGCACGGCGCTGAACGACGACACCACCACGAGGTGCCCCGCGTTCTGCTCCCGGAAGATCGACACAGCGGCCTCGCACTGCGCCAGCCCGGCGACGAGGTTCGTCTCCACGGTCTGCCGGTTGGCGGTGAAGTACCCCGTGCCGACGGGCTGCCCCTTGCCGAGACCCGCGTTGACGACCACCCGGTCGAGGACACCGAGTTCCGAGCGGAACTCGTCGAAGACCGTGAAAACCCGGTCGTGGTCGTTGACGTCGAGCTCACGGACGACGACACGGATGCCGGGGTGCCGCTCGGTGAGTTCCGCGGCGAGGGCGTCGAGCCGGTCGCGACGACGGGCACACAGCGCGAGGTTGCGCCCCTGTGCGGCGAACTTCCGGGCCATTCCCTCACCGAGACCGGCGCTGGCACCGGTGATCACGATGTTCTTCCGTACGGCCATACGCAGACCCTACCCGGACCTTACCCGACAGTAACAAGGCCGGCCCGACGCGAGGTGCGCCGGGCCGGCCTGTGCAGGAGGAGAAATGACGTGCGAGTGCACGCGGTGTCGCGTCAGCCGCCCACGTAGAGCAGGCGGTTCGGGGTCTGTCCCGTCGGGTTGGAGATGACGTCCGGCGTCGCCGAGGAGGTCAGCGCGTCGGCGACCTCGGCGGGCGAGGCGTCCGGGTTGGCGGCCAGGTGCAGCGCGGCCGCACCGACCACGTGCGGAGTCGCCATCGAGGTACCGCTGATGGTGTTCTCACCGCCGTCGTGCCACGCCGAGGTGATGTTCACACCGGGAGCGTAGATGTCCACCACGTCGCCGTAGTTGGAGAAGTACGCCTGGCTGTCGTCCTGGTCGCTGGCCGCCACGGTGATCGCCTCGGTGACCCGGGCCGGCGACGAGTTGTTCGCGTCGGACGACTCGTTGCCCGCCGCGACACCGAACGTGACACCGGCCTCGATGGCACCGAGGACGGCCGCGTCGAGAGCCGCGTCGGCGCCACCGCCCAGGCTCATGTTCGCCACGGACGGCCCGGACGCGTTCTCGGCGACCCACTCGACACCCGCGATGACGCCGGCGGTGGTGCCGCTGCCGTTCGCGTCGAGCACCCGCACCCCGACGAGGTTCACGTCGGGCGCCACACCGTAGGTCGAGCCGCCGATCGTGCCGGCCACGTGCGTGCCGTGCCCGTTCTCGTCGGTGGCGTCGTCGTCGTTGTCCACGAAGTCCGCGCCCGGCTGGAGGCGGTCGCCGAAGTCGCTGTGCTCCGACACGCCGGTGTCGATGATGTACGCCGTGACCTCCGAGGCCGAGGTCGGCGGCGTGTAGCTGTCGTCCAGCGGCAGGTCTCGCTGGTCGATCCGGTCGAGGCCCCACGACGAGACGGCCTGCGTACCCGACTCGTCGGCGATGTGGAACCGCTGGTTCTGGCTGACGAACGCGACGGACTCGTCGGCGGCCAGCCGCTTCGCCGTCGCCTCGTCGGCGGCGACGGCGAAACCGTCGATCGCCGTGTCGAACGTCTGCTTCACCGTGGCGCCGTAGTCGGCGGCGAGTGTGCGCGCCTGCGCGGACACCGCCGAGGCCGACAGCGAACCGGCCTTGTCGTCCTTCAGCACGACGATGTAGCTGCCGTCGATCGCGCGTGCCGACTCCGCGTGGACGATCTGTCCCGTCTCGGCGTGCGCGGGAGCCACCGCTGCGGCGAACAGTCCCGTCACACCCACCGCGACGGCACCGGTCAGGGCCGCCCGTGTGGTTTTCTTGGAGGTGCCCATCAGTAACCTTTCCGTGTCAGGCGACAACGTGGTGTGACCATGAGAGCCCTGACCGTGGAACATGGGCAATGATTCACATTTACCAGTTCTGAGCCATTCGACGGAGTGAGCATTAGCCCGTTTGGGCTAACTCTTTCGCATCAGCTTCCTCACCAGGCGTTACAGGTGCTGCTAACGTGTTCCCATATCGTTATTCAAGGGTAGTCGGGGGAATACGATGAGTAGCGCGACGGCGTTTTCCGAAGAGCTTCGGTCGGCGATCTCCACGAGTGGCCTGAGCCTCGACCGCATCCAGGTGAGGTTGCAGGAACGCGGCGTCCCCGTGAGTGTCACCGCGCTGAGCTACTGGCAGTCCGGCAAGCGTCAGCCCGAACGGCAGCGGTCACTGCGCGCGGTGCTGGCGCTGGAACAGATCCTCGACGTCCCGACGGGCTCCCTGCTGAGCCTCCTCCCACCGCCGCGCCCGCGCGGTATCGCCTCCCGCCGCCACCTTGCCTGACACCGTGTCCGCACTTCCCGCACGCGTGTCCGCAGCCTACGGCGCGAACACCGAACCCCACGTACCAGAACTGCCAACACCCGTGCACCACCTGCGGACACGGTTGCTTCAGAGCTACTCCAGCGCCTTGCGGAGGACCTTTCCGGTGGAGTTGCGGGGCAGGCTGTCGAGGAACTCGACGTCGCGGGGCACCTTGAACCGCGCCAGGTTGTTCCGCACGTGCTCGCGCAGGAGCTCCGCGTCCGCCTCCGCCCCGTCACGCACGACGACGAACGCCTTGAGCCGCTGCCCGAACTCCTCGTCGGGCACTCCGATCACAGCGGCCTCGCGCACGTCGGGGTGCTCCACGAGCACGTTCTCGACCTCGACGGGATAGACGTTCTCCCCGCCCGAGACGATCATCTCGTCGTCGCGGCCGTCGATGAACAGCAGCCCGTCGGCGTCGACGTGCCCGACGTCTCCGGTGGCGATCAGGCCGTCGACCGTGTCCCTGGTCGCGCCGTCGGTGTAGCCCTTGAACGCGAGGCCACTGCCGACGAACACCCGGCCGGTGACGTACGGCGTGGTGATGCGCCTGCCCTCGTCGTCGTAGAGCGCGACCCGGCACCCCACGGGCGGCCGCCCCACGGTGCCCGGCGCCCTCACCCAGTCCTCGGGTGTCGCGACGGTGGCCACCGCGACCTCCGTGGAGCCGTACACGTTGTGGACCACGTCGCCGAACGCCTCCCTGGCACGGTTGCCCACTTCGGGCGCGAGCGCCGAGCCCGCGACGAAGATCACGCGCAGGCTGGACGTGTCGTACCTGGCCAGCACGTCCGCCCCGAGGTCGAGGATCCGCTGGAGCATGGTCGGCACGAGCACGACCGCGGTGCACCGGTGCTCGGCGACGCCGCGCAGCGTGGCTTCGGGGTCGAACCGCCTGCGCAACACCACCGTGCAGCCGAGCGCGCACGAGAGGATGAACTGCGAGATGCCGGTGGCGTGGAACAGCGGCGCCCCGAAGTACGTCGCCTCACCGACCCGCAGGGGAATGCGGTCGAGGAACTCCGCGGAGTGCAGCGCCGAGACCTTCGGCCGGGGCGCGCCCTTCGGGGTGCCCGTGGTACCGCTGGTGAGCAGAACGAACCCGCCGGGTTTGGCGGGTGCGGGCAGCGGGTGGTCGTCACTGCCCGCGATGACGTCTTCGAGCAGCGGCGAGTCGGCGGAGTCGGAGTCCGTCCACGCGAGGTAGCGGTCGACGCCGACGATGTCGCCGAGCAGGCCCGTGAACTCCTCGTCGTGGACCAGCACGCCGACCTTCTCGCGCGCGACGACGTCGGTGAGCTGAGGCTTGGCGAACCCGGTGTTGAGCAGCAGCACCGGAACCCCGAGCTTGCCCGCGGCGAGCAGGGTGAGCACGAGGCCGCGATGGTCGCGACAGAGCACGGCCAGCGTGGTTCCCGGCCGCACACCGCGCTGCGACCAGGCCCGTGCCAGCGCGTTCGAACGCAGGTCGAGCTGGGCGAACGTCATCGATCCTCGTTCGTCGACGAGGCCGACGGCGTGCGGGGCGCGGCGCGCGGCGATGCGGACGGAACCGGCCAGCGGCCCGTAGCGTCGGGTGGCGACGAGCGACCGGACGGCCTCGTCGAGGCGGGGCACCGGCACGAGCCCCGCGCGATACAGCACCGCGATGCTGCGGGCGGTCCGTGCCACCGCACTCGCGACGTCGACCAGCGGTGATGGCCGCATCAGCACCTCCTCGTTCCCGTGGCACCCTCAACCTACCCGCAAGTAGGTTAAGGCGTCGAGCCCGGAATGTCGGTGTCCCGCCGCACAATTCCTTCGTGCACATCACCGTGGCACGGCAACCGGACGGCAGATACCTGCTGCGGCCCTCGGTGTCCGTGTCCGGTGTACCCACGAGTGGTCTCGGCACGGCCGAGGCCGCCGCACTGGTACACACCTGGGAACGCGAGTACGCACCGCGGTGGGTGTTCACGTCCGTCGAGCACGACTACCCGCCGTTGGTCGCCCACGGCGTGCGCGTGGGCCGGTGCACCGATCTCGCTTTGACCGAGTACCTGCTGCTCGGCCACGCGGGTCGCCACGGCGAGTCACGCACGCTCGCCGCGGCCTACGCCAGGGCCCGGGGCCTGCCACCGCCGCCCGAAACCGGCGGCGACCATCACGAGACGGGTGACGAGCCGACCCTGTTCGAGCTCCACGACTCGGGCCTGCCCCCGGACGTCGACGTGAGCGAGGCCGCCGACGTCGTGCACGACGACCAGCGACAGCGGTTGCGTGGCCTGCCCCACCCCGATCGGACACGGCTGCTCACGGCGGCCGAGTCGGCCAGCGCGCTGGCCGCGGTGGAGATGTCCGCCGACGGGTTGCCGTGGCGGGCGGACGTGCATCGGGAACTGCTCACCGACCTGCTGGGCCCGAGGGTGCCGTCGGGGCAGCGGCCCCGCAGACTCGCCGAACTGGCCGAACGCATCACCGCCGCGTTCGGTGGCCGGGTCGTGAACCCGGACCATCCCGGCAGCATCGTGAGAGCACTACGCGGGGACGGCGTCGACGTGACGTCCACCCGCGCGCACGTACTGCGCCACATCGATCACCCCGCCGTGCCACCGCTGCTGGAGTACAAGGAGCTCGCCCGGCTGCACTCCGCCCACGGCTGGTCCTGGCTCGACCAGTGGGTGCGTGACGGCCGGTTCCGTCCGGTCTACGTCGTGGGCGGCGTGGTGTCGGGCCGGTGGGCGAGTCGCGGCGGGGCGGCGTTGCAGATCCCGAAGGTGCTGAGAGAGTGCGTGCGGGCCGACGAGGGTTGGACGCTCGTCGTGGCCGACGCGGCGCAGCTCGAACCTCGGGTGCTCGCCGCGTTGTCCGGCGACCGCGGGCTCGCCGAGGTCTCGGAGTCGGCCGACCTCTACACGAGCCTGGCCGGTGCCATGTTCGGCCGCGAACCGGACGACGACGACCGGTCGCGGGCGAAGATCGCGATGCTGTCGGCGATGTACGGCGGCACGGCAGGGGAGGCGGCCTCGCTGCTCGCGTTGCTGCGGCGGCGCTTCCCCCACGCGGTGTCCTATGTGGAGCACGCTGCCCGCGAGGGTGAGCGCGGCGGGCTCGTCCGGTCCCGGCTCGGCCGGACCTCCCCTCCCCCGTCCGAGGCGTGGCGCGCGCTCACGGGCGGCCCGGGGGACGAGAGGAACGCCCGCCGTGCCGCGCGGGAATGGGGCCGGTTCACCCGCAACTTCGTGGTGCAGGCCAGCGCAGCCGACTGGACGGCGGTACTTCTGGCCACGCTGCGCAGACGCCTGCCCTCACCGGCACACCTGGTGTTCTTCCAGCACGACGAGGTGATCGTGCACTGTCCCGCCGAGCTCGCCGAGCGGGTCGGTGACTGCCTCGCCGACGCCGTGCGCGAAACCACCTCGCTGGTGTTCGGACCGTCGTGCCCCGTGCGGTTTCCGATGCCCTCGGCAGCGGTGAGGGTCTACTCCGAGGCGCCGTGACGCCCGACGCGTGCAGGAAATGCGGACACGCGTACGCAGGCTGCGGACACGGCGTTACGGCGCCGCGGCGTCCAGGGCCTTGAGGACACGCTTGAGCGACACCGGGTAGGCCGTGCCGAGGGTCTGGGCGAAGAAGCTCACCCGCAGCTCCTCGATCATCCACGGGATCTCGGCCAGCTCCGGACTTGGATCCGTCCTCGGCGGCAACGCGTCCAGCGCCGCCCGGTACTCCTGCCGCAACCACGCGATGTCGCGCAGTCGCTCGACGTCCCGCGCCGGGTCCGAGGGCAGCTTGTCGAGCCTGCGTTCTATCCCCCGGACGTAGCGCACGAGGTCGCCGAGCCGGTCGTAGCCGGTCTCGGTGACGAACCCGGCGTGGACGAGTCCGGACAGATGCGCGCGGATGTCGTCGAGCGATTCGGCGAGGGCGTCACCGCGCGTGGCCTGCAACCGCGCCTCGACGTCGTGCGCCGCGCGCAGGACGTCCTCCACGGCACGCAACACGTTGAGCACTGTGCCGTTCAGCGCCCCCCGCACCCGCTCCAGCAGCGGCGCGAACCCCCGCTCGTCCCACGCCGGGCCGCCAGCGTCGGCCATCAGCTTGTCGACCGCGCAGTCGACGCAGTCGTCGACCAGAGCCGCCACCCCACCGTGGGGGTTGCGGGTCAGCACCAGCTTCGACTGGTTCGACAGGTTCCGGTTGACGTACTTGGCGGGCGAGGGGACGTTGAGCCGCAACAGCTTGCGCGTGCCGCGCCACATCTCCGCGCGCTGCTGCCCCGGCGTGTCGAGCATCCGCACAGCCACACTGTCGCCCTCGTCGACCAGCGCGGGATAGGCCTTCACCTCGTGCCCGCGCCGCCGGGCCGAGAACTCCTTCGGCAGGGAACCGAAGTCCGGGGTGCGAAGCCCCGACCGCTCCATGTCGTCGGCGGCGGCGGAGATGGTCTTGCGCAGGCGATCGCCGAGCCGGTCGCGCAACGCCTCCAGGTCCTTGCCCTCGGCGAGCTTCCGTCCGCGCTCGTCGAGCACCCGGAACGTCATCTTGAGGTGGTCGGGTACGGCGGACCATTGCCACGCGTCGGCCGGCACGTCCACGCCGCGCAACCGTTCCAGCTCCCGTCCCAGGACCTGCAGCAGCGGACCGTCCGCGGGTCCGGCTGCCGCCAGGACCTGCCGCGCGGTGTCGGGCGCGGGCACCAGGTTGCGCCGCAGTGGCTTCGGCAACGACTTGATCAACGCGGTGACGAGCTCCTCGCGAAGGCCGGGAACCTGCCATTCGAATCCGGCGGGACCGACCTGGTTCAGCACTGCGAGGGGAATGTGGACGGTGACGCCGTCCTCGTCGGTCCCCGGCTCGAACTGGTAGGTCAGCTTGAACGTCAGGGAACCCTGCTGCCAGGTGTCGGGGTAGTCGGCCTCGCGCACGTCGTCGGCAGCCTCGTTGACGAGCATGGCCTTCTCGAAGTTGAGCAGCTCCGGCTGCTCCCCACGGGTCTTCTTCCACCACGTGTCGAAGTGCCGTGCCGAGGTGACCTCGGCCCCGATCCGCTGGTCGTAGAAGTCGAACAGCGTCTCGTCGTCGACGAGCAGGTCGCGTCGCCTCGCGCGGTTCTCGAGGTCGGTGACCTCCTCGAGAAGCGCGCGGTTGTCGTGGAAGAAGCGGTGGTTCGTGTCCCAGTCGCCCTCCACGAGGGCGTGACGGATGAACAGCTCCCGCGAGGTCTCGGGGTCGATGCGGCCGTAGTTGACCTTTCGGCCCACCACGAGCGGGATGCCGTACAGCGTCACCCGCTCAAGGGCCATGACCGCACCGCGCTTGCGTTCCCAGTGCGGCTCGGAGTACGTGCGCTTCACCAGGTGCTGGGCCAACGGCTCGATCCACTCGGGTTCCACCCGGGCGTTGACCCGCGCCCACAGTCGCGAGGTCTCCACGAGCTCCGCCGACGCGACCCACCTCGGCTGCTTCTTGAACAGCGACGAGCCGGGGAACACGGCGAAGCGGGCGCCTCGGGCTCCCAGGTAGTCGCCCTTGGCCGGATCCTTGAGCCCGACGTGGGACAGCAGTCCCGCCAGCAGCGCGGTGTGGACCCGCTGCGAGTCGGCGGGCACGTCGTTGAACGTGATGCCGAGCGGCTTGGCCATCTGACGGAGCTGCCCGTGGATGTCCTGCCACTCGCGGATGCGGAGGTAGTTGAGGTACTCGGCGCGGCAGAGCTTGCGGAACTGGTTGTTCGACAGTGCCTTCTGCTGCTCGCGGACGTAGTTCCAGAGGTTGAGGTAGGCGAGGAAGTCGGAGTTGGGGTCGGCGAACCGCGCGTGCAGCTGGTCGGCGTGCTGCTGCTTCTCCGAGGGCCGCTCGCGCGGGTCCTGGATGGACAGTGCCGCCGCGATGATCATGACCTCGCGCACGCAGCCGAGCGAGGCGGCCTCCACGATCATCCGCCCCATGCGGGGGTCCACGGGAAGCTGCGCGAGTTTGCGCCCGACCGGCGTCAACGTCTTGCCGGACGCGTCGAGCGCTCCCAGCTCCGTGAGCAACTGCACCCCGGCCGTGATCTGCCTGCGGTCGGGCGGCTCCACGAAGGGGAACGCGCCGATGTCACCCAGCCCCAAGGAGATCATCTGCAGGATCACCGAGGCCAGGTTGGTCCGCAGGATCTCGGGGTCGGTGAACTCGGGCCGCGAGAGGAAGTCGTCCTCGGAGTACAGGCGGATACAGACACCGTCCGAGGTGCGGCCACAGCGCCCCTTGCGCTGGTTTGCCGACGCCTGCGAGATCGGTTCGATGGGCAGCCGTTGCACCTTGGTGCGATGGCTGTAGCGGGAGATGCGGGCGGTGCCGGGGTCGATGACGTACTTGATTCCCGGCACGGTCAGCGACGTCTCCGCCACGTTGGTGGCGAGCACGATGCGCCGTCCCCGGTGCGGTCTGAACACACGGTGCTGGTCGGCTGCGGACAACCGCGCGTACAGCGGCAGGATCTCGGTGTTCGGCAGCTCCATCGCCGTCAGCGCCTCGTCGGTGTCCCGGATCTCACGTTCCCCGGAGAGGAACACCAGGATGTCGCCGGGCCCCTCCGCGCTGAGTTCGGTGACGGCGTCGCAGATGGCCTGCACCTGGTCGCGATCGGGGTCGGCGCCGGGGTCGTCGGGGTCGACGACGGGCCGGTAGCGCACCTCCACCGGGTAGGTGCGGCCGGAGACCTCCACGATCGGGGCATCGTCGAAGTGCCGCGAGAACCGCTCCGGGTCGATGGTGGCCGAGGTGATGATCACCTTGAGGTCGGGCCTGCGCGGCAGGACCCGCTTGAGGTAGCCGAGCAGGAAGTCGATGTTCAGGCTCCGCTCGTGAGCCTCGTCGATGATGATCGTGTCGTACTGCCGCAGCAGCCGGTCGTGCTGGATCTCGGCGAGCAGGATGCCGTCGGTCATCACCTTGACCAGCGTGTCGTCGCCCGAGGTGTCGGTGAACCGCACCTTGTAGCCGACGCTCGTCCCGAGGTCGGTCCCCAGCTCCGCCGCGATGCGCTCGGCCACGGTCCTGGCCGCGATCCTGCGCGGCTGGGTGTGCCCGATCTGCCCCCGCACGCCCAGGCCCAGTTCGAGGCAGATCTTGGGCAACTGCGTGGTCTTGCCCGACCCCGTCTCCCCCGCGACGATCACCACCTGGTTGTCGCGGATCACCTCGGCGAGGTCGTCCTTGCGCCTGCTGACCGGCAGTTCGTCCGGGTAGGTGATCTCGGGCCGTGACTCGCGGCGCCGACGAACGCGTTCCTCGGCCCGCTCCACGTCCGCGGCGATGCCCGCCAGGACGCCCTGCTTCGGCCGGCGAGCCCTGCGCAACCCGTCGAGCCGACGACCCAACCGGTGCGCGTCGCGCACCATGAGCTCGGACAGGCGGGAACGCAGCTCGCCGACAGCAACCTGTGGAGTAGACGTGGAGGACATACGGCAGCCAGCTTAACCGGCCGCCCTCGCACCGAGGCCACCTGTTTTCCGGGGAGCACACCGGTGTTCCCACCGATCGCGCCTCACCGGTGCGCGGCGGTGGGAAACGGCGGGCGAGTTCGCGGAGCCGTTCGTCGGTCCGTTCCGCTTCGCTCGGCGGGGTCCGGCCGGTAGGGTGCGACGCCATGGGGCAGCCGTGGCCGGGGAATCCGGCGGGACAACAACCATACCGACAGCCACAACAAGGACATCCCGGACAGGCGCCGTATCCGTCGCAACCAGCGGGCTATCCCTCCCAACCCACCGGCCACCCGCAGCAGTTCCCGGGACATCCGCCCGCCTACCCACAGCAGCCGTACCCGGGTGGCGCCGCGCCCGGCATGGGCCCGGGCTTCGGTGCGCCCGGACCCGTGCCCGGTGGCCCGCTGACGGTCGCGGGCTGGGGCGCGCTACCCGCCGCGCTCGGCGTCGTCATGACATTCGTCGGGATGTTCGCCCTGCCGTGGGCGAGCGCCATGGGTAACTCGGTGTGGTTCCTGGATCTCTGGGAGGCCACGGACTGGGAGATGGACCTGCGTCCGCTCTACGTCGTGTGCCTGTCCTTCGTACTGCTCGCCGTGCTGCCGCTGGCCGTCCTGCCGTGGACTCTCGGCGCACTGCGCACCGACAGGTCGGCCCGCTGGTTGAGCGGCATCCTCCGCAACAACCTCAGCCGTCGGACGTTCGTCAAGTACCGCGTCGTGTTCGCGGGCCGGGCGTTCGCGGCCACGGTGCTCCACGGCATGGGGATCGCCTACATCTTCAAGGGCGACTTCGAGGCATCCTCCGCGGGTCCGTGGGTGTTGCTCGCAGGCTGTCTGCTGACCGTGGTGGGCGCCCTCGTCGGTCCTCGCAAGGGCCCGGGCCTGCCGCAGACGTCCATGTGAGCCTCAGCGCCGTACGAGTGACCCGGGTCCGAGTTCGCGCACACCGCGGTGGCCGGACAGCGCCAGCGTGAGGTCGAGGTCGGCGAGCAGGCTCCGCAGCACGTGCCGCACGCCGTCCTCGCCCCCGAGGGCCAGCCCGTAGACGTACGGGCGTCCCACGAGCACGGCCTTCGCACCCAGCGCGAGGGCCTTCACCACGTCGGCGCCCGTGCGGACCCCCGAGTCGAACAGCACGTCGAGCCGGTCGCCCACAGCCGTGGCGATCTCGGGCAGCATGTCCAGCGACGCGACGGCGCCGTCGACCTGCCGTCCGCCGTGGTTCGACACCACGATGCCGTCGACCCCGGCAGCCGCCGCCCGACGG
This sequence comes from Saccharomonospora cyanea NA-134, assembly GCF_000244975.1. Taxonomy (NCBI): domain Bacteria; kingdom Bacillati; phylum Actinomycetota; class Actinomycetes; order Pseudonocardiales; family Pseudonocardiaceae; genus Saccharomonospora; species Saccharomonospora cyanea. Next base: position 1,595,397 of record NZ_CM001440.1, on the reverse strand, counting down.
GCGTCGTCGACGTGCTGGATACCCTTCAGCACGATCGGACCGTCCCAGTGTTCCCGCAGGAACGGCAGGGCGTCCCAGTCACGGTCCGTCCCGGTGATCATCGAGATCCAGCGCAGCACGGCCATCGCGAGGTCCTCATCCGGGGCGGATTCGAGCCGTGAACGGAACACCGGGTCGGTGAACGGCACGGCCGTCCCCTCACCCTTCAGAAACGGCAGGTAGCCGTTGTCGAGGTCGCACGGCCGCCAGCCGAGCGACCACGTGTCGAGCGTGACCACCAGTACGGAGAACCCGGCGGCTCGCACCCTCGCGAGGATGCTGCCGCACACGTCGGGGTCGTTCGGCCAGTACAGCTGGAACCAGCGCGGCCCGGGTCCGGACGCGGACGCGACGTCCTCGATGCTCGTCGAGGAGGCGGTGGACATCACCATCGGCAGCCCGAGCCCGGCAGCCGCCTTCGCGGTGGCCCGCTCGGCCTCGGGGTGCACGATCGACTGCACACCCACCGGCGCGAGCACCACGGGTGCGGGCAGCGTCTCACCCAGCACCGTGGTGGCCAGCTCGCGCTCGGTGGCGTCGGTGAGCATGCGCGGCACGAGGGCCCAGCGGTCGAACGCCTCCCGGTTGGCGCGACTCGTCGCACCCGACCCCGCTCCCCCGGCGACGTAGGCGAACGGCCCCGGTTCCAGCACCCGCTCGGCGACCGCCTCCAGCCGGGTGAGGTCCGTGGTGAACGCCGGTGTCGTGCCGCCGTAACCGGAAAGGTAGATCTCGCTCTGGTAGTGACCGAACCGCTCGCTCATCCGCGCCTCCTCGCGCCGTGCCGCCGACTCGCCGGGCATCCTACGGTTGACCTTCGAGTCGCTCGAAGCCCCAGACTCGGCGCCATGGACACGATCAGTACCTTCGCGCGACGCGTCGGGCTCACTCCGAGCGCGCTGCGCTTCTACGACGACTGCGGCGTCCTGCGGCCCGCGCACGTGGACCCGGACTCCGGCTACCGCTACTACAGCGCGGACCAGGAACGCGATGCCGCGTTGCTGCGCGCCCTCCGGCAGGCCGAGGTGCCGCTCGCCGACATCACCGCCGTGCTCGCAGGCGATCCGGCCTCCGCACGCGAGGTGCTGACGGCGCACGCCCGGCGGCTGCGGTCCCGCGCCGACACGGCCCACGCCGCGGTGGAGGCCGCTCTGCGGATGGTGGAGCAGCCGTCCCACGGCGAGGTGAGCGTCGGCGGAGCGGAACTCGCCAGCGCGATCCGCCAGGTACATCCGGCCGCGGCCCGCACTCCCGAGGTCCCGGAACTCGGGTGTGTGCTCGTCGAGTGGACCACCGAAGTGCTGCGGCTCGTGGCCACCGACCGCTACCGCCTCGCGGTGCGGGAACTCGTCCCCCACCGCGTCGTCGGGCCGCCGAACCGGCTGCTGGTCCCGGTCGACGCGATGGTGGCCGCACTGCCGTGGGCCGTGCGCCACGACGCCGTGCGGCTGGTCGCCGAGGCTGACGACGCCTCACTGGTGGCGGACCACCCCGGGGACGACGCGGCCACGGGCGAAGTGCCACTGCCCACACGAGACGGGAACTATCCCGATTACCGCCGGGTGCTCGACACCCTGGCCCCGCACACCTGCCGGATCGTCACCACCCGGACCGCGCTGCTCGACGCGCTGGCCGCTGCCGGGAACCCGGTCGTGCTGGAGACCGGTGGGGACACGGTGCACGTGGGCGATGCCACCGTGTCCGCCGTGTGCTCGGGCACCGCCCGCCTGGCGTTCGATCCCGCCGTGCTCGCGCCCGCCGTGGCCGCCGGGGTCGGCCCCGACGTACTGCTGGAGATCACCGCGGCCGACCAGCCGACGGTGGTCCGCTCCGCCGACCAGGGCAGTTTCACGACGCTCGTCATGCCCGTCCGCATGGACCAGTGAAGGGAAGAACCACAGTGGCCCCCCTGGACCCCGAGAACCCCGTCATTCGCCTGTGTTCCGAGGGAATGCGGGCCGAGGTCGAAGGTCGGTCCGGCGACGCGAAGACGCTGTTCGAACAGGCCTGGGAGCGGGCGAGCGACGACTACGAGGCATGCGTCGCCGCGCACTACCTCGCCCGTCACCAACCGACGGTCGCCGACGAACTGAGCTGGAACGAGGTGTGCCTGGAGCGCGCCGACGCCGTGGCCGACGCCAGGGTCGCCGCGTTCTACCCGTCGCTGCACGCGTGCCTCGCCCGCTGTCACCGCGAGCTGGGCGACATCGAGAAGGCCGGGACTCATTTCCGCCTCGCCGCCGACCATCTCGACGCGCTGCCTCCGGGCTCGTACGCCGACTGGCTCCGCTACGTCGTGGCCGAGGGGCTGCGAGACACCGGCGTCCTCGTCCGAAGCCCCGGCGAGGAGAGGGTGGCGGACCTGCTGGCCGTGCTCTGCGAGGACCGCGACCTGCGGTCGCTGGCCCTGCTGCTGCCGGCGTTCCTCGGTCACACGGGCACCGCCGCCGACCGGCAACGGCTCGTCGAGGCGGCGCACCAGCTGCACGCCGGACGGCGGTTGTCCGTCCCGGCACAGGGAATCCTGCGCGACGCACTGACCGCCTTGGCCTGAGCCGTCCGGAAACCACCGCGGTCAAGGCCGCGGCGGTTCCCGCCCACGGTGACCTCGCCGATCCGCCCGGCGTGGTCGCCGTCACGGCCACGTCGGCCGACGGCGTCCCGAATCCGGCACGAGACCATGGCACACCCCCTCCGACCAGCGAACTTGAATACCCGGGGGGGTATATGCCAGAGTGGAGAGGTACCCGGACACGAAGAGGGAGACGCCATGTTGCTCGAACGCATTTACGACGAGGACCTCGCCCAGGCCAGCTACTTCATCGGCTGCCAGGCGAAGGGGGAGGCCGTCGTGGTCGATCCTCGCCGCGACGTCCGCGAGTACCTCGACCTGGCGCAGCGGCACGGGATGCGGATCGTGGCGGTGACGGAGACGCACATCCACGCCGACTACCTCTCCGGCACCCGAGAGCTGGGCGCGGCGACCGGAGCGCAGGTGTACGTCTCGGGGGAAGGCGGGCAGGACTGGCAGTACGGCTTCGACGCCACCCGCCTGCACGATGGTGACACCATCACCGTCGGCAACATCACGGTGCGGGCCAGCCACACCCCGGGGCACACACCCGAGCACCTCTCGTTCCTGGTCACCGACGGCGCGTTCAGCGACGAGCCGGGGTACCTGCTCTCCGGGGACTTCGTCTTCGCGGGCGACCTCGGCCGCCCCGACCTGCTCGACGAGGCGGCCGGCGCGGTGGACACCCGCTTCGAGGGTGCCCGCCAGCTGTTCGCGAGCCTCCGTGACACCTTCCTGACGCTTCCCGACCACGTGCAGGTCTACCCCGCGCACGGGGCGGGCAGCGCGTGTGGCAAGGCCCTGGGCGCCCTGCCCTCGACCACGGTCGGCTACGAACGCCTCAACGCCTGGTGGGCCCCGTATCTGCGCGACAACGACGAGCAGGGCTTCGTCGAGGCGCTGCTCGACGGGCAACCGGACGCCCACGCGTACTTCGCCCGGATGAAGCGCCAGAACAGGGAAGGGCCGCGGATCCTGGGGTCCCTGCCGCCGCTGCCGGAGCTGGGCAACGACGAGATCGCCCGGTCGCTCGACGCGAACGAGTCGGTGTTCGTCGACACCCGTCCCCACACCGAGGTGCACGAGGGCACCGTGCGGGGTGCACTGAACATCCCCGGACCCGCCAAGGCCGCGAGTTTCGGCGCCTGGGCGTACGACCCCGAAACCGAGAGCACACCGCTCGTGTTGCTGGCGCCCGACGGGGACACGGCACGGGCCGTGCGGGACCACCTCCTGCGCGTCGGCATCGACCACGTCGCCGGCTACACCACCAGCCTCGAAGGCCTGCCGAGCACCCGGCCCGCGCTCGTCGCACCCGCCGATCTGGAGCGCTCCGGCGCCGCGCTCGTCCTGGATGTTCGGAACAGGACCGAACACGCCGCCGGACACATCCCCGGTTCCAAGCAACTCAGCGCGGGACGCCTGCTCTGGCACCGCGACGAGCTGCCCACGAACGGCACCATCGTGACCTACTGCCAGGGCGGGGTGCGCAACTCGGTGGCCGCCAGCGCCCTGCGCCGGGCGGGCTACGACGTCGTCGAACTCGACGGCAGCTACGCGGGCTGGACGGCCTGGAACGAGGCCCGGCACGGCGCCGACCGCGCCGAGTCCGCAGCCGCGGGAGCCTGATCCGGCTGGTCGCGACCCGATTCGGCACCACTTCCCCTCCCGGTGGCCGCCGGCTGCCGACCGGTTCGCCGAACGCCGGTCCGGAAAAGCCGGCGACCACCGCCGACCACCACTGATCACCTCGACCGGAGACGACACATGGACAAGACCGTCATCGACGCACCCACGTTGAAACAACGAATCGCCGAGGGCGACGAACTCACGATCATCGACGTACGCACACCGGCCGAGTTCCGCTCGACCCACATTCCCGGGTCCCACAACATCCCGCTGCAGCTGCTCTCCGAGAACACCCGTGACCTCGCCGAACGCCTCGGTGGCAACGTGGTGCTCGTCTGCCAGTCCGGAGCCCGGGCCGCCCAGGCCCAGCAACGGCTGACAGCGGTGGGCTTCGACAACGCCGACGTGCTCACCGGTGGTGTCTCCGCCTTCGAGTCGGCCGGAGGCGACGTGGTCCGTGGCGCCCGGCGCTGGGCCATGGAGCGCCAGGTCCGCATGGCAGCGGGCTCCCTGGTGCTGCTCGGCTTCCTCGGGTCCAGACTGATCGATCCCCGGCTGGGCTACCTGTCCGCCGCGATCGGTGGCGGGCTGACGTTCTCGGCGCTGACCAACTCCTGTGGCATGGCGGCGGTACTGGCGAAGATGCCGTGGAACAGGACGGCCGCGAACCCCACGCTGGAGGAGGCCGTCTGCAACCTCCCGACGGCGCTCCGGAAGGACTGAGGCGTTCACCATGCCGTGTGACACCGGCACCGACGAGGCGGCGAGACGGCTGCCGTGGCAATCCCGATGAGCGGGTCACCGGGACCCGGGCACCGTAACGGGGAGGAAAGATGGAGACCGGCCTGATCATCGTTCTGGTTCTCGCCGTGGCCGTGGGCCTCTCGCTCGGGCTGCTCGGAGGCGGGGGTTCCATCCTGACCGTCCCTCTACTCACCTATGTCGCGGGCATGGGAGCCAAGGAAGCCATCGCCGCGTCGCTGTTCGTGGTGGGAACGACCTCACTGATCAGCGCGGTCGCGCACGCCAGGAAGGGCAACGTCCGCTGGCGCACCGGGCTCGTCTTCGGAGCGGCGGGCATGGTGGGCGCCTTCGCGGGAGGGCTTGCCGGCGGGTACCTTCCGGACACCGTCCTGATGATCGCTTTCGCCGTCATGATGGTGGCCACCGCCGTGGCGATGATCCGGGGGAAGAAGAAAACCACCGCCGATGCCAGCGGAGGACCGCAGGGGCTTCCACTGAAACGGGTCATCCTCGACGGGCTCGCCGTCGGCCTTGTCACCGGACTCGTCGGTGCCGGTGGCGGCTTCCTCGTCGTCCCCGCGCTCGTGCTGCTCGGCGGCCTGTCCATGCCGGTCGCGGTGGGTACCTCGCTGGTGGTGATAGGGATGAAGTCCTTCTCGGGCCTCGCCGGCTACCTCACCACGGTCAGCCTCGACTGGTCCCTGGTCGTCGGAGTCACCGCCGCGGCCGTCGTCGGATCGCTGCTCGGCACGCTTCTGACCTCCCGGGTGCCGGAGGTGGCGTTGAGGAAGGGTTTCGGCTTCTTCGTACTCGTCATGGGCGTCTTCGTGCTGAGCCAGGAGCTCCCGTCCCCGGCCGGTCTCGTGGTCGTGGTCGCCGCGACGGTGCTCTCCTGCCTGGTCGCCGTCTGCCGCCTGACCTCAGTGCGCTGCCCCCTCGTGCCGCGCCCACAACCGCGGTAGCGGCGTGACATCCTTCCCCGTTGGAAGGGACGGAACCCAGATGGCCACATTCGACCTCACCGATGAGGACTTCATGCCGACGATCCCCGGCATCGTCCTCGCCGACTTCTGGGCGGGCGGTGCGGACCGTGCCGTGCTGGACGCCCGCCACGCATCACGCAGAAAGTGAGTGCTCCCCATGAGAAACGCAGACCCCGAGACCCAGCGCCGCATCCTCAACCGGCTCAAGCGCGCCCGCGGTCAACTCGACGGCGTGATCGCAGCCGTGGAGAACGGCGGTTCCTGCCGGGACGTCGTCACCCAGCTCGCCGCCGTCTCCACCGCGCTCGACAGGGCCGGCTTCACCATCGTGTCGAACGCCATGAAGTACTGCATCACCGACCCCGAGGAGACGGCCAAGGTCGAGGACGGCCTGACGACCGAGGAGCTGGAGAAACTGTTCCTCGCACTCTCGTGACCACGGGCGCCGGTACGCGACACACCGCCGACCGTGGACGGCGCGGACAGCCCGGGGGCGGGAGTGCCCCACCCGTTGTCGCCGGACCCGCCGCACCGGCGTCGACGCACTGACCGCCTTGTCCCGATTCGCCCGGAACTCGACAACATCACATCTGCCGCGGAACACTTAGGGTCCCTAAGCGGTTGTGCGTGGTCGAGACCAGAGACCACGACGCAACACAGGAGGTCAGGTGGCCACGAGCGTGGCAGGAACCGCACCGGCTACGGCATCCACGGCATCCACGGCATCGGCCACCCGGCCCCATCGCACCGCCCGCTACGCGCTGCTTCTCGGCGGCCTCACGGCGTTCGGACCGCTGTCCATCGACATGTACCTGCCCGCCCTGCCCGTGATGGCGCGTGAGTTGCACTCCACCGACACCCAGTTGCAGCTCACCCTTGCCGTGTTCCTCGTCGGACTCGGTGTCGGCCAGCTCGTCGCCGGGCCGCTGTCCGACGCGTTCGGCAGGCGCAGGCCGATGCTCGCGGGCGTGGTGGTCTTCGCGGTGGCGTCCGCGGTGGCCGCGCTCAGTCCCTCCGTTCCGGCCCTGATCGCGGCGAGGGCGGTGCAGGCGCTGGGTGCTGCCACCGGCATGGTGATCGCCAGGGCCGCGGTGCGCGACCTGTACTCGGGTGTGGCGATGGCACGGTTCTTCTCCACGCTCATGCTCGTGACCGGCGTCGCCCCAGTGCTCGCGCCGCTGATCGGCGGTCAACTGCTGCGGTGGACGTCCTGGCGGGGGATCTTCGTCTCCCTCACCGTGTTCGGCGTCGTCCTGCTCGTGGTCGCCGCGCTCGCGCTGCCGGAGACCCTGCCCCGGCACAACCGGCGTTCCGCTCACCCCGGCCGCATCGCCCGCACCTACGCCGCGCTGTTGCGCGACCGCGTCTTCACCGGGTACGCGCTCACCGTCGGGCTGGCCTTCTCGGCGATGTTCGCCTACATCTCGGGGTCGAGCTTCGTCCTGCAACACACCTACGGCCTCTCCCCGTCCGAGTACGGCCTCGTGTTCGCGGTCAACGGTGTCGGTCTCGTGCTCGTGGGGCAGGTCAACGGCAGGCTGGTGGGCCGCTTCACCCCGAGGACACTGCTGTGGACGGGGTTGACGAGTGCGTTGACCGGCGGGCTCGGCGTCGTGGTGGCGGCGGCGGTCGAAGCGCCGTTACCGCTGCTGCTCACGCCGCTGTTCGTCACCGTGTCGTCGGTCGGCATGGTGGGCCCGAACGCCACCACCCTCGCCCTGGCCGACCACCCCCACACGGCCGGCTCGGCGTCGGCGCTGCTGGGACTGGTGCAGTTCCTCGTCGGTGGCGGGACGTCACCGGTCGTCGGGCTGTTCGGTGGGTCCGCGCTGGCGATGGCCACCGTGATGGCGACGGCGGCCGCGGCGGCGCTGCTGGTCTTCGCTCTGCTCACGCGCGCGGCGACCTCCGGTGAAATCGGTCGAATCGATCACCAGAAGTGATGTTTGCGGCTACAGTTTCCCCGGGTGGACGAAGGGGGGAGCTGGATGAGTTCGCGAGACGAGTGGACCGTCGCCTGCCGTGATCTGGCCGGGCGACGCCGGGAGTTGACCGTGTTCGTGAACGCGGGCCGGGTGGTGCTCGTCGCGCCCCCCGGCGAAGCTGCCGTACTGACGTCCCTGGACGTGGGCAGGCTGAGAGCGGCTCTGCGCGAGGCGGTCATGCAGGTCGACGACATCCCCGAGGACGAGGACGCCCCGGACGACTGACCGACATCGTGTCCGCAGTCTGCGCACGCGTGTCCGCACCTGACGTACGAGTGTCCGCGATTCCCGTACGCGGCGGCTAGTCTCACGTCATGGACCAAGACCGGTGGACCGCCGTGGACTCCTACTTCGACCAGCACCTCGCACCACACGACGACGCACTCGACGCCACGATGCGGGCATGCGCCGAAGCGGGGCTGCCGGACATCGCCGTGGCGGCCAACCAGGGCAAGCTGCTGCAACTCCTCGCCCGCATGGTCGGCGCCCGCCGCATCCTGGAGATCGGCACGCTGGGCGGCTACTCCACCATCTGGCTCGCGCGTGCGCTACCGGCCGACGGGCGGCTCGTGACGATCGAGGCAGACCCCGCCCATGCCGACGTCGCCCGCTCCAACATCGAGCGCGCCGGGCTGGCCGACCGGGTGGAGGTCCGCGTCGGGCAGGCGCTCGACATCCTGCCCACACTCGACGCGAACACGCCGTTCGACCTGGCGTTCATCGACGCGGACAAGGCCAACAACGCGAACTACGTCCGTTGGGCGCTGGAACTCGGAAGGCCGGGCGGCGTCATCGTCGTGGACAACGTCGTGCGCCGCGGCCGGGTGGTCGACGCCGACAGCGACGACCCGTCGGTGCGCGGTACCCGCGAGGCGATCGAGCTGCTGCGCAGCGAACCTCGCCTCGACGCCACCGCGCTTCAGACAGTGGGGGTGAAGGGCTACGACGGACTCGCCGTGGCCCTTGTCACCTCCTGACATCGTGTCCGCACCTCACGTACGCGTGTCCGCACTTCCGGTACGGCACAACGCCTGGCCCGCCTCCCGGCGTGTCCACGAACTGCGGACACGCGTGCACAACCTGCGGACACGCCGGGGAGGGTCAGGACTTGTCGGCGTACAGCGGGTGCTTCTCCGCCAGCGTCGTGACGCGGGAGCGCAGCTCCTCGCGGGTGGCGTCGTCGAAGTCCGGCCGCAGAGCCTTGGCGATGACGTCGGCGACCTCGGCGAAGTCGTCCGCGCCGAACCCGCGGGTGGCCAGCGCCGGGGTACCGATGCGCAGACCCGAGGTCACCATCGGCGGGCGCGGGTCGAACGGCACCGCGTTGCGGTTGACCGTGATGCCGATGCTGTGCAGCCGGTCCTCGGCCTGCTTGCCGTCGAGTTCGGAGTTCACCAGGTCGACGAGCACCAGGTGCACGTCGGTGCCGCCGGTCAGCACCCGAACACCCGCCGAGACGCAGTCGTCCGCCGCCAGCCGCTCCGCGAGGAGCCTCGCACCGTCGAGCACGCGCTGCTGCCGCTCGCGGAACTCCGGCGTGGCGGCGATCTTCAGTGCCACGGCCTTGCCCGCGATGACGTGCTCCAGCGGCCCGCCCTGCTGGCCGGGGAACACCGCCGAGTTGATCTTCTTGGCGTACTCCTGCTTCGACAGGACGATGCCGCCGCGCGGGCCGCCGAGCGTCTTGTGCGTGGTGGTGGTCACGACGTCGGCGTACGGCACGGGGTTCGGGTGCAGGCCGGCCGCCACGAGACCCGCGAAGTGCGCCATGTCGACCATGAGCCTGGCGCCCACGGAGTCGGCGATGCGCCGGAACTCCGCGAAGTCGAGCCGCCGCGGGTACGCCGACCAGCCCGCGATGATCAACTTGGGCTTGTGCTCGGTGGCGAGCCGCTCGACCTCCGCCATGTCCAGTCTGCCGGTCTCGCGGTCGACGTGGTAGGCGACGACGTTGTAGAGCTTGCCGGAGAAGTTGAGCCTCATGCCGTGGGTGAGGTGCCCGCCGTGCGCGAGGTCGAGACCGAGGATGGTGTCGCCGGGCTCCAGCAGCGCGACCATGGCGGCGGCGTTGGCCTGCGCACCCGAGTGCGGCTGCACGTTGGCGTGCTCGGCGCCGAACAGCTCCTTGGCCCGCTCGATGGCGAGGGTCTCGATCACGTCGACGTGCTCGCAACCACCGTAGTAGCGCTTGCCGGGGTACCCCTCGGCGTACTTGTTGGTGAGCACCGAACCCTGCGCCTGGAGCACGCTGGCGGGCGCGAAGTTCTCCGACGCGATCATCTCCAGCGTCGACTGCTGTCGATGCAGCTCGGCGGCGACCGCCGCGGCGACCTCCGGGTCGACCGTGGCGAGGTCGGCGTCGAACGAGTTCATGTCAGCCCTCCTGAATCAGCGCGGCGTAGGCGTCGGCGTCGAGCAGCTCCGGCACCGACTCGGCGCGGACCGTGAACAGCCAGCCCGCGTCGTAGGGGTCGGCGTTGACGGTCTCGGGCGAGTCCGCGACGGACTCGTTGACCTCGACGACCTCACCGGTCACCGGTGCGTACAGCTCGCTGACGGACTTGGTCGACTCGATCTCGCCGCACACCTCACCCGCTGTGACGGTACTACCCGCCTCGGGAAGCTGGACAAAGACCACGTCACCCAGCGACTCGGCGGCGAACGCGGTGACGCCGACCGTCACGACCCCGTCACTTCCCGTGCGGATCCATTCGTGCTCGCGGCTGTAACGGAGGTCCTGCGGAATGTTCGTCAACGGAGTCAGCCTTTCGTTCGCTGGTAGAAGGGCAGGGACACGACATCGACCGGAGCCTTGCGGCCCCGGATGTCGACCGACAGGGTGGTTCCGGGCTCGGCGACCTCCGGCGTGACGTACGCCATCGCGATCGGGTAGCCGAGTGTGGGCGACAGGGCGCCGCTGGTGATCTCGCCGACCTCACGGTCGCCGTCGAGCACGCGGTAGCCGTGGCGCGGGGCACGGCGTCCCTCACCACGCAGGCCGACGAGCACGACGTCGGGGTCGCCGGCCCGTTCCAGGGCGGCGCGGCCCACGAAGTCGCCGGGCTTGTCGAACTTCACGACCCGCCCCAGGTTCGCGTGGAACGGCGTGCGCGCGGCCGTCAGCTCGTTGCCGTACAGCGGCATCCCCGCCTCCAACCGCAGCGTGTCCCGGCAGGCGAGGCCCGCGGGCAGCAGACCGTGGGAGGCACCGATCTCGGCGAGGCGCCTCCAGGTGGCGACGGCGGCGCCGGTGTCGGTGCCGGTGTCAGTGCCGGTGTCAGTGCCGACGTCGACGAACAGCTCGAAGCCGTCCTCCCCCGTGTAGCCGGTGCGCGCGAGCAGCACCTCGTGGCCGTCGACGGAGGCGGGCATGCTCGCGTAGTAGCGCAGCGAGTCGAGGTCGACGCCCGTCGCCTGGGCCACGATCGCCGCCGACGCGGGGCCCTGCACGGCGATGAGCGCGGTGCGCTCGCCCACGTCGGTGACCGTCGCGTCGAACTTCTCGCTCCGCTCCCGCAGGGCGCCAGCCACGAGCGCGGCGTTGCCCGCGTTGGCGACCACGAGGTAGCGGTCCTCGGCCAGGCGGTAGACGACGAGGTCGTCCAGCACCCCGCCGTCGGTGTCGCACAGCATGGTGTAGCGCGCCCGCCCGACCTTCACGCCCGACAGGTTGCCGATCAGCGCGTAGTCCAGCGCGCGGGCGGCGTCGGCACCGGTCACCTCGATCTCGCCCATGTGGGAGAGGTCGAACTGCCCGGCCGCCTCACGCACGGCGCGGTGCTCGGCCAGTTCGCTGGAGTACCGGACGGGCATCGACCAGCCCGCGAACTCGGTGAACGACGCGCCGAGTTCGACGTGCACGTCGTGGAGTGGGGTGGTCAGTGGCGTGGCTGTCACGACGCGGAACCTGCGCTTTCGTAGGAGGAGACGGGCGGGCAGGAGCAGACGAGATTGCGGTCGCCGTAGGCACCTTCGATACGCCGCACCGGCGAGAAGTACTTGCCCTTCGGCGACGTACGGCCCGGGTAGACGGCGGTGCGCCGGTCGTAGGGCAGGGTCCAGTCCCCGGCGAGCTGTTCGACCGTGTGCGGTGCGTTGCGCAGGGGGCTGGCCTCGACGGGCCAGACACCGTCCGCGACCTGGTCGATCTCGTGGCGGATGGCGATCATCGCCTCGCAGAACCGGTCGAGCTCGGCGAGGTCCTCGCTCTCGGTGGGCTCCACCATGAGCGTGCCGGGCACGGGGAACGACATCGTCGGCGCGTGGAAGCCGTAGTCGATGAGCCGCTTGGCGACGTCGTCGACCGTGACGCCGGTCTGCTTGGTGAGGCCGCGCAGGTCGAGGATGCACTCGTGGGCGACGAGCCCGTTCTGACCGGTGTAGAGCACCGGGTAGTGGGGGGCCAGCCGCGCGGCCACGTAGTTGGCGTTCAACACGGCGACCTTGGTGGCCTCGGTGAGTCCCCGCGCGCCCATCATGCGCACGTAGGCCCAGGAGATCGGCAGGATCGACGCCGAGCCGAACGGCGCCGCCGAGATCGGTCCGACGCCCGTCTCGGGGCCCGCCTCGGGTGTCAGCGGGTGGTTCGGCAGGTACGGGGCGAGGTGGGCGCGCACCGCCACGGGACCGACGCCCGGCCCACCGCCGCCGTGCGGGATGCAGAACGTCTTGTGCAGGTTCAGGTGCGAGACGTCACCGCCGAACTCTCCCGGTTTGGCCAGCCCCAGCAACGCGTTGAGGTTGGCACCGTCGACGTAGACCTGGCCGCCCGCCTCGTGCACGATCTCGGCCAGCTCGCCGATGCCGGTCTCGTACACGCCGTGCGTGGACGGGTAGGTGACCATGATCGCGGCGAGCGTGTCGCGGTGGGCGTCGACCTTGGCGCGCAGGTCGTCGAGGTCCACGTCACCGTCGGACGTGCACGCGACCACGACCACGCGCATCCCGGCCAGCACGGCGGACGCCGCGTTGGTGCCGTGTGCCGACGACGGGATGAGGCACACGTCCCGTTCGGGTTGCCCGTTCGCCCGGTGGTAGGCCCGGATGGCCAGCAGCCCGGCGAGCTCACCCTGGCTACCGGCGTTGGGCTGCAGGGACACGCTGTCGTAGCCGGTGACCTCGGCCAGCCACCGGGAGAGCTGCCCGACGAGCTCGCGGTAGCCCTCGGAGTCCTCGGCGGGCGCGAACGGGTGGATGTTCGCGAACTCCGGCCACGTGATCGGCTCCATCTCGGTGGTGGCGTTGAGCTTCATCGTGCACGAACCGAGCGGGATCATGCCGCGGTCGAGGGCGTAGTCGGAGTCGGCGAGCCTGCGAAGGTAGCGCAGCATCGCGGTCTCCGACCGGTAGGAGTGGAACACCTCGTGTGTGAGGTAGTCGCTGGTGCGCCGCAGGCCCTCGGGCAGTGTCGAGGACGCCGATCCCGCCGAGGACGCCGCAGCCCCCAGCTCCGGTGCCCCCTCGACGCCGAACGCGCCGAGCACCGCGGCCAGCACCTCGGGGGTGGTGACCTCGTCGCACGCCACGCGCACGTGGTCGGCGTCGACGCCACCGAGGTTCACGCCCGCCTCTCGGGCGGCGGCCAGCACCGCCTCCGCACGGCCCGGCACGCGGGCGAGCACGGTGTCGAAGAAGCGGTCGTGCACCACCTCGACGCCGCCCGCGCGCAGCGCGTCCGCCAGCGCGACGGCGTGCCCGTGCACCCGCTCGGCGATCCGCCGCAGCCCGTCGGGGCCGTGGTAGACGGCGTACATCGACGCCATCACGGCCAGCAGCACCTGGGCGGTGCAGATGTTGCTCGTGGCCTTCTCGCGCCGGATGTGCTGCTCCCGCGTCTGCAACGCCAGCCGGTAGGCGGGCGCGCCGGCGGCGTCGATCGAAACCCCGACGAGCCTGCCGGGCAGCGACCGCTCCAGCCCCGAACGGACCGCGAGGTACCCGGCGTGTGGTCCGCCGTAGCCGAGCGGGACGCCGAAGCGTTGCGTGGTGCCCGCCGCGAGGTCGGCCCCGAACTCGCCCGGGGCCGCGAGAAGGGTGAGGGCGAGCAGGTCGGCGGCCACGCAGTAGAGCGCCTTGGCCTGCTTGGCCGCCTCGCCGATCTCGCGGTAGAAGTCCGGTGCGCGCAGCACACCGGAGGCCCCCGGGTACTGCACGACGACGCCGAAGAACTCCTCGGGCAGTCCCTGCGACAGGTCGCGGACGTCGACCTCGACCCCCACCGCCTGCGCGCGGGTGCGCACCACCGCGACGGTCTGTGGCAGGCACTCGGCGTCGACCACCACGGTGTGCGACTTCGACTTCGACGCACGCTTCATCAGCATCACGGCCTCGGCCACGGCCGTGCCCTCGTCGAGCAACGACGCGTTCGCGGTGGCCAGGCCCGTGAGGTCGGAGACCATGGTCTGGAAGTTGAGCAGCGCCTCCAGCCGTCCCTGCGAGATCTCCGGCTGGTACGGCGTGTAGGCCGTGTACCAGGCGGGGTTCTCCAGCACGTTGCGGCGGATGACGGCGGGGGTGACGGTGTCGTGGTAGCCGAGGCCGATCATCTGGGTCATCGGCCGGTTGCGCCGCGCCAGCTCACGCAGCTCCGCGATGGCCTGTTCCTCCGACGCGGGCGCGGGCAGCCGCAGCTCGCCCTCGGTGCGGATCGCGCTCGGCACAGCGGCCGCGACCAGCGCGTCGAGACTGCCGAAGCCACACTCGGCCACCATCTTGGCCCGCTCGGACGGCCCTGGGCCGACGTGCCGGGAGACGAACGGCGAGGTTGAGGGGGACATGGGAGCTCCTTCTCGCAGTACCACAGGACTACCCGCCCTGTGCTGGAACTCCCCCTCTGTCATGGGCACCTGAGAGTTTCACCGCGCGAACGCACGGCTTACACCTTGGGTGAGGCACACGTGGTGCCTGCTCTCCAGAGTGGCCTCGCCGAAGCGGTGGGTGGACCTGAGAGATTGTGGGGCGTTTACTCCTTCGGTGCCCCGCCGACAGCACGGGGACTCTCCCGCTCCGGCTCGATCGGCCGCGATATCCGGTTGGGTGTTTCGGTTGTCGAGTTACAGACCGTACCGACCGGAACGGGGCCAGTCCACCACGCGCGGCGAACGTGACCAAGACCGCCGACCGGCTACCGCGTGGCGACCACCCTCAGTGTGGCGCCGCTGTCCCGGACGCGGCGTTGCTCGGCCACGGGAAGCCCGTCGTCGGCCAGCACGAGGTCGAAGTCGGCCAGCGGCGCGAGCGCGTAGAGGCCGTCGCGGGTGAACTTCGTGTGGTCGACCATCAGCACCGACCGGGACGCCGAGGCCAGCATCGCGCGCTTGACCTGCACCGTGGCCTGCGAGTGGTGGTAGCAGCGGTTGGCCGCGACGGCCGTGGTGGACATGAAGAGAGTGTCGGCCCTGATCTTGGCCACGCCTTCGGCGGTGTAGAGCCCGAGGAACGCGTCGTAGGCCGGGAAGTACTCCCCGCCGAGGGCGATGAGCGTGACACCCGGGACACCGGCGAGCATCGTCACCACCGGCTGGAAGTAGGTGATCACGGTCAGCGGGGCGCGTTCGACGAGGCGCTCGGCCAGGTGCAGGCACGTCGTGCTCTCGTCGAGCATCACGGTGTCGCCGGGCCGGACCCGCTCGAGCGCCGCGCGGGCGAGTGCACGCTTGGCCTGCGCCATCGTGGTCCTGCGCTGGGCGATGTCGCCGTGGAACGTCTCCGAGGGCACGGAGGTCGCGCCGCCGCGCACCCGGGCGAGCCAGCCCTGCGCCTGGAGGGCGTCGAGATCGCGGTGGATCGTCATCACGCTGACACCGAACTCCTCCGCGAGCACGGACGCCCTGACGAAGCCGTCGGCGCGCACCCGGTCGCGGATCAACGCACGCCGCCGCGACCGGATGGTGCCGTTCATGCCGCTCCCCGATGTGAAGAAATGTGAGGTCCTGATCCCCTTCGACCACTGCCAAGCGACTTTACCAGGCAAAACAGCCGTTGTTCACGGAACTTTTTCACATGACCCTCGCACAGAAGGCCGTGAGAATGGGCGTCGGCCGTTGCTCGGCGGCCCCTTTTGCGGGTGTGCTGGAAACCTTCGCGAATGTGCGGTTCGACAGGAGGAGGGCGGGATGTCGGCGATCGCGATCGACGCCGGAACCTCGCTGATCAAGGCCGTCGTCTTCGACGACGACGGGCACGAGGTCGCGGTGGCGCGGCACGCGACGGAGGTCCGCAGGCCTCACCCCGGCTGGGCGGAGCAGGACATGGACTCCGTCTGGCAGGCGGTGGCCGCCGCGATCCGCGAGGTGCTCCCCCAGGCACGCGACGGGGTGCGGTTCGTCGCGCTGACCGCACAGGGGGACGGCTGCTGGCTCGTCGACGAGCATGCGGAACCGACGGGCCCGGCGATCCTGTGGTCCGACGGGCGCGCCGCACCGGTGGTCGACCGGTGGCTGCGCGACGGCGTGGCGCAGGAGGCGTTCCGGATCAACGGCTCCCTCGGGTTCGCCGGACTCCCCCATGCGATCCTCACCTGGCTGCGGGAGCACGACCCGGACCGCGTCGCCTCGTCGGCGACGGCGCTGACCTGCGGCGGCTGGCTGTTCTCCCGTCTCACGGGGGTGGTGGGGGTGGACCTCTCCGACGCCTCCGTGCCACTGCTCGACCCGAGGACGTCGGCGTACTCACCCGAACTGCTGTCGCTGTTCGGCATCGAGTGGGCCCGGCCGCTGCTGCCCCGCGTTCTCGACGGACCCGACGCCACGGCGGGCCTCACCCGCGCGGCGGCGGCGGAACTCGGGCTCGCCGAGGGCACCCCCGTGGTGCTCGCCCCCTACGACGTGGCCTCGACGGCGCTGGGCGCGGGCTCCACCGCCGCGGGGCTGGCGTGCACGATCCTCGGCACGACCCTGTGCACGGAGGTGTTCACACCGACCGTGGACACCTCCGGTGATCCGTCCGGGCTCACGCTCGTCCTCGGATCCGGCGCCGACCTCGTGCGTGCTTTCCCGACCCTCGCCGGCACCGAGGTGCTCGGCTGGGCGAGTGATCTGCTCGGCCTGGCCCACCCGCGGGAGTTGAGCGCCCTGGCGGAGCAGGCCCCTCCGGGGGCGGGCGGTCTCGTGTTCCTGCCCTACCTCTCTCCCGCGGGAGAGCGGGTGCCGTTCCTCGACACGTCGGCACGGGGCACGTTCTGGGGCCTGAGCCTGGAGCACGGGCGCGACGCGGTGGCGCGGGCCGTGTTCGAGGGCCTCACCATGGTCGTCAAGGACTGCCTTCTGGCCGCGGGAGCACGGACCCACGAGCTGCGGGTGTGCGGGGGCGGCTCGAACAGTGAGATGTGGTGCCGCCTCATCGCCGACGTCACGGGCCTGCGTGTGGTGCGTCCCGCCGACGGCGAGGTCGGAGCCAAGGGCGCCTTCCTCACCGGGCTCGTGGCCACCGGTAGCGAACCCGACCTCACCCGTGCCGCGCGACGGCACGTCCGCCTCGACCGCACCTACGAACCCGAGCCCGACCTCGTCGAGGGCTACGCCGACCAGTACGAGCGGTTCGGCTCCCTCCGGCGGATCGCGACGCGGGGATGGCACCTCGATCGGCAAGGCCGGCAAGGACGGCAAGGACACCGGCAGGCGACACAGGAAGACCCGGCATGACGACCAGCGCGCACACTCCGACAGGCACCGACGAAGGCGTGTGGCTCGGCCTCGACATCGGCACGCAGAGCGTGCGGTGCGTGGCCGCAGACCGCACGGGAACCGTCGTGGCGAGTGCGGCACGTCCCCTGCGCAGTCACCGCGAAGGGCGACGACACGAGCAGGACCCGGCACAGTGGTGGTCCGCGCTGACCGCCGCGTGCGGGAAGACGATGTCGACGGTGGGCTCCCGGCCGGTACGCGGGTTGTCGCTGTGCGCGACGTCGGGGACCGTGCTGCTCGCGGACACCGACCTCCGCCCGCTCACGCCCGGACTGATGTACGACGACGCGCGCGCCGCCGACGAGGCCGCACACGCCGTCGAGGTGGGCGCCGAACTGTGGCAGGCGCTGGGATACCGGCCGCAGGCGTCGTGGGCGCTGCCGAAGCTGTTGTGGCTGCTGCGCCAGCACCCCGCCACGGCGGAGACCCGGCTGCTGCACCAGGCCGACTACCTCACCGGAAAACTCGCGGGCCGCCTCACCGCCGTCGATTCGAGCCACGCCCTCAAGACGGGGTACGACCTGGACGGTGAGCGCTGGCCCACCGACGTCGTCGCCGCGCTCGGCATCCCCGAGGGCGTGCTGCCCGAGGTGGTCCGGCCGGGCACGCCGATCGGCGAGGTGTGCCGGGCCTCGGCCGACGCCACCGGTATCCCCGCGGGCACACCGATCATCGCGGGCATGACCGACGGCTGCGCGGCGGCACTGGGTTCCGGCACGTTCGCCGTCGGCTCGTGGAACACCGTGCTGGGAACCACGCTGGTGCTCAAGGGCGTCACCGACCGCAGGCTGCACGACCCGCTCGGCGTCGTGTACTCCCACCGCGCGCCCGACGGCAACTGGCTTCCCGGCGGGGCTTCCAGTGTCGGCGCCGGGGTCCTCAGCGACCTGTTCGGAGACTCGGACCTCGACCGGCTGACCACGCTGGCGTCCGACCGTCCGACCACGACGGTGGTGACGTATCCGCTGGTGTCCCGTGGGGAACGCTTCCCGTTCGTCGCGCCCGACGCCGAGCGGTTCACCCTCGGCACGCCGAAGGACGAGGTGGACGCCTACGCCGCCGTACTGCGGGGTGTCGCGTTCGTCGAGCGGCTCTGCTTCGACTATCTGGACCTGCTCGGCGCACCCGTCGACGGAACCCTCACCACGACCGGGGGCGGCGCACGCAACCACTACTGGACCCGCGTGCGCGCGACCGCCCTCGGCAGGCCCCTCACCGTGCCGCGCGACGCCGACCCCGCCGTCGGCATGGCGCTGCTCGCCCGGTCGGCAGAGTCGTCGCTCGCCGAGGCCGCGCGGGAGTTCGTCCGCGACACCGAGACCGTGGAACCCCAGAATGCGGACGCGGACGTGCTCACCGAGGGTTACCTGACACTGGTCGACGCGCTGCACGAGCGCGGCTGGCTGCCCACCGAACTGACCGACCACGCCCGGAACCGGAGCACTCGATGACCGATCTCGTCCTGGTCCGCCACGGAGAGACCGTGTGGCACCACGGCAACCGTTACGCCGGACGCACCGACGTGCCACTCACCGACCACGGCAGGCAGCAGGCCGAGGTGCTGGGCCGCTGGGCCGCCACGGCCGGTCTCGACGCGCTGTGGGTGTCGTCGCTGTCCCGTGCCCGCGACACCGCCGCACCGGCCGCGCGCGCGACGGGCCTGGAACCGCATGTCGACGACCGGATAGTGGAACTCGACTTCGGGCACGGCGAGGGGCTGACCGCGCAGGAGATGTCCGCCCGGTTCCCGGAGGCTCGCGCCGCGTTCACCGCCGACCCGGTGGCGAACCACCTGCCCGGTGGGGAGGATCCGGTACTGGCGGTCGAGCGGATGACCGACTGCGTGAACGACATCGTGAAGGCGCATCCGGACGGACACGTGCTCGTGGTGGGACACTCGTCCGCCCACCGGCTGCTGCTGTGCCACCTGCTCGGTCTGCCGCTGAGCGCCTACCGCCGCGCGTTTCCCGTGTTCCGCAACTGCGCGATCACCACGGTGCGCTGGGACGGCACCGGCCCGGCGGCGCTGATCGAGTACAACGTCCCGGTGGGTGGCTGAGCCGGGTCGCGGACGCCGCGGCGGGCGCCCGCGACCCGTCGCTCACCGCGCCGCGGCGTACATCTGCTCGAAGTTGTCCCGGTAGGCGTCGTACACCGACCGCAGGTTGGTCGCGATCATCGCCTCGTCGTTGCGCCGCAACGACGTGTGGTTGAAGTTCGGACTGCCGGTGAGCACTCGACGCGCGTCGGCCTCGCCGTCGATCTCTCCCTCGACGACGAGGTACTTCGAGTGGATCCGGCCGGGAAGCCGGCTCGAATCGTCGAGCGTTCGCATGGCGATGTTCTCGTGGCTCGACAGCAGTGCCTCCACGTCGCCGTCCATCAGCCCCCGCACGATCCGGACGCCGCAGCCCTGCTCGGCCAACTCCACGAGCCGCTCGGCGATGCCGATGCGGTAACTGTCCCATTCGGACATTCCGATGCGGATGGTGGTCTCGCCGGAACATCCGACCTCGGCGAGGAACTCCTCGATCGGGTCGCCCTCCGCCCTCGGGAAGAAGTGAGCCTTCACGAAGCCGCCTCGCATCCCCGTGGTCACGGTGCGGTAGTAGTCGCCGTCCTGGTGCTGTTCCGCGAGGTCGGCGAAGTACGAGGCGTAGGCGTCGTACAGGCGGCGGTTCTCCACGAGCGTCGTGGCGTTGTTCCAGTACACCGACGAGTTGAGGTCGGTGAAGTTGGCCGACGACTGCACGACCACGTTCGACCGGCCGCCCGTGCGCGAGAACAGGTAGAACTTGTTGTGCTGCCCCTTGGTGCCGAGGCACGAGGACGTGTTGCCCTCCGGTGAGAGGTTGTCGCAGACGTGCAGCCAGGAGTCCCGCGCCTTGTCGGTGCCGATCTCCTCGCGCAGGGCGGTCGCGGCGGCGCTGTCGTCCTGCCAGCCGTCGAGCACCACCTGCACGTCGACACCACGCCGGTGTGCGTTCACCAGCTCGTCGACGAAGTCCTCCCCCGCGTCGCCGGAGATGACGAAGTGGGCGAGCCGGATGGTCGACCCCGGCTCCGCCTGCTTGACGAGTGAACAGATCTGTTCGACCACGCCGGTCGGCTGCCCCGCGTCGGGGTTGTTGAACACGGCGGCGGTCCTGACCGGGACCGTGGGAGCGTCACCGCACGGCCGCTGTCCCTCCGCCGCCGCGGCAGCGGCCGTGGGAGCCGAGACCAGTGAGACCGTGAGGGCGGCTGAAGCGAGAACTGCCCTGACACGCATGGGATCTCCTTCGCGAGATGATGCGCCGTTCGGCTCCCCGACCCTGCCGTGACCGGCGCGTGGAGTACTGCGTCGAGATGCGGACCGTGGTCGTTCCGCCGCCGCGGCAGCGGACGTCGCACTGTGGTGCCACCGTAAGCATGAACGTTAACGGGAGCGTTAACGCTATGTGTCGCACGCACCGCCGTCAAGCCTCGGTTTTCCTTTGGTCCACACCGTTGACTCGGTGACCCCAGCCGGGTTAGCTTTCCCACCACGGAGCCAGATGATCGCTCACGTTAACGTTAATCCTTCCCCGGACGCCCTGTCCTCAGGAGCTGAAAACCTTGGTTAACACCACTGACACGGACCTGTCCGCACAGCTGCGGCGGGCCATGCTCGACGCCGACCCGGCGTTGTCCCGGTACAACCCACTGTCCCGCATCCTCGTGTTCGACCAGTTCAACTCCGGAACACACGGTTGGACCGAGCTGATCGGCAACCACGACGGCAAGGGCGACCTCGACACCGTCGACGCCCACATGAAGGACTTCCGCCCGCCACAGCTCAGTTCCTGCACGTTCTTCGACACCGGAACCCACGGGGCGATGACGGGCACCTACGCGCTGAAGGTGGCGACCCGCCCGCTCACCGGACACACGGGCGTGGCGATCCGCAGGCTCACCATGGCCAAGAAGGGCCGCGTGCAGTTCGAAACCTACTTCACCTACAAGGCCGAGGCGTCGTCGGAGGAGAACCGCGCCTTCGAGCAGGCCGGGGCCGGTGACTGGGACGGCAACATCCACCCCTCGGAGCAGCAGTTCGGCGCCTTCACCATCGCCACCGACATCTGTGACGACCGGGGCGTGCGCTACCACAACGTCATCCGGTACCAGAACACCGACCTCGAGAACCGGTTCACCCGACGCTGGATGTACCCGGTGGTTCCCGAGCCGACCCCCCGGGAGCACCTGGAGGGCAAGGCCAACCTGGGCCCTACCGACGACTTCACCGCTCCGAACCCCGAGGACTGGCGTCCCTTCGGGGAGCCGCAGTCGTTCTGTTACAACGAGGTGCCCACGAAGGTCAACTGGCACTACCTGCGCTGGCAGATCGACACGGAGGCCCAGCGCAACGTCGAGCTCCAGGTGAACGACCGGGTCTACGACATGCGCGACATTCCCGTGCCCGCGTACGAGGAGCGCTACGACTCGCTCGACAACCTGCTCAACTTCTACGTCAGCACCCGTACGCACACGAACGTCCGGAACTTCCTGTTCCTGGACTCCGTGCTCATCTCGGTGGATTGGTAGGTCCTCATGCGACAGACGCAAACAGCCGTCCTCGAACGTTACCGGGTCCTGGAGGGGGACTTCGTCACCGAGCCGTACGAAGCGGCCTGGGCCGGCGAGGCCCGCTGGTTCGTGCAGGTGCTGGAGAGTTCCCAGCCGAAGACCCGGATCAGGATCACCACGCAGATCTCGCCCGACGGCCTGCACTGGTGCGACGCCGACGTGCCGACCCAGTTCACCGAAGGGAAGACGTTGATCTCGTGGCCGGTGCGCGAATTCGGGCAGTGGCTGCGCATCAAGGGATGCGTCGAAGGAGAAGGGGAATCGGTCAAGGTCCAGATCTACCTCACGCTCAAAGAGTGAGCCCTGGAGAGTCTCATGGCGACCACCTACAACCGGCGTAGCTTTCTCAGGATCAGCAGCTTGAGCCTCGCCGGCGCCTACCTCGCCGCCTGCAGCTTCGGAGGCGGCACCCGAGCCGGAGCCGAGGGACTGTTGCGGGCGGCGTTCAGCCAGCCGATCAACGACCTCGACCCGCACGGGCCCAGTAGCGTCGACGAGAGCACTCTGCTCGCGAGCAGGCTCGTCTACGACACGCTCATCCGGCGCGACGGCGAGGAGCTGGCGCCGAGCGTCGCCACGTCCTGGGAGCAGACCGACCCCACGACGTGGGTTCTCACCTTGCGTGACGACGTGACCTTCCACGACGGGACCCCGCTGACCGCGCGGGACGTCAAGGCCTCGCTGGAGCGTGTACGGGACGCCGGCACGGCGCAGTCCGCGCTGTGGACGTCGGTCACCGAGGTGGAGGCCGCGGACGACCACACCGTGCGTGTGGTCACCGACGAACCGTTGGGCACGCTGCCGGTGAACCTGACGCTGATGTTCATCCTGCCCGCGGACAAGATGAACGACGAGGGCTTCTTCCGGAAGCCCATCGGCAGCGGCCCGTTCAAGGTCGATTCGTTCACCCCCTCCGACGTGCTGGAGCTGTCGGCGGCGGACCACTGGAACGGCAGGCCGGAACTGACCAGGGCGGCCCTGCCGTACATCCCGGAGACGTCCAGCCAGATCACCGCGTTGCGGACCGGTGAGCTGGACGTGCTCTGGCCGGTGCCGCCCGACCAGATCCGGCAACTCGACGGCCGCGACGACATCACGTTGGAGACGGTGCCCAGCTACGCGTACTACTTCAACTGGTTCAACTGCGGCCGCGAACCGTTCACCGATCCGCGCGTCCGGAGGGCGTTGTGGAAGGCCGTGGACGTCGCGACCATCGTCGAGAGCCTGTTCGGGGCGGGGGCGGAGCTGATGACGGCGCCCATCCCGTCCACGGTGTTCGGGCACGCGGCGCAGAAGCCCTACCCGTACGACCCGGAAGCGGCCAGGAGGGAACTGGCGGAGGCCGGCCTCGGTGACGGATTTCGCACCTCGCTGATGTGGTTCTCCGGCACCGGACCGCTCGCCGACGGCCTCGCCCAGGCGATGATCTCGGACTGGGCGAAGATCGGCGTCGTCGTGGAAGCGCAGAACGTGGAGAAGGCCGAGTGGCTGCAACGGCTCAACGACAAGGACTTCGACATGGACCTGCAGATCAACACCGTCACCACGGGCGACGCCGACTTCACGTTGGGCAGGCTGTACGACTCGGCCGCCGACCGGATGGGGTATGCGAACCGGGAGCTCGACGTGGTTCTGCGCCAGGCACACAAGGAGTCTGACCAGGGCAAGCGCCGCGAGTTGTACGCCGAGGCGTGCAGGATCATCTGGGACGACGCCGTCGGTATCTTCCCTGCAGCATTGGTCAGCACCTACGCCCTGCGCGGTTCGGTGAAGGGCTTCGAGCCCGTTCCGAGCAACCAGCCGGACCTGCGCGGCGTGACGCTCGCGAACTGAGGGGGAGCACATGGGTGAGTCACGGCGGGTGACGTTGAAGGACATCGCCAGGTCGCTCGGAGTGTCGGTCAACACCGTGTCCCGGGCGTTGGCCGACAAGGACAGTGTCGGTGAGGACACCCGGGCGAGGATCAAGGCTGAGGCCGCGCGACTGGGGTACGTCCCCAACTCGATGGCCCGGTCCCTGGTGCTCGGCTCCGCCATGACCCTCGGCCTGGTGATCACCAACCCGTCGAACCCGTTCTACTCGCAACTGATCAGCACCATCGAACAACGGGGCCGCACCCACGGCTACTCGCTGATGTTGCTGGTCACCGAGGAGAGTCCGGAAGTCGACCGCCGTGCCGCGGAAACCCTCCTGCGGTGGGGTGTGGACGGTGCGCTCGTCGTCCCCGTCCAGGGCGAAGGGGAGCACTGGGAACGGCTCGACGAGTCGGGGATCCCGCTGGTCTGCCTCAACCGTGACCTCCCGACGCTCGACCTCGACTTCGTGGGCGTCGACTACGAACACGGCGCCTACGAAGCCACCCGGCACCTCATCGACGGCGGTGCTCGCTCGCTCCGCCTGCTGGAGGAGGACCTTCCGATCTCCCCCGTCGCTGAACGAACCGCGGGCTTCCGCAAGGCGTTGGCCGAGGCTGGAATCTCCTCGGCCGGAGACCCCGTGATCTCGGTTCCCACCCGGCGCCGCGAGTCGCTCGCGCTGCCGTGGGAACCCGCCGACGCCTACCGGTTGGCGCAGGACATCGTCGACCAGGGCGACCTCCCCGACGCCGTCATGGTCGGTAACGACTACTTCGCGCTCGGCGTGTACCGCGCGCTGACCGAGGCCGGATTGCGAGTGGGTGACGACGTGCTGGTCGGCGGGTTCGGCGACCACCCGTTCTCCGCCTACCTCAGTCCGGGGCTGACCACCGTGCGGCTGCCCGCCGCGCAGATCGGCACCGCTGCCGTCGACCTGCTGCTGAACCGCATCCGTGGTGGCAGCCACGGCGGCGGCGACAATGCCGCCGCCGAGAAACGACGCGAACGGTGTGATCTGGTCGTGCGGGCATCCAGCCGAGCCAGTAAGGGCACAATGACGTGATCATTTACATCGCACGCCGGCTGGGACAGTCGGTGTTCCTCATCTTCGGCGCGATCACCATCGTCTTCGTGGTGTTGCGCGTGGTCTCCGGTGACCCCGCCTCGCTCATGCTGGGCGCACAGGCCACCGAAGCGGAGCTCGAAGCGGCACGCGAGCGACTCGGTCTCGACGACCCGTTGTGGGACCAGTACCTCCGCCACCTCGGCGAGGTCGTCACGCTCGACTTCGGAGAGTCTTGGCGCCTCGGCGGGGACGCGCTGGCGAACGTGCTGGAACGGCTTCCCGCGACACTGACCCTCGCGGGATGGTCGCTGCTGTTGACCGTGCTGATCGGCTTTCCGCTGGGTGTCTACGCCGCTCGCCACACCGGCAGGCTCGCCGACCGGTTGGTGTCGTACCTGTCGCTTGCGGGCCAGGCCCTGCCGTCCTTCTGGGTCGGCATCATGCTGGTGCTCGTCTTCGCCCGGATGCTGGACATCCTTCCCGGCACCGCCGACGGCACTCCGCTGGGCGCGATCCTGCCCGCGTTCACACTCGCGCTGCCGTTCGTCGGCTGGCTCGCCCGCCTCGTCCGCAACGGCACGCTGGAGGAGCTGGGCAAGGAGTACGTCCGCACCGCCCGCTCGAAGGGACTGCCCGAACGCGTGGTGTTCAACGTCCACGTGCTGCGCAACACCCTGACCCCCGTGGTGACCGTGCTCGGCCTGGTCATGGGCAACTTCATCGCCGACGCCGTCATCATCGAGCAGGTGTTCGCCTGGCAGGGCATCGGCACGCTGATGATCGACTCGATCATCCACCGCGACTACGCGGTCGCGGAGGCGGCGATCATCCTGATCGCGGTGTTCTACATCGGACTCAACCTGCTGGTCGACGTCCTTTACTTCCACCTCGACCCGAGAATCACACTGGAGACCGTATGAGGTCCACGGCTGCCAAGATCGCGGGCGGAGTGCTGGCGTTGTTCGCGCTCGTCGCGGTGTTCGGCCCGTTGGTCGTGCCCTACGACGGCGTCGCGACCCACGTCACCGACCGCCTCCTGCCCCCTGGAAGCACCTTGTCCGACGGCGGCCTCGCGCTGCTCGGAACCGACCAGGACGGCCGGGACGTCTTCGCCCAGTTCATCGCGGGGTCCCGTGTCTCGCTGCTGGTGGCGGTCACCGTGGTGGTCGTCGGCGGACTCGTCGGCCTGGTACTCGGACTGCTCGCCGGCTACTACGGCGGCTGGCTCGACGCGCTCATCTCCCGCGTCGGCGACATGCAACTGGCCTTCCCCAGCATCCTCCTCGCGATCCTGCTGGCGGGTGTGCTCGGACCAAGCCTCCTCAACGTGATCATCGCGCTCGCGGTGACCCGGTGGGTGATCTTCGCCAGAGTCGTACGCGGCTCGGCACTGGCGGCACGCAACCGCGAGTTCGTCGACTCCGCGCGTGTCCTGGGCGCGAGCGACGTGCGGATCATGGCTCGCTACGTGTTCCCGTCCTGTGTCCAGCCCCTGGTCGTGGCCGCCACTATGCAGGTGGGGCTCACCATGGTGGCCGAGGCCGCGCTGTCGTTCCTCGGGCTCGGCGTTCCCATCGACCAGGCGTCGTGGGGGTCGACGATCGCCAACGGACGTGACTACCTCGACTCGGCCTGGTGGATCGCCACGGTGCCCGGGGTTGCGCTCACCCTGGTGGTGATCTGCGTCGGTGTGCTCGGTGACGCGTTCCGGGACCGTACCGACCCGAAGATCACGAAGAACCGGAAGACGACGACAACGACGGCAACGGCGGTGATCCGATGAGCAGGCTACTGGAGGTGTCCGACCTCGCTGTCGCGTTCGGTGACGTTCGCGCGGTCCGAGGTGTGTCGTTCACCGTCGAGGCAGGCGAGTCACTCGCGATCGTGGGCGAGTCCGGCAGTGGCAAGAGCCTCAGCTCGCTCGCCGTGCTCGGGCTGTTGCCGCCACAGGCCCGGGTGGTCGCAGGCGATATCCGCTGGGACGGCCACGACCTGCTGGCGTGCGGCGACGAGGAGCTGCGGCAGCTGCGCGGCGAGGAACTGGCGATCATCTTTCAGGATCCTCTCAGCGCGCTGAACCCGTCGTTGACCGTCGGTTATCAGATCGGCGAGATGTTCCGCCGGCGCCGCGGGCTGAGCCGGGAGGAAGCGCGAAACCGGGCGGTCGAGGCGATGGCCGAGGTCGGCATTCCGGACGCCGCGGCCAGGGCGGGCAACTACCCGCACGAGTTCTCCGGTGGTATGCGCCAACGCGTGATGATCGCGATGGCTCTGGCACTGGAGCCTCGGCTGCTCATCGCCGACGAGCCGACCACCGCCCTCGACGTGACGGTGCAAGCCCAGATCCTGCGACTACTTCGCCAGCGGCAGGAAGCCGGCCTCGCGGTGATCATCATCAGTCACGACCTCGGCGTGGTCGCTCGTACGGCACAGTCGGTCGTGGTGATGTACGCCGGGAGGGCCGTGGAGTCGGGCACGGTCGCGGACCTCTACAGCGCGCCCGCGCACCCCTACACGCGGGGGCTCATGGCGGCGAGCCCGTCGGCACGCGACGCGGATCGAACCATCCGTCCCATCGACGGCTACCCACCGGACATCACGTCGCCCCCCAGCGGCTGCGCGTTCCACCCCCGGTGCCCGTTCGCGCAGGGGCGCTGCCGGACCGACGAACCGGAGCTGCGCACCATCGCGCCCGGCAGGAAGAGTGCGTGTCACTTCGCAGAGGAGGTGCTGAGCCGTGGCGAGTCACTCGGTGCAGCCCGTGCTTGAGCTGGTCGACCTGGTGGCGGGCTACCAGCAACGGCAGGGCATGTGGGGACGGCGTCGGAACGTGCGCGCCGTCGCGGGAGTGAACCTCACCGTCCACGCGGGCGAAACGGTGTGCCTGGTGGGCGAGTCCGGTTGCGGGAAGTCCACAGTGGCCCGAACGGTCGTGGGACTTCTGGAGCCGCAGTCCGGCGAGGTCCGGTTCGACGGACGGGACGTGCGCACACTCTCCCGCGCCGAACGCAAGGACCTCCGGCGTCAGGTCCAGCTCGTGTTCCAGGACCCGTACGCCTCGCTCAACCCGAACATGACGGTGCACGAGTTGGTCAGCGAGGCGTGGCGTATCCATCCCGGCCTCGTCGAGCGGGAGTCCTGGGACGCCGAGGTCGCGTCGCTGTTGGAACGCGTCGGATTGAGTCCCGGTCACGCCGAACGCTACCCACACCAGTTCTCCGGTGGACAACGACAGCGGATCTCCATCGCCAGGGCTCTGTCGGTGAGGCCCCGGCTCATCGTCTGCGACGAGGCTGTCTCGGCTCTCGACGTGTCGATCCAGGCGCAGATCCTGAACCTGCTCGCGGAGCTTCAACGCGACCTCGGAGTCGCCTTCCTGTTCATCACCCATGACCTCGGCGTGGTACGGCACTTCGCCGACCGGGTCGCGGTGATGCACCTGGGCACGATCGTGGAAACGGGCGAGGTCGGCCAGATCTACGAGCGACCCGCCCACCCGTACACCCAGGCGCTGCTTTCGGCCGCGCCCAGCCTGGAGGACTGGCGTTCTCCGAGCACGGACGAGATCGTGCTGCGGGGAGACGTACCCTCCCCGCTCTCTCCACCGCAAGGCTGCCGGTTCCACACACGGTGCTGGAAAACGAGAGATCGGTGCCGGGTCGACGAGCCGGAACTCGTCCACCGCGACACCGATCACCCGGTCGCCTGCCATTTTCCGGCGGAGGTGCTCACCTCGTCCACTATGGATTGAGCCAGTTCACTCGGCGGTTTCCACCATCGTGGCGTAGGCGACGACATTGTCCCGGTAGCTCGCCGCGGACTGGTCGAACTCACCGCCGCAGGTGATGAGCCGCAACTCCGCGCCCTCGGTGTCGCCGTACACCTTCTCGGTGGGGAACTCGTCCTTCGGGTACTGCTCGACCTCGTCGACCTCGAACCTGATCGACGTGCCGTCGGACCGGTCCACGATCACGTCGTCACCGACCTCCAGGTTGCGCAGCTCGAAGAACACACCCTTCTGGTTCTTCCAGTCGACGTGTGCGGCCAGGACCGAGGGGCCGCGCTCGCCGGGGGTGGGAGACTCGACGTACCAACCGACGGCCTGCGCGCCCTCGGGCACCTCCATGGTGTTGTCCGGCTTCAGGCCGAGCCCCACGAACGTTCCCGAGTCCACCCCGAGTGCGGGGATACGTAACCGAGAAGGTGGCGACGGCGACAGGAAATCCTGAGCGCCGACTTCGCCCTGCTCCATCCCCGCCTCGGCATGCCCCGCGATCTGTTCGGAGCCGCCGCAACCGGAGAGCAGTAGCAGGAGGGCCAACGCCACCGTCCCCGCCAGTCGGCGAACCGACGGGCGGGAACGGAGAGACGTCACATCACGCATCGCGGATCGGCTCAGAGCAGGGCCGCCAGCGACCCGTCACCGGTCTCGACACCACCGTGCGGCTTCTTGTGGACCTGCTTCTTGTGGTGCTTGCGGTCCTTGTCGTGGTGCTTGCCCTTGTCGTGGTGCCTGTCCTTGTCGTGGTCCTTGCCGTGGTCCCAGTCCTTGTCGTGGCCGTGGTCCTTGCCGTGGTCCCAGTCCTTGCCGTGGTCCCAGTCCTTGTCGTGGCCGTGGTCCTTGCCGTGGTCCCAGTCCTTGCCGTGGTCCCAGTCCTTGCCGTGGTCACCGTCGTGACCCTTGTCGTGCTCCCAGTCCTTGCCGTGGTCACCGTCGTGACCCTTGTCGTGCTCCCAGTCCTTGCCGTGGTCACCGTCGTGACCCTTGTCGTGCTCCTTGTCCCACTCCTCGCCGCTGCTGACGAAGTCGTACTCGGCGCACTCGGTGTCGGACAGCGACTGCACGGAGATACCGGTGGCGCAGTCCTCGTCGGTGGAAGCGTTGGTGGTGCCGGAAACGGCCAGCGCGGCGCCGATCGCGATCGCAGTGACAACTGCACCTCTACGGATTGCCATGGTGAGAGTTCTCCTCGGAAATACTGGTTTCGATCACAACAACGGTGCGCTACTCAGGTACGCTCCGCGCCCGTGTGGCTACAGTGTGCGCAGCAATCGAGATCAGCAATCCTCGCCGCGTCCGAAACAACCGCGTGAGTGACGTTCGTGCCGCGGAGTCCGGGTCGGCAACGTCCACTTTCTACCGGCGGTGGAAGGGCACGCCACGATCGCGGGTTCCCGGGCGATTGCCCCGCCCTTCGGAGGGGTACTGCTTCCGGTGATGACAGCGGACATGCAGACCGTGCGCACACTGGCGCAGCTCGCCGAACTCACGAGTTCCGGCGAGGCTCCGTACCTGCGCTACTCACCCGGGCCCGAATCCGACGCCGAGCACTCCAGCACCGACCACGAGAGCGGCCTGACGATGCCGGGGGTTTCGGCGAACCCGCTCGCGGCACCCAAGTGGTGGACCCTGCCACTGGAGGACTGGCTCGCCCGCCGCGTGTGCCAGTACCTGCGCGAGCTCGACGAGGGTGCTCGGCCGTGGGTACTGTCGGGCAGGCAGGTGGATTTCGGGCCCGACAACGAACCACTGCTCGTGGACATCCAACCGGTCGCGTGGGTCGCCCCCGAACTCGTCGAGGAGGCACGCGAGCGCTACACCACCCGGCTCAGGGCGGGCGCGGCGACTCACCGCGACCGGTGACGAGTCCCCGGCTGCGCCAGACCCGCCTCGTAGGCGATGTGAACGAGCTGTGCTCGGTCCCGAGCGCCGAGCTTGGCGAGCAGCCTGCTGACGTAGGTGCGCGCGGTGGCCGGGCTGAGGTGGAGAACCGCCGCGATCTCCGTGTTCGACAGCCCAGCGGCGATCTCGGCCAGGACCTCCCGCTCGCGCTCCGTGAGCGGATCGAGCAGCCGGGGCTCGACTGTCCCGCTGTCGGAGGCCACGGCCGCGAGCACGCGACGGGTCACCGACGGCGACAGCAGCGCCTCACCCTCGGTCACGGTCCGCACCGCTGCCCGTAGTTCCTCGGGAGCCGTGTTCTTCAGCAGGAAGCCGGCCGCACCCGCACGGATGGCGTCGAAGATGTGCTCGTCGGTGTCGAACGTCGTCAGTACGACCACCCGGACCGACCGCAGCTCGGCGTCGGCCGTGATGCGGTGGGTCGCCTCGATGCCGTCCATGCCCGGCATCCGGATGTCCATCAACACGACGTCGGGGCGCAGCGAACGGACCGCGTGCACCGCGCTCGTCCCGTCCGACGCCTCCCCCACCACCGTGATGTCGTCGGCCCGGTCGAGCAGCGAGCACAGGCCGGCCCTCACGAGTTGCTGGTCGTCGGCGACCACGACCTTGATCATCGTTGCTCCAGGGGAAGTAAGGCGTCGATACGGAAACCCTCACCGGGCCGGGAATCGACGGCCAGGGACCCGCCCAGCAGAACGGTGCGCTCCCGCATGCCGCGCAGGCCGTTGCCCACCGCGTCGTCCACCGAACCCGACCACCCACGGCCGTCGTCGGCGACGCTGATCTCCAACCGGTCGTCACCGTAGGTGAGCACGATCTCCGCATGCGTGGCCGCCGAGTGGCGCAGGCTGTTGGCCAACGCCTCCTGCACGATGCGGTACGCGGTCGAGTCCACCGCCGACGGCAGTGATCTCGGAGTGCCCTCGACCGTGATGCCGACGGGCAACCCGCTGTCCGACGTCGCCTGCACCAGGGTGTCGAGGTGGCGCACGCTCCCGACCGGCGCGCGCGACGGGTCCTCGTCACCGGACGAGGCCAGCAGCCCCACCGTCGCCCGCAGTTCCCGCACGGCTCCGTCGGCCGCCTCTCGGATCACCCCCAGCGCCGCTCGCACCGACTCGGGGTCGTCGTCGACGGCCTCGGTGGCGACGTTCGCCTGGATCGAGATGACCGTGACGGTGTGGCCCAGCACGTCGTGCACCTCGCGGGCGATCCGCATGCGTTCCTCCTCCATCCTGCGCCGCGCCCGCTGCTCCTGCTCCGCGGCCAGCAGCGCCCGCGAGCGGACGCCGTCGCCCAACGCGATCGCCGCCGCCATCAACCCGACGGTGGAGGCGAACTCGTACCCGAACAGGTACACCGGATCGTCCCCCTCCGCGAGCCGGAAACCGGTCGTCACCGCCAGCAGTCCGACGGACACCGCCACGGCCACGCGCGTTCTGCCCGCCTCGGCCGTCGAGTACAGCGCCGCGGCGACCGGGATGGCGAGCCCGATGGGCGGGTAGTCCGCGAGGTAGTAGCCGATGATGCCCGCGACCGTGGCCGCGAGCGTCAGCACGGGGTAGGAACGCCGCACGAACATCAGGGCACCGAGCCCCAACGCGAAGAGGAACGCCCCCGGTTCCGGACCGCGCGTCCCACCCAGATCCGCCGCGATGGCGACCGCGACCACCGCGGACACCGCGACGGCCAGGACCGCGTCCACCACGCGGTCGTCCACCCTCCCGTCGACACGCACGTCGTCGAGGGTAGCGATCGGAGCGCCGCCGCGCGGTCGTCCACAGTCGAGTCCGCGCTACCTCCGATGTCGCCTCCCGCCGACACACGGGCGTGGTGAGAACCGAGTCCGGACGGACGACGAGCACCCGTCCCCGTACCTACCGTGCTGGACATGCGCACTCTCGGAGTTGCCGTGCTCGGCGTCTTCGCCGGGCTGGCAGTCGGTTTCGCCCTCTTCAGCGAACTCGTCGGCCGGCTCGTGGCCGATGACGGCGTGGTGGAGGCACCGTGGACGTTCGTCATCGGTTTCGGCCCCCAGCTGTCCGCCGTGGTCGGTGGCGTGGTCGCCGTCGTGCTCGACACGAAACTGCGCCGCAGGCGGGAGGAACGGTGAACGCGGGCATGTCACGGCGGACGGCGTTGCGGCTGGCCGCGGGCGGATTGGCGGCGCTGCCGCTGTCGTCGGCATGTTCCGGACCCGGACTCTCACTGTCCGTGTCCGGTGGCCCCAACGTGACGACCGAGTCGAGCGCGGGTGCCGTGCTGCGGTCGCGTGCCCGGCTGCCCGAACCGTTCACGCTGCCGCTGAGCGTCCCCGAAGTACTGCGGCCGTCGTCGTCCGACGCCACCACCGATTACTACGAGCTCACCCAGCGGGAGTCCGACCTGGAGATCCTGCCGGGTCTGCACACCCGGGTGTGGGGCTACGACGGGCGGTTCCCCGGACCCACGATCGTGTCACGGCGCGGGCGGCGCACGGTGGTGCGGCACCGCAACGAGCTGCCCGTGCCGACGGTGGTGCACCTGCACGGCGGCCGGACCCCTCCCGAACACGACGGTTACCCGACCGACCTGATGCAGCCCGGCGCGCGACGCGAGTACGTCTACCCGCTGGATCAGCCCGCCGCCACGCTCTGGTATCACGACCACCGCATGGACTTCACCGGCCCGCAGGTGTACCGCGGGCTCGCCGGGTTCCACCTCCTGCACGACGACGAGGAGGACCGGCTCGGGCTCCCCTCGGGCGAGCGCGACATCCCGCTGCTCATCGCCGACCGCGCCTTCGCCGAGGACGGCTCCTTCGACTACCCGGCGCGCGATCCCTCGTTGCGCGGCGAACCCGGGGTGACCGACGACTTCGCCAGCGGAGTCCTGGGCGACTGCGTGCTGGTGAACGGCGTGCCGTGGCCCTTCCTGGAGGTTGAGGCCGTGCGGTACCGCTTCCGGCTGCTCAACGCCTCGAACGCCCGGCGCTACCGCCTGGCGCTCGACCCTCCCCCTCCCGGCGGGGCCGCCTTCACGCAGGTGGGCGGCGACCAGGGGTTGCTCGCCTCGCCGGTGCTCCACGAGGAGCTGCCGATCGCGCAGGCCGAACGGTTCGACGTGGTGGTGGACTTCTCCGCGTACCGGCCGGGACAGCGGATCACACTCGTCAACACCCTGGGCGAGAGCGGCACGCGCGCCGTGCTCCGGTTCGTCGTCACCCGGCGGGCGCGGGACGACAGCCGGGTGCCACGCACGCTGGCCGAGGTGGAGCCTTTGTCGCGATCGCAGGCACGTGTCGAACGGGAGTTCGTCTTCGCCCGTGGCGGCGCCCAGCACCACGGCATGACGCTGTGGACCGTCAACGGGCAGGCGTTCGATCCCAGACGCATCGACGCCGACCCGGAACTGGGTTCGGTGGAGCTCTGGCGGATCAGAGCACAGAACGTGCCACATCCGATCCATGTCCATCTCGCACCGTTCCAGGTGCTGGGCGGCGGACCGACCACCTCGGGCTGGAAGGACACCGTGGACCTCGACAACGGTGGCGAGGCGGAGATCCTGCTGCGGTTCGACGGCTATCGCGGCCGGTACGTGTTCCACTGCCACAACCTGGAACACGAGGACATGATGATGATGGCCAACTTCGAGGTGCGCTGACACCGTGTCCGCGGTTCCCGTACGCGGCGGGTCCAGGAACCGAGCGGGCCACGGCCGTGCACGCTCGGACCTACCGATCGATGCCGCTGCGGGCGTGCACCAACCGCACGAGGCTTCCAGGCACCAGCTCGTCCTGGCGTTCCCACAGGTCGGCGGGTACGGCGGCACGCTCATCGTGGTCAGCCACCACGACGAAGGTGTGGCTGCCGAGCAACGCCGCCACACCGTCGGGCGTGAACGTGCTGCGCCACGGTTCCGCCCCGTCCGAAGCCACCGCGGACACCGCGCGAACGTAGAGTTCGGCACGCGCGTCCCGCCATCGCGGCGGAACGTGGTAGTCGGCGACCAGCTCACTGCCCGGAGACAGGCGCGCCAGGTCTGCGAGCACCCGGTGGAGTTCGCTCTGCCGGAAGTACGGTATCCCGCCGAGCCAACTCACGAACACCGGACGTGAGGGATCGAGCCCGGCCTCCACCACACGGCCGAACACCGAGTCGAGTGTCAGGTCGAGCTCGGCATAACGCACGGTGTCCGGGACGTCCACATCGGACTCCGCAAGGCGGTGTCGCTTCCATCGCTGCGTGCCTGGATGGTCGACCTCGACGACGAGGAGACGGCGGGCGAGATCCGAGCGCGCGCCGA
Source organism: Saccharomonospora cyanea NA-134 (assembly GCF_000244975.1). Lineage (NCBI taxonomy): Bacteria > Bacillati > Actinomycetota > Actinomycetes > Pseudonocardiales > Pseudonocardiaceae > Saccharomonospora > Saccharomonospora cyanea. Next base: position 1,560,264 of record NZ_CM001440.1, on the reverse strand, counting down.
ACGTGTCGAGCCCCGCCCCCACCAACAAGTACTGGTCCACACCACGATCGACGGCGGCTCGCAACGCGGCCTCGGCGAATCGACTACGCACGGTGGCGCTCACCCGGGCGTTGACCAGGATGGGGTGACCGCCCTGCTGTCGGTGGTAGCGGATCATCTCGGCACCGGCACTTCCGAGGACCCGCTCGGCCAGGGTGTCGAGGAAAAGGGCGGGTTCGCCATCGACGGTGAGATGTGCGGCACGGGCCGCGGCGGACAACAACGCGGTACGACTCGGCTGAAAATCGACTGTCACACCGGCAGGATATTCCAAAACAAAACAATAATACCAAAAAACAATATTTTCTACAAGGCGGAATCCATTTCGAATTGATAACCACGTCGACAATGTGACACGCCCACCGCCGCACCACACCGTCATCGGCCGAGCTCGGCCAGGAGGCCACGAACTGCCTCCCGGCCGGCCCGGCTCGCACCCACGGTGCTCGCCGAGGGCCCGTATCCCACGAGACGCAACCGCGGCACGCCCACCACCCGCGTGCCGTCCATCCGGATACCGCTACCTGCCCCGCGTAGCCGCAGCGGTGCCAGGTGGTCCAACGCCGGGCGGAAACCCGTCGCCCACAGGATCACATCGGCACGTTGCTGCCGACCGTCCGCCCAGCGCACACCGTGCGGCGTGATCCGCTCGAACATCGGCCGCCGCACCAACAGCCCGGCCTCCCGGGCGGCGCGCACCTCGGGAGTCAACGTCAACCCGGTCGCCCCCACGACGCTGCCCGGCGGCCTCCCGGACCGGACCCGCCGGTCGACCTCCGCGACGACCTCACGCCCGTGCTCCGGTGTGAACTCGCCCTCGTGGAAGACCGGGGGGCGCCGGGTGACCCAGGTGGTGCCTTCGGCGACCTCCGCGATCTCGACGAGCAGCTGCACCGCCGACGTGCCGCCACCGACCACCACCACGTGAGCCCCCGCGAACGGTGCAGGCCCGGTGTAGTCGGCGGTGTGCAGTTGCCTGCCGCGGAACGTCTCCCGGCCCGGGTAGTACGGCCAGAACGGCTTGTCCCACGTTCCCGTCGCGTTGACGACGCCGCGCGCCGACCACGTCTCGCCCGCCGTGTCCACGAGGAACCGGCCGTCGGATGTCCGCCGCACGGCACGCACGCTCACCGGACGGTGCACGGGCAGATCGAACGCACGCTCGTACTCCTCGAAGTAGGCGGCCATGACCTCGGCTGCGGGGCGGGCCGGGTTCCCGCTCCCGGGGACCTCGACGAGCCGTAGTCCCGGCAGGTCGTGAACGCCGTGGACCCGGTCCATCCGCAGCGTCGGCCAGCGGTACTGCCACGCGCCACCTGCCCGCTTGCCGTGGTCGAGCACCACGAACCCGGCGCCGCCGCGCAGACCGGCACGGTGCAGGAAGTACGCGGACGACAGCCCCGCCTGTCCGGCGCCGATGACGACGACGTCGGTTTCATGGTCAGCTCGCATGTCCGGTGCAACGCCGCGACAGGCGGCCGCCTTCCCGAGTTCGCCGTGCGCAGGCCGCGGACACGCCTACAAGAAGTGCGGACACGCGTGCGCAGCCTGCGGACACGATGTCGGGGTTCAGCGACGGCGGCGGAGCAGCCTCCTGACCGCCAGGAAGGCGAAGAGGGCCGCCAGGCCCGCGAGCGCGGGCGCGAGGCGCTTGGCGACGGAGGCGCCGGCGTAGTCGACCAGGTCGATGGGCTCGGCTTCCCTCGGTGTGGTGGCCGTCGGCTTGACGCTCTCCAGCTTCGGCTTCCCAGTGGACGGGGCCTCGACCGACGCGGCGGCCGCACCCGACGTTCCCGCAGCGGTCTCGACCCCGGTCGCCGCGGCGGTACCCGTCGTGGCCCCCGCCGTGGCCCCCTCGGAGGTCTTCGGCGCGCCCGGGGTGGTGTCCTCACCCTTCACCTCCCCCGCACCGCCGAGCATGTCGGCGAGGTTGGTGGCGAAGTTGTCGAGGATCTTGCCACCGACCTCGGAGATCATGCCGCGCCCGAACTGCGCGGGCTTGCCGGTGACGTTGAGGTCGGTGGCCACTGCGCCCTTCGTGGAGCCACCCTCCGCCGTGAGGGTCACGGTCACGGTGGCCGCGGCCGTCCCGGCACCACGGGCGTCCTTACCGGACGCCTTGATCATGATCTTGCGCTCGTCGGCGTTCTTCTCGAGGAACTCGCCCGACCCCTTGTACAGCAGGGACACCGGCCCGAGCTTGACCTTCACCGTGCCCTTGAACTTGTCCCCCTCCACGGAGGTGAGGGTGGCTCCTGGCATGCAGGGCGCGACGCGTTCCGGGTCCAGCACCGCCTTCCACACCTCGTCGATGGGCGCCGGAACGGTGAATTCATGGTCGAGCCGCACAGGCCGACCTCCTTCCTCAACTCTTCCTCAGTGCCTGGCCTTGCTCACCAAGGCCGTCCCCGAGGCCACTGTAACCCGGTGATCACTACCGAACGTGGCCTCGGGAACACGGTCGTGGGCCAGACCTCAGCCCGTGACCGCCGTGGTGAGTGCCCTGCCGGTGAGTACCCGGGCAAGGTGCTGCCGATACTCGACATCGGCGTTGCTGTCGGGCGTGGGACTGGTGCCCTCCGCCGCCCGCTCGGAGGCGGCCCGGATGGCCTCCGCCGTGGCGGGCTGCCCGATCAGGGCTTCCTCGACGGCACGAGCCCGTACCGGCACCGACGCCATGTTGGTGAGCCCGACCCTCGCCTCGGCGATGTTCCCGGCCTCCGTTCGCACGGTGGCGGCGACGGCCACGATCGACCACGCCTGCGCGACGCGGTTGAACTTCTCGTAGTGCGCTCGCCAGCCGGTGTGCTTGGGAATCCGCACCTCGACGAGAATCTCGTCGGGCCGCATGGCGGTGGTGAAGAAGTCGGAGAAGAACTCCGTGGCGTGCACGGTGCGGGAACCGTCCATGCCGCGCACCACCATCTCGGCGCCCAACGCGAGGGCTGGTGCCAGGAGGTCGCCTGCCGGGTCGGCGTGGGCGAGGGAGCCGCCGAACGTGCCGCGGTGCCGCACCTGCGGGTCGGCCACCGTCGCGGTCGCCTTGGCGAGCAGTTCCGCGTGGTCGGCGATCAGCGGGTCGTGCACGACCTCGTGGTGCGTGGTCATCGCCCCGATGACGACGGCGTCCCCGTCGTCGCGCACCCCACGCAGCTCGGCGATCCGTCCGAGGTCGATCAGCGTGGTGGGCGCCGCCATGCGCAGGCGGAGCACGGGCAGCAGGCTCTGACCACCCGCCATGATCTTCGCGTCCTCACCCGCCTCGGACAGCGCCCGCACCGCCTCATCCACTGTGGACGGGGCAACGTAGTCGAACGGAGCCGGGATCACTGCGCACCTCCGTGTTCGGCGTCGATCGATCCGAGGCCACCACCGGCCTCGGTACCCAGGCCACCAGCGGCCCGTTCCCCGGTGTGAATCGCCCGCCACACCCGCATGGGTGTGCACGGCATCTCGATGTCGTCCACCCCGAAGTGCCGCACCGCGTCGACGACGGCGTTCACGACGGCCGGCGTGGAGGCGATGGTGCCCGCCTCGCCGACGCCCTTCACCCCGAGCGGGTTGGTGGTCGACGGCGTCTCGGTGCGGTCGGTGACGAACGACGGCAGGTCCGCCGCCGAGGGCAGCAGGTAGTCGGCGAGCGTGCCCGACATCAGCGTGCCGCTCTCGTCGAACACGGCTTCCTCGAACAGCGCCTGCGCGATGCCCTGCGCGAGTCCACCGTGGATCTGGCCCTCGACGATGAGCGGGTTGACCACCGCGCCGACGTCGTCCACGCACACGTACTTGCGGATCGCCACCCGGCCGGTCTCGGTGTCCACCTCCACCGCGCACAGGTGGGTGCCGTGCGGGAAGGAGAAGTTCTCCGGATCGAAGGTGGCCTCGGAGTCGAGCGACGGTTCCACGTCGTCCGGCAGGTCGTGGGCCGCGAACACGGCGAGCGCGATGTCCTGGATCCCGGTGGACCGGTCGGTGCCCTTGACCTTGAAGGTGCCACCGGAGAACTCCAGGTCGTCCTCGGCGCACTCCATCATGTGGGCGGCGATCCGGCGGGCCTTGGCGACGACCTTCTCGGCGGCCTTCACGACCGCGATCCCGCCGACGGACAGCGAGCGCGATCCGTAGGTGTCGAGTCCCTTGTGCGACGACTGGGTGTCGCCGTGCAGGATCTCCACGTCCTCGAAGGGAACGCCGAGCTGGTCGGCCACGATCTGACTCCACGCCGTCTCGTGACCCTGGCCGTGGGCCGACGAACCCGTGACGACCTCGACCTTGCCCGTGGGCAGCATACGGATGGCGGCGTGCTCCCAGCCGCCCGCGCCGTAGTCGAGGGAGCCGAGCACCCGCGACGGCGCGAGGCCGCACATCTCGGTGAACGTCGAGATTCCGATGCCGAGCTGCACCTTATCCCCGCGTTCCCGCCGCTCACGCTGCTCGCGTCGCAGCCCCTCGTAGTCGAACAACTGCATGGCCTTCTCGGTGGCTGCCTCGTAGTTGCCCGAGTCGTAGGTCAGCCCCGCGACGGTGGTGTAGGGGAACTCGTCGTGGGCGATCCAGTTCTTCTCCCGCAGCTCCATCGGGTCCATGCCGAGCTCGGCCGCGAGCTCGTCCATCATGCGCTCGATGGCGAACGTGGCCTCCGGCCGTCCGGCGCCCCGGTAGGCGTCGGTGACGGTCGTGTTGGTGAACACGTTCGTGCACGTGAAGTGGTACGCGGGGAGCTTGTAGATCGCGTTGAACATGAACGCGCCCAGGATCGGCACCCCGGGCCCGACCAGGCTGAGGTAGGCGCCCATGTCGGCGAGCAACTCCACCTTCAGACCGGTGAGCGTGCCGTCACGCTTGGCGCAGATGGTGATGTCCTGGACCTGGTCGCGACCGTGGTGAGCCGCCACCATCGACTCCGACCGCGACTCGGTCCACTTCACCGGCCTGCCGAGCTTGCGAGCCACGAGCAGCGCGATGAACTCCTCCGGGATCACGGCCAGTTTGCCACCGAATCCGCCGCCCACGTCGGGGGCGATGACGCGCAGCTGGTGTTCCGGAATGCCGAGCGTCAGAGCGGACAGGGTCTTGGTGATGTGCGGGATCTGGGTGGCCGACCACATGGTGAGCTGCGCGGCCGTCGGATCCACCACCACGGAGCGGGGTTCCATGAACGACGGGATGAGGCGCTGCTGGCGGAAGCGCTTCCGCAGCACCACCTCCGACTCGGCGATGGCCTGCTCGACGTCGTCGCCCGAGCCAGCCTCGGCGGAGTCGAACGTCCACACGGCACTGCGGTTGGTGCCGAGGTCGGCGTGTACGAGCGGCGCGTCGTCGGCGATCGCGTTCTCCAGTCCCAGCACCACGGGCAGCTCGTCGTAGTCGACGTCGATCTCGGCGAGCGCGTCGTACGCCTCGGCCTGGCTGCGCGCCACGACGACGGCGATCCCCTCACCCGCGTGGTTGACCGTGCCCTGTGCCAGCACAGGCCTGCGCGGCCACTTCATGTCCGGGGTGATCGGCCACGCGCACGGCAGACCGATGGCGCCCTCGGGGTCGAGGTCGTCGGCGGTGTACACCGCGATGACGCCGGGCATCTCGCGGGCCGCCGACGTGTCGATGTTCGTGATGCGCGCGTGCGCGACGGTGCTGCGGAGCACAGCGAAGTGCACCATGCCGGGCAGCGTGATGTTGTCGGTCCACCGGGTCCTGCCGGTGATCAGGCGCGCGTCCTCCTTGCGGCGACGGGCCTTGCCGATCTCCGGCTCCATCGTGGCGGTCATCTACTCAGCACCTCCACCCATGCTCGGCGCCGTCGCGGTGCCCGTGGCCTCGCCGACGCGTTCGGCCTCCGGACCGGCTCCGGGGCGCATGCGCTCGGCCGCGTCCCGCACCGCGCGGACGATGTTCTGGTAACCGGTGCAGCGACAGAGGTTGCCCTCGAGGCCCTCGCGCACGGACTGCTCGTCCGGATCGGGGTTCTCGGAGAGGAGATCGAGGGACTGCATGATCATCCCGGGCGTGCAGAAACCACACTGCAGGGCGTGGTTGTCCTGGAACGCCTGCTGCACCGGATGCAGCTCGCCGTCGCGCGAGAGTCCCTCGATCGTCGTGACCTCGTGGCCGTCGGCCTGGACGGCGAGAACCGAGCAGGACTTCACGCTCTGCCCGTCCAGGTGCACGGTGCACGCGCCGCAGTTGCTGGTGTCGCACCCCACCACGGTGCCGACCTTGCCGAGCTGGTTGCGCAGGTAGTGGACGAGAAGCGTGCGCGGCTCGACCTCGTCGGTGTAGCGGGTTCCGTCAACGGTGACGGTGATGCGCATTGGGCCTCCTGTACTGGCTCGACCCGCCGGGGCGGGCCGCGGGTGGAACGGCCGTAGCCGATCAGCTAGTGATCGGCCTCACAGGCAACCCTGCTACGTCCGCGCGGTGACGACAACCCCTGCCGCCGTCGAACCGGTGGGGTCTCCCTCCATCGGGAGCGGACTTTCCAGCGCAGCGACAAAACCAGCGTTTCGTGTCACCGGTGCGGGCGATACTGGCCGTCATGGGACGCCCGTCACTCACCCGACACCTGCTCAGGGCGAAGGACCTCGCCGACGCCTACTACGCCGAGCCGCTCACCGTGGCCGGTCTCGCCGAGGCGGCCGGGCTCTCGCGTTCCCACTTCTGCGAGCAGTTCCGGAAGGCGTTCGGGGAGTCACCGCACGCGTACCTGCTGACGCGACGGCTGGAACGCGCGGCGGCCCTGCTGCGCACCACCGACCGGACGGTCACTGAGATCTGCCACGCCGTCGGACTGACCAGCGTCGGATCCTTCACCACCAGCTTCACCCGCACCTACGGCCGTTCACCGAAGGCGTACCGGCGCTCGTTTCCTCCCGCGGCCGTGCACGCCCGCGTCCCCGGGTGCGTCCTGCGCGCGTACGGGCGTCCCCGACTCCGGACGTTTCGAGAAGAACCGCCGCGTGGTGACGGTCTAACGTCATCGAACACACCGTCGAACACACGGTCGAACAGTGAGGAGTGACGATGTTCCGGATCGGCAGCATGCAGGTGTGGGTACACGACCAGGACGAGGCACTGGACTTCTACACGCGCAAACTCGGCATGGAGGTCCGTGCCGACGTGACGGTGCCGGAGATGGGCGACTTCCGGTGGCTGACCGTCGGCCCCGCGGGTCAGTCCGACGTCTCGATCGTGCTCATGGCGATCCCCGGCCCACCCGTACTCGACGAGACGACCTCCGCCCAGGTGGCCCAACTCATGGAGAAGGGCGTCGGCGCGTCGATCTTCCTCGTCACCGACGACTGCCGCAGGACCTATCAGGAGCTGAGTGCCCGCGGGGTGGAGTTCGTGGAGAAGCCGGAGGAACGGCCCTACGGCATCGACGCCGCGTTCCGCGACCCCTCGGGCAACCACATCCGGCTCACCCAGGTCTTCGACGGCATGGGGTGACCGCGAGCCGGGGAGGAGGTGCCCGCTCGCCGGTCAGCGGTGCTGTTCGGTGTGGATACGGCCGTCGATGTCGGACAGTCGGCGGCCTCCACCTCCCCACCGCAGCGCGATGATCTCGGCGGCGATCGACACGGCGGTCTCCTCCGGTGTACGCGCGCCGAGGTCGAGGCCGATCGGGGAGGCCAGCCGTTTCAGCTCGGCGTCGGTCATGCCGGCCTCGCGCAACCGGCGCAACCGGTCCTCGTGGGTGCGGCGGGAGCCCATGGCGCCGACGTAGGCCACGTCGAGCCGGAGCGCCACCTGGAGCACCGGCACGTCGAACTTCGGGTCGTGGGTGAGCACGGTGACGACCGTCCTGCCGTCGATACGGCCCGCCTCGGCCTCCGCCGTCAGGTAGCGGTGCGGCCAGTCCACGACCACGTGGTCGGCGTCCGGGAAGCGGCTTCTCGTGGCGAACACCGGGCGGGCGTCGCACACCGTGACCTCGTAGCCGAGGTAGGAGCCCATCCTCGCCATCGCCGCGGCGAAGTCGATGGCGCCGAACACCAGCATCCTGGGCGGCGGTTCGAACGAGTTCACGAACACGGCCATGCCCTCGCCCCGGCGCTGCCCCTCGGGCCCGTAGTGCAGGGTGCCCGACCGGCCCGAGGCGAGCAGGCCACGCGCGTCGTCGGCCACGGCGTCGTCGATGCGGGACGAGCCGAGCCCGCCCACCACGCGGTCCTGCCACACCAGCATGCGCCTGCCCAGCAGCGTCGCGTCGGTGTGCTCGACGATCGTGGCGACGGCCACCGGCGTGCCCTGGCGCACCGAGGCGACCAGTTCGGGCAGCTCGGGCATCGACTCGCGGTCGATGCGCTCGACGAAGATGTCGATGATGCCGCCGCACGTCAGCCCCACGGCGAACGCGTCGTCGTCACTGACGCCGTAGCGTTGCAACACCGGAGTGTGGGTCCGCACGACCTGCTGCGCCAGCTCGTACACCGCGCCCTCGACGCAGCCACCGGACACGCTGCCCACCACGTCGCCGTCGGCACCCACCAGCATCGCCGCGCCGGGCGCGCGCGGCGCCGACGAGAAGGTGGCGACCACGGTCCCGACTCCCACGGTCTCCCCCGCCTCCCACCGGCGGTGGAGTTCGTCCAGCACGTCATGCATGTGCGATCTCCCTCAGCAGTCGTTCGAGCGTGGCCAGGCTGTGACCCGCGAGCAAGCGGTCCACGTGCGGCAGGACGGCGGCGATGCCGGACTGCACGGGCTCGTAGCCCTCGTGCCCGGCGTGCGGGTTGACCCAGAAGACCCGGTGGGCGAGGCGGCGCAGGCGTGCCGCCTGGTCTCCGAGCAGCCGGGTGTCGCCGCGTTCCCAGCCGTCCGAGAAGACGACGACGGTGGCGCGGCGAGCCATGCCGCGCTGTCCCCACCGGTCGAGGAACACGCGCAGTGTCTCGCCCAGCCGCGTGCCTCCGGCGAAGTCGGCGACCGCGCCCGCGGCGTCGAGCATCGCCCGCTCGGGGTCGCGCTGCCGCAACTGCCGCGTCACGCGGGTCAGCCGCGTGCCCAGGGTGAAGACCTCCACGTCCGCAGGCGACGCCCTCACCACGACGTGGGTGAAGCGCAGCAGGGCGTCCGCGTACGGCTTCATCGACCCCGACACGTCCACGAGCAGCACCGTCCTGCGGGGCCGGGTGCGCCGTCGGGAGTGGACGAGGCGCCCGGGTTCCCCGCCGTCGGCGAGCATCGCCCGCAGCGTGCGGCTCGCGTCGAGGCGACCTCGCCGCGCGGTCCGGTACCGCGGCGAGGAGCGGCGCGCGGGCACGGGGCGCAGCGTGTCCAGCAGTTCGCGCAGGTGGCGCCGTTCGGCCTTGGTGAGCTCGGCCAGGTCGCGGTGCCGCAGGACCTCGGCGTCACTGGCGGCCACGCTCAGCCGCTCGTCCGTTCCCGAGCCCTCACCGGCACCCGCCGGTTGCGTCACGAGAGCCGCGATCCGGGGCTGCGTGGGCACCGGCAGGGCGTTGCGCTGCCGCACGGGAGGTTCGTCGCGGAACCACGCGGCGAACGCCTCGTCGTAGCGCGGCAGGTCGTCGGGCTCCGAACACAGGGCGAGCCTGCCCGCCCAGTAGAGCTGTCGCGGGTCGGCGACGTCCACACGCTCCACCGCGTCGAGGTAGGCCTGCACCCGGTGCGCGTCGCAGCGCACCCCGGCCTCCCGCAACGCCGCCGCGAAACCGACCAGACCGGTCAGTGGGTCGGCCCCTGGGTCGAGGCCTGGGTCGAGCCCTGACTCGTGCGGAGCCCGCGTGTTCATGTCTCCATTGTCGCCCTCCGGGAAGGGAAGATCCATGCTCACGGCGCCGAAAGCCCGTCAGCCCAGGAGCGAGTCGAGCGCTGCCCGGACCCGGTCCAGGTCCTCGCTGTACTTCAGCACGGCTCCGAGCGTGGTGGCGGCGGAGGCGGCGTCGAGTTCGTCCCTGCCCAGAGCCGTCAGCGCCTGCGCCCAGTCGATCGCCTCGGCCACGCCCGGCGGTTTGAGCAGCTCCATCGCACGCAGGCGCTGCACCGCCTCGGCGATCTGCCGGGAGAGCCGCTCACCGAGGCCGGGCACCCGGCGGCGCAGGATCGCGATCTCGCGGTCGAGTCCGGGATGCTCCACCCAGTGGTAGAGGCAGCGGCGCTTGAGCGCGTCGTGGACCTCGCGGGTGCGGTTGGACGTGAGGACCACCAGCGGCGGGGTCTCGGCCCGTATCTGGCCGTACTCGGGAATCGTGACGGCGTTCTCGTCCAGCAGTTGCAGCAAGAACGCCTCGAACTCGTCGTCGGCACGGTCGATCTCGTCGACGAGGAGCACGCACGGCGCGGAGGTGAGCGCCCGCAACAACGGCCGCGCCAGGAGGAACCGTTCCGTGTAGAGGGACTGCTCTGCGCTGTCCGCGTCCAGCCGTCCGCCCTCGGCCGCCTCCAGCGCCCGCAGGTGCAGCAGCTGCCGGGGAAAGTCCCACTCGTACAGTGCCTGCCCCGCGTCGATGCCCTCGTGGCACTGCAAGCGGATCAACGGCAGGTCGAGCGACTCCGCCAGTGCGACCGCCAGCGAGGTCTTGCCCGTACCCGGTTCGCCCTCACAGAACAGTGGTCGCTGCATGCGCAGAGCCAGGAACGCTGCCGTGGCCACGCCCGCGTCGGCGAGGTATCCCGCGCGTTCGAGGATCTTGGCGAGTTCGTCGGGTGTCTCCGGCGACGTGCCCTCCGCGCCGGGTGCTCCGCTGCTGTCGGCTGTCACACGGCCGAGCCTACTGGCCTCGGCTCGCGACGGCGGCGCTCCGGCCCCCGCTCCGTTCAGCTCTGGTCGGGCGCGTCGCTTCCCGGCAGGTCGGCCGGCGAGTCGACGTCGGTGCCCTCGGACAGGTCACCGCACTCCACGAGCCGCAGGTCGGCTCGGCCCCGCAGCCACTCCCGCGCGCCCACGTCACCGCGCGTGACGTCGGCGATGTCGGCCCACCACCGGCGGCCGAGCAACACCGGGTGTCCCGGTACACCGTCGTACGCGGCGCGCGCCACGGCCTCCGGCGCGGCCATCGCCCGCAGGCGGGTGACGACGTCGGACCCGACGCCGGGAAGGTCCACCAGGTGCACCAGAACCGCGTCCGGCACCGGAGCGAGGTGGGCGAGCGTGCGCAGTCCCTCCCGCAGGGAGGCGCTCATGCCCTCCTCCCAGTCCGGCACGTTCACCGTCGTGACCCGGCCGGGCAGCAACGTGCGCACGTCGTCGGCCCGCGCGCCCAGCACGACGACGACGGGATCGCAGCCGCCCTCGGCCAGCACCCGCACGGCACGCGTCACCAGCGCCTCGCCGTCGACCTCGACGAGTGCCTTGGGCCTGCCGAACCGGCGTCCCGCCCCGGCGGCCAGCAACAGGCCCGCGGTCCTCATGACACCCGCGCCGAGGGAGCGACGGCCAGGTCGGCCTCGATGCGTTCGGCGGTCTCCCGCAACCGGGGGAGCAGCCGGGTCCGCGCCTCCTCCGGACTCGTACGGCTCGCGTGCGTCGAGATGTTCACGGCAGCCACCACCTTGCCGTCCTTGTCGTGGATGGGAGCGGCCACCGACCGCAACCCCTCCTCCAGTTCCTGGTCGACGAGCGCCCAGCCCTGTTCGCGCACCACGTCGAGCTCGGCTCGCAACGACGGGGCGGAGGTGATCGTGCGGTGGGTGAGCCGGTCGAACTCAGCCTCGTTCAGGTACGCGGAGAGGGCGTCCTCGTCGAGCCCGGCGAGCAGCACGTGTCCCATCGACGTGGCGTGGGCCGGGAACCGCGTGCCCACGTCGATGCTCACGGTCATGATCCGGGAGACGGCGACCCTGGCGACGTAGACGATGTCGGTGCCGTCGAGCACCGACACCGAGCACGACTCGTGCACGTCCGCCGACAGCCGTTCGAGGTGCGGCTGTACCACCTCGGGAAGGGAGAGGCTCGACAGGAACGCGTAGCCGAGTTCGAGCACCCTGGCGGTGAGCCCGAAGTACCGGCCGTCCGAACGGACGTAGCCGAGGTCGGCCAGGGTCAGCAGGAACCGGCGCGCGGCGGCCCTGGTCAGCCCGGTCGCCTTCGCCACGTCGCTGAGCGTGAGCTGCGGTGTCCCGGCACCGAACGCCTTGATCACGGCCAGCCCACGCTCCAGCGACTGCACGTGGTGTGCGGCCCGTCCGCTGCCTGACTCCATGCGTCCAACCTATCGCGGCGGGGCCCCCTCCGGAGCCCGCCCGTCTCGGAGAGTGAGCGTCGGCGTGGGCGTGCCCTCCTGCGTGCCGTTCACGCCTCCAGCACCACGGCGAGCCCCTGACCGACGCCGATACAGATGGCGGCCAGGCCCCAGCCGCCGCCCTTCCTGCGCAGCTGGTGCGCCAGCGTGCCGAGGATACGTCCGCCCGACGCGCCGAGCGGGTGTCCGATCGCGATCGCGCCACCGTGGACGTTCACGATGCCGGGGTCGAGGTCGGGCCAGTCGGCCAGGCACGCGAGCGACTGCGCGGCGAACGCCTCGTTCAGCTCCACCGCGGTGAGGTCGCCCCAGCCGATGCCCGCGCGCTTGAGCGCGAGCTCGGCCGCCCTCACAGGCCCGATTCCGAACACGTCGGGGTCGACGCCGGCCGCCCCGCGTCCCGCGATCCTGGCCAGCGGGGTCGCGCCGATCCGGTCGGCTCCGGCACGGTCGGCGAGCAACACCGCCGAGGCACCGTCGGACAGCGGCGAGGCGTTGCCCGCCGTCACCGTGCCGTCGGCGCGGAACACCGCCTTGAGCTTCGCGAGTTTCTCGGGCGACGTGTCGGGCCGGACGCCCTCGTCGCGGCGCAGCTCCGTGCCCTCCACCGGCACGACGTGGTCGTCGTAGAAGCCCTCTTCCCACGCCTTCGCGGCGGCGCGGTGACTGCGCAGCGCGAACTCGTCCTGCTGCTCGCGACCGATGCCGTACCGCTGCGCGAGCAGTTCGGTGCTCTCCCCGAGCGAGACCGTCCACTTCCCGGGCATCCGCGGGTTGACCATGCGCCAGCCCAGGGCGGTGGAGTACAGCGTCTCGTTGCCGTTCGGGAACGCCTTCCCGGGCTTGGGCAGCACCCACGGCGCGCGGCTCATCGACTCCACACCGCCCGCGACCGCCACCGACGCCTCCCCGACCGCGATCTGCCTGCTCGCCTGGATCGCGGCGTCGAGGCCGGAACCGCACAGGCGGTTCACCGTGCTGCCGGGCACGCTCGTGGGCCAGCCCGCGAGCAGGGTGGCCATGCGGGCGACGTTGCGGTTGTCCTCCCCGGCGCCGTTCGCGTCACCGAGCACGACCTCGTCGACGAGTTCCGGGTCGAGGTCCTGGCGTTCGCCCAGCGCCCGCAGCACGTGCGCGGCGAGGTCGTCGGGGCGCACGCCGGACAGCGCGCCGCCGTACCGCCCGAACGGCGTCCGAACCGCGTCGAGTACGAACACGTCAGTCATGGTGTGCCTCCTGCGTCCTGGTCACGATGCCGCCTGCAACTCGCGCAGCACGGTCAGCTCCCGGTCCGTCGGCGGTTCCGTCGTCGACAACTCGGGCGAGACCCGAAGGTCCCAGCCCGTCGCCTCCCGTACCCGTTCGACGTCCACGCCGGGATGCACCTGGGTCAGCACGAGTTCGCGGGTCTCCGGGTCGGGCCGCAGAACACCGAGGTCGGTGATCACGAGCGTCGGTCCGGCACCGCGGAGCCCCAGCTTCTCCCGATCCCCCGGACCGCGGCCGTGCCCGACCGAGGTGACGAAGTCGACCCGGTCGACGAAGGTGCGCCTGCTCTGGCGCACCACCACGAAGACCTCACCGCACGAGCCCGCGATCTCCGGTGCGCCGCCCGCGCCCGGCAACCGTACCTTGGGGGCCGCGTAGTCGTCGCCGATCACGGTGGTGTTGATGTTTCCGAAGCGGTCGAGCTGCGCCGCGCCGAGGAAGCCGACGTCGATGCGGCCCGGCTGGAGCCAGTAGTTGAACACCTCCGGCACGCTGACCACCGCGTCGGCGGTCTCGGCGAGGATGCCGTCACCGATGGAGGCGGGCAGCCGGCCGGGCTTGGCCCCGAGCGCCCCGGACTCGTAGATCAGCACGAGGTCGGGCGCGTGGGTCCGCCGCGCGACGTTGGCCGCCGTGGAGGGCAGTCCGATGCCGACGAAACAGCGGGTGTCGCCGGTGAGCGCCCTGGCCGCCGCGATCGACATCATCTCGTCGGCGGTGTACCCGGAAGCCGCCTGTTTCGAGGAGTTCACGCCTTCACCTCCGCACCGGACCTCGTTTCCCGCACCCACTCCTGGAACGCCTCGCGATCCCGGCTGACGGCGTCCCACCGACGGTAGTAGTCGTTGTCCCGCTCGTAGTAGCCCTGCGCGTACGAAGGGTGCGCGCCGCGGGGGACCTCGGCGACGCGGGTGACGACCCAGGACGGCAGCATGACCTGGTCGGGCACCGGTTCGAGTTCGTCGACGACCTCCTCCACGGTGACCAGGCTGCGCCGGGCGGCGAGCACGGCTTCCTTCTGCACGCCGGCCAGCCCCCACAGCTGGACGTTCCCCCTCCGGTCGGCCCGCTGTGCGTGGATGATCGAGACGTCGGGGTTGAGCGCGGGCACGGCGGCGAGCCGCTCCCCGGTGAACGGGCACGTGATCTCGGCGATCGTGCCGGTGTGGTCCGGCAGATCGGTGCCCGCGTAGCCACGCAGTACCGCGAACGGCAGGCCGGAGGCACCGGCGACGTAGCGGTTGGCCATCCCGGCGTGGCTGTGCTCCTCGATCTCCAGCGGCACCGGCCACCCGTTCTGCACGGCGTCGCGGAAGCGGTGCAGCGAGCCGACCCCCGGGTTGCCACCCCACGAGAAGACCAGCTTGCGCGCGCACCCGGCGCCGATGAGCTGGTCGTACACGATGTCGGGCGTCATCCGCACCAGTTCCAGGTCACGCCGTCCCTGCCGAATGATCTCGTGGCCTGCGGCGTGCGGGATGAGATGGGTGAACCCTTCCAGCGCCACCGTGTCACCGTCCCGAACCAGCTCGGCCACGGCGTCGGCCAGAGAAACGATCTCCGCCACGTCATCACCCTCGTTCGCATTACGCACAACTGTTCTCAATGTGAACATAGCAGCGTCGTCAAGACCGGGCGAGCCCGTTAAGGTGCACCCGGACCCTGTGGCCGACGAGTAGCAGCGAGAGGACGACCGCGACGTGAGACCCCGGATCGTGGTGACCAGGAAGATCGCCGAGCCCGCGTTGGAACTGCTGCGCGAGACGGGAGAGGTGTGGGTTCCCGAACCCGACCGCGCGCTGCCCACGGAGGAGCTGCACGCCGCCGTCGCGGGTGCCGACGCGGTCGTGAGCGCGCTGCACGACCAGGTGGACGGAGCCTTCGCCGACGCGGCGGGCCCACAGTTGAAGGTGGTCTCCACGGTCGCCGTCGGATACGACAACATCGACGTTCCCGCGCTCCACGCCCGCGACGTCGTCGTCACCAACACCCCCGGCGTCCTCACGGACGCGACCGCCGACCTCGCTTTCGGCCTGCTGCTGTCGGTGACCCGCAGGCTCGGCGAGGCCGAACGGCTGCTACGGGCACGCACGCCGTGGATGTTCCACCCGAGGTTCATGCTCGGAACCGGGCTGCAGGGCAAGACACTCGGCATCGTCGGACTCGGCCAGATCGGCAGGGCCATGGCCCGGCGGGCGCTGGCCTTCGGCATGGACATCGTCTACACCGGACGCAGGCGCGCCGACCCGGGCGTCGAGAGGGAACTCGACGCCCGGTACGTCACGCTGGACGAGTTGCTGCGTACCTCCGACGTGGTCTCACTGCACTGCCCGCTCACCCCGCAGACCCGGCACCTGATCGACGCCGACGCGCTCGCCACGATGAAACCCACGGCGTTTTTGGTCAACACCACCCGCGGCCCCGTGGTGGACGAGGCCGCCCTCGCCGACGCGCTCAAGCGGGGCGCGATCGCGGGCGCGGCGCTCGACGTGTTCGAGAAGGAACCCGAGGTCCATCCCACGCTCCTGGAGCTGGACAACGTGGCCCTCGCACCGCACCTGGGGTCGGCCACCACGGAGACCCGCACGGCGATGGCCGTGCTCGCCGCGCGCAACGCCATCGCCGTGCTGCGCGGTGAGGAACCGCCGACCCCGGTGAGGAGCTAGCCGTGCGCGTGGTCGTCGCTCCAGACAAGTTCAAGGGCAGCCTCACCGCCGTCGAGGCGGCCGAGGCCATGGCGGCCGGGGTCCGCGACGTCGTCGACGCGCGCGTCGACCGTTGCCCCGTCGCCGACGGCGGTGAGGGAACCCTCGACGTCCTGCTCGCCGCGGGCGGGCGCAGGGTCGACGTCGAGGTCCCCGGACCACTGTCGGCGCCGGTCGCCGCGCACTACGTGGTGCTCGACGGCTGGGCCTACGTGGAGTCGGCCCGCGCCTGCGGGATCGAGTACGTCGAGCCCACCCCCAGAACGGCACTGCGCGCCCACACCCGCGGCGTCGGCGAACTCGTGCGGCACGCGGTCGAGCACGGCGCCCACGGCGTGGTGCTGACGGTGGGCGGCACGGCGAGCACCGACGGCGGCGCCGGCATGCTGCGCGCACTCGGCGGAGTCGTCCACGACGCGCGCGGCAACCCCGTGGAGCCGGGCGGGGGCGCGCTGGCCTCGGTGGCGACCGTGGACCTCACCGCGGTACGGCGGCTCCTCGACGGCGTCGAACTCAGGGTGGCGACCGACGTCACCAATCCTCTCCTGGGCCCCCACGGCGCGGCGGCGGTGTTCGGCCCTCAGAAGGGCGCGGGGGTTCAGGAGGTGCGACAGCTCGAAGCCGGCCTGCGCGTCTGGTCGCACGCGCTCACCCAGGCGGGCGCCTCCGACGTGGCCGACACCCCCGGCGCGGGGGCGGGCGGCGGCGTCGCCGGATCCGCCATCGCGCTGGGCGCCGAGGTCGAGTCGGGCTTCGAGCTGGTCTCCACCGTCATCGGCGTCGACGAGGCCGTCCGGGGAGCCGACCTGGTCATCACCGGCGAGGGCTCTCTGGACGCCCAGAGCCTCGCCGGAAAGGCCCCGGCCGGGGTCGCCGACCTCGCGCGCCGGGCGGGGGTGCCGGTGGCCGCCGTCGCGGGCCGGATCGCGCTGGCTCCGAACGAACTCGCCGGTGCGGGCATCACGGCATGGCGTGCCCTCGTGGACGAGGCCGAGTCGGTCGAGGACGCCCTGCGGCGCGCGGCGGAACTCCTACGCGGCGCGACGGCGGCCGTCGTCCGGGAGTTCAGGGCTGGAGCACGATCTTGACGGCGCCGTCGCGCTTCTTCTGGAACATGTCGTAGGCCTCCGGTGCCTCCGACAGCGGAAGGTGGTGGGTGGCGAGGTCCTCGACGCCGAGCGGGTCGCCGTCACCGGTGATCAAAGGCATGACGTCGTCGATCCAGGCATGCACGTTCGCCTGTCCCATGCGGAGCTGGACCTGCTTGTCGAACAACGTCATCATCGGCATCGGATCGAGCATGCCACCGTACACACCGGACAGTGAGATCGTGCCGCCGCGGCGAACGGCGTCGATGGCCACGTAGAGCGCAGCCAGCCGGTCGATCCCCACCTTCTCGACGGCCTTGGCCGCCAGCGGCCCCGGCAACAGCGTCGCCAGCTGCTGGGCCAGTCCCGTCACCGGAGCGCCGTGGGCCTCCATGCCCACCGCGTCGACCACCGAGTCCGCGCCCCGGCCGTCGGTGCGGTCGCGGACCGCGTCGGCCACGTGCTTGTACTGGCGCAGGTCGATCGTGTCGATGCCGTGGCTACGGGCCAGTTCGAGTCGCTCGTCCACGAGATCGACCCCGATCACCCTGCTCGCACCGCGATGAAGGGCGATCCGCGCGCACATCTGCCCGATCGGCCCGAGCCCCAGAACCAAAACCGATCCGCCGGGCGGGACGTTCGCGTACTCCACGGCCTGCCAGGAGGTGGGCACCACGTCGGACAGGTAGAGAAACCGGTCGTCGGGCGGCCCCTCCGGCACCTTGATCGGCCCGAAGTTCGCGAACGGCACCCGCAACCGCTCGGCCTGCCCGCCGGGCACCTGCCCGTAGAGCTTGGTGTAGCCGAACAGCGCCGCACCCTTGCCGTGTTCGGTGACCTGCGTCGTCTCACACTGCGAGTACAGCTTCTGATCACAGTAGTAGCAGTGTCCACAGGAGATGTTGAAGGGCACGACCACCCGGTCGCCCGGCTTGAGGTTCTCCACCTCGCTGCCGACCTCCTCGACGATGCCCATCGGCTCGTGACCGAGGATGTCGCCGGGGTCGATGAAGGCGCCGAGCACCTCGTACAGATGCAGGTCCGAACCACAGATGCCCGTCGACGTCACCCTGATCACCGCGTCGGTGGGCTTCTCGATCCTGGGGTCGGGTACCTCGTCCACCCGAACGTTGCGCTTTCCCTGCCAGGTCACGGCCTTCATGGCGCCTCTCTCCCTCGCCCGCCGGCCTGGCGGGTCATCGGTGGTCGCCTTCTTCCGGTGTCGTCGAAAGGCGGCGTACCACCGATGACCGACGGCCAAACGGATCAACCCGCCTGCGGCATCACGGCGAAGTTGAGTTGACCTTCCTCGTCCTGCTGGATGTCGAGGACCTTGTCGTCGAGGAACGTCGCCGCCTGGGGTTCGAGGAAGACCCTGGCGCCGCTTTCCGTGCCGAGGACCTGGTCACCCGCTTCGGGTGCCTGGGCGATCGACAGCGCAAGCTGTGCGCCTTCCTCCGTCTCCTCCCGCAGCGCGAACCGCAGACCCGCGGAATCCTGACCGTCCTGTGCGGTCAGAACGCTGATCGCCTCGGCGGCAGCGTCGGTCATGGCGAGCATGTCGGTGTTTCCCTTCGTTCGCGTACGGCTGCCACCCCCACCGTAAGGGCATCCGGCCCGGTGCGCCGCCCGCGCGCCGGACGCCGCGGGCGGAAGGCCCTGACACTCACAGTGCCTCCGCCGCCGTGACGAGGTCGGCGACGAGGCCGGCGTACGCGCGTTCGCGGTCGGAGTCCCTGGCCCGGAGCACGGCCGACGGGTGCACGGTCGCGACGGCGAGCGGTGGATCGGCCACCCCCGGCAGTTCCAGCAACTCCCCACGCCGGGAGCTGACCCGGAAGTCCG
Organism: Saccharomonospora cyanea NA-134; assembly: GCF_000244975.1. NCBI lineage: Bacteria > Bacillati > Actinomycetota > Actinomycetes > Pseudonocardiales > Pseudonocardiaceae > Saccharomonospora > Saccharomonospora cyanea. Next base: position 1,541,118 of record NZ_CM001440.1, on the reverse strand, counting down.
GGCCGAACAGCGACTGTGCCGCCGTGGCGCCCAGTGCGACCACCAGTTCGGGCCGGACGGTGTCCAGTTCGGCCAGCAACCACGGCTTGCACGCCACGATCTGCGACCGCGACGGTTTCTTGTGAATGCGCCTGCCGCTCTTCTCGTCGCGGGTGAAACGGAAGTGCTTGACGGCGTTGGTCACGTACACGGTGTTCCGGTCGATACCCGCCTCCACGAGCGCACGGTCGAGCAACCCGCCCGCGGGACCGACGAACGGCGCGCCCTCGCGGTCCTCCCGATCGCCGGGCACCTCCCCCACCATGACGATCCGGGCGCGTTCCGGTCCCTCACCGAACACCGTCCGCGTCGCGTCGGCGTAGAGGTCGCAGCCCCGGCAGACCGCCGACGCCTCGCGCAGCGCCGTCAGGTCCCTCTCCCGCGGCAGGTAGTTCTGCGCCCCCTCGTAACGGACCACGCGGGACCCCCTCGCCCTGGTCGTTCGTCGCTGTCAGTCCGGGTCGGTGGCACGCCCGGCGGACGTGTCGTCGAGCACACTGACCCACAACAGGGCGTGCCACAACGCGTCGAGCCGGGCGAGCGGATCCGGGTCCGCGCTCACCAGCGAGAGCTGGAACCGCGCGTCGTCGGTCTCGTCGTTGAGCTGGGCGAGCACGGCACGCAACACCGCGCGAAGGGCCGGGTCGACCTCGTCGATGTCGACGTCGTTGTCGGCCGCGTCCACCAGGTCGGCGGTGTAGGTCCCCCCGGGTTCCCGGTCGTCCGCGTTCCTCCGCAACGCCCGCACCACCGAGGCGACGAGTTCCGCGAGCACGGGCTCGAACAGGCGGTCACCGTGCGGGCCGACGACCCGCGTGAGCAGTCCGGCGAGCGCTTCCACGTCGTCGCGCCGGGCGATCTCCACGAGCTGTTCGGTGAGCCCGCGCACGTCCGCGCCCGCCGAGCTCATCGGCCGGCCTCCGGGTCCTCGGGGGTGCGGGCATCGGCCACCGGGCCGTCCGCCTGGTTGGCGTTCTGCGCCGGCCCGACACCCTTCGCGTCGGGATGGACGAGATCCTCGTCCGGCGGTACGGGTTCGACGTCCTCCGTGACGTCGTCCACCGTCTCGTCCAGCTCGCCGGCGGGAGTCGCGGCGACGGGACGTTCCGGAACGTCGGCCGCCTGGACGTCGGGTCGCTCCTGCCGCACGCGTTCTTCCAGAGGTTCGCCCTGCCGCTGCTCGAACGGGGTCATGCCGTAGCGATCGGCCTCGCTCCAGTGTTCCGGCGGATCCATGCCCTCCTCGAGCGGATCGAGCCGCATCCGGTCCTCGTCCAGGTCCTCGGCGCTGTTCAGTGCGGCCGGATCGGTCTCGACACTGTCCGGCATCCCGGTGTCCTGTGGAGGAGTCACTGGTTCGCTGCCGTCACTCATGGGCACCCTCCTTGTTCGCGAAGTCCCGGCGTACCCACTCGACGTCCACATCAAACGCCGTGCGAAGTCCGTGTGAGTAGAACCGGGAAAAGGTTGCGGCGCGCATGGCGGGCTTCCTACGGTAGGAAGAGCGGTTGACACGTGGCAGCCGCGAACCACGGCAGGACTTCATCTCCACGCGTTCATCGCGAGGGATCCGATGTCCGCCGGTGTGCCCTGTCCGAACCGCTACGGAGGGACAACAGTGCGTAGCACCGACCCGAACATCCTGACCTCCCAGTCGACGCCCGCCGCAGAGCCGCGGTCGCTGGACAGCCACGGCATGCGCATCGACGCCGAACGACGGTCGGGAGACGTGGTGGTGGCGCACGTCTCCGGCGAGGTGGACCTGCTGTCGGCACCCGAGTTGCGGCAGTGGGTGGAGCAGAGCACGACCGCCGCGAGTGGGCTCGTGCTCGATTTCGACGGTGTCGGTTTCCTCGGCTCGGCCGGACTGTCCGTGTTGGCCGAGCTGGCGGAGAAGGCCGCGCACGACAAGCTCACGTGGGCGGTCGTGGCCACCAAGCGCGTGGTCCTGCGTCCCCTCGAGGCCACGGGACTCGTGGCGCAGATGCCGGTGTACTCGAGCGTCGACGACGCCGTGAAGGCCGTCACCGACGGCGAGTGACCGCCGGTCCCTGTTCCGCGTGTCGGCACGTGGCTCCGCTCACCGTGACGACGTGACCGACCACCGCGACGAAACCGACCCGGACTACCGGTTCACCCTCGCCAACGAACGCACCTTCCTCGCGTGGATCCGCACGTCACTGGGTCTTGTCGCCGGTGGCGTAGCGGTGCACCAGTTGGTGCCCGGTCTGGCCACCGAGACCATGCGCACGCTGCTCGCAGCGTTGTGCATCGGCCTGGCCACACTGCTCGCCGCCCTCGCCTACCCACGCTGGTGGCGCATCCAGCGCGCCATGCGCCGCGGTGAACCGCTGCCCCGGAGCCCGCTGCTACCCGTCGTTTCGGCCGTCGTGCTCGTCATCACCGTGGTGGCGGCCGTTCTCGTGGTGACGGGATGAGCGACGACCCCGCGCGGGGGTTGCCGTCCGAGCGCACGGGACTGGCCTGGCAACGCAGCGCACTCGGTGCCGGTGCGGTGTCGTTGCTGCTGCTGTACCACACCGTGCACACGGGCTGGAGTGCGCTGACAGCCGCCGCCGCGTGTACTGCCCTCGCCGCCGTGGTGCTCGCGCTCGCGGGCGCGAGGCGAGACCGTGATCTCCGCCGCGCCACCCCGACCGCGCCGCCGAGGACTGCCCTCGCCGCCGTGGCGTTCCTCGTGACGACCGCGACCGTGCTCACGTTGACGGCACTGCCGTGGTGACGCGCGACGCGTGCTCTGTGGATCGGTCGGCGCATCCCCTGGTTCGCCGCCATGTCAGCGCCTAGCATGTGCTGCACGGTCGCGACCACGACACCGGTTGCCGTCGCACCGGTTTTTCCGTCGCGACCGGATGTCTCGTTCGCATCCGCGCCGCCGCTGCCGGACCGACGGCGATCTCTCGTTCGCCCGTGGAGCCGACAATGGACAGTGCTGCCTCCGGTGGTCCGCCCCTGCCCGACCCCGCGTTGACCGCGGCGCAGATCGACCCCGTGGTCCACGACGCCGTCGAGGGCGACGCCCTGGCCGTTCACACATTGACCCGCATGATCGCCCCGGTCGTGACGCAGTACTGTCGCGCCAGGCTGGGCAGGCGCGACTTCGGCTACATCTGCGCGGACGATGTCGCACAGGACATCTGCGTCGCCGTGTTGCAGGCGCTGCCGCACTACCACGACCGCGGCGGATCGTTCCTGTTCGTCGTGAGGGCGATCGCCTCGAACAAGGTGGCCGACGCGTTCCGCCTCCTCGCACGTGAGCGCAGCCGTCCCACGCCCGACCTCCCCGAACGTTCGGACGACGGCAGGGACGATCCGGAGCCGAGGTCGATCAACGCCGAACTCGGTCGCGAGTTGGGCCGGCTGCTGCGCCGGTTGCCGAGCCGGCAGCGCGACATACTCGTGCTCCGGGTCGTCGTCGGCCTTTCCGCACGTGAAACCGGGGAAGCGCTGGGCCTGTCACCAGCCAACGTGCGTACGTCCCAGCACCGGGCGCTGTCCCGGTTGCGCACGCTGGCCGCGGCGGCACCCCTCTGAGCCCACGGCCTCCCGGAGACCTCTCAGTGCGGGGCCGCGTCGCGCAGCGCGGGCAGCAGCTCCCGTTCGGCCGCGTCGAGGAACGACTCCTGATGGTCACCACCGATCTGGACGAGCGCCAGGTCGGTGAAACCCGCGTCGAAGAACGGCTTGGCCGCGTCGACGACTCGCTCGACGTCGGCGCCGCACGGGATCGAGGCCGCGACGTCGGCGGGCGTCACGAACTGCGTGGCGGCCGCGAACGCCTGCGTTCCGGGGAGCTCGGCGTTGACCTTCCAACCGCCCGCGAACCACCGGAACTGCTCGTGCGCGCGGGCCGCCGCGGCATCCGGGTCGGTGTCCCAGCACACCGGAATCTGACCGATCTTGCGGGACGCCTCGGCGTTCGCCGCGGTACGCACCTCGTCCCACAGGGAGCACAACCGCGCCTCCGGTTGCACGGCGATCAACGCGTCGGCCAGCGGGGCGAACCGCCGTACCGACTGATCACCCGACACCGCGACACCGACGGGTGGGCGCACCTCCGGCAGGTCCCACAGTTTCGCCGAGTCGACCCGGTAGTGCTCACCGGCGAAGTTGGTGTACCCGCCGTCGAACAACCCGTTGATGATCTGCAACGCCTCGGCCAGCATGTCGTGGCGCACGTTCACCGGTGGCCATCCCCGACCCACGACGTGCTCGTTGAGGCTTTCCCCCGCACCCAGACCGAGGAGAAAACGCCCCTCGGCCAGCAGTTGCACAGTGGCGGCCTTCTGCGCCACCACCGCGGGGTGGTACCGCATGATGGGGGCGGTCACGTAGGTCATGAGCTCCATGCGCTCGGTGGCCTGCGCGACCGCTCCGAGCACACTCCAGGCGTACGGGGCGTGTCCCTGCGAGTCGAGCCACGGTGAGTAGTGGTCGCTCATGGCCGCGAAGTCGAAACCCACCTCTTCGGCGCGGACCGCGTGCCCCACGAGAGCACGTGGTCCAGCCTGTTCGGTGAGCAACGTGTAGCCCAGCCGCACCGTTTCGGTCTCCTTCCGACGGCGAACGAGGGTTCTTGCGTCAGGCCGTCGGCTGGAGCTTCTTGCGCCGGGCGATCGCCTCGCGACGTTCGGTCTCGTCAAGCCCGCCCCAGACCCCGAACGGCTCCTGCACCGTCAGCGCGTGGTGCCTGCACTGCACGATCACAGGACACGTGCGGCAGATCTCCTTGGCCCTCGCGACCCGGTCGGCGCGCGCGAAGCCGCGTTCTCCGTCAGGATGGAAGAACACGGAGCTGTCGAGATTCCGGCAATTGCCGTGTCGCTGCCACTCCCAGACCTCGGCGACCGGAGTGGGCAGGCGAGACGTGTCGGCCATCGGTGGTGTCACCTCCGTGCTTGTACGAACCGCGTCAGTGGGGGCCGTTTACCCCGGTTGCGAGAAGCTCACACCTCAGGTACCCGGATGGAACTCGTCGTCCTCGTCATGGGGCACCGGGGCCGCCTGTTCGGCGACGTCGGCGGGATCGGCCTCCATCGGCACTCCCGTCTCGACCGGGTGGTCGGCCGTGTCGACGGCAGGAAGCTGCTGCTCGGTGACATCCGCCTCGGGCGCGAGGTCGTGGTTCTCGGTCATGATCGAGCAGGTACCCCGCCGCCCGGCCTTTCAATCGATCCGCTCACCGCCGGACACGTCCGACCGGATTGACTCTCGTCACCTCCGGTGCCGCACGCACCCGTGGCGTGTTACGCATAGAACACGGCGAGACCACGGAGGGACACCATGGCCGAGCGGGAGTACGACCTCGTCCTCTTCGGGGGAACGGGATTCACCGGTGGCCTGACCGCGGAGTATCTGGCTCGCAACGCTCCCGAAGGCTGCCGCTGGGCGCTCGCGGGACGCAGCTCCGCCAAGCTCGAACGGCTCCGCGACCGCCTCGCCCGCATCAACGCGGCATGCGCGGAGCTTTCCCTGCTCGAGGCCGACGTCACCGATACCGGGTCACTGCGCAGGCTGGCCGAGTCCACCCGCGTGGTGATCACCACCGTGGGCCCTTACCTGCACTACGGTGAGGCGCTCGTGGCGGCGTGTGCCCGCAGCGGCACCGACTACGTCGACCTCACCGGCGAACCCGAGTTCGTCGACCGCATGTACCTCGCACACCACGAGACCGCCCGTGCGACGGGAGCCCGGCTGGTACACGCCTGCGGCTTCGACTCCGTGCCCTACGACCTCGGCGTGTACTTCACCGTGCAGCACCTGCCGAAGGCGGTGCCGTTGACGGTGGAAGGGCAGGTGCGGGCGCAGGCGGCGTTCTCGGGCGGCACCTACGCCTCCGCGCTCACGGCGTTCTCCCGGTCGAGGCAGATGGCGCAGACCGCACGTCGCCGCCGCGCGGTGGAGAAACGCCCGCACGACCGTGGCATCCACCTGCCCACCGGCCCGCTGTACCGCGACCGGGAGACCGGTCGCTGGCTGGTGCCGCTGCCGACTCTCGACCCGCAGATCGTCGGCCGGTCCGCCGCCGCGCTCGACCGCTACGGTCCGGACTTCACCTACCGCCACTACGCCGCCGTCAAGCGGCTCCCGACCATCGCGGCGGCCGGGCTCGGACTCGGCGTGCTCGGGATACTCGCCCAGATCCCGCCCGCGCGCAGCGCCCTCGGCAACCTGCGCAAGCCCGGTGAAGGTCCGAGCGAGCAGCGCCGCCTGCGGTCGTGGTTCTCCGTCCGCTTCGTCGGCGAGGGCGGCGGCGAGCGCGTCGTCACCGAGTTCGCCGGTGGCGACCCCGGCTACGACGAGACCGCGAAGATGCTCGCCGAGTCGGCGTTGTGCCTGGCGTTCGACGAGCTGCCCACCACAGCGGGCCAGGTGACGACGGCGGTGGCGATGGGCGACGCCCTCCTCAACCGCCTCTCCCGGGCGGGAATGACGATCCGCGTCGTCCAGCGGTCGTAGGGCCTGTCCTCGGCCCCTCCCCCGTCGCGAGCGGCTGGCCGGGGTTCAGGGACGGGCTCGTAGCCTGCGGTCGACTACGCCACGAGACGGCGGACCACGGCGTCGGCGAGCAACCGTCCCCGGTCGGTGAGCACCGCCTTACCCTCGGCGGCGGCGCCCCGGTCCAGCAGCCCGTCGGCCACGGCGCGGTGGGCCCGCTCCACCCCGTCGGCGCCGAGGGCGTCCAGCGACAGCCCCTCCGCGAGACGCAGTTCGAGCATCACCCGCTCCAGGCGCCGGTCGTCCTCGGTCAGCCGCTCCTGCCCGGCCACGGGAAGTTCACCCCGCGCGAGCACCGACGAGTACCGCGCCGGATGCTTGACGTTCCACCAGCGCACCCCGCCGACGTGGCTGTGCGCTCCGGGGCCCGCACCCCACCAGTCGCCGCCGAGCCAGTAGCCGAGGTTGTGCCTGCACCTGGCCTTCGGCGAGGACGCCCAGTTGGAGACCTCGTACCACCGCATCCCCGCGGCCGTGAGCATCGAGTCGATCAGCTCGTAGTCGTCGGCGAGCACGTCGTCGTCAGGCGGCGGCAGCTCTCCCCTGCGGACTCGCCGGGCCAGTGCCGTGCCCTCCTCGACGATCAACGCGTAGGCCGACACGTGGTCCACGCCCGCGTCGAGCACCGCCTCGACGGAGGCCCGCAGGTCGGCGGTCCGTTCCCCGGGGGTGCCGTAGATGAGGTCGAGGTTCACGTGCTCGAACCCCGCCTCACGCGCTTCGGCGGCCGCACGCGTGGGACGTCCGGGCGTGTGCACGCGGTCGAGCACCTTCAACACGTGCCGGGCCGTCGACTGCATCCCCAGCGACACACGCGTGTACCCCGCCTCGCGCAACCCGGCGAAGAACTCCGGCGACGTGGACTCGGGGTTCGACTCGGTGGTCACCTCGGCGTCCGGGGCGAGCCCGAACGAACTCCGCACGGCGCCGAGCACGTGACCCAACCCGTCCGCGCCGAGCAGGGACGGAGTACCGCCCCCGACGAACACGGTGTCGGCGGGCGGAGGCGTGCCGAGCAGCTCCGCGGCGAGGTCCAACTCCCGGCGGAGGCCGTCGAGCCAGGACTCGGGCGAGGCGGCCGTGCCCAACTCCCCCGCCGTGTAGGTGTTGAAGTCGCAGTAGCCGCAGCGCGTCGCACAGAACGGCACGTGCACGTACACGCCGAACGGTCTGCTGCCCACCCCCTCCACCGCGGCAGGGGGAAGAACGAAGGGAACTGTCGACTCACCCACGCGCCCAGTGTCGCACCCGGCATATCACCCGAGGACGGCGACGTCGAGGCGGTCCGCCCACGCCGGAGTGACCGTGGGCACACCATCCCGCGAACCCGTGCGTAGGGGCCGGTTCCCACGATGCGAACCGCCCTGGACGCCGTCCGGAGCGCGTGCGACGGTGAGCCCGTGACTTCAGCAGGTGTGTTCCTCGTGGTGCGACGCCACGTCGACTACCTGCGGGTGAACAGCAGCCTCTGCCGCCGCTGACCGACCCCGAACCCAGCGGCCCGGCCCACTCCCGAGGACCCGGCACCCATAGCGCCGCCGCGCCGGTCGCCGCCTTCACCGACTCGCCGCCCCATCCCGACCAGGATCCGACACCCAGCTCTCGGAGGACCAGGACATGGCCCCACACGCAGGCAGTGCCACCCGCACCCGACGCCCACGCGGTGAGGGCCAGTGGGCACTCGGTTACCGGGAACCCCTCAACGCCAACGAACAATCCAAAAAGGATGATCCGCCGCTCAACGTCAGGGAGCGGATCGAGAACGTCTACGCCCACCGGGGATTCGACTCCATCGACCCCGGCGACCTGCGGGGGCGTTTCCGCTGGTACGGCCTCTACACCCAGCGCAGACCGGGCATCGACGGCGGCCGGACGGCGACGCTGGAGCCGGAGGAGCTCGAGGACCGCTACTTCATGCTGCGCGTGCGCATCGACGGCGGCGCGCTGACCACCGACCAGCTCGCGCTCATCGGCGAGCTGGCCCAGACCTACGCCCGCGACACGGCCGACATCACCGACCGGCAGAACGTCCAGTACCACTGGGTTCGCATCGAGGACGTGCCCGCCATCTGGGCGAAGCTGGAGTCCGTGGGCCTGTCCACCACCGAGGCGTGCGGCGACAGTCCCCGGGTGATCCTCGGCTCCCCCGTGGCTGGCATCGCCGCCGGCGAGGTGCTCGACGCCACACCGGCGATCGACGAGATCCGCCGCCGCTACATCGGGGCTCCCGAGTTCGCCAACCTTCCGCGCAAGTTCAAGACCGCCGTCTCCGGCCTGCCCGACGTCGCCCACGAGATCCACGACGTCGCGTTCGTCGGTGTCGACCACCCCGACCACGGGCCCGGCTTCGACCTGTGGGTGGGCGGCGGCCTGTCCACGAACCCCATGCTCGGCGTGCGCCTCGGTGCGTGGGTGTCGCTGGAGGAGGTTCCCGACGTGTGGGCGGGCGTGGTCGGCGTGTTCCGGGACTACGGCTACCGCAGGCTCCGCTCCCGCGCGCGGCTCAAGTTCCTCGTGAAGGACTGGGGGGCCGAGAAGTTCCGCGAGGTGCTGGAGCGGGAGTACCTCGGGCGACCCCTGCCCGACGGCCCCGCCCCCGAGGTACCCGCCCACCCGGTCGACCACGTCGGCGTGCACCGGCAGAAGGACGGGCTCTACTACGTCGGTGCGGCCCCCGTCGCCGGACGTGCCTCCGGATCGATGCTCATCGCCGCGGCCAAGGCGGCCGAACGCGCCGGCTCCACCCGCGTGCGGCTCACGCCGCAGCAGAAGCTGATCGTGCTCGACGTGCCGGCCTCGGAGGTCGACGGCCTGCGCACCGCACTCGCCGAGGCCGGTCTCGACACCGACCCCTCGCCGTGGCGGCGCGGTGTCATGGCCTGCACCGGTATCGAGTTCTGCAAGCTCGCGATCGTCGAGACCAAGGCCCGCGCGCAGCGACTCGTGACCGAACTCGAACAGCGGCTGGCCGACGTCCAGTCCGGTGTCGAGCACCCGGTGAGCGTGCACCTCAACGGCTGCCCCAACTCGTGTGCCCGCATCCAGGTCGCCGACATCGGACTCAAGGGACAGATCGTCACCGACGCCGAGGGCAGACAGGTCGAGGGCTTCCAGGTGCACCTCGGCGGCGGCCTCGGCCTCGACGCGGGATTCGGCCGTAAACTGCGCAGGCACAAGGTCACCGCCGCCGAGCTGACGGACTACGTGGAACGTGTCGTACGCAACTACCTCGCCCAGCGCGAGGACGGTGAACGGTTCGCGCAGTGGGTGGCCCGGGCCGAGGAAGCGGACCTGACATGAGCGAGTCCGTGTCCACCCCGCCCACCCGCGCCACGCCTTTCCACTGTCCGTACTGTGGCGATGAGGATCTTCGCCCGGAGGACGGCACGGCCTGGCTGTGCGGCGCCTGCAGGCGGGTCTTCGCGGTGCAATTCGTCGGTTTGCGGATAGCGGAGGTAAGTCGATGACCGCAGCGGCTTCGCGGGACGAGCTCAAAACGCTGGCGGCCGAGGCGTCCGAGAGGTTGGCGGAGGCGACCGCCGACGAGGCGCTGCGGTGGGCGGTGGAGCAGTTCGGCGACGACCTCATCGTCGCGTCCAACATGCAGGACGCCGTGCTCATCGACCTCGCGACGAAGGTCAAGCCCGACATCGACGTCCTCTTCCTCGACACCGGCTACCACTTCGCCGAGACCATCGGGACGCGCGACGCCGTCGCCACCGTCTACCCGGACGTGCGCATCGTCAACGCGCTGCCCGACCAGACCGTGGCCGAACAGGACGCCGAGTACGGGCCGAAACTCCACGACCGCGACCCGAACCGGTGCTGCCACCTGCGCAAGGTGGTCCCGCTCCAGCGGACCCTCGCGTCGTACTCGTGCTGGATCACCGGCGTGCGCCGCGTGGACGCGCCGACGCGGGCGAACACGCCCGTCGTCATGTGGGACGAGCGCAACGGGCTCGTCAAGGTCAACCCCATCGCCGCCTGGACGGACGCCGAGTTCGACGACTACATCCAGCGAGGCGGCATACTGCAGAACCCCCTCGTCGGCGAGGGCTACCCGTCGATCGGTTGCGCCCCCTGCACCACGAAGGTGGCCCCCGGTGCCGATCCCCGCAGCGGGCGCTGGGCCGGCACGTCGAAGACCGAGTGCGGCCTGCACGCCTGACGCTCACGACTCCGAGGGAAGGGTCCCTTTCGACGCCGAGGGACCCGATGCCAAGGGAAGGGAATCCATGACGACTGCGCAGTCCGCGACCGACGTGGCGCGGGACAACCTCGCCGCCCTCGAATCGGAGGCGGTGCACGTCTTCCGCGAGGTCGCAGGCGAGTTCGACCGCCCGGTGATCCTGTTCTCCGGCGGCAAGGACTCCACTCTGCTGCTACACCTCGCGATCAAGGCGTTCTGGCCGGCGCCGGTGCCGTTCCCGCTGCTGCACGTGGACACCGGGCACAACTTCGACGAGGTCATCGCCTTCCGCGACCACGTGGTGGACAAGTACGGCCTGCGGCTCGTGGTCGCGAAGGTGCAGGACTGGATCGACGACGGCCGGCTGGCGGAACGCCCCGACGGCACGCGTAACCCGCTGCAGACCCAGCCGTTGCTCGACACCATCGCCGAACACCGCTTCGACGCCGTGTTCGGCGGCGGCAGGCGCGACGAGGAACGCGCCCGCGCCAAGGAACGCATCTTCAGCCTCCGCAACGCGTTCGGCCAATGGGATCCTCGCCGCCAGCGGCCGGAGCTGTGGAACCTGTACAACGGCAGGCACCGCCCCGGCGAGCACGTGCGCGTCTTCCCGTTGTCCAACTGGACCGAGGCCGACGTGTGGAACTACATCAAGCGGGAGAACGTCGAGCTTCCCTCGATCTACTACGCCCACAAGCGCCAGGTGTTCCGCCGCGACGGCATGTGGCTCACCGAGGGGCCGTGGGGCGGGCCTCGCGAGGGTGAGGAGGTCAAGGAGCTGATGGTGCGGTACCGCACCGTCGGGGACGGCTCGTGCACCGGTGCCGTGGAGTCCACGGCCGCCACCGTCGACGAGGTCATCGCCGAGGTCCAGGCCAGCCGGCTCACCGAGCGCGGCGCCACCAGGGCCGACGACCGGCTGTCGGAAGCCGCCATGGAGGACCGCAAGCGGGAGGGGTACTTCTAGATGTCGAGTCTGCTGAGGCTGGCCACCGCCGGAAGCGTGGACGACGGAAAGTCCACACTCGTCGGGCGCCTGCTCTACGACACGAAGTCGGTGCTCGCCGACCAACTCGACGCCGTGCAGCGCGCGAGCGTCGACAAGGGCCTCTCCACGCCCGACCTGTCCCTGCTGGTCGACGGGCTGCGGTCCGAGCGCGAGCAGGGCATCACGATCGACGTGGCTTACCGGTACTTCGCGACCCCGAAGCGCAGTTTCGTGCTCGCGGACACGCCGGGACACGTGCAGTACACGCGCAACACCGTCACGGGCGCCTCGACGGCGCAGCTCGCCGTGCTGCTCGTGGACGCGCGCAAGGGTGTGGTGGAACAGACCAGGCGACACGCGGCCGTGCTCGCCCTGCTCGGCGTTCCGCGCCTGGTACTTGCCGTGAACAAGGTCGATCTGATCGGCTACGACTCCTCGGCGTTCTCCGTCATCGCCAAGGAGTTCACCGCGCACGCCACCTCGCTCGGGTACGCCGAGGGCTCCGTACTGGCCGTCCCGGTGTCGGCGTTGCACGGCGACAACGTGGCCACCCGTTCGGAGAACACGCCGTGGTACCAGGGCCCCACGCTGCTGGAGCACCTGGAGACCGTGCCGGTGGCGCCGGACCCGCACGAGGCCGCGTTCCGCTTCCCGGTGCAGTACGTGATCCGGCCGCGCACCGCGGAGCACCCCGACTACCGTGGGTACGCCGGACAGATCGCGGCGGGCACCGTGCGGCCCGGTGACGAGGTCGTGGTGCTGCCCGCGGGGCTGCGCAGCACCGTCGAGCGCATCGACACCCCGGGCGGCCCGCTCGACGAGGCCGGTGCGGGCACGTCCGTGACGGTGCTGCTCTCCGACGACATCGACATCGCGCGCGGCGACCTGATCGCGTCGGCCTCGGCGCCACCGACCGTGACCGACGAGTTCGGCGCCACGCTGTGCTGGTTGTCGGCCAAGGCGTTGAAGCCGGGGGCCAGGGTGCTCGTCAAGCACGGCACCCGCACCGTGCAGGCGCTGGTGCAGGAACTCACTTCGCGGTTCGACGAGCAGACGCTGTCGACCGTGCCCGCCCCCGAGTCGCTGGAGCTCAACGAGATCGGGGCCGTGACACTGCGGTCGTCCGAACCGATCCCCGTGGACGACTACGCCGACAGCCCCCGGACGGGCGCGTTCCTGGTGATCGACCCGGCCAGCGGCGACACACTGGCCGCGGGACTCGTCGGAGAGCGCTTCGCCGCGCTGAACACAGGCGCGTGAACCGGTGAGCCGACGTCCCGCGCTGCTGGTGGTGGCGCACGGCAGCCGTGACCCACGCTCCGCGGCCACCGTGCGCGACCTCGTCGGTGTGTTGCGCGGGAGGGCCCCGGAACTGGACGTCCGGGAGTCGTTCCTCGACCTGTCGCGACCGTGGACGGGCGACGTGCTCGCCCGCCTGCACGGTGACGGGCACCGGCACGTCGTCGCGGTGCCCCTGCTGCTGGGCAGCGCCTACCACGCCCGCGTCGACCTGCCCGCGATCGTCGCCGACGTGACCACCCGGTTACCCCACCTGCGCGTCACGGTGGCCGACGTCCTCGGCGCCGACCCGGCCCTGCGGGCGGTGGCGCTGGACCGCCTCATCGAGGCGGGCGCGGACCTGGACGACCCCGGGCTGGGCCTCGTGCTCGCGGCCGTGGGGTCGTCGCACGCCCCGGCGAACGCGGTCGTCGAAGGCCTCGCGCGGGAATGGCAGGGACGGCACGGCTGTCCGGTGGCTCCGGCGTTCGCGAGCGCGACCCAGCCCGACGTGCCGTCGGCGCTGGTCGCGCTGCGTGCCCGCGGTGCGCGGCGGTTCGCCGTCGCGTCGTGGTTCCTCGCGCCGGGCCTGCTGCCTGACCGTGTGGCCCGGCTGGCGGAGCAGGTCGACCGGGATGTGCTGATCGCCGCCCCGCTCGGCGCCGACGTCCGAGTGGCCGACGTCGTGCTGCGCCGCTACGCCGACGCCCTCGCGGCGCCGCGGGCGGCGCGCCGCTCGGCCTGACACCGTGTCCGCAGCCTGCGCACGCGTGTCCGCACTTCCCGTACGCGGGAGCGGTCGACCCGCACGTGGGGTCAGAAGAGCAACGTGACGACAGCACCCGCGTAGATCGCCGCCAGCAGTACCCCGTCGAAGCCCAACCGCCACCAACCACGGGGCTGCCGCAGCAACAGCCCGCCCAACAGCACCGCGGTCATGAGCAGCGCGGCCGTGGTGAGGAACAACTGGTCCGGTCCGGCCGCGTGGTAGAGGGAGCCCGCGCGGAAGGCGACATCACCGACCACAAGGTTCAACGCGTCGAGGCTGTTACCTCCGATGATGGCCGCCACGGCGAGGGTCAACGCCCCTCGCCGCACGGCAGTGACGGCTGTCACGGTCTCGGGTAAAGCGTTCACGAAGCCCATCAACACCGCTCCCACGAAACCCGCGTTCAAGCCGGTGGCGGCCACGAGACTCTCGGCGGCCCGCGCGACCGCCCAGCCACCGACCACCACCACAGCCGCGATGACCACGAACTCCCCCACGAGCGAGGCGGTGGACCGCCTGCCGAACGGATCGTACTCGTCGGGGCGATCGATGCGCGTCTCCCGCGTGGACACCGCCAGCCACATCGGCCGCGAGCGCCCTTGGACCAGCTTCAACCCACCGAGGTAGAAAGCCACCATGATCGGTGACACGGGATGCACGCCGAGCACGGTCACATCGGGGCTGAAGGCCCCCAACAGCGCGGTACTGAGCAGCACGATCAACAGGCAGCCGAAGAGGAGGTTCTGCTCGGACGCGGCGGCGTGTTCCAGGTTCACCCTGCGGTACGCGACGTCAGCGGCCACGATCGCCAGCGTCTGCACCGCGATACCGCCGACGGCGTTGCTGTAGGCCAGTTGTGGTGCGCCGTCCGCCGCGCTGACGGCGGTCATCACGATGCCGGACAGGGACGTCACGAGCCCGAAGAACACCGCCCCGAAGAACGCCTCCCCCTTGCCACTGCGGTCAGCCAGGGTGTCGCCGAGGCTGACGATCCTGACGCTGCACACCACGGTGACCGCCCCGGCGAGCACGAACCCCACCACGGCGAGCCAGACCGGCCACTGTGCTGAGAACATGGCTGCAGTCTGGTTCAGCGCGTCCAGCGGTGCAGTGCGGCAAGTGCGGGAAGTGCGGACACGCGTACACAGGCTGCGGACACGATGGGGGCGGGTGATGTGCCAAGGTGTGGACCATGGCTGACGAACTGGTGCACTACACCACTGCCGCGGGAGTCGCCACGATCACCCTGGACTCCCCGCACAACCGCAACGCGCTGTCCGCGCAACTGCGATCGGAACTCGCCTCGGGTCTGGAGCGGGCCATCGACGACGAGTCGGTGCGCGTGATCGTGCTCGACCACACCGGCCCCGTTTTCTGCGCGGGTATGGACCTGAAGGAAGCCAGGGGCGCGGGTGCGGGACAGCAGGGCGTCAACGAGTTCCCCGCCCTGCTTCAGCGGCTGTGGACGTGCCCGAAGCCGGTCGTGGCCAAGCTCGCCGGTCCGGCGCGCGCCGGTGGGGTCGGCCTGGTCGCCGCCACGGACATCGCCGTCGCGGCCGAGACCGCCACGTTCGCGTTCACCGAGGTCCGCATCGGTGTCGTCCCCGCCGTGATCTCGGTGACCGTGCTCCCCCGCCTCGACGCCAGGGCCGCCCACGAACTGTTCCTCACGGGCGAGACGTTCGACGCCAGGCGTGCCGCCGAGATCGGACTGCTCAACGCCGCCGTGCCCGCCGACGAACTCGACGCCGCGGTCGACCGTTACGTCGACTCGCTCCTGCTGGGCGGGCCCGCCGCCCTCGCGGCCACGAAGGAGCTCCTGCAGGGCGAGACGGCCCGCACGATGCCCGAGACGTTCGAGAGGATGCAGGCGCTGTCCGCGCGGTTCTTCGCCAGCGAGGAAGGCCAGGAGGGCATCACCGCGTTCGGCGAGAAGCGCGAACCGAACTGGGTACCGGAGCGCCCCTGACACCGCTCGCCCGGGTCCGCGCCGCCGTGCGACGCCGTGGACCCGGGCCGCTCAGTCGGCGAGCACCACGGTGAGGCTGCGCCCGTCCCGCCGTCCCTGACGCGGGGTGAGCGCACGCTGGGCGTCGGAGAGCACGCCGTGCACCGCGAGATACGACCGGGGGTCGGCGCGCTTGAGCACGTCGGCGGCCCGCCAGATCAGCACGTGCTCGCCCGGCGGAAGCCACGACAGGTCGGTCAGCCCGTCGTACATCGTGTCGAGGTTGCGGCCGAAGTGCTCCGGCAGCGACAACGCCGACGCGATGGCGTCCAGCGTGCCGCCGCGGTCCGGGTACGCCGCCGTGTCCACCACGTGCGGGTACGCGCCACGGGCGCGCGCCTGGTCGGCGAGCGTCTTCGAGTCCAGCTTGGGCCTGACGGTCGTCACTGCGTTTCCACCGTGACGCGTTGCGGAGCGTCCGCCCCGCGGATACCGGCTGATGTGTGAACCACCAACGTCTCCCTGGTTCCGAAGCTCGAATCGTCCCGTTGCGGCACCGCGAGGACGTCGCACGTCGACACGCCCCCGGAAACCGGTTCCGCGCCCGGCAGGCTACCCCCATGGGGGCCCGGATTTCCAACCCCGAAAGCCTGTTGTGCGAACCACCCCACGATCGCCAGCACGATCAGCGCCACGAGCGCGATGCGGATGCGCCTACGAGACAGCATCGGACCTCCCGCGCCCCTCACCACGCTCCGTGTCGTCGGCTGGGGCCCCGGCTCGGCGCAGTGCGGCGAGCCTGTCGGCCACGCCGTCCACTCCGCGGTGAACCACCCACGCCGCTACGGCGCACAGCGGAAGTAGGACGGCGATCACCAGCACGAATTGAATGGGGAACCACTGCTGCGCGAGCCACAGCTCGAAGCCGTCCCACCAGCGGGCCACTCCGTCGAACACGTCACCGAGCGTACGCCAGGTAGGTTGGCGCCATGTTCGCCGTCTACGCCAAGGAACCCAACGCCGACGATCCGCTGGCCTCGCTCGTCGTGGGCGACCGGCCCGACCCCGAGGTACCCGAGGGCTGGGTGCGGGTGTCGGTGCGTGCTGCCAGCCTGAACATGCACGACATCTGGACCCTGCGAGGGGTCGGAATCAAGCCGGACCAGTTCCCGATGATCCTCGGTTGCGACGGGGCCGGTGTGCTCGACGACGGCACCGAGGTGGTGCTGCACTCCGTCGTCAACGCTCCCGAGTGGCGGGGCGACGACACCCTGGACCCGAAGCGCACGCTGCTGACGGAGAAGCACCAGGGCACCTTCGCCGACAGCGTGGTGGTGCCCGCCCGCAACGTGCTGCCCAAGCCCGCCGGACTGTCGTTCTCGGAAGCCGCCACGATGGGCACGGCGTGGCTGACCGCCTACCGCATGTTGTTCGTGAAGTCGGGGCTGCGTCCCGGCCAGACGATGCTGGTGCAGGGCGCGTCCGGCGGTGTCGCCACCGCGCTCGTCCAGCTCGGGCGTGCCGCGGGCTTCCGCGTGTGGGTGACCGGCAGGACCGAGGAGAAGCGGGCGCTGGCCGAACAGCTCGGCGCCCACGCCTCGTTCGAACCGGGCGCCCGCCTGCCGGAGCGGGTGGACGCCGTGTTCGAGACCGTGGGCAAGGCCACGTGGGCTCACTCGCTGAAGTCGCTGAAACCCGGCGGGATCGTGGTGGTGTCGGGCTCGACCAGCGGCCCGGACCCCAGCGCGGACCTGCAGCGCGTGTTCTTCCTCCAACTGCGGGTGACGGGCTCCACCATGGGCACCCGCGAGGAGCTCGCCGACCTGCTCTCCTACGTCGACCTCGCCGGTATCCGGCCGCGGATCGGGGCCGAACTGCCGATGACCGAGGCCGCCACCGGGTTCGCCGACATGTTGGAGGGCCGCACCTCGGGCAAGATCGTCTTCACGAGGTGACTCCCGGCCGTCCGGTCGTGGGATGACCTGGACCGCCACACCGACGCGCCCGCGCGGGCGGCGAACTCGCCGCCCGCGTCGCGGCCTTCCCTCGACACCACTACGCGAAGCGGCGTGAGGAACGCCGCAGTGCCTCCCGCGCCTCGTCCCACAGCCGGTCGACGATCCGCTCCGCGGGGCCGCCGTCGGCCAGGGTGTAGGTCTGGCCCGCCCACAGGGACATGGCCTCCGGGTCGCCCGCCTGCCCGGACGCGGCCCTCACGGGTTTGGTGAGCCGGTGCAACTGCGGGTAGGCGGCAGGCGCGTGGTCGGAGTGCTCCCGCAGGAAGCGGTTGACCAACCCCCTGGCCGGACGGCCGCTGAACGCCCGTGTCACCGCGGTGGGACGGCCACCGGCGACGAGCGCCTCTCGCTGGGTGGGGTTCGTCCCCGCCTCGTCAGCGCGTAGGAAGGCGGTCCCCAGTTGCGCGGCCACGGCTCCGGCGGTCACCACGGCCGCCACGTCGGCGCCCCGCACGAGCCCACCCGCGGCCACCAGCGGCAGGTCGGTGACCGCCGAGCACAGGCGCAACCCCGCCAGCAGCCCGTACAGCGGCCCGCCGCTGGGGTCGTCCGGGTCGTCGGTGAACACACTGCGATGCCCGCCCGCCTCGAAGCCCTGCACGCACAGCGCGTCGACACCGAGCTCCGACGCCTGGCGGGCCTCCTCCGGCGACGTCACCGTGACGACCACGGTGGTGCCCACCTCGTGCAACCGGTCGACGTCCGAACCCGAAGGCAGCCCGAACGTGAACGAGACCACGGGCACCCGAGCCTCGACGAGCAGGTCGAGCTTCGCCGAGTAGCCGTCGTCGTCCCAGCGCGGTTCACCCGCCTCGGTTCCGTACCGTCGCGCCTCGTGACCCACCCGCTCGACGTACGCGCTCAGGTCCACAGTAGAGCGGATTCCCGGCACGAACAGGTTCACCCCGAACGCGGCGTCCGACAGGCGCCGGACAGTGGTGATCTGCTCGGCCAGGCTCGCGGCGGTGAGGTACCCGCCCGCCAGGTATCCGAAGGCTCCGGCTCGTCCCACCGCGGCGACGAGCTCAGGCGTGGAGGGGCCACCGGCCATAGGCGCGGCGATCACGGGCACGCGCAGGCTGTCGAACATGGCACCAGCGTACGAAGAGCCCCACCGACGGTGTGACGCGCCCACCGGTTGCCGAGCGGACCCGTGGACCACAGGTGTGGACCACGGGTGTGGACCAGAGCCGGGCTACTTCTTGCCCTTGCCCTTCCCCTTGTCCGCCTTGTCGCCCTTGTCACCGTCACCGCTGGACAGCGCGGCCACGAACGCCTCCTGCGGCACCTCGACGCGGCCGACCGTCTTCATCCGCTTCTTGCCTTCCTTCTGCTTCTCCAGCAGCTTGCGCTTCCGCGAGATGTCACCGCCGTAACACTTGGCGAGAACGTCCTTGCGGATCGCCCTGATCGTCTCGCGGGCGATGATGCGGGAGCCGACGGCGGCCTGGATCGGTACCTCGAACTGCTGCCGAGGGATCAGTTCACGCAGCCTGGTGGCCATCCGGTTGCCGTAGGAGTAGGCGGCGTCCTTGTGCACGATCGCCGAGAACGCGTCCACCGGCTCGCCCTGCAACAGGATGTCCACCTTGACCAGATCGGCCGCCTGGTCGCCCGCCTCCTCGTAGTCCAGCGACGCATAGCCGCGGGTGCGCGACTTCAGCGCGTCGAAGAAGTCGAAGATGATCTCGGCGAGGGGCAGCTTGTACCGCAGCTCGACCCGGTCCTCCGACAGGTAGTCCATGCCCAGGAGCTGGCCGCGCTTGCCCTGGCACAGCTCCATGATCGCGCCGATGAACTCCGAGGGCGCGATCACGGTGACCTTGCTGACCGGCTCCCGGACCTCCGCGATCTTGCCGCCCGACGGCCAGTCGGAGGGGTTGGTGACGACGTGCTCGCTGCCGTCCTCCATGAACACCTGGTACACCACGTTGGGGGCGGTGGCGATCAGGTCGAGCCCGAACTCGCGTTCCAGCCTGGCCCTGGTGATCTCCAGGTGCAGCAGTCCCAGGAACCCGCAGCGGAACCCGAATCCCAGTGCCACCGACGTCTCGGGCTCGTAGCTCAGCGCGGCGTCGTTCAGTTGCAACTTGTCGAGCGCCTCGCGCAGGTCCGGGTAGTCGGAACCGTCCACCGGGTACAGGCCGGAGAACACCATCGGCACGGGCTCGCGATATCCGGCCAGCGGCTCGCTGGCCCCCTTGCGCTCCGACGTCACGGTGTCGCCGACCTTCGACTGGCGGACGTCCTTGACACCGGTGATGAGATAGCCGACCTCCCCGACCCCGAGTCCCGCACACGCCTTGGGCTCCGGCGAGATGATGCCGACCTCCAGCAGCTCGTGGGTGGCGCCGGTGGACATCATCTTGATGCGCTCCCGCGGCGTGATCCTGCCGTCCACGACCCTGATGTAGGTGACCACACCCCGGTAGGTGTCGTACACGGAGTCGAAGATCAACGCCCTCGGGGGCGCGTCAGGGTCGCCCTCAGGGGGCGGGACCTGGGCGACGACCTGGTCCAGCAACTCCCGCACGCCTTCGCCCGTCTTCGCCGACACGCGCAAGACGTCCTCGGGTTCGCACCCGATGATGCCCGCGAGCTCGGCCGCGTACTTGTCCGGCTCCGCGGCGGGGAGGTCGATCTTGTTGAGGACCGGGATGATGTGGAGGTCCTTGTCCAGGGCGAGATACAGGTTCGCCAGCGTCTGCGCTTCGATGCCCTGCGCCGCGTCCACCAGCAGGATGGCACCCTCACACGCCTCGAGAGCCCGCGAGACCTCGTAGGTGAAGTCGACGTGTCCCGGCGTGTCGATCAGGTGCAGCACGTGGTCCTGGCCCTCGTGGCGCCACGGCAGGCGCACGTTCTGCGCCTTGATCGTGATGCCCCGCTCCCGCTCGATGTCCATGCGGTCGAGGTACTGGTCGCGCATCGTCCGTTCCTCGACCACACCGGTGAGCTGCAGCATGCGGTCGGCCAGGGTGGACTTGCCGTGGTCGATGTGGGCGATGATGCAGAAGTTGCGGATGAACTCCGGCGGTGTGAACGTGGCGTCGGCTGACGGGCGTGGCTGTGTCACTCGTACCTCGGGGGTCATTCGTGGCTGGTGAGCTCCATGTTCCCATGCCACGCCGCGCCGGGATTCCGGGGTGATCCCCGATGCGCACGGGACGGTTTCGTGTTGACCTCGAAGGATGAGCTCTCTCGGACAGGTACTCGACCGCGCGTTCGGCCACCCGCGGGGACCGCTCGGCAGACTCGGCGGGATGGTGATGGCCCGTGGCAACGCCGCGACCGAACACCACATCGTGTCGGTCGCCAGACCCACGACGGAGGAGACCGTGCTCGTCGTCGGGCCGGGGCCGGGAGTGGGACTCGCGGCGGCCGCCGAGCGGGCACGCACGGTGATCGGCGTCGACCCCTCGCACGAGATGCTGGAGTTGTGCGCCCGGCGCTGCGCCGACGCGGTCGAGGCGGGCACCGTGGTGCTGCGGCACGCGACCGCGGCCCGGACCGGCGTCGATCCCGCGTCCGTCGATGTCGTCGTGAGTGTCAACAACGTGCAGCTGTGGGAGGATCGCGCCGCCGCGTTCACCGAGCTGCACCGCGTGCTTCGCCCCGGCGGGCGAATGGTGCTCTCGGCACACGAGAAGTGGCTGCCCGTCACCCGCCACGAGCTCGCGGCGGAGGTAAAGGCCGCCGGCTTCACCGACGTGCAGACATGGGCGTGGCAGCCTCCGAGCCCACTCGCGGGTCGCGCCGTGCAACTACGGGCCTGGCGTTGAGCCTGTTCTGCGAACCCTCAGCTACCTGCCGCGCACCGCTCACGACGGAGAAGGGTCCGGGAACAGGCTCTGGGACTCACGGTGTGCGCACGTCGACCCGCAGGGGATGGTCCGGCGGGATCTCCACCAGCACGATCCGCGTGCTGTCGGGATCGGACAGCCAGGCCTCGTCGAGGCCCCACGGCTCACGGCGCGGCTCCCGGTCGAGGGTGACTCCCCTGGCCCGCAGCTCGGCCACCGTCGTCGCCAGGTCTCGGACCTGGAGCCACAGCGCGACGTCCTCGGTGCGGCCGGCTTCACCCCGGCCGACGATCTCCAGGAATCCACCACCGAGGAAGAACACCGTGCCACCCGGGAACTCCCGGTAGATCGCCAGCCCGAGGGTGTCGCGGTAGAACGCCGTCGTCACGGCGGGGTCCTTCGGGTTCAGCAGGATTCGGCTGCTCAGCACGTCCATGCCCCCACGGTCTCACGGCCCGCCGCTCGGGGTGCGGCATCTCGCGCCGCCGGCGTTGCTAAGCTGTTGAGCTGTTGCCGTGCGGCATTCCGCAGGGGAGGAAACCCGGGCCCTGCCGCCCGGGGCCGTATCAGCGCGGCAACGACAACCGAGACGAAGGAGCGCCCGCATGGCCAACATCAAGTCCCAGATGAAGCGCATCAAGACCAACGAGAAGCGCCGTCTGCGCAACCAGTCGGTCAGGTCGTCGGTGAAGACCGCGATCCGCAGGTTCCGCGAGGCCGCCGAGGCCGGTGACAAGGCGAAGGCCGTGGAGCTGCAGCGCGAGGCCGCGCGCAAGCTCGACAAGGCCGTGACCAAGGGCGTCCTCCACAAGAACCAGGCCGCCAACAAGAAGTCGGCGATGGCGCTGCGCGTCAACCAGCTCTGAGATCGGTGAGCTTCGAGAACCCCCGGCGCGGACTTCCGCCCGGGGGTTCTCGTCATGACCGCCTCCAGGTGGTCAGCGCTGCCTGCGGGCTGCAACGATGTCGAGAACGGCGCGTTCGAGGGCGTACGCCGGATCGGCCGCGGCACCCTTGACCTCGGCGTTCACCCGCGCGGCCACGCGCATGGCCGCAGCGAGCCCCGCGGCACTCCAACCCTTCGACTGGCCCTGCGCCTTGCGGATCTTCCACGGCGGCATGCCGAGCTCACCCGCCATCTGGTTCGGGTTTCCCCTCCCGGCCGCGGACACCCTGGCTATGGTGCGCACCGCGTCGGCGAGAGCGTCCGCCAGCAACACGTGGGCGACCCCGATCTGCTGGGCCCAGCGCAGCGATTCCAACGCTGCCGCACGGTCACCGGCCACCGCCTTCTCGGCGACCTGGAACCCCGTCACCTCCGCGCGACCCCGGTGGTAGCGCCGCACCGCCTCCTCGTCGACCGACCCGCCCGAGTCCGCCACCAGCTGCGTCGCCGCCGACGCCAGCTCGCGCAGATCCGTGCCCACGGCGTCGACCAGGGCCACCACGCCGGCGGCGTCGATGCGGCCTCCCGCCCTGCGGACCTCGTTACGAACGAACGACTCACGCTCGGCGGGCTTGGTGATCTTCGGACATTCCGTGACGGCGGCGCCTGCCTTGCGCAACGCCGCGGGCAGCGACTTCGCGGCCTTGCTGCGTCCACCGCCGCTGTGCACGACGACCAGCACGACGCCGTCCGCCGGGTCGGCGATGTACGACAACACGGCGTCGGCGTTCTCCTGACCGATGTCCTGGGCGGCGTCGAGCACGACGACGCGTCCCTCGCTGAACAGTGACGGGCTCACCAGTTCCGCGAAGTACGAAGGCGTGAGTTCGCTCACGCGCACGCGGACCGCGTCGGCCCTCGGGTCGGCCAGGCGCGCGGTGTCGAGCGCTTCGCGCACAGCCCTTTCGACGAGCAGTTCTTCCTCACCGAGTACCAGGTGCAGGGGCGGTGGCGTGGTGGCTGGACGACTCACGGTTCGATCCTGCCACGAATGACCTCGCCCGCGGCGCACGTGGCACGCGGCGCGGCCCATGCCGTACGCTACCTCTCGTCGCCGCGACACACCGACGGCGAACCACAACCGAACAGCTCATCCAGAGGGGCAGAGGGACCGGCCCGTTGAAGCCCCGGCAACCGGCGTCAGCCTGTCATCTCGGATCACGCGAGGTAGCTGACGACATCGGTGCCAATTCCGTCCCGCGTCAGCGGGAAAGATGAGGAAGGACCTCGCGATGACCGCAGTTGTATCCACGCCCTCCCGCCGTGCCGTCGACCTGGGCCCCGCCGTGGAACTCGTGTCGAAGGAGGAGGGCCACCGCCAGCCGCTGGCTCCGGAGTTCGTCTCCCCGCACGACTTCTCGCCGCTGGAGGTCGCCTACGACTTCGGGCGCGTGCGCCGGGAGGACATCGAATCCGGACCGCGCAACATCTGGCGCTACAAGAAGCTGCTCCCCGTTCCGTCGAACGTCGAGGAGATCCCGAACACCGAGCCCGGCTGTACCCGGCTGGTGCGAGCGGACCGGCTCGCGAAGGAACTCGGTGTGCGGCGACTGTGGGTGAAGGACGACACCGGCAACCCGACGCACTCGTTCAAGGACCGTGTGGTGGCCGTGGCTCTGGCTGCCGCTCGTGAGTTCGGCTTCGACACCCTTGCCTGCCCCTCCACCGGCAATCTCGCCAACGCCGTCGCCGCCGCCGCTGCCAGAGCGGGCTGGCGGTCGGTCGTGCTGATTCCCTCGTCGCTGGAGCGGGCGAAGGTACTCACGACCGCCGTGTACGACGGCGCGCTGATCGCGGTGGACGGCAACTACGACGACGTCAACCGGCTGGCCACCGAACTCGCCGCCGAGCACGAGAGCTGGGCGTTCGTCAACGTCAACGTGCGGCCCTACTACTCCGAGGGGTCCAAGACGCTCGCCTTCGAAGTCGCCGAACAGCTCGGCTGGCGGCTCCCGGAACAGATCGTCGTTCCGATCGCGTCGGGCTCGCAACTGACCAAGGTGGACAAAGGTTTCCGGGAACTCGGCGAGCTCGGGCTGGTGGACGCCGCTTCGTATCGCGTGTTCGGCGCACAGGCCACCGGGTGCTCACCGGTGTCGGCCGCGTTCCGTGACGGGCACGACGTGGTGCGGCCGGTGCGACCGGACACCATCGCCCGCTCGCTGGCGATCGGCAATCCAGCCGACGGTCCGTACGTCCTCGACACCGTGCGCCGCACGGGCGGAGCCATCTCCGACGTCAGCGACGACGAAGTGGTCGAGGGCATTCGGCTGCTGGCCCGCACCGAGGGGATCTTCACCGAGACCGCCGGGGGTGTCACCGTGGCGACGGCGAAGAAGCTCCTCGAGGCGGGCAAGCTCGACCCGGACGCCGAGACGGTACTGCTGATCACCGGTGACGGGCTGAAGACCCTCGACGCACTCGGCGACCGCGTCGGCCCCAAGGCCACCGTGCCGCCGTCGGTGGAGGCCGTGCAGACCGCACTCGACGGCTGAGTCCTCCGGTTCGGCCCGGCCGCCGACGCGGCGCCGCACCCCGCGTCACCACGGCGGGTTCACCCTCGTCCACCACGACGGCCGTGTCGCCTCCGGTGTCGGTCCTGGTCACCAGCGACCCCACTCCGGCGAGCACCTTCAGCGTCACCGGGCTGGGATGGCCGTAGGAGTTGTCCGCCCCCACGCTGGTGACCGCGATCCGTGGCGACACCGCCGTGAGGAAGCCCGGGAGCGTGTACCGGCTGCCGTGATGCGGGACCTTGAGGATCTCCGCGCGGAGGTCCTCACCCGCGAGGAGGTCCGCCTGCGCGGAGAGTTCCACGTCCCCGGTCAGCAGGATGCGGCCCGCCGGGGTGGTGGCGCGCAGCACCACCGAGCTGTTGTTGACCGTGGTGCCGTCGGCGTCCTCGGCCGGTGCGGTGACGGGCGCGGTCGGCGCCAGCACGTCGAGCCGGAGTTCGGGCCACGTGAGTCGATCGCCTGCCCCCAGTTCCACCACCGGTACACCGCGCGCGGTGGCCGCCCCGAGCACGTCGTCCCACGCCCAGCCCGGGCTACGTCCCGGTCCCACGGCCACCGCCCCCACGGCCCGTCCGTCGAACACCGAGGCGAGCCCACCCACGTGGTCGGCGTGCAGGTGGGTCAGCACCACCAACGGCACGCGTTCGACGTCGAGTCGTTCGAGACAGCGGTCGAGCAGCAGCGGGTCGGGGCCGGTGTCCACGACCACCGCCCGCCCTCGCTCTCCCGTGGCCAGCACGAGACCGTCGCCCTGGCCCACATCGCACGCGACGAGCACCCAGTCGTCGGGTGGCCAGCCGGGCGCCAACACTCGCGTGGGTACGGCGAGCACGAGCACTACGACCGCGAGGAGCGCGAACAGCGACCGTGTTCGGCGATACCGCATGCCGCACACGACCACAGCCACGACGAGTGCGGCGAGTACCGCACCCCACCACCCCGACGGCCAGTGCAGCACCGCGCCGGGTATCGCCGCCGCATGTCGCGCGACGAGGATCAGCCACTGCACCCCCGGGCCGACGATGTGCACGACGATCTCGGCCGCACCGGGCCACCACGGTGCGAGAACCGCGGCCACGACCCCCAGCACGGTCACCGGAGCCACCACCGGAGCCGCCAGCAGGTTCGCGACGACGGACACCAGGCTCACCTCGCCCGCCATCCCGGCGATGACCGGCGCGGTCACCAGGAACGCCACCGTCGGCACCACCAACGCCTCGGCCGTCCCCCTCGGCAGGCCACGCCGGGACAACGCCCGAGACCATCGCGGCGCCAGTAGCACCAGCCCCGCCGTCGCCACCACCGACAGCACGAATCCCATGCTCACGGCCATTTCGGGGTCGTGGAGCCCAAGTACGCACACCGCCGCGGCCAACGCGGGCAGAGCCGAGCCCCGGCGGCCCAGTACCAGGGCGAGCAGTCCCACCGCACCCATCACACCAGCACGCAGGACACTCGGCTCGTAGCCCACGAGGGCGACGAAGCCGGCCAGGGCGACCGCGGCGAGCGCCGCCGAAGTGCGCGGCCCACACCGCAGCACCCGAGCCAGCAGCAGCACCGCTCCGCACACAATGGCCACGTTGGAACCAGAAACCGCGGTCAGATGCGACATCCCCGCTTCGAGGAACTCCTGCTCGACACGGCTCGACAGCGCGCTCGTGTCACCGACGACCAGACCCGGCAGCAGACCCGCCGGCTCCTCCCCCAGCACGCCGGAGACGAGCCGGAACTCCTCCCGCAGCGCCTCGGTGGCTCGTTGCCACCACGGTGGTTCCTCTTCCAAGTCAGGCGGGCCACGCACGTACCCGACCGCGACCGTCATCTCGTGCGGACGAGCGGGCGCCAGCTCCGCACGCACCGTCACCCGCTGCCCGGCAAGCACGCCGTCCCAGGATTCCGCGGTGCCCAGGAGCAGCACTCGGCCCTCGGAACCGACGTCCTCACCGCCGGACACCGTGGACACAACGTCGACGGGAACAAGCACCGACCTGCTCCCGCCCGGCCGCGACCCGTACCCGCTCGTGTGCACGGGTCGTGGCCGTTGCGCGACCACAACCGTCAGCGTCACCTCCTCGCCTCGCCGTGCCTGTTCCCTCAGCGGGTCGTGCTCCGCGGTGTGCAGGCGTGCCGTGGTCGGCCACACCGTGAGCAGTCCACACACCAGCAGTGCACCGGCAGCGGGTCTCCATCGGCGGCGGTCGCGCCCGCCACGCGAGGCCCATCTCCACAGCACCACCGCGCAGGCACCCCCGGTGAGGCCGTACACCAGTCCCGCCCACCAGCCCCACAGCAGGCCGAGGGCCGTGCCCGCCCACACCGTCACGGCAGCCGGGACCAGCCGCCAATCGTGTCTTCCCGCGTCCATGCGCGTCATGGGACCCGTGGCTCGAAGAACCACTTCCGTTCTCCGTCACCCGACCATCACCCGATCGCGCAGGCGCGCGAACCGTTTGGCGCCGATGCCGTCGACTTCCCGCAGCTGCTCGACCGACGTGAACCGGCCGTGCTGCTCGCGCCATTCGAGAATCCGCTCCGCCGTCACCTCCCCCACACCCGGCAAGGTCTCCAACAGTCCCTGGTCCGCCGAGTTCAGATCGATCTTCACTCTGTCCTCAGTGGACTCCGATGCTCCACCTGAGCCCGTGGGGCCGGAACTCGCTCCTGGGGGCGGTGTCACTCCGACGTAGATCTGTTCGCCGTCCGACACCCGGCGCGCCAGGTTCACCGTCAGCAGATCGGCGTCCCGCTTCGCCCCACCGGCGAGTTCGATGACGTCGGCCACCCTGGCCCCCGGTTCCACGGTGATCAGGCCGGGGTCGGCGACCGTGCCGACGACACTGACCACGAGAGACGTCGGCGCCGCACTCGTGGAGGTTGCCGAGCCGGTGGGAGCCGAGTGCGACACCGCCGACACCTGCCGAACGGTGGGCAGTGGAGGCGCTCGCTCCGGTTCGGGCCTACTGCCGAGAACCATCGCCGCCACGACACCGATCCCTATGGCGCCGACCACTGCGGCGGCGATCGTGCTCCGTCTGCGATGCCCGGCCGCCGCACGCCGTCCGCCGGGACACCACCGCTCCACGAGTCTGGCGACCGTCGTGTCGCGGGACGGTGCGCCATGGCGCGGTGATGCCTGCTCCTCAGGCCCGGCACGTCCCGCACGTCCTTCCGCCTCGGCGGCCAGCTGGGCCAACCGAACACGGGGCGGCGCGCCCGTGTCCCGGCTTTCGCCGTCGTCGTCCGGTGGGCTGCTCGGCGGAACGTTCGCCTCGTGCTGCGTCGCACGGCGGTTCCGTGTGAGAACAGAGTCTGCTGTGGTCTCGAACACGCATTCGACGCTACGGTGACGCGTCCCACCGTCGCGAGAGGACGTCACGGCACCTGTGGACAACCCCGAGACTGTGGACAACTCCGGCGCGACAGGTACCGGTCGCTTACCGCGGCGTGACGCTCACGCCATTCCGGTACGTCGGCGCACCACGACCCCGACCACGCCCGGACCGGTGTGCGCACCGACCACCGCTCCCAGTTCGGACACCACGCAACCCGCCGAACCCGGCACGCGCTCGTCGATCCGCGTGGCGAGCTGGGCCGCCCGGTCGGGAGCAGCCAGGTGATGCACGGCAATCGACACCTCGTCGTCGCCCGCGGCCTCGGCGACGAGGTCCACCAACCGGTTCAGCGCGCGCTGCATCGTGCGGACCTTTTCCAATGGACGGATCTCACCCTCCGCCATGTGCAGCACCGGCTTCACAGCGAGCGCCGTGCCGAGCAGCGCCGCGGCGTGGCCGATACGCCCGCCCCTCCGGAGATACTCCAGGGTCTCCACCGCGAAGAACGTCTCCGAAGCCTCGGCGGCAGCCACGGCCGCAGCCTCGACCTCCTCCACGCACGCGCCGCGCCGCGCGGTCTCCGCGGCTTCGAGGGCGGCGAACCCCAGCCCCATCGCGATGGTGCGTGAGTCGACCACGCGTACCAGGTCCGGTCCCACCTCCTGAGCCGCCAGCACGGCGGCCTCCCAGGTACCGGACAACTTCTTGGACAGGTGGATCGACACGATCGCGTCGGCACCGCCGTCCAACGCCGCCCGGAAGGCCGCCGCGAAAGCGGCGGGCGTGGGACGCGAGGTGGTGACGATCTTCCGCTGTTCCAGCGCACCGGCCAACGCCGCCGGACCGAACTCGGCGCCGTCGAGGGAGGACACGCCGTCGACGAGCACGTGCAGCGGAACGACGCTGATGCCGTTCCGCTCGGCGAAGCCCTCGGGCAGGTGAGCTGTGGAATCCGTGACAACCGCGACCGGCACGCGGTCAGCCTACGTGGCCGAGCCGCTCGGCGTCCGGAGCGGCGCTACCCACCCGGGTGACGAGCGGACGGATCAGCTCGGCCATCGCAGCTCCGATCGCAGCGTGCCCCTCCCAACCCCAGTGCATCCCGTCGGGGTTGCCGTGACCACCGAGGACGTGGGGGGCGACGACGGCGGGCACGTCCAACACCGGGACGTCCGCCCGCGCCGCCCAGCTCGCGATGGCGGCGGTGGTGCGAGGCCGGGCAGTCTGCACGTAGCCGTACGAGGCCGCCCGGTGTACCGACGGCAGCCAGCCCACCACGGGAAGCGACGGCCTGAGCACCCGCAGGGCCGACACCGCCGTGTCGAGGTAGCGCACCGTCAACCGCGTGGGCAGGACCGACGGCCGCCCCCGCAACGCGACCGACAACACGGGCTGCGCCGCCAGGTACGCCCGGCGTGCGACGCGCCGCAACGGGTCGGGCCGGAGATACCGCAGACCCGTACGCAGGTACGTCGGCAGCGGCGACGGCAACGTGTCCATGCTTCCCACCGCGAGCACCACGACATCCGCGCGGTGCAGCTCCGCCCACACCCTCGGGTCGCCGATCATCGCCCACCACGCGTCGCGGGCCGTCCACCCGGCTCCCGCCACGAGATCGGCGCTTCCTCCGAGCGCGTGCGCGGCGACGTTGGGCCACAATCTCGGATCGTCCGCTGGATGGCCCCCTTCCGGGCCGTGGAAGCTCAGCGAGTCACCGAACACCAGAAGCCGTGGCGAACGCTCGCTCAACCGGTGATTCCCGCGTTGTAGGCGCGAAGCCTCCAGGTCTCGTCCTGACGCTCCAACTCCACCCAGTGACAGTTGGCGATCCCCCCGAGCGAGGGCCACAACTCCACGGGAAGTCGCAGCAACTTCGCGGTCAACGCGAGGATCAGCCCACCGTGCGCGGCGAACAGCACGGTCCGGACGTCGTCGTCTCCGTGCAGCAGGTCGGCGACCACCTCGTGGGCTCGCTCGGCGACCTCCAACCGCGACTCGCCGCCTGGTGGCGCCCACGTGGCGTCGAGGCGCCAGCGGTCGCGTTCGCCGGGCGCGCGCTCGTCCACGGCGCTGCCTGTGAGCCCCTGCCACTCGCCGAGGTGTGTCTCGCGGAGCCGCTTGTCCAAGCGCAGCGGCAGGTCGAACGCCTCCGTCAGCACGGTGGCGGTGTCGGTGGCACGACGCAGGTCGGAAGCGATGACGAGATCCGGCTCGAACCGGGCGAGCGCGGGCGCGGCGAACCTCGCCTGGTTCCACCCGACCTCGGTCAACGCTGAGTCGAGCTGGCCCTGCATCCGCCCGGCCGCGTTGTAGTCGGTCTCACCGTGCCGCCACAGCACGAGCCGCCGCAGCGTCACGACGCGTCCGCCCCCTGATCACCGTCCGTGTCGGCGGGCTCCAGCCCGTCCACCTCGATGCGCGGGCAGTCCTTCCACAACCGCTCCAGTCCGTAGAACGCGCGCTCCTCGGTGTGCTGGATGTGCACGACGACGTCGACGTAGTCGAGCAGCACCCAGCGCCCCTCCCTGGCGCCCTCCCTGCGCACCGGCTTGTGCCCGGCGATGCGGAGTTTCTCCTCGATGTTGTCGACGATGGCCCCGATCTGCCGCTCGTTGGGCGCGGACGCGATCACGAAGACGTCGGTGATCACGAGCCGCTCCGAGACGTCGAGCAGCACCACGTCGGTCGCCTTCTTGTCCGCCGCCGCGTGCGCGGCCGCGGTCGCGAGGTCTCGGGCTTCGGCCGTCGCTGCCACGGTGCTCCTTACTGAGTTGAACGTATGCCGAAAAAGCCTACCCGCAGCGGCGCGTTCAGCCCCAGGCAACGTGCCCACCGGACTCCGGCCCGGCTTGCTTCCGCGGCCGCGCAACGTGGGCGGGGAGGGCACTCGCCGTCACTCGCTCGGCAGGTACAGCTTCCGCTTGCTGATGTAGCGCACCACGCCGTCGGGCATGAGGTACCACACGGGCTCACCGTTGCGCACGCGCTGGCGGCACGCCGTCGACGAGATGGCCATCGCGGTGACCTCCACGAGGCTCACCCGGCCCTCCGGCAGGTGGTGGTCGTTCAACTGGTATCCCGGCCGGGTGACACCGATGAAGTGCGCGAGGTCGAACAGCTCGTCCACGTCACGCCACGTCAGGATCTGCTCCAGCGCGTCGGCGCCGGTGATGAAGAACAGTTCGTCGTCGGGGTACTCCTCCCGGAGGTCACGGAGGGTGTCGACCGTGTAGGTCTGGCCGCCCCGGTCGATGTCGACACGGCTGACGGAGAACACCGGGTTCGACGCGGTGGCGATGACCGTCATCAGGTAACGGTCCTCCGCCCTCGACACCGCCCGGCCCGCCTTCTGCCAGGGCTGCCCGGTGGGCACGAAGATCACCTCGTCGAGCCCGAACCGGTGCTGCACCTCGCTCGCGGCGACGAGGTGACCGTTGTGGACGGGATCGAACGTGCCGCCCATGACCCCGAGCCGACGTGCGGACATGACAACCCACCTTAGACGCTGCACCATGCCACCGGGATGCCGGCGACCCCTGCAATGCAACCACCGCGGTGGTGAGGACCTTTCCCGACACCGTTTCGTGTGGCACAGTTCACGGCCGGGCGGGTGCTGGGACGGCGGGGAGGAACGACATGGCCGGGCCTGGAGTGGAGACCACGGGAGAGCCGACCGGACGGCACCGGCTCCCCGTCCGCAGGTTGTTCGCCGCCAGCGCGGGCAACGCGCTGGAGTGGTTCGACTGGACCATCTACGCGACGTTCAGCATCTACTTCGCGAGCGCCTTCTTCCCCGGGGAACTCGCACAGCTCAACACGTTCGCCACCTACGCGCTCGCGTTCTTCTTCCGGCCACTCGGTGGGCTGCTGATCGGCCGGTTCGCCGACCTTCGTGGGCGCAAACCCGCGATGCTCTTCACGATCACGCTCATGGCGGGTGGGTCGGTGATGATCGGCCTGCTCCCGACGTACGACCAGATCGGTTGGGCGGCTCCGCTGCTGTTGCTGGTGGCCCGGATCGCGCAGGGGCTCTCGCTCGGTGGCGAGGTGTCCAACGCCTCCGCCTACCTCGCCGAAGTCGCACCGGCGAGGCGACGCGGCCGGTACTCCTCGTTCTTCTACCTCTCCACCGGCACCGCCGTGCTGCTGGCCTCCGTCCTCGGGTTCGTCCTCGCACGCTCGCTGACCGAGGCGCAACTGGAGTCGTGGGGATGGCGGCTGCCGTTCCTGCTCGGCGGCGTGCTCGGTCTCGTCGCCCTGTGGCTGCGCCGCACGCTGGAGGAGACCGAGCAGTTCCGCAGCAACGCCTCCGCCGCACGCCGGGTACACCGGCCGCTGCTGACCACGCTGCGCAGGCACCCGAGGGCCGTGGGACAGCTCGTCGGCTTCACCATGCTGTCCACGCTGTGCTACTACACCTTCTTCAGTGCACTGACGCCGTTCGCCGTGACCACGCGCGGCGTGGACGACGTCGACGTGTTCCTGGCGCTGTCCATCGCGACGGCGTTGTTCGTGGCGCTGCAGTATCCGATGGGTGCGTTGTCCGACCGCGTCGGCCGCAGGCCGCAACTGCTGGTCTGGTCGGCGGCCACGGCGATCCTGATACTCCCTCTGTCCTCGCTCGTGCGTCCGGGATTCGTCAACCTGCTCGTCGTGTTCTGTGTGGGCCTCGGCCTCTACACCGCCATGACGTCCATCGCACCCGCCGTCATGAGCGAGTTGTTCCCCACCGCACTACGCGGACTGGGTATCGGCGCCTGGTACAACCTCACCGTCGCCGTGTTCGGCGGCACGGCGCCGTTGCTGGTCACGGCGCTGTCCGCGGCCGGACTGTCGACGGTGTTCTTCGGCTACGTCGCCGCCGGGGCCGTGGTCGCGTTCCTCGTGATCTGGCGGCTGCCGGAGACCAGCGGCACCGAGCTGCGCTGAGCAGGGCCTGGCGAGTGGTGTCCCGCCGTGCTAGGACTGCGGACACGAGACGGGACGACTCGGGTCAACGTCGGCGTAGCGGGACCAGGTCGTCGGCGTGGACCACCTCTCGACGTTGCTCCGGAGGGAGTTCGTGGGAGGAGTGGCCGATCAGCTCCGGCAGCTCGGTGACGTCGAAGGCCACCACACCCCGCGCCACCACGGTCTGCTCCGGATTCACGAGGTCCACCACGTCGCCGGCCTGGAAATCGCCGTCCATCCCGACGATCCCCGCCGCGAGCAGCGAACGGCGGTGTCGCACCACCGCCGCCACGGCACCGTCGTCCAGCAGCAGCCTTCCGCGCGAGCCCGCCGCGTATCCGAGCCAGAACCGGCGTGCGGGCATCCGGGTCGGAGCGTGCGCGAACGCCGTGCCGACCGCCGCGTCCCCCAGCGCCGAACGCGCCTGCTCCGCAGCGGCGATCAACACGGGGATCCCGGCCGCGGCGGCCGTGCGCGCGGCAGCGACCTTGGACATCATGCCGCCGGTCCCGAGCCCGGAGCTGGACCGGCCGACGGCCAAGCCCTCCAGATCGGACTCCGACGTCACCTCACTGATCTTCCGGGTGCTCCCGGAACGCGGGTCACCGTCGTACAGCGCGTCCACGTCGGACAGCAGAACGAGGCCTTCGGCACCGATCAGGTGCGCGACGAGCGCGGCGAGCCGATCGTTGTCACCGAAACGGATCTCCTCGGTGGCCACCGTGTCGTTCTCGTTCACCACCGGCACCGCGCCGAGGGCCAGCAGACGGGAGAACGTGCGCTGGGCGTTGCGGTAGTGCGCGCGACGCACCACGTCGTTGGCCGTCAGCAACACCTGCCCCACGGTGAGCGAGTACCTGCCGAACGACTCGGCGTACGCGTGGGCCAGAGCCAGCTGGCCGACACTCGCGGCGGCCTGCTGCGTCGCCAGGTCCCTCGGCCGTGCGCCGATCGACAACGGCGCCAGCCCCGCGCCGATGGCCCCCGAGGAGACGAGCACGATCTGGGTTCCACGGGCCACCCGGTCGGCGATGGCGTCGACGAGCGCGTCGAGCCGTGCGACGTCGAGTCCGCTGCCCGCGGTGGTGAGCGCCGACGAGCCGACCTTCACCACCAGTCGCCCGGCGTGGGCGATGGCGTCCCGTACCTCACTCATCGGCGCCTTCGGAGTCGTCTTCAGGGTCGTCTTCGTCGGGTACACCCTCTCGCCGCAGGCGACGGGCCTCCTTACGCTCGGCCGCGCTCACCCTGCCGGAGCCTTCGAGACGCGGATCGGTGCCACGACCGGCCAACGTGCCGACGACACCCGGTGTGGAGGGCTCCCAGTCGAACGTGACACCGGCGATGGTCACGGGGCAGCCCGGCTCGGCGCCGAGCCGGGTCAGCTCCTCCTCCACCCCCAGCCGGTTCAGCCGGTCGGCGAGGTAGCCGACGGCCTCGTCGTTGGCGAAGTTCGTCTGCCGGACCCACCGTTCGGGCTTGGCGCCCCGCACCACGAAGCCGCCCTCTTCCTCCGGGTCGGGCTCCACGGTGAAGCCCCCGTCGTCCACGGCCTTCGGTGTCACGACGACCTTGGTCGGTGTCGGCGGCGGCTGCGAGGCACGGTAGGACTCGACGATCTCCCCGAGGGCGTAGGTGAGCTCCCGCAGCCCCTTGTGCGCCACGGTGGAGATCTCGAACACGCGCAGGCCCCGCGCTTCGAACTCGGGCCTCACCAGCTCGGCCAGCTCGGCGGCGTCCGGAACGTCGATCTTGTTGAGGACCACGATCCTGGGCCTCGACGCCAGGTCGCCGCCCAGTGCCGGGGTGTACCGGGCCAGTTCGTCCTCCAGCGCGTCGACATCCGACACGGGGTCGCGTCCCGGCTCGTACGTGGCGCAGTCCACCACGTGCACCAGTACCGCACACCGCTCGATGTGGCGTAGGAAGTCGAGCCCGAGCCCCTTGCCCTGGCTCGCGCCGGGAATGAGCCCCGGCACGTCGGCCATCGTGAACACCATCTCGCCCGCCGTCACCACGCCCAGGTTCGGCACCAGCGTGGTGAACGGATAGTCCGCGATCTTCGGTTTGGCTGCGGACAGCACGGAGATCAGGGACGACTTGCCCGCCGAGGGGAAACCGAGCAGACCCACGTCGGCGACCGACCGCAGCTCCAGGACGAGATCGCGTTCCTCGCCGGGTTCACCCAGCAGCGCGAATCCCGGTGCCTTGCGGGCCCTCGACGCGAGTGCGGCGTTGCCGAGCCCGCCCCGGCCGCCCTGGGCGGCCACGAACCGGGTGCCCGCACCGATGAGGTCGGCCAGCACCTCTCCGTCCTCGTCGAGGACGACGGTGCCGTCCGGAACGCGCAGCTCCAGTGTCTCGCCGGCAGCTCCGTTGCGGTGACTTCCCTGCCCCTGCTTGCCGTTGCCACCGCGCGCGTGCGGGCGGAAGTGGAAGTCGAGCAGCGTGTGCACGCCAGGGTCGACTACGAGCACCACGTCGCCGCCGTGGCCCCCGTTGCCGCCGTCCGGGCCGCCGAGCGGCTTGAACTTCTCACGGTGCACCGACGCGCAACCGTTCCCGCCGTCGCCCGCGGCGACATGAATCACCGCGCGATCCACGAATCGGGATGCCATTGGGCCGCCTTCCTGGGGCAGAGAACACCTATCACAGCAAAACGAGGGACGGGGCCGGAGGTGTTCCGGGCCCGCCCCTCGTTTCGAGTAGCGTGTGCTGGCCGGGCCGGTCAGGCCTCGACCGGCACGATGTTGACCGTCTTGCGGCCACGCTTCGTGCCGAACTCCACCGAGCCCGCAGCGAGAGCGAACAGAGTGTCGTCGCCGCCCCGGCCGACGTTCACGCCAGGGTGGAACTTGGTACCGCGCTGACGGACGAGGATCTCGCCCGCCTTCACGACCTGACCGCCAAACCGCTTGACGCCGAGGTACTTCGGGTTGGAGTCACGGCCGTTACGAGAGCTGGACGCGCCCTTCTTGTGTGCCATGGCTGGTCAGGTTCCTCACTTGTTGATGCCGGTGACCTCAAGGCGGGTCAGCTGCTGCCGGTGACCCTGGCGCTTGTGGTAGCCGGTCTTGTTCTTGAACTTGTGGATGCGGATCTTCGGGCCCTTGGTCTGCTCGACGATCTTGCCCGTCACCGAGACCTTCGCCAGCGTGTCGGCGTCCGTCGTGACCTTGCCGTCGTCGACCACCATCACGGCGGGAAGGGTGTGCTCGGTGCCCGGCTCGCCGTCGAGCTTCTCGACCTCGACGACATCGCCGACGGCGACCTTGTACTGCTTGCCGCCGGTCTTGACGACTGCATACGCCGACACGGAAGTCTCCTGATTACTCGACTACTTGGGTTGGGGCTACGACGACCCGCCTGGTCGCGGGCCGCCTTACAGGGTACTGAGTCCCTTACTCACGCGGCGCACCGGGGTGCTTGGAAGCAGTGAGCCTCCGGCGCGCCGCGTCAGGTGGTCTCAGCCGTTGTCCCGGGCGGGCACCGGTGGCCCTGCGGGACGGCTCGCGGCACGACGTGGCCGTCGGGCCGCGCGCGTTGCGGGGGCGGGAACGGCCGGTGCCTCGTCCTTCGCCTCGGTCCGGGGTTCGTTCTCCGGCTCGGCGTGCCCTGCCGGCACGGAACCCGCGGGCACGACGCCGTTGCGCTGCTCCTCGGGCTCGGGCCTGGCCTTCTGCTCGGCCTTCACCTCGTCACGGCGCTCAGCGGCCTGGTCGGTCGCCGGCGTTTCCGAGCCCTTCGTACCGACGGCCTTGGACGCGTTGGCCATGGCCTGCACGGCGGACACCGCCGACTCGCGCTGCTCCGGGGTGGGAGTCGGCGCGGCCTGCTCGGCGGCCTTCGCCGCCTCCTGCTCCGCGGCCTTCGCCTTGCCGCGCGAGCGACGCGACGAGTGCTGGCCACCCTGGTGATGTCCGTGGTGACCGTGGTTGCCGCCTCCGCCGTGCCCGTTGCCACGCTGAGGCTCGGTCGACACGATCACACCCCGGCCCTTGCAGTGCTCGCAGGTGGTGGAGAACGCCTCCAGCAGGCCCGTGCCGACGCGCTTGCGCGTCATCTGCACCAGCCCCAGCGACGTCACCTCGGCGACCTGGTGCCGCGTGCGGTCGCGCCCGAGGCACTCGGTGAGCCTGCGCAACACCAGCTCGCGGTTCGACTCCAGCACCATGTCGATGAAGTCGATCACGATGATGCCGCCGATGTCCCGCAACCGGAGTTGCCGCACGATCTCCTCGGCCGACTCCAGGTTGTTCCTGGTGACCGTCTCCTCCAGGTTGCCACCCGAACCGGTGAACTTGCCGGTGTTGACGTCGATCACCGTCATGGCCTCGGTGCGGTCGATCACCAGGTACCCGCCGGACGGCAGCCACACCTTGCGGTCGAGCGCCTTCATGAGCTGTTCGTCGATGCGGTACTCGGCGAACACGTCTCCGGTGCCGACATAGCGCTTGACGCGGTCGACCAGGTCCGGAGCGACGTGTTCGACGTAGGCGTGAATGGTCTCCCACGCGGTGGTGCCCTGGATCTCGAGCTTGCTGAAGTCCTCGGTGAACAGGTCGCGCACGACCTTCACCAGGAGGTCCGGCTCCTCGTACAGCAGGACGGGCGCGCTGCCCTTCTTGCCGTTCGCGGCGTCGGCCTTCTCCTTGATGACCTCCCACTGGGCCTCGAGCCTGCGGACGTCCCTGGCGAGCTCGTCCTCGCTGATGCCCTCCGACGCCGTACGGATGATCACACCGGCGTCCGCGGGGACGATCCGCTTGAGGATGTCCTTGAGCCTGCGGCGCTCGTTCTCCGGCAGCTTGCGGGAGATGCCGGTGGCACCGCCCGAGGGCACGTACACGAGGAACCGGCCGGGCAGGGAGATCTGCGTGGTCAGCCGCGCACCCTTGTGACCGACGGGGTCCTTGGTGACCTGCACCAGTACGTGGTCGCCGGTGGACAGCGCCTGCTCGATCTTGCGGGCTTTGCCCTCCAGGCCCGCGGCGTCCCAGTCGACCTCGCCCGCGTACAGGACGGCGTTGCGGCCGCGGCCGATGTCGATGAACGCCGCCTCCATCGACGGCAGCACGTTCTGCACCCGGCCGAGGTAGACGTTGCCGACGATCGAGCCGCTGCCTGCCGAGGTGACGAAGTGCTCCACGAGCACACCGTCCTCGAGCACACCGATCTGGGTGGAGTCGCCACGTTCGGCCACCACCATCGTGCGCTCGACCGACTCGCGCCGCGCGAGGAACTCGGACTCCGACAGGATCGGGGCGCGCCTGCGGCCCGCCTCCCTGCCGTCACGACGGCGCTGACGCTTCGCTTCCAGCCGAGTGGAGCCACGCACGCTGCGCACGCCGTCCTCCGCCTTGCCGTCCTTCTCCTCGGCCGGCTTGGCGTCGCGGACGTGCACGACGGTGTTCGGCGGGTCGTCCGAGGCCGCGGCCGTCTCGGCGTGGTCGCCGTCCCCGCTCTTGCGGCGGCGCCGACGACGGCGGCGTTTGGTGGTCGCCTCCGTCTCGCCCTGGGTCGTGCCCTGGTCGCTCTGGTCGTCCCGGCCCTGCGCGGAACCACCGTCCTCCTGCTTCGTGGCTTCCGTCTCGGCGGCCGTGGCCTCGGAGGAGTCCTCGTCCTCCGACGAGTCCTGCTCGTCTCCGGCACCCGCGTCCTCGCCGCCCTTGCCGCGGCCCCGGCCCCGGCGGCCTCGCCGACGCCGACGGCGGCTACCGCCTTCGGACCCGTCGTCGTCGCCGGTCCGGTTCTGGGCCTGCTCGGTCTCGCTGTCGGATGCCTCGTCGGTGTCCTGCCGGACCGGAGCGCTGGGCGGAGTCACGGCCGCCACCGGGTCGGGCGGCAGGAACAGCGGGGAGGGAGCCGCGAAGACCGGTGTGTGCGGCGGCCCCGGCTCCGGCTCTCGCGCGGGCGGGGTGAGGGCGGGCGGCGTGGCCGGAACGGACGGAGCGGCCGGAGCGGACGGAGTCGTCGCAGCGGGGACCTGCTGCTCGGCTCGTCGCTCCTGCTGTGTCCTCGCCTCGTCCTTCCGCTCCTGCGGCGCGGGCTTCCGAACCGGTTCCGCCGGTGTCGGCTCGCTCACAGTTTCGGCCGCCGGCTCCGACGGCTCACCGCCCGCGGTCACCACCTGCGCGCCGGAGCCGGTTTCGGAGCCCTCCGCCTCGGGTTCGGGCGCCTCCTGGACCGTGTCCACCCCGAGTTCCTCCGCCACCCGCAGGGCGACGTCCTTCGCGACGCCCGACTGCGGGCTACGCGCGGTGTGCCCGAGCCGGGCCAACGTGGCCAGCACCTCACGGCTGCTGGTGCCCAGCAACTTGGCCAGCAGGTGAACCCGGGTCTTCTCCGGAAGCTCGGCCAGCGCACGTGCGGTGGATGTGGCGGCAGTCCCGCCAGCGTTCTCGGCGGGTGTCTCCGCGTTCGACATACATCTCCTCCGCCCCCGGGCGCGTTCATCACGCGGCCGCGCAGGGGCCGTATCTCTGTTGTATACCGCCCTGGTGGGGTCACCGTGACGGAAATCCTTGCCTGTCATGCCACCGGAGGGCCGGCCACACCGGCACGACCCCGATGACGGGTCCCGCGGCGACGAACCGGTCGACCTCGAACGCCCCGCAAAGCGTCGCCACGTCGTCGAGCCGCCCGACACAGGATGTGCGTGGCGGCGACCAACGCGCGGTTCTCCCAGCTCATCGCCGGGTCGCCCGAAGCTGTCCGCCACCTCGTCGGCGACGGCGCCAACCCGGCAACCGACACCCAGTATCCCATACGACCCCGGCGCCATCGTTCGCGTTCGGCAACGATGCCGTCGGGGCAGGCTCACGCGTTCCGGTTGTCGGCCTCTGACCTGCTCGTTACCGTGCGCTGACAGGGACACGCGAGGACACGCCGGAGGTGGGAGTGCGCAGAACCGGAGGGGCGGCCCTGCTCACCGCCGCGCTCGTGCTCGGCAGCGGCCCGGTCGAAGCCGACGCCACACCAGCGGCGACCGAGGAGTGCGCCCCCGAGGGGCCCGCACTGCGGTATCTCGTGGTGTTCGAGCGTCGGACCTCGGACGCCGACGCGACCACCCTGGTGGACACCGCGTGCGGCGAGCTCGAGACCTACCATCCCGAGATCGCGGTCGGAGTGGCCACCTCGGCCGACGACCGTTTCGCCGACCGGCTGGGTCCACACCGCGCCTTCAGCGCCGGACAGGCCGGTGACGACGCCGAGACGAGCGCCACCACGTCGCGGCCGCACCCCGACCTCGACGGCTCCGCGGACCTCACCGGCCGGCAGTGGAACCTGCGGGCCGTTCGCGCCGAGGAGGCACACTCCCGGCAGCGGGGCACCGACGACGTCGTGATCGGCGTGCTCGACTCCGGTGTCGACCCCACTCACCCGGACCTGCGACATGCCGTCGACCGGAAGCTGTCGGTGGGCTGCCTTTCAGGGACGCCCGACCGTGCCCCGGAGGCCTGGCAGCCCACGAACTCCGCCCACGGCACGCACGTCGCGGGAATCCTCGCCGCCGCCGACGACGAACGCGGTGTGACGGGAATCGCACCCGGCGCGCGGGTGGCGTCGGTACGGGTGATCGACGACGACGGCCAGGTGAGTCCCGAGGCCGCCGTCTGCGGACTGATGTGGGCGGCGGAGCACGACTTCGCCGTGGTCAACGGCAGTTTCCTCGTCGCACCGTGGTCGGCGGCGTGCGCGCGGGGACCGGGGCACGGAGTCGTGCGCGAGGCACTGAGCCGGGCTCTTCACCACGCGCACGAAGAAGGCACGCTCACCGTCGTGGCCGCGTCCAACAAGGCCACCGAGCTGACCCCGTCTCACCCGGCCAGGAACGCCCGATCGGGCCCGCACGCCTGTGAGGCCCTCCCAGCGGGCCTGCGGGAGGCGGTGTCCGTGTCGGCGTCCACCCGGTCCGGCCGCAAGGCCGGGTACAGCGCCTACGGCCTCGGGGTGATCGACCTGACCGCCCCCGGCGGCGAGGCGGGCCAGTGTGTGCTGTCCACTGTCCCCGGCGGCTACGGCACGCTCTGCGGCACGTCGATGGCGGCTCCCCACGTCGCGGGCGTCGCGGCGCTCGTGGCTTCCGACCATCCCGGTGTGACGCCGGACGAGCTGGGCGAAAGGCTCACCGCCACGGCCACCGCGGTGCCCTGCCCCGACGACTACGACCTCACCGGCAACGGAACCCAGAACGCGTACTGCGAGGGCTACACCGGCTACAACGGCTTCTACGGTCACGGCCGCGTCGATGCCCTGGCCGCCCTGACCGCCCTGGCGAGGGCGGGCTCACCCCGGTGAGATCCCACAGTCCCGGACCTGCCTCAGGCGGCCTCACGCGCGGCGGCGTTCCAGGATGTCGTCCAGCACCAGGGACGCGCCGATGCCGAGCATCCACACGTCCTTGGCCAGTGACAGTCCCTCCTGGGTGGGGCGCAGGCTCTTCTCCATACGCATACCGGGGGTTTTGAAGTACATGCCGACCAGTCCCGCCGAGAACACCGCGAGGCTGGCTCCGGCGACGACCGACGGGACCACCGGCACCATGAGCGCCGCCCCCAGTGCCATCTCCCCCATCGACAGCAGTCGCACGAACTTGCTCGGTGGCACCTTCTTGAGCTGCGGATACGTGCCGGAAGCGAAACCGTGCAGCTGTCCCGCCGTCGCTTCGTCCGCGCCCCGCTTGGAATAGCCCGAGTTGAAGATGAAGGCACCGGTGGTGAGCCGCACCGGCAGGTGCGACGGCCTCGGCCACATCACGGTGCGCGCCCCGGTCGACCGGCTCGCAAACAAGCCCCGTTTCCTGCCCACGTCGTGCTCCGTTCCCACTCACACTGAACCTGGCGGTGGTCTTCCCGCCGACGTGGCGGCTCAACCGCTCCGGGCGCGGGGTCAGGCGTCCGTGTCGCCCCTCGGGCTTGGTCGACGACAGGCACACTCCTGCCCCTCCCACCGCGGCCTCCAGCACCGCTCGGTGACTGAGGGCGGGCGCGAACTCACCCGCTCAGCGGTCGGGATCCCACACGAACCGACACACTCTGCACTCACGCATGCCGTTCAGCCGGTTGTCGGACACCACGATCGTCGACCGACGACTCCCACAGTGAGGACAACTGCCGGGTGGGAACAACCGTGGGTGCCGTCGACGGAACTTCTCCGACGGCCGCCAGGAGTCGAGCTTCACGACGAGCACGATCCCTCCCACGACCAGCACACCGAGGGCAACGACAACGATCACCGAGCTGGGCACCGGCGGAGTGTACGCCGCGCCGCTCGGACGTCACCGCAACAGCGTGTGCAGTCGGCGGGACACGCCGTACACCCCCAGAGCGGCGAGCACGACGAGATACGCCACGTGCCCCACCATCGACCAGTCGAGCACACCGGCGGCGAACCCACGGGACAGCTCCACACCGTGGTAGAGCGGCAGGCACTGCACGAGCACCTGGATCGGTTCCGGGTAGACCGACAGCGGGTAGAACGTCGTCGAGAAGAAGAACAGCGGCATCACGGCGAGCTGGATGTAGTCGAACTGCGAGGTGGTGCGCAGCAACGTCGCGCAGACCATCCCCACGGCGGCGAACGCGAACGACACGAGGACCGCCACCGGGATCACCAGCACCGCCCACGGCGTGGTGATCAGACCCATCGCGCCCATCACCCCGAAGAACGACACCGCGTAGAGGGCACCGCGCAGCACCGCCCAGCCGATCTCGCCGAGAGCGATGTCGAACGGCCCCATCGGCGTGCTGAGCACGGCCTCGTAGGTCCTGTCGTAACGGAACTTGAAGAACACCCCGAACGTCGCGTCGAACATCGCGCCGTTCATCGCCGACGCCGCCAGCAGGGCCGGGGCGACGAACGCCACGTAGTCCATCACCTGCCCGCCCGGGCCGGTCACCTCGGGCACGAGCCTGCCGAAGCCGACCTGGAACGCGAGCAGGTAGAACAGCGGCTCGAAGACGCCCGAGACGAACACGAGCCACGCCCGCGAGTACACCATCGCCGAGCGCTCGATGAGCGCACTGGCCCGACCGACGTAGAGCGACGGCGGAAGGATGCGCAGCAAGAGCCCGCCGGTTCTGCGTGAGCCGGACCGGGACGCGGGCGTCGCACTGCCGGTGACGACCATCGCCTACACCACCAACCTGCGGTAGAAGAAGTGCCGGGCGGCGAGTCCCCCGACGGCGAACAGCACCACGAGCACCGCCGCGTGTCCCAGCGCAGGGAGAAGTTCGAGACCACCCAGGGTGACGCCACGGGCGAGCTCGTTGCCGTGCCACAGCGGTGAGATCCAGGCCAGCCAGCGCAGCGCGAGCGGAATCTCCGACACGGGGAAGAACGTGCCGGCGAACAGCACCATGGGCATCAGCACGAACCGGAACAGCGCCGAGAACCGACTTCCCTCGTCATAGGTCGTGGCGGCGAACGCGGTCACCGGAGCGGCACAGGCCAGACCGGTCGCGACGCCCACCACCGCCGCGCCCACCACGCCCGGGCCGGTCCAGGCGCCGAAGAAGGACGCCACCACCACGTACACGACCGCGGCGAGCACGATGCGGAGCCCGACCCAGAGGAGGTGTCCACCCAGGACCTGCCCCGGCGTGACGGGCGTCGAGGTGATCGCCAGGTAGTCCTTATGCCACTTGAAACCGGACAGCACGGGCCAGCTCGACTCGCCGACCGCGAACTGCACGGAGCCGGCGACCAGCAACGTGGGCGCGACGTACTGAACGTACGAGAACCCACCGGTGAGCACGCCGGGTTCGACCTGCGAACCGAAGCCCACGCCCATCGCGAGCAGGAACAGCAGCGGCTGCAGGCCCGACGAGTACAGATTGGACTTCCAGTACCGCCGGTACCACGTCCAGTACCCCTCGACACGCAGCCAGGCGCCCCGCCACGCACCCACGACCCGCACCTCGGATCTGGTGGAGCCGAAAGCCCTTTCCGTCGTGGTCATTCGATCAGACTCCTGCCGGTGAGACGCAGGAACACGTCCTCGAGCGTGCTGCGGCGCACGAGGCTCGACACCGGGCGCACACCTCGGGCGTGAACGCGCTCCAAGGCCGACTCCCCCGAATCGACGTAGACGAGGATGCGGTCGGGCAACACCTCGGTGCGCCGGCCGAGATCCGACGCCGCGGCCACCGCCTCGTCCTGCTCGCCGGGCGGCAACCGCAGCTCCAGCACCTCCCGCGTCGAGTAGCGGTCGATGAGCTCCGCGGGCGATCCCTCCGCGACGATCCTCCCGCCGTCCATGACGACGAGCCGGTCGCAGAGCTGCTCCGCCTCGTCCATGTAACAACGATCGTCGTGAGGCGAACGGGTTACCGGGAGACCGGGACCAGGCGACCAGCGGACACACAGCTACGGCGGAAGTGCGACGGGATCGCCTCCGATAGAGGACCGGCCGGACCGTTCACCACGGTCCGGTCCTGGCAACGGAGGTGCAGAAATGGAATTCGAAGACTACGTGCGTGAGGTCTACAAGCTCGCCCACCGGATTCACGAGGCAGCCGGGGCGACCATGCCACCGGCCGCCATGCTGGCGCT
Source organism: Saccharomonospora cyanea NA-134 (assembly GCF_000244975.1). Lineage (NCBI taxonomy): Bacteria > Bacillati > Actinomycetota > Actinomycetes > Pseudonocardiales > Pseudonocardiaceae > Saccharomonospora > Saccharomonospora cyanea. Next base: position 1,496,267 of record NZ_CM001440.1, on the reverse strand, counting down.
CTCAGACAACCTCATGACTGCTGCCGGCCGAGCGTCCGAGGGCGTCCTAGACCAGGTGGACTTGCTGATGCTGGTCACCCAGGCCACCGAGGACCGTGCCGAAGGGGAGGCCGCGTGACGCTGGCCCTGGTAAACGACCGGGACCGGCCGCGGTCGGAGATCGTGGACGATGTGGCCGCGGCCCTCGCACCCGTAGCGATCGACGGAGCCATGTTGCTAGCCGGAGTCGTGCTGGCTCAGCGAAAGTGAGAGGCCGGGGACGTCCCTACCGTCCCCGGCCCGCTGGCCAGGTTACCCGATTCCCGGCCCCGAGTTGGCCGTAGACGAGAGGGAGGACGTATGTCGATAGCCGACGACGAAGAACGCTCACAGCCGTGCCCGAGGGGGCACGGCCCGGAGCACAGAGAGTTCAAAGGGAATGGCCGGTGGGTGTGTTACGCCTGCCGGTCTCAGTTCGCCAACCGCACGAGAAACCTGAAGCGCAGTATCCGTAAGGAGAGTAAGAATGCCGGTCGTCACCAAAACCACTGAATGCGACATTTGCGGGCTGGAAATCGAGTACACCAGCCGCAAGCCGCCCCGAGTCCACCCGAAGCCGTCCCCATGCTGGAAAGAGGCCCGGAATCGTCAGCAGAGAGCCCGGAGAGGGCGGGAGGACACCGAATACCCGTGGAAGTTGCCGAACCGGGAGAGGCCAACTCAGCGGCTTTGCGAGCCGTCCTGTTGGGTGCCCGCCCGACGGAAGGGCGAGCCGGTCAAGGTGCGTTACGGCTGTCGGGTGTGCTGTAGCTACGACGGCCTCCGTACCCGCGGCAGCTTGGCAGACGGGATGACAAGGAGGCCGGCCGTCAACCGGGACGGCTCCGAGATGGTCAGCGTGGCCCACCGGCTGGAGATGGTCCAGGACACCGGGGTAGACATCCCCGCTTTCGCTGACAATGAAGAGCGGGACGACCAGGCCAAATCTTGGCTGCACCCGCTCCGCCTGGTTCGCGACGAGGACACCCGGAAAGCCGCCTCAGATTGGCTCTCGCGGGCCGGGCTCGGTCAGGGCATCTTCTGCGGGGATACGGGCGCTCTGAACGACAGCGGGCAAACCATCCCGGTTATCGGACTGCTGGAGCCGATGCCCGCTCAGCCAGCCCGGCGGCCCCGAGTGCTGGTGCATGGTTGCCAGCCTCCGCCCGATCTCGAAGTGTTCGCCCCGTTGGCTTGAGTCTGCGACGGACCGGGGCTCACGGCCCCGGTCCCCGCTGGTCAGGACACGAGTGAAGCTTTTCTCAGTATGGTGAGAGGAGGGGGTAAAACCTCTCCTCTTGGAGCTAAACCACCTTTGGCCGGGTGGTCACTGGCGCGGCCGGGCTACCAACCCGGCCGGGGGCAACTCGCATGGCGACTAACGCGAGCCCGTCGGACACCTCCGCCTTGACGGCCGGGACAACGAAGGGCACAGCCCCCTTACCCCTGATCATCTATGGGGGGTAGGGGGGGGCAAGTGTCCCTTCGTTGTCCTCTCCCTGAGCGGAGCTAACCAAGGTCAACACCTTCAGCAGACTTAGTTAACTAGCCGAGGACGGACGGTAGTTCGGCTGAGGCTTCCTGAGCTAACCGAGGTAGACGAGGACCAGCCCGGCCCGAAGCCGGGCAGGTCCGGAGTCAACCCAAAGTCAACCGGCCGCCTAACTCCCGGCCGGTTCAGAGCGCCTAGCGGGCTTCCTTCCGCCCGCCTGAGCGCTCCTTCCTGTTGCGGGGAAGTCAGCCACCCGGCGGCTATCTGGCCGGCCGTCGGGTGGCTTCTCACAGTCTTCGGTGACCTTGCGGCGGTCACCGAGGGGCAGCCGTTCGGCTGTCTGGTGTCGATGCCCCGTGCGTCTGGTCTGGTCAACCAATGGTGGCGCATGGAGCGAGGAGCCCCGGCCCTAACGGCCGGGGCTTCTCCCATGTCTACGGAGGTTACTACGGTGAACGTTCGTCGGGCCGTCCTAAAGGCCATCGCAGACGGTTCCTGGTACTCATACCCCGAGGTTCGCGACTACGTGGCCGCCGAGCAGGGCGTACCGCGTGACCAGGTTTACCGGACCATCCGCGGGATGTACCGGAAAGGCGTCATCGAGCGGCACGGTTGGCCGTTGCCGTTCGATGCCGAAGAGGACGTCAGACTCATTCGACTCGCTACCCCCACCCGGTCCACTGGAGGCCGGTCTTGAAACGTCCGGGGCTTAGTCCCCCCGGTCGACCGTCGCCTTCGGGTGACGGTGGTCGCTCAGGCGTGTGAGCACTCGTGCGCCGGCCCGGCCTCTACCACATCTGGCCGCCGGGCTCCGAATCTCCCGGGCCACCTACGTGTTGTCGAGTTCGCGTAGGTAGGCCCGGGTCCTAACTCGACGAACTCGACATCCCTGGTTGGCGCGATGCCGCCGGGCTGCTATCCGCGATGGAGGCAACCAATGTCCGAAGAGCACACTGAGGCGACCGAGGTCACCGAGGAAGAAGCCCTCGGGGACGCCGGGAAGAAAGCCCTAGCCGCCGAGAGGGCCGAACGTAAAGCCGCGATGGCGCGCGTGAAGGAACTCGAAGCGAAGCTAGCTGAGCTGACTTCCGACTCGGACGACGAGGAAGCTCACCCCGAGGAAACCGAAGAGCCGCCCCCGGAGCCAACTCCGGAGCCCGCTCCGCAACCTCGGGTCTCCCTGGAATCAGCGCGAGGTAGAGGCGTCCCAGCAGACTCCCAACTGACCGCGGCTGACTTGAAGGTCATGTCACCTAAGCAGATTGAAGCAGCCCGGAGAGCTGGACGACTTCGCGATTACCTCGCCAACCGACGATAAGGATTACCGACAATGGCCGTTGACTCTTTCCGCCCCGAGGTGTGGGCCGCGGCGATCATCACCACGCTTGACGAGAAGCTGACCTACGGCACTCCCGGGGTGACGAACCGGGACTACGAGGGTGACATCTCGGAGTACGGCGGTACGGTGCGGATCAACTCCGCAGCGGACCCGGCAATCGTGGACTACGTGCCGTACACCCCGATGACCTCGGGTGCGCCGACGACCACGAGTCAGCTCCTGGAGATCAACCAGCGTAAGGCGTGGGTGTTCGACCTGGACGACGTGGACGCCGCCCAGGTCCGCAACGACGGCGAACTGATCTCGAAGCTGACCGCGAGGGCCGCCCACAAGTTGGCTCTTACGGCGGACGCCTACGTGGCCGGCCTCATGGCTGCCGAGGTCGCCCCGGGTGCCGAGGTTGCCGCGGACGCTACGAACGCTTATGAACTCCTCGTTGACCTCGGTACCGAGCTTACGGAGAACGACGTTCCCCAGGCTGGCCGGTGGGTTGTGGTACCCCCGGCGTTCCACGGCCTGCTTCAGAAGGACCAGCGGTTCGTGTCCTCGGGTGACGACCGGGGTGCCGTGGTCCGCTCTGAAGGCGTGGTCGGCCGGGCGGCCGGGCTCGACGTCCTCGTGTCCAACCAGGTTCCCGAGGGGCCTGGAGCCACGGCAGGCGGCTACCTGGTGATTGCCGGTCACGGCATGGCGACGACGTTCGCTCAGCAGATCAGCAAGACGGAGGCCGTCCGTACCCCGGATATGTTCGTGGACCGGATGCGTGGTCTGCACGTCTACGGGGCGAAGGTGGTTCGCCCTGAGGCTCTGGCAGCCCGAGACGTCACGATCTCCTGACGCTGACAGTGAAGGCCGGACCGCTCGAAAGCGGTCCGGTCCCACTCCCGGAGGACTCATGAAGGTCTGTAGTACGCCAGGGTGCCCGGAGTTGACGAAGGCCGGCCGGTGCGACGAGTGCCGCCGGACAGCCGACCGTCGCCGAGGCAGCTCTAGTCAGCGTGGGTACGGCACCCGGCACGCCCGGGTGTTCCGGGAGGCCGTGCTCGCTCGGCAACCGTGGTGTGCCCTCGGGTGCGGTAGACCCAGTGCCCACGCCGACCACTACCCGGTAGACAGGCGGACTCTAGTGCTCCGCGGTGCCGACCCTGACGACCCGGCGAACGGTCGTGGTCTTTGTCATCGGTGTCACTCGAAGGTGACTGCTCGCGAGCATGGCAGCTTTGGTCGCCCTGGGTGACTGAATCCTGGTGGCTTTCGGTGACGGTGGGGGGTACCCCCTGTGGCTGTGGGTAGCAAAGACCGCTGGAGAGGTGTCTCTGTGGTCTGTCAGGTTCAGAAGGTCGCTCAGGGTGGCAAAGGTAGACGGAGAGTGACCGGCCACTGTGGACGATCTGGACACTTCGGCTTCACTGCAACGCTGGCCACAAGATTTCGAAGCTTGTTTCTGTGAACTAGATCGCACAGTAAGTGCGGTTACTCATGGTTGACTTATACCGACTTGTAAGAGAAGGGCCGAACAATGGCCGATAGGTCTATCTCGGTTCGCCTGAAGGCCGACGTCGCCCAGTACATGGCCAACATGAAGCGCGCCGGCCGCGTGACTTCTGAGGCGATGGACGAGGCCGAGAAGTCCACTGCCGGCCTCGGTACCGCGGCCGACAAGGTGGCCCGCCGGGCGAACCTCCAGTTCAACGCATTAGCCACCACGGTCGGCTCCGCTCTCCCCGCGGCCTCGTCCGCTGCTATCGCGGCCATGACGACCGGGGCCGCTGCCGGGTTCGCGGCCCTCGGCGCTGTGGCTCTCCGGGAGAACGAAGCCGTTCGGGCTTCGTTCGAGTCCCTGGGCAGCACAGTCAGCGACGGGTTGGCCCAGGATGCGGCCGTCATGGAGTCCGCTTTCACGGGGGCAGCCGCCGAGATCGGGGCCGCGTATGAGCGGATGCGGCCTCAGCTCCAGGAAGCGTTCACCGCTTCCGTCCCGGCTGTCGAGTCGATGACGGATGGCGTGATCGCACTCGGTGAGAACGCCCTCCCCGGCCTTGTTCTCTCGGTGCAGCGGGCCGAACCCGTGTTCGACGGGTTCGAGTCCGCCCTAGGATCACTCGGTTCCGGTATCGGGGAGTTCGCCGAGGTCACTTCTCGGAGCTCCGAAGCTGTCGGCCTCGGACTCGAACACCTCGGGGACCTGACCGAAGAGGTCTTAGGCGGCATGGCTCCGCTACTCGGTGACCTCTCCGCCTTGTGGGCGGACAACGGTGACGAGGTGGCCGAGGCTGTCGGCCGGATTCTCGACGTGATCGGGGAGCTGTCCGGCGGGGCCATGCCTGTGATGTCTACGGCTGTCGGGTCGGCCGTGGACGTCCTGAACGCCCTACTAGCCGTCCTGGAGCCGATCGCCGGAGCGATCGGGCCAATGGTTGGCACGTGGCTGTCTGTGGCTGCCGCTATGAAGGCTGTCGGGGCCACCCGGTCGGCTATTGCCGGGGTGTCTACGGCGGTCGGCAACCTCGGGGATTCGATGGCCCGGGCCAACCGCCCGGCGGCGACGTTCCGCACAGTCGGAGCCGGTATGGCGTTGGCCGCGGCGATGGCGGCTGACGAGATGCTTCGTCTTCGGCCGAACGTTGACGGCCTCGTAGCCTCGTTGAACACGTTGAACCGGGAAGGCCGGTTGTCCGGTGAAGCTCTCTCCGTCTTCGGTGACGACCTCAGCGGCGTCCAGCAAGCCCTAGACATGGTGAACGACACCGGGGTTACCCGGTGGTTGAACGAGGTCGGCGAAGGTCTGCCGTTGATGGCCTCGTTCACGACCACGCTAGGCGAAGCCGAGGCCGCTCTAGGTTCGCTGGATGATGCCCTAGTACGCATCGCCGAAGAACAGGGACTAGACGCCGCTCAGGGCGCTTTCAACGACCTCGTAGACCGCGCCGGCCTCAGTAGCGACGCGGTTCAAGACCTCCGAGACCGGCTGCCCGGCTTCGCTGACGCCATGAGCGACGCCGCTAACGCCACCTCCGAGGCATCCGAGGCGCTGAACACCTATTTGGAGTCTCAGCGGGCCGCTACGGACCCGGTTTTCGCGTTGGGGCAAGCCATCCGAGGTGTGGACGAGGCCCAACGGGCGTACAACAAGGCCGTCAAGGACTACGGGGCGAACAGCCCACAAGCGCGGGAAGCCTCGTGGGCGTTGGCTGAGGCGGTCTCGGGCGCTGAGCAAGCCGCGCTGAACGGCGAAATCTCGTTCGAAGAGTTCGAAGCCCGGCTACAGGACTGGGTTGCTCAGGGAGCGATCACGGGCAAGCAGGCTGACGACATCCGTAACCGGGTCGCCGACCTCCGAGGCGAAGCCGAGGACTACCGAGGCAACTACGCCGCGGACTTCAAGGCCAACACAGCGGACGCCGTGCGGAAGCTTGGTGGCATCATCCGGATGATTAACGGCATCCCGCGGACTGTGACGACGACTCACAACGTCGTCACCTACTACAGCTCCCGAGGTAACCGGGTTGGTACCCAGAACTCCGCCGGCGAGTGGTACCAGGGTGGCGGAGGGTACGCCGATGGCGGCCTTGTCCGCGGCCCCGGTGGGCCGCGTACGGACTCCATTCCGGCGATGCTGTCGGCCGGGGAATTCGTGGTGAACGCCAAGGCGACTCAGGATCACCTGCCGTTGCTCGAAGCACTCAACTCCGGCCGGTCTACCGGTGCCTCGGACACCCGCGTCAACGGCGTCCGGTCGGTCCCGGGTAGCTCTGCCACAGTAGTTAACAACTACAACCTGTCGGCCCCGCACTACGTCGGCTCGAAGGATGACCTCTTGCGGACGCTTCGAAAAGAGGTGTCTAAGGCGTACGGCGGCAACGTGCAGAAAGCGCTAGGCAAGGCGTAGACGGAGAGAGCCCCGGGGCCGAAACCCCGGGGCTCTATGCTAACTTCACTCCTGCCACAGATATGAAGTTGCAGGGTCGAGGGTACACCCGGAAGTCCCTCCCTCGTCATCCGCCCCCGGCAGGTTGACGGCAGGTGTAAGCCCGGGCCGACGTTCACAGCGCCGAGGCACCCGTTAGAGGGGTGATGCGCTGGAGCCTGCACACGTGTGGTCTAGGCGCACCCCGCTACCGACTGTGGAAGCTGTGCAGGCGAGACCAGGGCAACCTACCCGCCAACGTAGCTCTGCCCTGATTCCCCGGCGCGACGACGGCTTAACAACCGTTGTGGGACGACCGACGACCGACCGACGGCGTACGGACGTTCTTCCTCTGAGTGGGCCCACCCCGGCTTTTGGCCGCTGTGAGCCCACCAGGGGGATTCCCTTCCTCACTCACTCCGGCCCCGGAGCATGGTCCTCCGTGCGTTGAGGGAGCTATGAAGACGTTCAACTTCAAGGGACTCGACTTCCGCGTGATCGAGCGGGGCGGAGACCCGTGGTTCGTGGCGAAGGATGTGTGCGACGTCCTGGGCATCCGGTCGGACACGGTACGCGCCGTGTTGGACGCGGATGAGGTGGCAGAGACCAACCCCAACAGTATTGGGGTTGCCTCTGGGGGCCGAAACCCCCTGATCATCAATGAGCCAGGCCTGTACTCGCTCATCCTCCGCAGCCGGAAGGAGCGCGCCCGCGAGTTCAAGCGTTGGGTGACTCACGAAGTTCTCCCCGCTATCCGGCAGACAGAGAACTACGTCAGCCCAGGCGGTGAAGGCGCTCGCCACGCTCCCCGGTCACGGGGAGGCGACGACGGCTCAGGTAGCGGAGTTCTATGAGGTCGATGCGGAAGCGATCCGCTTCCATGTCTCCGCGCACAAAGACGAGTTGATTGAGAACGGATACCGTGTTCTTGCAGGTCAGGAACTGCGTGAGTTTCGCTCACTTAGCCCTGACCTGGGGATTCGCGGCTCCCGGCTCGCACTCTGGGACCGACGAGCCGTCCTCAACCTCGGGATGCTCCTCCGAGACTCCGAGGTCGCGAACTGTCAGCCGTCCCGACGTCTCACGTCGGCTATCTGCCGCCGAAGGTCTTCCAGGTCCCACCGGGCGTGACCGCCCGCGGTGACCTCGGTAGGCAGCACGCGACCTTCCCGCAACCAGCGGGCAAGCGTTGACCTGTCCACGGAGAGCGCCTTAGCGGCCTCCCCAGTCGTCAAGAGTCGTCCCACGCTACGGAGAGTCGTCTACCTCGTTCGCTCGACTCCACCCGTTCGCCTGGTTTACCTCGTTTACCTCGTTCGCTACGTTCTTCGGCGTGGCCAAGACAACAGAAACCGTCGTGGGCTTGTTGGGTATCCGGCACGTGGTCGTGGGCTGGACGACGGACAGCCGCGGCCGGGAAGGCGACTTGACGGCGTGCGGCCGGGTAGTCCACACGGCCGTCAAGCCGTCCCCGGATACCGTGGATTGCCGGTTGTGTCAGAGCTCGTCAGCCAACGGGAAATAAAGGTGGGTGTACACGGCTAGCGGTAGATCACCCCGGGTCTTCCTCCACTGGGCCATCACGTACACGCCGAACTTCCGGAGGATTTCGCCGCGTTCCTCGTTGTCCGCGGCCTCCCAGAGGTCACGGTAGGTCTTCCCGGTTGGCGTGGAGCGAACCCCGGGCGTGGTCGATTGTTGGGCCGTGAGTTCGTCCCGTTCGGCCTCTAATGACGAGTACAGCCGGTGGAATCGCCGTTCCCCGTCGTCCCCGGTGAACCGACCGCGGATATAGCGGTCGGTTTCCAGCTGGTCCATGGCCTCCGCTATCTCGGCCAACCGGGCGGAGTGGTCGAGCACGGGTACCGCGTCGACTTCGATCACGGGTAGGTCACCGTAGTCGTCCAGGAACGCCGATTCCACGAAGTCTTCTAGCGCTTCAGCCGGGTATCCGGCTGCCCAGCAGTCCTCCACCCCGGGGAACGTTCGCACCGAGCACACGTATCGACGCTGGTCTTTCTCCCCGCCGGGGTGGTGGACCATCGGCCGGCCGCACCCGTTGCAGTACGCCACCCCTCGGAGCATCGATTGCCCGCGTACCCGGTAGGTCTTCGGCGGCCGGTTGATCAGCGCTTGCAGCTCATCCCACTCTGCACGGGTCAACATCGGTTCCCCGATCATCCGGGGGTTGCCCTCGTCGTCTCGGACGACTTCGCCGCGGTAGACGTACTGGCCTAGTAGGTGGCGGCGTCTCAGGGTGTCGTGCAGGGTTTTCCGTCGCCACGGTCGGCCCTTCGGTCTCCGGCCCATGCGGACCGCGTGACGGTCCCACGCGGTTAAGACGCCTTCCTGGTTCAGGTACGCGGTGCAGTAGTTCAGGGTGTAGCCCTGCCGGAGCAGGCTGATTACCGACACGATCGCTTCCTGAGCCTCGGGGTCGATAGCGAGCTTGTAACCCTCGGGTGTCTTGACAGCGTAGTAGCCGAACGGAGGCGGACCGCCCGCGTAACGGGCGGTACGTCGGAGAGCTCTCCGGGAAGCCCGGGCGCGGTTCCGTAGTTTCGTGAGTTCGTCCTGTGCCATACCCACCCTGAAGCCGAGTTCTGTGGCGGAGGTCGTCAGTGTGTTAACTCCCTCGGTGACGGCTACAGCAGACTTCCCGAGTTCGGTCAACATCGGCACTAGGTCGCCGTAGAAGTGCGTAGCTGACCTGACGGCGCGGTCTATCTTCCAGAAAGCCACGATGTCCCACTGAGCTAACTTCTGTGGATTGGTCAGCCAGGGGCCGAGTTCGGGCCGCCGGGAGGGCGGCACGGACGCCGATACCCCGATATCCACGGCCTCCCCCGTGATCTCGTGGCCTTCCCGGTCGGCCCACGCCATGATGTCCCGTCGTTGGGTGTCGGGTGACTCGGACAGCTCCCGCCTCTTGGACTGCCGGACGGCGATAAGTACGCGCATGACCAGGGAGTTTACCGAGAAGTTGACAACAACGAAAGTTGTTGCTTAGAGTCGTCCATGTAGTGGGTTGTGACGAGCAGGGTGACACCCTGCGACTTGAGCCGGAACAACTTGTCCCACAACAGGTGCCGGGCCTGGGGATCGAGCCCGGTGGTCGGCTCGTCGAGCAGCAGCACGTCGGGATCGTTGACGAGCGACCGTGCGATGGTGAGCCTGCGCTTCATTCCGCCGGACAGCGACTCCACCTCGGCGTCGGCGCGGTCGGTGAGCTGGGCGAAGTCGAGCAACTCCTCGGCCTTCGCCCGCGCACTCGCCCGCGACAGCCCGAAGTAACGGCCGTACACCTGGAGGTTCTGGCGCACCGTCAGTTCGAGGTCGAGGTTGTCCTGCTGCGGCACCACGCCCAGCCTCGCGCGGATGCGGGGGCCGTCGCGCTCGGGGTCCATCCCGAGCACCGTCAACCGCCCCTCCGACCGGGGGGACGTCGAGGCGATCATGCGCATGGTCGAGGACTTACCCGCGCCGTTGGGGCCAAGGAACCCGAACGCCTCTCCTCTTCGCACGTCGAGGTCGATCCCGCGTACCGCTTCGAACTCGCCGAAGCGTTTGACCAGCCCCTCGGCCCGCACGAGGGTATCCACGGGTGCCGTTCCGGGCCTGCTGTCGTCGGACACGACGGCAACCCTGCCAGAGCCCTCCGACAGAACGAACCGATTTACCGAGACGACGTGTCGCGACCGCGGTCAGGCCGACCGGCTCCGGTCGGGCACCCTCGCCCGGATACCCCGGAAATGGTCGTCGACGGCGGCTCGCAGGGCCGCTTCGTCCCTGGCGCGCAACGCCTCAAGGATCGCCCGGTGCCTGCGAGCGGTGAGCAGCGGTGTGTCGTTCGCCCTCGGAAGCTCGGGGTCAAGCGTGTTGAACACTCGCCAGAACACGCGCAGCAGGTCGAGGACGAGGTCGTTGCCCAGCGGCCGGTACAGGGTCTCGTGGAACCGCCAGTCCGCCTCCGGCGCGTACCGGCCCTGCTCGGCCTCACGCTCCATCGCGGTCACCGTGGCGGTCAGCTCGTCGAGGTCGAGCCGGTCGTAGGCGTCGAGGACACGGCCCACGAGCCCGCTCTCCAGCACCTCCCGTACCTCGAGCAGGTCCCGGATGTCGGCGTAGTCGCCGCGCAGCGACAGGGCCCCGCGGAACGCGAGCCCCGCCTCCAGGCCCGTCAGCGGCATCGACCCCACGTACGTGCCGTAGCCGTGGCGGATGTCGACGATGCCGACCGCCTCGAGAGCCTTCATCGCCTCGCGCAACGGGTGTCTGCTGACGTCCAGTTCCTTCATCAGCTCGACCTCGGTGGGCAACGCGGCACCCGGAGCGAGTTCACGTTCGACGATCAGGCGTTTGATCGCCTCCTGCAGCGCCCTCTGGTTGGCGCGCGCACCGTGCCTGCGTCCACCCGCCGTCGAGGTTGTCACGCCACGCGAGTCTAGAGGTTCACGCATTCCGGCCCCGCACCGTCGTCGCAGCGCCGGAGACCGAGCCTTGCATTCGCCATCCCTCCGGGACTACGGTACGCGCCGACATAGGACATCCTATGTCTAGTCTCCACGGAGGTCCAGGTCATGGCAACGACGCCGCCCGACACCCCCAACTCGTTCCGACAACTCAGCCGTCCCCAGCGCAAGGCGTTCTTCGCCGCCTGGCTGGGCTACCTGCTCGACGGATTCGACTTCATCCTCATCACCCTGGTGCTCACCGAGATCGCCGCCGACTTCGAGCTCTCGCTGACGCAGGCGGCGACGCTCGTCTCCGCCGCCTTCGTGTCGCGCTGGCTGGGCGGGCTCGCGCTCGGGGCGATCGGTGACCGGTACGGCCGCAAACCCGCCATGATCCTGGCGATCGTCGCCTTCTCGGTCGGCAGCGCCCTGTGCGGCTTCGCGTGGGACTACTGGTCGCTGTTTTTGTTCCGCGCGGTCGTCGGCATCGGCATGGCCGGCGAGTACGGAGCCAGCGCCACCTACGTCATGGAGTCCTGGCCGAAGTCGATGCGCAACCGCGCCACCGGCTTCCTCCTGTCGGCCTACCCCATCGGCACCGTCCTCGCCGCACTCGCCTACGAGCTCATCGTTCCCGTCGGCGGTTGGCGCTGGCTGTTCTACGCGGGCATCGTTCCGATCGCCCTCACGCTCTACCTGCGTCGTTCCCTGCCCGAGGCGGCCGAGTGGGAGGAACAGGTCGGCAGGCGCGCCGAGACGACCACGTCCTCGGTGCTGTTCGCGGCGAAGCGCCGGATTCCCAACACCGCGCTGGCCGTGGTGCTCTCGGCTGCCCTGGTGCTCATCTTCAGCCAGCTCGGCGGAGGTGCCATCCCGTACCTGATCGTGCTCTGCGTGCTGTGCTTCGTGGCGTTCGCCGTGCAGCTCGCGGGCCGGTTGTGGCCGGTGATGATCGCGATCATGCTCACGGTGTTCTGCGCGTTCCTGTACTCGTGGCCCATCCAGTCGCTGCTGCCGACGTACCTCAAGACCGAGCTCGGCTACGACGCGGGACAGGTGTCCAACGCACTGACGTGGGCCGGCCTCGGCTACGCGGCCGGGTCCTGCCTGGCGGGGTCGATCGGCGACAGGCTCGGCACCCGCCGCGCCTACGTGCTCGGCCTCTTCGTGTCGCTCGCGTTCGTGTTCCCGGTGTTCGCCCTGCCCGCGGGCAACGTGGTGTTGCTGTGGGTGCTCCTGTTCGCCATGCAGGCCACCAGTCAGGGGATCTCCGGGCTGCTCCCGAAGTTCATCGGCGACCACTTCCCCACCCGGTTGCGCGCCGCCGGACTCGGGTTCTCCTACAACGTCGGCGCGCTCGGCGGGGCCGTGGCTCCGCTCGCGGGCGCGGCGATCGCCGAGGACTTCGGCAGCCTCGGCTCGGCGCTCACCACGCTCGCCGTGTCGCTGACCGTCGTGGTGGCCCTCATCATCGGACTCGACATACCCGCGCGCATCGGCCGCGCCCTGCGCGTGCCCTCCGACGCTCCCGCACTGTCCACACCGGAAAGGAAGGAAAGCAGTGGTGCCTGATCCCGCCACCCGACCGCCGCACGGCGTCGTTCCCCCGCTCGTCACCCCGCTGGACGAGCACGGAGAGGTGGACCGTGCCTCCCTGGAACGCCTCGTGTCGTTCCAACTCGACGCCGGGGTGGACGGCGTCTTCGTCGGTGGGTCGAGCGGTGAGATCGCCCTGCTCGACACCGCGCAGCGCCGAGCGGCGGTGGAAGTGGTGGTCCGCACGGTGGCGGGTGCCGTGCCGGTGCTCGCCGGAACGATCGACACGGGTACCCGCAGGGTCGTCGAACACGCCCGGCAGGCCACCGAGCTGGGCGCCGACGCGGTGGTGGTCACCGCCCCGTTCTACGTGCGGCCGGGCGCGGCGGAGATCGTCGACCACTTCCGGTACGTGCACGCCGCCGTGGACGTACCCGTGGTGGCGTACGACATCCCCAGCGCCACGCACGTCGCGCTGACACCCGACATCGTGGCCGAACTGGCCGCCGAGGACCTAGTGGTGGCGTTGAAGGACTCCAGCGGCGATCTCGCCGCCTTCCGGGAGATCCTGCGGAGAACGGAACTTCCCGCCCTGACCGGCTCCGAGCTGTTCGCCGACACCGCGGTGCAGGTCGGAGCCGCCGGCATCGTGCCGGGCCTCGGCAACGTCGACCCCCACGGCTACGTGCGCCTCCACCGGGCGGCACGCGAGGGCGACCACGCCACGGCCGCGGCGGAGCAGGACCGCCTCGCCCGGCTGTTCCGCATCACCACCGTGGCCGACCGCTCCCGCGTCGGCTTCACGGCGGGCGCGCTCGGCGCCTTCAAGACCGCGTTGGCGGTCCGCGGTGTCATCGCCCACCCCGCCACCAACCTGCCGTTGCGCCCACTCGACGACGACGAGGCACGGGGAATCGCCGCCATGCTCGACGAGGCCGGACTCGGCCCCGTACGAGCGAACTGAACGTACGTCGAGGTGACCGGGTCGCCGATCCCGCCCGGTCACACTCGGTGTGCGGTCCTCACAGGTCGGGGAACCACAGCTTCAGCTCACGCTCGGCCGACTCCGGCGAGTCGGAGCCGTGCACGAGGTTGTACTGCGTCTCCAGCGCGAAGTCACCGCGGATGGTGCCCGGCGTCGCCTTCTCGACGGGGTCGGTGCCACCCGCCAGCTGGCGGAACGCGGTGACGGCGCGCGGGCCTTCGACCGCGATGGCCACGAGCGGCCCCGACGTGATGAAGTCGAGCAGGTCGCCGTAGAACGGCTTGTCCTTGTGCTCGGCGTAGTGCTCCTCGGCCACCGAACGCTCGGCGATGCGCAGGTCCATGGCAGCCAGGCGCAGGCCCTTGCGCTCGATCCGGGCGATGACCTCGCCGACGAGACCGCGCTCGACGCCGTCGGGCTTGACCAGAACCAGCGTGCGCTCACTCACGGTGCGTTACTCCTTCGGGTTATCACGTACGGAAATGAACCGGATTCGACCCCCGGTATGCGCAGCCTAACGGGCTGACCGTGACACACCACGTGCCGGTCACCCCACCCGGTCGGCCGTTGACACCATCCGATACCGCTGGGACAGTTTCCGGGAACTGTTCTTCGTTTCCGGAATGGTCATCGAGCTGGGGGCGTCATGCCTGACGAATACGGTCTCGACCGGGACGGGATCGAACGACTCGACGACATCCTCCACCAGGTCGGCAACGAACTCGGGCTCCCCGGTTTCGATCAGCGCGCCACCCTCGAAGGGTTTCTCACGACGCAGTCGGTGAGCCGGTACGAGAACGTCGAGAAGCCCGTGGAGGAAACGGCTCTCGAACTGACGAGATCCGCCAACGAGAAGTACCCGCGGGGCGTCGAGGCCGTGCAGCAGTTCGCCCACCACGCCCACGTGACCATCGGGAACACGGCGGAGGGTATGGCCAAGGCGGGCACCCGACACCAGGTCACCGGGGACGACGTGGCGGCATGGATCCGCGAGCGCGGCACCGGCGGCTGAAGGGCGATCGCGCATGGCTCCCGAGGACGTGATCGACGAGGGACTTCTCTCGGACACCCGTGAGGAGGACTCGTTCCTCCGGCAACACGGGAAGAACCTCCCGCCGGGCGGGAACACGCTACGGCTCGTCCGCGACGTCGGCACCGAATTCGACGCGTGCGTCGCCGAACTCGACCAAGCGGTGCGGGAGTCATCCGCGTGGACCGGCGCCGGAAAGAACGCCCGCACACAACGGATCGAAAAGATCGAAAAAGGGTTCGCCGCCGTGAGCGCCGCGAAAGTGCTCGACTTCGACCTCGCGTCACTGGCGAACGAACTGGAGAACACCCCTGCGCTGCGGGTCCGGGTGGAGTCACTGCCCCCACCGGAGCAGCCACGACGGCAGGAAAGGCCCGGAGACGATGACTTCTTCGACGGGTTCGGGATTCGCGGCTGACGAGGGGAACGAGGAACGCGAGTGCGTGTTCCACTCCGGCACCCCATCGCTCGGTCGTGAGGACGTGTCACCGGCTTCCCCCAGGCGTGCCGCTGGCAGCCGGGTCTCCGCACTGCTGCTCATCGTGTGGACGTGCGCGTCACTGCTCGCCTGCCTGCTCGCGGGCCTGCTCGGCTTCGTCGAAGTCGTGCGGGCGTGCGACGGCACCGCCGCACTGCGGTTCGGCGCAGGCATCGAAGTGCGGTGTCACGACGCCGGAAACCCGGCGGGCACGCCCGTGAACGCCGTCGCGGCGGTCGTTCTGTTCGCCGGAGCCGGACTGGCGGTGACCCTGCTGCTGGCCATCTGGCACGGGATCGTGCGGGCCCGTGAGGACTCACGCTGAGCCCGCGTACCGGAGCTGTGGACACGCGTGCGCAGGCCGCGGACACGGAAGTTCAGGAGGGTTGGCCGCCCTGCGCACCGGCCTGTTGGCTGGGCAGCCGCCCCTCCGCCATGCGGCGGGCGACGTCACGGCGCAGCCACATCAGCCAACCCCACACGGCCAGGAACAGCACGCCGATCACCGTCACCCACGGCAGCGTGACGACGAACGCGACCAGACCGACGTTGAGGGCGAGGATCACCCAGATCGACCACGGGAAACGCAGCAGCCCGCAGCACGCGAGCAACGCCACGGCGATACCGCCCACCGTCCAGCCCTGGACACTGCTCAGACCGTCGCCGAGCTGCGCGACGACCGGCAGGGCGAGCCCGACGACGATGGCCTCGAGAACCAACGTCCCGGCCTGCACACCGCGGAAACCCTTCATCGGGTCCTTCGCGGGCGGCGCCGGCGTCCCCAAGGCCGCCTGCGCTCCGGACGAGGCTGACTCACTCATGCGGGCTCCTTGCCGAACAACGTGCGGGCCTCCCCCGCCGTGACCACCGATCCCGTGATGAGCACCCCGCCACCGGACACCGGCTCCTCGGGGTCGTCCGTCTGCTCGACGAGGGCGATCGCGGTCTCGACGGCCGTGTCGAGGCGCGGTTCCACGGTCACCCGCTCCTCGCCGAAGACGGACACGGCGAGCGCGGCGAGTTCGTCGACCGGCATGGCCCGCGGCGACGAGTTCCGGGTGACGACGAGGTCGGACACCACGGGTTCGAGGGCTTCGAGGATACCGGCGGCGTCCTTGTCCGCCATGACTCCGACCACGGCGGCGAGCCGCCGGAAAGCGAACTCCTCGTCGAGGGTGCTCGCCAGTGCGGCGGCACCGTGGGGGTTGTGCGCCGCGTCGAGCAACACGGTCGGTGCCGCCTTGACCCGTTCGAGCCTGCCGGGTGTCGACACGGCGGCGAACGCCTCCCGCACCGCATCCACCACCAGTTTGCGGTCCTTTCCCGCCCCGAAGAACGCCTCGACGGCGGCGAGCGCCAGTGCGGCGTTGTTGGCCTGGTGCAGGCCGTGCAGGGGCAGGAAGATCTCGTCGTACACGCCGCCGAGCCCCTGCAGGTTGAGCAGTTGCCCGCCCACGGCGACGTCGCGGCTCAGCACCCCGAACTCGCTGCCCGCGCGGGCCACGGTGGCGTCCACCTCGACGGCGCGTTCGAGCAGCACCCGCTCGGCGTCGGGCTGCTGCTGGGCCAGCACGGCGATACCGCCGGGTTTGATGATTCCCGCCTTCTCGCCCGCGATCGAGCGGAGGTCGTCACCGAGGTAGTCGGTGTGGTCGAACCCGACGGGGGTGACGACGGAGACCTGGGCCTCGGCGATGTTGGTGGCGTCCCACCGACCGCCCATGCCGGTCTCCAGCACGGCGACCTCGACGGGAGCGTCGGCGAACGCGGCGAACGCCATGCCGGTGAGCACCTCGAACTTGCTCATCTTCGGCTCGTTCTCGCCCGCCGCGTCGTCCACCATCGACACGAACGGCTCGACGTCGCGGTAGGTGTTGACGTACTTCTCCGCGGAGATCGGTGCGCCGTCGATGCTGATGCGCTCGGTCACCAGTTGCAGGTGCGGGCTCGTGTACCGGCCCACCCGCAGGCCCAGGTGGCTGAGCAGGGCCTCGATCATGCGGGTCGTGGAGCTCTTGCCGTTGGTACCGGCGACGTGGATCACCGGGTACGCGCGGTGCGGGTCACCGAGCAGGTTCGCGAGCGTGGAGATCCGCGTCAGCGAAGGCTCGATCTTGGTTTCGGGCCAGCGCCGGTTCAGCTCGGCCTCCACGGCCAGCAGGTCCTGGCGGGCCCGCGCGTCGATCGCGGCTTCGTCGACCGGCTCGGCGTCGGCCTCTTCGTCGGGGTCGTCGGGCAACGGCCCGGCGATGAAGTTCTCCCCCTGCGACAGTTCGGGGGGAAACTCCTGGTCGTCGGACGGCACGCACTCTCCTCACAACTAGCGGTGACGACCTCGAGTCTACGTCGCCGCCGATACGGTGACCGCGTGCCCTTCAACCACAACGACTGCTACCACCCGCTGCTGATCCGGCTCGTGCCCGACGGTGCGCGGCGCGCGCTGGACGTGGGGTGCGGAACGGGCAAGCTCGCCCGCAGACTCGCGGCGCAGGGCTTGGAGGTCGACGCGCTCGATCCCGCGGACGAGGTGCTGTCCGTGGCCCAGGCGCTCGGCTCTCCCGGCCCGGGAACCATCGTCTACCGGCAGGCGGACGTGACCACGCACCCGCTGCCGTCACGCCACTACGACCTCGTCACGTGTGTGGCCTCGTTGCACCACGTGCCGTTCGAGACCGTGACGACGCTGCGGGACGCACTCGCACCGGGCGGTGTGCTCGCGGTGCTGGGGCTGGCGAATCCCAGCACCGTGCGCGACCGGGCGGTCTGGCTCGGTTCCATCCCGGTGAACCTGCTGGCGAAGGCGACGGTGTCGGTGGCCGAACGGCTGGCCGGCGGTGCCGACCCGGTGCCCCGGGCCCCGATCCGGGACTGGGACATGTCGCTGGACGACGTGCGCCGTGAGGCCGCCCGGCTGTTGCCGGGCAGCCGGGTACGCGTACTGCCGTTCTGGCGCTACCTCCTCACCTACCGCCGGGTGTGAGACCCGACAGCGACGGGACGTCCACGCTTCCCGGCGGGACGACGACGGTGACCGTCGTGCTCCAGAAGCATGCCCCCGCTTCCGGTGAGCTCCGGGTGGTCACCGGAAGCGCCACCTGAGCGCTCCGGAGGGACACAGGTCCACCGCCAGGCGGACCGACTCGGCGTGCTCGGCGACGGGGTCGGCCCGCACGACCACGACGCCGTCGTCGTCCTGGTCGAACACGTCGGGCGCGGTCAGCGCGCACATGCCCGAAGCGGCGCACACGCTCCGGTCCACCTCGATCACGACCACTCCACGGGCAGCGCGTGCACACCGTAGATCGCCATGTCGTGGCGCAGCGGGACCTCGTCGGCGGGAACGGCCAGGCGCAGTGCCGGGAACCGCCGGAACAGGGCCGTGTACCCCGCGCGCATCTCGATCCGGGCGAGCTGCTGCCCGAGGCACTGGTGCACGCCGTGCCCGAACGCGAGGTGGCCGCGTGCGTCGCGTCCGAGGTCGAGCGTGTGCGGGTCGGCGAACCGGTCGGAGCTCCGGTTCGCCGCCGGAATGGAGACGATCACCATGTCACCGGCCTTGATGTGCTGCCCCGCGAGGTCCACGTCCTCCAGTGCGGCGCGCCCGGTACCGAACTGGGTGATCGACAGGTACCGCAGCAACTCCTCCACCGCGGAGTCGGCCGAGACCGTGCCCGCACGGAGGGCCTCGGCCTGCTCGGGGTGCCGCAACAGCGCGAAGGTTCCCAGCGCGAGCATGTTCGCCGTGGTCTCGTGCCCGGCGACGAGCAACAGCAACGCGATCCCCAGCAGTTCCTCGTCGTCGAGAGTCCCGCTTTCGGCGAGGCCACCGAGGATGTCGTCACCCGGTTCGCGCCGGGTGCGGGCGATCAGTTCCTTCAGGTAGCCGAGGAGAGTGGCCATGGCCTCCCCTGCCTCGGCGTCCGACACGCCCAGCCGCAGCAGCACCGCGCTGGCGTTCTGGAACAGTGCCCGGTCCGCGTACGGCACCCCGAGCAGTTCACAGATCACGAGTGACGGGACGGGCAACGCGAACGTCGCCACCAGATCGCTTCCCGGGCCTGCCTGCTCCAGAAGGTCGAGCCGCTCGGCCACGATCTGCTCCACCCTGGGACGCAGTTGGTTCATGCGGCGCACGGTGAACTGCCCCGTCAACGCCCGCCGGTAGCGGGTGTGGTCGGGCGGGTCCATCGCGATGAAGAACCCGGGCAACGCCGCCTGGCCCGCCTGGAAGTTGGGAACGTTCGGCCGGTGGACCGGTGAGCGGCGGAACTCGAGTCTGCTGGTGAACCTCCGGTCCGCCAGCACCTCCCTGGCCACCGCATGGTCTGTGACGAGCCAGCCGACGTGCCCGTCCGGGAAGGCCAGCGGGCGCAGGGGCGCACCGTCGAGGAGTACCGCGGGCGGATCGAACGGGTTCGGCCTGGCGATCGGCAGTGGTGCGGCCATGGGTGCTCTCCCTTCGACGAGGACACCCACAAATTACACAAGGTGTATTTTTACAGTCAATGAATATTCGGTGATCGGTTTACAGTGATGCCCATGGCCGAGGTCGGGTTGCGGGAACGCAAGAAGGAACGGACACGCCACACCCTCCAGCGGGAGGCCATGCGCCTGTTCACGGAGAAGGGCTACTCGGAGACGACCGTCGCCGAGATCGCCGCCGCAGCCGACGTCTCGACGAAGACACTGTTCAACTACTTCGGGAGCAAGGAGGACATCCTCCTAGCTCATCGGAGGCGACGCATCGACACCCTCGCGGCCCGGCTGGCTGAACACGCGACGACCATGTCTCCCAGGGACGCGCTGCTCGCCACGGCCGAAGATCTGCTGCGCTGGTTGCTCGAGGGCGACGGCGAGAGCTTCAGCACCGCCGAACAGCTCGCTCAGGGCCGGCTCATCCTGGCGGTCCCCGAACTTCGCAGCGGGGCTCTGACCCTGTTGTACGACGCTCAGCTCCGCCTGGCCGCCGTGCTGCACGACGCGTACCCCGAGGCACTCACCCCGGTGGAGGCCGCCGCAGCCGTAGGGGCCCTCATCGGTGCCATGCAGAGCGCCGGGCTTTCGGCGATCGCCCGGTCCGGGTCCCCAGCCGAGACCTTCGAAGCAGCGCGCCACGCCGTGCGCGTCGTCGCCGGCGGCCTCGACGCCCTCCCGCCGGCATGACAAGGCCGGCGCCGGATGACATGGTTTGCCACCCGACGCCGGCCGTAGCGGGGCGGCCCGGCATCCGCGCCCGCGTCTGTCACCGATCCGTCACGCGCGCCACTGTTCGATCACAGCCTGCGCGTCGCGGACCAGCACGGTCTTCACCTCCTCGTCCGACACCCGCTTCTCGACGCTGTCGGCGAACGTCTGCATCACCGCCGAGGCGGCGGAGGCGCTGAACCGCTTGAGGCCCTCGGCGACGGAAAGCCGGAGCTTCAGGTCCTTCGCCGTCTTCGCGCTGATGCGGTCCTCGTCGGCGAAGCGCTCCACCAGTGCCCGCAGGTCCTCGACCGACGTCGTCACGGTGAAGGTGACCTTCTGCTCCGCCGTGTTGCCCGCCTTGTCGGTGGCCTTCACCACCAGCTCGTGCGAACCGAGCTCCAGCGTGTAGAGCGGGATCTCCGCGCCGTTCTCCACGGTCTCACCGTCGAGCGTCGCCTCGACCGAGTCGACGCCCACACCGGAGTCCGTGGCCTCGAAACCGAGCGTGAGGTCACCGGAGTCACCGTAGGACGTACCGTCCTCCACACCGGACACCGTGACGGTCGGGGCGTCCTTGTCGACCTGCGCCACGCCGTCGCCGATGAACGTCAGCGAGTCGAGGTCGAACGGGCTGGTGCCGCCGCGGAACACGACGAACAGCTCCGTGGTCCCGCCCGGGTCGGTGACGGCGACCGGAGGCAGCTCGACGTAGTTGTCCCAGCCACCCGTGGAGGGCACCTCCACCTCGGCGACGAGCGGGCCGTCCACCGCACCCGCACGCAGCTCGACCGAGCCTCCGCGACCGTCCGGGGCCGACACGCGCAGCGACACCTCGTCGATGCCCGTGAAGTTCACCGGGGTGAAGGCGATCCAGTCACCGTCACTGATGTCACCGATGCGCTTGCCGTTCTCCGCACCCTCCTGGTTCACCACGCGGATGCCCTGCGACGAGGTGAAGTACTCCGCCTGCTTGTGCTTCGGCTGGAGCACCACGGTGTCCCGGCCGGTGAGCGCGGGCGCGCCGTCGCCACCGTGGTCTGTGTAGCTGGCGTCGACGGAGTAGAAGATGTTCGCCCCGGCGTGCCCGTCGTCCACGATGGTCTCGATCACGCCCTCGCAGGCGTTGATCGGGTCCATCGGGTGAGCGTGCGCGTCGTGACCGAGCGCGGGCTGGACGACGACCTCGCCGCAGTCGATCTGCCCGTCCTCGGGGTCGGTGACGTCGACGTCGAAGGCCACCTGGTCACCGAACTCGAAGAACCCACCGTCGGCGGGCGCCTTCACGGAGACCGACGGGGCGGTGTTGCCCACCGTCACCGTCACGTTCCCGACGCCGGCCTTCCCCGTCGCGTCCGTCACCGTGAGCTGGACGTTGTACTGACCGTTCTCGGCGTACGTGTGCGTGGGGTTGGCCTCGGTGGACGTGCCGCCGTCACCGAAGTCCCACGAGTAGGACAGCTCCGTTTCCTCGGGGTCGTGGGAACCCTCGCTGCTGAACGACACCTCCAGCGGCGTCTGACCCGAGGTCGGGTCGGCGCTCACCTTGACGATCGGCCTGCGGTTGCCCTGGTTGTACTCGATGCGGTACAGACCGGAGTCGGGGTTGTCACGACCGTAGCCGCCACCCCACTCCAGCAGGTACAGCGCCCCGTCGGGACCGAACCGCATGTCCATCGGGGCGAGCGTCTGCTGGCTCGTGAGCCACGGGTCGAGGTTCAGCACCTCGCCCTGCTCGTCGAGCGTGATCGTGTAGATCTTGTTGCGCGCCCACTCGTAGAAGAACGGCTTGCCGTCGTAGTACTCGGGGAACTTGATCTCCGAGTCGAGGTCGGGGTCGTACCGGTACACCGGCCCACCCATCGGGGCGGCACCGCCCGTCTCCAGGATCGGGAACTCCTCCGAAGCGCCGTAGCCGTACCACACGTCGGCTTCCTGCGCGGCGGGCAGCTCGGTCAGCCCCGTGTTGTTCGGCGAGTCGTTGACCGGGTTGGCGCAGTCGAACTTCTCCCCCGAGGTACCGGTGGCGAAGTCGTAGTCGTTGTACGGGATGTTGTTGCCGATGCAGTACGGCCAGCCGTAGAAGCCCGGCTCCTTCACGATGTTCCACTCGACCTTGCCGTCCGGTCCGCGGTCGGGGTCGGCAGTGCTCGAGTCGGGACCGTAGTCGGCCATGTAGATGGTGCCGTCGACGTCCACCGTGAACCGGAACGGGTTGCGGAAGCCCATCGCGTAGATCTCGGGCCGCGTCTTCTCCGTGCCGGGGGCGAACATGTTGCCCTCGGGGATGGTGTAGCCACCGTCGGCCTGCGGGGTGATGCGGAGGATCTTGCCGCGCAGGTCGTTGGTGTTGGCCGAGGTCTTCTGCGCGTCGAACAGGTCACGCCCTTCCCGCTCGTCGATCGGTGAGTAGCCGCCCGACTCGAAGGGGTTCGTGTCGTCACCGACGCCGATGTAGAGGTCGCCGTTCGGGCCGAAGGTCAGGTAACCGCCGGTGTGTCCGGGCTCGGAGCGGCGTGACGCGGGGATGTCGAGGATCTGCACCTCGGTGTCGGGCGAGATCGTGTTGCCCTCCACCGTGAAGCGCGAAACCCGGTTGATCTCCTGGTCGCCCGGGGGCGAGTAGTACAGGTAGATCCAGCCGTTCTCGGCGAAGTTCGGGTCGAGCACCAGACCGACGAGGCCGTCCTCGCCACCGGAGTAGACGGGAAGCTCCATCGCGGTGGAGGTGCTTTCGGTCGCCGGGTCGTACACCATCACGCGACCGAGGATCTCGGTGTAGAACACGCGGCCGTCCGGGGCGATGTCCATCGCGGTCGGGGCCTGCGTGTTGGTGTCCAGGGCGACCTTCTCGAAGGCGTCGTCGACAGTGGCCGAGCAGTCGGCCTCCACCGTGCGGGCCGCCGTGCGCAGACCGCCGAGGATGTGCTGGATGAACAGCTCCTCGCTGTACGCCGCCGTGTCGTGGCCCATCGCCGTGGCCCAGACGCGGGCGAGACCCACGTCGCGACACCAGGAGATCGGGTGGTCAGCACCCATCGCGTCGGGGCCGGGGTTGTAGGTCGACTCGTCCGCCGACACGAGCACGTGCACGTCGCCGCGCATGCTCTTGTCGAAGTTGTACCACTCCTCGGCGCGTTCCCAGCGCGCCGGCAGCCCTTCTGTCGAAGGGTGGTGGTGGTCGGTGACCTTCGCCGTGCCGTCGAGCACGCCCGGCGAGTGCGACGGCATGTGGGCGCCCGCGTTCACGAGGTCGTCCCAGTAGGGGAAGTCGTTCTCGATCCCCATGTCCGTGGCGTTGTGGATGGCGGCGATGCCACCACCGTTCTCCACGTACGACTTCATCGCCTCGCGCTGTGCGTCGTTCTCCCAGACCATGCCCGAGGTCTGGAACATGATGATCACGTCGTACTCGGCGAGGTCGGCGTCGTTGAAGACGCTGGAGTCCTCGGTGTGGTCGAACGTGAAGTTGTTCTCCGCGGCGAGGTTTTCGAACATCTCGATCCCGGCCGGGATCGACGTGTGCCGGTAGCCTTCGGTCTTGGTGAACAGCAGCGCGTGGAACTCGGCCTCCTGGGCCTGCGCGCCCGCCGGGAGCATTCCGACGGCGAGCACACCGCCCAGCGCGCCTGCGCCGATGCGCGACAACAGTTTCTTGCGTCTACTCATGAAATCCTCACGTGTGAAGAGGGAAATGAGCGATCACGGCGTGCCGGCGCCGTCGACGGTCAGGACCGGGTTTCCTGTTGCGACATCACCTCCTTGAGAAACGCCAGGCCGTCGATCGCCAGCGCGTCCTGGCTCGTGGCGAGCGGACGCCAGATCGAGGCGGCCGTGGCGATGCTGTTGTTGTGGGCGGTGAAGGACTCGATGCACAGCGGACCGGCGTAGTCCGTGTCGGCGATCGCGGCGAGCAGTTCCGGCCAGTCGAAGTGGTCACGACCGGGTGTGCCCCGGTCGTTGGCGCACACCTGCACGTGCGCGACGCGGCCGTGCGCCGACCGGATGGCCGCGGCGACATCGCGTTCCTCGATGTTCTGGTGGTAGACGTCCAGCGCGATCCCGCAGGACGGCAGCCCGTCCATCGCCCGCAGCGTCTGCTCCACGGTGTTGAAGAGGCTGGTCTCGTAGCGGTTGAGCGGCTCGACGCCGAGCAGCACACCGACGTCGGCGGCGTGCTCCAGCACCGGGCCGATGTTGTCGCGCCACTCGCGCACGCATTCGGCCCGCTCGCGCTCGGTCATCCGCCAGGTCCTCCCCACGGAGGCGTACGCGGGCCCGCTCAGCGCCGGTGCTCCGAGTGAGGCCGCGATGTCGAGACACCTGCGCAGGTAGTCCTGCGTGGCGGTGATCGTGGCCGCCTCCGCCCGCACCAGCTCACGGCCCTCGCCCATGACGAGCACCAGCGACGCCCCCAGGCCGTGGTCGGCCAGCAGCCGGGCCGCCTCGCCGGGGTCCCAGTCGCCGAGGTCCTCCACAGGGAGCTCGGCGACGTCGAACCCCGACGAGGCGATGGCCGGCACGAGCCCACGCAGAGCGGCGTCGTCCAGCGGTGACGTCCAAACCCAGGTGTTCACCCCAATGGGATGCACTGTGGACACTCGCCGCTCCTCGTCACTGCCAGCGCTGCGGGAAGTCGGGCATCTCCTGGCAGCCGCACAGCGCGTAGTGCAGCGGCGGCATGCCCTCGGTGAGGTACTGGTCAAGGCTCTCCGAGGTCACCACCGGCTGCGGCAGGATCCACTCCTTGGGCACCTCCTCGCCCTTCAGGATCTTGAGGGCGGCGATCACCGGGGTACGCCACTGGTAGGTGGGGTACGTCGGAGCCTGGGCCGTCAGGTTCTCGCTCTTCCACTTCTCCAGGAACTGCTGCTGGTCCTCACCGGAGATGGCCGGAGCCTCCATGCCCTGGTCCTCGAACGCCTCCAGCACCGCGACGGCCGCCGTGCCGTCGTCCATCCAGATGCCGTCGATCTGGCCTTCGCGCTGCAGGTAGTCACTGACGATGCTCTTGGCACCGGCGGTGTCGTTCTCGGTGAACTCGACGCCCACGACGTCGACACCGCGGTCGGCGAAGATCCGCTCCGCCGCGGCCCACCGGTGCTCCAGCACGTCCACACCGGGCAGCACGCGCAGGGCCAGCACCTTGCCGCCCTCGCCCACCTCGTCGGCCAGGAACTCCGCGGCCGAAGCACCGAACGCGTAGCCGCCGATCGGGTGGATGAACGTCACCGGGCAGTCGGTGTTGACGCCACGGTCGAACACGATCACCGGCATACCGCTGCCACACGCCTGCTCCACGGCGGGCGTCAGCGTGGACGTCGTGTTGGGCGAGACGATCAGCGCGTCACAACCCTGCGACGTCAGCGACGAGATGTCGCTGATCTGCTTGTCGTCCTTGGCCTCGGCGTCGAGAACGGTGAACTTCTCGATCTCGTCGTGCAGGTCGACCTCGGCCTGCATGGTCTTCCACCCGACCTGCCGCCACGGGTTGTCCACCGACGCGTTCGAGAAGCACAGGTGGTAGGGGCCGTCCTTGGCGTAGGACGACGTGTCCACCATCTCCGGTTCGAGCGCCTGCTCCCACGGCTTGCCCTCGGGGCCCTCCGGGGTGGCGTCCCGCAGTGCGAGCTGCCGCTCGTACTCGGCCTGGTCGAAGAACTCGTTCGACTGCGACGACTCCGACTGCGACGCGTCCCCTGGCCCGGTGTCGGCGGGAAGCTCGCTGGTACAGCTCGCCATCGCGAGCGCACCGACCGCCGCGACGACGGTCAGCCATGTCTTTCTCATGTCGTTCTCCTTGTCCGGAACCTCGACCGCCCCACTGCCGCGTAGGCCACGGCGGCGATGATGATGACGCCCTGTACCGCAGACTCCAGTCCTCCCGAGACGCCGAGGAGGTTGAGCAACGAGAACAGGGCTTCCAACGTGAGCGCGCCCGCCATCGCGGCGACGACGGAACCGCGTCCGCCACCGAGCACGACGCCCCCGAGCACGACCGCGGTGATGACCTGGAACTCCAAGCCCTCACCGACCTGTGCCGACACCCCGGCGAATCCGCCGAGCAGGATCGCGGCGACGGCCGCCGAGATGCCCGACAGCACGAACGCCAGCGTGCGCATTCCCTCGACGCTGCCACCGCCGAGCCGGACCGCGGTCTCGTTGTCCCCGACCGCGACCAGAGTGCGCCCCCTACCACTGCGCATGAACATCACCGCCGCGACCACGAGTACTGCGAGCAGCAGCACCGACCACGGCACCTGGCCGAGCAGCGGCACGTCGAACCCTTCGCGGCCCACGGTGCGGAACGCCTCCGTCAGCGAACCGCGCGGCGCGCCGCCCGTCCACAGGAACACCGCTCCGTCGAGCACCAGCAGCATTCCCAGCGTGACGATGAACGACGGCACCAACAGCCGGGTGGTGATGAGCCCGTTGACCAAGCCCACGACAGCGCCGATCACCAGCAGCAACGGGATCACCCACAGCGTGGCGCCCTCGTCGCCGTTCAGCAGTCTGGCCGCGATCACGACCTCGGCGGTGACCAGCGAACCCACCGACAGGTCGAAACCACCACTGACGATGACGAAGTACTGTCCGATCGCGAGGATCATCAACGGCGCCGCCCGCTTCAGCAGCGCCAGGTAACCGGACGGCTCGCTGTAGGCGGGACCGGCGAACGCCAGCGCCACCAGCAGGATCGCGAGCACGGCCAGCACGGGGCCCGTACCGTCGGTGAGCTTCGGGCGTGGCAGCCGGCGAGTGGCCGGGGTAGCGGTGTGCGTCATCGGGCGGCCTTCCTGCGACGGGCGTACAGCGCGACGGCCACGATCAGCACGACTCCCCGGACCACGTCCTTGAAGAACGAGTTCATACCGAGGTCGTCGAAGATCGTGTCGAGCGTGGCGAGGATGAAGACGCCGCCGATCGTTCCCGCGACACCGCCCCGACCGCCTGCCAGGATGGTGCCGCCGAGCACCACGGCCGCGATGGACTCCAGGTCGTAACCGCCGTCGGTGCCGACCCACGGCGAGCCGGAGCCGAGCCTGCTCGCCAGGAACAGTCCCGCGAGCCCGGCCGCCACCGCACACAGCACGTGCACGGTGATCACGGTGCGGTCGTTACGGATACCCGAGAACCGCGCGACCTCCTCGTCACCGCCCACGGCGTACACGTGGTATCCGGGGCGGGTCCTCGCGAGGAACCACCAGGCGAGCACCGCCAACCCCAGCATCAGCAGCGCCGACACCGGAACCGGACCGATCCGGTCGTACCCGAGGTGCTGGAACGCCGTCGGCACGTCACCGGCCGGGCCCTCGTAGTTGTTCTCCAGGTAGCCCCGGATGACGAGTCCCGTGCCCAGCGTGGCGATGAACGCGTTGACCTTCAGCTTGGTGACGACCAGCCCGTTGACCAGTCCCACACCGGCGGCGCACGCGAGCGTCAACAACACGGCGGGAAGGATCATCGAGTCGTTGCCCGCCATCGTCTCCGCCGCGATCAGCGAACACAGGCCGACGAGATACGCCACCGACAGGTCCAGCTTGCCGGTCAGAATGACCATCGTCTGGCCGATGGCGACGAGACCGAGTGCGGTGCTGCGCGTCAGGATGTTCATGATGCCGCCCTGGTCGAGCAGCACACCACCCTGCAGTCCGACGAGCACACTGCCGATGACCAGCACCAGAACCAGTGCCGCGTAGACGGCGACGACGGGGTTCGTGAGGTGCCGAGTCCACTGAGGACGCTTCGGTACCGCCGGGGCCGTGACAACCTCGCTCACACGGCCTCCTCTGTAATGCGGGACACCCGCACCCGATCGGCCTCCGCGAGCAGCACGAAATTCTCGCTCACACGGCCTCCCAGCATCCTGCGGGACACCCGCACCCGATCGGCCTCCGCGAGCAGCATGGATTCTCGCTCACACGGCCTCCTCTGTCCTGCTCTCGGTCACGGCGTGGCCCGTGGCCAGCCTCATCACCGCCTCCTCCGTCGGCCCCGCGGGCAGCTCACCCGCTATTCGCCCGTCGTGCATCACGAGCACCCGGTCGCTCATGCCGATCAACTCGGGCAGCTCGGACGAGATCATCAGAATCGCGACGCCGTCCCGGGCCAGACCACGGAGCAGCTCGTACACCGCCTGCTTCGCACCGACGTCGATGCCTCGCGTCGGCTCGTCGACGATGAGCACCCGCGGTTCCACCGCGAGCCACTTCGCGAGCACGACCTTCTGCTGGTTCCCACCGGACAGGAAGCGCACTTCCTGCTCCGGCGAGCGCGCGACCACGGCCACCGACTTCAGCAGCTCCGAGATCGGCACCGCCTTTCCACGCGGCCGCCGGGAGAACGCCGCCCGCCGCACGAGCAGCGCGTTGTCCCGCACCGACTGGCGCAGCGCCAACCCCTCGCCCTTGCGGTCCTCGGTGACGTGCGCGATCCCGAGTCGTACCGCTGTACGGGGTGAGGACACGCGTACCTGCTCGCCGTCCAGCTCGACCGTCCCCGTCCTGAACGGCTCGACACCGCACACCGCGCGCGCCACCGCGGAACGGCCCGCTCCCTGCAACCCGGCCAGGCCGACGACCTCACCGGCCCGCACGCTCAGGTCGATGTCCGAAAGCCGCTCGTTGCCACAGCCCACCAGTCGCAGGCGCGTCCTGCCCACTTCGGACTCGGTGGCCCTCGGGGGGAACAGAGCGTCCAGGGAGCGGCCCACCATGTGCCGCACGAGGTCGTCGCTCGTGAGTTCACTCCTCGGCTGTGAGGTCACCAGCGCGCCGTCCTTGAGCACGGTGATGCGGTGGCTGAGGTCGAAGACCTCCACGAGGCGGTGGGACACGTAGAGAATCGCGATACCGCGCTCGCACAGCCGCCGCACGAGCCCGTACAGCAGGTCCACCTCGTTGTCGGCCAGCGCGGCCGTGGGCTCGTCCATCGCGAGCACGCGGACATCGCTGGATAGCGCCTTGACGATCTCCACGACCTGACGCTGCGCCACCGACAGCAGCCGGACGGGGTCGCGCGGCGAGATGCCCACGGCGCCGAGGTCGTCCAGCAACGCGGCGGTGTCCGCCTCCATGCGCCGCCGGTCGACCACGCCGCGGCGGACGGGCTCCGAGCCGAGGAAGACGTTCTCCGCCACCGAGCGATCACCGAGCAGGTTCAGTTCCTGGTGGACGATCGACACGCCGGAGGCCTGCGCCTGTCGCGGCGACGAGAACGTCACCGGACGGCCGTCGAGTTCGACACTCCCGCCGTCGGCGGTATGGACCCCGGCCAGGATCTTCATCAGCGTCGACTTGCCGGCACCGTTCTCGCCCACCAGCGCATGCACCTCGCCGGGGTACAGGTCGAGGTCCACACCATGGAGCACCGTGTTGCCCAGGAACTGCTTGGTGACACCCCGCATCCGGACCACCGGCGCATCCCCGGTGAGGCCAGTCACAGTCATGACTGGGCACAATAGTGTCGAGCTTTTGCGTATGTCAAACAAAAGTTACGACTTGCAACACCTAAGCGCGTGCACAGCACACCCAACGATGGGTGTCACGATTCGCAAAACTCACCCATTCGGAAGATCCACCCGCGGGTTCGAGCAGATAGAACTAGGGCATGCGCAGCCGCCGGAGCCTGGTCACCGTCCTCGTGTCCGTGCTCGTCTCGGTGCTCACACTGACCTTCCTCCACCCCGCCACCGCTGCGGCAAAAGCACCACAGCCGTCCCAGGCGTCTCAGCCGGTCCAGACGTCTCGCGGGTGGGTACATTACGTCGCGCTCGGCGACTCGTACACCTCCGGCCCGCTGATCCCCTTCCAGCGGCTCGACCCCCTCGGCTGCCTGCGGTCCACTCAGAACTACCCGTCCGTCGTCGCCCGTGGACTCGACCGCACCGTGCTCACCGACGTCAGTTGCGCAGGAGCCGACACCGGTGACATGACCCAGCGGCAGGAGGTCACGCTCGGGTACAACCGGCCGCAGTTCGACGCCCTGCGCTCCGACACCGACCTGGTCACCGTCGGCATCGGCGGCAACGACTACGGGGTCTTCGGCAGCATCATCAGCACGTGTCCCGGCCTCCGTGACTCCGATCCGACCGGCAACCCGTGCCAGAAGCACTTCACCGTCGACGGCGTGGACACCCTGAAGGCGGCCATCGCCGAGACGCGGAAGGACGTCGAGGCCGTGCTCGACGGTGTCCGGAAGCGGTCACCCGAGGCCACGATCCTGCTCATCGGATACCCGCGGATCGCCCCACCGAGCGGGACGTGCCCGGACATCCTGCCGTTCGCCGACGGCGACTACGCCTGGCTGAACGACATCGAGGAGACGCTCAACGCCGCACTCGCCTCCGCGGCGGCGAACAACGGCACGGCGACGTTCGTCGACACCTACCCGGCGTCCCTCGGCCACGACGCGTGCGCCGACCACGCGTGGATCCAGGGGCAGCACATCAACCCGATCGGCGCGGCGAACTACCACCCGAACCGCCGGGGTATGGAAGGCGTCGCCGAGGTCATCCTCGACCACCTCGCCGCACGCGGGTGGTGACGGCACGGGCCGCCACCACCCTGGGCGTCAGGAACCGAGCTGTTCCAGCCGGGCCGTGATGCGCTCGATGTCGGCGGCGGCGACGTCCCGGCGGGTGCGGATCTTCTCCACCACCTCGGCGGGTGCCTTGTCCAGGAAGGACTGGTTGCCGAGCTTGCCCTCGGTCTGCTTGAGTTCCTTCTGGGCCACGGCGAGGTCCTTCTCCAGCCGCTTGCGTTCGGCCGCGACGTCGATGGCACCCGAGGTGTCCACCTCCACCGTCGCCATGCCGCCCGCCAGCGCGACCTCCAGGGACGCCGTCGCGGAGAAGCCGTCACCCGGCTCGCTCAACCGGGCCAGGGAGCGCACGGCCTCCTCGTGTCCGGCGATGACCGCGAAGCCGTCACCCGACAGCCGCGTCGCGACGCGCTGCCCGGGCTTGAGGCCCTGGTCCGAACGGAAGCGCCGCACCTCCGTGACGAGCTTCTGCACGTCCGCGATCCGGGTGTCGGCGTCCGGGTCGGCCTGCCTGGTCCACTTCTCACCGACCGGCCACTCGGCCACCACGAGCGACTCCCCGCCCGTGAGCGTGGTCCACAAGCGTTCCGTGATGAACGGGATGAACGGGTGCAGCAGCCGCAGCACGACGTCGAGCACGTGGCCGAGCACCGCGCGTGTGCCGTCGGCGTACTCGCCGGAGAGCTGCACCTTCGCCAGCTCCAGGTACCAGTCGCAGAACTCGTCCCACGTGAAGTGGTAGAGCACGTTCGTGGCCTTGGCGAACTGGAACTGCTCCAGCAGCGTGTCCACCTCGGACACGACGGCCGACAGCCTGCCGAGGATCCAGCGGTCGGACTCGGTCAGCTCGCTCGCGTCGGGAACCGGTGCCGCCACGGTGGCGCCGTTGGAGAGCGCGAAGCGCGTGGCGTTCCACAGCTTCGTGCAGAAGTTGCGCGAGCCCGCGGCCCACTCCTCCGCCAGCGCCATGTCGGCACCCGGGTTGGCCCCGCGCGCGAGGGTGAAGCGGGTGGCGTCCGCGCCGAAGCGGTCCATCCAGTCGAGCGGGTCGATGACGTTGCCGCGCGACTTCGACATCTTCTTGCCCTGCGCGTCGCGGATGAGACCGTGCAGGTAGATGTGCTCGAACGGGATCGAGCGCTCCGGCCCGTTGTCCCGCATGCCGTAGAGGCCGAACATCATCATCCGGGCGACCCAGAAGAAGAGGATGTCGTAGCCGGTCGACAGCACGCTGCTGGGATAGAACTTCGCCAGGTCGGCGGTCGGCTCCGGCCAGCCCATGGTCGACATCGGCCACAGGCCGGAGGAGAACCACGTGTCGAGCACGTCCGCATCCTGCGTCCAACCCTCGCCGCTGGGCGGCTGCTCGTCCGGGCCCACGCACACCGTCTCGCCGTTCGGGCCGTACCAGACCGGGATGCGGTGGCCCCACCACAACTGGCGCGAGATCGTCCAGTCGTGCATGTCGTCGACCCAGTCGAAGTAGCGCTTCGCCAGCTCCGGCGGGTGGATCTTCACGCGGCCGTCGCGCACGGCGTCGCCCGCGGCCTTCGCCAGCGGCTCGACCTTCACCCACCACTGCAGCGACAGCCGCGGCTCCACCACCGTGTCACAGCGCGAGCAGTGACCCACCGCGTGCACGTAAGGGCGCTTCTCGGCCACGACGCGGCCCTGCTCGCGCAGCGCCGCGACGATGGCGGGACGGGCCTCGAAGCGGTCCATGCCCTCGAACGGGCCGTGCGCGGTGATCACGCCCCGCTTGTCCATGATCGACGGCATGGGCAGGTCGTGCCGCCTGCCGATCTCGAAGTCGTTGGGGTCGTGCGCGGGCGTCACCTTCACCGCGCCCGTGCCGAACTCCGGGTCGACGTGGGAGTCGGCGACGATCGGGATGCGACGTCCCGTCAGCGGCAGCTCCACCTCGGTGCCCACCAGGTGCGCGTAGCGCTCGTCGTCGGGGTGCACCGCCACGGCCGTGTCACCGAGCATCGTCTCGGCCCGCGTGGTGGCCACCACGATCGACGCGTCACCGTCGCCGTAACGGATGGAGACGAGCTCGCCGTCGTCGTCGGAGTGGTCGACCTCGATGTCCGACAACGCCGTCATGCAGCGCGGACACCAGTTGATGATGCGCTCGGCACGGTACACCAGGCCGTCGTCGTAGAGCCGCTTGAACATCGTCTGGACGGCCTTCGACAGGCCCTCGTCCATGGTGAAGCGCTCGCGCGACCAGTCCACGCCGTCGCCGAGCCGCTTCATCTGGTCGAGGATCTTGCCGCCGTACTCGGCCTTCCACTCCCAGACGCGCTCGACGAACCGTTCCCGACCGAGGTCGTGGCGGGACAGGCCCTCCTTGCCCAGCTCCCGTTCCACGACGTTCTGCGTCGCGATACCCGCGTGGTCCATGCCCGGCAGCCAGAGCACCTCGTAGCCCTGCATGCGCCGCCGCCGCGTCATGGCGTCCATGAGCGTGTGGTTGAGCGCGTGCCCCATGTGCAGGCTGCCGGTGACGTTGGGCGGCGGGAGCACGATGGTGAACGGCGGCTTGTCCGAAGCCGCGTCGGCTTCGAAGTAACCAGCCGATACCCACCGCCGGTAGATGTCGGCCTCTTCGGCGGCCGGGTTCCAGGCTCCTGGCAGGTCGGGGGTGCTGGCTGCGCTTTCCGTCACGATGAGTAAGTCTACGAACGTCCTCGCCGCGCCTCTCACCGGCTCTCACCGCCGCGCCCCCGCGTGGGCGGGCGGAACCCGTCAGGACACAGCCGGCATGACGACGGTCGGGATGAACACGGCGGCCATGACGATCTCCTCGGCGGCGCGGCGCAGGGCGTCGCCTGCCCAGTTTCCCTCCGCGATCTCCTTCGCCCTTCGCTGGGCCACGCGGGCGTCCTCACGGCCCACGACGTGTTTGGCCTCCACGGTGGTGGCCAGCAGGGCGATCAGTGCCGCCATCCGCTCGTCGGGCTGCTCCCCGTCGACCAGCACGCGCCGCAGCCCGGCCTTCAGGTTCTCCTCGTGCCGCGAGTCCTCGGCAGGCCACCGGGTCGTCGGGAACAACCCCAGGACCCTGCCGTCCTCCCTGCGGAGGATGCCGCGCTCGGCCAGGCCGTCGAGCAGGCGGGTGACCAGGTCGCCCTTGGCGAGGGGACGCAGCGCGTCCTTGGGCTTCTTCCCCGCGAGACCGAACACGCGCTCCAGGGCGTCGTCGAGCGGGCCCCTGCCGGTCGGCGTGCTGTCCCTGACCACGATCCGGCCGGGCTTTCCCTCGTCGGCCTCGGTGGTGACGTCCACACGCTCCAGCAGGGCGAGTTCCACCAACAGCGCCCCGGCCAGCGCGTACTCCAGGTGCGAGACCATGCCGACCGGCTTGCCCGCCTCGTCGTCGTAAGCCAGCAGCAACAGGTCCTCGGCGATCAACATGCCCGGCAGCCTACGGACATGATCATCTTTCCGCAGCGTTCACCACGACAGCGCCACGTACAACGACGCCACGGCCGACGCGAGGTAGCAACCGGGAAAGGCGATGTTTCCCAGGACTCGCGCCCGGACGTGAGCCAGGACCGCGCCCACGTAGAAGCAGACGAGCCCGAGTGCCGCGGCGACCCCGACGACAGGTACCCCGAGGAGTCCGAGCAACAGCCCTATACCTCCCAGCCCCTTGAGAACTCCCAGCCAAGGCAGCCACGACCGGGGCACTTCGACCGCGGCCGAGTTGGTGAGCACGAACTCGGCCGCCACGAGATCCGCCACGGCGATGGCCAGGTTCGCCACGATCGTGACCACGACGACGGCCCATTCGACGGCGTTCACGACCGAGCCCCCTCGCCTGAGACCGGGTAGACCTCCAGCAACGCCAGTCGTCGCGGATCGGCCATGACGTCGTAGCGCACGACACGGCCTCCCTCGACGTGGAACAGCAGCACGGATCGCACAGCGCCGTCCGACACGACCACGATCGCCGGACGGCCGCCGACGGTGGCGACCCGGGCCCGTCTCGCGTTCGCTCTCAGCGACCGCGTCTCCTCCACCACAGCCCCGGCACCACGGACCAACTGCGGCATCCCCGGGGCCAGTGCCTGTGGGTCGGCCGTCCGGACGACGTCCGGGTCCAGGACCGTCGCCAGAGCGTCCATGTCGCCGTCCTGAGCGGCGCGCAGGAAAGCCTCCACGACCTTCCGGGCGCTCTCGGCCGGGGCCTGCCGTGGCTTCGGGCCGCGACGCCGGAGGCGCTCCCTGGCGCGGCTGGCCAGTTTCCGCGCCGATCCGGTCGTGGTGCCGAGGACGGCGGCCACCTCGCCGAACGACATGCCGAACACCTCGTGCAGCACGAGCGCGACCCGCTGCGGCGGCGTCAGTTCCCGCACAACCACGACCAAAGCCGCTGTCACCTCGTCCGCGAGCTCGACCACCTCCCCCGGTTCCCACTCCTCGTCAGTGGGCGGGAGGTCCCCCGGCTGCCAGGGCACCTCCCGCCGCTTGCGGAGCAGGTCGAGACACAGCCGGGTCGTCACCGTCGTCAGCCAGGCCGCGGGATTGTGGAGCCCGCGCGCGTCGGCGCGCTCGTAGCGGATCCACGCCTCCTGGACGACGTCCTCGGCGTCGGGATCGGAGCCCGTGATCCGGAATGCCATGCACAGCAGCTGAGGTCGACATGATTCGAAGAGTTCGAGTCGGGCAGGCGTCACCGCGGCACCTTTCGTGATCGGGCGGTCAACAGCGTTGCCCCTTCGACGCGCTCGCGCCCCGGAACGTGACTCCACAGTGGCGAGCTCCCATGGCTCCCGCACGTGCGAGCCCGTCGCGAAACGCGCCATCATGGAACTGCCGACCCGGTTCGCACGAGAGGCGAGGGAGTGGTGCCCGGTGGGCCGAGTGACCGTACGCAGGCCCGTGCGCAAGTTGACACCGCACGGCGAGCGGCGACGGCCCGACACGCTCGCGGCCGAGGAACCGCTGGAGATCCGCCTCTCGGGCACGCCGCTGGCGGTCACCATGCGCACCCCGGGCCACGACGTCGAACTCGCCCACGGCTTCCTGCTGTCCGAAGGCGTCATCGGTCACCGGGAGGACGTCGTGCTGGCGCGGTACTGCGACAGCGTGGACGACTCCGGGCGCAACACGTACAACGTGCTCGACCTGCGACTGGCCGAGGGCGTGCCGATGCCCGACGTCGGCGTGCAGCGCAACTTCTACACCACGTCGTCGTGCGGGGTGTGCGGCAAGGCGGCGCTGGACGCCGTTCGGCTCAAGAGCCGGTTCCACCCGGCAGGCGCCTCGTTCACGATCGAGGCGGACCTGCTGACGACCCTGCCGGACTCGCTGCGGGAACGGCAACGCGTGTTCGCCGCCACCGGCGGCCTGCACGGGGCGGGACTGTTCACCTCGGACGGCACCGTGCTCGCGGTGCGGGAGGACGTCGGCAGGCACAACGCGGTGGACAAGGTGCTCGGCTGGGCCATCCAGCAGGACCGGGTGCCCGCACACGACCTCGGGCTGCTGCTGTCCGGTCGTGCCTCGTTCGAGTTAGTTCAGAAAGCGGCCATGGCGGGTATCTCCCTCGTCGCCGCTGTGTCGGCTCCGTCCTCACTGGCCGTCGAACTGGCCGAGGAGTGCGGCATGACGCTGGTGGGCTTCCTGCGCGGCGAAAGCATGAACCTGTATACCGGAAACGCAATCGCATGAGGACGGTCCGTGAGGCCAAGGCACTACCTGGGGGCAGAGGTGTTGGGGACGGGCGACGGCCGACGATGGACCAGCAGGCGGTCGGTCCTGCTGGGCGCCACCGCCGTCACGACGCTCGGGATCACCTCGTTGTGCGGAGCGTCGTCGACGACGCGCTCGATGCACTACGACGGTGCGGTGGTCGTCGAACGGCGCTACTCGCGGCATCGGGGTGAGAGCGTCGATGTCATCTACAAACTGCCCCGACGGCAGCCGCCGCCCGGCCTGCCGATGGTGCTGTTGTTGCACGGGCGCAACGGCACAGCCCGCCGCGCGGGCCCGCCCGGCCTGGTGCCCGGGCTCGTCGAGGCCGTGAACGAAGGACGGATCCCCCCGTTCGGGTTCGTAGCCGTGGACGGGGGCAACACCTACTGGCACGAGTACCACCACGGGGACGACCCCATGGCCATGCTGCTGGAGGAGGTGCCCGCCTGGTTGCGGGAACGCGGACTGGCCGACCGGCGCGGTCTTCCGTTCGCCGTGGTGGGAACGTCGATGGGTGGTTTCGGTGCGTTGCTCTACGCGCGCCGCCGGTCCGAACGGCGACAACCCGTGCGCGCCGTCGGTGCCATCGCCCCGGCCTTCATGTCGTGGCAGAGGATGCGCGAGCGCAACGCCTGGCGCAGCAAGGCGGAGTGGCGTTCCATGGACCCCCTGGCGAACGTCCACGCCACACGCGGCATTCCCACGGGAGTCTGGTGCGGCAGCGACGACCCGTTCATCGACGGGGTGCGCGCGTTCATTCGCCGAGCCGATCCCGAGGTCGCCGACATCGACCCGGGCGACCACGATGGTTCGTACTTCCGCACCACTGTGCCGGGGCTGCTGCGCTTCCTCGGGCGGTACGCGCCCGGCAGGCCGCAGCGCCGGGTCTAGTGCCTCAGCGGCGCACGTGGATGTGCGTGGTCAGCCCGTCGGGAGCGACGTGCGTACGGACGAGGTCGGCGACCTGGTTCACGAGGAACAGGCCTCGTCCCCCGTGCCGGTATTTCGACACCGGCCTGCGGCCGGCGAGCCGGTCGGTGAGCCTGCCCTCGTCCGAGACCTGGCAGACCACGCCGTCACCGTTCCCCCACACCGCGAGCTCGCCGTGGCCACCTCCGTGCCGGACGCTGTTGGCACACACCTCACCCACGGCGAGCGCGACGTCGTCGAGCCTGTCCCCCTCGATACCTGCGCGGGCCGCGAACTCCGTGGCGACGCGACGTGCCTTCGACAGGGTCTCGACGTCGAACGGGACCACGAACGCCTCCGGCGGGGCCGACAACGGCTCGTTGTAGCGGTCGTACGCCAGTTCGGGCGAGTAGCGCGGACTCGGCCGCGCACCGTCGCCGCCCGCGTCGGCTTCCATGAGCAACGGATGGGTGGCCTCGGCGTCCCGCACCACGCCGGGCCCGAGAGCGTCCACGTCGTAGGGACACATGAACGTCGCCGGCCGGCAGACGAACGCCAGGTTCACCATCGCCTCGTGCTGCACGCACGCCGGGTACTCCTCTTCGGCCCGCCCGGACCACACGGGTTCGCCGATCACACGAGCGGGGCCCGACGGGTGCTCGTCGAGGAAGGTGTGCAGGGCCGGGATGATCCGACCGGGATTACGACCGAGCTCCTCGATGTCGACCAGGCGCACCTTCTCTGCGGCAGCTCCGAGCGCGTCCTCCAACCGACGTAGCCGCCGCGCGGGCACCGCCACCACCACGGGCTCTCCCCTGTCGAGCCCGTCGAGAACGAACGGGACGGTACTCGACACGTAGCCGATCTCGTCCCGGTAGAAAAGCGCCCGATGGGAGAACGTTCCCTCGGCTGCGCGCGACCCTGTCGTCACCACCGGTCCCCTGCCGTCACACTTCTGACTGGTTGCGGGCTATCCGGAGTGGGCTTCTCGTAAACCCTTCAGACGAAGGTACGGACGACGTACGACATGGACCACAGCGCCACCGCGACGGCGATGGTGTACCACGCCACGTACGTCACGAGTTGCCGGTCGGTCTGCGCCGTCCGGGCCCGCCAGGCGGCCAACCCCGCGGCAGCGAGCCCCGCCAGAGGAATGAGGGGCGCGGCCGAAGCGCGCGTGACGGTGGCCAGCAGGCACACGGCGGCCAGGACACCGAGCGTGACCACGAGAGCCAGGTGCACCCCGAGGCGGCGCAACCCCACGACCACGACGAGCTTGTGGGCCAGTTCGTCGAAGTCGACGTCCTGGTCGCCACCCGGTACAGGCGGAGACTTCGGCGGTGTAACTGTCATGGGTACCGAGAGTAGCGGTCAGCTGTCAGGCCGACTTCTCGCCACGCTCCCGCTGCCTACGGGTGGGCTGACGCGACACGATCGTGGGATTCACGTTCTCCCGCACGGTCTGCTCGGTGATGACGACCTTGGCGACGTCGTCCCGGCTCGGGATGTCGTACATCACCGGCTGGAGGACCTCCTCCATGATCGCGCGCAACCCTCGGGCACCGGTGCCCCGCAACAGCGCCTGGTCGGCGATCGCCTCCAACGCCGTCTTGGTGAACTCCAGCTCCACGTTGTCCATCTCGAACAGCTTCTTGTACTGCTTGGTCAACGCGTTGCGCGGTTCGGTGAGGATCCGCACCAGCGACGGCTTGTCGAGGTTGGTGACGCTGGCGACCACCGGCAACCGGCCGATGAACTCGGGAATCAACCCGAACTTGATCAGGTCCTCCGGCATGGTCTCGCCGAAGATGTCGCTCTCCTCGATGTCCCGCTTCGTGCGGATCTCCGCACCGAAGCCCAGACCGCGCTTGCCGATGCGATCGTTGATGATCTTCTCGAGCCCCGCGAACGCGCCTGCCACGATGAACAGCACGTTCGTGGTGTCGATCTGGATGAACTCCTGGTGCGGGTGCTTGCGGCCACCCTGCGGCGGCACCGAGGCGGTCGTGCCCTCCAGGATCTTCAGCAGCGCCTGCTGCACGCCCTCGCCCGAGACGTCGCGGGTTATCGACGGGTTCTCCGACTTACGGGCGATCTTGTCGACCTCGTCGATGTAGATGATGCCCGTCTCGGCGCGCTTGACGTCGTAGTCGGCGGCCTGGATGAGCTTCAACAGGATGTTCTCGACGTCCTCGCCCACGTAACCGGCCTCGGTGAGCGCCGTGGCGTCGGCGATCGCGAACGGCACGTTGAGCAGCTTCGCGAGCGTCTGCGCGAGATACGTCTTGCCGCACCCCGTGGGCCCGAGCATCAGGATGTTGGACTTCGCCAACTCCACGGGCTCGTCCTTCGAGTCCTTCGTGCCCTTGGACTCCGACTGGATGCGCTTGTAGTGGTTGTAGACGGCCACGGCCAACGTCCGCTTGGCGTCGTCCTGACCGATGATGTACTGCTCGAGGAACTCGTGGATGTCAGCGGGCTTGGGCAGCTCGTCGAGCTTGACATCGCTCGTCTCGGCGAGCTCCTCCTCGATGATCTCGTTGCAGAGCTCGATGCACTCGTCACAGATGTACACGCCGGGCCCGGCGATGAGCTTCTTCACCTGTTTCTGACTCTTGCCACAGAAAGAGCACTTCAGCAGGTCTCCGCCGTCGCCGATCCGTGCCATGACCGCTGACCTCGTCCCCTCCCGGTGTCGATGACACCTCTGTCCTGCGTTGCCACTGACGGTACCCGCCCCGCGCGCCTCGCGGGAGAATTACCAGCGATCGGGCGCCCGGCAGGTCCAGCCTAATGCGGGAAACGGGCGGCGGCCCTCCGACGGAAACGCCGACACGCCGCCCGTTCCCCCATCGCCGTCAGTCCTGCGACGCCTTGCGGTACTCCAGCACCTGGTCGATGATGCCGTACTCCTTGGCCTCCTCGGGCGTGAGGATCTTGTCACGCTCGATGTCGGCCCGGACCTCGTCCGCCGACTTGTTCGTGTGCTTCGCCAGGGTGTTCTCCATCAGGCGACGCACCCGCTGGATCTCGGCGGCCTGGATCTCCAGGTCCGACACCTGCCCGTACGCGCCCTCCGTGGCGGGCTGGTGGATCAGCACGCGCGAGTTGGGCAGCGCCAGCCGCTTGCCCTTCGTGCCCGCCGCCAGCAGCACGGCCGCGGCCGACGCGGCCTGACCGAGGCACACCGTCTGGATGTCCGGACGCACGTACTGCATCGTGTCGTAGATCGCCATCAACGCGGTGAACGAGCCACCCGGCGAGTTGATGTAGAGGATGATGTCGCGGTCCGGGTCCTCGTGCTCCAGGTGGAGCAGCTGGGCCATCACGTCGTTGGCCGAGGCGTCGTCGACCTGGACTCCCAGCATGATCTGCCGCTCTTCGTAGAGCTTGTTGTACGGGTTCGACTCCTTCATCCCGTAGCTGGTGCGCTCCACGTACGACGGCAGGATGTACCGGGACTGTGGAAGTTGGAAACCGTTCATGATTCTCCTCCTACCCTGCCCGGTCAGTTGGCGTTCGGGGTCGGGTTTTCACGGGTGAGGACTTGGTCGACGAAGCCGTAGTCCTTGGCCTCGGTCGCGGTGAACCACCGGTCGCGGTCACCGTCGGCGATGATCTGCTCCACCGTCTGGCCGGTCTGCTCGGCGGTGATACGTGCGAGCTCGTACTTCCACTTGCTGAAGACCTCGGCCTGGATGGCGATGTCGGAGGCAGTACCGCCGACACCCGCCGACGGCTGGTGCATGAGGATGCGCGCGTGCTGCAAAGCGTAGCGCTTGCCCGGCGTCCCCGACGACAGAAGGAACTGACCCATCGAGGCCGCGAGCCCCATCGCGTAGGTGGCGACGTCGGGCTCGATGAGCTGCATCGTGTCGTAGATGGCGAAGCCGGCGGTCACCGACCCACCCGGCGAGTTGATGTAGAAGCGGATGTCCGCCTGCGGGTCCTCCGCGGCCAGCAACAACAGCTGCGCGGTGATGCGGTTGGCGACCTCGTCGTTCACCTCGGAGCCGAGCACGACGATGCGCTCCTGGAGCAACCGCTCGTACACCGAGTCGGTCAGGTTGAGCCCGGCGGTGCCGGTCCGCCCCTCGGGCATGTGCTGCGTCACGTCTGCCTGCCTTTTCGGGAGTTCGAAGATCTTGACACCGACCCTAACGAACTCGGGCGGCGCAGGAGTCCTGACACCGCCCGAGTTCGCTCAGAGCATGAGAAAAGGTCACCGGTCAGGCGTCGAAGCCGCCTCGTCCGAGACGTTCGAGGCCTCCGAGCCCGTCGACGCACTGTCCTCACTCGACCCTTCCCCAGCGGCAGTCTCGTCGCCCTGCGCCGAGTCCGCAGCCTGGCCGGCCTCCTCGGCCTCGTCGGGGCCGAACAGCTCACCGAGGTCGAGGGCCTCACCGGAAGCGTCGGTGACCGTCACCTGGCGCACCACGTTGGCGAGCGCCTTACCGCGCCGCACGTCCGCGTAGATCGCGCCGAGCTGGCCGGCCTCCTGTGCCCTCCGCACGTACTCGTCCGGGTTCATACCGAAGCGCTGGGCCTGGTAGATGATGCGCTCGGTGAGTTCGGAGTCGCTCACCGAGAGGTCGCGCTCGTCGGCGAGGGCGTCGAGCAGGAGTTGGGTGCGCACCGCCTTCTCGGCTTCGGCGCGAACCTCGGTCTCCCACTCCTCGGGGTTGCCGCCCTGCTCCTCCAGCGAGCGCTTGAACGCCTCCTCGTCGTGGTCGAACGGGTGGATGGCGTCGTGCTTGCGGTTGGAGATCTCGGCCTCGAGGACCTTCTCCGGCAGCGGCACCTCGACGCGCTCCAGCAACTCGTCGAGAACCTTGTCCCTCGCCTGCACGCCCTGCTGGACACGCTTCATACGCAGCAGCCGCTCGCGCAGGTCGGCCTTCAGCTCGTCGAGCGTGTCGAACTCGCTGGCGAGCTGAGCGAACTCGTCGTCGGCCTCGGGCAGCTCACGCTGCTTGATCGAGTTCACCTTCACGGCGACCTCGGCGTCCCTGCCCGCGTACTCGCCCGCCACGAGCTTGGTGGTGAAGGTCCTGGTCTCACCCTCGCTCGCGCCGATGATGGCGTCGTCGATGCCCTCGACGAGCTGGCCGGAGCCGATCTCGTAGGACAGGCCGGTGGTGGC
Source organism: Saccharomonospora cyanea NA-134 (assembly GCF_000244975.1). Taxonomy (NCBI): domain Bacteria; kingdom Bacillati; phylum Actinomycetota; class Actinomycetes; order Pseudonocardiales; family Pseudonocardiaceae; genus Saccharomonospora; species Saccharomonospora cyanea. The sequence goes on along the minus strand of NZ_CM001440.1, from coordinate 1,453,544 downwards.
GGCGTCGGGCACCTCTTCACCGTCGACGGTGGCCGAAAGGTCGATCGAGACGAAGTCGCCGTTCTCGGCGGGCCGGTCGACGCCTGTCAGCGTGCCGAACCGGGCGCGCAGCTGGTCGAGCTGCTCGTCGACCTCCGCGTCGTCGAGCTCCACGTCGTCCACGCTGACCGTGAGGTCGTCGAGGTCGGGAAGGGTGATCTCAGGACGGACGTCCACCTCGGCGCTGAACTCGAGCACCTCGCGGTCCTCGAGCTTGGTCACCTCGAATTCGGGCTGCCCCAGCGTGCGAACCTCGCCGCTGCGCACTGCCTCGAGGTACTTCGCGGGGATGGCCTCGTTGACGACCTCTTCGAGCACCGGGGCGCGGCCGATGCGGCTCTCGAGTACGCGAGCCGGGGCCTTGCCGGGACGAAAACCTGGGATCCGAACCTGCTGAGCGATCTTCCGGTAGGCGCGGTCGAAGTTCGGTTTGAGCTCGTCGAACGGCACCTCGACATTGATCTTCACGCGCGTCGGGCTCAGCTGCTCGACGGTGCTCTTCAACGTTATCTCCTCGCCGGGACTGTATCGGTATCGGTAACCGGTCCAGCGACCGCAGGCCAAGCAGGGACCGGATGTCCGAGTCTAGGCCACCGACCGCACCCCCCCGTGGTGCGGGTCCGCACCCGGGTGAGCGTGCGGGACACCTCAGCCGAGCGGGTCTTCGCTCGAGTGGCGGCCCTGGTAGATGTCGGGGACACCGTCGCGGTCGGCGTCTTCGGTCTCCTTCTCGTGGACCTTGCGGTAGTGCCGGTTGCGCAGGCGCAGCACCACCGCCGCGATGAGCGCGGACAGCAGCGAACCGCACAACACGGCGATCTTCACGACCTCGCCGCGCTCGTCGCCCGAGGCGAACGACAGCTCCCCCACGAGCAGGGACACGGTGAACCCGATGCCGGCCAGGACGGCGACGCCGAACACGTCCACCCACGCCACGTCACTGTCCAGTTCGGCCTTGGTGAACCGGCTCATGAGGAACGTGGTGCCGAAGATGCCGACGGCCTTACCGAGCAGCAGACCGGCCATGATGCCGAGGGCCACGGGATCGCTCAGCGCCGAGACCAGCCCGTCGAGACCGCCGAAGGCCACGCCCGCGGCGAACAACGCGAAGATCGGCACCGCGACGCCGGCCGACACGGGCCGCCAGCGGTGTTCGAAGTGCTCGGCCATCGACACGGCCTCACCCTCACGCCTGAGCGCGGGCACCGCGAACCCGAGCAGCACACCCGCCACCGTCGCGTGGATGCCCGAGGCGTGGACGAGCGCCCAGGCCACCACGCCGAGCGGGATGAGCAGCCACCACGACCGCACCCGGCGCTGCACCAGCAGGGTGAACAGACCCAGCGGGACGAGCGCCAGGAGCAGCGGTACCACCGACAGCTCCTCCGTGTAGAACACCGCGATGATGCAGATGGCGATGAGGTCGTCGACCACGGCCAGCGTCAGCAGGAACATCCGTAGCGCCGACGGCAGGAACCGCCCGACCACCGCGAGGACCGCGACAGCGAAGGCGATGTCCGTGGCGGTCGGGATGGCCCAACCTCGCAGGGCGCTCGTATCGCCCAGGTTCACCAGTACGTAGATGGCCGCAGGAAGCACCACGCCGCCGACCGCCGCCACGATCGGGATGGCCGCCTTGCGTGGATCCCGCAGGTCGCCGACGACGAACTCCCGTTTGAGCTCCACACCCACCACGAAGAAGAAGATGGCGAGCAACCCGTCGGCCGCCCACTGCGACACCGACAGGTCCAGGTGAAGGGCGTGCGGGCCGATGGTGAACTCGCTCACGGCGGTGTAAGCACCCGACCACGGCGAGTTCGCCCACACCAGGGCCACGACCGCACCGATCAGCAGCAGGATTCCGCCGACGGTCTCCTGCCGCAGGATGTCGGCCACGCGTCTCCACTCGCCCCAGGACGAGCGGCTGAACAACTTGGTCTTCGCGGGTGGTGGGGAGCTCATGCGGGTATCGTCAACCCCTCCGGATCGGATCGACAGTCGGGCATATTGACCGTCACTTTACTTACCGAACCTCACGATCAGTGGAGTCGAGAAGACCTACTCCGGCTCCTCAGTCCTCCCCGCGCAACCACACCCGCCACGTCACGACCGCCGGAACGACCACGGCCAGAACGGCGCCCAGGGCGCTGACCGGCCAGAATCGCAGTTGCGCACCGGCGGCCACGAGCGCCAGCCCCACGACGAAGCAGGCGCACAACGCGACGAAGGTCACGACCTGCCGCGACAGGTGGTCGGAACCGAAGTGCGCGAGACGCCGGGCGAGCCGGGGATCGTCCTCGCTCAGCCCGCGTTCGATCTCGACGAGCCGACGCCGCTCGTCGTCGCGAAGTGTCACGGCGCCATCACCACCACCATTCACCATTGTCGAACGACGACGGGTCCATCTGGCACCGCTGTTCGCGCGGTCTCACCGGACCCCGGGGCACAACTCACCCCTTCCGGGATGCCCGGCACGCCGTTAGATTCCCCGTACCGCCGACGTAGCTGGGAGGCCCATGTCGATGCCCGGAGGGCGGGCGGCGTCCGTGGCGGCCCGGACTCCGTCCCGAAGCCGATGGCCGTTGCGGGCGCGCGGGCTGCGCGACCCCGCCCCCACCCTCGAAACGGCGAGGCACGTGGCGGAGGACCTCGCGGACGGGCTCTCCGGCCCCCGGGTACGCGCGGCCGCACGCGGCATCCGCCGCCTGCTCGCGGCCGACGCCGTGGGCCTGTCCGACCTGTCCGGTCACCTCGTGGCCGTGGGCACGATGCCGTCCGACGTCGACACCACAGCGATGGTCGAGGACGTACTGCACACGGAGAGCCAGTGCAGGCGGGCGGAGGTGGTGGCCCTGCCGCTGGTCGTGCACGACGAACTGGCCGGAGTCCTCGTCGTTTCCGGAACGGCGAGGATGGCCGCGCTGCGCGAGGTGGCGAGCCTCGGCGAGGCCGCGCTCGAACGGGGCAGGCTCGAAGCGTCGGCCGAGGAGGCCGCGGCGGCGGAACTGCGCGCGCTGCGCGCGGAGATCTCCCCCCACTTCGTCTACAACGCCCTCACGGTCATCGCCGGGCTGGTGCGCCCGGATCCCGACCGCTCGCGTGAGCTGATGCTCGACTTCGCCGACTACATCCGCTACAGCCTGGCCCGCCACGGGGAGTACACGACCGTCGCGGACGAGTTCCACGCCATCGAGACGTACCTGGCCCTGCAGCGCGCCGTCCTCGGTGAGCGGCTGCGGGTGCAGGTGCGGGTGGCGCCCGAGGTCCTGCCCGTGTCGATCCCCTACCTCGTGCTCCAGCCGCTCGTGGAGAACGCGGTACGGCACGGCATCGAGCGCAGGCCGGAGGGCGGCACGGTGACCGTGCTCGGGGAGGCGGAGGGCACCGACTGCGTGATCAGCGTGGAGGACGACGGGACGGGGATGGACCCGGCCAAGGCCGAACGCCTGCTCGCCGGCACCGGGGAGTCGGACAGCGTGGGGCTCGCGAACGTCGACCGGAGACTGCGTAACGTGTACGGACCGTGGTTCGGCCTCGTCGTGGAGACCGCGGAAGGTGAAGGAACACGGGTGATCGTGCGAGTGCCTCGGTTCCAGCCGGGAGTGATGCCGTGACCGGAGAAACCCAGCCGGCACTGCGTGTACTGGCGGTCGACGACGTGCCCGCCGCGCTGGACGACCTGTGCGGAATGCTGCGGGACGCACCCGAGGTGACCGAGGTCGCCGCCGCGGGCGACGCCGTAGCCGCGCTCAAGCGGTTGCAGTCGGAGGAGTTCGACGCGGTGTTCCTCGACATCTCGATGCCCGGCCTCGACGGGCTCGAGTTCGCCTCGCTGCTGACCAAGCTCGCGAAACCCCCGGTGATCGTGTTCGTCACCGCCTACGACGAGCACGCCGTGGCGGCTTTCGGCATCGGCGCGGTCGACTACCTGCTCAAACCCGTGCGTCCCGAACGGCTGGCGGACGCTCTCGCCCGGGTGAGCAGGATGGTGTCGGCCCCCTCCGCGCAGCAGACACCGCAACAACCCACTCCCGACGCGCTCGCGGCGCTGCCCGTGGAGTCGGGTGGCCGCACGCGTTACGTCAGCAGGCAGGACGTGCGGTTCGTGGAGGCGCACGGCGACTACGTGCGGCTGCACACCCGCTCGGGGGTCCACCTCGTACGGATGCCGATCTCCCGGCTGGAGGAGTACTGGGCGGGAGCCGGGTTCGTGCGCACACACCGCGGGTTCCTCGTGGCTCTGGCCGCCGTGCGCGAACTGCGCAGCGACTCGGTGGGCGGGCTGCTCGCCCACACCGACCTCGGTGACGTGCCGGTGAGTCGCAGGCACGCGCGCAACCTCAGGGAACGCCTCCTGCGTGCCGCGCAGCGCGGTGAGCTGCGTCCGGACACGGCACTATGACCGTCCAGCGCAGGGTGACGGTGACGAGCCCGCAGACCCGGCTCGCCCACGCCCGCCGCCGTTACCGGGGACCGTGGCGACCGACCACGCTCGATCCGGTCGAGGCCCCCTTCGCGGTGGCTCTCTACCGGCGGCAGCGGCGACGCGCCGTGGTCGCGCTGACGACGGCGTTCGCCCTGGTGTTCGGGTTGCCACTCGTGCTGGCACTCGCCCCGGGGCTGGGCGAGCTGCGGTTGTTCGGCGTCCCGGTCTCGTGGCTTTCCGTGATGGTTCTGCCGTTCCCCGCGATGGCGTTGTTGGCGTTCTGGCAACTTCGGGGGGCCGAGCGGGAGGAGAGCGCCGTGGGAGCGGAGGCCCCCGGCGAGGACGGGCGATGATCGTCGCACTCGCCGTCGCGCCCGTCCTGCTCGTCACTCTCGCCATCGGTCTGCACGGGGTCGCCGCGATGCGCACGACCTCGGACTTCCTCGTGGCCTCGCGCCGCGTCTCCCCCCTGCTGAACTCCGCAGCGGTGTCCGGGGAGTACCTCTCCGCGGCGTCCTTTCTCGGTGTGGCCGGGCTCATGGTGCGCGACGGGGTCGGAGCGCTGTGGTACCCGGTCGGCTTCACGGCGGGCTACATCGCCATGCTCACCCTCGTCGCCGCTCCGATGCGCCGGTCCGGGGCGCTCACCGTGCCGGACTTCGCCGAGGCCCGGCTCGGCTCGCCCGCCCTGCGCAGGCTCTCAGCCGTGGTGGTGCTGGTGATCGGAGTGCTGTACCTGGTGCCGCAGTTCCGCACGGCCGGGCTCGTGCTCAGTGTCGTGAGCGGCACGCCGTACTGGGTCGGCGTGCTGCTGTCCGGCGTGGCGGTCAGCGCCACCCTCGCCCTGGGCGGAATGCGGGCCGCCACCTACGTCCAGGCGTTCCAGTTCGTGCTGAAACTGGTGCTCTTCGTCGTCCCCGCCGTGTGGCTGCTGGCGCAGGCGGGTCCGGACGTGCGGCAGGAGGCGCTGCACCCGGCCGAGTTCACCCACTTCGAGACGCGCACGCCGGTGTCCTTCCGCGTCGACGCCACCCTGGAGGTGCCCGACGGCGTGCGGGTGGTCGGCCGCGACGGCGAGGTGAGCCCGGTGCCACCCGGCGAGTGGCACGTGCCCGCAGGCACCACGGTGGTGTTCGAGGAGGGCAGTGCCGCGCCCGTACCGGAGGGCGAGGCCGCGCCGGGCGCGCCCGGCTGGGAACGACCGCTGCTCGAACTCGGCGACACCGGCCACCCGCTGCTCGCGACGTGGGCCGTGCTCATGGCGACCATGTTCGGCACGATGGGGCTGCCGCACGTCATCATGCGGTTCCACACCAGCCCCGACGGACGCGCAGCGCGGCGCACTGCCGCCCTCACCGTGGCGCTGCTCGGCGTCTTCTACGTCTTCCCCGGCGTCTACGGGATGCTCGGCCGGGTGCTCGTGCCGCACCTGTACCTGTCGGGGGCCACCGACAGCGCCGTGGTGGCGCTGCCCGCGCAGGTGGACGCGGGTCCGATGGGCGGGTTGTTCACAGGGCTGCTCACGGCGGGTGCCTTCGCCGCGTTCCTCGCCACGTCCCTCGGTCTGCTGCTGGTGGTCTCCGGCGCCATCTCCCACGACCTCGTGCCCGGCGGGCTGCGGCAGCTCAGGGTCGCCGTGGTGGGCGCCGCGGTCGTGGTGGTGCTGCTGGCGCTGCCCGCCGTGTCCTTCGACGCGAGCACGCTGGTCACGTGGGGGTTCACCGTCGCGGCGTCCACGTTCTGCCCGCTGCTCGTGCTCGGCATCTGGTGGTCCCGCCTGACCGCGACGGGTGCCGTGGCAGGCGTGACCGCCGGGCTGCTCGCCTCCTGCGGTGGTTTCGTGCTCGGCGTCGCCGACCCGCCGGTACCCGACTGGGTGTCGATCCTGCTCGTGCAACCCGCCCCGTGGTCGGTCCCACTGGCGTTCGCCACGATGGTCGTGGTGTCCCTGTTCGGCAGGCCACCACCGTGGTCGACCGCCGCGATGCTCCGCCTCCACCTCCACGAGCACCGCCGGTTCCCGTTCGCCGACCGCTCGACACTGGCACGTGATCTGGGCCACTCGTCGTGGACCGCACGCCGCTCGTCGGCCGTTCGTCGCATCACACGCCGATTGGTCCGCTGACGATTACGTCCCGTCCGTCCCCCTCCCTACTGTGACGCACCACGCACACCCACGTGTCACTGACGAGGAGGTCAGGAGTGAGCGCCACCGAGCCCCCTACCCATCCACCGGGGTCGCCGACCTGGGCGGAGGTCCACGCGAGTGAGGACTTCCAGCGGCTGCGCAGGCGGCTCCGGCGGTTCGTCTTCCCCATGACCGCGCTGTTCCTTGTCTGGTACCTGCTGTACGTCCTGCTGGCGGACTACGCGCACGGCTTCATGTCGATCAAGCTCGTCGGCAACATCAACGTCGGGCTGGTCCTCGGCCTGCTGCAGTTCGTCTCGACGTTCGTCATCACCGGGCTGTACGTGCGCTACGCCAACCGCAAGCTCGACCCGATCGCCGACCGGATCAGGCAGGACATGGAAGGGGAGGCGTCATGACCCTCGCCCAGGGCATCGAGGGCAACAACCCGATCCTCAACATCAGCATCTTCACCCTGTTCGTGCTGGTCACCCTGGTGGTCGTCTTCCGGGCGTCGCGCAACACGAAGACGGCCTCCGACTACTACGCCGCGGGGCGCGCCTTCACCGGGCCACAGAACGGCACGGCCATCGCGGGCGACTACCTTTCGGCCGCCTCGTTCCTCGGCATCGCGGGTGCCATCGCGGTGTACGGCTACGACGGGTTCCTGTACTCGATCGGCTTCCTCGTCGCCTGGCTGGTGGCACTGCTCCTCGTCGCCGAACTCCTGCGCAACACCGGCAAGTTCACGATGGGAGACGTGCTCGCGTTCCGCATGCGGCAGAAGCCGGTGCGCGCCGCGGCGGCGACCTCCACGATGGCGGTCTCGTTCTTCTACCTGCTGGCCCAGATGGCGGGCGCGGGCGCACTCGTGTCACTGCTGCTGGGCGTCGAGGGCGACCTCGGGCAGGCCGTGGTCATCGCCGTCGTCGGCGTCGTCATGATCGTGTACGTGCTCGTCGGCGGCATGAAGGGCACCACCTGGGTGCAGATCATCAAGGCCGCCCTGCTCATCGCGGGTACCTTCGCGATGACGGTGTGGGTGCTCGGCCGCTACGGTCTCAACCTCTCCGAACTCCTGGGATCGGCCGCCGCGCAGTCCCCCGACGGCGAGGCCGTGCTGAACCCGGGAGCGAAGTACGGGGTCAGCGAGATGTCCAAACTGGACTTCCTGTCGCTCGGTGTCGCGCTGGTGCTGGGCACGGCCGGTCTGCCGCACGTACTCATGCGGTTCTACACCGTGCCCACGGCCAAGGACGCACGCAAGTCGGTGGTCTGGGCCATCGCCCTGATCGGCCTGTTCTACCTGTTCACGCTGGTGCTGGGCTACGGCGCCGCCGCGATCGTCGGGACGGACACGATCAGCAACGCGCCCGGAGGGGAGAACTCGGCGGCACCGCTGCTGGCGGAGGCGCTGGGTGGACCACTCCTGCTGGGCTTCATCGCGGCGGTGGCGTTCGCCACGATCCTCGCCGTGGTCGCCGGCCTGACGATCACCGCGTCGGCCTCGTTCGCCCACGACGTGTACGCCAACGTCATCAAGCACGGCAAGACGGACACCAAGAACTCCGAGGTGAAGGTCGCGCGTATCACGGCGTGCGTGATCGGTGCCGTCGCGATCCTCGGCGGGATCCTCGCCAAGGACCAGAACGTGGCGTTCTTGGTGGCGCTCGCGTTCGCCGTCGCCGCGTCCGCGAACCTGCCGACCATCCTGTACTCGCTGTTCTGGAAGCGCTTCAACACCTCGGGCGCACTGTGGTCGATCTACGGCGGGCTCGCGGTGACGATCGTGCTGATCGTGTTCTCCCCGGCGGTGTCGGGCACCGAGAAGTCCATGATCACCGGTGTCGACTTCCACTGGTTCCCGCTCCAGAACCCGGGGCTGGTGTCGATCCCGGTGTCCTTCTTCCTCGGCTGGCTGGGCACCGTCCTGTCGAAGGAACACCTGGAGGGCAAGCACAAGGAGATGGAGGTGCGGGCCCTCACCGGCGCGGGAGCCGAGAAGGCCACCTCGCACTGACCTCGACCGCCCTGACGGCGGCCTGCTCCCAGCGGGAAGCAGGCCGCCGTCAGGGCGTCCGGACCTGGTCGGGGTGACAGGATTCGAATCGGCCACCACGGAGCCGATGGCCCGGACTGGTCAGGGCCCTCCCTGCGCGAGGGCCCGTAGGTGGGAGAGAGTGATTCGACGTCGGGTGGGGTCGACGTCGAGAATCCTCACGACGAGGGAATCGCCGACCCGGACCACTTCCTCGGGATCGGCAGCGGGATCCTCGGACAGCTCGGTGTGGGGTACGAGCCCTTCGATGCCATCCTTTCGTTCCTCGATGCGAACGAAGGCGCCGAAGGGCACGCGTTTGGTCACGACCCCGGTCACGACCTGGCCGACCCGCTGTACGAACTGCGGCATCGGGTCCGCCTGCAACGCCTTCAAGGACAGCGACACACGCTCCCTCACCATGTCGACGTCGAGGATCTCGGCCGAGATCTCCTGACCCACGGTGACGACGTCGGACGGGTGATCGACGCGCCTCCAGGACAGCTCCGGAACATTGATCATTGCGGTGAATCCACCGATGTCCACGAAGGTGACACCGAAGTCGGCGATCTCCGTGACCACGCCGGTGACGATCTGTCCGCGACGGAGAGTCCTCAGGAAGGCCCAGTCCCGGTCGTCGGGGGTCCGCTCGGTCCTCCACCGGGCCCGCAGAACGCCGTCACTGTCGGGCATCACAGCGGTGAACAGCGGGTGGCGCGAGTCGACGTCCAGGGGCAGGACGGCAGCGGCCCTGGCACCCGCCACCCGGGTGGCCAGTGCCCCGTACCCGGTCTCGTCGACGATTGCGCTGGTGATCTCCCCGTTTTCGGCCTCCCACACGAGTTCCACCAGGCCTTCGTCGGGGAGCATGGCGAGAACCGCGGCCACGTCGGCGGACAGGTCCGGCCAGACGGTCAGCCTGGCACGCGGGGTGATCCTGGCGCGTATCGCGTCGAGGGTGTTCTCCGTGAGACGGTGCCAGCGGGAGGCGTTGCCGACGTATCCCTCCTCCAGTATGGCCGCCTGCTGTATCGCGATGGACCAGCGCAAACGGGCCCAGAAATCCTCGTCGGCAGGCCGCTGTGGGCCTGACTCGTCGAAGTCCGCCTCGTAGGGTGACACCTGCAGTCGTTCCGGGAAGAGTCCGAGCGCCCGGGTGCGCGCAAGGGCGCTCTCGCAGGGCTTGTCGCTACTGACGTAGACGTACTAGTCCCACCCGACGTGCACGGCGAACGTGTCCTCGACTTCCAGACGGCACCAGGCGCCGTTGTCACGGAGCATGGCCCGCACCAGCTCCAGACCGACGGAGAGGGAAACCTCCGCGCCGTCGTGGAAGCCACTGAGGTCGGGCGGGAAGAGCCCGCCCAGGCCGTGGTCTTCCACTGTCGGCTCCAGGCCGAAGTGGGCGACGCCGCTGATCTGCGGCTCCCGAATCGCCAGGTGGTCGACGCCTGTGGCCGCCGCGAAGGCGGCCACAGCCTGCAGGTAGGCCGACTCCACCGCCCCATGGTCGCTGGTCGGCTCCTCCACACCGATGTAGTGGCCGTGCTGGTCCCGATCGGCGGGGTCGTACTTGGTGATCCGGTGGACGAAAGGCAGCACACTGCTCCCTGCGGGGTCGACGATGCTCGCTCAGCGGTCGATCTCGTGACCGGGAGCTCGGGACGGGACGGGCCGGCGCGTCACCACCCGGTTCGTCCTGCCGCCTACGAGGATGACCATCGAGATCGTCTTCTGCAAACGGGATTTCGTGCCCTGGCAGGCTCGGCGGCGATCGATGCGGGTGACGCGGTTCTTGGGTCCTTCGGTGGCTTCGTGCCGTCCACGGGGTTCGGCCGGTGGTTCGGATGCTTGAGGGAGCCACTCGGCAGGGTCCTCAGCGTCGGTGGCGACGGGCTTCACTGATGGCGCCGGCATGCGGCCATCCGCCAGGCGAAGTGTCACCAAGCGCCGTGCCGAGCGGACGGGCGGCCAGCAGACCCACCGGGACCGGTGTCCTGCTGGCCAGCGACCTACAGTCGGGGTGACAGGATTTGAACCTGCGACCCTTCGCTCCCAAAGCGAATGCGCTACCAAACTGCGCCACACCCCGTCCGCCACGCGAGGGCGGTGTGCGACCACTCTAGCGGGTACCGCTACACTACCTACGCAGCCGGGTGATCCGGCCGCACGCGGGCGTAGCTCAATGGTAGAGCCCCAGTCTTCCAAACTGGTTACGCGGGTTCGATTCCCGTCGCCCGCTCCACCTGGGAAGGCCCTGGCCACGCCGGACACGGCGAGCCGGGGCCTTCGCCGTCGGGGCCGCTGAACGGTACGGCGCGGCCACCTCGTCGAGGCGCCGCCATCCGAGGCCCGCGTCGCAGCCCGCTTGACAGCGGTCGGAACCGCCTTTCTCCACCCATATTCAGTGACCCATATCACATTTTTCCCTGTGATCCGGGTCACCACCTTTAGTGGTCACTCGGTTGCTCAGCGTAACAAAACCGCAGGTCCGCGCGCCCTCGCCACTAAACCCCCCGTTCTTCGATTTCACTCCTTTATCGACAATCCCCTTTGAACAATTCGCTTTGTACACGTTGTACGTGGTTACCGTTTTGTGTCGCCGAAAACGGCGGCGCAGCCCCAGAGGAGATCCGTGAACACGCAAATCCGCCCGGAGGAAACAGTTGAGACTCAGAGCATTCGAGAGGTCGGTCGCCATGGTGGCCGTCAGTGCGATAGCGCTGCTCTCCGGCCCGAGCGTCAGTTCGGCCATGATGAACCAGAACGCGAATGGCGGCGATGGCGAAAAACCTCCCTCGACAACGGTCAAGGACAAACCCAGGCCGGGCGACAACATCGGCAGACCCGCCACCCCGACCGGGGAGCGAATCGTCGACATAGCCGCCCGGCAGGCCGGTGACCCGTACGTCTACGGAGCCGTGGGACCCGACCGGTTCGACTGCTCCGGGCTCACCCAGTACGTCCACGCACGGCTGGGCATCGAACTACCCCGCACCTCGCAACAGCAGCGAGCGGCGCTCCCCGAACTGTCGAAGAAGCAGATGCGCCCCGGTGACCTGCTGTTCTTCCACTCAGGCGGCCACGTCTACCACGTCGGCATCTTCGCGGGGAACGGCAGGATGTGGGCCGCCCCCGAACCCGGCGACGTCGTCCGCCTCCAGAACATCTGGACACAGTCGTTCACCGTCGGTCGCGCCTGGTGACCCGGCCCCGGGAACTCCTGGGCTCCTGTCCGCGTTGCTGGTTCAGAGAGCCCAACAATCGGGGAGTAGCCCATGGGAACCACGATCACGGTGATCGTGCTCCTGCTGATCATCGTCGCAGGCGCGACGTACCTCGTCCGCTCCCAGGCCCAGGCCAAGCGACGTCAGCTCGAAGACGCGAAGGCCGAAGCTCGACGCTGGGTCGAACGCCTCGGTGGCCAGGTCCTGAACCTCACCGGGACCGACACGGCCTCCCAGCAGGCGATGGCCGACGCCAGCGAGCGGTACAACGCCGCGGGATCCGAGATGGAGCGCGCCGAGACTGTCGAGCAGGCACACCTAGCCAAGAAGACCGCGCTGGAGGGCCTCTACTACGTCCGTGCCGCACGCACGGCGATGGGCCTCGACCCCGGTCCCGCGCTTCCTGACGACCCCGAGCGGGAGCGTGCGGGCAAGGTCACCGAGCACCGTTCGGTCGACGTGGAGGGCCAGCACTACGAGGCGTCTCCTCAGCCGACGGCGAGCACCCCGCACTACTACCCGGGTGGCCGGGTCGCCGGCCGCCCCGTGCCGCAGGGCTGGTACAGCGAGCCCTGGTGGAAGCCCGCCCTCGTCGCGGGAGCGTGGGGTTTCGGCTCGATGTTGCTGTTCTCCACCATGTTCTCCGGGATGGCCGGAATCCCGAGCGCCGCAGCCTGGGAAGCAGGCTACGACGCCGGCCAGGAGGACGCGCTGGAGGGCGGTGACGCCGGCGGTGACGCCGGGGACGCCGGTGGCGATGCGGGCGACGCCGGAGGCGGCGAGGACTTCGGTGGCGGTGATTTCGGAGGCGGAGACTTCGGCGGAGGCGACTTCGGCGGAGACTTCGGCTTCTAGGCCGCTCGACAGACGGGCGGGCCGGTCCCTGAGCGGGATTCGGCCCGCCCGTTCTCATGTCCCGGTTCTCGACCTCGTCCCTGAGCGAACCCACCAGGACCCGCTACTGCTCCGCCGGCCCTGCGGCGAATTCAGGCACCTGGCTCAGGACGGCTGGCAGGTGGGACACCAGTACAGGTTCCGCCCCGCGAGCTCGGTGTGGGCCACGGGCGTGCCGCACACCAGGCACGGCTGCCCGGTACGGCGGTAGACATACACCTCGCCGCCGTGGCGGTCGTTGCGGGGCGCCCGGCCCGTGACCTCGGGACGGTGTTCCCAGGCGACCGTGTCGATGCGTCCCACGCGGACGCCGTCGCGCATCAGTTCGCGCAGATCGGCCCAGACCGCCTCCCACTGCTCCCTGTGCAGCGCTCTGCCGGGCAGCATGGGCGCGATGCCCTGCCGGTACAGCACCTCGGCTCGGTAGACGTTACCGACACCGGCGATGACGGACTGGTCCATCAGCAGCGCGGCCAGCGACGTGCGCGACCGGGAGATGCGTTCCCAGGCCCGTTCCGGGTCGGCGTCCCGGCGCAGCGGGTCGGGGCCGAGCCTGGCGACGATGGCCTCCACCTCGGGTGGGCTGAGCAGTTCACAGCGGTTCGGGCCCCGCAGGTCGGTCCAGTGTGTACCGCCCACGAGCCGCATACGCACCTGTCCCACGGGCTCGGTGACAGGAAGGACGTTCTCGGTGAAAGCGCCGTACAGTCCGAGATGGATATGGACGGTCCCGTGTGGACCGTAGCTGTGGAACAGGTGTTTGCCGTACGCCTCGGCCGCCGTCATCACGTGTCCGCTGAGTACGGCGGCCTCGGCTGCAAAGCGTCCCTGCGGGCTCGACACCTCCACCGGCGCGCCGACGTAACGGCGCTCGTGCAGGCGCGCCAGCCGGTGCAGCGTGTGGCCCTCGGGCATCAGCTCTCCGGCAGCTCCGGAGCGGTGCCCGTGCGCTCGTAGTGGCTGATCTGCCCCACCCGACGGACGTGCCGCGCGTCCTCGGACGCCGGAGTGGCCAGGAACGCCTCGACGATCTCGGTGGCCTCCTCGAGCGAGTGCATACGCGCGCCCACGCCGATCAACTGGGCGTGGTTGTGCTCGCGGGTGAGCTTCGCCGTCTCGACACTCCACGCGAGCCCCGCGCGGGCGCCGGGGACCTTGTTGGCGGCGATCTGCTCGCCGTTGCCCGACCCGCCGATGACGATGCCGAGGCTGCCCTCGTCGGCCACGACTCGGCGGGCGGTCTCGATGCAGAACGCCGGGTAGTCGTCAGCCGCGTCGTAGACGTGCGGACCGACGTCGGTCACCTCGTGGCCCTGCCCGCGCAGGTGGGTGACGAGGTGGTTCTTCAGCTCGTAGCCGGCATGATCGCTTCCCAGGTACACGCGCACGGCTGTCAAGTCTGCCATCCGCGCGGGCGCGCGACCGAACCCACCCGCGCGGAGGTGCACTACGCTCCGCGGATGAACGCACGGTGGATCGAACTGGGTGACGGCGTCTTCACGCGCCGGTACGAGGAACTGGACCTGTCCACAGGCCTCGTGCTCGGTGAGCAGCGGTGCCTGGTGGTGGACACCCGCGGCGACGCCGAGCAGGGGGCGGAACTCGCCGCCGCCGTGCGGGGCATCACCCCGCTGCCGTGGACGGTGGTGCTCACGCACGACCACTTCGACCACGCCTACGGCGTCCCCGCTTTCCTGCCGTGTGACGTGTGGGCTCACCCCGCGTGCTGGGCCGAGCTCGTGCGTGCGGACCGGGCCGCGCGAGCCGGCCTGCCGGTGACGGACCGGGTCGAGCTCGACCTCGGTGGCCGCCCCGTGGTGCTCGCACACCCCGGCGTCGCCCACTCCCCCGGTGACGTCGTCGTGCACGTGCCCGACGCGGACGTGCTGTTCGCAGGTGACCTCCTGGAGCACGTGCCGGGCGGTACGTACAGCGCCGAGTCGTTCGGAAGCGACACCGCGCTGGACGCCTGGCCCGCGGCGCTGGAACGGTTGGCGGCGTTCGGCGCCACGACAGTGGTGCCGGGCCACGGCGAACCGGCAGGCCCCGACCTCGTCGAGTCCTGCCGCGAGGGCCTGCTGGCCCTGCGCGGTCTGCGCCGGAAGGTGCGGGCGGGGGAACTGACCGAGGAACAGGCGGTCGCCCACTCTCCCCTGCCCGCCGACGTCACGCTGGCCGCGCTGACGAAGCCTCCCGCCTGAGAGCCTGCTCCCGCACCCTCGACCACCTGCTGCGCGAGGCTCACGACGGAGAAGGGTCCGAGAACAGGCTCCGAGGTGTCAGTCGAACTTCAGCGAACCGGTACGCGTGCGCTTGAGTTCGAAGAAGTCCGGGTAGCTCGCGAGCGCGCGAGCGCCCTCGAACACGCGGACGGCGTCCTCGCCCTTGGGGATCGACGTGAGGACGGGCCCGAAGAACGCGACGCCGTCGATGTGGATCGTCGGGGTGCCCACGTCCTCGCCCACCGGGTCCATGCCCTCGTGGTGGCTCGCGCGCAACGCCTCGTCGTAGTCGGTGCCCTCCGCCGCCTTCAGCAGCTCGGACGATCCGCCGACCTCCTCGACCGCCTGCTTGAGCACGAGATCGATGTCCTTGTTGCCCTCGTTGTGGTAGCGGGTGCCGAACGCGGTGTAGAAGTCGCGCAGCACCTCCTCACCGCGCTCGGCGGCGAGTGCGACGGCGACTCGCACGGGAGCCCACGCCTTGTCCAGGAGTTCGCGGTACCACTGGTCCAGTTCCCGGCCCTCGTTGAGCACCGACAGACTCATGACCCGGAACCGCAGATCCAGGTCGATCTGCTTCTCGACTTCGAGGATCCACCGCGAGGTGATCCACGCGAACGGGCACAAGGGGTCGAAGTAGAAGTCGACCCGTGTGCGATCGGACTGGGCACCTGCCGTCATGACAACTCCTTGTCGTCACTGATTGCGCTGGAAACAGGCCGGGTAAGCCTCACCGAGGACCAACAGCGCGCCCGGTTGCGTTGTTCCCGTCGCTGTGTCCTACGGCGCATGATTGGATGCGCTGAGCACAGTAGTTGCGATGACCGACAAGAAGACATCCACGACAGACGAACAGCGCAGAGGTGCCAGTGCCCGCCCCGAACCTGACTCGCGAACAAGCTCAGCAGCGCGCCGACCTGCTGGAGGTTTCCGAATACGACATCGAGCTCGATCTCACCGACGGCCACGGCGGGCCGGGTGAAGGCACGTTCGAGTCCAGGACGGCCATCCGGTTCGCCTCCGCCCGGCCGGGAGAGAGCAGTTGGGTGGACATCGTCGCCGCGGGCGTGCGGGAGGCGGTGTTGAACGGCCGGCCGCTCGACGTCTCGGGCTACGTGGAGGACGAGGGCATCGCGCTGCCCGACCTGGCCGCCGACAACGAGCTCGTCGTGCTCGCCGACTGCCGGTACATGAACACCGGCGAGGGCCTGCACCGGTTCGTCGACCCCGTCGACGGTGGCGTCTACCTCTACACGCAGTTCGAGACGGCCGATGCCAAACGCATGTTCGCCTGTTTCGACCAGCCCGATCTCAAGGCCACCTACCGGCTGGTCGTGACGGCGCCGAAGGACTGGAAGGTGGTGTCCAACGCACTCGTGGCCTCGCGCGAGGAGACGCCGGAGGGCGCGGTGCGCACGGTGTTCGAGACCTCCGAGCGCATGTCCACCTACCTGGTCGCGTTGATCGCCGGCCCGTACGCCGAGTGGCGCGACACCTACACGGACGAGCACGCCACGATCCCGCTGGGCATCTACTGCCGGGCCTCGCTGGCGGAGTTCATGGACGCCGAGCGGCTGTTCACCGAGACCAAGCAGGGCTTCGGCTTCTACCACGAATCCTTCGGGGTGCCGTATCCGTTCTCGAAGTACGACCAGCTGTTCGTGCCCGAGTTCAACGCGGGCGCGATGGAGAACGCCGGCGCGGTGACGTTCCTGGAGGACTACGTCTTCCGCAGCCGCGTGACCCGCTACTCCTACGAACGGCGCGCCGAGACACTGCTGCACGAGATGGCGCACATGTGGTTCGGCGATCTGGTGACGATGCGGTGGTGGGACGACCTGTGGCTCAACGAGTCGTTCGCCACCTTCGCCAGCGTCCTGGCTCAGGCCGAGGCCACCGAGTACACCGGGGCGTGGACCAGCTTCGCCAACATCGAGAAGTCGTGGGCGTACCGGCAGGACCAGTTGCCGTCGACCCACCCCATCGCCGCCGACATCGTCGACCTGCACGCCGTGGAGGTCAACTTCGACGGCATCACCTACGCCAAGGGCGCCAGCGTGCTCAAGCAGCTCGTGGCCTACGTCGGGCTGGAGAACTTCCTGTCCGGGCTGCGGGTCTACTTCGACAAGCACGCCTGGGGCAACGCCACCTTGGCCGACCTGCTCGCCGCGTTGGAGGAGGCGTCGGGCCGTGACCTGTCGTGGTGGAGCGCGCAGTGGCTGGAAACCACCGGCCTGAACACGCTGCGCCCGCGGTTCGAGGTCGGTGACGACGGCCGCTACCGTTCCTTCGCGATCGTGCAGGGCGGCGCGAAACCCGGCGCGGGGGAACTGCGCACCCATCGCGTCGCGGTCGGCGTCTACGACGACGACGGCTCGGGCAAGCTCGTGCGCACCCGTCGCGTGGAGCTGGACGTCGACGGTGAGTCCACCGACGTGCCCGACCTCGTCGGCGCCGAAGCGGGGGCGCTGGTGCTGGTCAACGACGACGACCTCACCTACTGCGCCATGCGGCTGGACCCCGGTTCGCTGGAGACGCTGGTGGACCGCATCGCCGACATCACCGAACCTCTCCCCCGCACGCTGTGCTGGTCGGCGGCGTGGGAGATGACGCGGGACGCCGAACTCAGGGCCCGCGACTTCGTCACGCTGGTTCAGCGGGGTGTCCACGCCGAGACGGAGGTCGGTGTGGTGCAGCGGCTGCTGCTGCAGGCTCAGACGGCGTTGAACTCCTACGCACAGCCGTCGTGGGCGGCCGAGCACGGCTGGCCCGGCTTCACCGCCGCGCTGCTCGAACTGGCCCGCTCCGCCGAGCCCGGATCGGACCACCAGCTCGCCTTCGTCAACTCGCTGACGAGTTCGGTGCTCGACGGGCCCGCCCTCGACGTCCTGGCGGGCTGGCTCGACGGGTCCGCTCCGCTGGAAGGGCTCACCGTGGACACCGACCTGCGGTGGCGCCTGCTGCACGCGCTCGTCGCCCACGGACGCGCAGCGGACCCGGAGATCGACGCCGAACTGCGGCGCGACGACACCGCCACCGGCCGAAGGCACGCCGAACGGGCCCGTGCCCTGCGACCCACTCCCGAGGCCAAGGCGCAGGCGTGGGAGCGCGCGGTCTACGACGACGAGTCGCCGAACGCCGTGAACGAGGCCGTCATCGCGGGGTTCACCCACCCCTCGCAGAAGCACCTGCTCGGTGACTACACGCAGCGGTACTTCGACATGCTCGACGAGGTGTGGAGCCGTCGGTCGAGCGAGCGCGCTCAGCCGACCGTTCTCGGGCTGTACCCGTCGTGGGAGGTGTCGCAGGACGGCATCGCGCAGGCCGACGCGTGGCTCGCCGGCGCCCACGCCGCCGCCCTGCGGCGGCTGGTGACCGAGGGCCGCGCCGGTGTCGTGCGAGCACTGGCCGCCCGGCGGTTCGACGAGAGCTGACCCGCGTCCACCCGGACACGACGAAGGCCGCCGTCCCCGCTTGAGGGGCGGCGGCCTTCCGGTCCGGTGGAGCGACTCAGGAACGCGGTGCGGAGCCTGCCTGGTCGGCCATCATGCGCAGGCCGCTGACGAGGCCACCGATGAGGTCGCCCTCCTTGAACGAGGCGACCATGCTCATCACCGCGAGCTTGGCGCCGCGGTCGGACAGCCGCTGCTTGGCGTGAGCACCGGTGATCACCTCGACGACGCGCTCACCCGGCGACACGGCCACCAGGACGGACTCGTCACCACGCTCACGGAGCGTGTCGTGCAGCGTTTCCGCACCCTTCCGCGGCTCGTCACCGAGCTCGCCGACGTAGATGCTGAAGTTGAGGCCGGTCTCCCGGCTGGCCAGCGTCAGCGCCTCGTCGAGTCGAGCGAGTTGCGCAGTGCCGAAGGGGCCGGATGGAGTAACGGGCTCGTACATCTGCGCGACCGAGACTCGCCCACTCGCCGTCACGGCGGCACCGGGCTGGAGTTCGGTCCCCTCAAGCCCGGTGGACGAGCTCTCGCGGGTCAGTTCA
This sequence comes from Saccharomonospora cyanea NA-134, assembly GCF_000244975.1. Taxonomy (NCBI): domain Bacteria; kingdom Bacillati; phylum Actinomycetota; class Actinomycetes; order Pseudonocardiales; family Pseudonocardiaceae; genus Saccharomonospora; species Saccharomonospora cyanea. Next base: position 1,434,573 of record NZ_CM001440.1, on the reverse strand, counting down.
CCAGTTGCCACTGGCACCTCCTCGAACCTTTGCCGGAACGGCGTCACCGTGCTCGGCGTCGTCGGCGTGTCGCTGTCCCACACCCTCCGGGTTGGCGGTCCACCACACGGGCGGGTAGTCCCACGCCTGCCCCGGCCGGTAACGGGGCCTACTCGCGAACTTCGACCGTAGCGTCACCAGCGCGAAGAAGCCGTAGACGGCCAGCGGTATCGCCACGAAGACCAGGATCGTCTCGAGGATGCTCACGGCGGCAGGGTAACCGACCGGCCCTTCCGCTACTCACCTGCCACGGTGAAACATCGCCCGCACTCACGGGCAGGCCCCCTGGTCACCCGCTTGCCACGCGGGTAATCCCACGATGAGGGGAAGGCCCATTCGCGAAAGGTCGCACTTCCACGTACGTGCGGTGGCACCCGCCGACAACACCTTGTTCCTCCAAGGAAAGGCTCGTACGTTTTTCACCTGTACGGGCCTTGCGCCACCGTCCTCAAGTCCTTATCAGGTCACCACGGTCACAGGAGGACCTGCCATGTCCACCATTTCGAGCGTCACCCCCGTCCTGTCCGACACCGCTGTTCGCGGCACTCGCGTCACCGCCGGCACCCGCGTCACCTGCGGAACCAGGGTCACCAGAGGAACGCGCGTCACGCGAGGAACGCGGGTCACGGCAGGCACTCGCGTCACCCGAGGCACTCGCGTCACGCGAGGAACGCGGGTGACCGCCGGCACCCGTGTGACGAGGGGCACCAGGGTGACGCGGGGCACCCGCGTGACCTGCGGGACCCGCGTCACCCGCTGAATCCTCTGCCGACGACGCCGGTCAGGCTGCGGGAGCGCCCAGGTAGCGCTGCCACGACGGATCGGCCTCCTTGGCGTGCGCCAACAGCCGCCAGTGCGGCCCGCGCGGCTCCCTCGGCACGATCCGTAACCGCCATCCCAGCTCGGACAGGAGCTTGTCGGCCTTCCGGTGATTGCACTTCGCGCAGCAGGCGACGCAGTTCTCCCACGAGTGCGCCCCGCCCCGGCTACGGGGTACCACGTGGTCGATGGTCTCCGCCCTGCCGCCGCAGTAAGCGCAACGGAACCGGTCGCGGTGCATGAGCCCCGCCCGCGTCAGCGGAACCTGGGCCCGGTAGGGTACCCGGACGTATCTGCTGAGCCGGATCACCGACGGCAGCTCCACCGTCATCGTGGCCGAGTGCAGCGTGATCCCGGCCGGATCCTCGTGGACGACCTCCGCCTTGCCGCAGACGAGCAGCACGATGGCCCGCCGCAGCGGTAGCGCGGTGAGCGGCTCGAACGTGGCGTTGAGCAGCAGCACACGCCGTTTTCCCAGACCGGGCGACGTCGGAGTCGGCCCTGTAGACCCTCCGGGGTCCCGCGACCAGCGATGGTGGGACCGGGTGACCCGGCCCACCCTCGCGGGCGGGCCCGTGGGCGACGGTCCGACGACGGTCGTCGGCACGCAGGGCGCGAACGTCTCGGGCGCCGACCCGGCGGGCTGCCGGGCTCCGGCGCCGTGAGGGCTGGGTTGTCGGTCTTCCACGCGACCACCTCCACCGGTGCAGCCCTAAGTCGACCACACATCGCCCCCCGAGCGCACGTGCGTTCTGCCACCGACCTCGTCTGGGTACGGTTGCGGACGGGTCGATTTCGGCCCACATACCCCGATCGAGACCCACGTCGGGCCCGGAAGCGTGCCGTGCCGTACGAGGGAGGGAGTGCACCGTAGTGGAGGAGTTCCTCAACGAGCCACCCGCTTGCATCAAAGAAGTGGGAACGTGGTGTGAGCAGGTCTACCGCGTCACCGGCAACGAGTGGCTCGCGGCCTCGGCCGACTGGCTGGTGGCACGACCACTTCGCATCCTGCTCATCCTGCTCGGTGCATTCGTCATCCGGTTCGTCATCCGCAAGCTGATCGACCGGTTGACCAGGACTCCCGACGACGCGGAGTCCGACGGCAACGCCAAGGTTCCCGCGCTGCTCCGCCCGCTCAAGGAACGGGTGGCCCCCGAAGTGCTGGGACCCGTTGCGCTGGAACGACGGCGACAACGGGCTCAGACCATCGGGTCGGTGCTCAAGTCACTCACCAGTTTCGTGGTGTTCGGGCTGGCGTTCGTTCTCGTCCTCGGTGAACTGGGCATCAACCTCGCCCCCATCCTGGCCTCCGCGGGGATCGTCGGTGTGGCCATCGGTTTCGGCGCGCAGAACCTCGTGCGGGACTTCCTGTCGGGCATCTTCATGATGCTGGAGGACCAGTACGGTGTCGGCGACGTCGTGGACGTCGGCGAGGCCGTCGGCACGGTGGAGTCCGTGGGCCTGCGCATCACGACGGTGCGCGACCTCAACGGCACTGTCTGGTACGTGCGCAACGGTGAGGTGTTGCGGGTCGGGAACTTCAGCCAGGGCTACGCCGTCGCCGTCGTGGACGTCCCCCTCGGCTACGACACGGACGTGACGAAGGCCACCGCCGTGCTGGAGCAGGTCGCGCAGGAGGCCGCGGACCTCGACACGATCCGCCCCGACGTGCTCGAGCATCCTCAGGTGCTTGGTGTGGAGAACGTCACCCCGGAGGCCCTCCAGTTCCGCCTGACGACGAAGGTGCGGCCCGGTCGCCAGTGGGCGGTCCAGCGCGTGTTGCGCGCCGAGATCATGCGCGCTCTGGAACGCGAGGGGTTCGATCCGCCGCTCGGGCGTTTCTTCGGGTCCCTGCGGGGCGGTGACGGAGGGGCAGCCCGCGACTGAGAACCTGCAGAATGGAGACGTGACAGACGTGAGCAGTGCCCAGCCCTCCCAGCCGGCGCCGCAGCCCGAGTCCTTCTACGAGGCGGTGGGCGGCGAGGAGACGTTCCGCAGGCTCGTCGCCCGGTTCTACGCGGAGGTGGCCGACGACGAGATCCTGCGGCCGATGTACCCCGAGGAGGACCTCGGCCCCGCGGAGGAACGGCTCCGGCTCTTTCTCATGCAGTACTGGGGTGGGCCGCACACGTACTCGGAACGGCGGGGGCACCCGCGGCTGCGGATGCGTCACGTGCCGTTCAAGATCGGACCGTTCGAACGCGACGCGTGGCTACGTGCCATGCGGATCGCCGTGACCGAGTCAGGCATCGAGGAGCCCTACCGTTCCCAGCTCTGGCAGTACCTGGAGATGGCGGCCAACTCGCTGATGAACAGCTGGGAGTGAACGCAGCGACCGACACGGGCGCCGGCCCGCCGCTGACGGCGGAAACCGGCGCCCGTGTGCTGTCAGCAGCCTCTCAGCCCGGCGTTCGCCTCAGCGGCGACCGTAGGAAGGCTGGGTCTGCGCGTTGAACTCGTCGAACCTCACCGACTTCGCCGGAGCCGTGCGAGGATCACGGAGGTCCAGCACGTCGAACCCCTTCTGGATGTCCGACGAGTAGATGTAGCCGTTGTAGTAGTACGCCGACCACGAACCGCCGGTGATGTTCTCGGTCTCGGACAGCGGGCCACGCTCGAAGTAGGCGATCTCCTTCGGCCGGTCCGAGTTCGTGAACTCCCACACCGACACCCCGCCCTGGTACCAGGCCTGGACCATGATGTCGCGGCCCTTCACCGGGATCAGCGAGCCGTTGTGCGCGACACAGTTCTCGGTCTCACCCTGGTGACGCGGGATCTTGTAGTAGCTGCGGAACTTCAGCGTGGCACGGTCTCCCTCGCCCCTGAGGTCGTAGATGCCGTTGGCCCCGCGCTCCGAGCCGATCTCCGCGTTGCAGGTGGGCATGCCGCCACCACCGAGCTCGTCGGTGAACACGACCTTCGTGCCCGCGTTGTTGAAGGTGGCGCTGTGCCAGAACGCGAAGTTGGTGTTGTCCTGCACACGGTCGATCACCCGCGGGTTCATCCGGTCGCTGATGTCGACCAGGATGCCGTCCCCCATGCAGGCTCCCGCCAGGAGGTCCTTCTCCGGGTAGGCGGTCAGGTCGTGGCAACCGGTGGTCTTGCGCGAGTAGCCGTCACCGGGGTTGCCGCCCTCGGGGAACAGCACCGGCGTGGCCACCAGCTCGGCGTCCTCCGGACGGTCGACGGGGACCTCGACGATGGACACCTTGTCGTGCGGCGGCTGGCAGTTCGGCAGCTCCGGCGCGGGCGAGTACGACGACACGTACAGCAGCACGGAGTCCCGCTCCGGGGCGGGGACCATGGTGTGGGTGTGCGATCCACAGTCCGTGCGCACCGAGGCGACGTAGGTGGGCCTCGACAGATCGCTGATGTCGAAGACCTTGATGCCCTCCCACGCGTCCGGGTTCGACGCCTGCGCGGGTTCGCTCGTGCAGGAATCGTTGGTGCGGGCGTAGTCGGTGGACAGGAACAGCAGGTCGCCGGACACGGACACGTCGTTCTGCCCACCAGGGCACAGGACCTGGCTCACGACCCTGGGCTTCTTCGGCTTCCTGACGTCGTAGACGGTGAAGCCGTTGTAGTTGCCGACGATGGCGTGTCCTCGGGTGAACGCGATGTCGGTGTTGAACGCGCTCTGGTTCGCGAAGGGCCCTTCCTTCTCCAGGTGAGCGACCTGGCTCAGGTTGCGGCTGTGCACCACTTCGTCGACGTCCGGGATGTCGTTCTGCTGGGCCGCGGCTGGCGCGGCGAGGCCCGCGACCGCCAGCGCCGCGGTACCGATCAGCACCCCGGCCAGACGTCCGCGTCTGCGTGTTGTGTTCACGCGCGTTCTCCTCTCCCCGGTCGGGCGGGTGAACAATCGAGCCATTCTGGTCGGGGACACCCGTTCGGGGATAGCGACGATCGGACGGTTTTCTCGGTAACGCAGCGTGACCACTTGACGCGGCCGAGTGCTGCCTGTTGTCTTGGAGGCCATGCGACGTGTGCTGGCGGCCGGCGCGGCCGTGACCCTGCTGCTCGTCACCGGGTGCACGGCGGAACCGGAGCCCCTCCCTGCTCCTCAGTCACCAGGCGTCATCGTGCCGCAGGGCCCCGGCGACAAGGCTCGGATCGTGCCCGCCGACGAGGCCGCCGAACAGGCGGGGCAGGTCCGGGTCTCCGACGCCGACATCGAGTACATGCGCAGGATGATCCCGCACCACGAGCAGGCGATCGTGATGACGGACCTGGTCGCCGACCGGGCCGAGAGCGCACAGGTCAAGTCCATCGCCGGGCGCATCGCCGCGGCGCAGGAAGGCGAGATCGCCGTGATGGAGTCCTGGCTCGACGAGCATGCGGGCGGAGGCGACACGGAGGACCACGGCGAAGCCGGTGCTCACGGCGGCCATGCCGGGCACGACATGCCCGGCATGGCGACCGAGGAACAACTCGACGCGTTACGCGCGGCCACGGGCGAGGAGTTCGACCGGCTGTTCTGCGAACTCATGATCGCCCACCACGAGGGTGCGCTCACGATGGCCGAGGACTACCTGCCGCGTGGGATCGAACCGCGCGCCCTCGCGATGGCGCAGGAGGTCGTCACCACTCAGACCGCGGAGATCGAGCACCTGCGCGCCATGACGCCGTGACGCCCGCTCACAGCAGCAGCGGCAGCAACGCGTGCCGACGGCGCAGCACGGCCCCGTAGCGGGCGTCGAGCCGGAGCCACGCGTCCGTCGCCGACACCCGCACCACGTCGTCGGCCAGCGAGGAGTCCACGAAGCCCATTCCCGACAGGGCGAACAGGCAACGCATCGGGACCTTGACCTCGTCGCGGTCCCGGGACACCGTGAGCACGGTCTGGTCCATCAGGGACGCGGGTGGTGTGCCGTGGGGACCGACGTTCTCGCGTGCGAGTTCGACACCCCGATCGGCGAGGTCGCTCACGACGGTGACGGGCAGCGTGTCCACGGCCCGCCAGCTGCTCCCGGACGGCAGTTCGGACCGCCACAGCAGGTCGCGTGGGGGCCCGGGGTCCATCCGATCGGTGCGCGCGACCGTGAGCGCCGCCAGGAGTTCGTTGCCGGACACGGTGACGTCCGACGGAGTCACCTCGCCCTCGACGGCGCGCGTCACGAGGACGTCGAAGGGAGTGGTGGCCCACGCCTCCACGAGGCGGTCGTTGCGCTGCCGCAACCGCACCGCGGTAGCGGCGTCGAAACGCACCGCCCTGGCCACGAACGCACCCAGGCTCGCCCGGTCGGCCGGGTCGGGAATCCGCAGCTCCGTCACACCCGGCCTCCACTCGGTACGTGCTCGACCAGAAAAGCCCGCTCGGCCTCGGAGAGCCGGCGCGGCCTGCCTCGTTCGAGGTCGTAGGGAGCGAGCACGGTGGTCGCCGTGGCGGCCACCGCGTCCTCCTCGGACGGCCCCGTCCGCACCCGGTAGTCGAGGGCGAACGAGGCGTGTCGCAGGTCCGCGAGTGTGATCTCGACCCGGACCTCCCGGCCGTCGACCACGATCGGCGCCCGGTAGTCGACGTGCAGCCGTACCACGACGATCCCCTTGGCGAAGTCGGACAACCCACCCGAGTCGCCTCCGGTGTCTCCGGTGTCGCCGGGTCCGTCGGGCGCGCCGCCGAACAGCAACGGCACCCTGGCCTCCTCCAACAACGTCACCAGGCGCGCGTGGTTCACGTGCCCGAACGCGTCCATGTCCGACCACCGCGGCCGGACCCGCGTGACGTACCGGGTCGCCTCCCGTTTCATCCCGTCGCCCCTCAGCGCACCGTGCCGCGGATCTGCCGCACGGCCACCGAGAGCGTCGCCAGGTCGAGCCTGCCGGAACTCTCGATCTCGTCCAGCGTGACCCGCGCGCGAGCCAGCCTCGACGAGTTCGCCTGCTCCCACTGCGCGATCTTGTCGTCCACACCGTCCTCGGGATCGCTGTGCCGCAGCGCGTCCAGCGTGATCGCCCGCATCGACGAGTACAGGTCGTCACGCAACGCCAGTCGCGCCAGAGCATGCCACCGGCTGCCCCGCTCGAGCGCGTTCACCGAGGTGAGCATGCGGTCCATGCCCAGGTGGTCGGACAGCGCGTAGTACAGCTCGGCGGTCTCCACCGGACTGCGCTCGGCGGCGAGGCCCACCTCGCGTTCCGCCAGCTCCGCCACCTCGACGATGTCGAGCAGCGAGTAGCTGGTGAGCAGCAGCGAGACCCGCCGGGCGAGGTCCTCGGGAACGCCCTGCTTCATGAGGGCTTCCGTCTCCCTCCTCACGGCCTCGGCCTCCTGGCCACGCAACAGGTCGGCCAGCTTCGGTACCAGCGTGCCGACGGGCTCGGCGAACCGGCTGATCTCCGCGCCCACCGCGAGCGGCTGCGGCCGGTTGGTGAGGAACCACCGGGCCGCGCGGTCGAGGAGTCGACGGGTCTCCAGCACCATCGCGTCGGCCACGTCGGTGGGCACGACGTTGTCGAGCGCGTCGATGCCCTTCCACACCGCGGGCAGGTCGTACACACCGGTGACGACCGCGAAAGCACGCACCGCGTCCGTGCCGTTCGCGTTGAGCTCCTCGGCGAGGCGGAACGCGTACGACACGCCCGCACCGTCGACGACCTCGTTCACCAGCAGTGTCGTGGTGATCTGCCGGCTGAGCGGGTGCTTGGCGATCTCGTCGGCGAAGTCACGCCGCAGCGGAGTCGGGAAGTACTCCGAGAGCCTGCGGGCGAACACGTCCGCGTCCGGAAGGTCGCTGTCGAGGATCTCGTCCTTGAGGTCCAGCTTGACGTGCGCGAGCAGTGTCGCCAGTTCGGGCGAGGCCAGCCCCTCCCCCGCCTTCTCGCGGGCCGCGATCTCCGCTTTGCTCGGCAGAGCTTCGAGTTCGCGGTCCAGAGCGCCCTTCTTCTCCAGCGCGGCCACCAACCTGCTGTGCACCGAGAGCATGGGTCCGGCGTGGGCCCTGCTCACCCCGAGGACGCTGTTCTGCCGGTAGTTGTCGGCCAGCACGAGCTGCCCGACCTCGTCGGTCATCTCCTCCAGCAGGGCGTTGCGCTGCTCTTCCTTCAACTCGCCCTTCGACACGAGCTGGTCGAGCAGGACCTTGATGTTGACCTCGTGGTCGGAGCAGTCGACCCCGGCGGAGTTGTCGAGAGCGTCCGTGTTGATCTTGCCACCGTGCCGGGCGAACTCGATCCGGCCGCGCTGGGTGAAACCGAGGTTGCCGCCCTCACCGACGACCTTCGCACGGAGCTGACCACCGTTGACGCGCACGGCGTCGTTGGCCTTGTCCCCCGCGTCGGCGTGGGTTTCGCTCTCCGCCTTGACGTAGGTGCCGATACCGCCGTTCCACAGCAGATCCACCGGCGCCAGCAGGATCGCCCGGATCAGCTCGGCGGGTGCCATCGTGGTGACGTCGTCGGGCAGGCCGAGCGCCTGGCGCACCTGCGGACTGACCGGGATGGTCTTCGCCGAACGCGGGTAGACGCCGCCGCCCTCGCTGATGAGTGAGCGGTCGTAGTCCTCCCACGACGACCTCGGCAACTCGAACAGCCGCTTCCGCTCCCGGTACGAGGTCGCGGCGTCGGGGTTCGGGTCGAGGAAGATGTGCAGGTGGTTGAAGGCGGCCACGAGCCGGATGTGCTCCGACAGCAGCATTCCGTTGCCGAAGACGTCCCCGGCCATGTCGCCGATACCGACGACCGTGAAGTCCTCGCGCTGCGTGTCCTTGCCGAGTTCCCGGAAGTGCCGCTTGACGCTTTCCCACGCGCCCCGCGCGGTGATGCCCATGGCCTTGTGGTCGTAGCCTCGCGAACCACCCGAGGCGAACGCGTCGCCGAGCCAGAAGCCGTAGCTGGCCGCCACCTCGTTGGCGATGTCGGAGAACGTCGCCGTGCCCTTGTCGGCGGCGACCACGAGGTAGTTGTCGTCGCCGTCGTAACGCACGACGTCCCGCGCGGGCACCGTCACCCCGTCGACCAGGTTGTCGGTGAGGTCCAACAGACCCGAGATGAACATGCGGTAGCACGCGATGCCCTCGCGCTGGTGGTTCTCCCTGTCGATGCCGGGATCACCGGTCGGCTTCGGCGGGTTCTTCACCACGAAGCCGCCCTTCGCGCCCACCGGGACGATGACGGCGTTCTTCACCGCCTGCGCCTTGACCAGGCCCAGGATCTCGGTGCGGAAGTCCTCGCGGCGGTCCGACCAGCGCAGCCCCCCGCGCGCGACGGAACCGAACCGCAGGTGCACTCCCTCGACCCGGGGCGAGTAGACGAAGATCTCGTACGCCGGACGGGGTTCGGGCAGGTCGGGAATCCGCTGCGGGTCCAGTTTGAACGCCAGGTACGGGCGCGGTGAGCCGTCCTCGTCCGTGACCCAGTAGTTCGTGCGCAGCGTCGCGGAGATGACCGACAGCAGGCGCCGCAGGATGCGGTCGGTGTCCAGACTGGTCACCGCGTCGATCATCGAGTTGATCTCGGCGACCTGGGCGTCGACGTCCTCGGCCCGGTGGCTGTCGTCGCGGCCGGGCGCGAAACGCAACTCGAACAGCCGCACCAGCGCCTTGGCGACGTCCGTGTGCGCGAGCACTGCCGCCTCGATGTAGCCCTGCGAGTACTGCGATCCGGCCTGCCGCAGGTAACGCGAGTACGCCCGCAGCACCGCGGCCTGCCGCCACGTGAGCCCCGCCTTCAACACCAGCGCGCTGAAGCCGTCGCTCTCGGCGAGCCCGTGCCACGCCGCGGCGAACGCGTCCTGGAACCGCACGCGCAGGTCCTCCTCGGCGGCGTCGCCGAGTTCGGCCAGCACCCGTGGCTCGATCCGCATCCCGAAGTCGTAGATCCAGCACTGGTTGCCGTCCTCGGTACGCACCTCGTACGGCCGCTGGTCCACCACCTCGACGCCCATCCGCTGCAGCATCGGCAGCAACGTGGACAGCGTGACGCCCTCCCGCAGGTACAACTTGAACCGCCGGTCCCCCGGCGCCGCGTCCACGGGCAGGTAGAACGACATGTCCAGCGAGCCTGGCTCGCTCAGCGCCTCGAGCCTGCGCAGGTCGGTCAGCGCGGTGTCTGCGCCGAAGTCCTCCTTGTACGCCTCCGGGAAGGCGGAGGCGAACCGCTGCGCCTGCTCGGTGGCCGACTCCTCACCAGCCAGGGTGACGGCCTTGCCGTTGCCCGCGCGCACCCTGCGCTCGGCCAGGATCGCCTCCACCAGCGAGTCGTCCCACGTGCGGACGGCTTCGTTGAGCCGCTCCTGGATACGGACGGTGTCGGGCTCTGTGACGGCGTCCGGCTCGGTGTACACGGTGAAGTGGATCTGTGCGAGCAGGGTCTCGCCGAGACGGGTGCTGTACTCCAGCGACGTGCCGTCGAGCTCGTCCAGCAACACCTGCTGCATGGCCAGCCGCGACCACGTGGTGTACCGGTCGCGGGGCAGGAACACCAGGCACGAGTAGAAACGCCCGTACGGGTCCTTGCGGAGGAACAACCGCAGTCTGCGGCGGTCGGCCAACGTGATCGCGCCTGTGGCCGTGGCGTACAGCGAGTCCGCGTCGGCCGACAGCAGGTCGGCCAGCGGCCAGTTCTGCAGCACGTCCAGCATCCGCTGTCCCGAGTACGACTCCATCGGGAACCCGGCCCGGCGGATGACCTCGCGGACACGCCGGTTGACCACGGGGATGTCGAGGACGTCCTCGTGCAGGGCCGAGGAGGTGAACATGCCGAGGAAGCGGTGCTCTCCGGTGACCCGGCCCGCGTCGTCGAAGGTCTTCACACCGACGTAGTAAGGGTAGATCGGTCGGTGCACAGTGGACGGTGAGCTCGCGTGGGTGAGCACGAGCAGCGTGGGAGACAGCACGCGCGACGCCGTGTCGGGGCCCTTGGTGAGACTGCGCGCGGCGAGGCTGTCCTGCCGCAACACGCCGAGGCCGGACGCGAGCACCGCCCGCAGCACGGGTTCCTCGCCGGACTGCGACTCGGGCACGACCTCGTAGTGGCGGTACCCCAGGAACGTGAAGTGGTGGTTGGCGAGCCAACGCAGCAGCGCGGCGCCCTCCGCGACCTCCTCGTCCGGCAGCGGCGGCGGTTGCTCCTCGAGCGAGACCGCGATGTCGATCGCGGCCTGGGTCATCTTGTCGGTGTCCTCGACGACCTCGCGAACGTCGCTGAGCACCGCGACCAGCTTGTTGTCCAGGTCCCTCGCCCGCGCCGGGTCACCGATCGGGTCGATTTCCAGGTACATCCACGATTCGGCTGCGGCGCCCGACGGAGGCTGCGCGACGTCGGCCTTCGGGTGGATCTCCTGCAGTGCGCCCGTGACGTCCCTGCTCACGACCACGATCGGGTGCACGATGCGCTGCACCTGAACCCCGCTGCGGGACAGTTCGGCGGCCACCGAATCCACCAGGTAGGGCATGTCGTCCGTGACGACCTGCACGACCGTGGCCTCGCGTGCCCAGCCGTCGTGGGCGGCGTTCGGGTTGAACAACCGGACGACCGGCCTGCCCGGAACACGCTGCCGGGCGAGTTCCATGTGCGACCTGACAGCCCCGACCAGATCGGTCGGATCGTCACCGAGGATCTCCTCGGCGGGGACGAGTCGGTAGTACAGCCGGACGAGGTCCGCGATGTCCGGCGCCTGCGCGGCGGCCGCCTCGACGAGTTCGTCGCGGATCTGTTCCGGGCTCCGGGGCCGGCCGGGCGGGTCGGTGTTCACGCCCTCCGTGCCGGGGTGGATCGATGTTCCGGTCGAGTGTATGTCAGACAACCCAACTCTCCACTGTCCTGGCTAGACCCCAACGTCACGCCTCTCCACGCTACTGTCCCACGCCCCCCGAACAGCGGTTGCCAGGCCCCCTGTGGCGCGCTAGCCGTTGCCGCGGTGCTTGCCGTTGACAGGTGGTTGCTCGTCGTCCACGCCGAGCCGCCTCACCAACGCCGCGGCGCTCGCGGTACCCGCCTGGTGCTCGGCCAGCGCCCTGGCCAGCAGCTCCGCGAGACCCGCGTCCGGTGGCGGGTCGTCGGTGGGCGCACCGTAGGCGGCACTCGGGTTGGAGAACTGCTCCGCGTGGTCGGTGGTGGAGCTCGACGCGCTCCGGTCACCCGATCCGTTCGCCGAGACCTCCGCCGAGGGGACGGAGTCCTCCTTCAACGGGGCCAGCGACGGCGGCAGCTTGAGCCGGGGCAACCAGCCGTAGGAGTCGGTCTGGGAATCGGGCCGTTCACTCGGCTCGGCACGGGACGACGACCGGTCCGCCGCCCTCGGCTCCGACTGTTCCGGCGCCGCCTGCTGGGTGGGTGCGGAACTTTCCTCGTCCTTGTCGGCGGCACGGCGCCGGCCGCCGCCTCCCGGCGAGATCCCCAGCCGGTCGAGCACCGACCGCGCCGCGACGGAGCCGTGTTCGGCGTCGTGCCGGGTCTTGCGCGTGGTGTCCGACGGCGTTTCCGAGTCGGCGGGTTCCGGCTTGCGCCGTCGCCGCCTCGGCTCCGGCTGCTGCGTCTCGTCGGTGATCACGGGCGTGACGGCGGTGACCTCGGTGGCCGACACGCTGTCTTCCGTGCTCGTCCTCGGCGCGGGGGTTTCGGCCACGTTCGCGGCCGGGTCCCGCGACGGCTCCGACCGCGGTGCGGAGCTCTCGTCGGAAGCCGCCAGCCGCAGCATCGGCAGCACGACCCTGGGCCTCGACGAGCCGCCGCGTTCGTCGGCCCTGCGCCTACCACCGGACTGCCTGCCGGACTCGGTCACCGGTTGGGACGACGTCCGCTGGACGGGAGGCTGCGCCGCCATGGAAGAGCCCGAAGCCGCCGAGGCGGCCTGCGCTGCCGCGGCCACCATCTCCGCCAGGTCGACGGGCGCCTGCTCCCCGGCTCCGAACGCGCCGGTGAGCAGTGCCCGGGCCTGGCTGCTCACGCGCGTGTACAGATGCTCGGCGGACCGGGCGCGGTACAGGCACTGGATCGCTTCGCTCGCCTCGCCGATGCGCTCCTCGACGTTGGCCAGCTCCAACCACAACCGCGCCGTCAGCGCGTACAGGCCGTGCCTGCCCGCACTGTGCACGGCCTCACGTAGTGTGCGCGCCGCCGTCTCGGCGGAGCCGTTGACCAGGTGCACGCGAGTGGCCACGGCCAGCCTCAGCCACGCCATCGGAGCGACAGCGGCGGCGCGCTCGGGCTCGGCCAGCAGAGGTTCTGCCACCTCGAGTGCCAGGTCCGCGTCCCCGCGGTCGAGCAACGCGCAGACCAGTTCGAGGACCAGCCGGACGCGCGCCAGACCGCCGTCCGCGCCGGGGTCCGCCAAGTCGTCGAGGAACCCGATCCCCGTGCGGGCGGCGTCGGCGGCACTCACCAGATCACCGTGCCGCCTGCGGTGAGCCGACACGCCGACGCGCAACAACGCCCTCGCGATCAACCGGTCGTCGTCAGGAAGCCGGGAGTCACGGGAGATCAGGCGGTCGCCCTCCATCAACACCCGGTCGAGTTCGACCTTGCGGCCGAAGGTGCCCAGACAGCCGACGAGGTGACACAACGCCGCGGCACGCTGCACCGACGACAACCCGCCGACGGTCAGCACCGGCCGGAGCGCCGCCAGGCCCGTCAGGGGCGCCCCCACCGACCGCGCGCACACCGCCAGGTCGGTGCGCAGCTGCGCCACGATGACGGGATGTTCCGCGTCCTCGGCCGCCCGCAACGCCGTCACAGCACGACCCACCGTGGACGCCCGGTGTCCCAGCCGAACCTTCGCGTGAACGGCGAGGCTCTCCGCCCGCACCCACAGTTCGTTGTTCCCACACGCCTCCGCCACCGCGGCGGCTCGCTCGCCGAGAATGAGAGCCAACTCGGGAGCCCTCACCTGGAGGGCCGAGGCCCGCTCCACCAGACGCTCGGCAGAAGCCGAACCCCCGGTCACGCCACCGGACGCCGCTCTCCGGTCGCCCGTCGCGCTTTCGCCTGTCTGCTCAGTGGTCGCCACTGGGTCTGTCCTCAACTGTCGGCTCCGGGGCTCGGACTCCGTCGTGCGACGTCAGTCGCGGGTCAGTTTCCGATGCGTCACCCGGTGAGGCCTGGCCGCTTCCGCACCCAGCCGCTCGACCTTGTTCTTCTCGTAACCTTCGAAGTTGCCCTCGAACCAGAACCACTTCGCCGGGTTCTCCTCGGTACCTTCCCAGGCGAGAATATGGGTCGCGACCCGGTCGAGGAACCACCTGTCGTGCGAGATCACCACGGCGCAACCGGGGAACTGCTCCAGCGCGTTCTCCAGCGACCCGAGCGTTTCGACGTCGAGGTCGTTGGTCGGCTCGTCGAGCAGGATCAGGTTGCCGCCCTGCTTCAGGGTCAGCGCCAGGTTCAGCCGGTTGCGCTCACCGCCCGAGAGCACGCCCGCGGGCTTCTGCTGGTCCGGCCCCTTGAAACCGAACGCGCTCACGTACGCGCGCGACGGCATCTCGGTCTGCCCGACGTGGATGTAGTCCAGCTCGTCGGACACCACCTGCCACACCGTCTTGTTCGGGTCGATGCCCGCGCGCTGCTGGTCCACGTAGGAGAGCTTGACGGTCTCGCCGATCCGCACCTCGCCCGAGTCCGGCTGCTCCAGCCCCACGATCGTCTTGAACAGCGTCGTCTTGCCGACACCGTTGGGGCCGATGACCCCGACGATGCCGTTACGCGGCAGCGTGAACGAAAGGTCGTCGATCAGCAGGCGGTCGTCGAAGCCCTTCCTGAGGTTCTCGACCTCCACGACGACGTTGCCCAGCCTCGGACCCGGCGGGATCTGGATCTCCTCGAAGTCCAGCTTGCGGGTCTTCTCCGCCTCCGCGGCCATCTGCTCGTAGCGTTCGAGCCGTGACCGGGACTTGGTCTGCCTGGCCTTCGCGTTCGAGCGGACCCACTCGAGTTCCTTCGACAGCCGCTTCGCGAGCTTGGCGTCCTTCTTGCCCTGGACCTCCAGCCGTTCCCGCTTCTTCTGCAGGTAGGTGGAGTAGTTGCCCTCGTAGCCCTCGACCCGGCCCCGGTCCAGCTCCATGATCCACTGGGCGACGTTGTCGAGGAAGTACCGGTCGTGCGTGACGGCGAGGACCGCGCCGGGGTAGTTCGCCAGGAACTGCTCCAGCCACAGGACGCTCTCCGCGTCGAGGTGGTTGGTGGGCTCGTCGAGCAGCAGCAGGTCCGGCTTCGACAGCAGGAGCTTGCACAGCGCAACCCGGCGCCGCTCACCACCGGAGAGGTGGGTCACCGGCTCGTCGCCCGGCGGGCAACGCAGCGCGTCCATCGCCTGCTCCAGCTGCGAGTCGAGCTCCCACGCGTCGGCGTGGTCGAGCTCCTCCTGCAGCTTGCCCATCTCCTCCATCAGCTCGTCGCTGTAGTCGGTGGCGAGCAGCTCGGCGATCTCGTTGAACCGGTCGAGCTTCACCTTGATGTCGCCGAGGCCCTCCTCGACGTTGCCGCGCACCGTCTTCTCCTCGTTGAGCGGCGGCTCCTGCTGCAGGATGCCCACGCTCGCACCGGGCTGGAGGAACGCCTCGCCGTTGCTCGGTTGGTCGAGCCCAGCCATGATCTTCAGAACGGTGGACTTACCCGCACCGTTCGGCCCCACCACGCCGATCTTGGCGCCGGGGTAGAACGCGGTGCTGACGTCGTCGAGGATGACCTTGTCCCCGACGGTCTTGCGCACCTTCTTCATGGTGTAGATGAACTCGGCCATACCCCGATCGTAGAGCGAGGCCGAGGCCGCCCTCACCCCGGTCACCGGTGGGTCACCCGGTACGCGAAGGGCGCGTCGGTCAGTCGCGTGGTCCGCCCCGCTGCGCCAACTGCTTCAACATGGCGTTGTAGGCGGTCAACTCCGCGTCACCGGTGCTTTCCTCCCGGCGGTCACGCCGCTTGGCCTCACGCTCGTCGCTTCGCGACCACTGCACGAGCAGGGCGATCATGACGATCAGTACGGGCAGCTCGCCCGACGCCCACGCGATACCGCCACCGATCCGCTGGTCGGTCAACAGGCCGTCCACCCACGGGAGGTCGAGCGAGCGGTAGAAGCTCTCACCGATCACCGTCTGCATGTTCATCAGGATCACCCCGAAGAACGCGTGGAACGGCACGGACGCCAGCAGCAGGCCGAGCCTGCCGAGCGGCGGCAACTGCCGGGGCGCCGGATCGATACCGATGATCGGCCAGAAGAACGTGTAGCCCACGAGCAGGAAGTGCGCGTTCATCGCCACGTGGGCCCAGTGCTGGTCGAGCGCGACGTCGAACAGGCCCGAGTAGTACAGGGCGTAGAACGAACCGACGAAAAGGACCAGCGCGACGATCGGGTTGGTGAGCACCTTCGCGACCGGCGAGTGCACCAGGGCCAGAATCCACTCCCGGGGCCCCGGTGGGCGGTTACGCCCCGCCGGGGGCAGCGCCCGCAGCGCGAGCGTCACCGGACCGCCGAGCACCAGCAGGATCGGCACCAGCATGTTCAGCGTCATGTGCCCGATCATGTGGATGCTGAACATCGCGGGTGAGTAGCGGCCGAGACCGGAGGACGTGGTGAGAAGCAGCACCGCGCACCCGGACAGCCACGCCACCGTGCGCCCAACCGGCCAGGCGTCGCCCCGGCGCCGCAGCCTGCGCACTCCCGCCAGGTAGAGCGCGGCGAGCACGACGGCCGCCGTGCCGTAGACCAGGTCGAAACGCCATTCCGTGAACACGCCGAGCGGGGTGAGTGCGGTGTCGAGGTCGTAGCCGATGAGCAGCTCGGTGGTGGACGGCTGGGCCGCGATCTCCAGGGGCGGCGGCGTGCGGGACAGCGCCGTGGCCAGACCGAACGTCACGAACATGACCAGTACCTCGACGGCGGCCAGCCGCACCAGCGTGCCACCGCCCCTGCCGTCGGCGAGCTCCCGCACGCTGCGCTTCCGGTGCTGATGGCCGAACACGCCGAGCACCGCGATCGCGACGACCTTCGCGAGTACCACCAGCCCGTAGTCGGTGGTGAGGAGCTGGTCGGGGGCCACGCGCACGAGTGCGTTCACCACGCCCGAGACACCCAGCACGATCCAGCAGACCAGCGCCGTCGTGGAGAACCGCGAGGCGGCCAACGGCAGGTGGTCACCCCTGCGCCGGGCGTGCGCCAGCAGGGCGATGAGCCCACCCACCCACAGCGCGGCGCCGACGAGGTGGAACAGCAGGCTGTTGGTGGCCACGTCGTGCGAGCCGCCACTCGCGGAGTGTCCCGTGGCGGCGATCGGCAGCAGCCCGCCGATCGAGACGAAGAACAGCACCGCGGTCCAGCCCCACGACAGCACCAGGCGACAGCCCAGTGCCAGCAGCAACGCGACGCCTGCCGTGATGAGCCAGCCCTTCGGCTGTTCGATGGCCTCGACGTAGTTCAGCAGTACCACGGGATCGAACACGGCCGTGACGGGCTTGCCCGCGCCGTCGGCCGCCGTGAAGAACACCGACGCGACCGCGAAGAGGAACCACACCCACGCCGCCGTTCCCGCTGTCCGCAGGGCGGCGTAACCGTCCACGTCGAGTGTTCCCGACCTCTGGGGCGGCACGAGGAACGCGGCCAGCAGCAGCGAGCCGACGCACACCGCCGCGGACAGGTCGGAACCGACCCGCACGACCATGATCCCGTAGCGGGTGACGTCGCCGGGGTCGGTCAGGCCCGCCACCCCGTAGCTCAGGCCGCCGGTGAGCACGACGATGCCCACCGCGACGGCGACGGCGAGCAGGCCGCCCACGAGCAGGAGCGGTCCCAGGGCCGCACGGCGGCGTTGCCGCCGGGGCGCTGCCCCGCTCTCGGCGCTCACTGTGCTGCTGTCGGGGGCGTCAGGTTCGGCTTCCGCGGACACGCCTTCGAGGGTATGCCCGGTTCACTGAGACTCCCTCAGCGGAGGGCGCCGGATGTGGGACGGCTCGCGCGTTCGGGTTCGCGGCCTTCCCGGAAGGTCCGGGAAGACTTTTCGGGTACGGCGCTGTAGCACATTCGACACACGAAGTGAGCACTCTCGGGCCTTTGGGGACAACTTCCACTCCTCCGGGGCGCCTCCGCGCGGTTGTCCACAGGACCACGTTTCCCCGGCTGACTCCCCACCCACCGAGCGGCCATCGTGGACCGCGACAGCCACCCCGGCCACAGGGCCGGCGTCGAGAGGGGAGAGCACCCGTGAACCACCACCCGCGCCACCGCAGCTTCGCCGAGGCACTCACGAGCACCCGTACCGCCCTGCGGCGTCGTCGTGCGGTCGTGCTCCTGTCCGGACTGGCGTTCACATTGGCGTCGGGCGTCGCACCCGCTGCCGCCACGACTCAGACGGAAGCGGGTACGCCCCGTGGGGAGAGCGCGTGCGAAACGGGTGAGTTCTGCGCGTGGCCGGAGGCCGGCTACGGCGGCGCCATCGTCCGACTCGACCTGCGCAACACCAACCCCGAGGAGTGCAGGCCCCTCCCTGACGGGATGACGGCGCGTTCGTTCAGCAATCTCATCGATCGGCACGTGACCGTCTACCAGGACGCGCAGTGTTCCACGGAGGCGGACTTCAGCACCTATCCCGGGCCCGGCACGTTCGTGCCACGAAGTCCGTACGTGGTGCGGGCGGTGCAGATCTGGAACTGAACTCGCTCCCCGCCATCCGGTCCGAGCCGCGGCGTCACCACGGCAGGGGAACCCGTGTGTGACGGCGTGGGTTCCGGGGCCGCCGCCCGCCCCGACCGCGCGGCCCCGTTCCCGGGACGTCCGACCGCCACCCGACGTCCCGGGAAGCCCACCCGGTCGGTGGCCGGTCTCGCTCACAGCGACGGCCGGTCACCGGCCGGGCACGGGTGACCGGACACAAGCCGCCGAGCCGGGGGCCACGACAGCACGCCGCAAAAGAGATCGTCGTCACCACGGAGGCGGCGGCTGGGAGCCCCAGGGGGCCTTGAAACGTGTTCAAACTGGCCCCCGGACTCGCCGTTACGCCCGACTCCGGGTCCGCTGATCACGATTGTGCTTACCTTGAGCGAAGATTCGGTCACCAGCCCGGGTGAGGGGTGAAACGATTCCCCGGTATCGAGCGATCAGGCAGGTAGCGGCGACTAAGCTGGGTCACGTGCAGTGACCGAGTGCGGTCGCCACAAGCCTCCGTAGCTCAGCTGGATAGAGCAAGAGCCTTCTAATCTCTAGGTCGCAGGTTCGAGTCCTGCCGGGGGCGCAAAGCAGCACGTCAGCACTAGTTTCGAGCAGCAAGGACGACGCTTCGAGTGGCGCACCGTCCATAAACTGGCCATAAACGAACGCGCGTACGGCCGCCCTGCGTGGCCACGTCGATACTCTGACTGGGTACTTCGAGGTCTGGCAGCGCCACAGTGTCGTCGACCCGCGCACGCGAGGATGGTTCCCTGATGAGAGGGCCGTCTGACGGCACCGGCCCCGGACACCGCACACAGTGCCGGGCCGCTCTGTGTGCCCGCTCACGCACTTTCCGCCACTCTCGCGGGTGATTCTCTTCGCGGAGATCGTGCCCCGGTTGACCCACCGGGGGTTTTTCGCGAAGAGGACACGACTCCGCGAACGAGGTGATCCGCGTGCACGTCGACGAACTCGCCGGGAACCCGTGGGCGAACGGATTCAGGAGTATCGGGAGCGGCGTGGCATGTCCCGCCCTGTCCTCGCTGGCTTGGTAGGTCGGTCCCCGACTGGCTGAAGAAGGTGGAGCGTGAGCATCTGCTGCCGCCTCGGCTGGAAATGCTGGTGAAGTTGGCTGACGCGCTTGACCTGCATGAAGTCGCCGCGCTCACCGGAGATCAGGCGGCCACGGTCAGCGCCGCCCGCCGGAAAGGCCACGAGGCCGTGCCCGCGATCCGCGAGACGATCGAAGAGACCGTGCTCGTGGTCGACCGCGAGCAGCACTACGACGTGGACGCTCTGGTCGACCGGGCCGCGTACGCCTGGCGGGTGGGACACACCTCGGCTACACCGCGCGCCGATGTCGGCCGCGTGTTGCCGTCGCTGCCGCGGGATGCACGCCGGGCCGCCCGTGTGCTCACCGGGCCCGACCGCCGTACGGCGAATACCGCGCTCGTCGCCGCGTACGCACTGGCGGAACAGGCGCTCGCGTGGGTGTCCGATTCTGCATTGCTGTGGCTGTCCGCTGACCGGCGCATAACGGCCGCCGAACAGGCCGACGACCCAGCAAGCCTCGCGGCCGCGGCGTGGGTCGTGGGCAACGTGTGGAGGTCGACGGGCCGTGGGAATGAGGCGCTGCGACTCGCGGTCGGCGCGGCCGACGTGCTTGCGCCGTATCTCGATGGCGACGACGACAGCATGCGTGCATTGTGGGGTGCGTGCAGGCTGCACGCGGCGATCACGGCCGCTCGCCTCGGCGGGACGCGTTTCGTTACCTTGACGACGCCGACACGATGGTGCCTCGCCTCCCCAATGACTACGCGCACCCGTGGACGTTGTTCGGCCACCCGAATACCGACCTCACCGGGGCGTCGGTCGCAGTCGACCTCCGTAAGGGCGGAACCGCGCTCGACAAGGCCGAAGCAGTCGGCCCGGACGTGATCCCGTCATGCGATCATCAGGCACGGCTGTGGCTGGAAACCGCACGGGCGTACGCACACAGCAACGCGACTACACCGGCGCGCTTCACACGCTGCAACGCGCCAAGGCGGCGAGCACGGAGTCGACGCGCTGCTGACGCTGCCGGAACCGTCGTGACCCGCGTGCTTACGGAACCGTTGCCCGCTATCGACGACCAACCCACGACTCTGCTCACCCCGGTACCGGACCGGACTTACCACAGTGGCCGGTCTTCGACTGCGACTCACCGCTGCGGGCCGGTGACTGGCGCCTACGGCCGATGCCGTCAGGGTGGGCACCGTTCACGACCGCACTCGGCCGGCGCCTCGTCGACGGACTGCACCGCCTGTAGACCTCCGACCGCCGCGGGCGACCTCTTCCCCTCCGCCTCCTCGCGGCGGCGGACTCCACACAAGAAAAGAACAATCCCGCGCCCAACACCGTGGCCAGGGGCGCCACGCACAACAGCATGCCCATGCTTAACCCGCGTTATACGCGGGCACTCACCAAGAGCGCCACTCGCAGGCACTGACGGAACCGACGAACTGGTCGAGCTTGCCTCGTTCAATGGTCGACACGGTCCTGTCGCCCCAGCACAGCGCGTGTACTCACACTTTCTCCTCGTGTTCAAGGACGGCCTCGCCGGGGGCCATTTCGGTCGGTTGGCTATTCAGTACACCATTCCCCCTGCGTGCTCCCGCACCCGCTGGAGGCACCCGAGAGCCATCGACCGAGCTTTCTCGTTGCCACGGTTGAGGATTCGGCGGACCTCGGCGCGATCGCGTGCTCACTCCGCGCGGGCTTTCCTGATCGGGCGCAGATGTTCGTTGACGCTCCCCGTGACCACCTTCCTGAGCGTGCCCTCGCCGCCGTCACCGATCTCATCGGCGACTTCCAGAGGCGGCCGCCCCTGACAGAGCGCCGCGAGGAGGAGAAAGCTCGACACCTCGGGGCGTCTCTCCGGTTCGGAGGGTGGTCCGCCGTTCCGGATCGGTCTTCGCACGCCTGTTCAAACGGGTCGTTTCGTCTTCGTCGGCAGCGAGCGGTATCGCGTTGTTCCGGCTCTTGCTCATCTTCTGCCCGTCGATCCCGAGTAGGGACGGTGCCTCGCTGAGCAGGGCGTCCGGTTCCGGAAAGAGGTGCCCGTAGCGGTTGTTGAACCTCCGCGCGACCAATCGCGTCATCTCGAGGTGCGGCAATTGGTCCTTGCCGACGGGAACGAGGTTCGCCACACACGCCAGGACGTCGGCGGCCTGGTGCACGGGATAGGCGAACATCAAGCCACTCACCGCGGCCTGCCTGCTCGCGGCGCTCTCTTCCTTCGATGGGGTCGCGGCCGAGTTCCGCGACGGTCACAAAGCTGAGGAACAAAAAGCAGCAGCTGGTTGAGTTCGGGCACCTGGCCGTGAGCGAACACCGTCGCGCGCGGGATCGATGCCGACCGCCCGACAGTCGAGCCCGAGCCCCTCCACGTGCTCGGGGAGGTTCTCCGCGACGTCGCGGTCGGTCAGTACCTGGTGGCCGGCGACGAGCACGAACGTCTCGACGCCGAGCCGTTGTAGCCGCACACGGTGGCGCAGGCTGCCGAAGTAGTGGCCCACGTGCAGCGGCCCGGTGGGACGGTCACCGGTGAGCACTCGGAACCACGCGGGTCCTGGCGATCTCGCGTTCCGGTTCTTCGCTGCGTTGGTGAGCCGCCCGCAGCGACGGTGCGAAGGATTCGGTCATAGCGCGCCTTTCTCGTTCGGTGGGTCGTCCGCCGACCAGGCGCGTCACACGGGGGCTCGCGGGGCCGTTCGCAGATGACCCGTACGCATAGGCGAAGACACCCCATCGTTGTGGACCCACGCAAATACTCCGGATCACTGATTCGGTGAGAGAGGCCAGAACACCTCGGCTCAAGGCCACGCCGCATGTCCCGTCACGTGGTGGCGCCCATGCGAGCACGGTTGTCCGCGTCGAACACGCCCCCCGGGTCACGGCACCCGGCCTGTGCCGGCCCGCCGCTCACTCGGTCGACCGGCCCACTGTTTCGGGACGTGTGGGAAGGTCTCGGACCCGCGCCACCGGACTGCACAGCAGCAGCACGGTGCACGCGGTGAGAGTGCCCGCGATGATCCACATCGTGGTTCGGGGGCCGAGCGACTCACCGAGCGCGCCACCGAGCAGTGCGCCGAGGGGCAGAGTGCCGAAATTGACCACTCGCATGCTCGCCGAGATCCGGCCGATCATGTTGTCCGGGCAGTAGGTCTGCACGAAGGCCGCGCTGATGACGTTCGGGGGCACGATCCCCGCGGTCACCACGACACCACCCACCACGAGGAACACGATGCCGAACCCGGTGTCGGCCAAGGGAACCAGCAAGGCGAACGGCATCGCGATCACTTCACACAGGATGATCGTCCGCGCGGTGCCGAACCGGCGTGACAACGGCGCGGCGACCATCGCACCGAGGACGCCCCCGACACCGATGGCACCGATCAAAATGCCGATGGTGGCGGGTGGAAGTCCGACCGTGCGCGCCAGGAAGACCACGAGAATCGCTTGCAGCGCACCGGAGGCCAGGTTCGAGACGGCCGCATAGAGCGTCAGGGAGCGCAGGTAGCCGTCCGTCCCCACGAAACGGACCCCCTCCCCGATCTCCCTCAGCAATCCCCCTGCTTGCTTGCCGTTCGATTTCTCGGCGCGCAGGTGTTGCTCGGGCACCCGGAGGAAGCGCAGACAGACCGCGGACACGACGAACGTGAAAGCGTCGACGAGCAACACCCCGGCCGCGCCGACCGCTTGGGCGATCACCCCACCGAGGCCGGGCCCCGCCACCTGCGCGGCCTTCTCCGTTCCCTGCAGTCTGCTGTTCGCCGCCGCGAGATCGGCGCCGGGAAGCAGCGCGGGCAGATACGCGTTGTACGCCGTGGAATAGAACACCGCCGCCACACCGCCGACCAGCGCGACGGCGAGAAGGTGCCACACGGTCAGCCAGCCGAACCACCACGCGACCGGTACCGACGCGAACGCCATCGCGGAGACGACGTCGCTGACCAGCATCACGCGCCACCGGGAGATCCGGTCGACCCAGGCCCCCACCACCAGGCCGATCACCAGCCACGGCAGCCAGGCCGCCGCTTGGAGGACGCCGACGAGGAACGTACTGGCGTGGAGCGTGTCCACGGCGATGAGCGGTAGTACGACGACGGTCATCGCGCTGCCGAACTTGCTGGTCGCCTGGCTGGTCCAAAACAGCAGGAAGGTTCGGCTCCGCAGTGTTCGCGGCCCCGTCGCGACGGGAACACCACGCCCGGCATCGGCAGCGGTCCCGGTCATCTGCCGTCCTCCCGATGCCGGGGGAACGCTTGCACCTGGAAGATCACGTCTTCGGCTTCCTCGCCACGACTGTCCCGCGACAGGGCCTCGTACCGTGCGAGCACGGCGGTCACCTCACGGCCCAGTGCCAGGAGTTCGTCCGGCGTCAGCCGCAGCACCCAGTGCCCTATCCCGGCGGCGTCACGCCACGCGTCGTCCCAGTCGCCGTGCAGGAACTCCTCGGCTCGTCGCAGCTGTTGGGCCAGGGTGTGTGACTTCAACCCGACAAGGGACTGACGGGCCTCCGGATCGCCCCGGAAATCGGCGTCTCGCACACTGGTGTAGCGGTGGCAGGCCCGCCACCAGCGTTCCCGTCGGTTACCACGCTCGCCGTCCTCCTCGATGAATCCCGAAGCGGCGAGCTGACGCAGGTGCCAGCTCACGTTCCCGCTGGTCTCACCGACCCGCGCGGCAAGCTTGGTGGCCGTGGCGGGGCCATCCATTCGGAGCAGGTCCAGCAACCGCAGCCGTAGTGGGTGGGCAAGTGCGCGCAGACTCCCCATGTCCAGCCGCTTGGCGTTCGCCTCTTCGGTCACCCGACCAATCTAGAATCCAAAGAACTCTTTGCATAGAGTTCTTTGCAATTGGCCCCCACGGAGCACCTCCATCCCCGCACATGACGACATCCGCGCAACGACCACCACGAACGAACAGTGGAACGACGCGCTATCGAGGCACTCGGCGTCGATCCGAACGCGTAAGCCGCGACGATGCCCGTCGTACCGCTCAGGACTGGCCGGTTTCGCGGGACACCACGGCCATCACCCGTTGCAACAGGGCCTGACCGACCTCGTCACCCAGGCTGGCGCGCAGGTACAGTCCATCGCCGAGCAGCCCGATCACTTCCGCCGTCAACGGGTCGTCGACATACTCGGCAAGCAGTTCCGCCCACATCCTGCTGACCTTGATCATGGTGTGGTTCACGCGGGGCTCGGTTCCCAACAGCCGCAGCGCCGCCATCGCGGCCCGGTGAGCCGGGTTGTCCATACGCGCGTCACTGACGGACGAGAACAGGTAGTACCGCAACGCGCCTTCCGGGGCCGTCCGCGCGTACTCGATGTCGGCGGCGGTGAGCCGCAGTACTCGGTCGAGAAGCCCGTCGAGCAGGGCTTCCTTGGAACCGAAGTGGTAGAGAAGGCCCCCCTTCGACACCTTCGCCCGCGCCGCGACGGCATCGAGCGTCACGGCGGTGGGGCCATGCTCGATCAAGACACCCTCGTAGGCGTCGAGAACCAGCTCACGCGATGACGGCCTGCCCATGCCGCTTGACCATACCGTCCAGACGGTCTAGTTTCGAGCCGGAGGGAAACTACACCGTCTGGACGGTTCAGGGAATTGATCGTGGAGAAGGCCGGGCGCCGCGAGTGGGCCGCGCTCGCCGTGCTGGTACTGCCGGTCCTGCTGATCAGCGTCGACATGACCGTGCTCGGGTTCGCGCTGCCCTATCTCAGCGAGGACCTGGCACCCACCGGCGCCGAGCAGCTGTGGATCGTCGACATCTACTCGTTCGTGCTCGCCGGGCTGCTGGTACTCATGGGCACGCTGGGCGACCGGATCGGCCGCCGCAAACTGCTGCTCAGCGGCGCCGTCGCGTTCGGCGCGGCCTCGGTGCTCGCCGCCTTCGCCCCCACCCCGGCGCTGCTCATCGCCGCGCGAGCGCTGCTCGGCGTCGGCGGTGCGACGCTGATGCCGTCCACACTCTCCCTGCTCCGCAGCATCTTCACCGACCCTGCCCAGCGCAGGCTGGCGATCGCGGTGTGGGGTTCCGGGTTCTCCGGCGGCATGGCACTGGGTCCGGTGCTGGGCGGCTGGCTGCTGGAGCACTTCTGGTGGGGCTCGGTGTTCCTCGTCAACGTGCCGGTGATGCTCGTCCTGCTGGCCGCAGGCCCGTTCCTGTTACCCGAGGCGAAGGACCCGAAGCCAGGCCGCTTCGACGCGCTCTCGGCGGTGCTGTCACTGGCCGCGATGCTGCCCGTCGTCTACGGCATCAAGCGGTTCGCCGAACACGGCCTCGACCCGATCGCCGCGCTCGCGGCGGTCGCCGGGCTGGGAGTCGGCGTGGTCTTCGTGCGAAGGCAGCGCGCGCTGGCCGACCCGATGCTCGACCTCTCGCTGTTCCGTCACCGGGCGTTCAGCGCCTCGGTGCTGACGAACATGCTCGGGGTGTTCTCCCTCGTCGGGTTGCTGTTCCTCGTGCCGCAGTACCTGCAGCTCGTGCTGGGGCTGCGGCCCATGACGGCAGCGTTGTGGCTGCTTCCCACCACCGTGGCCGGGGTCGCGGGTTCCCTTACGGCGGCACGGCTGGCCCGGCGTGTATCGGTGGCGCGTCTGGTGTGTGGCGGTCTGCTGGTCGGAGCGGCCGGGTTCGCGGTGCTCGTCGCGCTGGGAGCCGAGAGTGGGCTCGCCACGCTCACGATCGGCATGGTGCTCGTCGGATTCGGCGTTCCACTGACGGAGACACTCACCAACGACCTCATCATCACCGCCGCGCCCCGTGAACGGGCGGGCGCGGCCTCGGCGATCTCCGAGACGGGCTACGAACTCGGTGGTGCCCTCGGCACGGCGGTGCTGGGCAGCATCGCGACCGCCGTCTACCGCGGCGGCGTGCCCACCGACGCGGGTTCAGCGGCTCGCGAGACCCTCGGTGGCGCCGTCGCCACCGCCTCCGAACTACCGCCGGAGCAGGCCACGTCGCTGCTCGACACGGCACGCGAGTCGTTCGTCCAGGGTATGCACGTGAGCGCGGTGGTCGGAGCACTGCTTCTGACCTACACGGCGGTGCAGGCGCTGGTGCTGTTGCGGCAGCGTTCCACCGGAACCGGCGCACCGGCGATGCCTCACGCCGGCTGAGTGTCCGGCGGTTCCCCGTCGACCGCCGGACACGCCACGGCCCGCTTACAACGCGACGGCCGCCCTGCCGAGGTGGTTGTCCCAGTACGCCCACAGCACGGAGGCCGACGTGCGGTAGACCACGGTGTCGGAGGCCGGGTCGAGCACCAGGTACTGGCCGTTCTCGTAGCCGGCGACGGTCAGGAAGTGGGCCACGTCGTTGCCCGACCACGGCAGGTCCCTCATGTTGCCCGCCATGATCACCGGCCTGCCGCCGCGCACGTGTGCCAGCGCGGTGTCGAAGTTCCACAGCACGGTGGCCTGCACGCCGTTGGCGGCCAGTGCTCTACGGACGTCGGACTCGCTGGTGCCGAACTCGTTCGGGTTGTTCCAGGTGGGGTCGTAACCCATGTCGGCCCTCGCCCGGTTGATCGCCGCGACCGGGTACGACGGGTCCCACGACCTCGGTGTCACTCCCAGGGCCAGCAGGGCCGTGACCACACTGGTGGGCCCGCAGTCCTCACCCTGGTTGGGCTGTCCCTGGAACTGCGAGATCGGCACCAGGCGGCCGTCCGAACCACCGTCGTCACCGCAGTCCGGCACACCCGGGATGCGGTGGTCGTGGCCGGTGGCCATGTACGCGTCGGCGACGTATCCGCCGAGGCTGGGTACGTAGTCCCACAGGTCGCTGGTGAACCCGTAGGTGTTGGTCACCGCGTCACCCTGGGCCTGGCACGAGATGTCCACCACCGTGCCGTCCCACACCAGACCCACCACGGAGCTCGCCGTGGTTGGTCCACTTCGGACGTTGAGTCCGTCGCCGTCGGTGTTGCCGACGGTCGCGGTCGCCGCCGACGCGAGCCCGCCGGTACCGACGAGCGTGGCGGCGAGCACCGCGAACACCAGCAGCAGCCGGACCGGCAACGACCGTGCTCTCGACACGTTCTTCCCAGGTGTTGTCACAAAGCCCTCCCCGTTGTCGGGTCCCCGGTGCGGTGTGGCACGGGTGCGTCCCCCGGCAGACCCGCACCACCGTGCTGCCTGGTTGTACGTGCGCACACGCGGGGAGGGAACCGACGAACGGTGCAACGCCGGAAAGAGCTTTGGAAGTGGGAGCTACCGGTGAACGCGCTGCGGCACGTTCCACGGGTTGTCGTCACGCAGTGGTTCCGGCAGCAGCGAGGGAGGCCAGTTCTGGTAGCTCACCGGGCGGAGGAACCGCTCGATGGCCGCCGTGCCCACCGACGTGGTCGCAGGCGCGGTCGTGGCGGGGAACGGGCCGCCGTGTTGCATGGCGGGTGTCACCGAAACCCCTGTGGGCCAGCCGTTCCACAGCACCCGGCCGCTACGGTCCACACAGGCCACCACGAGGTCGGACAGGCTCGCGGCCTCGTCGTCCTCGGCGTGCACGGTGGTGGTCAGCTGCCCCGGCAGTCCCCGGACGACGGGCGCGACGTCGGCGAGTCGGGAGTACGTCACCACGAGCCCGAAGGGTCCGAAACACTCCTCCGCCGAGGCGGAATCGCCCGCGAAGGTCTCCAAATCGGTGGTCACCAGGCGGGGCGCGAGCGAGGTGGTGTCCTCGGGCCACACGAGCTTCGTCACTCCCGGGCGCTCGCCGAGCCGGGCCGCCGTCCGCAGGAATCCGGTGCTGATGCGGTCGTTCAGCATCGGGGCGGCGGCGACCTCCCGCAGGGCGGCGGTGACGAGACCGAGCAGCTCGCTGCCCTCCGGCACGAACAGCAGGCCCGGGTTGGTGCAGAACTGCCCGGATCCCTGGGTCAGCGATCCGACGTAGCCCTGCGCGATCTCCGCCGCCCGAGCTCGCGCCGCGCCGGGCGTGACCACGACCGGGTTGCTGCTGCCGAGCTCACCGAAGAACGGGATGGGCTCGGGCCGCTCGGCCGCGATCTTCGCGAGTGCGAGCCCGCCGGTGACCGAACCGGTGAACGCGGCGGCCCGGATCTCGGCGCTGCGCAACGCCTCCACACCGGCCTGTTCCCCTTCGATCAGCGTGAACACGCCGGGCCGGTCGAGCGCGGTGCTCACCAGCTCGGCCGTGCGCCGGGACAGCTCCGGGTGCCCGGGATGCGCCTTGAGGACGACGGGACAACCCGCTGCCAGCGCCGACGCGGTGTCCCCGCCCGCCACGCTGAAGGCGAACGGGAAGTTGCTCGCCGCGAACACCAGTGTCGGGCCGAGCGGCACGCGGTAGCGTCGCAGCTCCGGGCGTGGGCCGGTGGGCCAGTCCGGATCCGCCCGGTCGATACGCACGTCGAGGAACTCCCCCGCCGCGGCGACCTCCGAGAACAGCCGCAACTGGAACACCGTGCGGGTCAGTTCGCCGTTCAGCCGGACGCTGCCGAGCCGGGTTTCCGCGTCGGCCAGCTTCACCAGCTCGTCGCGGTGCTCCTCCAGCGCGTCGGCCACCGCGGCGAGCGCCTCGGCGCGCTCGGACGGTGAGGTCCGGGCCCAACCGTGGGCGACGCGGGCCGCCTCGGTCACGGCGATGCTCACCGCACTGCTGTCGGCATGGTGTGTCACGTCAGGTCCCTTCTCGGTCTGTGGTGGGCAGCTCGGCGAGATCACCGATCCGCACGGGCGCCGCGAGAGGGCGCTTCACCGCGCCCGAGGTGGCGTGTCCCGCGCTCTGCCCGGTGTCCGATGTGGAGAGGCATCCGGCCGCGAATCCGCAGATGCGGCCCTGACACCAACCCATCCCGGTGCGGGTGAACGACTTGAGCCCGCGCGCGTCGTCAGCGCCGAGCTCGGTCCTGGCCTGCCGCACCCGCTCGTACGGCACCTCCTCGCACCGGCAGACGAGTGTGTCCGGCGTCAGCCACGACTCCCATCCGGCGGGCACGGGATGTGCGGTGTGCATGGCGGCGGCGAAGTCGCGGTGTCGTCGGATGTCGCGTACGAGCGCGGCGTCCGGGCTCGGCGCTCCGGCCGCGGAGGCGCCCGCGACGGTGCCCTCGGCCACGGCGAGCAGCGCGCCGCCCACCCCGGTGAGTTCACCGGCCAGGAACAGTCCGGGCACGTCGGTGGCCTGCCGGTCGTCGACCACGCCCACGAGGCTGCCGTCCACGTCGACGCGCGTGCGCGCGCCCAGCGCCGTCGCCAGTTCCAGTTGCGGGGTGAAGCCCCAGCCGAAACCCACGACGTCGACGTCCGTCAGGACGGTGTCGCGGCCGGGCAGGACCCGCCCCGCCGCGTCCACGCGAGAAAGCCGGACGCCGGTCACGCGCTCACTCCCCAGCACCTCGGTGACGACGGTGCGCGTGCGCCACCGGATGCGGTGCCGGGCGAACGTCGCCGCGTACTCGGCGGCCTCGCCCAGTTTCGCCGGTGAACGCACGGCGCTTCGCAGGTGGGGAAGCCACCCGGTGAGCGACGCCGACTCGCAGACGGCGGCCACCGTCGCTCCCGCCCGCGCGACCGAGGCGGCCACCGGAAGCAGGAACGGTCCCGTGCCCGCCACGACGACCCGGCGACCCGGTGAGACGCCGTTCGCCTTGACGAAGGCCTGCACTCCCCCCGCCGACATGACGCCGGGGAGGTCCCAGCCCGGTACCGGGAGCTGCCGGTCGTAGGCGCCGGTGCACAACACCAGCCGGTCGCACTCCAGCACGTCGGTGCCGCGTCCGTGTGCCGCCGTCGTCGGTGTCGTCCGCACCTCGAATCCGGTGCCTTTCCGCGAGACCATCCACACCTGCCTGCCGGGCCGGTAGGTCACCGCTTCCCGCGCGACCGCGGCGTCGAAACGGCTCCGCAGTCGCGTGTACACCGGCCACGCGTGCTGGCCCCGCCCGTCGTAGCCGGGACGCGCCACCTCGTTCGGGTGCCGCCAGAACTGTCCGCCGGGCTGTTCGCCCGCGTCCACCACGACGACCTTCCGGCCGCGCTCGACGGCGGCGACGGCCGCGGCGAGTCCCGCCGGACCGGCGCCGACCACGACGACCTCGCTGCGTGTCGTGCTCGCCGCGCTCACGAGTCCACCGCCGTGGAGACCCGCATCCCGTCGGCCACCTGCACGCAACACGCTCGCTGGCCCGGCTCCCCGTCCACGGTCACCAGGCAGTCGAAGCAGACACCGATGCCGCAGAACAGCCCGCGTGGCCGTCCACCGACCCGCGTGCTGCGCCAGGCCGTGATCCCGTTCATCACCAGCGCCGCGCCGAGCGTCTGCCCGGCCTGCGCGCGAAGCGGCCTGCCGTCCACGGTCAGTTCGAGGTCGCGCTCGCTCATGCGTCACCGTCCTCCGTCGTGCCGAAGCCCTCTGTCGCACCGAAGCGCTGTGGCGCGAAAGGCTCCAGGTCCAGCTCAGTCGGTTTGCCCGTCAGTGCCTGCGCGAGGAGTTTGCCGGTGCCGACGGACAGTCCGACGCCCGCGCCCTCGTGCCCGCACGCGTGCCACAGACCCGGCGCGCGAGGGTCGGGGCCGATGACCGGCAGGTGGTCGGGCGAGTAGGGCCGGAAGCCGTGGTAGTGACGCAGCGCCCGCACCTCGGCCAGGAACGGGAACAGCGCCACGGCGTTGCGCGCCAGCGTCCGCAGGGCATCGGCGCTGGGAGTGCGGTCGAACCCGACCCGTTCCCGGGTCGAGCCGATGAGAACGGTGCCGCCCGGTGTTCCCTCCACCACCGCGGAGGCCTGCAGGCCCGCGTCGGAGCTGCCGACGTTGTCGACGTACTCGGCGGCGTACACCTTGTGCCGCACGGTCGGTGGCAACGGCTCGGTGACCAGCACGAACCCCCGTCGCGGTTCCACGGGCACCCGTACCCCGGCCAGTGCGGCGATCTCGGCCGCCCACGGACCCGCCGCGTTCACCACCGCACCGCAGCCGAGATCGCCCGCGGTGGTGCGCACCCCGCACACGCGGCCGTCACGCCGCACCAGCCCCGTCACCGTGGCCTTCGTGACCAGCCGGGCGCCGTGCTCACGCGCCAGCCGCACGAGGTGGGCGGCGACGAGCATGGGCTGCACCTGGCAGTCGTCCGGGTAGTACGCGGCGCCCAGCGCGTGCGGCGTCACCTCGGGCTCCGCCTCCCGCAGCGCATCACCGTCGAGCCGCTCCACGGTGATGCCGTGTTCCCGCTGGGAGGCCACCAACCGCTCCAGCGAGGCGAGGCTCGACTCCCGCGACGCCACGATCACGCCGCCCTTCGGCTCGAACTCCCACAGGTGCGCGAACTCCGCGAGGTCGTCGCGCCACACACCGAGGGAGTACCGGGCCAGTTCCAGTTCCGGGCCGAGCTCCTTGTCGGAGATGAGAACGTTGCCCTCGCCCGACGACGAGGTTCCCGAGGCGGGCCCCGCCCGGTCGACGACCGTCACCGACAGCCCCTGCCGGGCCGCGAAGAAGGCCACCGCCGAGCCGACGACGCCCGCGCCGATCACCACGACGTCCGCGGCCGTGCTCGTGGGTGCGTTCATCCGCGCACTTCGCTTCCTATCCTTCGTCGGTCTCGGCCGAGTCGTATCCGGTGGCCCACAACCCTCGTGCGTGCCCGATGTGCCGCCGCATGAGCTCGAACGTCGCCTTCGCGTCGCCCGCCTCCATGTGGTCGAGCAACTCGTGGTGCTCGCGGGCCGAGCCGTCGAGCAGGCCCTGCCGCATGAGGGACTTCAGGCCGTACATCCGCGTGCGCATGCGCAGGCTCGTGGCGAGCGCCACCAGCTGGTCGTTGCCGGTGTGGCTCAGCAACCGGGCGTGGAACTCGCGGTCGGTCACCAGGTACCGCGCGAGGTCCTTGTCCCTCGCCGCGTCGACGATCCGCTGCGCCAGCTCGCGCAGCTCCACGAAGCCGCCCTCCGGCACCCGCCCGACGACGTCGGCCACGGCGGGCGGCTCCAACAGCAACCGGACCTCCGTGAGGTCGTCCAGTTCCTTGTCGCTGACGCCGCGAATCCGGAAGCCCTTGTTCTTGACGGTCTCCACGAGACCGTCCTGCGCGAGTTCCACCATGGCCTCGCGGACCGGTGTCGGCGACACCCCGAACGCCTTGCCCAGGGCGGGCGCCGAGTACACCTCGCCCTCCTCCATCTCACCGGAGATGATCGCCGCGCGAAGCTGCTCGATCACCGTCTCCCGGAGGCTCGCGTGGCGGTTCAACGGGGGCAGGTTCGGTGTGGTGCTCATGTGTCTCCTCGAGAGCGGATGGACACCAGCATCATCCTGGCCCGTCGCACCTCCACGAACGGGTGGGTGCGACGGGTCCGCCGACGAACGCGGCCGGGTGACCTCACAGCAGGAACCCCGCCGGGAACGGGTCGTCCGGGTCGAGGAAGTACTGTGCGGTACCGGTCAGCCACGCACGTCCCGTCACCGTGGGGACGACCGCGGGCCTGCCGCCGACCGTCGTCTCCTCGACCAGCCGGCCCACGAACCGGGTTCCGATGAACGACTCGTTCACGAAGTCGGTTCCCAGCGCCAGTTCCCCGCGTCCGTGCAGCTGCGCCATCCGGGCGCTCGTGCCCGTTCCGCACGGCGAACGGTCGAACCAGCCGGGCGCGATGGCCATCGCGTGCCGTGACACCGCCGCGGTGGATCCCGGAGCCGCGAGGTAGACGTGGTGGCAGCCCCGGATGTCCTGCCGCTCCGGGTGCACCGGCTCGTCGGTGGCGTTGATCGCCTCCATGATCGCCAACCCGGCGCGCAGCAGGGCGTCCTTGTTGTCCCGGCTGAACTCCAGGCCCAGCTCCGAGACCTCCACGACGGCGTAGAAGTTGCCGCCGAACGCGAGGTCGTAGCGCACACTGCCGACGCTCGCGACGTCCACCGTCGCATCCAGCCGGTCCACGAAGGACGCCACGTTGCGGATCGTGACCGACTCCGCGTGGCCGTCGCGCACCGCCACCTCCGCGTGCACGAGCCCGGCGGGCGTGTCGAGGCGCACCGTGGTGACCGGCTCGACGACCTCCACCATGCCCGTCTCCACGAGCACCGTGGCCACTCCCATGGTGCCGTGCCCACACATCGGCAGCAGGCCGGAGACCTCGATGAACAACACGCCGAAATCCGCGTCCGGCCGGGTCGGCGGTTGCAGGATCGCCCCGCTCATCGCACTGTGCCCGCGCGGCTCGTACATCAGCAGGGTGCGGACGTGGTCGCTGTTCTCACGGAACCACAGCCTGCGCTCGGCCATCGTGTCACCGGGGATGGGAGGCACTCCCCCGGTGACCACACGCGTCGGCATCCCCTCCGTGTGGGAGTCGACGACGTGGAAGATGCGCTTGCTCCTCATCGTGGCGTCCCCGTTCTCAGCGGTAGCCCTTGGCGAGCGCGGCCTCGGTGTCGCGGACCACGCGCTCGTGGATCTCCGGTGCCAACGGGCCGCGCGGGGGACGGCACGCACCACCGCGGAGCCCGGCGACGTCCATCGACAGCTTGATGCACTGCACGAACTCCGTCTTGCTGTCCCAGCGCAGCAACGAGTGCAGGTCGCGGTAGAGCTCCATGGCCTTCGGCAGGTCGGCCACGTCACCCGAGGTCGCCAGACGGTACAACTCCACAGTGGACCTCGGGATGGCGTTGGGGTAGCCCGCCACCCAACCCACGGCACCGGCCATCGCCGTCTCCAGCAGCGTGTCGTCGGTGCCGATGAGGATGTCCACCTCGGGGGCCAGTTCGCGGATCTCGTAGCAACGGCGGACGTCACCGGTGAACTCCTTGACACCGACGAGCAGTCCCTCCTCGCCGAGGCGCGCGATCAACGCGGGCGTGAGGTCGACCTTGGTGTCGATGGGGTTGTTGTAGCCGACGACCGGCAGGCCCACCTTGTTCGCATGGCGGAAATGGTCGACGACCTCGTCGGTGTTCGCGCGGTAGGCGTTGGGCGGCAGCAGCATCAGCGCCTTCGCTCCCGCCTCGGCGGCCTGCTCGGCCCAGTGCGCGACCTGGAGACCACCGTAGGCGCCGACTCCGGCCATGACGGTGAACCCCTCGGGCGCGGCCTGCACGGCGGTCTCCACGACCTTCGCGCGCTCCGCCTCCCCGAGCGTCTGGTACTCACCCAGCGAGCCGTTCACCGCCACGCCGTCGCAGCCGTTGTCGGCGAGGAAGCGGACGTGCTCGGCGAACGCGTCGTAGTCGACACTCAGATCGTCGGTGAAGGGCAGCGCCGTCGCCACCAGAACACCATGCCAGGGCTTGCGAGCTTCGGACATGAACGATCCTTCCCACCTGTCACGACCCGGGACCGGGTCCGCAAACAAAGTACCATGTGACATTTTACTGCGCCAGCTCCTCCGGACCGGTGGCCGACCGCCCCGGCGGCGCCGTATCCGTCGCCCGCTCCGGCTGAGCCTCCTCCGCCCAGAAGTCGGCACCCGTGATGCCGAGCGACACCGGATCGAACCGCGGATCGAGCCCCTGCCCGCGCTGCGCGTCGTAGTCCCGCGCCACCTTGCGCACCACCGGCGACAACAACAGCAGGCAGACCATGTTCAGCCAGCCGAGAGAGCCGTAACCGATGTCTCCGATCGTCCAGATCACGTCGGCCGACTCCACCGCGCCGTAGAACGTGATGGCCAGCATGCCGATCTTCAGACCCTGCGACGCCCACCCCACGGCCCTGCCGCCCAGCAGGTACAGCAGGTTGGTGGAGGCGATGTAGTAGAACGCGATCAGCGTGGTGAAAGCGAAGAAGAACAGCGCGACAGCCACGAAACCGGGTCCGAAGCCGGGCGCCACGGTGTCGACGGCGTGCTGGGTGTACTCCGGTCCGGCGGCGAGGCCCGGCACGTTGGTCATGAGCTCCGCGCCGTCGCCTCCGACGACGTTGTAGGAACCCGTCACCACGATCATCACCCCGGTGGCCGTGCAAACGAGCAGCGTGTCGACGAAGATCGAGAACGCCTGGACCAGACCCTGCTTCACCGGGTGCGACACCGCTGAGGCCGCGGCCCCGAAAGTGCCCTCCCCGACACCGGCCACGTTCGAGAAGACCGCTCGCCTCACCCCCCACGCGACGGCGGCGCCCACGATCCCGCCGAACACCTGGTGAGCGCCGAACGCGCTGCCGACGATGAGGCCGAGCGTCGGGACGACGCTGTCGAGGTTCAGCAGGAGGATGACGAAGGTGGCGAGCAGGTAACCCACCGCCATGATCGGGACCATGACCTGCGCCGCGCCGACGATGCGCCGGGTTCCACCCAGGACGACGAACGCGAACAGGCCCGTGACCACGATCGCGGTGACCCAGCCCGGGACCCCGAAGGCGCCTTCGACACTCGCGGCGATGTTGTTCGACTGCACACCGGGGAACACGAACCCGTAGCCCACGAAGGTCACGAGCGCCAACACCACGGCGAGCCACTTCAGCTTGAGTCCGTGCTCCACGTAGAACGGAATGCCGCCGCGATGCTCCCCGGCGACCCTGCGTTTGTAGACCTGCGCGAGCACGGTCTCGGCGAAGGCGGCGGCCGAGCCCAGCAGGGCACACAGGGCCATCCACACGAGCGCGCCGGGACCGCCTGCCGCGATGGCCGTGGCGACACCCGCGATGTTGCCCACCCCCACGCGACTCGACAGGGTCAGCAGCAGCGCCTGCAGCGGGGAGATGCCCTCCTCCGACGTCTTTCCGGCGGTGATCTCCCTGAGCATGTCGGGAAGGCGCCGGAACTGCACCCCGACGGTCAGCACGGTGAAGAACAGGCCCACGGCCAGCGCGAAGTACGCCATGGGATTCCAGATGCTGTCGCTGATCGCGACGAGCGTGTCCATCGGAGCTCCTTTGCACGCGGATGTGACAACGACCGACGTGCGGCGACAGACAGCCCGGCGCACCAGATCGACCGGGATCGGCGCTGCCCGAGGGCCGGTCGGCCCCGCCGGTGCGCAATACAATGTCACATTGCTTCGCGTGTGGACAAGAGTCCGGCCGGAGTTGGTTCCCCGCGACCCCGCCGGTCGCGCAGTTCGGCTTCCGGACGCCCGCCGCGGCGGAGATGACCCGCGGCGACCTTCGCGGTGAAGTCGGCGAGTTCCCGCTTCACCACCGGAGCGAGCAGGACGAAGCCGCACACCACGAACTTGTAGACCAGTCCCGCCACGCGTCCGCGCCCGAACAGGTGCTGCCACGCCTGCTGGCCGTAGTATGCCCAGCTCAGCACGGTGGAGAAGGCGAAGAGCGTCACCACGACCGACAGCACCACCGGGAACCACGGCAGCACCGTGGCGAACGCATCGGACGTCAGGGTGACACCTTCGGGCGCGTCCGCGCCGATGGACACCGCGGCGCGCGCCTGTTCCCAGCTCGGCGTACTCGCGATCACGATCGTCAACGCCGTCATCGTGCGGACCACGACGGTGTCGACGAACGGTTCCAGCAACGCGACGAGCCCCTCGGTGACGGGGTGACGCGTTTTCACGGCCGAGTGGTGATCACCGCCGAGCCGATGCCCGCCTCGCTGGAGAACAGCGCCCGCTGGAACCCGACGATGAGCGCACCGAGGACATCGCCCGCGACTCCCTCGGGCGCGAACGCACCGGAGAGGACCTCGCCGATGGCCGCGGGCACGTGAGTGATGTTGACGAGGATGACCGTCAGGCACCCGGCGACGTAGACGGCGGCCACCAACGACACGAGACGGGAGGCGACCGTGGAGATGGACCTGATGCCGCCCATGATCGCCGATGCCACGAGGTCCGCCTCAGACCGCCCGCGCTGCCGAGGAGCAGGATCAGCGGAGCACCCGGGGAGGCCAGGACCTCGCCGGGTACGGATC
Source organism: Saccharomonospora cyanea NA-134 (assembly GCF_000244975.1). NCBI lineage: Bacteria > Bacillati > Actinomycetota > Actinomycetes > Pseudonocardiales > Pseudonocardiaceae > Saccharomonospora > Saccharomonospora cyanea. The sequence continues at coordinate 1,397,268 of NZ_CM001440.1, read as the reverse complement.
CCCTGCGCCCGAAGCGGTCCACCAGTTCCCGTCGGAGGTAGTGCATCGGGCCGCCGGAAACCGTTCCGTCGGCGTGTACTTCGTGGCCATGTCGAGGAATCCACAAAGGATCGCCCAGAAAGCGGCTCCCGGACCACCGATCGTGGCGGCGGCTGCACCGGCGGCGGGCCAGCCCGACGGTGCCGGACAGCGCCGCCGTGAGAGCGCGGAAACGACTCACCTCGCCGGGATCGTTCCTGTCGGTGTACCCGCCGCGCTCGATGCCTCAGCGGCGAGGACCTCGGTTCCGTGACTGTGCAACACGGGGCGCCGTACAAGCACAACCACCGGCTCGGCGCAGCCGAACAGAAGTTCGCCTGACACCGGCCACGCCGACGGTATTGGATGTCACCATGCGGAACTCAAGACCGTTGTGTCCCAAGGTGATCCTCGAAGGAACCCGGCTGACGAAGAAGACGGAACTGGCCTTCACCCTGCGAGATCATCCCCGTTTCGTCGGTGCTCGCCGGTACCGCTACCACCTGCCGCTGGTGTCGGCTCCAGTGGAGTGGCCTGACGAACGAGGCCTGGGGTCCCAGCCTCATCACCTTCCCGCCGGAACACGAGGAAAAGGCGTTGGAGGCGTACCGGACGTGGCTCCGGTTGTTCGAGTTGCACCGCTACTACACCTGGGTCGTCGATCGTTTCCACCTCTCCACGGCGGTCCACCAGGAACGGCAGGAGCGCGCCTTCGACATCGAGCAGATCGAACGCCGACTGCTGCCTCTCGGGTTCGCCGTCGTGTTGTGCACGCGGACACCAGAGAGTTTCGCGGCGGCGCGCGAGGAGCGGCTGCGGGTCTCGGCCAACCCGAGCCAGTACGACGACCTGGACGTCTTCGTCCGTGAGCAGGACGCGTTGCGGAAAGCGGCGGAGCGCAGCGCGCTGCCGGTGCTCGAACTCGACGTGACGAACCGCTCGGAGGCCGAACTCGCCGACGTGGTCACCGACTGGTACGCCGATCACAACCTCTTGCATCAAGATCACTGAAAGTTACAGAAAGATTCTTGCATCCTCGGGGGACCGGGGCTACCGTCTTGCGCACCCGGTCTCAGCGAGGAGAGCCATGACACGCAGAAAAGTCCTGGCGCTCGCCGCGGCCACCGCCCTTGCGGTGACCGCGTGCGGCGAGTCCGCCACCGACCAGAGCAACGCGGCGGAGCAGGCGAACAACGATCCCCAGGCCGTGACGGGCACCGTCACCTTCTGGGACACCTCGGACGCCACCACCGAGTCGCCGGCCTACAAGGAACTGGCCAAGCGGTTCGAGCAGGAGTATCCGAAGATCAAGGTCGAGTACGTCAACGTCCCCTTCGACGGTTCGGACGACAAGTTCAAGACCGCGGCGCAGAACGGTGAGGGCGCACCGGACGTCATGCGTTCCGACGTCGGTTGGACGGCGACGTTCGCCGCGCTCGGCTACCTCCAGCCGCTCGACGGCACGCCCGCGCTCAAGGGCTCGGACGACTACCTGCCGGTGCCCATGGAGAGCAACGTCTACGAGGGGAAGACCTACGGTGTCCCACAGGTCACCGACACCCTCGCCCTGCTCTACAACAAGGAGCACTTCGCCGAGGCCGGCATCGCCGAGCCGCCCGCCACGTGGGAGGAACTGCGCGAGGCGGCCGAGAAGATCGAGGAGAAGGTGCCGGGCACCACGGGCATCTTCCTCAACGCCGACTCCTACTACCTGCTGCCCTTCGTCTACGGCGAGGGAGCCGACTACGTCGACGTCGAGGGCAAGCGCATCACGATCGACAGCCCCGAGGTGAAGGCCGCGATCGAGACCGTGCGCGAACTGACCGCCGACGGGGTCGGCACCACCGACACGAGCGCGAACAAGTACACGAACATGCAGGACGGGTTCAAGAAGGGGTCCGTCAGCATGATCATCAACGGCCCCTGGTCGGTGTCCGACGCCCTGTCCGGAGAGGCGTTCGAAGACCCCGGCAACCTCGGCGTCGCGCCCGTCCCCGCGGGCCCGAAGGGCCAGGGCGGCCCGGTGGGCGGCCACAACTACACCGTCTACGCGGGCTCACCGGATCTCGCCGCCTCCTACCTGTTCGTGGAGTTCATGAACCGGCCGGAGAACCAGGCCTACGTGGCGGCCGAGAACAACACCCTGCCCACGCGCACGTCGGTGTACGAGACCCCCGAGGTCACGGACAACGAGATCCTCGCCGCGTTCCAGGAGCCGATCGAGCTGGCCAAGCCCCGGCCTGCCGCGCCGGGCGCGGGCACGCTCTACGACCTGTTCACCCCGTTCTACGAGCAGATCCTCGGCGGTCAGGCGCCCGTCGAGGAAGGACTGGCGCAGGCGCAGCGCACGGTGCCGGGCTTCGAGTCATGACGACGACGGCCGTTCGTCCCCCTGCCGGGGCGGCACCCGAAGCGGTGCCGCCCCGCGGGCGCCTGCGCGACAGGATGAGCAGGCACTGGTACGCGTGGGCGATGGTGGCCCCGGTCGTGCTGGTGCTCGCCGTGCTCGTGTTCTACCCGCTGGCCCAGGGCGTGTACCTCTCCCTGACCAACGCCAACGAGATGAACAGCGCGCGCACGATCGGCGTCAACGAGATCGAGGCGACCTACGAGTTCGTCGGCCTGGCCAACTACGTCGACGTGTTGTCCGGTGTCGAGGGCGCGTTCTACTCGCGGCTCGTGTGGACTCTGGTGTGGACGGTCACGTGCGTCGTCCTGCACTACTCACTCGGGCTCGGGCTGGCGCTGTTGCTCAACCGGGCCTTGAAGGGTCGCTCGGTCTACCGGATGCTGCTGATCCTGCCCTGGGCGGTGCCACCGTTCGTGGCCGCGTTCGCGTGGCGCCTCATGCTGAACACCGAAGGCGGCGTGCTCAACGCACTGCTGGGTGCCGTCGGGATCGACAGCGTCGACTGGCTGGGTGACCCGACGGCCGCCAAGATCGCGGTGATCCTCGTGAACGTCTGGCTGGGGGTGCCGTTCATGATGGTGGCGCTGCTGGGCGGACTGCAGACGGTACCCAGGGAGCTGTACGAGGCGGCCGAAATGGACGGTGCGACACCGTGGCAACGGTTCCGTGCCGTCACCCTGCCGGGCCTGCGGCCCGTGTCCGGGACGGTGATCCTGCTCGGCACCATCTGGACGTTCAACCAGTTCGCCGTCATCGCCCTGCTCACGGGAGGCGGTCCGGGCGGAGCGACGAACATCCTCGTCACCGAGGCCTACGAGCGGGCGTTCCAGGGAATCCGGGACTACGCGGGCGCGGCCACCTACGGTGCGCTCATCGCGTCCATGCTCGTGGTGTTCGCGTTCTTCTACCGCCGCTGGCTCGACCGGCAGTCGAGTGAGGTGCTGTCATGACCGAGAAGGTGCGCCGCAGGGACCAGCGCAGCGTGCTGTCGTCCACGGCGCTGCACACCACTCTGGTGCTCGCGAGTGTCGTCGCGGTGTTTCCGGTGGCGTGGGTGGCCCTGACGTCGCTCAAGACCGACCGCGGCACCTGGACCCGGCCCGACGAGCTCGGCACGCTCGGCCTCGACAACTACTCCCAGGTGTTCGGCGAAACGCAGTTCACGACGTGGTTCCTGAACTCGCTGATCGTGGCGACGGCCACCACCGTGTTCGCGGTGCTGATCGCGGCCACGGCGGGTTACGCGGCCTCCCGCATGCGGTTTCCGGGCAAGCGGCCGCTGATGTGGTCGTTCCTCATCACCCAGATGTTCCCGGCGGCCGTGCTGATCGTGCCGCTGTACAACGTGCTGTCGGAACTGGGTCTGCTCGACTCCTACGGCGGTCTGGTGCTCGCGTCCTCCACCGTGGCGGTGCCGTACTGCGCGTGGATGCTCAAGGGCTACTTCGACACGATTCCGGTGTCGATCGACGAGGCGGGGCGCGTCGACGGGCTCAGCCCGTTCGGCACGTTCTGGCGTCTCGTCGTGCCCCTGGCGAAGCCGGGCATCGCGGTGACGGTCTTCTACTCCTTCATCACCGCGTGGGGCGAGGTGGCCTTCGCGGGTGTGTTCATGCAGAGCGAGGAGCACTACACGCTCCCGGTGGGTATGGCGACGTTCGTCAGCGACTTCAAGGCCGAGTGGGGGCTGCTCACGGCGAGCTCCGTCGTGGTCATGGTGCCGTCGGCGATCGTGTTCTTCCTCGTCCAACGTCATCTCGTCGCCGGGCTCACGGCGGGCGGCGTCAAGAGCTGAAAGGAAACCATGAGCAACGAGTGGTGGCGCACCGCGGCGATCTACCAGGTGTACGTGCGCAGCTTCGCCGACGGCAACGGCGACGGCGTCGGGGACCTGCCGGGCGTGCGGTCGAGGCTCGACCACCTGGCCGACCTCGGTGTGGACGCCGTGTGGCTGACCCCGTTCTACACCTCCCCCATGGCCGACGGCGGCTACGACGTGGCCGACTACCGCGCCGTCGACCCGGTCTTCGGTGAGCTCTCCGACGCCGAGGCCCTGGTCACCGAGGCACACGACCGTGGGTTGAAGGTCATCGTCGACGTGGTGCCCAACCACACGTCGTCGCAACACCCGTGGTTCGTCGAGGCGTTGGCGGCGGGCCCCGGCTCGCCCGCCCGCGACCGGTACCTCTTCCGCGACGGCCGGGACGGCGGCCCGCCCAACGACTGGGAGTCGATCTTCGGTGGTCCCGCGTGGACGCAGGTGGCCGACGGCCAGTGGTACCTGCACCTGTTCGACCCGGGCCAGCCCGACCTGAACTGGCAGAACCCCGAGGTGCGCGCGGAGTTCGAGAGCATCCTGCGGTTCTGGCTCGACCGCGGTGTCGACGGCTTCCGCATCGACGTCGCCCACGGCATGGTGAAGGCGGACGGGTTGCCCGACGCCGCGTGCACCGACCAGGCGTCGCTGCTCACCTCGCGACCGTTGCCGTACTTCGACCAGGACGGCGTGCACGAGATCTACCGCGAGTGGCGGAAGATCCTCGACTCCTACCCCGGCGAGCGCATCGGCGTCGCGGAGGCGTGGGTGCCGAGTGCCGAACGGCTGGCCCGCTACCTGCGGCCGGACGAGCTGCACCAGGCGTTCAACTTCCACTACGTCGAGGCGGACTGGTCGGCAGCGGCGTTCCGCCGGGTCGTCGACGAGTCACTGGCGGCCGTGGCCGGCGTGAACGCCCCTTCGACATGGGTGCTGTCCAACCACGACGTCCAGCGGCACGTCACCCGCTACGGCGGCGGGGAGCGGGGGCTGCGCCGGGCCAGGGCCGCCGCCCTGCTCACCATGGCGTTGCCGGGTTCGGTGTACGTGTACCAGGGCGAGGAACTGGGCTTGGAGGAGGTCACCGACCTGCCGGACGAGGTGCTCGCCGACCCGGTCTGGGAGCGTTCCGGGCACACCGACCGGGGGCGTGACGGCTGCCGGGTGCCGCTGCCGTGGTCGGGCACGGAACCGCCGTTCGGGTTCGGCGGCTCGTCGTGGCTGCCACAGCCCCGGCACTGGGCGGAGTTCACCGTCGAAGCCCAGCGCGACGACCCGGACTCCACGCTGTCGCTGTACCGTGAGGCTCTGCGGCAGCGCCGTGATCTTCCGGCGGAGGGCCTCGCGTGGGGCGCCTCGCCCGACGACGTGCTCGTCTTCCGGCGGGGATCGGCTTTCACGTGCACGGTGAACTTCTCGTCGTCACCGGTGACGGTCGACCGTCCGGGGACGGTGCGGCTGGCGAGTTGCCCGGCCTCGGAACTCGACATCGCCGGCGACACGGTGACGCTGCCGCCGGAGAGTGCCGTGTGGTGGAGCGGAGACGTGGATGGTTAAGGGCTCACTCGACGGTATTCGCCTCGCCGACATCGCCGAGCTGGCGAACGTCAGCGAGGCGACGGTGAGTCGCGTGCTCAACGGCAAGCCGGGTGTCGCCGCGGCCACCCGGCAGGCCGTGCTGGCGGCCATGGACCGGCTCGGTTACGAACGCCCCGCCCGGGCGCGGCAGCGCAGCGCGGGCCTCATCGGGTTGATCATCCCCGAGCTGGACAACCCGATCTTCCCGGCGTTCGCCCAGGTGATCGACCGGACGCTGGTGATGCGCGGCTACCGGTCGGTGCTGTGCACGCAGGCGCCCGGCGGTGCCACCGAGGACGAGTTCATCGAAACGCTCACCGCGCGGGGCGTGTCCGGCATCGTGTTCGTGTCGGGCCTGCACGCCGACACCACCGCCGACCACGACCGGTACCGCCGGCTCATCGAGGGCGGGGTTCCCGCCGTGTTCGTCAACGGGTACGCACCTGACGTGAAGGCACCGTTCTTCTCCGACGACGACGGTGCGGCGGTGGAACTGGCGCTGACTCACCTGCGCGAACTGGGCCACGAACGCATCGGGCTCGCCGTGGGGCCGAAGCGGTTCGTCCCCGTCCAGCGCAAGACCGAGAAGTTCCGCGAACTCATGGCCCCCGTGGTCGGTGCCGACGAGGTCGACGAGCTCATCGTGCACACCCTGTTCTCCGTCGAGGGCGGGCACTCCGCGGCCTGGGCGCTGCTGGAGCGGGACTGCACGGCGGTGGTGTGCGGCAGCGACCTGATGGCTCTCGGCGCGATCCGCGTGGCCCGCAGGCGCGGGCTGGAGGTGCCGAGGGACTTCTCCGTGGTCGGCTACGACGACTCGCCGCTCATCGCGTTCACCGATCCACCGCTGACCACCATCCAGCAGCAGGTGACCGCGATGGTCACCGCGGCGGTGCGCACGTTGCTGGACGAGATCGCCGGCGCCGCACCTCCCACGGAGGAGTACCTGTTCCAGCCGGAACTCGTCGTGCGCGGCTCCACCGCCGCGTGCCCGGTCCGGGAGTGAAGTCACGCCGTTCGCGGTCAGGTCCAGCATCGGGACCGCGAACGGCGACCCGTCGTGGAGGGCCGTCACCGACGGTTCGCCGTCGTCCGCGCCGTGGATCGGGCGCAGGCTCGTCGCGGGCCCTTGCCTCCGTCCATCCACAGTGCCACATCGGGAGCGAGGTTCCCGAGTGCGGCGCCACAGCGGTGGGCGCCGCACGGGTGCTGCACGAGGCAGGCGTGCCAATCCTGGCGGGCACGGACGCCACCCCGCTCGCCCCGACGGCGCGGCGAGAGCCCGGTCAGGACGCGACCTCGAACGCTCCCCCGCCGCGCCAGACGTCGGCCAGTTCCTCCACGGACACGCCGAGGGCGTCCGCCAGCCGCACGACCGTGCCGAACGCCGGACTCGGCAGCCGCCCCGTCTCGATCTTGCGCAGGGTCTCCGGGGACATACCGGCCCCACGGGCGACCTCGTCGAGACCGCGGTCGCGCCGGAGTTCGCGCAACAACGCTCCGAGGCGGGCCCCGGCCTGGACCTGCTCGGGTGTGAGCGGCAGACGCACCATGCGACCAGGGTAGGGTCGGTATACAAATACCGACAAGTGCTACTCTGCGACGCGCCGGTATTTTTATACCATTCAAGGAGCGTCACATGATCGAGTTGAAGTCCCCCGCCGAGATCGAGCGGATGCGCACCACCGGGGCGTTCGTCGCCCAGGTGCTCGCCGAGCTGCGGGCCAAGGCCGCCGTCGGCGTGAACCTGCTGGACCTCGAACACCACACCCGGACGTTGATCCGCGACCGCGGCGCCGAGTCCTGCTACTGGGACTACGCGCCGTCGTTCGGTCGCGGCCCGTTCCGCAACACCGTCTGCCTGTCCGTCAACGACGCCGTGCTGCACGGCCTGCCCCACGACTACGTTCTGCGCGACGGCGACGTCCTCAGCATGGACCTGGCCGTCGCGATCGACGGGTGGGTGGCCGACGCCGCCGTCACCGTCGTCGTGGGCACCCCCGCCGAGGCGGACGTCCGGCTCGTGCGCGCCACCGAGGAGGCACTGGCCGCGGGCATCGAGGCGGCACGGCCGGGCAACCGGCTCGGTGACGTCTCGGCGGCCATCGGAGCGGTGGCGGCGGCCCACGGCTACGGGGTCAACACCGAGTTCGGCGGACACGGATTGGGCCGCACCATGCACGAGGACCCGCACGTGCCCAACCGGGGCCGTCCCGGCCGGGGACTGCTGCTGCGTCCGGGGATGACACTCGCGCTGGAACCGTGGTTCACCGCGGGCAGCGCCCGGATCGTCATGGACCCCGACGGCTGGACCATCCGCTCGGCCGACGGCTCGCGCACGGCGCACTCGGAGCACACGGTCGCGATCACCGAGGACGGGCCCGTGGTCCTCACCCGGCTCGGCGACGGGGAGTGAGACGTCATCGACTCGCCTCCGCGCGGCGTTCGGCACGTCTCCGAAGCACCTGCTTGACCGCCACCACGACGACGAGAACCTGCGGCAGCAACAGCAGTCCCGCGCACAGCGCCCCGTACCAGAACCGGCCCGACAGCGGTCCTCCCGCGAGCATGTCCGCCGCCCAGTCCACCACCGTGACGATCGGTGGCAACGCGAACACCGCGAACCACGCGAGGACCCCGGCCGAACCGGCCAGCCACACCCAGCGGAACCACAGCCCGGCCCGGACGTCCGCCGGCGCCGCGCCGGCGAGTTCGGCCCGCTGTTCGGCGGTGAGCCGTCCGAACGCCCGCCGCAGCAACAGTGTCTTGACCCGCCAGAGGTTCCGGCAGCCCAGCGCGTTCACCAGCACCGCGTAGAGGTCACTGCGCAGGAACACCATGCACTGCCACAGCAGGCCAGCCAGCTTCACGTACACCCAGACGGCGAGTGTGGCGTCGACGACCCCGGGCGGCGTCCACACACCCGTGTGGACGAGCAACCGCGCCCCCAGCAGCAGGCTCAGCACGACGACGTCGACGGCGAGGCCACCGAGCAGGGGCACGTACCGCCTCCGGCGTGGCACCGTCCACACCTGTGTCAGGTCGGTCTCGAACACGAGGAGCACCGACCGGCGGTCCACACCGAACCGGGCGTTGATACCGATCGCTCTCGCCGCGAGCCAGTGGCCGCCCTCGTGCAACGCCATCGACAGCAACGCGAACGGCACCAGCAACAACGCGCTCGATCCGATGTCGCCCGTCAGGAAGGCGTCCTCACCCGGCGACGGCCACAGTCCGGGCACGGTGAGGAAGGTGCCCACGCAGAACAACGCCAACACGCCGTAGACCGTCCAGGCGGCCCGGCCGAAGAACGGCGCGGCCACCCGGGGGCTCAGCCCGGCGAGCCACCGCTTGTTCTGGATGGCCGCCGTTCGCTCGGCCTCCCGTGGCTCGCCCGAGCCGTCGTCGACGAATCCGAGTTCGCGCAGCACCTCCACGAACGCGGCGACGTCCACCGGCTCTCCAGCGAACGCCTCCGCCTCCTCGGCGGCCTCACGCTGCCCCGCGCCCCGTTGCAGCGCTCTCACGACGACACCGCCCACGGGTGGGATCGTGACGAACGTGCCCGACTCGGGGTCGCCGACGACGACTTCGTCGCCGTCGGACACCACGCTGAGCGGGCGCAGCCGCACCCGGCTCTCGCTCGGTGCGCTCATCGCCGCTCCGGCGCGAGCGCGCACGCCCGGCAGTCCGGGTCGCGCGGGAACGGCACGGTCTCGGTCGTCAGCCCCGTGCGCAGGTCCAATGTGACTCGCGTGCCCGCGGCTCTCGGTGCTTCGAATCCCGTCAGGTACCGCAGCGCCTCCAACGCGATGAGAGACCCCACCTGCATGGCGATGGGAGCGATCAACGCGTTGTTGAGTTCCAGACCGTGGGAAAGCCGGCGGGCGACTCCCGCGGAGGTTCGCTCGGTGGGGGACGGCTGGTCGGACTCGTCGCACAACAGACACGGGCTGACACCCGGGTCGACGGAGCAGTACATCACCTGGGTGCGCCCCATACCACCGCAGACCAGCGGGACACCGGCGCGCATCACCGCCTCGTTGACCACCAGGTGGATGTCGTGCTCGCCGTCGAGCCCGCCCGCGACCACGTCGACGTCGTCCAGCAGGTCGGCGAGGTCGTCCGGGCCGCTGATCCAACGGTCGACCGTGCGCACCTCGATGTCGGGGTCGTAGTCGCGCACCCACTCCGCGGCGCGGTCCACCTTCGACCGGCCGATGTCGGCGTGCCGGTAGAGGAACTGGCGGGCGAAGTTGCGGGGCGCGACGTCATCACGGTCCACCAGGGTGAGCCTGCCGACCCCGTACCCCGCGAGGCACTGGACCAGGGACGATCCTCCACCACCGACCCCGAGCACGAGCACGTGCGCATCCCGCAGCCTCCGGACGAAGTCAGCCCGCGAACGCTCCAGCGAGGAGTAGGTGCCGAAGAAGGTCAGGTTCGAGAAGTGCCGCTCGTCGAGACGGGGGTCGCCGAGCCACTGTTCGTCGGCCTTCTCCACGAGTCCGAGTGAGTCGAGCCCCTTCAACCCGTCACGTACGTCCTCCGCTGTGAGGTCAAGGCCACGATCACGCAACCGCGCGGCCAGTTCCTCCGCCGTGGCGGGTGCGGCGGACAACGCCTCCAGGAGCGCCCGCACGGTGCCGTCGGGGTCCGTGAGGGTGAGCGCCTCCCGAGGGTCGTGCACCAGGATGAGATCGTCGCCGAGGCGTTCCCACGCGCAGTCCTTCAGCTTTACGCGCATCGTGTCTCCCGTCGGTGGAACCGGGTGGGGCGGAAAGGAGCACCTCCCGCCCCACCGCGAGGTGGATCAGACCTCGAAGCCCGTCGCCTTGACGGACTCGACCTTGCGAACCTCGATGGTCATGTCACCCTCCTTCCTCCGTGAACCGGCTGGGTGTCATCAGCTTTGTGGGCAGCGCTCGAAATCCGCCATAGAGTCGCCACAACAGCGGTACACGTGGAGGTGACCGAGATGGACTTCGCGGTCCTCGGGCCGGTGCGCGCCTCACTCGACGGTCGTCCCGTCCCGTTACGAGGCAAGCGATCCGCCGTTGTGAGCACTCTGCTGCTCCATCCGGACGTCGCCGTGCCGCGGGAGCGGATCGTCGCGTGGCTGTGGGACGAACCACCGAAATCGGCCGTCGCCAACGTGCAGACCTACGTCTCGCAGTTGCGCCGTGCCTCGGTCGACATCGCCCCCGAAGGTCGGGCCTACCGCATCCCGCTCGACGGCCACCGACTCGACCTGGTCGAGTTCGAGGACGCGGTGCGCTCGGCACGGCGCGCGGTCACCGCGGGCGAACTCGATGTGGCGCACTCCGAGTTCGGGCGGGCTTTCACGCTGTGGCGCGGAAGGCCGGCAGAGAACGCGCCACTGGCCGACGCCGCGCTGCCACGGATCGCGGAGCTGGAGGAACGAGCCCGCAGCGCCAGGGCGGAGTGGGTCGAGGTCCGGCTGCACCTGGGCCTGCACGACGAGGTGATCAGCGAGTTGACCGTCCTCGTGGAAGCGGAACCGCTCCGAGAGAGGTCGTGGCGTCAGTTGATGACCGCCCTGCACCACTCGGGTCGCCGCGCCGAGGCGCTCCAGGTCTACGCGAGAGCCCGCACCACGCTGGTGGACGAGCTCGGCGTCGAACCCGGTCCCGAACTACGCGACCTGCACCTGGCGATCCTCCACGACGAGGAGCCCACGACCTTCCGGGCCCTGGGCCCGGCCGAGGTGCGGACGTGGCGTCCGGCCGAGCCGTCACCGTCGGGACCCGGATGCCAGCTCCCACCGGACATCGCGGACTTCGTCGGGCGAGAGCGGGAACTGACCGACATCCACGCCGCGTTGCGCCGGAAGGGCTCGGCACCGTCCATCGTGGTGATGAGCGGCCCACCGGGGGTCGGCAAAACCACCGTCGCCGTGCGCGCGGCGCACCTGGCCCGCCCGGAGTACCCCGACGGCCAGCTCTTCGTACGGTTGCGTGGTGGCGAACACGACCCCAGGACGCCCGCTGACCTGCTCGGCGAACTCCTGCGGCTGCTCGGCGTGGACGGAGCCGTCATTCCGGCCTCGGTGGCAGAACGCGCGGCGATGTACCGCGCGAGGATGGCCGACCGGCGCGTCCTGGTGGTGCTGGACGACGCGGCCGACGAGGAACAGATAGCACCGCTGCTGCCGGGAACCTCGTCCACGGCCGTGCTCGTGACGTCGCGAACCCCGCTGGCCGCGCTGCCGGGCACCACCGCCGTCAACGTCGACCTTCCGGACCCGGACTTCGCCAAGGCCCTGCTCGCCAGGTTCGTCGGCCGTGAACGGGTGGACAGCGAGCCGCGATCGGCGGAGGAGTTGCTGTCCTCCTGCGGGTACCTGCCGCTCGCGATCCGGGTCGTCGCCGCTCGGCTCGCCACCCGTCCCGGCTGGCCGCTTTCCGAGCTGTCCCGGCGGTTGCGCGGCGCGCGGTCACGTCTCGACGAGTTACGAGTGGGTTCGCTCGACGTGCGAAGCACGTTCTCTGCCGGTTACTCGGCTCTGCCCGATGACGCCCGCCGTGCCTTCCGGCTGTTCGGGCTCACCGGCGCCGAGTCGCTCGCGCCGTGGGCCTTCACCGCGTCACTGACCGGGTCCGCCTGCCCGCAGCGCGCCGACCGAGCCATGGAGGCACTCGTCGACGCGGGCCTGGTGACCGCGTACGAGCGCGACGGCGCGGGGCAGTTGCGTTACCGCATGCACGCTCTGCTCAGGTCGTACGCCCAGGAGCACGCCGACGCGGCGCACGACCCGGACAACCGGGAAGACCGGACGGGGCTGCTCCGGCTGGCGGCCCGGGCACACGCCCGAGTCGTGGCGGCCTCCCGCCAGCTACCGCTGCCCTTCGCTCCTCCCCTACCCCACCATCCGCCGCGTAGTGAGCCCTGCCTCGACGACCGTCTCTGGTCGTCGGCCGAGCGGGCGACCCTGCTGTCGTTGATCGAAGCCGTGGCTCCCAGCGCGCTCGGCACGGCGGTGGACCTCGCCTGCGACTTCACCCCGCACCTGGTGAACGACGGCTTCCACGACGACGCCGTGAGGGTGCTCGGGACGCTCGTGGACAAGGTGAGCGGTACCGACCCCCACGCCGAGGCCCGCCTGCGACTGGTGCGGGCGGACGTCGAGATCGACCGGGGACACGTCGGCGTGGCGGGGAAGGAGTACCGGGCACTGCTCGATTCCCTCCGGCTACACGGCGAGGATCACGCCGCCGCGTACGCGCTGACGGGACTGGCCGCCTGCGAGGTGATGAGCGGCGCCCTCGACGTGGCCGGTGCGCTGTCCGACGAGGCGGCGGCGACTTTCGACGCACACGGTGACGCCCACGGCCTCTTGCAGGCGTGGCTGGTCCGCGCCGGGGGCCTGCTGCAACGCGGCAGGCACGCCGACGCCGTGACCCTGTGCCTTCGCGCGCTGTCCCTTCCGGAGGCGCGCTGCGGTGTCCACGAAGCGGCCTTCCTGAGGGTGCTCGGCATCGCGTGGTTCGAGTCCGGCTCACCGCGGCGTTCCCTCCCCTACTACGAGGAGAGCCTGCGGCTGAGCAGGGAACTCGGCTGGCGCAAGGGCGAGCGCATCACCCTGCGCAGGCTCGGGGAGGCGCGGGCCGCGCTCGGCGAGATCGACACCGCGATGGCGTTGCTGGAGCAGTGCCGGGCGATGTTCGGCGAAGCGGGCGACGTGCAGGGCGAGGCGCTGACCGCGTACTCCCTCGGGGAGGCCCACCGTCGTCGGGGTGACGTCAGGACCGCGCTGGGGCACTTCGTCGCGAGTGTGAGCCTGCTGGGCTCCCAAGCCGACCCCTCGTGGCGGGCCAGGGCCGCGCACGCGATCAGCCGATGCCGTGCCGCTCTCGTGGGGTCGTGACACGCAACGCCGCCTCGACGTGCCGCAGCGATCGGCGCACGTTGTCCTCGTCCGTCAGCTCCCGCGCCTCGCGCGGACTCGCCCATCTCAGGGGTGCGTCGGGTCGTTCCGGGCGGACGTCGTCCGGCCGGTCCGTGACGAACACGAACCGAAGGTCGGCATGCTCCACGGCGACCTCCGCCGGCGAGGTGGCGACCGGCACCACCGCCACGTGGAGGAGATCGGAGGTGTAAGGCCTGAGGTCGATGAGCGCGGTCTCCTCGCGGGCCTCGCGCAGCGCGACCGCCACGGGGTCGGCCTCACCCGCGTCGCCGTGTCCTCCGACGTGCAGCCAGGTGTTCTGCCGGGGATGCCAGCGCAGCAGCACCCGGCCGGTCTCCGGATGCACGACGAACGCCGACGCCGTCAGGTGGAGCGGCCTGGTCCGGTCCCAGGGATCGGCGGCCTCGTCCAGCAACGCACGGACACGCGCGACGTCGGCGCGTTCGGTGCCGTCGGCGGGACGGTGGCGGTCGAGCAACCGCAGGACGACTGTCACGGTGTCGGGCGGAGCGGACATGCTCGGACGGTACCGATGGCCACTTCCAGCGGTCGACCGGTTTTCAACACCACGAAAAGATCGGATGTATCGTGTCGGTAACCGCGTCCGGAAGGGAGCAGTGACCGGCACATGCCGCAGATCGCCCTGCACACCGTGCTCAAACCCGGTAGAGAGGCCGACTACGAGGCGGTCCACGAGACGATCCCCGCCGACGTCGCCGCGGCACTCGCGGAGAACGGCGTCCGGGACTGGCGCATCTGGCGCGACGGGCAGCACCTGTTCCACCTGATCGACGTCGAGGACTACCACGCCATGCGCGACGCGCTGCGGGAGCACCCGGCCAACATCCGCTGGCAGGCCACCGTCGGGCCGCTGCACGACAAGGCCGACGACTACTCGGGTACCGACGACGGCATTCCGCTGTTGTGGAGCCTGGCCGAGCAACGTGGGCGCGGACCCCAGGACAGCACCGAACGCGAGGAGTGACCCACCACCATGTCCGTCACCGACAGCGCCATCGAGGCGATCAAACAGATGATCGTCGACGGGGAACTGCGGCCCGGCGACCGCCTGCCGAGGGAGGCCGACCTCGCCGAGCGACTCGGACTGTCCCGGAACTCCCTGCGAGAGGCCGTACGGGCGCTGTCGCTCATCCACGTGCTCGACGTGAGGCAGGGTGACGGCACGTACGTCACCAGTCTCGAACCCGCACTGCTGATGGACGCGATGGGTTTCGTGGTCGACTTCCACCGCGACGACACCGTGCTGCAGTTCCTGGAGGTGCGACGCATCCTCGAACCCGCGGCCACCGCCATGGCGGCGTTGAGCATGCCGCAGTCCGAGATCGCCGAACTGGGCACGCTGCTCGACTCGCTCGGCACCAACCCCACCGTGGAGGAACTCGTCGCGAACGACCTGGAGTTCCACCACCGCATCGCGGCCGGCTCGGGCAACCAGGTGCTGTGTTCCTTTGTGGACAGTGTTTCCGGGCGCACCCAGCGGGCGCGCACCTGGCGCGGCATCACGCAGGACGCCGCCGTGGCACGCACGGTCGCCGAGCACAGGGCCATCCAGCAGGCACTGGCCGAGCGACAGCCGGAGGTGGCGCGGTCGTGGGCGACCGTCCACATCGCGGGCGTCGAGCAGTGGCTGCGCCAGACACTGGTCGAGGAAGAAACGGGCCAGGACACCCCGGTCCTGTGATACCTTCTCGCCAGCGTCGCGTGTCGGTGGCAGACCGTGTCAGGCATGGAGGCGCCGGAGTTGAAGGAGCACGACGATGACCACGTCGTTTCCTTCGCCCTCACGTGACTGAGGGCGAGAAGGCCAGGCTCGTCGCCTGGAGCCGCGAACTGCACGCCGTCCACAAGCGGCTGCGCGAAGCCCTGCGATTGACCAGGGACGCGCTCGGCAGTGAAGACAGTGGAGACAGCGGAGACAGCGGAGACAGCGGAAACCACGGGAACAGTGGAAACACTGGGGAGGCGGCTGAGCCGCTCACCCGGGAACTGTTGTTGTTCTGCCACGGCTTCTGTACCGCGCTGACAGGACACCACGAGGGCGAGGACCGCGAGTTGTTCCCCGCCATCGCCGAGGCCCACCCGGAGCTGCGCGAGACCCTGCGGCGACTGGAGCAGGACCACTCGATGATCGCCCACCTGCTCACCGGATTGCAGGCGGCGCTGGAGCGAAACGCTTCCCACACCGAACTCGACCGGCACCTCGAGGGAATCGAAGCGATCATGGAGAACCACTTCCGCTACGAGGAACGCCAACTGCTGGCGGTGCTCGACACGCTCGCGCTCGACGCCGATCCCCGAGCCGTCCTGGGACCGCTGTGAGTGTCGGTGAGAGGATGGAACCGTGATCGAGGACCGGGAACTGCCCTACCTGCGTCGATGCGTGGAGCTCGCCGCCGAGGCGCTGGCCGCGGGCGACGAGCCGTTCGGTTCGGTGCTGGTCGACGGCGACGGTGTCGTGCGCGCGGAGGACCGCAACCGGGTCGCGGGTGGCGACCGGACCCGGCACCCCGAGTTCGAGCTGGCCCGCTTCTCGACGACCGCCATGTCCGTCGACCAGCGGCGACGCGCCACCGTCTACACCTCGGGTGAACACTGCCCGATGTGCGCGGCCGCGCACGCGTGGGTGGGGCTCGGCCGGATCGTCTACGTCGCCTCGTCCGCGCAGTTGTCGACCTGGCTCACCGAGTTGGGTGTGCCCGCTCCGCCGGTCCGGACCCTGCCGGTCGCCGAGGTCGCTCCCGGTGTCGTGGTCGAGGGCCCCGTACCGGAGCTGGTCGAGGACGTGCGGGAACTCCACGTCCGCTTCCACCGGGGAACCGCGGACTAGGGCTTCCCACGCCTGGGATCGTGGTGGTGCGGCGGGGTCCACTCCCACCGCACCACCACGACGTCACTTGCGCAGGCGCAGGTCCTGCATACCGCCGTCGACGGCGAGGCACACGCCGTTGGTCGAACCCGACAGCGGGCTCGCGAGGTAGGCCACCGCGTGGGCGATCTCCTCGGGCGACACCAGGCGACCGTGCGGCTGCCGTGCCTCCAGTGCCGCGCGTTCGGCCGTCGGGTCGTCGGCCACGGCGAGCAGCCGCCCGACCCACGGCGTGTCGGCCGTGCCCGGGTTGACGGCGTTCACGCGTACGCCCTCGGCCAGGTGGTCGGCGGCCATGGCGCGGGTCAGTGCCGCGACCGCGCCCTTCGTGGCGCTGTAGAGGGCACGCTGCGGCAGGCCCGCGGTCGCCGCGATGGAGGCGACGTTCACGATCGTCGCCGACGACGACCGCCGCAGGTGCGGCAGGGCGGCCCGGCTGACGCGGACCATGCCGAACACGTTGACCTCGAACACGCGGCGCCACTCGTCGTCGTCGTTGTCCTCGACCGTGCCCTGCGCGCCGATTCCCGCGTTGTTGACGAGGATGTCCAGTCCGCCGAACCGCTCGACGACGTCGGTGACGGCGCGCCGCACCGAGGCGTCGTCAGCGACGTCGGCCGACACGGACACCACGTCGCCGTCGGTGCTGTCCGGGCTCTCCCTGAGGTCGAGCGCCGCCACCCGCGCGCCACGGTCGCGCAGCGCGGCCACGACCGCCGCGCCGATACCGGACGCACCGCCCGTGACGATCGCCCGCAGTCCCTCGAACTCCGCCTTCGTCATGCTCGGCTCCTCGCCGCCCGGTACGTCTGCCGCTGCCTGCCCAGCCCCTCGATCTCCAGCTCCACCACGTCGCCGTCGGCGAGGTACGGGAACCGGCCGGACAGCGCGACGCCCTCGGGCGTTCCCGTCAGCACGAGGTCACCGGGCTCCAGAGCCAGGTACTGGCTGATGTGCCACACGAGGAAGTCCACACCGAAGATCATGTCGGCGGTGGTGGAGTCCTGCCTCGGTTCGCCGTTGACCCAGCTCCGCAGCCGCAGGTCGGTGTGGGTCACCTCGTCGGCCGTCACGAGCCACGGCCCCACGGGGCTGAATCCCGGCGCGCACTTGCCCTTGCTCCACTGGCCGCCGGAGTCGACGAGCTGGTACTGCCGTTCCGAGAGGTCGTTGGCGACGACGAACCCGGCGATGTGCTCGCGCGCCTGGTCGGGCGAATCCAGGTAGGAGGCCCGCTTGCCGATCACCACTCCGAGCTCGACCTCCCAGTCGGTGCGCTCGCTGCCCGGCGGGATCGTGACCTCGTCGTGGGGGCCGGCGACGGTGTTGGGAGTCTTGAGGAAGAGAATGGGCGTCTCCGGAGGCGGCGAGCCCGACTCGGCGGCGTGGGCGGCGTAGTTCATGCCCACGCAGATCACCGCGCTCGGTCGGGCGATCGGCGAGCCGACGCGGGCGTCGGTGTGGCCGTCCAGGACGGGCAGCCGTCCCGCCGCCAGCGCCTCGGCGGCGCGCTCGACGCCCCCGGAGCCGAGGAATTCGCCGTCCACATCGGAGGTGACGGCACTGAGGTCGTATGCGGTGTCGCCGTCGAGCACGACGGGCGTCTCGGCACCGGCGGGGCCGAGGCGGGCGAACTTCACGTGTGCACTCCTCAATGATCGGGTCTTTGTCCCGGTTCGGCCTCCATATTGACGCGTGCGCGCGGAGAAAGAAAGTCTTGACCCGCGATACATCGGATGTCTATCGTTTCGCCGCAGTGACTCACACCAACGAAGGCGGTAGCTCCGTGGCGCGCATTCTGGCCCTGCACACCCACGACGTGCGCTTTCCGACGTCCCAGACGCTGGACGGCTCGGACGCGATGAACCCCGACCCGGACTATTCGGCGAGCTACGTGCGGGTGGTCACCGACGCCGAGGACGGTCTGTCGGGTCACGGCTTCGTGTTCACCATCGGCAGGGGCAACGACGTTCAGGTGGCCGCGCTGCGCACGCTGGAGGCGCACCTGGTCGGGCGCGACGTCGACGCCACCCTCGCCGACCTCGGCGGCATGTGGCGCGAACTGGTGCACGACTCGCAGCTACGCTGGCTCGGCCCCGAGAAGGGCGTCATGCACATGGCCATCGGTGCGGTGGTCAACGCGCTGTGGGACCTCAGGGCCAAGCGCGAGGGCAAGCCGCTGTGGCAGTTGCTCGCGTCGATGAGCCCCGAGGAACTCGTCGACCTGGTGGACTTCCGCTACCTCACCGACGCCCTCACCCGCGACGAGGCTCTCGAACTGCTGCGGGCCGCCGAGAGCGGCCGCGCGGAGCGGGAGCGCACGCTGCTCGAACACGGCTACCCCGCCTACACCACCACGCCCGGCTGGCTCGGCTACGACGACGACAAGCTGAAGCGACTGTGCCGCGAGGCCGTCGACGACGGCTTCACCCAGATCAAGCTGAAGGTCGGCGCGGACCTCGACGACGACATCCGCAGGTTGAGGATCGCCCGGGAGGTGTGCGGCCCGGACGTGCGCATCGCGGTCGACGCCAACCAGCGGTGGGACGTCTCCGAGGCGGTCACGTGGGTCAAGGCGCTGGAGCGGTTCGACATCGCGTGGATCGAGGAGCCGACCAGCCCGGACGACCTGCTCGCCCACGCCGCGATCGCCAAGGCCGTGGCACCGGTGCCGGTGGCCAGCGGCGAGCACATCGCCAACCGGGTGCTGTTCAAACAGTTCCTGCAGGCCGACGCGATCCGGGTGCTGCAGCTCGACGCCACCCGCGTGGCCGGCGTGAACGAGAACATCGCGATCCTGCTGCTGGCGGCGAAGTTCGGCGTGCCCGTGTGCCCGCACGCCGGTGGCGTGGGCCTGTGCGAGGCCGTCCAGCACCTCGCGATGTTCGACTACGTGGCGGTGTCCGGCAGCACCGAGGGCCGGGTCATCGAGTTCGTCGACCACCTGCACGAGCACTTCGTCGACCCCGTCGTCGTGCGCGGCGGACGCTACGTCGCTCCCACCACCCCGGGTGCGAGCACCGAGATGTTCCCGGCGTCGCTGCGGGAGTACGAGCATGGCTGAGCGACCGACGCTGGAGTTTCCTCCGCTGTCGCTCGGGGCCGCCAACCTCGGCAACCTGTACGAGCGCATGACCGACGAGCAGGCCTGGGCCGTCCTGGAGACGGCCTGGGAGCGCGGCGTCCGGTACTTCGACACCGCCCCGCACTACGGGCTCGGGCTGTCCGAACGCAGGCTCGGCGCGTTCCTCGCCACCAAGCCGCGTGACGAGTTCGTGGTCTCCACCAAGGTCGGCAGGCTGCTGGAGCCCGTGCCCGACACCGGGGAACTCGACACCGCACACGACTTCGTCGTCCCCGCCGACCACAGGCGGGTGTGGGACTTCTCCGCCGACGGCGTGCGCCGTGGCCTGGAGGACTCCCTGAACCGGCTGGGACTCGACTCCGTGGACGTGCTGTACCTGCACGACCCCGAGGAAGGCGCTCCCGGCGCACTGGACACCGCGCTCAGCTCCGGGCTCGACGCGCTCGCCACGCTGCGGGACGAGGGCGTGGTCTCCGCCGTGGGCGTGGGCTCGAAGTCGACCCCGGCGCTGCTGGCCTCCGCCCGCACAGGCGTGCCCGACCTGCTGATGGTGGCGGGCCGCCTCACACTGCTCGACCAGTCGGCGGCCGAGGCCGTGCTGCCCGAGTGCCGTGCCCGCGGCATCGGCGTGGTGAGCGCCGCCGTGTTCAACTCCGGGGTGCTCACCACGTCCGAGCCCGACGAGAGCGGCCGGTACGAGTACGGGCCCGTACCGACGGAGGTACTGGCCAGAGCCCGCGCCATCGCGGCGGTGTGCGCCGAGTTCGGGGTGGACCTGCCGACCGCGGCACTCCGCTATTCCCTCACCGAGCCCTCTGTGCGTACAGTCGTGGCCGGTTCGGCCACCCCCGCCCAGATCCGAGACAACGCCGACCGCATGGCAGCCCCGGTTCCCGACGGGCTGTGGAAGGCCCTGCGAGACAAAGGACTGACACGGCTATGACAGTGCCGACAGTGCCGATGGTGCCGCATTCGTCGTCCCGCCCCTCGGGAGTTCGCACGGTCGACGCTCACCTGCATCTCTGGGACCTCTCCGTCAGCTCCTACGGCTGGATTCCCGAGGACAGCCCCCTGCACGCCACCATGACGGCGGAGCGGGCCCGCGCCGAACTGGACGCCGCCGGCGTCGAGCACGCCGTGCTCGTACAGGCGGAGGACTCCGAACGGGACACCGAGTTCATGCTCGCGCAGGCCGACGCGCATCCGTGGATCGTCGGCGTGGTCGGCTGGGTCCGGCTGGACGAGCCGGGCCGTGCCCGCGAGCAGCTCGACCGGCTGTGCGAGCACCCGGCGTTCACGGGGGTCCGCCACCTGGTGCACGACGACCCGAGGGACGACTTCCTCGCCCTGCCCGAGGTACGTACCTCGCTGAAGTCGCTGGCCGAACGCGGACTGCCCTTCGACGTCCCCGACGCCTGGCCCCGGCACCTGTCCGCGACGGTGGAGCTCGCCGACGCCGTGGGCGACCTGCGCATCGTGCTCGACCACCTCGGCAAGCCGCCCGCAGGCTCCACCGATCCCATCGCGTTCGCGCGGTGGCGCGAGCTCGTCACCGAACTGGCACGCAGACCCAACACCGTGGCCAAGGTGTCCGGCCTGCACGCGCCGGGTGTGGAGGTGACGGTCGACGCCCTGCGGCCGGCGTGGGAGACGGCGCTGGAGGCGTTCGGGCCCGACCGCCTGCTCTACGGCGGCGACTGGCCGATGACCCTGCCGCACGGCGGCTACCAGCCGATGTGGGAGGTCACGGCCGAGCTGGTGGCCGAACTCGGCGCGGACGAACAGGCCGCCGTGCTCGGCCGCACGGCACAGAAGGTGTACCGACTCGATGGTCCGCGACGCAAGGGAGCGTGAGGCATGAGCGACACGGCCACGGCCACCCCGGAAGCCACCGCCACGCAGCCGGCGTTGTTGCGGGTCGAGGGTGTCCGGAAGAGTTTCCCCGGCGTGCGGGCGCTGGACGGCATGCGGCTCGAACTGGCCTCGGGCGAGGTGCTGGCACTCGTCGGCGAGAACGGCGCGGGCAAGTCCACGCTGATGAAACTGCTGTCGGGCATCGAGAAGCCCGACGCCGGTGAGTTCTTCCTCGACGGCCGCCCCTACCGGGCCGCGAACCCGCGCGAGGCGACGGGGTTGGGCATCAGCATCATCCACCAGGAACTCAACCTCGTGCCGCACCTGACGGTGGCGCAGAACATCTTCATCGGCAGGGAGCCGCGCAGGGCGGGGCTGCTGCTCGACGAGCGCAGGCTCAACCACGACGCGGCCGAGCTGCTGGAGCGACTGCACCTACCGCTGGACCCGAAGGCCGTCGTCGGCGACCTCACGGTGGCGAAGGCGCAGATGGTGGAGATCGCCAAGGCGCTGTCGTACGACCCGAAGGTGCTGATCCTGGACGAACCGACGGCCGCCCTGAACGACAACGAGGTCGCCACCCTGCACGAGCTGATCCGCCGGTTCGTACGGCCGGGCACCGGCGCCATCTACATCTCCCACCGAATGGAGGAGATCAAGCGGATCTGCGACCGCGTCACGGTGATCCGCGACGGCGCGTACATCGACACGGTCGACTCCGCGACCACGACGACGTCCGAGATCATCGCCCGGATGGTCGGCCGCTCACTCGACACGAACGTGGGGCCGGTGAACGTGCGCGACGACCGGGAGGTCGTGCTGGACGTTCGCGGCCTGTCGACCAAGGCACTGCTCGACGACGTGAGCTTCGAGCTGCGGCGCGGCGAGATCCTGGGGTTCGCGGGCCTGATGGGTGCGGGCCGCACCGAGGTGGCGAGGGCACTCGTCGGTGCCGACCCGATCACCTCGGGCACCGTGACACTGCACGGCAGGCGCGTGCGCGTCAAACGGCCCGCCGACGCCGCCCGGCTCGGTATCGGGTACCTGTCCGAGGACCGCAAACGGTTCGGCCTGCTGCTCGAGAAGGACGTGAAGGCGAACATCGCGCTGGGCTCGCTGAGCCGGTCGTTCTCCACGGCGGGCTTCGTGAACGACCGCGAGGTCCGCGACACCGCGCGACGCTACGTCGAGACGCTCAGGATCAAGACTCCGTCGATCGACCAGATCGCCAAGCACCTGTCCGGCGGCAACCAGCAGAAGGTCGTCATCGCGAAGTGGCTGGTCACCGACTGCGATGTGCTGATCTTCGACGAACCCACCAGAGGCATCGACGTCGGCGCGAAGGACGAGATCTACACACTGCTGAACGACCTCGCCGCACAGGGCAAGTCGATCATCATGATCTCGTCCGAACTCCCCGAGATCCTCCGCATGTCGCACCGGGTCGCGGTGATGAGCGAGGGACGGCTGACCGCCGTGCTCGACGCGGACGAGGCGAGCCAGGAGAACATCATGCACTACGCCACGCTGCGCCCCGAGGTGGACGCGGTCGGCGACGAGGCCGAGAAAGAGGCGGGACAGCGATGACAACGGTCAAGACGCAACAAGCGAGCACATCGGACACCGGCGCCACGAACGGCGTCCAGGGAATGCTGAAGAGCAGGCTGCAGCAACTGCTCGCGTTCGCCAGCCTCATCGTGATCTACGCGTTCTTCTCGATCGCGAGTCCGTACTTCTTCACGTACGACAACTTCACCGCGATCCTGTTCTCGACCGTCGTGATCGGCACGCTGGCCATCGGAACGACGTTCGTCATCATCACGGGCGGTATCGACCTGTCCATCGGCACGGGCATGGCGCTGTGCGCGGTGATGTCGGGCGTGTTCCTCGTCGATCTCGGCCTGCCGCTGCCCCTCGGCGTGCTGTGCGCGGTGCTGTTCGGCGGGCTCGTCGGCCTGGTGAACGGGCTCAACATCGCGTTCCTCAAGATCCCGCCGTTCATCGCCACGCTCGCCATGATGCTGGTCGCCGAGGGGCTCGCGCTGGTCCTGTCCGACAGCGCGCCGATCTACTTCAACGACGTCCCGGGCTACGTGGAACTCTCCCGCGGCAACCTGATCCCCGGCGTCGACTTCCCGAACGCGGTGCTCATCCTCATCGCCGTGGCGATCATCGCCAGCGTGCTGCTGACCCGCAGCGTCCTCGGCCGCTACACGTACTCGATCGGCAGCAACGAGGAAGCCACGGCGCTGTCGGGCATCGACGTGCGCCGCTGGAAGATCGCCGTCTACGCCTTCGCGGGGCTGTTCATCGGCCTGGCCGGTGTGCTGATCTCCGCACGGCTCGGTTCCGCCCAGCCCGCGACCGGCATGGGCTACGAGCTGCAGGCCATCGCCGCCGTCGTCATCGGCGGAACGTCGCTGTCCGGCGGCAAGGGCTCCATCCTCGGCACCCTGATCGGCGCGCTGATCATCTCGGTGCTCAACAACGGACTTCAGATCATGTCCATCCCGCAGGAATGGCAGAACGTCATCCTCGGTTGCGTCATCCTCGTCGCCGTCTACGCCGACCGGATGCGCAAGAAGGACACCTCGGTCTGACCGCCCACCCCACCAGAACAAAGGAGATCTGGTCATGAAACTCACCAGGCTCGCAGCGGCGGCCGCGGCGGCCGCGCTGGGACTGACGCTCACCGCGTGCGGCTCGGAGTCCGGCGGCGGCGGGGGCGACCAGCCCTACATCGCCATCGTGTCGAAGGGCTTCCAGCACCAGTTCTGGCAGGCGGTGAAGCAGGGCGCCGAGGAGGAGGCGGCCAAGCTCGGCGCCCGCGTGACGTTCGTCGGTCCCGCCACCGAGCAGGACGTCGAGGAACAGCTCAACATGCTCACCAACGATCTCGCCAAGAGCCCCGACGCGATCGGTTTCGCGGCGTTGGACAGCAAGGCCGCCGCACCGCTTCTTGAGCAGGCGCAGGCACAGGACATTCCGGTGGTCGCCTTCGACTCCGGCGTGGAGAGCGACATCCCGGTGACCACCGTGGCCACCGACAACAAGGCCGCCGCGGCCGAGGCCGCGAAGCACATGGCCGAGGCGTTGGACGGCAAGGGCAAGGTCGCGATGGTGGTGCACGACCAGACCAGTCGCTCGGGTATCGACCGCCGCGACGGCTTCCGCGAGTGGATGGAGGCCAACGCGCCCGGCATCACCGTGCTCGACCCGCAGTACGGCGGCGGTGACCAACTCGAGTCGGCCAACATCACCAAGTCGATCATCTCGGCGAACCCCGACCTCGACGGCGTCTACGCCTCCAACGAGGGCTCGGCGATCGGTGTGATCAACGGGGTCCGCGAGAGCGGCAAGGAAGGCCTCACCGTGGTCGGCTTCGACTCGGGACAGGCACAGATCGACGCCATCCGCAGCGGTGCGATGACCGGCGCGGTCACCCAGGACCCCATCGACATGGGACGCAGGCTCGTGGCCTCGGCCATGAAGGCCATCAACGGTGAGGAACTGCCGAAGCAGATCGACACCAACTTCTACTGGTACGACAGGAACAACATCGACGACGAGGAGATCCAGGCCGCGATCTACGAGTGAGCTCGGGGTTTCGGCAGGGCCACCGGCACGGACGCCGGTGGCCCTTTCTCGTGTCCGGCTCCGGCTGCCCCGGACGGCCGACGCGATCGGGCGATCCCTTCGCTACGCTCGCCGTGTGTCGGATCACAGGAAAACCCTCGACCTCGATCTGAGCCGCCCCAGTTCCGGGCGGGTCTACGACTACTGGCTCGGCGGGTCCAACAACTACGCCGTCGACCGCGAGTTCGCCGAGAAACAGCTCGCCCGCGCCCCCGAGATCCGGGAGGCGGTGCGCGAGAACCGAGCCTTCCTCCGCAGGGCCGTGCGGTTCGCGGCGGAGAGTGGTATCCGCCAGTTCGTCGACATCGGCAGCGGCCTGCCCACGCAGGGCAGCGTGCACGAGATCGCCGACGAGGTGGCTCCCGGCGCGAGCCGTGTGGTCTACATCGACAACGAGCCGGTCGCCCACGCCCACGCGCAGATCCTGTTGGAGGACACCGCCGACCCGGCTCGGCACCGCGCGCTGGCCGGCGACTTCTTCGACGGTGCCGAGTTGTGGAAGCGGGTGCTGGCCGAGGGCATCGATCCCCGGGAGCCGATCTGCCTGCTGACGGTCGCGCTGCTGCACCTGCTGCCCGCGGAGCAGAAGCCGGAGACCGTGCTGGCGTTCTACCGCGACCAGCTCGCTCCCGGCAGCCTGCTGGTGCTGTCCCACGCGTGTCTCGACACCGGTGACGAGTCGGCGCAGCAGGCGTTCGGCCAGATCAGCGACGACTACCGTTCCCGGACGTCGATGAAGGGCGACAGCGGGTTGCGCGGCCGCTCGGAGATCGCGGAGTTCTTCGGCGACTTCGAGCTGCTCGACCCCGGCCTGGTGTGGTTGCCGCAGTGGCGTCCCGACTCGCCGTTCGTCGGCGACCCCGCCCGGACGCGCGCTGTGGCGGGAGTGGCACGCAAGAACCCGGCATGACCGGCCCAGCCGTGGAGGGCAGGCCCACCCGGCGTGGGACGGGCCTGCGCGCCGATCTGCGCGTCGCGGTGTTCGACGCGAGTGCCGCCCTGCTCGTCACACTCGGGCTGTTCGCCTGGTTGACCGCGCGGATCGCCTCCGGCGAGTCCCCCACCCTCGCGGTGATGCCGTTCCTCGCGGACGCCGGTCAGTACTGGCTGTACTGGTTGTGCCAGGCGTTCGGCTGGTCGGCGCTGCTGTGGGCCTGGCTGACGACCATGCTCGGTCTGATCCGGTCGAGCGCCCGCCCGAGCTGGCTGCGCGTCGCACCGGCGCGGGTGGAACGCTGGCACCGGGCCACCAGCCTCACCACGATCGGCCTGATGTTCGCCCATGCCGCCGCCTTCTTCGCGGAACTCGTCCGCGAGGGCGACGGGGTGTGGGCGTCGTTCGTGCAGACGTTCGTGCCCGGCGGCTACACCTCGGGCACCGGGCGGGTCGCCATCCTGCTCGGCCTGCTCGCGTTCTACCTCGCGATCCCGCTGGGGCTCGCCTTCTACGTGCGCGACCGCCTTGGCGCTCGCCTGTGGCGGGCACTGCACCGCTGCATCCTCGTGGTGTACGTCCTGAGCGTGTGGCACACGTTGCTCTACGGCACCAACGTCTGGTTCGACGGGTGGCCGAGGACGACCCTGTGGGTGTTGCAGTTGCCCGTGGCGGTCCTGCTGCTGGCGCGGGTCGTGGCGCCCGCTCGGCCCGTGGAGCGCTGGGAGCGGACGCGGGGTCTCGTGCCGGTCGCCCGCCGTGTGGGCGCCCTGCTGCTGGCCGCGGGCACCGTGGTCGTCCTGGTACTGGTCGTCGTCACGGGTCGGGACGGGGGCAGGCCGCTCAGTCAACCCGCCCCCGCGTCGGTCGTCGACGAGCGCGGTCAGTGACGAGGCTCCCAGCGGAAGTACCGCTTCGCCGCGCCCGCACCGAGCACCGCCCAGGCGACCAGGCCCCCGAGGGCCGGTAGCGCGCCGGAGGCCGTCTCGGACAGCGGCGCCCCCGTGTACGCGAGTTGCGTCAACTGCACGACCGCGCCGCCCGGCGACAGCATCTGCACCGTGCTCAACCCCTCCGCCAGGTCCGTCGCCGCCCAGATCGCGGTGCCGATGAGCACGAAGAACACCGGTGTGGCCACGGTCTGAGCCTGCTCCCCCGACGACGCGAACCCGGTGGTCGCCATGCCGAGCCCCACACTGCACACCGTGCCGAAGACGATCACCGCCACGAGCAGCACGGGATTCGCGGGCAGCGACTCGGCGGCCACGGCGGTCACCACCACCATGAGCAGGCACTGCACGACCGTCACCACCACCACGGGCGCCAGCACGCCCGCGAGAATGGTGGCGTCGGACGCCTCCGAGCAGCGCAGTCGTTTGAGGTACAGCTCGTCGCGGCGATAGGTCAGCGTGCCCGCCGCGGCGATGCAGCCCGACATGCCGAACACGGTGAGCAGCATCAGCGCGACGTAGAACCCCCAGCCCGCCGCGGGGGCCTGCTGGAGCCCGGAGACGACGAACATGCCGCCGATCACCAACGGCATCAGCAGCGCCGACACCGCCACGGCGGTGTTGCGCACCAGCAACCTCAGTTCCGCGGTGAAGATCGACGACAGAGCGCGCGTGTTCATGCCGGTACCTCCGAAGGTCGGGTCGACTCGACGACGTCGCGGAACACCTCGTCCAGCGTCGCGTGGCGGGCGCTGAGGCCGTGCAACCGCAGCTCGTGGGTCCGGGCCCACGCCAGCACGTGTTCCAGGTCGCCCTGCAGGTCGTCGGTGGTGATGCCGACGCGCCCGTCGGCGCAGGAGTCGAGGTCCACGTCACCGAACAGCCGGGGCAGGGATGGCAGCGTGGGCGGCACCGCCCCGTCCGGTGTCGCCACCCGGAAGTCGATGCGGGCCCCGTAGCGGCCGAGGACCTCGGCGAGGCTGCCCTCCACGGCGAGACCCCCCTCGTGCATGATCGCCAGCCGGTGCGCGAGCCGTTCGGCCTCCTCCAGGTAGTGCGTGGTCAAAACGACCGTGGTGCCCTCGGCGAGCAACTCCCTCACCAGCTCCCACGTCGCCTGCCGCGACTCCGGGTCGAGGCCCGTGGTCGGTTCGTCCAGGAACAGGACCTCCGGGCCACCGAGGGTGGCGAGCACCAGGTCGAGCCTGCGCCGCTCCCCTCCCGAAAGCTGCTTCACCCGCACCCCGGCACGATGGGCGAGCCCCAGTCGTTCGAGCGATTCATCCACAGTGGACTTCCTGGTGATCACCCGGCTCCACATCCGAGCCGTCTCGCGCACGGTGAGGTCGCCCGCGAACCCACCGGCCTGCAGCATGATCCCGCACCGCCGGTGCACCAGGGCGCGCTCGCGGAACGGATCATGACCGAGCACGCGTACCGTGCCCTCCGTGGGCGGCCGGTGCCCCTCCAACGTCTCCATCGTCGTCGTCTTTCCCGCTCCGTTCGTGCCCAGCAGCGCGAACAGCTCCCCCCTGCGTACCGAGAACTCCACGTCGCGCACAGCGACGAAGTCGCCGTAGGCGCATCGCAGCCCCCGCGCGGCCACCACTGTTTCACTCATGCCCCCAGCCTGCGCACCCGCGACCGCGCCCGGTAGGGGCAGGTGTCAACGGTCCACATGCGAATGTCCGTGCCGCGCCATGACATCTGTCATCGCGGTGGGGCCGGGTTATGCTCCGTGGCGTGAGCGACGAGGAACCCGGCACCGGCACGGGAATGAGGCGACTGCGCAACTACACGTGGTGGTCGCTGGTGCTGTTGAGCTGCCTCGCCGCGATTCCGGTCCTGCAACTCGCGGCCGGGGACACCGTGCCCCCGGCCATCCTCGTGGTCACGGCTGCGGCCACGGTGTTGACGGTCGTGCAGCGCGTGCGGTTCGTCGCCCGCGGCCTGCGGCGCGGCCAGTCCCCGCCCGGCCCACGCGCCGAGCACGCCGTGACCTTCGCACTGGTCGCGGCCGCCTGGGGCTACGGTGTCGCCGTC
Source organism: Saccharomonospora cyanea NA-134 (assembly GCF_000244975.1). NCBI lineage: Bacteria > Bacillati > Actinomycetota > Actinomycetes > Pseudonocardiales > Pseudonocardiaceae > Saccharomonospora > Saccharomonospora cyanea. The sequence goes on along the minus strand of NZ_CM001440.1, from coordinate 1,368,127 downwards.
GAGTCGAATCCCACCCCGTGGGCGTTCCTCCCCAGCCTGGTCGCCGGGGGTGTGGTGCTCGACGTGGGAAAGGGCCGTCGGCGCTCGGTGACGCTCCTCATGGCGGTCGTGGCGGCAGCGGCCTGCCTGGCGGCGATGCCCTACCGCGAAGCGGATTCGGGCGAGTGGTTCCCGTGGTTCATGGCCGCGCTGGTCGCCGCCTTCGTGCTGTGCTTCGCGGCCCTCGACGTCACGCAGGTGTGGTTCTGGGACATGGTCGTGCAGATCGACCGGTCGCGGGAGGTCGCCGAGGAACTCGCCGTGGCCCGCGAGCGCCTGCGGTTCGCCGCCGACCTGCACGACATCCAGGGCCACCACCTCCAGGCGATCATGCTCAAGGGAGAGCTGACCGAACGCCTCATCGGGCGGGACGACGACGCGGCCAGGGCACAGGCCGCCGAGCTCACCGAACTCGCCCGCACGGCGCTGAAGGACACCCGCCGCGTCGTGCACGGCTACCGGAGCACCGACCTGCGCCAGGAGATCGCGGGCGCCGTGGACCTCCTCGGTGCCGCGGGTGTCGACACGCGGGTACACGGTGACACGCGGAACGTGCCGCCCCCGCTCCAGGCGTTGTTCGGCGCGCTGGTGCGCGAGGGCACCACGAACATCCTCCGGCACAGCCAGGCCACCCGCTGCGAGCTGACGTTGGAGACGGACCACACCACGGCCCGCGTCCGGCTGGTCAACGACGGCGTGAGCCTCCAGGACACCCGGCCCGGCAGCGGCATCGCCGGGCTTCGCGAGCGGTTCGCCGCGCTCGGTGGCGACGTGGAGGGCCGCGTGGTCGAGGATGGTGCCGACACGACGTTCGAACTGGGCGGTCACGCGCCCGTGCGGAGGTGAGACAGCTGATCCGCATCGTGCTCGCCGACGACGAGGACCTCATCCGGGGCGCGTTGGCCACACTGCTCGACCTGGAGGACGACATCGAGGTCGTGGGCCAGGCCGGGGACGGCGACGAGGCCGTCGAGCTGGTCCGTCGCACCAGGCCCGACCTCGCGGTGTTCGACCTGGAGATGCCGCGCTCCGACGGTCTCGACGCGGCGAGCCGGGTGCGCGCCGAACTCGACGTTCCGATCGTGATCGTCACCCGGCACGCGCGGCCCGGGGTGCTGAAACGTGCGCTGACCAGCGGTGTGCGAGGGTTCGTGCCCAAGACCACGGCCGCGAGCCGCCTCGCGGAGATCCTGAGGGACGTCCACGCGGGCAAACGCTACGTGGACCCGGAGATCGCCGCGTCCGCCCTGACGGCGACGAGCTGCCCGCTCACCGAGCGAGAGCTGGAACTGCTGCGGTACGCGCACACGGGGAGCACGGTCGGGGCCATCGCCGAACGGGCCCACCTCGCCCCCGGCACGGTACGCAACTACCTGTCGTCGGCCATGACCAAGCTCGGCGTGTCGACCCGGTACGAGGCCGCTCGCCGCGCCTGGGAGGAGGGCTGGATCTGACGCCGCGCGACACCCCGGCTTCCTGCCGCGGCTAGGGTCTTGGTCGTGGTGACCCTGCATTGCCGTGGCCGCGTGGTGGAGCGGAACCGGGCCCTCGTCATGGCCATCGTCAACCGGACCCCGGACTCGTTCTACGACCGGGGCGCCACCTACGCCCTCGACTCCGCGGTGCGTGCCGTGGACGCCGCCGTCGCGGACGGAGCCGACATCGTCGACATCGGCGGAGTGAAGGCGGGTCCGGGCTCCGACGTGTCCGTGGCGGAGGAGATCCGCCGCGTGGCCCCCGTGGTGGCCGCGGTCCGCGACCGCCACCCCGACCTGCTCATCAGCGTGGACACGTGGCGCGCGGAGGTCGGCAGGCGGGTGTGCGAGGCGGGCGCCGACCTCATCAACGACACGTGGCAGTCGGCCGATCCCGCGCTGGCCGAGGTGGCCGCCGAGTTCGGTGCGGGCTACGTGTGCTCGCACACCGGGGGCGCTTCGCCCCGGACCCTGCCCCACCGCGTCGAGTACGACGACGTGGTGGCCGCCGTGGTCGAGGAGGTCACCAGGCGAGCCGAACACGTGGCCGCGCTCGGCGTGCCCGAGGGTGGCATCCTCATCGATCCGACCCACGACTTCGGCAAGAACACCTGGCACGGGCTCGAACTGCTGCGGCGGCTCCGCGAACTCACCGCCACACCGTGGCCGGTGCTGCTCGCGCTGTCGAACAAGGACTTCATCGGCGAGACCCTCGGCGCCGAGCTGCACGACCGCGTCGACGGCACGCTCGCGGCGACGGCCGTGGCGGCCTGGGAGGGTGCGGCGGTGTTCCGCGCGCACGAGGTGCGCCGCACCCGGCAGGTGGTGGACATGGTGGCCGGCATCCGGGGCACCCGACCGCCGTCGCTGGTGCTGCGCGGCATGACGTGACGTCCTCCCCTGCTTGCAGGCGGGAGACTCCTTCCACACCTGGGCGTGCAAGGAGTCTGGGGGGATTCCTGTTTCGGCGCCCCGCGCCCCGGTGAACCGTTCTACCCTTGTGTAATTTCAGAATTTTCTGAAATCATCTTCGAATGGAGAGATCACCGGAGGGCGGGCGGCCGTCGGCCGACATGTCACCCGCCGAGGAACTGGCGTTGACGCTGACCCGCAACGGGCTGCAGCGAATGACCGCGCGGGTCCTGGCTGCGCTGCTGTTCACCGAGCAGGAGACGCTGACGGCCGGAGAGCTCGGCGAGCGACTGCGAGCGAGCGCGGGCTCGGTGTCGACCGCGCTCAGGACGCTGACCACGACGGGCCTCGTCGAGCGGGTTCCGGTTCCGGGAAGCACCCGCACGCACTATCGCTGCCCGGACGACGCGTGGGTGCGGTTGATGTCCACGCAGAACGAGGTGGTGCGGGCGATGCTGGCCGCGGCGGAACGAGGGATCGAGGCCGCGGGAGACGACAGCGCGGCTGGCAGGCGGTTGACGACCATGCGCGACTTCTACGCCTACCTCATGAGCGAGCTTCCGCTGCTGCTCGACCGATGGCGGCGCCCGAACCCGGGCACCGCGGCAGGCGGGGAACGGCGATGAAGGTTCTCATCCTGACGCTGGGAACCCGTGGGGACGTGCAACCGTTCGTTGCGCTGGCCAGGCAACTCCACCAGCAGGGTCACGAGGCGGTGATCGCCGCGCCGCACCGGTTCGCCGCGTTCGTGCGCGACCACGGGGTGACCTTCGCGGGGGTCGACGACGGCCCGCTGCGGGTACTGGACGAGGGCTCGCCGGTGGCGGACGTGGCGAACGGCGGTGTCAGAGCGAAACTGGCTCTGGCCAGGGCACTGCCGACGATGTTCACCCAGCTCCTGCGCGACTGCTGGGTGGTGGCCTCCGAGGGTGCGGGGCGTGGCGCCGATCTCGTGGTCCACAACGGCCAGATCGTCGCGGGACCGCACCTCGCGGAGAAACTCGGTATTCCGGCGGTGCTGGCGTTGCCGCTGCCGATGTACGTGCCGACGGGTGCGTTCCCGTGGCCGGGCCAGGACCTCCCGCACACGTTGCCCGCCGTCGTGAACCGGCTGTCCTACGCCGGAATGAGGGGCACGACCCTGATGTTCGGCCATCGCATCGACCGGTGGCGGGAGGAACTGGGCCTGCCCCGGCGCCGGGGCAGGCACGACCCGCTACGCACCGTCGACGGCGCGCCCGCGCCGGTGCTGCACGCCGTGAGCCCGCACGTCCTGCCGCGCCCGGCGGACTGGCCCGCGACCGCCGTCATGACGGGCTACTGGTTCCTGGAGGACACAGCCACCACGCCCGAGGCGCAATCGCTGCCCGCCGACCTCGACGCGTTCCTCGCCGCCGGGGAACCGCCTGTTTTCGTGGGTTTCGGCAGCATGTCCGGCGCGGACCCCGCCGCCACGACCGTCACCGTGGTCGAGGCAGCTCGCCGCGTGGGGACCCGGGTCGTGCTGGCCACCGGCTGGGGCGGGCTCGGCGCTGTACCACCGTCCGACGACGTCCTCGTCGTCGGCGACGTCCCCTACCACCGGTTGTTACCGCGGGTGTCGGTGGTGGTCCACCACGGCGGCGCGGGCACCACGGGAGCGGCGGTCGCGGCAGGCAGGCCGCAGCTCGTGTGTCCCTACGTGGCCGACCAGCCGTTCCGGGGGCGGCGCATGCGCGCACTCGGTGTGGCACCGGAGCCGATCAGCCAGAGGAAGCTCGGGCCGGAGAACCTCGCCGGTGCTCTGAGCCAGGCTCTCGGCGACCGGGCCATGGCGACCGCCGCCGCCGAGCTGGGCCGCCGGGTACGCGCCGAGAACGGTGTCGCGGCAGCGGTGCGTGAGCTGGAAAAGGTTGTCGGCGGCACCCCCACGTCGCCGGTATAGCTTCGTCCGGCGCGGGTATGCCAGGCACATGGCCGATTTCGAGCACACCCGAGTCATCGACGCCGAACCCCGCGTCGTCTTCGACATCGCCTCGTCGGAGTCGTCTCTGGACAGCTGGACGCCCGAGGGGGTGGAGGTGGAGCCCCAGGGCGAGGGCACCCTGCACGCCTGGGTGGCCAGCGGCAGCGACGTCCACGACGAGACGGGCTACCTCGACACCGACCGCGACCGGATGCGCCTGCGGTGGGGCGGCACGGACACCGGCTACGAAGGCTGGCTCCAGATCGAACCACACGGTGACAGCGGCTCCGGGGGCTCCGGGAGGCCGGGCACGCTCGCGACCCTGCACGTGACGTTCGAGGGCGGGGCGCCGGAGACGATGGGCGGCGAGCACAGCGCCTCCGTCGACAACAGGATCGAGCAGGCGCTCGACCGGCTCGTGTCCTTGGTGCACGACCGCACCGAGACGACCCGGTGACCGGCATGCGTGTCGTGGTGACCGGTGCGACCGGCAACATCGGCACCAGTGTGGTGCGGGCGCTGGCCGACGATCCGGCGGTCGAGTCGATCGTCGGCCTCGTGCGCCGCAAACCCCGGTGGTCGCATCCGAAGCTGACCGTCAAGAAGATCGACCTCGGCAAGGTCGGCAAGGCGAGCGAGGCCGCGCTCGACTCGGTGTTCGCCGACGCCGACGCCGTCGTCCACCTCGCGTGGCTGTTCCAGCCGACCCGCGACCCGGTGAAGACGTGGCGGACGAACGTGCTGGGCAGCCTGCGCGTGTTCGAGGCCGTCGCGCGCTGTGCGGTGCCCGCGCTCGTGTACTCGTCGTCGGTCGGAGCCTATTCCCCCGGCCCCAAGGACCGTGGCGTCACGGAGGATTGGCCGACGCACGGCTGGCCGGGAGCGGCGTACACCCGCGAGAAGGCGTACCTGGAGCGGGCGCTCGACGCGTTCGAGGCCGAGCACGAGCAGATCCGCGTGGTGCGCATCCGGCCGGGGTTCGTCTTCCAGCGGGAAGCGGCGTCCGAGCAGCGCAGGATCTTCCTCGGCCCGTTCGTGCCCACGAGTCTGGTGCGGCCGGGCCTCGTGCCGCTGGTGCCGAACACGCGGTCGCTGCGAATGCAGGTCGTGCACTCCGACGACATCGGCGAGGCGTTCCGGCTGGCCGTGACCCGCGACGTGCGCGGCGCGTTCAACGTGGCGGCCGACGAGCCCGTCGACGCGGCGCTGCTCGCCCGGTTGCTCGGTGCGCGCACGGTGCCGGTGCCCTCGCGGCTGTTGCGCACGGCCGTGTCGGCGGCGTGGACGCTCCGGCTCGTGCCCGCCTCGCCACAGTTGTTCGACGCGGTGGTACGGCTGCCGCTGATGGACACCACACGAGCCCGCACGGAACTCGGCTGGCAACCCCGGCACTCGGCGGGCGAGGCCGTCGCCGAGTTCCTCACCGGCCTGCGGGAACGCGCCGGTGGACAGACCCCGCCCCTGGCCTCCTCCGTCGAGGGCGGCAGGCTCGGCGAAGTGGCCACGGGGGTCGGCAAGCGGCCGTGATCCGGCCCGCGGCTCCCCGCCCGCTCAGCTCGCCGTGCCAGGGACGCCGGGCCGGACGGCGGATGTGTCCCCGACCAGCCCGCGCAGCGTCACGGCGCGGCTGACGTCGGTGGGTGTGACGATGCCGACGAGCCGATCGCCGTCGAACACCAGCGCCCGCCCGTCCGGAGTCTCACCCAGCGAGGGCAGCAACTCGGTGAGCGGGGTGTCCGGCGTGGCTTTGGGAACGTCGTCCACGGGACACTCGATCGAGCGCACGCTGGTGGTGCCGCGCTCGTCGACCGGAACCGACCGCAGGCGGTTCAACGTGACCAACCCCTCCACTCGCCCGGCCTGGTCGACAACCGGGAACGCGGAGTGCCGTCGCGAGAGCACCACGTCGTGCAGGAAGTCGTGTACCGACAGGCCCGCATCGGTGGTGTCGGGGTCCGCGGTCATGACCTCGGCCACCCGCACGTCCCCCAGGGTGCTGCCCAGCTGCGCCTGCCGTTCCTCGGCGCCCGCGACCGTGACGACGAACAGCCCGATGAGCACCCACCACAGACCGCTGCCACTGCCCGCGAACAGCAGTTGCCACGCACCCAGCAGGATCAGCGCGATGCCGAACCCCCGGCCCGCGCGGGCGCTCCAGACGGCCGCGCGGTTGCGGTCGCCCTTCCACGCCCACAGCGCGGCACGCAGGATCCGCCCGCCGTCCAGGGGTGCGGCGGGCACGAGGTTGAACACGGCCAGCACCGCGTTCAACACCGCGAGGTAGACCGCCACCATCACGACGAGTGTCGGCGCGTCCACCGCGACGAGCAGCCACGCGAGCGCGCCGAAAAGGGCACCGGCGACCACGCTGGCCAAGGGGCCCGCCGCCGCTATGCGCAGATCGGCGACGGGAGTACGCGCCTCGCTGCGCAGCGCGGCGAGGCCACCGAGCAGCCACAGGGTGATGTCCCGAACCTCGATCCCCTGCCGCCGCGCCACGATCGCGTGCGCGAGTTCGTGCGCGAGCAGCGAAGCCAGGAAGAGCAGTGCCGCCACGAGCGCCGCGGCGACGTAGGCACCGCCGGAGTAGCCGGGCACGAGCACGGGCCAGCTCCGGAAACCGAGAGCGAGGACGAGAACGAGTAGAATCCCGAGCACGCTCCAGTGCGCACCGATCCGGATACCCGCGATGGTGCCGAGTTTGAACGTTGACGACATGTGACGTCTCCAGCAGCGTCCGAATGGGTTAACGCTCCACTGAATGGGCTACCCGAATGTCGTAGTCGGCAGACACGGAGGATGAAATGCCGGAGAAGAACGACCTGCACGACAAGACAATGGGAGAACTGGCCGACACAGCACACCGTGAGGGCATCCCGTTCGTGGCGCACATGAGCCAGAGCGAACTCGTCGAGGCGATCGAGCAGCAACGCGAGGCGAACGAGCTCCAGCCCGAAGTCCAGCCTCCGCTCCCCCGGCAGCCCAGCGACGAGCAGGCGACGGGCAAACCGACGCCCGCTTCCTGACCCGGGTCACGCGGACGGCAACGTGGCCGACCGCGCAGCCGGTCACCCGCCGGCCCTCATTCACTGACCACGAGGTCGCTGCTGGCAGCCTGGGCTGCCTGGATGTCCCGGCTCAACGCCGCGCTCATCCGGTGAGCCCTCGACAGCGCGGAGGCGACCTCGAAGATCGACTCGGCCACCTCGCCGTAGGCCCTCGGATCCCGTCCCCCGACCCGGCCGCACCACAGGCACTGTTCGAGCCACGTGGCCATCTCGGGCAGGCACCTCGCCAGGTTGTCGACGAGCAGCTTCAACGATCCGAGCACCTCGTGCAGTTCGCCGGGGCTCGCGAGGATGTCGCCGTCCACCGGGCCCGAAGTCCGCAGCGACAGCGCCCTGACCGCGTCCTCCGCGCGGGCGGCGAGCCGTGCTGGTGAGTTCTCCACGTCACCACTACCGGGAAGCTCCATGATCGCCTTACTCTCTCGTCGAGACGGTCGCGCTGTACAGCTACCCGCCGACCAACCCGGACAAACGGTCCAAGAGTCCCGACACGTCGACTGCTCTACTGGTCGGACGCCGACGTGTCAGGAGTTCTAACTCCCCCGGTTCTCGCCGAGCTCCTCGGCGATCGGGTGCTCACCGACGTCCTTGGCCTGCTCGGACAGTCCGGGCTTGCCGTGCGTACGACGACGCTCGGCCCGCTCCCGGTCGTCCTCCGGTGACGCGAACGAGACGGCTCGCTCGACCTCGCCGAGGCTGGCGTAGGTCTCGGCCGGAATCCCGTTCAGCTCGCGCAGGGTGTCGGAGTCCGCATCGGCGCGTTCGGCGCACCGCACCAACTCCGCGCGCTCGGCGGGAAAGTCCGCCTCGGACAACGCCGCATGCAGGCGTTCCACGGTGGTTGCCATCACGCTCACCTCCACGGCGCGGCTACCCGTGGGTCAGCGTCGTGAAACGGCTCCGGGTCATTCCAGGCGCGCGTCCTCCGGCGTGGCCCGCGCGAGGCTCGCCAGCACGCTGATCGCGGTTTCCAGTGTGGACGGATCGGGGCCCGCGAGCGCCAGCCGCACCGCGGTGGGAGCGTGGGCAGCTCCGACCGCGAAGGCCCCCGAGGGGCTCACCGCGATGCCCCGCCGGGCCGCCGCCGCGACGAACGTGTCGGCCCGCCACGGTTGCGGCAGTTCCCACCAGCAGTGGTAGGCACCCGGGTCGCCGCGCACCTCGAACCCGTCGAGTCCACGTCGGACGATGCCTGCCCGTCGCACCGCGTCGGCACGCTTACGCTCCTGCACTGAGGCCACGGTGCCGTCCTCGATCCAGTGGGTCGCCGCGACCAGCGTGAACCCCGCAGCCGCCCATCCCCCGGACCGCAACGCCGCCGCCACCCGTCCCGTCAGCTCGGGGGGCACCACCAGGAAGCCGAGGGTGAGGCCGGGCGAGAACCGCTTCGACAGACTGTCCACCAGGACCGTGCGCTCGGGCGCGTACGCGGCCAGTGGCACCTCGTCGCGCAGGAACGCGTAGATGGTGTCCTCGACCGCGCCGATGCCGAGTTCCCGCAGCACTTCGGCCAGCTCCTGCCGGCGGGACTCCGGCATCGTGACGCCGAGCGGGTTGTGCAGGGTCGGCTGCACGTACACGGCGTCGGGCCGGGTCTCGCGAACGGCCTCGGGCACGAGCCCCTGCTCGTCCACGGGCAGCGGCACGAGCGTCACGCCGAGGCGCGCGGCGATGCCCTTCACGACGGGATAGGTCAACGCCTCGACGCCGAGCCTGCCGCCGACGTCCACGAGCGCGGACACCGCTGCCGCGATGGCCTGCCTCCCGTTGCCCGCGAACGCCACCGTCGCCGGGTCGGGCGCCCAGCCCGACCTCGCGAGCACGGTCGCCGCGGCGACGCGGGCGGCGGCCGTTCCCGATGTCGCCTTCGGGCGCAGGGCCTCGGCGAGCACGTCGGCGCGCAAGAGGCGTTCGAACCCCGGCCGGAGCGTATCGAGCGAGTCGGGCAACCCGGGCGGCAGGGAGATGTTGAGTTCCAGGTCCACGGTGGCGGAGCCAGGTTCGGCCAGCGCGGGCTCGGGCCGGACGCGGGCCGCCCGCACGTACGTTCCCCGCCCGACCTCGCCCACGACGAGTCCGCGGCGGGTGAGTTCCTGGTAGACCCGGGCCGCCGTGGAGACCGCGATGCCGTGGGTGCGCGCGAACCGGCGTTGGGTGGGCAGCCGTTCGCCCGGCCGGAGGCGTCCGGCTGCGATGTCCGCGGCCACGGCGTCGGCGAGGGAACGGTAGTCACGCATACGCGCATTATTGCACCGAGTTCAATGTTGTCATTGAACCGATCGATTGAACTCGATAGCGTCGAATCATGCCCTCACTTCCCCTGCCTGACATGACCCTCGGCTACGACGACGTCGGCCACGGCGCCCCCGTCGTCCTGTTGCACGGCCACCCGTTCGACCGCACCCTGTGGCGCCCACAGGTCCATCGCCTCGCCGAGGAGGGATTCCGGGTGGTCGTGCCCGATCTCCGCGGGTACGGCACGAGCCGAATTCCCGACACTCCGGGCTCGGCGACGGTGACGCCGTTCGAGCGCTACGCGGAGGACCTCACCGCCCTGCTCGACCACGTCGGGATCACCACGTTCGTCCTCGGTGGACTGTCGATGGGCGGGCAACTCGCGATGGAGTGCTACCGGCACCTCGGCGACCGGATCGAAGCCCTGCTGCTCGCCGCGACCTCCGCCCGCGCCGACACCGCCGAACAACGGAAGACACGGCTGACCACGGCCGAGCGACTGACACGGGAGGGAATGGCCACGCTCCCGGCCGAACTGTTGCCGCGGATGCTGAGCGCCGAGAGCATCCGAACGTTGCCTGCCACGGCGAAACACGTGCTGCGGATGATGCGTGCGACGCCGCCCGAGGGAGCCGCGGCCGCGCTGCGGGGCCGCGCCGACCGACAGGACTACGTGGCTCTCCTCGGCCACATCACCGTGCCCACACTCGTCGTCGTCGGCACCGAGGACACCTACACGCCCGTCGCGGAGGCCGAGCTGATCCACGAGCGAGTCCCGGACTCGCAGCTCGTCGTGCTGGACGGTGTCGGACATCTGCCGAACCTGGAACGAGAGGTCGAGTTCGACGACCACCTCGTCAAGTTCCTGAACACACATCGGGAACACTGACAGGACACCAGAACCCCCAGGGGACGCCGGGGCCCCAGAGGACCCAGAGGACCCAGAGGACACTGTGGACTGACTGCGCCGCACCTCACCAGTCGACGCGGTCCGTGACCACTGTTGTCGCACTCCGTGATCGACGGCCGACGAAACGGGCCATTGTGCCACATCGCGCGCACATTCCGTCACAATCCCTATCGGTGGCAACAGCTCGTGATGATCTACTGTGAGACAGCTCAGCTCGGCTGTTCCCGGTCCTGAAGGGCTCAGACGTGGACAACGATGTGTCGGTGGCCCGGCTCTCCGACGACGACGACTGGAACGATCGAACTCCGCCGGGGCCGCGGTCGCGGATGCGCATGCTCGCGGTGATGGGGGCCGTGGTCGTGGGCTGTGTCGTCGCGGCCGTCGCGGTGAACCTCGTACCGGACGACGGCGTCCGGCGCGCGGACGACCGCGGTGACCGCATCGTGGTCATCGACCCCGACAACACCGAGCTCTACCCCACCACGGGCGACGTGGCCCCCACGACGGACGACGACCGCGTCGTCGTCACCGACGTCACGGACCTGTCCCAGGACGGAGACACGTCCGCTCCGCAGGACGGCACCACCGGCGAGGACGGCGGCTCCCTCGACGACCCGGCCGACGACCCCGGAGACTCCGACGAGGACGACACTCCCGACGACGACCGCGACGAGGACGAGAACGACCGGGGCGACGAGAACGACGAGGACACCGACGACACCACCTCGCCCGGCCCGTCCGACACCGGCACTCCCGGTCCGACGAGTTCCCGGCCGTCGACGAGCACCCCGCCGACCACCACCCCGCCCGGCGAGGACGAGGAGGACGAAGAGGACGAGGGGTGTTCGCCCTGGTGGTGGCCGGGCTGCTGGTGACGCCGGTCAGGACGGCTGCCGCGTCACGACCACCAAGGGCCCGTGCGGCGCGGTTCCGGTCCGGTGTATCCCGCAGTCCGCTCGGGTAGCCCGCTCGTGTGAGTACGAGTGTGAGTGCGCGACCCGAGGCATCCGTACCCGAACCGGCCCCCGTGGCGCCGTTACCGCTGCCCCGGGGACCGCTGTCGGAGGCCGTGGTGACGGCTCTGCGCGGCAGACCCGGCGGCCCACACCACCTGCCGACGGACATCGGCAGCCCCGACCCCTACGGTGACGATCTGCACCTCGCGTTGCAGACGTGCTACGAACTGCACTACCGAGGCTTCGCCGACGTCTCCCCCGACTGGGAGTGGGACCCCGACCTGCTGCGCCTGCGCACGGCGCTGGAGCAACGGTTTCTCGCGGCCCTGCGTGCGGACGTGCCCGGCGGGGGTCGTGACCGCGACGTCGCCGCCGCCCTCGACGAACTGCTCACCGAACCCGTCCACGGGACGGGGCTGAGCCACTGGTTGCAGGACGAGGGCACCTGGCCGCAGATGCGCGAGTACCTCGCGATGCGCTCGATCTACCACCTCAAGGAGGCCGACCCGCACGCGTGGGTCATCCCACGGCTGCGCGGGCAGGCCAAGGCAGCCCTGGTCGCCGTGGAGTTCGACGAGTTCGGCGGCGGTCGATACGACCGCATGCACTCACGGCTCTACGCCGACCTGCTGGAGGCCGCGGGACTGCGTTCCGACTACCTCGGCTACGCCGAACACGTTCCGCCGCAGGCGTTCGCCACGGTGAACCTGATGTCGATGTTCGGCCTCCACCGTTCGCTGCGTGGCGCGCTCGTGGGGCACTTCGCCGCGGCCGAGATCAGCACGGCCCCGAGTGCCCGCCGCATGGTGCAGGCCCTCGACCGGCTCGGCGCCCCGGAGGCGTGCCGGTTCTTCTTCAGTGAGCACGTCGAGGCCGACGCGGTGCACGAGCAGGTGATGCGGCGCGAGGTGATCGGCGACCTGCTGGCGCGCGAGCCGGAGCTGGCCGCCGACGTCGTGTTCGGTATCCAGGCGACGGAGTTGCTCGAGTCCCACCTCACCGACCACACGCTGTCGCACTGGCAGGAAGGTCGCAGCGCGTTGCGGCTTCCACCGCACGACGGCTGAACGATCGAACAACGGACCGAACACCGCCGCAAGCGGAATTCAGCGCCGCTTGCGGCGGTGGCTGGCGTCGCAGAACGGGTAGTTCCTGCTGCGGCGGCAGGCGCACACGGCGACCTGGAACCGGTCCGAGACCACGGTCGTGCCGTCGTCGAGCTGCAACTCGACGGGCCCCTCGATCAGCACGGGCCCTCCGGGCACCACGGTGACGCGGCGGGGCTGGGACCTCCTCGACCGCGTGGGGGACCACTCAGTCGGTCCGTTCGGTTCGATCGGCACGGATGACCACCAACTCTTCCTCACGTTGCCCCTCGCCGATCAGCCCACGCCGTTCCAGGTAGCGCGCCCGGCCCCGCAGCACGGGTCCGAACGGCACCGGACGGCGGGCCACGACCGACGTCTTCAACCCACCCTCACCGAGTGCCGTGAGCGTCTCCTCCACGCCGGACAGCGACGACTGCACGAGCAGCAGACAGCCCCGTTCGGACAGCAGGCCGGGAACCGCCGCGCAGAGCGGATCGATGACCGCGCGCCCGTCACGGCCGGCGTCCCAGCGGGGTGACGTTCGCCCGCCACCCGGCCACGGCACGTACGGCGGGTTGGCGAGCACGAGGTCGAACGGCCCCGGCGGCGGTGCCGACGAGACGTCGGCCCGGCACACCCGTACGGGAAGCCGCCGCACGCGCGCGTTGAGCCACGCCGCCACGAGCGCCCGCCGCGACACGTCGAGCGCGGTGACCTCGGCCGCCCCCGCACGCGCCGCCGCGACGGCCAGCGCTCCCGTTCCCGTACCCACGTCGAGCGCTCTCGCACCAGGCGGCAGCGTCACCGCGGTGAGCGCCTCGGACAGCAGGTCGGTGTCGTCCTGGGGGCGGTACACCCCTGGTGGCCGCACCAGCAACATGCGTTTACTCGTTCCCCGGCCAGGCACCGGTCGCCTTCTCGTATCCCGCGGCACCGGCCCGGTCGACCGCTGCCTTCACTGCTCCCACCACGGCTCCCTGAGCAGCGGCGGCCGCCACGACCTGCCACGCCTTGAAGTTACGGTCGGTGGCTTTGGGCGCCCTGGAATCCCCGGTCACCCGCCGCCACAACTGCCTGAACACCGCGCTCGCCAGGAGGCCACCGCCCACGCTGACCAGCAGGCTGAGTGGGCGGTACAACACCTTCACCGCTTCAGCCTCCACGTGAGCAGGCCGCCGAAGAGGGCCGCGACGGCCGCCCCGCCCGCCGCCACGAAGACGGGGTTGGCCCGCAGGACACGCAGCACGACCTGTGAGCGGTCGTGGAACTGCTCCTTGGCGCGTTCCCCCACGTTGAGCCGGTTCATGAGTTCCCTCGCGGTCTCACCCAGCTCCTGCCTCGTGAGTTCGATGTCCGTGCGCGCCTGCTCCACCGTCTGCGGGAACTCGTCGTCCGGCGAGCTCGACGAGGAGGTCGACGAGGTCGACGAACTCATTGCCGCATCCTCTCCTTCACGGTGTCGATGTCCTTGCGCACGCTCTCGATGGACTCCCTCGGCATGGGTGGTGTCGCCTTCTGCACCTGGTTCCTGCCGAGGAGCGCGAGCAGCCCGGCCAACAACAGCAACGCGCCGCCGACCACCAGGGCCGCCGCCCACGCGGGCAGCACGAGCGCGAGCGCCAGCACGGCAGCGGCGACGAGCACCGCCGTCCCGAAGAAGGCCAGCAACCCGCCCGCTCCGGCCATTCCCGCGCCGATCCCGAACCGCTTGCCCTTCGTCTGCATCTCGGCCCGGGCGAGTTTCATCTCGTCGCGGACGAGCCTGCTCACCTGTGCGGAGAGGTCGTTGACGAGCTGCGCCACCGAGCGCTCGCCCACGGCGTCACGCTGTTCGTCGTACACCACGGCTTCCTCCCATTCGTCGTGTACACGCGGCACTCACGCACCGGTGACCGCTCGACGGTGGTCACCGTGTGCCCCGAAGGGAGCTGGCACAAACCTCCGGCGACGCTCACCGGAGAAGGCCTCGAAAGGCCGAACGACCGTGGTCCCACTCGGGTGAGTGTGGACACCCGCTCGACGGGTACCCCGGCCACATCATGGGAAGACGTGAGCTGGTGGACTGGTTCGGTCAGAGGTGCCACGGACCGATGGAACTGCGAGTTCCCGCCGATCCTCGACATCTGGCGACGGTCCGCATGATGGCACAGGGAGTGGCCGAGCGCGAGGGATTCGGCCCCGACGAGGTCACCGACATCGTCCTCGCGGTCGACGAGGCGTGCGCGAGTCTCGTCCACGCCTCCGTGCCGGGGGCGCTGTTGACCTGCCGGTTGTCCGTCGTGTTCGGCACCCTGCGCGCCGAGGTGTCCGCGACGACGGTCTCCGGTGGTGTGCCGAGCAAGCACTCCCTCGGATGGCAGATGCTGGGCACGGTCACCGACTTCCTGTCGGCGTGGCGCTACGACTTCGACCCGCAACGGGACATGGACCGGGTGGTTCACATCGACTTCGCGAAGCAGGCCGCCCACCGCATCGCCCGGTAACGCCCACCCGCCACGCGCGGCGAGGTCCGCGACGCCGAGAGGGGGCAGGACATGAGAGGTTCGGAAAGAGCGCATCCGCCTGCGGCGGCGCTGCGCCTCACGGTGCTCGTCATCGGCCTGGCCTACCTGGTGCTCGGTATCTCCGGGTTCGCGCTGGTCGGCTCCGACATGGGTTACGACCCTTCCCGTACCGTGTGGGTGTTCGGGATCAGCGGCCTGCTCAACATCGGACACACGGGGGTGGGCGCGCTGGGGGTGGCGGCCGCGCACACCGAGGCGACCGCACGCGCGTTCGGCTGGCTGAGTTTCTTCGGCTTCGCCGGGATCTTCGCCTACAGCATGCTGGCCATAACCGTCTCGCCCCTGGGCAATCTCGCTAACGTGCACGTGGCGAACGTGTGTCTGTACGGGGTGACAGCGGTGCTGGGCCTGCTGATCAGCGTGGTGCCGTCGCGGGGCGGTGCGGCGACCGGACACGCCACGTGACGGGTGCCGGAACATCCTCTACGCAGGGTCACCACCCCACGACCGGCCGCGCTACGGACGGTTTAGCCCAGCAGGCGTCCGGGCAACTTCGGTGGCATGAAAGTCCTGGTGTGGCATGTCCACGGTTCGTGGACAACCGCGTTCGTTCAAGGAAAACACACTTACTTACTGCCCACTGTGGACGATCGCGGGCCGTGGGGCAGGGGACGCTGCGGGCGGAACTGGCCCACCTCCGCGGTGGAGGTGAGCCCCGACGACCTGCGTGAACAGGACGTCGACGCCGTGGTACTCCAGCGACCCGAGGAGATCGAGCTCACCCACCGGTGGCTGGGGCGCACCCCTGGCGTGGACGTACCCGCCGTCTACGTCGAGCACAACACCCCTCGGGAGCACGCGGCCACCACCCGGCACCCGATGGCCGACCAGGACGGCATCCCCGTCGTGCACGTGACCCACTACAACGAGCTGATGTGGGACAACGGGATCGCCCCCACGACGGTGATCGACCACGGCATCGTCGACCCCGGACACCGCTACACCGGCGAACTTCCCCGCGCCGCCGTGCTCATCAACGAACCGGTGCGGCGAGGCCGCGTGGTGGGCACCGACCTGCTGCCCGTGTTCGCTCGCGCCGCACCGGTCGACCTCTACGGGATCGGGGTGGAAAACGTCGCCGTCGACGGGGTGACCCCGGTCGGCGATCTCTCCCACGAAGCACTGCACACCGACATGGCACGCAGGCGCGTCTACGTGCACACCGCACGGTGGACCTCACTGGGGCTGTCCCTGCTGGAAGCCATGCAGCTCGGTATGCCCGTGGTCGCGGTCGCCTCGACCGAGGCGGCCACGGCGGTGCCGTCCGACGCGGGACTCGTGTCCACGGACGTCACCGACCTCGCCTCGGCGGTGTCGACCCTCTGCGCCGACCCGGAACTGGCCACGCGCATGGGCAAGTCGGCACGCGAGTACGCCCTGGCGCACTTCGGTCTCGACGCGTTCCTGCGCCGCTGGGACGTCCTGCTCGAATCGCTCGCGCCCTGAACCCCTCGCAGGAGGCACGATGAAGATCTCGATGGTTTCCGAGCACGCCAGCCCACTGGCGGCACTGGGTGAGGTCGACGCCGGGGGACAGAACGTGCACGTCGCCGAGCTGTCCGCGGGCCTGACCAGGGCGGGACACGAGGTGACCGTCTACACCCGCCGGGACGACGAAAAGCAGCCCGACGAGGTCACCATGCCCGGCGGCTACCGCGTGGTGCACGTACCCGCGGGCCCGCCCCGGTACGTACCGAAGGACGAACTGCTGCCGCACATGGGCGAGTTCACCCGGTTTCTGAGCTCTCACTGGGAGGCGGACCGCCCGGACGTCGTCCACGCCCACTTCTGGATGTCAGGGCTGGCCTCGCTGATGGCGGCGCGTCCGCTCGACGTCCCGGTGGTGCAGACTTTCCACGCGCTCGGCGTGGTCAAGCGTCGGCACCAGGGCGCGCACGACACGAGCCCCGCCGAACGGATCGGCTTGGAACGGCTCATCGGCAGGCACGCGTCCCGGGTGGCGGCGACGTGCTCGGACGAGGTGTTCGAGCTGGTGCGGATGGGGCTGCCGAGGTCACGCATGTCGGTGGTCCCCTGTGGGGTGGACCTGGAGCGCTTCACCCCCCAGGGCCCCGCAGAACCCCGGGACCACCGGTACCGCGTCGTCTCGGTGGGCAGGCTGGTGCCGCGCAAGGGCTTCGACGTCGCCATCGCGGCGCTGCGTTCCCTGCCCGAGGTGGAGCTGGTCATCGCGGGCGGCCCTCAGGAGGGCAGGCTGGCCGAGGACCCGGAGGCACAGCGCCTGCTGCGGTTCGCCTCCGAGCTGGGAGTGGCCGACCGCGTGCGGTTGACAGGGCAGATCGCCAGGGCCGACGTGCCCGCGTTGCTGCGTTCGGCCGACGTGGTGGTGTGCACGCCGTGGTACGAGCCGTTCGGCATCGTGCCGCTGGAGGCGA
This sequence comes from Saccharomonospora cyanea NA-134, assembly GCF_000244975.1. NCBI lineage: Bacteria > Bacillati > Actinomycetota > Actinomycetes > Pseudonocardiales > Pseudonocardiaceae > Saccharomonospora > Saccharomonospora cyanea. The sequence goes on along the minus strand of NZ_CM001440.1, from coordinate 1,350,539 downwards.
TGGCCTGCGGCGTGCCCGTGGTGGCCGCGGCGGTCGGTGGGCTCACCGACAGCGTGGTGGACGGGGTGACGGGTGTGCACGTGCCGCCGAGGCGGCCCGACGCGGTGGCCGCGGCCGTGCGCAAGCTGCTCTCCGACGCCGCGCTGCGCGACGCCTACGGCATCGCCGGCTCCGATCGCGCCCGGTGCCGGTACTCGTGGGACCGCATCGCCACCGACACCTTCCGCGTCTACGAACGCGTGGTGCCCGCGGCAGCGCTCAGCGAGGAGACGGGGTGAGAGGGTAGCGACGGGAAAGGGGGACCGGCCACGAGCGCCGGTCCCCCTTCTTCGCACCGCTCAGGAGCCCACCGGGACGGTGACGTCGAAGGACAACGCGCCGTCCCGCACCGTCACGTCGACGCGGGAACCGGAGTGGAGATCGCCCTTCAACAACATCCGGGAGAGCACGTTGTCGACCTCCCGCTGGATGGTCCGGCGCAGTGGGCGGGCCCCGTACTCCGGCTGGTAGCCAGCCTCCGAGAGCCACTGCACGGCCTCCGGGGTGAACTCGACGTCCACGCCCTGGGCGTGCGCCTTGCGTGTCGTCTCCCCCAGCAGCAGTGTGGTGATCTGCTGGAGCTGTTCGGGCGACAGCTTGCGGAAGACGATGATCTCGTCGATGCGGTTGAGGAACTCCGGCCGGAAGTTGTCCCGCAGCCTGCGCATCAGGCGCTGGCGTAGCGGGCTTTCCGTCTCGCTCTCGTCCTGGGGGGCGAACCCCAGTGCGCCCTGCGTACCGCTCAGCACGAGTTCGGAACCGATGTTGCTGGTCATGATGAGGACCGTGTTGGTGAAGTTCACCGTACGGCCCCGCCCGTCGGTGAGACGGCCGTCCTCCAGGACCTGCAACAGCATGTTGAACACGTCCTGGTGCGCCTTCTCGATCTCGTCGAGCAGCACCACCGAGTACGGTCGCCGGCGCACGGCCTCGGTGAGCTGCCCGGCTTCCTCGTACCCGACGTAGCCGGGGGGCGCGCCGACGAGCCTGCTGACGGTGTGCCGCTCGCCGTACTCGGACATGTCGAGCCGGATCATGCTCTCCTCGCTGCCGAACAGAGCCTCGGCCAGCGCCCGCGCGAGTTCGGTCTTGCCGACGCCCGTGGGCCCGAGGAACAGGAAGCTCCCCGACGGCCTTCCGGGTTCGGCGAGCCCGGCCCTGGCCCGACGTACGGACTCCGCCACGGCGGCCACCGCCTCGTCCTGGCCCACGACCCGCCCGTGCAGGTGTTCCTCCAGGTTCAGCAGCCGTTCGCGTTCCTCCTGCGTCAACTGCGCCACGGGGATGCCCGTGCTGCGCGAGACGACCTCGGCGATGTCGGTGGCCGTGACGTCGGGCGCCTCGGCGGGCCGGTCCTCCCTGCGCTGCTCCTCGATCCGGCTGCGCAGGTCGTGGATCTCGTCGCGCAACGCGGACGCGCGCTCGTAGTGTTCCTCGCTCACCGCCTGGTCGCGGTCGCGGCACAGTTGTTCGAGCCGCGACTCCATGTCGCGCAGCCGCTCGGGCCAGCGCCCGGAACGCATCCGCACCCGTGCGCCCGCCTGGTCGACGAGGTCGATGGCCTTGTCCGGCAGGTACCGGTCGGTGATGTAGCGGTCGGACAGCGTGGCCGCCGCGTTCAGCGCCTCGTCGGTGAACCGCACCTGGTGGTGCGCCTCGTACTGGTCGCGCAGCCCGTGGAGGATCGCCAGCGTGTCTTCCACGTTCGGCTCGGGCACGAGGATGGGCTGGAAGCGACGCTCGAACGCCGGGTCGTTCTCGATGTTCTCGCGGTACTCGTCCAGGGTCGTCGCGCCGACGATGTGCAGCTCGCCCCTCGCGAGCGCGGGCTTCAGCATGTTGCTCGCGCCCATCGAGCCCTCCGACGCCCCCGCACCCACCACGGTGTGCAGTTCGTCGATGAACACGATGAGTTTGCCCTGGTTCTGGCGTAGCTCGTCGAGCAGCTTCGTCATGCGCTCCTCGAAGTCCCCGCGGTAGCGCGTGCCCGCGACCATCGCGGCGATGTCGAGCTGCACCACGCGGCGGTCGGCCATCGAGTCGGGCACGTTGCCGTCGACGACGCGCTGCGCGAGTCCCTCCACGATGGCCGTCTTGCCGACACCGGCCTCGCCGATGAGGACGGGGTTGTTCTTCGTGCGCCGCGAGAGCACCTCGATGGTCTGCTCGATCTCGTCGTCACGACCCACCACGGGGTCGATCTCCCCGTTGCGCGCCATGGCGGTGAGGTCGCGCCCGTACGCGTCGAGCGTGGGCGTCTCGCTGACCTGCTCCTGCTGCTGGGGTTCGTGGCGGGTGGGGCGCGGCGAGCTCTCCGGCCCGGAGATCGCCCGCTGCATGGCCTCCGGGGTCACTCCCGCCTCCGACAGCAGCAGTCCCGCGCGCGAGTCGGGGTTCGCCACCAGCGCCAGCAGGATGTGCTCGGGGCCGATGTAGGACGACCGCAGTCCCCGCGAGATCTGGTGCGCGTCGAGCAGGGTGCGTTTGGCGCCGGGGGTGAGCACGGGCGTGGCCTGCGGCGACCGGCGCTCGGCCGCCTCCCGCTCCACACGCTCGGCCAGCGCGTCGGGGTTCGCGCCCGCACGCTGCAGCAGCTCCCGGCTTCCGGGCACCCGGGTCGCCGCCCACAACAGATGGGTGGAGTCGAGTTCACTCTGCCGCCATTCACCGACCTGGCGCACGGCCGCGGAAACCAGCGCGAGCGCCTGCTCGCTCATCAGGCGCGTGATCCCCACGGCGTGGGGACGCCGCCCCGGCATCGCGTTGCCGAAGAACTGGGCGAGTAGCTGGTCGAACGGGCTTGGCCCGGGTTCGGCGAAGAAGCCGGTCATCGACACACTCCCTCTCGGCGGCGGTTCGTTCTCGCTCCCCGGCCTACCCGGTGGAGCGGTTCGTCAACCCGTCATCCGACGTAGCGCCGAGCGGTGGAGCGTCGTTGGGAGTCCTCCAGCGACCGCAGTCCCTCCTCCACCGACGGTGGCACCACCCGGCGTTCGGACAGCACCCACGGCAGCCCCCGCACCGCCTCGGCCACAGCGCCGAGGGTGGCGGCGTCCCTGGGCGCGGAACGCAGCACGTCGACGGTGCGCCGTGCCGCCGACCGGGCGGGTCTGCGCAGCCACAGCGTCCACAGCGTGTTACGGATGCCGAGCTGGCGGCGCCGTCGCGGGTCGCGCTGCCGTGACGGCGCATGGTGGATCACGATGTCGGGGTCCCAGCACATCCACCACCCGTGTGCGGCGAGGTCGATGGCGAGCAGCTCCTCCTCCCCGCCGAGCCACATGCGCGGCGAGAACCCGCCCACCTGCCGGAACGCCTCCACCCGGAAGGTCGTCAGTCCCGCCATCACACCGAGCAGCGCGGGCCCGGGAAGCCAGTCCGGCCCTCGAACCGGGGAGTCCCGCAGCTCGGGAGTGATCGGGTCCTCCACCAGATCCGGTTCCACGAGGCAGCGGCCCGTCACCGACGCCAGGCCGGGGTAGGTGTCGAGCAACTCCGCCGCCCGCGTGAGCGCGCCCGGCTGCCACCGGGTGTCGTCGTCGCAGAACGCCACGTACGGTGTCTGGATCTGGCGCACGGCGAGGTTACGGGCGAGGGCTCCGAGATTGCGGTCGCACCTCAACAACGACACGTGCGGGAACACGGTGGCGATCGCGTCGGCGGTGCCGTCGGTCGAGGCGTTGTCGGCGACCACGATCGGCGCGGCGTCGGGCAGCGACGTCATCGCCTCCAGCGTCCGCAGCGCCTCGTCACGACGGTTGTGGGTGATCATCACGACGCTGACGCGGTTCATGCGAGCTCCCTGATCCGCTGTTCGACGTGGTCGGGAAGTGGGCGGCGGTCCGCCAGTGCCCTCGGCAGCCTGCGGAGCGCTCCCGCCGCCGCGACGGGATCGCGAAGCAGCGTGCCTGCCGTGCGCGCGCAGTCGCCCAGCGGGCGGCGCATCCACGTGATGAGCACGTTGTTCCGCCGCTCGATCCGCCGTCGCCAGGCCGCGGACGGTCGGATCGCCGACGGATGGTGGTGCGCGTACAGCCGGTCGACATAGCACAGCTCCCAGCCCCGGGCGGCGAGGTCGTAGGCGAGCAGCTTCTCCTCGGCTCCGAAGTGCAGCAGCGGGTTGAAACCCCCGGCGTCGAGGAACGCGCTGCGCCGCACCACCGCGGAGCACGCGAGGAAGCCCAGCACCCTGGGGCCAGGCAGGTCGGGTGCGGTGCCCAGCGGGCTGTGGGCCATCGCCTCGCACACGGGGTCGCGGCGGCATTCCGGGCCCACCAGCGTCGTGGCCGCCACGAGCCCGACCCGGGGGTAGGCGTCGAACAGCACCTCGGCCTGGGACAGCGACCCCTGCGCCCACCAGGAGTCGTCGTCGCAGAACGCCACGTACGGGGTGTCGGCCGCCTCCACGCCCAGGTTGCGTGCCGCCATGCCCACGTTCTCCGGGAGCCGGACGAGCCGCACCTCCGGGAAGTCCTCGTGCACCCGCGTGGCCGTGTCGTCGGACGACCCGTTGTCCACCACGATGACCGGCGGGGTGGGCTTCAGCGCCCGCAGGTGTTTCAGCGTGTTGGCGAGGTCGTCCGCGCGGTCCCGCGTGGCGATCACCACCGTCGTCCTCATCGGAGCACCTCGCCCAGGAGTTCCGCGACGAGCGTGCCCTGCCCGCCCGGCGGGGTACGCACCCCCTCGCCACCCGGGTTCGACAGGCACCAGCGCCACCACCGGTCCAACCTGTCGGTGTCGAGTTCTTCGGCACCGATCACGGCGGGCCAGCCCAGTGCCTCGCCCTGGGCCGTCACCTTCCCGCCGCCTGCCACCGGGTCCACGGCGACGGCGGGCACACCGGACCGCAACGCGAGCACCAGCCCGTGCATGCGCGTGGTCAACACGACGTCCAGCCGCGCCACCAGGGACAGGAACTGGTCCGGTGTGGCGCAGTGCCGCCAGTCCGTGCTGTCGAGCCGCGTGTCGAGGCTCACCCGCGCGCAGTCGAGGCCGGTGACCCAGTTCAGCAACGTCTTGTGCACCTGCTCGTGTCTGCGGCGCCCGCCGTACTCGTGCTGTCCCGGCGCGAGCATGATGCCCACCACCGGCACCGTGTCGATGTGCGCTGCGTAGGAGAGGTCCGGCTGCGCCTCCCCCAGCCCGTCCCGGGCGAGAATGCGGTGGAACCCGGCCGCGGCGGGGTTCCGGGGGTCGATCACCGACACCCCCACCGCGATCCGTCGGCACACCGCGTACCGACGGTGGAGCCACTCCACCTGCTCCCCGTGCGCGGGCCCGCACACGAAAACGAGATGGGTGTAGCGTTCCGGGTCCGCGTCGTCGAGATGCAGTGCGCCCGGCCGCAGGCCGGGGCTCCACGCCGTGTCCACGCCGATGCCGGCCCCTTCGAGGGCGTCGGCGACGCGTCGCATGCTCAACACGTCCCCCGCGGTCGCCTCACCATGGAGGAAACTCGGCCATCCGGTCACCAGCACGCGCATGCTCCGACCTGTACCCGCTGGCGGAGCGTTTCACACCGGACCTCCAGGGTAACCGATCCGGCATGGTTTCCGCAGGTGAACACGTGGTCGTCATCGGTGGTGCGGGTTTCGTCGGATCCCATGTGTGCGAACGACTTCTGCGCAGCGGATACCGAGTGACCTGTGTGGACAGTCTCGTGACGGGCAGCGTGGACAACGTCTCCGCGCTACGCCACAACGCCGGGTTCCGACTCGTCGAACTCGACGTGACCCGCCCACTGTCGGAATGGCCCGAAATGCCCGCACCGGGCTCCGTGCTGCACCTCGCTTCCCCGGCGTCCCCCAAGGACTACCAGCGCCTGCCCATCGAGACGCTGCGCGTGGGCGCGGTCGGTACCGAGAACGCACTCGAACTCGCCACCCGGCACGGAGCGAGGTTCCTGCTCACGTCCACGAGCGAGGTGTACGGCGACCCTGCCGAGCACCCGCAGAACGAGAGCTACTGGGGCAACGTCAACCCCATCGGTCCGCGCAGCGTGTACGACGAGGCCAAGCGCTACGCCGAGGCCCTCACCATGGCCTACCACCGACAGCGGGGCACCGACGTGGCCATCGCGCGCATCTTCAACACCTACGGCCCGCGCATGCGCGGCGACGACGGGCGAATGATCCCGAACTTCATCACCCAGGCGCTCTCCGGGGCACCCCTCACCGTGGCCGGCACGGGAACGCAGACCCGCTCGGTGTGCTATGTCGACGACACGGTGTCGGGGCTGCTCGCCCTGTGGCGCAGCGATCTCACCGGGCCCGTGAACATCGGCAACCCGCACGAGCTGACGGTTCGGCACCTCGCCGAGGAGGTCCGCGCCATCACGGGGACCGCCTCGGCGATCACGTCCGTACCCGGTGCCGTCGACGATCCCCGCCGTCGCTGCCCGGACATCACGCTCGCCCGCACGAAGCTCGGCTGGGAGCCGGAAACCGGTCTTCGGGAAGGTCTGAACCGCACCGTCGCCTGGTTCGCCCGGCACCCCGGCGCGACCGCGAGGACGAGCCGCGCCTGAATGACTCCGGGTGACCGCTCTCGCTCACCTTCCGTAGCGACGTCCTGGGGTTTTGCCGTGCACCCGTTTAGGCGTCGCTTCAGCGGGTAGCGACATAGTGCGGGTCGCGACAGCGACTCCACCCGATCCGGGAGGTGTGCACGAGTGCGGATACTCGGAATCAACGCCGTTTTTCACGATCCCGCGGCCGCGATCGTCGTGGACGGCCGGATCGTCGCCGCCGCGGAGGAGGAGAGGTTCACCCGCCGCAAGCACGGCAAACCGCCTGTTCCGTTCTCCACATGGGAGTTACCGGAGAAGTCGGCGGCGTGGTGCCTGCGGCAGGCCGGGCTCGACGCGTCCGAACTCGACGCCGTCGCGTACTCCTACGATCCCACGCTCGTCGACGAGTCCCTCGGCGGCGTGGACGCCGGAGGCTGGGAGAAACTGCGCACGCTCTACGCCCGGCGAGCACCGGCGTTCCTGAAGACGGCGTTGCCCGGGCTGGATCCGAGCATCGTCCGGTTCGTCCGGCACCACGTCGCGCACGCCGCCTCCGCGGCGCTGGCCGCACCGTTCGGTGACTGCGCGGTGCTCACCTCGGACGGCCGGGGCGAGGCCGAGTCGTCGGTGCTCGGCGAGTACCGCGACGGCAAGTTCCTGGAGCTGGCCCACCAGAGCCTTCCGCACTCTCTCGGACTCACCTACGAGGACTTCACGGCACACCTCGGTTTCCAGCGGTCCAGCGACGAGTACAAGGTCATGGCACTCGCCTCCTACGGCACGCCACGCTTCCTGCCCGAACTGCGCGAGCTGGTCTTCTCCACCGGCGACGGGGGGTTCCGCACCGAACCGGTGGAGTGGGAGCGTTTCGCCCCGGCTCGGCACCGCGACGGTGAGTTCCTTCCCGAGCACGCCGATCTGGCCGCCAGCGTGCAGAAGGTGACCGAGGAGGTGCTGCTCGACCTCGCCCGGTGGCTGCACGAGCGCACCGGCCACACCGACCTCGCCATGGCCGGAGGTACCGCGCTCAACTGCGTGGCCAACACCCGTCTGTACGACGAAGGCCCGTTCGAACGCGTCTGGGTGCAGCCCGCGGCGGGTGACGCCGGCACCGCACTCGGCGCCGCGCTGCAACTGGCCGCGGACTTCGGTGAGGCGATCGAACCCATGTCCGGGGCCGACCTCGGCCGAGGCTGGACCGACGACGAGCTGGAGGACTGGCTGCGCCGCGCCAGGGTGCCGTACGAACGCTGCGACGACATCGCCGAGACGGTCGCGGACGCGCTCGCCGACGACGCGATCGTGGCGTGGTTCCAGGGTCGCGCGGAGTTCGGGCCGCGCGCACTCGGTCACCGGTCGCTGCTCGCCCATCCCGGCAGGTCCGAGAACCTGGAACGACTGAACGACGTGAAGGGCCGCGAGCAGTTCCGGCCCGTGGCGCCGATGGTGCTCGCCGACCGCGCGTCCGAGTTGTTCTCGCGCGGGCCGATTCCGAGTCCGTACATGCTCTTCGTGCACGACGTCGATCCCCGGTGGCGTGACCGCATCCCCGCGGTGACCCATGTGGACGGTACGGCGCGGATCCAGACCGTGGACTCCGCCGACGAGCCGCTGCTGGCGCGCATGCTGTCCGCGTTCGAGCGCAGGACGGGCCTGCCCACGGTGGTGAACACGAGCCTCAACACGGCGGGACGCCCCATGGTCGACGACCCCAGGGACGCGTTGGAGTGCTTCGGCTCCGCACCCGTGGACCTGCTCGCCATCGGACCGTTCGCCGTATGGCGTAAGGGAGGGACGGCGTGAACCGACGGCGTGACCGGGCCCCGGCCTACACCGTCGTCATCCCGACGGCGGGGCGCGACAACCTCGTCTCACTGCTGCGGGGACTCGCACACGGCGAAGGCCCCGAGCCCAGCGAGGTGCTGGTGATCGACGACCGGCCCGCGGGCCGGGCCGGCACGCCGCTGACCCTGCCGGAACTCGGCCTGCCCGTGCGCGTGCTCGCCTCGGGTGGGCGAGGCCCGGCCGCCGCGCGCAACGTGGGCTGGCGGGCCGCGCGGGACGAGTGGATCGCCTTCCTCGACGACGACGTGTTGACGGCGAGGGACTGGCCCTCGCGGTTGGCCACCGACCTCACCGGACTCGACGACGACGTGGCTGCCTCCGTCGCGCGGATCGACGTCCCGCTGCCGGACACCCGCAGGCCCACCGACGACGAACGCGACACGCTCGCGCTGACGCGGTCACGGTGGATCACCGCCGACATGGCGTATCGACGGCAGGCGCTGGTGGAGGTCGGCGGATTCGACGAACGTTTTCCCCGCGCGTACCGGGAGGACGCCGATCTCGCGCTGCGCGTACGCCGCGCGGGCTGGCGCATCGCCGAGGGCAGCCGCGTGACGACCCACCCGCCGAAGCGGGGCGGTTTCCTCGCGAGCGTGCGCAGGCAACGCGGCAACGCCGACAACGCGTTGATGCGCGCCAAACACGGCGCGCACTGGCGGCACGAGGCCGGTGAGGGACCCGGCAGGCTCGGCAGGCACGTGTTGACGACCCTGGCCGGAGTGTCGGCGCTCGCGTTGACCGCCGCCAGGTCGCCGAGGGCGGCGGCGCTGGCCGCCGGGCTCTGGACCGGGCTGACCGGGGAGTTCGCCACGCGGCGGATCGCGCCGGGACCGCGCACACCCGGTGAGGTGGCGCGGATGGCCGTGACGAGCGCCGTGATCCCACCCGTGGCCTGCGCCCACCGCCTCGCGGGCGAGTGGCGGGTCCGGCGGGGTCGCGCGGTGCTGTTCGACCGGGACGACACGCTGATCGAGGACGTGCCGTACCTGTCCGATCCGGAGAAGGTGCGGCCCATGGCCGGGGCGGCCGACGCGCTGGCGCTGCTGCGCGACGCGGGGGTGCCCGTGGGTGTCGTGAGCAACCAGTCCGGACTGGCCCGCGGCCACATCACCGCCGAGGCGTTTCGCGCCGTCACCCACCGCGTCGACGAACTGCTCGGCCCGTTCCAGACGTGGCAGCACTGCCCCCACGGTCCCGACGACGGGTGTCCGTGCCGGAAACCCCGCCCCGCCATGGTGCTGCGGGCAGCCGAGGAGCTCGGCGTGGACGTGCGACGGTGCGTGGTCGTCGGTGACATCGGCTCCGATGTGGAGGCCGCGTTGACGGCGGGTGCACAGGCGATCCTCGTGCCGACCGCGCGCACCCTGCCCGACGAGGTGGAGCTGGCGCGCCGCCACGCGGTCGTCGCCCCCGACCTGCCCACCGCCGCGAGGATCGCGTTGGAGCTCACATGACGGGCCGGGTTCTCGTCGCGCGTCTCGACAACATCGGCGACGTGCTGCTGGCGGGGCCGGCCGTCCGGGCCGTGGCGGCACACGCCGACCACGTGGTGCTGCTCGCCGGGCCCCGCGGCCGTGCCGGTGCCGAGCTGCTGCCCGGTGTGGACGAGGTCGTGGAGTGGTGCGCGCCGTGGATCGACCCGGAACCGCCCGCTCTCACCGAGGCCTCGGTCGACGCCCTCGTCAAGCAGGTGCGGGATCTACGACTGGACGCCGCGTTCATCCTCACCTCGTTCCACCAGTCCCCGCTGCCGCTGGCGCTTGTGCTGCGACTCGCTGGAGTGCCGTGGATCGGCGCCATCAGCGACGACTACCCCGGCTCGCTGCTGGATCTGCGGCACCGCGTCGACGGTGACCCGCCCGAAGCCGAGCGCGCGCTGTCGCTCGTCACCGCGGCCGGGTTCGCCCTGCCCGAAGGAGACGACGGGGCCCTCGCCGTCCGACGTCCGTTGCCGGACACCCGGGCGCTGACCGGTCCGGACCCGTTCGTGGTGGTCCACCCGGCCGCCTCCGTCCCGGCACGGCAACCTTCGTGGGAGCGGACCGCTGCGGCGGTGTCGGCGCTCGCCGGGGCGGGACACCGCGTGGTGCTCACCGGTGCCCGCGCCGAACGCGACCTCACCGCCCGCATCGCCCACGCGTCGGGCTCGGACGCCGCTTCGGGCCGGGTCGTCGACCTCGGTGGTGCGACGTCACTTCCCGAACTCGCCTCCGTACTGGCCGCCGCCCGCGTGGTGGTGGCCCCCAACACCGGCCCGGCACACCTCGCCGCGGCCGTGGGCACCCCCGTGGTGTCCCTGTTCGCACCCGTGGTCCCCAGCGCCCGCTGGGCTCCCCACGGCGTGCCCCGTGTCGTGCTGGGAGACCAGGACGCACCCTGCAAGAACACCAGGGCCCGGCACTGCCCGGTCCCGGGACACCCGTGCCTGGCGATCGATGCGGCAGACGTGGTCGAGGCCGTGGAAGCACTGGCGCTCACGACCGGGCGCGGTGACGACGGTGCCGACACCGCGCTGCGCGTCGGCACGAAACCCACTGGAGGTGTGTCGTGATCGAAGAGCATTTCCGCGCACTGGAAGGCGCGCTGCACCGGGTGCGCGCCGCGGCGCCGACCATCGAGTCGTGGGCGAAGCAGCTCGCCGAGGTGCTGACCGGCGGCGGCAGGCTGCTCGCGTGCGGCAACGGCGGCAGTGCGGCCGAGGCACAACACCTCACCGGCGAACTCGTCGGCAAGTTCCGTCACGACCGGCAACCCCTGTCCGCCATCGCGCTCCACGCCGACACGTCGGCCGCCACGGCGATCGTCAACGACTACGGCGAGCACGAGCTGTACGCACGGCAGGTGCGGGCCCACGGCAGGCCGGGCGACGTGCTCGTCGCCCTGTCCACCAGCGGCCGCAGCCAGAACGTGGTCACCGCCGTGAAGGTGGCGCACGAACTCGGCATGGTGACCTGGGCGTTGACGGGCCCCGAACCGAATCCGCTCACCGCGCTGTGCGACGACGCGGTCGCCGTGGACGCCGACCACGTGGCCACCGTGCAGGAGGTGCACCTCGCGGTCGTGCACGCGCTCTGCGCCCACCTCGACCGCACGCTGGGGGTGCCCGCATGAGGCCGCTCGTGGTGGTCGGGGACGCGCTGCTCGACGTCGACGTCGAGGGCAGCGCCACGCGGCTGTGCCCCGAGGCGCCCGTGCCGGTGGTGGACGTGGACGGCGAGTGGGTGCGGCCCGGCGGTGCCGGGCTCGCGGCGACGCTGCTCGCCACGCACGCCGCGGGTGACGTGCTGTTCGTGACGGCGCTGGGCAGCGACGACACGGGACGCAGGCTGGCCGCGCTGCTGGCCCGCGACGTGGAGGTGCTGCGGCTGCCGCTGTCGGGCGAGACGGCGCGCAAGACCCGGGTCAGGGCGTCCGGGCAGTCGGTGACACGTCTGGACACCGGTGACGGCCACGCGGCGCACGCCCCGCTGCCGGAGCGCGTGCGGCGCGCGATCCGGGGGGCCGGTGCGGTGCTGGTCTCCGACTACGGCCGTGGTGTCGCGGCACATCCGGAGATGCGGCGGTTGCTCACCGAGGCCGCCGCGCGGGTACCGGTGGTGTGGGATCCACACCCTCGCGGCACCGCCGCGGTGCCGGGGGTCACGCTGGCCACCCCCAACGAGCGGGAGGCCCTGTCGATCGCGGACGGGTGCGCCGACCCGGCGGACGCGGCGGTGTCGGTGCGGCGGCGGTGGCGCAGTCAGGCCGCGGCGGTGACGGTGGGAGCGCGCGGGGCGGTGCTCGCCGCCCCGGACGGGACCACGCTGGCCGTGCCCGTACCGGACGGCGCCACGCTCACCGGACAGAAACTCGACACCTGCGGCGCGGGCGACCGGTTCGCGAGCGCGGCCGTCAGCGCGCTCGCCGAGGGTGCGGACGTCGCCGACGCCGTGGCCTCGGCGGTGGAGTCCGCGTCGAGGTTCGTCGCCGCCGGTGGAGCCGCCGCCCTGTCGACGCGGGACAGCTCCCGGGACGGCGGCGAGGACGGCCTCCCGCCGAGCGAGGACGGGTCGGCGTTCGAACTCGCGGAGTCCGTACGCAGGCGCGGCGGCAGGCTCGTCGCCACGGGCGGGTGCTTCGACCTCCTGCACGCCGGGCACGTGAGCCTGCTGCGGCACGCGAAGTCGCTGGGCGACGCGCTCGTCGTCTGCCTCAACTCCGACGAGTCGGTCCGGCGGCTCAAGGGCCCCGGACGGCCGGTCGTCACGGCCGACGACCGCGCTCGGCTGCTCGCGGAGCTGTCCAGTGTGGACGCAGTGGTGGTGTTCGAGGAGTCGTCGCCGTCGGCCGTGCTCGAACGGCTGCGCCCCGACGTGTGGGTCAAGGGCGGCGACTACGCGGGCAGTGAACTCCCCGAGGCCGAGGTGGTACGCCGCCACGGCGGCGAGGTGGTGCTGGTGCCCACCGTGGAGGGCTACTCCACGACCCGGCTGCTTTCGGAGGCGAGCCGGTGAACGAGGTGAACGAGGAGGCACGATGAAGGTTCTGATCAGTGGCGGGTCGTCGGGGCTCGGGGCCGCGACGGTCCGGGAGGTCCTCGACGCGGGCGGCACCCCGCTCGTGCTCGACCGCAAGCCCCCCGAGGTCGGCGGCGTGGACTACGCGCTGGCCGACCTCGCCGACACGCCCGCCGCCGAGAACGCCGTGCGGGAGCTGGCCGAGCGCGCGGGCGGGCTCGACGCCGTGTTCACCGCGGCGGGCATCGACACGCCGGGCAGGCTCGATGACGTCTCGACCGAGGACTGGGAACGTGTGGTGCGGGTGAACCTGCTGGGCACCGCCGCCGTCGTGCGTGCCGCCCTGCCCTATCTCGAACGTTCGCGGGGCAAGGTCGTCACCTGCTCCTCCACGCTCGGGCTGCGCTCGGTCTCCGACGCCACCGCCTACTGCGCGTCGAAGGCGGGAGTCGTCGCCTTCACCCGCGCGCTCGCCGCCGAGACGGCCGGCCGGATCGGAGTCACGCTGCTGGTTCCCGGCGGCATGCACACCGCCTTCTTCGACTCCCGCGACGACCAGTACAAACCCCCGGCCGACGCGAAGCTCAACGAACCGGCGAACGTGGCCAGGGCCGTTCTGCACGCGCTGCGGCAACCCGAGGGGTGCGAGGTCAGGGAAATGGTCGTCTGCCACTCGGAAGAGGGCTCATGGCCGTGACGCTCGTGCTGCGCGCGCTCGGACTCGGCGACCTGCTGACCGCCGTGCCCGCGTTGCGCGCGCTGCGCAGGGCCCGGCCGGACGACCGGATCGTGCTGGCCGCGCCCGCCCCTCTGGCCCCTCTCGTGGAGCTGGTGGATACCGAGGGGCCGGGCGTCGAGCTGCTGCCCACGCCCGGGCTGTCGGCACTGCCTCCGGTGGCGGACGTCGACCTCGCCGTGAACCTCCACGGCAGCGGACCGCAGAGCATCGCCGACCTGCTGGCCACGCGACCCCGGCACCTCGTCACGCACCGGCATCCCGATCACCCGGGGCTCGGTGGTCCCGAGTGGAGCGACAACGTGCACGAGGTGGACCGCTGGTGCGAGCTGCTGGACTGGCACGGAATTCCCTCCGACCCCGGCGACCTGGTGCTACCCCCACCGCCCGTGCCGAGCCCCGTGCCGGGGGCCGTGATCGTCCACCCAGGGGCGGCGTTCCCCGCACGCCGGTGGCCACCGGAACGCTTCGCCACCGTGGCGCGCGCGCTCGCCGACGACCTGGCGGGCACGGCCACGCCCGTGCTCGTCACCGGCAGTGAGGCGGAACGTCCGTTGGCCACCGAGGTCGCCGTCCGCGCCGGACTCGGCACGTCGGCCGTGTTCGCCGGACACGGCCTCGGCGAGCTGGCGGCGCTCGTGGCGGAAGCCGCGCTCGTCGTCTGCGGCGACACGGGAGTCGGCCACCTGGCCACGGCCTTCGGGACGCCGTCGGTACTGCTGTTCGGCCCCACCCCGCCCAGCCGCTGGGGACCGCCCGCCGACCGGCCGCAGCACGTCGTGCTCTGGGCAGGCGCGCTCGGCGACCCCCACGCCACGACCCCGGACGCGGGACTGCTGCGGCTCACCGCGTCCGCCGTACTCGACGCCGCGCGGACGCTGCTCGCCGGAGGTGACCCATGTCGGACCCCAAGGAACGCCGAGACCGTCTCACCGTCGGTGTCGTCGGTACCGGCTACGTCGGACTGACCAGCGCCGCCTGCCTCGCCCGGTTGGGGCACCAGGTGACCGGTGTGGACATCGACGCCGCCAAGGTCGCCGCCCTGTCCCGGGGCGAGGTTCCGATCGCCGAACCGGGCCTCGACACGCTGGTCGCCGAGGGCCTCGGCGACGGCAGGCTCACCTTCACCACCGACCTGGGCGCGCTGTCCCGTGCCGAGGTGGTGGTGCTGTGCGTGCCGACCCCCACCGGCCCGGAGGGCACAGCCGACCTGCGCGCGTTCGACGCCGCCGTCGACTCCCTCTCGACGATCCTCACCCCCAGCTGCGTCGTGGCCGTGAAGTCGACGGTGCCGGTGGGTACGACCGCGCGCACGGAACACGTGCTGAACCGCCCCACGGTGAGCAACCCCGAGTTCCTCAGGGAAGGGCACGCGGTCTACGACTTCCTCAACCCCGACCGCATCGTCATCGGCGCGGTCGACGCCGACGCCGCCGACCGCGTGGCCGCGCTCTACGACGGCCTGCCCGCCCCGGTGCTGCGCACCGACCCGGCGAGCTCGGAGCTGGCGAAGTACGCGAGCAACGCCTTTCTCGCGGTGAAGGTGTCCTACGTGAACGTGCTCGCCGAGCTGTGTGAACGTCTCGGCGCCGACATCGCCGACGTGGCACAGGCCATGCGTCTCGATCCGCGCATCGGTTCGGCGTTTCTGTCACCCGGCCCCGGCTGGGGCGGCTCCTGCCTGCCGAAGGACACCCGGGCGCTGCTGCACACGGCCGCCGAGGCAGGTGTCGACTTCGCGGTCCTGGCCGACGCGGTGGCGGCCAACCACCACCAGCACGAGCGCATCGTGGCCAAGGTCAGGGAGGCCGTCACCGGATCGGCCGACGGCACACTGGACGGCCTGCGCCTCGGACTGCTCGGGGTGGCGTTCAAGGCCGGGACGGACGACGTGCGCGAGTCGCCCGCGCTGGCGGTCGCGGCACGGCTCGCGGAGGCCGGTGCGGTGCTGACCGGCTACGACCCCGGGGTCAACCGCAACGACTGCGCGGCGGGGGTGGTGCAGCTGGTGGACGACGTCACGCTGGTGGCCAAGGACGCCGCCGGGCTGGTGCTGTTGACGGAGTGGCCGGAGTTCCGCGACCTCGACTGGGCGCAGCTGGCCGACCTGACCGACCGCGCCACAATCGTGGACACGCGCAACCTGCTCGATCCCGAGGCCGTGACGCGTGCGGGTTTCGCGTACTGGGGACTGGGTCGGTGAACCGATCACCAAAAGGGGGACCAAACCATTTTCACGTTTTCGGACCGCCATTCCGGTGAACTAGACGGCGACTATTTTGGCGGACCGCCGACAAGTGATCGGAAATTCACTCGATCAGTCACGTGAGATGTCCTCGACCGCGCCCCCCACGTCGGCGTCGGGAAGTTTCCGCGCGGCGTCGGCCTGCGCCACGATTCCGACGAGTTCCTCGCCTTCCACGACGGGCAACCGCCGCACCTGGTGACGCGCCATCAGCCGCAGCGCCTCGGCCACGTCGTCGTCGGGCCCCACCGCGACGACCTCGCCCTGCGCCAGCTCACCGACGTGTACGGCCACCGGGTCCTTGCCCTCGGCCAGCACTTTCACCACGATGTCCCGATCGGTGAGCATCCCCTTGAGCTTGTGGTCCTCACCCCGGATGGGCAGCGCCCCCACGCCCTCCCCCGCCATCGTCCGGGCCGCGTGCGTCACCGTCTCACTGGTTTCCGCATAGGTCGGGTTCGTGGTCATGATTTCTCGAACACGTGTCATCGGTAGGTCACTCCTCGTATCCCAGGAAAATCCTCCGATTGGGGAATGCCCGACGATTCTGGTCTTTGCACGTTGGGCCGTCCGGGCTAGTCTTTGGGCGTCGGCGATGGAGTAGGCAGCGCCGGACGCAGAGGCCAGACGTAATTCGACCTATCGGTTGATGTGGACACCGCTGGAGGTGCCGTGTCCGAATTAGCAGTACCCACTTCACTGTTGGGTCTAACCACCGAATGTCACGGAGCAGGAGTCGTCGTCACGGTGAGCGGCGAGATCGACCTCGGCACGAGGGACGAACTCGCCGAGCACCTGGACGAGGCACTCGGCGCCGTGTCGCCACCCCAGTCACTCGTCGTGGACCTCAACGAGGTCACGTTCCTGGGGTCGGCGGGACTGGCGCTGCTTCTCGACACGCAGGACGCCGCCGCGCGGAAGGGCGTTCCCCTCCGCGTGGTGGCCACACAGCGAGTGGTTCGGAGACCGATCGAGGCCGTGGGCCTGGCCGAGGCACTGCCGTTGCACCCGACGGTGGAGTCGGCCCTCACCGAGCTCCCCGTGCCTCGGAGAGGGGACGAGTTGGTGGACTTCCCGTTCCAGGCGAACCCCGCCTTTCGATGAACACGAAGGGTCGTCCTCATCGCGCGCGACACGGTGAGGTCGGCCTTCCACATGCCCACCGAACGAGTTATCGAACCTATGTTCGATTCGCTGGTATCGTCTCGGCATGATCGACGACACAGTTGTCGCGGCGGCATCGACGTTCCTGACGGCGAACGCGCGCCTGCTCGACCGGCACAGGTTCCGACTGCTCGTGGAGGCGGGAGATCCGCAGGCGACGCTGTCCGCGCTCGCCGGCTACCGCAACGCCGACGGCGGTTACGGCCACGGCCTCGAACCCGACCTGCGCTCGCCCGAGAGCCAGCCGTCCGCCGCACTGCACGCCTTCGAGGTACTGGCGGAACTCGCCCCGGTCACGACCGCCCAGGCCGAGCAGCTCTGCGACTGGCTGCTGACGGTCACACTGCCCGACGGCGGGCTGCCGTTCGCGCTGCCGGTCACCCATCCCGAGAGTTGCGCGCCGTTCTGGGTCCAGGCCGACCCGGCGACGTCGTCACTCCAGATCACCGCCGTCGTGGCCCTGCACGCCCACCGTGTCGCCGTCCACGACCGCGCCGTGGCCGCTCACCCGTGGTTGTCGCGCGCCACTGAGTTCTGCGTGTCGGCCATCCACCGGCTCCGCGAGGAACGCCGTACGCCCCACGCCATCGAACTCGCCTTCGCCGTGCGCTTCGCCGACGTGCTGAGCGTGCGACACCCCGAGACGGCCCGCGAACTCCTCGACGTCCTGGGGGCGTTCGTGCCCGCCGACGGCACCGTCCACGTGCAGGGTGGCGCAGCCGATGAACACATGCGGCCTCTGGACTTCGCACCGCTTCCCGGCCCGGCCCGGGCGTTGCTGTCGCCGGAGGCCGTCGAGGCCGATCTCCAGCGACTGAGGTCGGGGCAGGCGGACGACGGTGGGTGGACGGTCGACTTCGTCAGCTACTCCCCCGCCGCCGCGCTGGAGTGGCGCGGCTACACGACGGTGAACGCATTGCGAACCTTGACCGCCCACAGCGGCTGACCCGGCGCGCGACGGGAACGCGGCGGCGAGATCGTCGGCACCCACCTGCCCACGAGCGTGTGTGGCACGCAGTGGTGCTGTACGAGTCCCGGCCGTGGGTGGCGGGCACGCCACCCACGGCCGGAGGGACTAGAAGCGCAGGTTCGCCAGGTACTCGAAACCGACCTTGGCCGTGTTCAGCGGGTCGGCCGGGTTGTCGTGCTCGACGATGTACTGCTTCATCGGTCCGGTCCACGTCCGGCGGAACAGACTCGCCCAGTCGATGGTGCCCGTGCCGACGTCGGCCCAGCCGCCGCCCTCCGCGCGGTCCTTGACGTGGAACTGCAGGACCCGGCCGAACCGGCGGAAGTACTCCTCGACCGGGTCGGCCCCGCCGTCCACCACCCAGTACAGGTCGTACTCCAGGTGTACGTTGCGCGGGCTGGTGTTCTCGGCGATGACGTCGATCGGCCGGACACCGTCGATGGCCTGGTACTCGTGGGCGTGGTTGTGGTAGCCGTACGAGATCCCCGCCCTGCGGAAAGCCGCGGCGGCCTTGTCGAGCCGGCCCGCGAACGCCCTCCACTCCTCCAGCGTCGAGTAGTTGGCGTAGGCGCAGGCCGCCTTGCGGTAGCCGAGCGTCTTCGCGTCCTCGATCAGCTGGTCGACGTCGGCGCCGTCGAACGAGACGTGGGCGGAGGTGGCCTTCAGGTGGTAGCGGTCGAGCAACCGCCGGAACTCGGCGGCGGAGCGGCCGTAGGTGCCCGCGAGCTCCACGGTGCGGTAGCCGATGTCGGCCAGTGCCTCCAGCGTGCCCTCCAGGTCGGCCTCGAACAGGTTCCGGAGGGTGTAGAGCTGGATGCTGAGCATCTGCCTGGGAATGCGCCTGCCGCGCCAGCCCCAGTCGGCGTGAGCCGTGCCGCTCATCGCTCCGGCAAGACCCACGGCGGCCGCGGCACCCGCCGCGGTGCGGAACATCGCTCTGCGGGACAGTTTCTTGTCGCTCATGACGTCAGTTCCTCTCCGTGCTGAACGCGGCGTCGAAGGCCGCCTCCGGCTTGTCGAACAGCTGGCTGCGGATGTAGGTCACGGCCTCGGCGGCACCCCGCAACCGGTCCATGCCCGCGTCCTCCCACTCGACCGAGATCGGCCCGGTGTAGCCGATGGCGTTCAGCGCCCGGAACGCGCTCTCCCAGTCCACGTCGCCGTGCCCGGTGGACACGAAGTCCCAGCCGCGACGCGGGTCGGCCCACGGCAGGTGCGAGCCGAGCCTGCCGTTGCGGCCGTCGAACCGCTTCTTCGTGTCCTTGCAGTCCACGTGGTAGATGCGGTCGGCGAAGTCGAGAATGAAACCCACCGGGTCGAGGTCCTGCCACACGAAGTGCGACGGGTCCCAGTTCAGACCGAAGGCGGGACGGTTGTCGACGGCCTGCAGCGCCCGCTTGGTGGTCCAGTAGTCGTAGGCGATCTCGCTCGGGTGCACCTCGTGGGCGAACCGCACCCCCACCTCGTCGAAGACGTCGAGGATCGGGTTCCACCGCCGCGCGAAGTCGGCGTAACCGTCCTCGATCATCTCCGCGGGCACCGGTGGGAACATCGCCACGTACTTCCAGATCTTCGACCCGGTGAAGCCGATGACGGTGTCCACGCCGAGTTTCGCGGCGGCCCTGGCCGTGTCGGCCATTTCGGCGGCCGCCCGCTGGCGCACACCCTCGGGTTCGCCGTCACCCCAGATACGGGAGGGCAGGATGTTGCGGTGCCGCTCGTCGATCGGGTCGTCGCACACCGCCTGACCGACGAGGTGGTTGGAGATGGCCCAGACCTTGAGCCCGTAGGAGTCGAGCAGCTTCAGCCGGTTCGCGACGTAGTCCTCTTCGGACAGCGCACGGTCGACCTCGAAGTGGTCGCCCGAGCACGCGATCTCCAGCCCGTCGTAGCCCCATTCCGAGGCCAGTCGACAGACCTCTTCGAACGGCAGGTCGGCCCACTGGCCCGTGAACAGTGTTACCGGTCGGCTCATCGTTGAGTTCCCTCTCGGATTCCTTGCAGTTGCAGCAGGAGTTGACGTACGTCGGTGGCGGACAGGCGGCCGGAGGACTCCACGGCGGAGGGCACCTCCGGATCGGAGCAGAGCAGCACCGGACCGTGCTCGGCCGAGTCCGGTAGCCGGCCGTGCGAGCCCCGCACCCACCTCGGGTCGGTGGGCACCACGTTCATGGCGTAGCGCAACCCGGCCTTCTTGCGCACCAGGTTGAGCCCCGCCCTGGCCTTGGCGAACCGGTCGGTCGGGTCGAAGAACAACTCGGCGGGATCGTAACCGGGCTTGCGGTGGATCTCCACCCCCCGCGCGAAGTCGGGTGCGAGGTCGTCGTCGAGCCAGTAGTAGTAGGTGAACCACGCGCGCGGCTCGGCCACCGCGACGAATTCCCCCGCGCGCTCGTGGTCGAGCCCGTACCGGGCCTGCGCCTCGCGATCCAGTACCTCGTCCACACCGGTGAGGTCCTCGACGATCTTGCGAACCCTGGGCAGGTCGGCGTCGTCGGCCACGTAGACGTGGGCGACCTGGTGGTCGGCCACGGCGAACGCCCGGGACGTCCACGGGTCCAGGTACTCCATGCCGTCCTGGGTGTAGACCTCCAACAGCCCTTCCCGCCGCAGTGCCCGGTTGATGTCCACCGGCGTGTCCACGGACGTGATGCCGTACTCGGACAGTGCCACCACGGTGGTTCCAGCCCGTTCGGCGTCGGCGAGCAGCGGCGCCAGCACGGCGTCGACGTCGCGCGCGGCCTTGGCCGCCTGCGGCGAGTCGGGGCCGTACCGCTGGAGGTCGTAGTCGAGGTGCGGCACGTACGCCATCGTCAGGTCGGGGTTGTCGGTGCGTAGGATGCGCCGTGTGGCCTCCACGATCCACTTCGACGAGGTGATCGACGCCGTGGGCCCCCAGTACTGGAACAGCGGGAACGCACCGAGTTCGGCCGTCAGCGCGTCGTGCAGGTGCGGTGGGCGCACGTAGCAGTCGGGTGACTTGCGGCCGTCGGCGTGGTAGATGGGCCTCGGGGTGACCGTGATGTCGGTGGTCATGCCCATCGCGTACCACCAGCACACGTTGGCGGCGGTGTAGTCGGGATGCTCCGCCCTCGCGGTCTCCCACACCTTGGGCCGCTGCACGAGCTTGTTGTGTTGCCGCCACAGGTGGATCTCGCCGAGGTCGCGGAAGTACCAGCCGTTGCCCACGATCCCGTGTTCGGCAGGCATCGCACCGGTGAGCAGCGTCGACTGCACGCTGCACGTGACGGCGGGCAGCACGGTGCCCAACTCGGCGCGCCAGCCCTTGTCGGCCACCTCCGACAGGTGCGGCATGTGCCGTAACAGGGCGGGCGTCATGCCCACCACGTCGAGCATCAGCAGTTTCCTCATACGGCTACCTCCGTCCTGGCCCAGCTCAGTTCGTCGGCGATCCCGGCGGCGAGATCGGTCCGGTCGGCCTCGGGCAGTACCGTCCACGTGTAGGTCTCGACCTCGACGTGTGGGAGTGCTCGCCCGCTCCCGGCGAGGGCGGCCACCGCGTCGGTCAGCACGTCCGTGGTGGACGCGAGCGGTGACCTCGGCCGGGTGTGCAGCGGGACGTGGAAGTGCACGCGCCACGGCCCGGTTCCCGGCAGGTCCGTCAGCGCGGCGTCGAGGTCGTCGGCGGCGAGCACCTCGCCCGTCGCCGACAACTCCCGTACCTGGTGCAGGTAGCGCGGTTCGCAGAACTCGGCGAGCGCCGCGCGGGCCTGCGGATCGGCCGGGTTCTCGACGTGCAGCGCGGCCGACGCCTGCACCTTCACCACGTCGAGTCCGGCGTCGTGGACGCGCCGTACCGTGCTCGCGGGGTCGGCGAACGACACGGCCAGATGGCAGGTGTCCAGGCACAGCCCCACGTAGGCGGGGTCGACACGACCGGACAGCCACGACACCGCATCGGCCACCGTGTCGAGTACACACCCCGGTTCGGGTTCCACGGCCAGCCGCAACGGCCTGCCGACGCGGTCGGACAGCGCCCGCGCGTGGGCCGTGACCTCGTCGAGGGCCGCCACGGCGCGCTCGTCGTCGCCCGGGCCCCACGGGTCGCGCCAGGCGAGCGGCAGCGTCGAGATGCTGCCGTAGCTCGCGTCCTCGTGCAGCAGGTCGGCCAGCACCGTCAGGCAGTCACGCGTGTAACGCAGCCTGCGCGGGTCCGTCCACTCCGGAACATACACCGCGTGTTTCACGACGGTGTCGTGGAAACCGCCGTACGGGAAGGCGTTGAGTGTCTGCACACCCAGTCCCCTGGCCTTCAGCTCCCCGGCGAACCGGGCCCTGGCACCGGGATCGTCGGCCAGCGCGGAGGCCACCTCGGCTGCGAGCCACAGCCCCACGCCGAGAAGGTCGACCCCGAGTCGCTCCCGCACCGGAACGGCGTAGGTGTCGAGTTGGGCGACGATGCCGTCGAGGTCCTCGGCGGGATGTACGTTGGTGCAGTAGGAGAGCACGGCTCACTTCCTCGCGCCGCGCAGGACGGAGTTTCCTTCGAACGTCTCGGCCGTCGGCGCGGACTCGGGCAACGGACCGAGCATCAGCTTGCCGCTCTGGCCGTAGAACGCGACGGGGTTGTCCCACAACACCTTGTCTACTTCGGACTCGGAGTATCCGGCTTCGAGCATCGCCTTGCCGGTGCGGTAGGTCTTGAGCGGGTCGGAACGTCCCCAGTCGGCCGCCGAGTTCACCAGCATCCGCTCGGTGCCGTACTCCTTGAGAATGGCCACCATGCGGTGTTCGTCCATCTTCGTGTCGGGGTAGATGGAAAAACCCATCCAGCACCCGGACTCGGCCACGAGTCCGACGGTGACCTCGTTGAGGTGGTCCACCACCACGCGAGCCGGGTCGATGCCCGACTCCCGGACGACGTCGAGCGTGCGTCTCGTGCCCGCGAGCTTGTCGCGGTGCGGGGTGTGGACGAGCACGGGCAGGTCGTGCTCGATCGCGAGTCCGAGCTGGCGGGTGAACGCCTTCTCCTCGGCGTCGGTCATCGAGTCGTAGCCGACCTCGCCGACGGCCACCACACCGTCCTTGGCGAGGTAGCGCGGCAGCACGTCGAGCACGTCGACACACCGCGGATCGTTGGCTTCCTTGGGGTTCAGCGCGATCGTGCAGTGGTGCCTGATGCCGAACTGCGAGGCCCGGAACCGCTCCCACCCGATCAGCCCGTCGAAGTAGTCGGTGAACGCCCCGACGTTCGTGCGCGGCTGCCCGAGCCAGAACGCGGGTTCGACGAGGGCACGCACACCGGCGGCGTACATGTTCTCGTAGTCGTCGGTGGTGCGCGACGTCATGTGGATGTGCGGGTCGAAGATCTTCATCGGGCGACCTCCTCGTCACGGGTGGCACCGAGGGCCAGGATCGCCTCGGCGTCGGCGGGCACGGCGCGGCCTGCGGCCTTCCTCTCGGCCACGTAGTCGGAGACCATGCGGAGCAGCTCGGCGTCACAGCGCCGGGACAACCCGGCGACAGCGGCCGTGGGAACACCGGTGAACAGGCATTTCAGTACCCCGTGGCGCCAGCCGTGGTCGTCGAGGAACTCGGCGGCGAACCGCCCGAGCGCGGCGGCCACCAGTCCGGTGTCGTTGGCCCGCAGCGCGTCGGACACCAACCGCACCCCGGCCTCGACCACGTGGGGGTCGTCGGTGGGCAGGACGTGGAGGTTGCGCAGTACGCCTCGGCGCTCGGCGCCGTCGCCGTACCGGTACAGCTCCTCCACCTCCTTCACCAGCGCGTCGGTGTCCAGTTCCGAGCCCAGTGCCGCCAGCAGCCGGCCACGCGCGCGGTCGTCGACGGTGCCGTGCACGAGCCCTTCCGGGTCGGTGTCCGGCCGGACGGCGGTGCGCCCCACCTTCCGGCCCACCGCCGGGAACAGCGTGCGGATACGGGTGGGGTCGGCGCGGATCGCCGACTCCGCGCCTGCCACCCAGTCGACCACCCGGTCGGCCTCCGTCAGCGCCGCCTTCGCGCGGCGGGCGACGTCCGGGGCGGCGTGACTGTGCCGGGGCAGCTCCACGGCCGCCAGCCCCTCGTAGCCGACGTCGGCCAGCGCGCCGAGCGTCTCGGCGAGGTCGAGCTGCCCCTCACCGAACTCCAGGTGCTCGTGCACGCCGGGGAGCATGTCGTCCAGTTGCACGTTGAACAGCAGGCCCCCGGCCTTCCGCACGCACTCCGCCGCGCTGACGGGCTCCACCGCGACGCAGTGCCCCACGTCGAGCGTGATGCCGAGGCGCTCGGGGTCACCCAGTTCCCGACGCAGCCTCAGTGCCTGGTCGAGGTGCTGCACGTAGTGGCCGGGTTCGGGTTCCAGTGCGAACCGCGCCTGCGTGCCGTCCAGCACGGCCGCCACTCCGGACAGCAGACGCTGCCAGGCCGTGTCCTCGTCCACGGTGGAGTCGGCGACACCGGACCAGAACGAGACGCACTCCGCGCCGAGGTCGACGGCGATGTCGGCCGCCCTGCGCAGGAAGTCCAGCCGAGGCCCGGGGTCGTCGGAGAGCAGGGTCGGCCGGTGCTTGCGCCACGGATCGAGCAGGAACCGCGCACCGGTCTCGACCACCACGCCGAGCCCCAGCTCCGAGAGCCGCCTCGCGACGCGCGCCGTCTGCGCGGCCACGTCGTCGGCGAACGGATCGAGGTGCGCGTGGTCCAGCGTCAGCGCCACACCCGAGTAGCCGAGGTCGGCGATGATCGCCAGGGCGTCGTCGAGCCGGTGGTTGGCGAAACCGTTGGTGCCGTATCCGAATCTCAGTGTGCTCACGTCGGGCTCACCCTTCTCGCGAGTCGCCGCGCCAGCGGCAGAACGGTCACCAGCAACGTCGCGGCGCGCACGGCGCCGTGCCTCGCCGCGATGGTGGCCTGGAGCGGGACCATGCCGTGGATGCCGGCTTTGGTGGCCTCACGCACGCGCTGCGCCGAGGGCTCCCGCAGGGCCGCGTACTGGGCGCTGCCCACGGACGACGCGTACGTGCCCGCGAACACCGCCGTGGCCGCCCTCCGCAACCGCCCGCCACCGGACCCGGCGGGACGTCGCCTCCCCGCCAACGCGGCGGAGGCCGCGGACGTCACGGTCGCCGCGAGGGCACCACCTGCCGTGCGGGCTTCGGTGCCGTGCACCTCCCCCGCCGACAGCGCGGTGACGCCGAACGTGTGCACGCCCAGTGCTCCCGCCGCGGCCAGGGCCGCCCGTTCCCGGCCGGAGGCGCCCATGAGCACGTCCAGCGCACGGCACGCCGCCATGCCCACCGGCCCGAGGGCCGTGCCCTTCAACGTCGTGTCGTAGGCCCACAGGCAGGCGGCGAGCGGAACCGCGGTGCGCCAGGCGTGGGCCCCACCACCGATCCGCGCCAGTGCCAGTCCCGCGGCGGTGAGGCCTGCGCCCGTGGTCAACGCCGCGGTCGCGCTCACCCGGCCGGAGGGGATGGGCCGCTCGGGGCGCTCCACCGCGTCGAGGTCGCGGTCGGCCCAGTCGTTGAGCGCCATGCCCGCCCAGTAGAACGCCGCCGACGCCAGGGGCAGCAACCGTCTCCGGCCGCGTAGCGGCGTTCCCGAGGCGGCGGCACCGGCCACGGTGTCGCCCACCACGGTCAGCGCCGCCGGTGCCCGGACGAGCTCGGCGTACGCGCTCACAGGGTGCCCGCCCAGTCGACGAGCTCGGAGAACTGCTGCGAGAGGCGGTGTTCCTCACTGCCCACCGGGTCCTTGAAGAAGAATCCCAGGGACGCGAGCGGTCCCGTCCGCCCGGCCGCGTGGGCCGCCGCCGTGAAGCGCGCCAGGTCGAGCACCAGCGGCGCGGCGAGCGACGAGTCGTAGCCGGTCCAGGTGAACTGCAGGCTCATGCGGGCACCGAGAAAGCCCTCGAACGACACGTGGTCCCAGGCGATCTTCTGCTCGCCGAGGTCGGGCACGTTGTCGATGTGCAGGGGCGCGGTGACCTCCCGGCCCAGCAACGTCGCCAACCCACGCCCCTTGGACGCGAGCTTGCTGCCCGCGTGTTCGGCGTCGGCCAGCGTCATGCCGTCGCCGCCCCCGAGGAGGTTGGTGCCCGACCACGACCGCACCATGAAGCCACGCGTGGTGAACATGGGCGCGAGCGTGCTGCGCACCAGGGTTTCGCCCGTCTTGCCGTCCGACCCGGCGTAGGGCACCCGCTGCTGCTCGGCCAGCGTCTCCAACGCGGGAAGCCGGATTCCCGTCGACGGCGTGAAGTCGACGAACGAGCAACCGGCCCGCAGCGCCGCGTAGGCCGCCACCGAGCTCGGCGGCAGCACCGTGCGGCCGGGAACGGCCATGGCCGCCTCCAGCACACCGAGGCTGTCGTGCTCGGGCAGGGTGGGGAACACGGGTTCGGTGGACGACACGTTGAGCACCACGACCCTGGCCAGCCCGTGCCTGCTCGCGAACTCGGTGATGTCGGCGGCGAGCGCCCGCGCCGCCTCCGCCTGCGTGCCCGCGTGCGTCGCCGGGTGGTACCCGGGTCGCAGCTCGCTCTCCACTTCGGACAGCGAGGGACGCACCGCCTCGAGGACGCGGTGCGGGATCACACCGGCTTCGGCGAGCAGTTCGGCCCGCTTCTCCAGGCACGTGTCGACGATGTCGTGCCCGCCGACGTGGATCTCGTCCCACTCCGGCAGCGGGACGTCCGCGAACTCCTGCCGCGCGCTGACACAACCGACGGGAGGAACGACCCCGGACCGCAACGCGAGCAGACCCGTGATCGCCGTGGTGGCGACCGAACCCCGGGCACCGATCAACCACAATCCTGTGGGCGCCATGATGCACCAACCTCAGTTCACTCGTGTTCGTTCGCGGCGGGGCTCGCGCCGCCGCGTCTTGTCCGCCCTCTCACGCTCCCTGACGTCCCGTCGCTTCGACGCGGCCGCCGTGGAGACTCCCGGGTGGACGTCTGCCGCGCCGCAGACGCCCACCCGGGAGAGGATCACGACACGACGGGCAGCGGGGCGCTGCCGTCGAGGTCACCGATGAGAGCCCGCCCGTCTCGCACCAGCACCTCGCGTGCCCCCTCGTCGGAGACGCGCTCGGCTCGGTCCACGAACTTCTCCAAGGCGCGCGCGGCCTGCTTCATCTGGTCCCGGTCGAGGGCCCGTTCCGCACGCGCCAGGTCGGCCAGCAGCAGGACCTTCTCGGCGAAGCCGAGCTTGCGGTCGGCGCCGAACCGGTACACCAGCGCCTTCACGTCGTCCACCGAGGTCGTCGAGGTGAAGGTCAGGGTGTGCTCGGCCGTGTTGCCCGCCTTGTCGGTGGCCTTCACGGTGAGCGTGTGGTCGCCGAGGTCCAGCTGGTGCAGCGGCACCGTGGTGGCCGACTCCAGTGCCTCACCGTCGAGTTCGGCCCCGGCGGAGGAGATCCCGGACGTGGCGTCACGCGCCTGCCACGTGATGATGAGGTCGTCGGCGTCACCGTAGACGAACCCGTCGGCCACCCCACCGACCAACACGGTCGGGTTCGTGCCGTCGATCTTGACGGTGACGGCCTTGTCGGTCTCCGTGTTGCCCGCCTTGTCCACGGCGCGGTAGAGCATCGTGTGCTCACCGTCGCCACTGATCACGACCGGCTCGGTGTACGTGGTCCAGTCCCCGCCGTCGAGGCTGTACTCGATGCGCTCGACACCGGAGTCGGCGTCGGTGGCCGACAGCGTGACCCCGACCTCGCCCGCGTGCCATCCGTTCGCACCGGGCTCGGTGAACGACGCCTCCGTGGCCGGGGCCGTCGTGTCGAGCTCGCGGACCTGCACGTTGCGGAACCAGACGTCGTCACCGTCGCCGTGGTTCTGCAACCCCACGAAGCCCGTGGTCAGGTCGCGGTTGGGGTCGGTGCTGACGAAGTCGTTGACCAGCTCCCCGTTGAGGTAGACCTTGATGGTCTGGTCGCGGACCACGATCTCGTACGAGTTCCACTCGCCCGGCGGGTTGAGCGCCGCGTCCCGCGCCGCCAGATCGGCCGACTGGAAGTCGTAGATGGCACCGGTGGTCTTCTCGGGTGCGTCGGTGGCGTCGATCTGGATCTCGTAGCCCTCGTTCACCGCCACCCACGGGTCGTCACCCGGGTCGGGGAACCCGACGAACACACCGGAGTTGTCGTCCCCTGCCATCTTCCAGTCGAGCTTGAGGCTGTAGGCGCCGAACTCCTCGCCGAACCACAGCAGCCCCATACCGCCGACCGACTTGATGGTGCAGTCGCCCTCCAGCTCGAACGATCCGGGGCCGGCCTGGTTCCAGTTCTCCAGGGAGGACGCGGTGCCGTCGAACAGCATCCGGTAGCCCTCCTCGGGCTGGGCGGGCTCGCATTCGGTGGGCGGGGTGCCGGGCTCGGCGACTCCGCCACCATCGACGTGGAGGACGTCCACGTCGAACAATCCTCCGCTGCCCTGGCCTCGGAACACCAGGTACAGCGGCCCCTTCTCACCCGGATCGGTGACAGCGACAGGGCCGATCTCCGTGTAGGTGTCGAAACCGCCCGTGTTCGGCACGTCCACCGTGTGGACCACCGGGCCGTCGACGGCACCGATCCTGGCCTCGATCGTGCCGCCGGCACCACCCGAGGACACCCGGTACGTGATGCCGTCGACACCGGTCAGGTCGGCCGGGTCCAACTTGACCCAGTCACCGTCGTCGATGTAACCGACCCGCTTGCCACCGCTGGCGCCGTCGGCGTTCACGACCTCGACACCGTGGAACTCGGAGAAGTACTCGGCCTGCTTGGTCTTCGGCTGCAGGACGATCTCGTCCGAACCCTCCAGCGCGGGCACGTCACCGGCTCCGGTGTCCGTGTAGCTCGCGTTGATGACGCCGAAGATGTTCGCGTCGAGCCCGTGTCCCTCGTCGGCGGGGGTTTCGATGACGCCCTCGCAACCGGTCGCCCTCGACAACGGGTGGCCGTGGTTGTCGTGGCCGAGGATGTACTCGACCGTGACCCTCGAACAGTCGATCTCGCCGTCCTCCGGGTCCGTGACGCTCACCCGGAACGGCACGGTGTCACCGAAGCCGAAGAACCCGCCGTTCGCCGGAGTTTCGAGCGTCACGGTCGGGGCCGTGTTGCCCACGGTCACGATCACGCTCGCACTCCCGGTCAGCCCCGTGGAGTCGGTCACCGACAGCCTGGCGCTGTACTGGCCGTTCTCGGTGTAGGTGTGGGTCACCGGCCCGGCCTCCGTCGAGTCGGTCTCGCCGTCGCCGTCGAAGTCCCAGGCGTAGGTGAGTTCGTCGCCGTCCTCGTCGCCGGTCCCCGACGGGTCGAACGCGACCTGAAGCGGTGCCTGTCCCGACGTCACGTCGGCCGACAGCGACACCTGCGGCGTGCGGTTGCCCTTCGTGTAGTCGATGCGGTACACGGCCGAGTCGGCCGCGCCACCGAAGTAACCGCTGCCGTAGTCCAGCACGTACAGCGAACCCTCGGGCCCGAACTCGATGTTCATCGGTCTTCTGAGCTGCATGGACTCGAAGAACGGTTCGATGGCGCCGCGCTCACCGTCCGCGCCCACCTCGATCGTCTTGATCCACCCGCGGTCCCACTCGTAGGCGAAGTTCCTGCCGTCGTAGACCTCGGGGAACTTCGTGTTCGAGTCCAGCTCGGGGTCGAAGTGGTACACCGGGCCACCCATGGGCGACTCACCACCGGTACCGAACTCCGGCACCGAACCGCCGTCGTACGGGATCCACGCCGGCTGCACGGGCGGCAGCTCGGTGAGCCCCGTGTTGTTCGGGCTGTCGTTGACGGGTGCGGAGCAGTCGAACGCCTCACCGGAGGTGCCGGTCGCGAAGTCGTAGTCGCGGTAGGGCTGGTTGTCGCCCACGCAGTAAGGCCAGCCGTAGTTACCCGGCCCCTTCACGAGGTTGAACTCCACGGTGCCCGCGGGACCCCGGTCGGGGTTGGCCGACCCCGCGTCCGGCCCGTAGTCACCGACGTAGAGCCAACCGGTCTCCTTGTCGACCGCGAACCGGAACGGGTTGCGGAAACCCATCGCGTAGATCTCGGGCCGCGTCTTCTCCGTGCCGGGCTCGAACAGGTTGCCCTCGGGGATCGTGTAGCTGCCGTCCTCCTGCACCGTGATCCGCAGGATCTTGCCGCGCAAATCGTTTGTGTTGCCCGAGGTGCGCTGGGCGTCGAACGCGGGGTTGCGGTCGGCTCGTTCGTCGATCGGCGTGTAGCCGTCCGAGGCGAACGGGTTCGTGTCGTCACCCGTGGACAGCAGCAGGTTGCCGTCGGCGTCGAAGTCGATCTCACCACCGGCGTGGCAGCAGATGCCGCGGTTGGCGGGCACCTGAAGGATCTGCTGCTCGCTTTCCAGGTCGAGCGTGCCGGAGTCGGTGAGCTTGAACCGCGAGAGTTGGTTGTGTCCCTCGAACGGCGCGAAGTCCTCCGACGTGCCGTTCTCCGGTGCGTCACCGGCCGGGGTGGAAAGCGGCGGCGCGTAGTACAGGTAGACCCAGCGGTTGGTCTCGAAGTCCGGGTCGACGGCGATGCCCTGGAGGCCGTCCTCGTCGTGGTTGTAGACGTCCAGGGTCGCGGCCACGGAGGTGTCGCCGTCGGGCGTGGTCAGGAACACGCGGCCGTCGCGCGAGGTGTGCAGCACCCGGCGGTCCGGCAGCACCGCCAGCGCGATGGGCTCCCCGGTGACGGCCTCGCCCCTGGCAAGGGTGATCTGGTCGAAGTCGGTGTCGGCGGGCGGTTCCGTTCCGGGGTCCTCCCCGGAGGTGGAGCAGTCGGCGTCGGCCAGCCCTGCCGCGTACCGGATGCCACCGGCGAGGTGGGAGAGGAACTCCGGTTCGTCGAAGGACTCGGACGTGTGGCCGCCGCCGGTGTACCAGGCTCGCCCGCCACTGTTCTCGTGGCACCAGGCGATCGGGTGGTCGTCACCCATCGCGCCCGAACCCGGGTCGTAGCTGCTCTCGTCGAGCGAGGCCAGCACGTGCACGTCCTGCCTCGGGTTCTCGCGGTAGTTGTACCACTCGTCGGTGCGCGTCCACTGGTACGGAAGGTCCGCTGTGGACGGATGCTGGCGGTCCTCGACGTTGACGACCGCTTCCTGGATGTGGGGATGGGAGTCGAACCAGGCGCCCACGAGGTCGCCGTACCACGGCCAGTCGTACTCGGTGTCCGACGCGGCGTGCACGCCCACGTAGCCCCCGCCGCCCTCCACGTAACGCTCGAAGGCGGCCTGCTGTTCGGAGTTCAGGACGTCGCCTGTGGTGGACAGCCACACGACGGCGTCGTAGCTCGCGAGGTTGTCGTCGGTGAACGCCGCGGCGTCCTCCGTGGCGTCCACGGAGAAGTGGTGCGCGGCCCCCAGTTCCTTGATGGCCTCGATCCCCGCCGGGATCGAGTCGTGCCGGAAGCCCGCGGTCTTCGAGAAGACGAGAACACTGGCTTCCTCGTGTTGGATCTGCTGGTCGGCGACAGCGACGAAGCCGCCGGCACCCAGTCCCGTACTCAACGCCAGCGCCGCGACGCCGGCCTTCCAGCCGCGCCGCGACGCTGTTCTCACCCTGGTACTACTGCCTCGTTGCACTGGTACCTACTCCTCGTCCCCCAACGGGTGGGGCCCGGTCGGTTCTCGGTTACACCTCGATGTACTTCGATCCGTTCTCCGCGCTCTGCTCGACCGCCGCCAGGATCCGCTGAACGTGCAGTCCGTCGGCGAAACTCGGTTCTGGTGGTGTCCCCGCCTCGATCGCGGTGAGCAGGTCCGCGATCTCGTGGGTGAAGGTGTGCTCGTACCCGAGCACGTGCCCTGGCGGCCACCAGGCACCGGCGTAGGGATGGGTGGGTTCGGTGACGACGATCCGGCGGAAACCGCCGGTCTCGGGCGCCTCCTCCCCGTCGTGGAACCACAGCTCGTTCATCGACTCGAAGTCGAAAGCGAGGCTGCCCTTGGAGCCGTTGATCTCGAGCCGCATGGCGTTCTTGCGGCCCGTCGCGTAGCGGGTGGCCTCGAAGCTGCCCACCGCGCCGGACGAGAACCGCGCGCTGAACACCGCGCAGTCGTCCACGGTGACGTTCTCCGTGCCCCCGGCGGCGTCCGACGGGCGCTGCCGCACGAACGTCTCGGTCAGCCCGGACACGCCCGTGATCGTCTGCCCGGACACGAACTGGGTGGCGTCGATGATGTGCGCGCCGATGTCGCCGAGGGCCCCGGAACCGGCCTGCTCCTTACGCAGTCGCCAGGTCATCGGCGCCTCGGCGTCGGCCAGCCAGTCCTGGAGGTAGGCCGCCCGCACGTGGCGCAACTCGCCCAGCCTGCCCTCGGCCACCAACTGTCGCGCCAGCGCGAGCGCGGGCACCCTGCGGTAGTTGAACGCCACCATCGAGTACACGCCGCGTTCACGTGCCCGCTCGGCCGCCTCCACCATGCGCTCGGCCTCGTCGACCGTGTTGGCCAGCGGCTTCTCGCACAGTACGTGCTTGCCGGCCTCCAGCGCCGCGATGGCGATCTCGGCATGGGTGTCACCCGGAGTGCAGACGTCCACGAGATCCACGTCGTCGCGTTCCACGAGCGCCCGCCAGTCGGTGGAGGACTCTGCCCACCCCATGCGTTCGGCCGCCCGGGCGGTGCGCTCCGGGTCCCGTCCGCCGAGGACGACCATCCTGGGCGTGCGGGGCACGTCGAAGAACCGCGCGACACTGCGCCACGCTTGGGAGTGCACGGCGCCCATGAATGCGTGGCCCACCATGGCGACCCCGAGTTCGGGCCGCCCGCTGTCATTGCTGATTGCTTTTTCAGTCACCAGTCGTAACCCAACGTCAGGAAATCCGCTTGTCGTTCGATGACCGCCGCCGAGCCGGTGGTGAACGCTCGGCGGACATCGGGTCTTTTCGGCTCCTCCGGCCACGCTCGCGCGCCCGGACGACCGGGCGGGCGCAGGGCTGATGCCGAAGGGCTGGGGCCGGGTTCGCTCGGGGTGAGCCGGGGCCGGGTGCTCACTTCGTCGCTTGCCGCGTGCAGACTTAAATCCACATCAGCCCCACTTTCTTCTCTGGCATGCAAAAGTAGGGCTGTGACCGTTCAGTCGTCAAGCGTGAGATTTCGCCACGGGCGGGCCTGCCACCCCGAAACGCTGTGTGACCAGCGGATCACCACTTGAAGTGCATGTGGCGGAACGAGGGCCACAACTCGGCCCACGAGGCCTTCCGTCCCTCGCACAGCCAGATGGGAGCGCCCTGGTTGTCGTTGTTGACCTCGTGACCGTTGTCCACGGTTCCGATCTGTTTCACCTGATCGAAGTAGTCATCGAGGCGGTCGCGGTCAGCGCCGACGAACAACGTCAGTCGGGCGTCCTCAGGCGGCGAGCCGAAGTACCAGTAACCCCGCCCACCGCTGTACGCGTGCGGCAGGCCGGGCTCGAACTTCTCGATCGCCGCGGCCTGCCAGTAGGTCTCGGTCACGATCGTGGTCGTCGCCTGCCGCTCCGGCGGCAACCCGGCGTACACCGACGCCACGCTCGCGGCGACCTGCGGCCAGCCGAACTCCTCCAGCTCCATGTTCATCGGGTCGTACGGCTCACCCGCGTACGCCGAGATCGGCTTGATCGGCAGCCAGCTCACCGCTACCAGCGCCGACACCGCGTAGGCCAACGCCATGGCGGGCCGCCACCGCGACGTGAGCACCCGGTCCAGCTCCACCGCCGAGACCGCGAAGCACAGCGCGAACATCCCACCGACGTAGTACGGCCGCCCGGAGGACGCCCAGAACACCGCCGTCACCCCGAGCACGGTCAGCCCGAGGAACCGGTACTCGCGCAGCCGCGGCGACCGCAGCAACCACCACACCCCGAGAACGACGAGCACCGCCCCGACGCCGTATCCGGCCTGTTCGAGCGCCATCGGAAGGAACGTGGCCCGACCCCCCGCGTACGACACCTCGTCGGCGACGATGCGGTTCATCTCCAGCTGCGGCCAGCCGTTGGCCGCCTGCCACACGAGCGTCGGCACGCACGTGGCCACCGCGATCGCGCCGCCCAGCCACAGCAGCGGTCGACGGACGAGGTCCTTCGGCCCGAGCAGCCACGCCGCCAGCACGGCGACGCCCCAGAACACCGGGATGAGGAACTTGACCTGCAGGTCCACCGCGGTCACGAGCGCGGCGGCGAGCAACACCCGGTCGTCGCGTAAGCGAACCCAGCGGACCACCAGCCACACGATGACCGTCCACAGGAACGCGTCCACCATGTGAGTGGCGAGGATGTGCCCAGCACCCGCCAGCAGGAACGGTGAGCACGCGTACGCCCCCGCCGCCATGACCTGCGCCCGCGTACCGCCCCCGAGCTCGCGGGCCGTCAACCCGGCCACGACGATGCCCGCCCCGGTGAACAACACCGCGGGCAGGCGGAAACCCATGACGGAGTTCGGGAACAGACTGTCCATCAGCAACGCCAGCAGCGGCAGCAGCGGAGGTTGGTCGGCGTAGCCCCAGTCGAGGTGCCGTCCCGCGGCGATGAAGTACAACTCGTCGCCGTGATAGCCGTAGCGGTTACCGAAAGCCAGCAGCACCACCATCGCGGCACCGGCCACGAGGCACACCGGAAGCCGGGCGAAGCGCGGGACGGCCATAAACCAAAACCTTAAGGGACGGGACCACACGGATCAGTAGTGATCTTTACCCACCCGCACGTGGCGGCGACTACACCATTTGGACGTTCGTGGTGCTCCGTGTGGGCAGAAGCGACGGGTCGTGAGGCTGCCCGCGTCGGGCGTACCGGCTCGACGCGGGACCATGACCGGATGGCACGGATTCGCGATGTGGTGTTCGACTGCCGGCATGCGGCGTCCCTCGCCCGGTTCTGGTCGGCGGCACTGGAGGACTACCGGGTGGCACCCTACGACGAGGCCGAACTGGCCCGGCTGCGCGAGGTCGGCATCGACAACCCGGAGGACGACCCGACCGTCCTGGTCGAGCCTCGTGCGGCAGGCCGGCCGCGCCTCTTCTTCAACGCGGTACCCGAGCACAAGACGGTCAAGAACCGGGTGCACCTGGACCTGGACAGCGACGACGTCGGCGCCGAGCGTGAACGGCTGGAAGCGCTGGGCGCGACGGTGGTGGCCGAACACGACGGTCACCTGGTGCTCACGGATCCCGAGGGCAACGAGTTCTGCCTGATGTCCACCTGACGACGTGGCACCGGCCGGCTCCCTGCGACCGGGAGCGCTACCGGCCGCAGGGAACCCGACGACTACATGTTGATCATGTGTCCGGCGAGGCCGTGGATCGCCTCCTTCACCGCCTCGCCCAGGGTCGGGTGCGCGTGCACGTTGCGGGCCACCTCGTGCACCGTCAGGTCCCACTGCTGGGCCAGCGTCAGCTCGGGCAGCAGCTCGGTGACGTCGGGGCCGATGAGGTGCCCGCCCAGCAGTTCGCCGTACTTGGCGTCACTGACGAGCTTCACGAACCCGACCGCGTCGGCCAGGCCGTGCGCCTTGCCGTTGGCCGTGAACGGGAACTTCGACACCTGCACGTCGTAGCCCTCGGAGCGGGCCTGCTCCTCGGTGAGACCGAAGCTCGCCACCTGCGGCTGGCAGTAGGTCGCCCGCGGAATCATGCGGTAGTCGAGTTCCATGGTCTCCACGTCGGCGATCGTCTCGGCCGCCACGATCCCCATCGACTCCGCAGCGTGAGCGAGCATCAACTTCGCCGTCACGTCACCGATCGCGAAGATGTGCGGCACGTTCGTCCGGCAGCGACCGTCCACATCGATCGCACCACGCTCGGTGAGCGCAACGCCGGTGTTCTCCAGCCCGTAACCCTCCACATTGGGCGCGAAACCCATGGCCTGGAGCACCTTGTCGGCCTCCAGCACCTGCTGCTCGCCGTCCTTCGACACGGTGACCCGTACCTTCTCGCCCGACTCGTCGATGGACTCGACGCGCGTGGACGTGAGGACGTCGATGCCGAGCCTGCGGTACCGGCGCGCCAGCTCGGCCGACACCTCCTCGTCCTCGGCGGGCACCATGCGGTCCATGAACTCCACGATGGTGACCTTGACGCCGTAGTTGTGGAGCACGTAGCCGAACTCGACACCGATGGCGCCAGCACCGCAGATGACGATGCTCTCGGGCAGGTCGGACTCCAGGATCTGCTGTTCGTAGGTGACCACCCGGTCGCTGACCGAGGTGCCCGGCAGCAGCTTCGGCGAGGCGCCGGCGGCGATGATGCAGTGGTCGAACGTCACGGTCTCCACGCCGTTGGCCGTGGTGACCTCGATGGACTTGTCACTCGTGAAGGTGCCGCGACCGTTGAACTGGGTGATCGCGTTCTTCTTCATCAGGTAGTGGATGCCCTTGACACGGCCGTCGGCCACCTTGCGGCTGCGCTGGTGGGCGGCGGAGTAGTCGAACGTGACCTCGCCGTCGACCTTGATGCCGAACGTGCGCGCCTCGTGGGTGAACAGGTGGGCGAGCTCGGCGTTGCGCAGCAGCGCCTTCGACGGAATGCACCCGACGTTGAGGCACACCCCGCCCCAGTAGCGTTCCTCGATGACGGCGGTGTCGAACCCGAGCTGGGCCGCACGGACTGCGGCGGTGTATCCGCCGGGGCCGGCACCCAGCACCACAACGTCGAAGTGTTCGCTCATGGCCGCGATTATGCCCCCACCGCGTCCGCCGGTGGGGTGCGGCCACGGACGTCCACCAGCAGGTCCGTGATGGACGTCATGATGCGTTCGGTCGCCTCGCGCAACTGGCTCGCGCTCGGCCGCTCACACACCAGATCCGACAGCTCCACCGGCGGGCCCGCCACCACGTGCAGGGTCGGCCTGGGCCGCACCTTCGGTAGTCGGCCGCCCACGGGGAGCAGCTCCTGAGTCCCCCAGCACGCCACCGGTACCACGGGGGTCCCGGTGGTCAGTGCCATGCGGGCGAGCCCCGTCTTTCCCCTGGTCGGCCAGCCGTCCTCGCGGTCGGTGAACCCGCCTTCGGGGAACACCACCACACAGTCACCCGCACGCACGGCGGCCACTCCGTCACGGAACGCGTGCAGCGCACTGGCCTTGCCGCGGTGTACCGCGATGTGCCTGCCCGAGCTCATCACCCACCGCACCACGGGCAGCTCCCACAGCTCGGCCTTGGCGAAGAACCGCGGCACCCGCCCCGCGGTGAGTGTGAACAACGTCACCGCGATCGGATCGGCGAAGGACAGGTGGTTGCTCGCCAACAGCACGCCGCCCCGCCGGGGAACGTGACGATGGCCCTCGAGCCGCCAGCGGGACGCCGCGGCCAGCAGAGGCGCGATCACCTCGATGGCGAGTCCGAACCAGAATCCCCGGCCCCGGCGGGGGAAACGGCGGATGAGCGCGAGCGGGTGCGGCCCGCGGCGCGGTTCGCCGGAACGGGAGGTACTCAGTCGAGACGCTCCAGGACCACGACGGGGATCTCCCGCTCGGTCTTGCGCTGGTAGTCCTCGTAGTCGGGCCACACCTCGACCATGCGGGCCCACAGCGCTGCGCGTTCCTCACCGGTCGCCGTGCGGGCACGGGCGGGGAACCTGTCCGCCTTGACCTGCACCCGGACCTCGGGATCGGCCACCAGGTTCTTGTACCAGTCGGGATGGTCGGGTGCGCCGCCCTTCGACGCGACGACGACGTGGTGGCCCTCGTACTCGCCGAAGATGAGCGGCGACTTACGTGGCCGCCCGCTCCTGCGCCCCGTGGTGGTGAGGATGAGGATCGGCGCGCCCTTCATCCAGGTGTAGCCGACCTCGCCGTCGGTTTCCTCGTAGCGGCGCACATGGTCGTCACCGAACAGCATCGTTCACTCCTCGTCGAGCGATCGGGTGAGCACGTCCGACAGCAGGGCGGGGTCCACGTTCCCCCCGGACACGACGGCCACCGTCCGCCCGGCGGGCAACTCGGCCGCGTGGTACAGGTACGCCGCCGTCGGCACGGCGCCGCTCGGCTCGGCGACCAGCCTGCCCCTGCGGGCCAGCACCGCCATGGCGGAGCGGATCTCGTCCTCGGTCACGGTGACGAGATCGTGCAGGCGGGTCTTCAGGTGGGCGAACGTCAGCTCCGAGGGCTGGGAACGCAGCCCGTCGGCGATGGTGCGGTTGCGGTCCTCGATCGACCAGTCCACGAGCGAGCCCGCCCGCAGGCTCTCCCGGGTGTCGGCGGCGAGTTCGGGCTCCACGCCGATCACCTTGGCGTCCGGGAGCAGCGCCGTGATCGCCGTGGCGATACCGGAGGCGAGTCCACCGCCGCTGACGGGAACCAGCACGACGTCCACGTCCGGCAGGTCCTCGGCGATCTCCAGGCCGATGGTGCCCTGACCGGCGATGATGTCCGGGTGGTCGAACGGCGGCACCAGCACCGCGCCGCGCTCGGCGACGATCTCGTACGCGACCCGCTCCCGCTGGCCCTCACCCACCAGGACGACCTCGGCGCCGTACGCCCGAGTGTTGTCGATCTTCACCTGGGGAGTCGACGCGGGCATCACGATGTGTGCCGTGATCCCCTCGGTCGCCGCCGCGTAGGCGACCGCCTGCGCGTGGTTACCGCTGGAGTAGGCCACCACACCGCGACGGCGGGCGTCGTCGTCGAGCCGTGCGATGGCGTTGAGCGCGCCCCGGATCTTGAACGCCCCGATGGGCTGCAGGGTCTCCGGTTTCAGCCACAGCGGCCGGTCGTCCTCCGCCCACGTGCACGGCAGCAGGGGCGTCCGGACCGCACCGCCTGCGATCCGGTCGGCGGCGGCGCGGATGTCGTCGAGTGTCACCAGGTCCACGCAGCCGAGTATGCCTCATCCGGCTCGACGGGCGAGGCGCTCGCCCGCGCGGGCGGGCCCACGGCCGGCCGGACGGGCACGCGTCGTCGTGGGCCTCGCAGGCTCCGTGGGGGCGGCCTGCGCCCCACGCCCGCCGGTGGAACGCACCCAGCGAGGCTGGCACCTGCCCAGCGCGTTCGCCGAAGGCGCCTCCGTGCGGTGAACCAGTTCCTCAGCGCGTGCCCGTACCCAAGCCATGTTCCCTCGGACGCGGGGGAGGACGTTCCCGTTCCCCGCACGCGGGAACCGGGTCGCGCCCAGCGACGTCGAACGGAAATGAGCGAGAGGAACCTGCCGTCACTCGACGACCTGCTGGCGCAGTCGGACCGTGTGGATCGCCGCCTTCTCGCGCAACGCAGACAGGCCGACCAGCAGCGCGTCAAGGCTCAGGACGACTGGGGGCTGGTCGAGGTCACCGTCGACTCGCGGGGGCGGTTGCAGGAAGTGGCGATCAACGCCGATCTCGCGGCTCGGACGAATCTCACCGACCTCGCCGAAGCCATGCTCCAGGCCGCGCGTGCGGCGCAGTCGCGCGCCGAGGCCCTGTCGTAGGCACCAGCCGACGTCACGGCGAACACCGGGGAGGAAACGGCATGTCGGAAACCTTCAGCGTCGACCCTGAGATCCTGCACCATGGCGCCACGCGCCTCGACGAGGTGGCCGGCACCACCACCAAGGCCGCCCACGTGGCCCAGGAGGCCGTCGGCTCGCCGGACGCCTTCGGCGCGTCCGGCGAGGCGCGGGAACTCGCGGCGGCCTGGGCCGCGCTCGTCAAGGCCCGAGCCACCGAGATGGAGTCCCTGGCCGCTCAGGCCAGCCAGCTGGCACAGACCGTGCGCGAGGCGGCCGAGGCGTACAAGCAGGAGGACACGGCCCACTCCGAGACCATGAAGCAGCAGGAGAAGGAACTCGCCGAGGAGCACGAACGGCAGCGGGACAACAACTCACAGGCCGGTCCGGGCAGCCGGCGATCCGACGAGGAACAACACGCCGAGGACGAACAGCGCCAGGAGAAGAGCGACTCGCGGACCGCTCCCGGCACGCCGGGCAACTGAGAGCAGGACGGAGAGAACTCATGGGTTTCCGGCATCCGGCCCTGGGAGGGGCCACCACATCCAGCGAACTCGGCCTGCTCGCCAAGGCCGCTGACACGCTCGGCTCCCCCAACCCGATCCAGGCGTTGC
This sequence comes from Saccharomonospora cyanea NA-134, assembly GCF_000244975.1. Lineage (NCBI taxonomy): Bacteria > Bacillati > Actinomycetota > Actinomycetes > Pseudonocardiales > Pseudonocardiaceae > Saccharomonospora > Saccharomonospora cyanea. Next base: position 1,310,568 of record NZ_CM001440.1, on the reverse strand, counting down.
GGCACGTCGACTGCGATCCGCCGGCCGTCGCCGAACTGGCCGCGCGGCTGGCCGAGTCCGCCGAGGTGCTGGAGGACGCGTCGGCCGACCTCGGCACGGCCCTCGGGGAGATCGGCACCGGCTGGTCGGGAGCAGGTCACGAGGCGTTCGCCGAGAGCGCGGCCGCGGTCCAGCACCGGTACAAGGAGACCACGGCACGGACGCACGACGGCGCGCAGGGTGGCGCCGAGGTGGCGTCCACACTCGACTCCCTCGCAGGCACGGTGGCGGACAGGGCGCTGTCCGTCGCAGGCGGTGCCGCCGAAGCCAGTAGGCGGGTGCTGGCAGGCGAGTCCGGCGACTCGGCCGAGGTCGTGAACGAGGCCTGCCGGACGATCGTGCTCACCGTGCAGGACGCGGTCCGGTCCATCGGCGACCTCGCCGGGAAGCTGGCGAACCACGCCTGAGCGCCGAGGTGGCCGGGAGCGGCGGGCACCGTCCCCGGCCACACGCGACACCGCGCTAGAACCGCAACCTTCGCAGCGTTCCGTAACTGCGCCTCGCGCTCGCGAGCGGGTCGGCCGGCTGGTCGTGCTCCACCACGTACTCCTTCACACCGGACCACCTGCGCTGCCGGAAGATCCGCCGGAAGTCGATCGTGCCGTAGCCGACGTCGGCGAACGACCCGTCCTCGGCCCGGTCCTTGACGTGGAACACCGGGAACCGTCCGGGATACCGCCGGAAGTAGTCGACCGGGTCGTACCCGGCGTGGATCGCCCAGTACAGGTCGATCTCGAAACCGACGTAAGCCGGATCGGTCTCGGTGAGCAGGATGTCGTAGAGCACCCGCCCGTCGACGGTGCGGAAGTCGAAGTCGTGGTTGTGGTACAGGAACCGCAACCCGGCCTCCCGCGCCGCCTGGCCCGCCACGTTGAACTCCGCCGCCACCTGGCGGTAGCCGTCCGGCGTCCACAGTGAACCCGGCAGTGACGGAACCACCACCGACTCGGCACCGAGCACGTGGGCGTGCTCCAGCTCCCGTTGCCAGTCTCCCCGGATCGCGTCCAGCGACAGGTGCGTCAGCACCGCCCGCAGTCCCGCGTTGTCGAGCATCGCACGGAAGCGCTGCGGCGTGTGCCCGTACAGCCCACTGACACCCACGGTCGAGTACCCGATCCCGGCGAGCGCGTCGAGGGTGCCCTGCGGGTCGTCGGCCATCAACGACCGCACGGTGTAGAGCTGGATGCCGATGTGGCCGGGCGGCACCCGCTTCTGGTCGGCGAACGCCGTCCCTCCCGTCAGCAGCCCGCCCGCTCCGGCGACGGCCGCCGAGCCGAGCGCGAGCCGCAGGAAATCACGTCTGGTGCTCATCGCGCCACACCCTTCCCGTTGAACTGGAGCCAGTCGAGTGACAGCAGGTCCGGCCGGTCCGGTGACCAGCCGGGGTTGGTGAACACGACGTAGAGCGTCATCGTGCCCTCGTGGTCGGCGAGGTCCACGGTGTGCTCGACGATCGTGTCCCACCCGCCGGTGGGGGCGACCTCCACCGAACCGAGCAGCGGGCCGTCCGGCGCGTCGGCACGCAGCTCGACGGTCCCGCCGAGCCCACCCGAGCTGGCCCCGAGCGTCACGGAGTCGATGCCCATCAGGTGGATCGGGTCGTAGGCCACCCAGTCGCCGTGCTCGATCTCGCCGAGCCGCTTGCCCGCCGAAGCACCGTCGCGGGAGAGCACCTCGACCCCACCGGAGGCTCCCCCGGTGTCCTCCAGGTGCTCGGCCTCCTTGTGCCGCGGTTCGAGCGTGACGTGCGCGGACCCGGTGAGCGCGGGCACACCGCCCTTGCCACCACGATCGGTGTACTGGGCGCTCAGCGCCACGTACAGGTTCTGGCCGGGACCGTGGCTGTCGCCGCTGTCGGTGGTGATCTCACCCTTGCAGCCGGTGACGTTGTCCATCGGGTGCAGGTGGTCGTCGTGGCCGAGCTGCGACTGCACCACCACTTGTGAACAGTCGATCCTGCGGTCCTCGGGGTCCTTGACCTTGACGACGAACGGGATCGTGTCACCGAATTCGAACATCCCTCCGTCCGGAGGCAGCACGATCTCGACCGTCGGGCGCGTGTTCCCCGCCGTGATCGTGGTGACCGCCGTCGCCGTGAGGTCGGGATTCGCGGTGCTCGTCACCGTCAACCGCGCCGTGTACCGGCCGGGTTCGGTGTAGACGTGAGCCGGATTCGCCTCGGTGGAGTCGGTGGTGCCGTCGCCGTCGAAGTCCCACGCGAACGTCACCGGCTCGCCGTCGCCCCCGGCGGACCCGTCGCTGGAGAACCGCACTTCGAGCGGCGCCTTGCCCGAGTCGGTCGAGGCACTGATCACCGCCGTGGGAAGCCTGCCGTCGGCCACGTAGTCGATGCGGTAGATCGCCGAACCCTCGTTGCTGCCGCCCCGGCCCGTGCCGCTGCCCTCACCGAAGTCGATGACGTAGAGCGAGCCGTCGGGGCCGAAGTGGGCGTCGAACGGCTGGATCCACTCCATGTCGGCGAAGATCCCGTTGATCGACAGCAGCTCGCCCGCGTGTGCGGGAGGGAACCTGGGGTCGGTGAACGTCTGGCCCTCCTGCTGCACCGACATCACCTTGAACCACCGGCGCGTCAGCTCGTAGGCGAAGAACTTCCCGTCGAAGTACTCCGGGAACTTCGTCACGCTCGGGTTGTCAGGGTCGTAGTCGTACACCGGACCGCCCATCGGCCCTCCGCCTCCGGTGCCCAGCTCGGGGAACTCCTGCGACGCCGAGTACGGGTACCACACCCACGCGGGTTGCGCGGGCGGCAACTCGGTGAGTCCGGTGTTGTTGGGCGAGTCGTTCACGGGGTTGGCGCAGTCGAACTTCTCCCCCGAGGTGCCGGTGGCGAAGTCGTAGTCGTTGAACGGAATGTTGTCGCCCACGCAGTACGGCCAGCCGTGGTTGCCCGCCTCGGTGACACGCAGGAACTCCACGGTGCCCTCGGGACCGCGCTGCGGGTCGGCCTGCCGCGCGTCCGGACCGTAGTCACCCACCATCAGGGCGCCGGTGGCCGGGTCCACGGTGATGCGGAACGGGTTGCGCAGACCCATCACGTAGATCTCGGGGCGGGTCTTCTGCGTGCCCGGCTCGAAGAGGTTGCCCTCGGGGATCGTGTACGTGCCGTCGGGTTGTGGGGTGATGCGCAGGACCTTGCCGCGCAGGTCGTTCGTGTTGGCCGACGTGCCCTGGGCGTCCCACGCCCGGCGGCCCTCACGCTCGTCGATGGGCGTGAAACCGTCCGAGGCGAACGGGTCGGTGTTGTCGCCGGTGGCGACGTAGAGGTTACCGTCGGCGTCGAACGTGATGGAGCCCGCCATGTGCGAGTTGGCCCGGCCCTCACCCCGGAAGGTCGGGATCTCCAGCAGGCGTGCCTCACTGGACCGGTCCACCGTGTTGTCGTCGGACACGGTGAACCGCGAGAGGTTCAGCCGCGGTTCCTCGGGGTCCGACCACAGCAGGTAGAGGTGGTGGTTCTCGGCGAAGTCCGGATCGAGTGTCAGACCGAGCAGCCCGTCGGACTGGCTGGTCATCTCCGGCGTGTACGCGAAGTCGAGCGCGGTGGTGACCTCCATGCTCTCCTGGTCGATCACCTTGAGCGCGCCCGTGCGCTGGATGTAGAAGACCCGGCGGTCGGGCGCGACAGCCAGCTCGAACGGGTCGGCCAGACCCTCGTCCACCAGCACCGTGCGCTGGAAGTTGCCCGTCTGCGTGGCCGAGCAGTCACCGGGCTTCGCGCCCGCCGCCCACTCGATGCCACCGAGCAGGTGCGACAGGAACAGCTCGTCGGAGAACTTCTCGGCCGCGTGGCCGCCCGCGGTGAACCAGGAGCGCCCGCCGTCGTAGTTCTGGCACCACGAGTACGGGTGGTCGACCCCCTCGTCGAGCCCCGTGATGCCGTCCCGGACCTTGATCTGCGCGAGCGTGTGGACCCTGCCCGTGGGGTTGACCTTCCAGTTGTACCACTCCTCGTGCTGCTCCCACAGCTCCGGAAGGTCGCGTGTGGACGGATGCGCGCGGTCGAGTACCTTCACCCGGCCCACCTGTGGCGTGGGATGGTGGTCGAAGATCGCGCCCACGAGCCCCTCGTACCAGGCCCAGTCGCGCTCGCTGGCCGAGGCCGCGTGCAACCCGACCCAGCCTCCACCCCCCTGGACGTACCGCTGGAGCGCGGCCCGCTGGTCGGCGTCGAGGAGGTCACCGGAGTCCGGTGTCGAGTTGGTGTTGTTGAAGACGAGCGCGTCGAAACGCGCGAGGTTGTCGTCGGTGAACGCCGAGGCGTCGTCGGTGGCCTCGACCTCGAAGCCGTGCTGTTCACCGAGCTGTTCGATCGCCGCGATGCCCGCGGGAATCGAGTCGTGGTAGAAGTTCGTGACCTTGGAAAAGACCAGGACGCTGAAACGTGGTTGTGCCCCCGCGGGGAGCGCCGCCGCGACGCTGACGGTCATCAGCATCGCGAGCAGCGCCCCCAGAGCTCGGGCACGTCGACGACCGGACATGTGCGAATCCTCTCCTTTGAGTTCCGCAGAAAGCGCTTTCTTTCGTGCATGCCGGGACCGTGTTCAGTTGTGCGTGCCGGGCTTTCTCGATCGCGGGAGTCAGCCGCGAAGGGTTACAGCGTCAGTTCGTCGACCGCGATCCTGCGGCCCTCGCGGGCCGAGCGCAGGCCGAGCTCGGCCAGCTGTACCCCACGGGCGCCCGCCAGGAAGTCCCAGGGAAACGGCTCGTCACACACCACGTGCTTGAGGAAGAGCTCCCACTGGGCTTTGAATCCGTTGTCGAACTCCGCGTTGTCGGGCACCTCCTGCCACTGTGCGCGGAAGTCCTCGGTGGCCGGGAGGTCGGGGTTCCACACCGGTTTCGGAGTCACCGACCGGTGCTGCACACGGCATCGCCGCAGCCCCGCGACGGCACTGCCCTCCGTACCGTCCACCTGGAACTCCACCAGCTCGTCACGGAACACCCGTGTGGTCCACGACGAGTTGATCTGCGCCACCACGCCGCCGTCGAGTTCGAAGATGCCGTACGCGGCGTCGTCGGCAGTGCAGGTGTAGGGGTTGCCCTGTTCGTTCACCCGCTGCGGAACGTGGGTGGCGGCCAGCGCCTGCACCGAGCGCACCGGACCGAAGATGTCCTCCAGCACGTAACGCCAGTGGCAGAACATGTCGACGATGATGCCGCCGCCGTCCTCGGCCCGGTAGTTCCAGGACGGCCGCTGCGCCTCCTGCCAGTCACCCTCGAACACCCAGTAGCCGAACTCACCGCGCACCGAGAGGATGCGGCCGAAGAACCCGCCGTCCACCAGCCGTTTCAGCTTCAGAAGGCCGGGCAGGAACAACTTGTCCTGCACCACGCCGACCTTCACGCCGGCGGTGGCGGCGACCCGGGCCAGCTCCAGCGCCGTCTCCGTGTCCTCGGCGATGGGTTTCTCCGTGTACACGTGCAGACCCGCGGCCACCGCCTTGCGCACGGACTCGGCCCTGCGGCTGGTGACCTGCGCGTCGAAGTAGATCTCGGCCGACGAGTCGGCCAACGCCTCGTCGAGGTCGGTGGTCCAGCTGTCGAGCTGGTGCCGCTTGGCGATCGCGGCCAGCTTCGCCTCGTTGCGTCCCACCAGGATCGGTTCGGGCCGGAGCACGGTTCCGTCGGGCATCGCCAGGCCGCCCTGCTCCCGGATCGCCAGGATCGAGCGCACGAGATGTTGCCGGTACCCCATGCGCCCGGTGACGCCGTTCATCACGATCCCGACCGACCGCTCCTTGAGTCCCGCCATAGGTCGCCTTTCTGTGTGGTGTCGGCATTGCTGGGCGCGAAAGCCTGCCCCGCGCCGTCTGCGTGATGGGCCGTGTTGGTCTCAGTCGCCCACGACCGCCGCCTGGGCCGCACCGAGGTGGTCGCGGATGTGCTGGGTGGCGCGCGCGAACTCGGGGTCCGCCATCGTCCTGCCGTAGTCACGCTCCACGGGAAGGTCGACGTCGACCACCCCGGCCACCGTGCCCGGACGAGCCGTGACCATGACGACCCGGTCGGCCAGGTACACCGCCTCGGAGATCGAGTGGGTCACCAGGAGCACGGTGGTGCCGGTCTCCTGCCAGATGCGTCGCAGCTCGACGTTCATCTGCTCCCTGGTGAGTGCGTCGAGCGCGCCGAACGGCTCGTCCATGAGCAACACGGGGGGCCGGTGGAGCAGAGCCCGGCACAACGCCACGCGCTGCTGCATCCCGCCCGACAGCTCGTGCGGGTAGGCGTCCTCGAAACCGGCCAGCCCCGTCATCTCGATGAGCTCGTCGGCCCGCTGCTGCGCCTCCCGCGCCGGCAGGTGCCGCATCTCGGCCTGCAGCAGGATGTTCTTCCTCGCCGTGCGCCATTCCAGCAGTGCGGCCTTCTGGAACACGTAGCCCACGTCCTTACGGGGGCCGGTCACGTCCTCGCCATGCAGGCGCACGCTACCCGTCGACGGAGCCAGCAGGCCCGAGGTGAGTTTCAACAGCGTGGACTTGCCGCATCCCGACGGACCGACGATGGCGATGAACTCGCCGGGCTCGACGTTCAGGGTGACCTCGCGCAGCGCCAGGACGTCGCGCTTCTTCGTGCGGAACCGCACCGTCACGTCGGAGATCTCGACCGCGTAGCTCGACATGGACCCACTCATTCCTCAGGACTCAGGTTGGCTTCCCAGTAGGCGCTGGGCTCCTCGGCCTTGGAGATGACGCCCGCGGAGTGGAACACCTCGATCGTGGCGCGCCAGTCCTCCTCGACGTTCACGCCGGGCCGCTGCCCCTCGGTGTTCTCGGTGTGCAGCAACTCCAGCGTGGAGGCGAGCTGGTCGGCCAGCACCTGCGCCGACGGCAACTGCTCGGAGGCACCTTCCATGGCCGCCACCGCCGCCTGCTGGTCCTGCGAGGCCGCGGCCCACGCCTCGCTCGTGGCGTCCACCATGCGCCGCACGAGGTCACGGTGCTCGTCGAGCATGTCCTGGGAGGTCAGCAGGCCGTTGCTGTAGAAGTTGAGGCCGTGGTCGGCGAAGCGGAGGTACGAGACCTCCTTGCCCGCCTTCTCCTGCATGGTCGGCCCCTGGTCGGTGGCGTAACCGAGCAACGCGTCGGTCTGGCCCGACATGACCGCGGCCATCTTGCCCGCGGCGTCGGTGTTCTGCGTTTTCACGTCGTTCTCGCTGAGGCCGTTGGCGGCGAGGAAGGCGGGGAACGTGGCGCTCAGCGCGTCGCCCGCGGTGGTGGCGATGGTCTTGCCCTTGAGATCGGCCACCGAGTCGATGCCCTGCTCGCTGAAGAACTGCACCGACGACGGGGTCGTCTGGAGGAACACACCCACGCTCTTCACGTCGAGGCCCTGGGACACGCCCGCCAGCAGCGCGGGCGTGTCCGCCCAACCGAAGTCGGTCTGGCCCGCGGCGGTGGCCTGCACGGTCTTCTGCGACCCCTGCCCCGCCCTGATCTCCAGGTCGATGCCGTGGTCTTCGTAGATGCCCTCGGTCTTGCCGTAGTAGAAGGGCGCGTGCTCGCCGTACGGGTACCAGTTGAGGGTCAGGGTGACCTTCGTGAGTTCCTTGCCCTCGGCGTTGGTCGTGGTCTCGGGGCCGGAGCCGCCGCAACCTGCGGCGAACAGGAGCGCGGTACCTGCGACGAGCGCGGACAGTCGTTTCATCGAAACTCCAATCGGTGGAAACCGTGGCCTTCGGGGTGCCCCGTCGAAGCGCTCGCTACAGAGTGGTCGTCACGGTGTCGGCACGGCGGCTGGCGTGCCACGGCAGCACGAGGTGCTCCAGCCATTCCACGAGCGCGAACAGCAGCACCCCGAGAACCGACATGATCAGCAGTCCCGCGAACAGCACCGGGGTGTCGAGGTTGCCGTTGGCCTGGAGGATGACGTAGCCCAGCCCGGCGTCGGCGCCGACGAACTCACCGACGACCGCACCCGTGACCGCCATGGTCGCCGCCACCTTCAGGCCGGAGAACAGGTGCGGCAACGACGCGGGGAAACGGATCTTCCAGAAGGTCTGGCCCGGCTTCGCTCCCATGGTGGCGGACAGCTCCAGCATCTCGGGATCGACCGACTTCAGCCCCGTGACCATCGAGATCACCACGGGGAAGAACGCCATGAGGACCGCTACGACGATCTTGGGGCCGAGCCCGAACCCGAGCCACACCACGAACAGCGGCGCGATCGCGATCTTCGGGATCACCTGGGCGAACAACAGCAGCGGGTACAGCGTCTTCTCGACCGTCGGCGACTGCACCATCACCAGCGCGGAGGCGACACCGATCGCGGTGGCGATGACGAAGCCCAGCAACGTCTCGTAGGTCGTGGTCCACGTGTGCTGCCAGAAGTAGTCCGGAGCCTCCGCGATGGCCGCGAAGGTGTCGCCGGGAGACGGCACGAGGTAGGGCTCGACCAACTCGGCCGCGGTCACGACCCACCATGCGACGAACAGCGCCGCCAGCAACGCGATCGGGCGCCAGGAGCGTTCCACGAACGCGACGAAACGCTGCGCGGTGGAGGGCCGCGCGCGTTCGGCGGCGGCCTCCGCGGGCCCCTCCGGCGGCCGCACGGGTGACTCCGGGGTCGATGACCGACTCGGCGTGACCATGGTCCTCCGTTCAGCGGTGAACGTGTCGGACTACACCCACTCAGAGCCCGCGTGAAACAGGCCCTGAATGCGCTTTCTGAATGCGCTTTCCGGTAGAGTAGGCAGGGAGGGATACCCGGTCAAGCGTTCTTCTGTCAGGAGTTGCGTATGGACGCTCACCCCCATGTCACCCTGTCCGACGTCGCGCGAGCAGCCGAGGTGTCCCTGGCCACCGCATCCCGCGCGCTGAACGGCACCACGAAGGTGCGCGCCGACCTACGGGAGCGTGTCCTCGCCGCCGCGAGACGGCTCGCGTACGCGCCCAACGCCCACGCCCAGGCCCTCGCGGGGGGCACCCACCGCACGGTCGGTGTCGTGTGCCACGACGTCAGCGACCCCTACTTCGCCTCCATCGCCCGCGGTGTCATGCGCGTCGCCGGCGACAGGGGGCTGCTCGTGATGCTGGCGAGCACGTTCCGTGATCCGCAGAAGGAGATCGCGTACGTCTCGATGCTCCGCGCGCAGCGCGCCTCGGCGATCCTGCTCGTCGGCTCCGGGTTCGAGGACCGCGCCTGGAGCAAGGCGCTCACGGAGGAGTTGGAGCCCTACCAGCGCGGAGGCGGGCAGGTCGCCGTCGTGTCGCGCCACCGGAACGTGCGAGCCGACAGCGTGCAGCCCGAGAACAAGCGCGGCGCGGCGAAGCTCGCCCGCACCCTGCTCGACCTCGGGCATCGGCGCTTCACCGTGCTGGCGGGCCCGCGCAGGCTCACCACCGTGGTCGACCGGCTCACCGGCTTCCGCCAAGCCCTCACCGAAGCCGGGGTCGAACTGTCGGAGGACGACGTCTTCGAGTCCACCTTCACCCGCGACGGCGGCTACACCGCGATGCGGCAGGCCTTGGACCGCGGCCTGGAGTCCACCTGCGTGTTCGCCGTGACCGACGTCATGGCCATCGGCGCGCTCACCGCGCTGCGCGAGGCCGGGGTGAGCGTGCCCGACGACGTCTCGCTGGCCGGATTCGACGACATCCCGGTGGTGCGGGATCTGACACCGAGCCTCACCACCGTCGCACTTCCGTTGGAAGAACTGGGAGAACGGGCCATGGAACTCGCGCTACGCGGCGAGAAGGGCACGCGCAGCCGCGTGGTGCGGGTGCCCGCCGAAGTCGTGGTGCGCGACAGTACGAAGGAGGTTCGGGCGTGATCGCGGATCTGACCATCGAGCGGGTGGAGACCTTCGCCGTCGCACTGCCGACCCTGCGGTCGTTCGGGGTTTCCGGCGGCGCGGTGGCGACGGCGGGCCAGCCGAGTGTGCGCGTGCTGGTGAAAGTCAGCGCCGACGGGGTGTGCGGCTGGGGCGAGGCCACGCCCATCCCCGCGTGGACATACGAGACCGCCGAGTCGATCGTCACGACCATCGACCGCTACCTGGCGCCCGCCGTGCTCGGCCGGGCGGGTTGGGATCTCGACGGCGTCACAGGCGCGTTCGACCGGGCGATCAACCGGGGTTTCACGATCGGCGCCCCGCTGGCCAAGGCCGCGGTGGACACCGCACTGCACGACCTGCTGGGCCGGGCCCTCGGCGTTCCCGTCGGCATGCTGTGGGGGCAGCGCAGGCGGGAGCGGCTCACGCTCGGCTGGATGGTGTCCGGGCAGACACCCGCCGAGGTGGCCGACCACGTCACCGAGGGCCGCGAGGCGGGCTACGAGGCGTTCAAGGTGAAGATCGGCCTGCACGGCGAGCGTGACGACCTCGCCGTGGTCGCGGCCGTGCGCGAGGCCGCGGGCGACGACGCACCGCTGTGGGTGGACGCGAACCAGGGCTTCAGCGTCGACGCCGCCCTGCGGGTGAGCCACGAACTGCACCGGCTCGGGGTGACCGCGTTCGAACAACCGTTGCCTGCCAACGACATCGTCGGCCTGCGTCGGCTGAAGGACTCCTCCCCCGTGCCCGTGGCCCTCGACGAGAGCCTGCGGCACCCGAGCGATCTCGCCACGTTCGTCCGGCTCGACGCCGTGGACGTCGCCATCGCGAAGGTCCAGCGCAGCGGCGGGCTGACACTGTCACGACGGTTGTGCTCGCTGGCGCAGGACTGCGGCGTGCGGCTCATGGGGTCGGGACTCACCGACTCCGACGTCGGCCTCGCCGCGTCGCTGCACCTGTTCGGCGCGTTCGGCATCGACACGCCCGTCGACCTCAACGGCAGGCAGTTCGTCGACTCCGTCTACGCCGACGGCGTACGCGTCGACGGCGGTGTCGCGCAGGTGCCGACCGGTCCGGGCCTCGGCGTGGACGTGGACGAGGCGACGGTCCGCAAACTGGCGGTCAACGTCCTCGACTGACGCCCGCACGCGTGTCCGCACTTCCCGCACGCGTGTCCGCAGCCTCCAGCGCGAACATCCGCGCACAACCTGCGGACACGGCGTCAGGCAGCGGTCGGCGCGTCGGCGAGGTGACCTCTTGTCGCGCGGGGCTTCTTGGCCTATCGTTCGTGAAAACGCTTTCTAGAAAACGCTTTCATACTGGAGGGCAGATGGTCGCAATACCGCTGCCGAAGCCCGACGGGACGCTCGAAACGTGGTCACCGTCCGGCCGAGGCATCCCCGACGCGCCCAGGACCCCGGCCTCGACACGCGTCGCGTACGCGGCCGCCCACGTGGTCGCCGATCCCTTCGCCGGGCACGATCCCACGCAGACCGTCGCACTCGACTGGGACTCCACCCTCGCCTTCCGGCGCCACCTCTGGTCGTGCGGACTCGGCGTGGCCGAGGCCATGGACACCGCGCAGCGCGGCATGGGACTCGACTGGAGGACCACCACCGAACTGGTCCGGCGCACGGGCGCCGAGGCGAGGTCCTGCGGCGGGGCGTGGGTCGCCGGCGTCGGCACCGACCAGCTCCCCGCGGGGCCCGCCTCGGCCGACGACATCGTGGCGGCCTGGCGGGAACAACTGGAGCTCGTCAGCGGCGAGGGCGCGGTGCCCGTCGTCATGGCCAGCCGCGCACTCGCGGCCACCGCGACCGGCCCGGACGACTACCACCGCGCGTACGGCGCCCTGTTGTCGGAGGCGCAGGGTCCGGTGTTGCTGCACTGGCTCGGCGAACAGTTCGACCCCGCACTCACCGGATACTGGGGGCACCGCGACATCACCGCGGCGGCCGACGAACTCGCCGCGCTCTGTGCCGAGCACTCCTCCGTGGTCGCCGGGGTGAAGGTGTCGGTGCTCGACGCCGAGGTGGAGCGCCGGTTCCGCGCGGCACTGCCCGAGGGCGTGGCCTGCTACACCGGGGACGACTTCCACTACCCCGAGCTCATCGCGGGCGACGACAACGGTCACAGCGAGGCGCTGCTCGGCATCTTCGACCCGATCGCCCCCGTGGCCGGGGCGGCGCTGGCCCGGCTCGACGAGGGCGACCGGGCGGGGTTCACCGAACTGCTGGAGCCGACGGTGGCGTTGTCCCGCGAGATCTTCCGGGCGCCCACCCAGCACTACAAGGTGGGCGTGGTGTTCCTGGCGTACCTGGCGGGGCACCAGCGGCACTTCCGCATGGTCGGCGGGCTGGAGTCGGCGCGGTCGATCGTCCACCTGTCCGAGGTGTTGCGGCTGGCCGATCGCGCGGGCGTGCTGCCCGATCCGGAGCTGGCCGCCGCGCGGATGCGACCGCTGCTCCAGGCGGCGGGGGTGAGCCTGTGAACCGGTTGAGTCTGAACCAGATCAGCACCAAGTCGTGGTCACTGCCCGAGGCGGTCGCGGGCTGCGCCGAGGCGGGCGTGGAGTGGATCGGGCTGTGGCGGGACAAGGTCGCGGAGGTCGGTGTCGACGAGGCTGCCCGCCTGCTGAAGCGGCACGGGATCAGGGTGTCCTCGCTGTGCCGCGGTGGTTTCTTCACCGGGGTGACACCGCAGGGTGATCCCGTCGACGGCGTGGCCGACACCCGTCAGGCCGTCGACGAGGCCGCGGCGCTGGGCACGGACGTGCTCGTGCTCGTGGTCGGCGGGGTCGCGGACAACGACCTCGCCGCCTCGCGGCAGCGGGTGGCCGACGCCGTGGGCGAGCTCGCCCCGTACGCGAGGGAGCGCGGTGTCCGCCTGGGCCTCGAACCCCTGCATCCCATGCAGTGCGTCGACCGGTCGGTCCTCTCCACACTCGCGCAGGCGCTGGACATCGCCGAGGAACATCCGGCCGACGCCGTCGGCGTGGTGGTGGACGAGTTCCACGTGTGGTGGGACCCCGACGTCGAGGCTTCCATCGCGAGGGCCGGAGACCGTATCCTCGGTTTCCACGTGTGCGATCCGCTCGTGCCGTTCACCGACCCGCTGCTGGCCCGCGCGTTGCCGGGCGCCGGGCCGGTCGACCACCGGAAACTGAAGGCCTGCGTGGAGGCCGCGGGGTACCGGGGGCCCATCGAGGTCGAGGTCTTCAACGCCGAGCTCTGGAACACGCCCGGTGATGTGGCGTTGCAGCAGGTCATCGAGTCGTACCGGCGACACGTCGCCGAACCTTAGCTCGACCATGGTGGAGGTCCGGGTACGGTGGCGGTGTGCCGAAACTCGCCGACCATCTCACCATCGGGCAGGTGGCCCAACGTAGTGGTGTGCCTCACACCGCTCTCCGGTTCTACGAGGACCGCGGCCTGATCTCCTCCGAACGGACCGCGGGTAACCAGCGCCGTTACCCGCGGTCCGTGCTGCGACGGATCGCGTTCATTCGCGCGGCCCAGCGCGTCGGCCTGACGTTGGAGCAGATCGGCGAGGCGCTGTCCACCCTCCCGCGCGACCACGCGCCGACGAAGACCGACTGGGCGAGACTGTCGCGGAGTTGGCAGGACGAACTCGACGCCCGCATCGACGCGCTGCGACGGCTACGCGACCAGCTCACCAGCTGCGTCGGATGCGGGTGCCTGTCGATGCGCACCTGCGCCCTCAACAACCCCGACGACAGGATCGCCACCCTCGGCCCGGGCGCCCCCGGCCTGAAACCGAAGTCCGAAGGCGGTCTCTGACCCCGAGCCTCCGACGCCGTGCCCGCAGGTTGTGCACGCGTGTCCGCAACCTGCGTACGCGTGTCCGCACCTGGTGCACACGTGTCCGTGCTTCCCGCCCACCCGCTCTGCCCCGAGTGGTGTCACCCGTGGCCGTCGTGCCCAGCCCCGTGGCCGCCGCGTCCGTCGTGGACCCCACCGGTGTCCAGCCGCCGCGGTGTCGATGATTCCTGGCCCGGTTCGACGATCACGAACTGACCCATCATCCCGCTGTCCTCGTGGTAGAGCAGGTGACAGTGGTACATGTAGGGCGTCGCGGGATCGACGTCCGTTCCGAACCGGACGACGAGCCGCACCGTCGACCCCGCCGGGATGAACACGGTGTCCTTGCGCCCCGCCTGCCACGCGGGCGGTTCCCGGCCGTCGATCGTCAGGATGCGAAACGCCACGTCGTGGATGTGGAAGTTGTGCGGGAGGCCCGCGCCTCGGACCTCCCAGATCTCGGTGGCTCCCGCGGCGACGACCTCGTCGATGCGTCCCATGTCCATCGACTCGCCGTTGATGAAGGCTGTCCCCGACAGTTCGAAACGACGCACGCGCGCGTCGGCCGGTGCGGTCAGCGGTTCCTCGGCGGACAACGTTCGCGGCGCGGCCGGGTTCGGCTCCAACGTGGTCTTCGCGCGCAGTTGCAGGATGTCCAGTGTGTCGTCGGCACCGGCGAACCGGTCGGCGGGGAAGCCGCCACCGAGATCGGTGGGATGGCTGCGGAGGATGCTCGTCTCGCCGGGCTCCATGGTCACGAGCAGTTCGACGCGCTCACCAGGGGACAGTCGCAACCGGGTACGTTCGACGGGGGCGGGCAGGAGTCCACTGTCGCTCGCGATGACGGCGAACGGGCGGTCGTCGTCGAAGCCGAGATCGTAGATCCGCGCGGGTGAGCCGTTCAGCACCCGCAGCCGGGTCACGGTCCTGGTGACCTCCAGGTGGGGATCGTGGGTTCCGTTCACGAGCACTGTGTCGCCGAGGATGCCCGTACTGCCCGGCCCCATGCCCCTGCCGTTGAAGTCCAACTGCCCGTCGTCGGTGAACGCCTTGTCCTGAATGATCAGCGGGATGTCGTCGACGCCGTAGTCGTCCGGGAGTTCCAGCGCGTCGGAGATGTCGTCGTCGACGAGGAGCATCCCCGACACGCCGCGGTAGACGTGTTCGGCCGTCCTGCCGTGGGGATGGGGGTGGTACCACAGGGTCGCGGCGGGTTGCTTCACCTCCCAGTGCGGGTTCCACGTCTCCCCGGGCTCGATCTCCTGGTACGGGCCACCGTCCATGACGGCCGGGAGTCGCATCCCGTGCCAGTGCAGGGAGCTGCTCTCCGGCAGGTCGTTGGTGACGTGAATACTGACGTGCTGGCCCTTGCGGACCCGGATCGTCGGGCCCAGGTAGGAGCCGTTCACTCCCCATGTGCGGGTCTGCTTACCGCGCAGGAACTCGGTGGTGCCGGTCTGCAGGCGCAGGTCGACGTGGTCCCGCCCGTCCGCACCACGGCGCGGTTCGACGACGGGCGGGATGGCGACGGGGTTCGCGAACTCGTGCTGGCCGGATGTCTCCACACGGGACTCGTTGTAGACGACGGTGAACGCCGTTCCGAAGGCCACGGCCACCACGAACCCGGTGCAGAGCAGCACGATGAGGATCTTGCCGCCCCGGCCGCGTCGCCGCCAGAAGTTCTGGCGACCAGGAGAAACAGGTGATGATGTCACCCCTCAAGGGCATCAGTCGCGGGCGGTTCACACATCCGGGCGAGGCCCGGACCGCTCCCGGATCTCGCGCTCGGGTTTCCCCTGACCCATGCCTTGCGGGTGCGACGGCAAGCGGCGGCGGCCCGCTTTCGGCCCGACCGGTAGCCGTATCCGCACCGATCAGCGCCACACGGTCGCCGTGGACGCCGCGGTGATGGCCGACGACGGCCACGAGTTCCGCAGCAACACTACGGCGTGTGGCTCACCAGCGAGGTTCCCTCGCGCTACCTGCGACGGGAGTGGGAGACGCTCGGGTGCGGCGAGACCGCCATCCACCCGAGCACCACGCCACGGGTTCCTCACCGCACCAGCCGGAAGAACTCCCGCAGCTCCCGCACGAACGTCTCGGGCTGCTCCAGCGCCGCGAAGTGTCCGCCCGCCTCCGGCTCGCTCCAGTGCACGATGTTCGGGTACCGCCGCTCGGCCCACCGGCGCGACGGCCGGGGAGTCTCCTTCGGATAGAGCGTGCATCCGGTCGGGACCACCACCAGGTCGTCCGTGGACTCGGTGAACCACGCCTGCACCCGCCGGATGCTCTCCCAGTAAAGGCGCGCCGACGATGCTCCCGTGCGCGGCAACCAGTACATCATCAGGTTGTCGAGCAGCACGTCGCGCGGAACGGCGTTCTCCGGGTGCCCCGCACAGTCGGACCAGCTGTGGAACTTCTCCACGATCCACGCGGCGAGGCCTGACGGCGAGTCGGTCAGTGAGTAGCCGATCGTCTGGGGTCGCGTGGACTGCTGCACGCTGTAACCGTCCTCCCACTCCTTCGCGTGGCCGAGGGCATCGAGCGCGGCGCGTTCGGCGTCGGTGAGGTCGTCGAACGTCGCGGGGTCGGGTGCGGCCAGTGGCGGTGACAGGTGGATGCCGCACAGGCGCTCGGTGTCGTGCAGTGCCAGCAGTGTGGTGACGCTGGTGCCCCAGTCACTGCCGTGCGCACCGTAGCGGTCGTAGCCGAGGACGGTCATGAGCCTGCTCCAGGCCGCGGCGATGCGCTCGATGCCCCAGCCCGTCCGCCCCGGTTTGCCGCTGAAGCCGTATCCGGGCAGCGTCGGGCACACCACGTGGAAGGCGTCGCTCGCGCTGCCGCCGTACGCTGTGGGATCGGTCAGCGGGCCGATGACGTCGAGGTACTCGACCAGCGAACTGGGCCAGCCGTTGGTGAGCACCAGCGGTAGCGCCTCCGGATGCGGCGAGCGGACGTGCACCACGTGGACGTCCGCTCCGCCGAGGTTCACGAGGTACTGCGGGAGCGCACCCAGCCGTCGTTCGACACGCCGGGCGTCGTACTCGTCGGCCCAGTAGCCACACAGCTCGCGTAGATACGCCAGCGGCACTCCCTGCGACCAGTCGTCGACCGGCTCGGGATCGGGCCACCGCGTCGCCCGCAGGCGTCGGCGCAGGTCGGCCAACTCGGACTCGGAGACATCGAGGTGAAAAGGGCGTGGGTGGGTCACGGTACCTCCCGTAGAACGCTCCCGTCGTCAGCCATGATCAACGCTGGCGGCGGCTCGCGCCTTCCCCGACTCCCGGCTCTCGCACCGGGGGCGCACCCGGTGCACCCGTGTGCGCCCCACGGTACGTCGAAGAGCAACTCAACCCTGGCGCGCTTTGAAGCGGGGATCTCGCTTGTTGATCACGTAGACCCTGCCGCGTCGACGAACCACCTGCGAACCCGGCTTGCGCTTCAACGAACGCAGTGACCTGCGGACCTTCATCGTTTCCTCCTCTGGATCGAGAGCACTCTCGGACAGCTGCGAACCACCGACTCGCCGA
Source organism: Saccharomonospora cyanea NA-134 (assembly GCF_000244975.1). Classification (NCBI taxonomy): domain Bacteria; kingdom Bacillati; phylum Actinomycetota; class Actinomycetes; order Pseudonocardiales; family Pseudonocardiaceae; genus Saccharomonospora; species Saccharomonospora cyanea. Next base: position 1,293,388 of record NZ_CM001440.1, on the reverse strand, counting down.
CCCCTTCACCGTCCGTACCGTCGGAAGTAGGCGACCAGTCGACGCGGTACGAGCCTTCGTTCCCCGTCGATGGTGATGGACACGAGCTCGGGCGCTTTCGCCTTCCACCGTGAACGGCGCGACCTGGTGCCGGAGCGGGACGTCCTGTGCTTGGGAACAGCCATCACTTCCTCCCCCCACGGTGTCCGTAGCGACGGCGGAACTTCTCGACCTGTCCGGCGGAGTCCACGACGCGTCGGGTGCCGGTCCAGAACGGGTGTGAGTACGAGCTGACGTCGAGGACCACGAGGGGGTAGGTGTTGCCGTCGGTCCACTCGATGGTGCGCTGGGAGGTGGCCGTCGAGCGGGTGAGGAACGCCTCGCCGGTCGATCGGTCCTGGAACACCACGGGGTGGTAGTCGGGGTGGATCCCTGGCTTCAACTCTCGGTTCCCTTCCTGTGAGTGATCGCTTCGGTTTCGGGTCGTTCGGTGTCGTCGCAGAGTTCCTCGTGCCACTGTCCGAACGGGTCGGGGTAGCGGGTCCAGGCGTCCCGGCCCTGGGCGAGTTCCTCGTCGGTCAGCAACGCCGCACGCAACGCCGTCTCGATGCCACGCGGCTCCGCGTCGTGTGTGATCACCACGAGTTCCTGGTGCCGGTCGCCGAAGAACGGATCCCAGCGCAGCGACGCGAGTGCCCGGCGCTCGCGGGAAACGTCCTCCCACGAAGGCGCTTCGGGGGAATCGAGCCAGGGGCCGAGAAGTCCGACACCGAGACCACCGCCCGCGGACTCGATCCACAACGCGGTGTCCGGCTGACTCGCGACCCACACCCGCCCGCGCGTGCGGACAACGCCGTCGAGCAGCACGTCGATCGCCTCGTGCAGCCGTTCCGGATGGAACGGCCTGCGCGCGGAGAACGGGACGACGGTGACCCCGCAGTCGGTGTGCAGCGGCGGCTCGCCGCGCAGCAGGGAACCGTGTGGGTCCTCGGCAGCGCCCCGGCGGGCATGGTGTGGCACGGCTCCGACGAGCGCGTCCCAGCTTGTCGTGGACAGCTCGACGATGGGTGCGCTCGGAGCGACGCGCCGCAGCACGGCGTTGGTCTTGGCGACCGTCCAGACATCGGGCAAGTCGCCCACGTACACGAGCACATCGGCGAACTCGACCTGGGCGAGCGCGACCTGGGCGACGGTACGTTCGTCGTCCGGCGAGCCCGGCAGGCCGCGCTCGGCCATGGTCTCGTCACCGAGCGCGTCGTGGAGCCAGTCGCCGGCGTCGAAGACCGTTACGACGGCTTCGATCTCGACGTCCTCGATCACCGGTCGGTCGTCGACCAGGACATGGTGGATCGCCCAGCTGACCTGCTCCGGTTCCATCGACTCGTCGAGCCGCAGGACCATGCGCTGCACGTCGGGCTGCGCGGAGAGTCGGCGCAACAGCGGCAGCAGGTCCTCCCGCAGGGTGCAGGAAACGCAGCCGTGGGCCAACTCCAGGGTGGTGTGTGACTCGCTCGAACCGAGCCACACCGTGCGCAGTACCACGCCGGACGAGACCTGACGCAGGTCGTGGTGGACAACGGCGGTGCCACGGCTGCTCCCACGAAGCCGGTTCGCGAGGTCGCGGTTCGCGGCGGGCGAGAGCCCACTCGTCAGGATCAGGGGTGTTCTGTGCTTGGCGGTCACAGTGCGGTAGCGTAATTGATAATGAAAATCAATTTCAACTAGGGAGGGGCTGTGTCAGCCAGCTGTCAGGTCACCGGGCGCAAGCCGGGCACGGGCAAGCGGGTGTCGCACTCTCACAGACGCACCTCGCGGACATGGAAGCCGAACCTGCAGAACCGCAGGTACTGGGTGCCCAGCGAGGGTCGCTGGGTGCGCCTGCGCGCGTCGGCGAAGGGAATGAAGACGATCGACAAGCGCGGCATCGACGCCGTCGTGGCCGAGCTGCGCGCCAAGGGGGTGCGACTGTAGACCATGGCCCGCGACGACCTTCGCCCGATCATCAAGCTCCGGTCCACCGCAGGCACCGGCTACACGTACGTGACCCGCAAGAACCGCCGTAACGATCCCGACCGCATGGCGCTGCGCAAGTACGACCCCGTGGCGCGCAGGCACGTCGAGTTCCGTGAGGAGCGCTGATGGCCAGGAAGTCCAAGATCGTCCGCAACGAACGGCGACGCGCCGTCGTGGCCCGGTACGCGGAACGCAGGGCCGAGCTGAAGGCCGTCGTCCGCTCACCGCGTTCCACGCCCGAGGACAAGGCTGCCGCCGTGTCGGCGCTGCAGGCCATGCCACGCGACGCGAGCCCCACACGCGTCCGCAACCGCGACGTGGTCGACGGCCGTCCGCGCGGGTACTTCCGCACGTTTGGCCTGTCGCGCATCCGGTTGAGGGAGATGGCCCACCGCGGCGAACTGCCCGGTGTCAGGAAGTCGAGCTGGTGAAGGAGAAAGCGATGGCCAAACGCGATCCACGCGGCGGCGGGCGCAAGCGCAACCTGCTGAGAGCCAACGGGGTCGACGAAGTCGACTGGAAGGACGCGACCCTGCTGCGCCAGTTCGTCTCCGACCGGGGCAAGATCCGCGCACGACGGGTGACAGGGCTCAGCCCGCGGGAGCAGAAGCAGGTCGCCACCGCGATCAAGAACGCACGCGAGATGGCCCTGCTCCCCTATCCGGCCTCTCGCCGGGGGTGAGTCCGCAGGACACGGGGCGAGGCGGCGTCGGGCACACTGTGGCCGGCGTCGCTCGCGCCACCTGGAGCGCCGAGCGGGTTGGAAGGCTTCGGGGCGATTCGGTCGGGCCGCCGTCGGATCCACTTGAGGAGCTGATGCCCGTGCCTGTCGTGGAGCTGCTGCGCCGAGCCGTCGCCCTGGTGCCGGAGGACGCCCGAAGTGACGCCGGACGCGGCCCCGACGACGTTGGGGACCACCTCGACCACAACGAGTGGGAAGCAGCGCTCGACCTTCTCCTGGATTTCGACGGCCTCACCTGGCAGACCGTGGAGTACTGGGATCTCCTCATCGCCGCCGCCGAGGAGATGCGGCTCGACGACGACGCCCGCTGGTGCCACTGGCGCAGGTTTGAGGCCCGCTCCGGCCTCGTCCGTGCCGAACTCCAGCTCGTCCCCGCCGAGGTCGGCGGGCGACGGATCCCGATCCCGGGTACGGGAGTTCTGCGGCCGATGTGGAACCTGGACCCGGACTCCGACGGGAGGACCGAGCTCCACATCGCCGCGCTGTGGGTCGAGACCGCCAGCGCCCTGCAACCCGGCGGGCACGGCACGGTCAGGCTGCTTCCCCTGACACCCGAGCGATGGCGACACCTCGCCCCGGGCGACCGGATCACCATGCACGAGGCACGGCCCGTGGCGGGCACGGCGACGATCGTCCAGGTGCTGCCTCCGCCCTCCTGACGCGCTCCCCGGCGACGGTGGCACCGTGGTCACCACCGACCGCCCGGCTCACGAATCGCGGTCCTCCGCCTTCGGCCCCCGCCGCCTCGGCCTGCCGAGCATCCGCCTGCCGATGTCGAACAGGTGCGTGCGCAGCGTCTCGTCGTCGAGGTGCGCCTGCTCCGGCGCGCCGCCTGCCAGTGCGAGCCCGGCCAGCATGACGTTGACGTTGATGGTGGTGGCCAGATCCGGGTCGGGCCCGGCGAGGAGCTTGCGCATGCGCGCGGCGAAGTTCTCCACTCCGTCGAGGGAACGCTCGATGGCACGGATGATGCCGGGATCGCTGTTGAACAGCGCGATGAGCGACCGGTACCGCACGATGAGGTCCACGAACCCGCCGAGCGCGTGGTCGATCTGCGCGCCACGGGTGCGTTGCCGTTCGGCTTCGGCCATGCGGGCGGTCAGTTCCTGCAGTGCCGGGGCGGCGACGGCCTCGGTGATCTCGTCCTTGGTCCTGAAGTGGTAGTAGACGGCCGCCTTCGTCACGCCGAGTTCGTCGGCGATCATCTGCAGCGACGTTCCTCCCACCCCATGCTCGCTGAACAGCCGCAGCGCCGTGGCAAGCAGGCGGGACCGGGTGTCCTCGGCAACGGTGTCGCCACTCATCCTTCCTCCTCACAAACACTCCGACCCTACGCCGCGCACTGCCGCGGGTCTCACCTCGCCCACCACCGCCCCGCTGGTTTCAGTCACTGTTTTCCGGGTCACACACTTGCCGATCGGCTTAAAAGCTACTTGCCGATCGGCTAGCATACGCGCCGTACTTTCCGTGAATTTTCTTCGCGTTGGGAGCTTTTCGTCTTGGCCACCTTCCTCGCCAGACTCGGTCGCGCGTCCTTCCGGCGGCGCCGCCTGGTCACCAGCCTGTGGGTGCTGCTGCTCGTGGTCTTCGGCGTCGGCGCCATCACGCTGTCCGGACAGACCTCCAACTCCGTGACCATTCCCGGCACGGAGGCACAGCAGGCCATCGACCACCTGGAAGAGAAGTTCCCCGAGGCCGGGGTCGGCAAGGGCACGGTGAACGTCGCCGTAGCCCCGCCCGAGGGTGGGCAGCTCGACCCGAGGGTGGTGGCCGGGCTCGTCCAGGACCTTGGCGAGGCGCCGAACGTCGCCACCGTCGTCGACCCGTTCCAGGCGAAGTCGATCGCCCCCGACGGCTCGCTGGTTCTGGTCAAGGTCGTCTACCAGGTGCCATCGCCGGAGGTGACCGACGCCGACCGCGACGCGCTGCAGGCCGCCGCCGAGTCGACGCGCGCGGCGGGCTGGACGGTGGAGTTCGGCGGAGACGCCATGCAGGGTGTCCCGGTCACCCAGCCCACCGAGGGCATCGGCGTGGTCATCGCCGCCATCGTGCTCGTCGTGACGTTCGGCTCGCTGATCGCGGCCGGGCTTCCCCTGCTCACGGCGCTGGTCGGCGTCGGCATCGGCATGGCGGGCATCACCGCGCTGTCGGGAGTCGTCGACCTCAACGCCAACACCCCGGTGCTCGCACTGATGATCGGCCTCGCCGTCGGCATCGACTACGCGCTGTTCATCGTGTCGCGCCACCGCTCCGAACTGGAGAGCGGCGCGAGCCCCGAGGACGCCGCCGCCACGGCCGTGGGCACGGCGGGCTCGGCCGTCGTGTTCGCCGGACTGACCGTCATCATCGCGCTGGCCGGGCTCACCGTGGTGGGCATCCCCATCCTCGGCCAGATGGGGCTGGCGGCCTCCGCGACCGTGGCCGTCGCCGTGCTCATCGCCATCACGCTGCTGCCCGCCGTGCTCGGCTTCGCCGGCACCAAGGTGCTCGGCGGCCGCGTCCCCGGGTTGCGCCGCACGGCGAAGCCCGGCCCGACGGCGGGCGAACGGTGGGCCTCCTTCCTCTCACGCCGCCGCGTCGTGATGCTGCTCGCGACCGTGGCCGGTCTCGCGGTGCTGGCCGTTCCCGCCGCGGACATGCGGCTCGGCCTGCCCACCGACGCCACCGCCGCGCCCGACTCGACACAACACAAGGCGTACGACCTGATCAGCGAGAGCTTCGGCCCCGGCCTGAACGGCCCGCTCGTCGTCGTGCTCGACGTGGAGTCCGATCCGCAGGGCACGGCGCGGGTCGCGATGCAGCGCATCGGATCGCTCGACGACGTCGCCATGGTCACGCCGCCTCAGTTCAACCGGGAGCGCGACACGGCGTTGCTCACCGTGATCCCCGACAGCGGGCCGCAGACCCAGGAGACCGAGGACCTCGTCGCCGACATCCGTGACCTCGGTGGGGAATTGAAGGCCGACACCGGCGCCACCACGTCGGTCACCGGCGCCACCGCCATGAACATCGACATCTCGCAGACGATGTCCGACGCCCTGCTGCCCTACCTGTCCCTGGTCGTCGGGCTGGCGTTCATCCTGCTGATGATCGTGTTCCGGTCGCTCCTCGTGCCGCTTTCGGCGACACTGGGCTTCCTCGGCTCCGTCGGCGCCACGTTCGGCGCGGTCGTGGCCGTGTTCCAGTGGGGCTGGCTCGGCGACCTGCTCGGCGTCGACGCCACCGGACCGGTCATGAGCGTGCTGCCCGTCCTGCTGATCGGGGTGCTGTTCGGGCTCGCCATGGACTACCAGGTGTTCCTGGTGACGCGCATGCGCGAGGAGTACGTCCACGGCAGCGCACCGGACAAAGCCATGATCACCGGTTTCAAGCACGGCTCACGCGTCGTCGTGGCAGCCGCGCTCATCATGATCAGCGTGTTCGCCGGTTTCGTCCTGGCCGAGTCGGTCCTGATCCAGTCGATCGGGTTCGCGCTCGCGTTCGGGGTGGCCGTGGACGCGTTCGTGGTGCGCATGACCATCGTGCCCGCGCTGATGTCGCTGCTCGGCCGCAGCGCGTGGTGGCTGCCGCGCTGGCTGGACCGCGTCCTGCCCAACGTGGACGTGGAGGGCGAGAAACTCGCCCGCGGCGCGAACGGTGGCAACGGCGGGGCCGGCGGCGACCGCGAGTTGGAGCCGAGCCGCTAGGACGAGAGCCAGACCACGGCGCCGCCGCCCGCCAGCAGAGCGGCGGCGCCGACCGCCACCGCCAGTCCCCGCGACTTCTTCCACAGGCTGAAGGCACCACCGGCGAGGAAGCCCGCCACGGCGAACAGCAACAGGACGACGACGTCTCGCGACACCTACAGCACTCCCTTCGTGGAGGGAATGCCACCCGCCCTCGGGTCGGGCTCCGTCGCCGCCCGCAGCGCCCTCGCGACGGCCTTGTACTCCGCCTCCGCGATGTGGTGCGGGTCGCGGCCGTGGACGACACGCACGTGCAGCGCGATCTGCGCGTGGAACGACAGCGAGTCGAACACGTGCCGGTTCAGCACGAACGGGTAGTTGCCGCCGATGGTGAAGGCGTTGAACTGTTCGGGCTCGCCGACGTGCACGCAGTACGGGCGGCCCGACACGTCGATGGCGGCGTGCGCGAGTGTCTCGTCCATCGGAATCCAGGCGTCGCCGAAACGCCGGATGCCCTTCTTGTCGCCCAGCGCCTCACGAATCGCCTGCCCGAGCACGATCGCGGTGTCCTCGACCGTGTGGTGGGCGTCGATGTGGACGTCGCCCCGCGCCTCGACCCTCAGGTCGAGGCTGCCGTGCACGCCGAAGGAGTGCAGCATGTGGTCGTAGAACGGGACACCGGTGGACACCTCCACCTGGCCGCTGCCGTCGAGGTCGACCTCGACCCTGATGGACGATTCCCTGGTGGTGCGCTCCACCTTGCCGACCCGGCTCACCGCGGGACCTCCTTGCTCACCTTCAGGAAGGTGTCGTTCTCCTCGGGCGTGCCGATGGACACGCGCAGATGACCCGTGATGCCGATGTCGCGGATCAGCACACCGGCTTCCAGATAGGACTTCCATGCCGCCGTCGCGTCGGCGAAGCGTCCGAAGAGGATGAAGTTGGCGTCACTGGGAACCGGTGAGAAACCGAGCTGCCGCAACGATTCCGCGACGCGGTCGCGTTCCGCGGCCAGGGTGGCCACCGACTTCAGCGTGGCGTCGGCATGCCGCAGTGCCGCGCGGGCGGCGGCCTGGGTCACCACGGAGAGATGGTAGGGCAGGCGGACCAGCAACAGCGCGTCCACCACGGCGGGCGCCGCGGCCAGGTAGCCGAGGCGGCCACCCGCGAACGCGAACGCCTTGCTCATCGTGCGCGACACCACGAGCTTCGTGGGGTGGTCGTCGAGCAGTCGCACGGCGCTCGGTTGCGACGAGAACTCGGCGTATGCCTCGTCCACCACGACCAGCCCCGGAGCCGCCCGCAGCACGGTCTCCAGATCGGCCAGCGGGATCGATCCGCCCGTCGGGTTGTTGGGGCTGGTGAGGAACACGACGTCGGGCGCGCGTTCGGCCACCAGCGCGGCGGCCTTCTCCGCGTCGAGCGTGAAGTCGGCGCGACGCGGCGCGGGAACCCAGTCGGTGCGCGTTCCCGCCGCGATGATCGAGTGCATCGAGTACGACGGCTCGAAGCCCAGCGCCGTACGCCCCGGACCACCGAACGCCTGCAGGAGCTGCTGCAGGATCTCGTTGGAGCCGTTGGCCGCCCACACGTGACGCTCGGTCAGGGGCACCCCCGTCGACGTCGACAGGTAGGCCGCGAGGTCCCGCCGCAGCGCGACGGCGTCGCGGTCGGGATAGCGGTGCAGGTTCCTCGCCGCGTCCCGCACGGCCTCGGCCACGTCGTCGACGAGCGCGGCGGGCGGCGGGAACGGGTTCTCGTTGGTGTTCAACCGCACCGGCACGTCGAGCTGCGGTGCCCCGTACGGGCTCTTGCCCCGCAGGTCGTCACGCAGGGGCAACTGGTCGAGCGTGACGTCCGTGCTCCTGCCCGCGCTCACGCGTCCTCCCCTGACAGTCGCGCGGTGACGGCCTCGCCGTGGGCGGGCAGGTCCTCCGCGTTGGCAAGGGTGACGACCTTGCCCGCCACCTCGCGCAACGCCTCCTCGCTGTAGTCCACGACGTGGATGCCTCGCAGGAAGCTCTGCACGGACAGTCCCGACGAGTGCCGCGCGAAACCGCCCGTCGGCAACACGTGGTTGGACCCGGCGCAGTAGTCGCCGAGCGACACCGGGGCGTAGGGGCCCACGAACACGGCGCCCGCGTTACGCACCCGGGCGGCCACCTCGCGCGCGTCGGCGGTCTGGATCTCCAGGTGCTCGGCGGCGTAGGCGTCCACCACCCGCAGCCCCTCGTCCAGTGTGGACACGAGCACGGTGCCGGACTGCGGGCCTCGCAGCGCCTGCTCCACACGCTCGCTGTGCTTCGTGGCGGCGACCCGATGCCGCAGCTGTTCGTCAACCTCGTCGGCGAGCCGCTCCGAGGTCGTGACGAGCACGCTCGCGGCCAGCGTGTCGTGCTCGGCCTGGCTGACGAGGTCGGCGGCCACGTGGGCGGCGTCAGCGGTGTCGTCCGCCAGGATCGCGATCTCGGTGGGCCCGGCCTCGGAGTCGATGCCGATCAGGCCGCGCAGCATCCGCTTGGCGGCGGTCAGGTAGATGTTGCCCGGCCCGGTCACCAGGTCGACCGGCTCCAACTCCGCGCCGTCGGTGTCCGTACCGCCGTGGGCCAGCAGGGCCACGGCCTGCGCACCGCCGACCGCCCACACCTCGTCGACGCCCAGCAGTGCGGCCGCCGCGAGGATCGTCGGGTGCGGCAGGCCGCCGAAGTCGGCCTGTGGCGGGGAGCACAGCACCAGCGACTCCACACCCGCCGTCTGCGCGGGCACGACGTTCATCACCACGCTCGACGGGTACACCGCCAGCCCACCCGGCGCGTACAGGCCGACGCGGCGCACCGGCACCCACCGCTCGGTGACCGTGCCACCCGGGACGACCTGGGTGGTGACGTCCTGCCTGCGCTGGTCGGCGTGCACGGCGCGCGCCCGGGCGATCGACTCCTCCAGAGCCTCGCGCACCGCCGGGTCGAGTTCCGCGAGCGCGCTCTCCAGTTCGGATGCGGGCACCCGGACCCGGCCGGGACGCACCTTGTCGAAACGCTCGGCGTACTCCAGCACGGCGTCGACTCCGCGTTCCCGCACCGCGTCCACGACCGGGCGCACCTGATGCAGCACCGCGTCCACGTCCATCTCGGCGCGCGGGAGCAGGGCGCGCAACTGGGCCGGGGACGGGACGCGACCTCGCAGGTCGGTGCGCTTCAACATAATGTCCAGGGTACGAGGCGGGACCGCGTCCGCGACCGGGAGGTAGCCGTGATCCGAGTGGGCTTGTGCCAGCTCACATCCAGTGCCGACCCGACCGAGAACCTCCGGTCGGTACGCGAGTGGACGGCCACCGCCGCCGCACGCGGGGCCCGGGTGGTCGTGTTCCCCGAGGCCATGATGGTGCGCTTCGGCGTGCCGCTGCGGCCGGTGGCCGAGCCGATCGACGGTCCGTGGGCCCACGGGGTGCGGGAGATCGCCGACGAGTTCGGGGTCCTGATCGTCGCGGGCATGTTCACCCCCGACGGCGACCGGGTGCGCAACACCCTGCTCGTCACCGGCCTCGGCCACCACCTCGGTTACGACAAGATCCACCTCTACGACGCCTTCGGGTTCCGGGAGTCCGAGACGGTGGCGCCGGGGGAGCGGCCGATGACCGTCACGGTCGAGGGCGTGACCCTCGGTTTCGCCACCTGCTACGACGTGCGGTTCCCCGAACTGTTCCAGGCGCTGGCGGAGGACGGCGGCAGCGCGGTCGTGGTGCCCGCGTCGTGGGGAGCCGGTGAGGGCAAGCGCGAGCAGTGGGAACTGCTGGTCCGCGCCCGGGCCCTCGACTCGGGAACGTGGGTGCTGGCCTGCGACCAGGCCGATCCGGCCGCGGCGGGCGTCGACGTGCACCCGAAGGCACCGACCGGCATCGGCCACTCCCTCGTGGCCGACCCGTTCGGCGGAGTGCGGGCGCAGCTCGGTCCCGCCCCCGAGTTGCTGGTGGTCGACATCGACCCCGACCGTGCCGAAGCGGCCCGCGCGGCCACCGCCGTGCTGGCGAACCGGAGGCTGGGCGCCGGCCGTCCGCAGTGATCCACGGTGGTCCGCGCTGGTCCGCGCCCGTCCCGGTCACGCGCCGCGCAGGTCCATTCCGATGTCGAGGGCCGGTGCGGAGTGGGTGAGCGCGCCCACCGCGAGGTAGTCCACGCCCGTCTCCGCGTAGTCGCGTGCCACCGCCAGGGTCAACCCGCCGGAGGCCTCCAACCGCGTCTTCGGTGACAGTTCGTCGCGCAGCTCCACCGCCCGCCCGCAGTCGCGGGGACCCAGGTTGTCGAGCAGCACCTCGTCGGCGCCGCCCTCCAGAGCCTCGACCAACTGTGCGAGGTCGTCGACCTCCACCTCGCAGGGCAGTTCGCCTGCCCGTTCGCGGGCGAGCCGCAACGCCTCGGTCACCGACCCGGCCGCGACGACGTGGTTGTCCTTGATCAGCACCGCGTCGCCGAGCCCCATGCGGTGGTTGACGCCGCCCCCGCAGCGGACGGCGTACTTCTCGAGCGCCCGCAACCCCGGCAGTGTCTTGCGGGAGTCCCTGATGGCGCAGCCCGTGCCCGACACCGCCGTCACCCACGCCGCCGTCGCCGTCGCGATCCCGGACAGGTGGCACAGCAGGTTCAGCGCCGTGCGCTCGGCCGTCAGCAGGCCGCGTACCGTACCCCGGACCACGAGCGCGGGTTCGCCGGGTGAGAGCCCGCTGCCGTCCGGGCGTCGGGACACCACGTCGTAGCCGTCGCCGAGCACGGCGTCGAAGACCGCCGTGGCCACCTCGACGCCCGCCAGCACACCGGGCACGCGCGGAGTCAGCTCGGCGACGGCCGTCGCTCCCTCGGGGACCGTCGCCTCCGTGGTGACGTCCGGCCCGTATCGCAGGTCCTCCTCCAGTGCCGTGGTGACGACGCGTCGCACCTCGGCGGCATCCGGTTCGCTCACGCCACGTCCTCCAGGATCGGGTCGGTCAGCACGGGTTGTCCGGACGGGTTCAGCCGGACGGTCTGGCTACGCCTCCAGAGACGGTCGTCACGCTCTGGGTGGTCGTGCCGCACGTGGCAGCCCCTCGACTCCGTCCGCGTGTTCGCCGCCGCGAGCAGTGCGCGCGCGACGAGCGTGAGCGCCGCGTCCTCCACCGCGTCAACAGTCCACAGCGGAGTGTCCTTCGTGGAGACGTCGAGGACGGAGCCCGCCACCGCCATCCCCTCGGCGTCACGGCCGATGCCCGCGTACCGGCTCATGAGCCGCTGCAACGCCGACCGCTCGGCCACGGGCGCCACAGGGGTCGGGCCCGGTCGCGGGTCGGACACCGCCGACCTGCCCGCCGCCAGGTCCATCGCCATGGCCTCGGCCGCGCGGCGCCCCATCACGAGCCCTTCCAGCAGGCTGTTCGAGGCCAGCCGGTTGGCGCCGTGCAGCCCCGTGCGTGCCACCTCCCCCACCGCGTAGAGGCCGGTGACCTCCGTCCGCCCGTGCCGATCGGTGACCACGCCGCCACACGCGAAGTGCGCGGCGGGAACGACCGGGATCGGCTCGCGGGTGGGGTCGATCCCGGCCGCCGTGCACGCGGCCAGCACCGTGGGGAACCGCTCGGCGAACCCGGTGACCGCCGTGGCATCGAGGAAGACGTGGTCGTCGACACCACCGGGAGCCGAGGCGAGCCTGCGCGTGATCGCGGCTGACACCACGTCACGAGGTGCGAGATCGCCCAGCGGATGCACACCGCGCATCACCCGGTCACCGGCGGCGTCCACGAGCACGGCACCCTCACCGCGCACCGCCTCCGTCACCAACGGGCACCGCCCCCTGGCCCCCGGCGTGTAGAGCACGGTGGGGTGGAACTGCACGAACTCGAGGTCGGCGGCACTCGCACCGGCCCGCAGTGCCAGGGCCAGGCCGTCACCGGTGGCGAGCTCGGGATTCGACGTCGCCTGGTAGAGCTGCCCGAGCCCACCCGTGGCCAGCAGGACCGCCCGCGCCCTCACGGTGCCGGGCGTGGAGTCCGGCGCGGCCAGGACCCGCAGCCCACACACCTCGCCCGACGCCGTGGTGAGTGCCTCCACAGCGACGTGCTGTTCCAGTACCGGAAGTCCCTCCGCCGCGGCCACGAGACAGCGCTGGACCTCGGCGCCCGTGGCGTCGCCCCCAGCGTGGATCACGCGGAAGGCGCTGTGCCCACCCTCCCGGGTGCGAGCGAGCCGCCCGGCGGAGTCGGTGTCGAACCGGGCACCCCGGCTCCGCAGCCACTCCACGGCCGCCGGTCCCGCCTCGACCACGGTGCGCACCGCGTCGGCGTCGCACAGCCCCGCCCCGGCGTTGAGGGTGTCGGCCACGTGCGCGTCCAGCGAGTCGCCGTCACCGCCTGCGGCGTCGGCGAGCACCACGGCCACGCCTCCCTGCGCCCACCGCGTGTTGCCGTCGGTGAGGCGGCCCTTCGTCACCACCAGCACCCGCAGCCCGAGTTCGGCGGCCCGTGACGCCGCCGTCAGCCCGGCGACCCCGCTGCCGACCACCACCACGTCGGCTTCCGCCTCCCACGGTGTTTTCGACTCCGAGGCAAAAACCGGAGAGGTCATTCGCCACCGCCGGGAGTACCGATCTCCACCATCCGCCGCACCGACGCCCGCGCCCGGGCCGCGATCTCCGGGTCCACGTGGACCTCGTCGACGCCGTCCCGCAGCGCCCGCAACAGGGCCGCAGGAGTGATCATCTTCATGTAGCGGCAGGACGCGCGGTCGTTCACGGCGCGGAAGTCGATCTCGGGTGCGGCCTTGCGCAACTGGTGCAGCATCCCCACCTCCGTGGCGACGAGCACCGACCTCGCCTTCGTGTCCCGTGCCGCGGTGAGCATGTCCCCCGTGGACAGGATCTTCACCCTCTCCGACGCGACGGCGCCTTCCCCCGCCAGGTACAGGGCCGAGGTCGCACACCCGCACTCCGGGTGGATGAACAGGTCGGCCTCGGGGTCCGCCGCCGCCCGCTCCGCGAGCTCGGGGCCGTTGATGCCGGCGTGCACATGGCACTCCCCCGCCCAGACGTGCAGGTTCTCCCTGCCGGTGACCCGTTTGACGTGAGCGCCGAGGAACTGGTCAGGGCAGAAGAGAATCTCCTTGTCGGCGGGGATCGACGCCACGACGTCCACCGCGTTCGACGACGTGCAGCAGATGTCGGTCTCGGCCTTCACCTCCGCCGTGGTGTTCACATAGGACACCACGACCGCACCGGGATGCCGCGACTTCCACTCCCGCAACTGCTCACCCGTGATGGAGTCGGCGAGCGAGCAACCCGCCCGCGCGTCGGGGATGAGCACCGTCTTCTCCGGAGAAAGGATCTTCGCGGTCTCCGCCATGAAGTGGACACCACAGAAGACGATCGTGGAGGCGTCACTCGACGCGGCGATCCGGCTCAGTGCCAGCGAGTCGCCGGTGTGGTCGGCGATCTCCTGGATCTCGGGCAGTTGGTAGTTGTGCGCGAGCAGGACCGCGTCACGCTGACGAGCGAGGCTGCGCACCTCCTCGGCCCAGGCCGCGTCGGCCACGACCCCGTCGTACGGAGCGAGCTCGTCCACGTGTGCCGTCATAGTGGTCCTCCGAGAGTTTTCGTCTTATAATCGAAAACCGTGCACTCTCATATTAACAGCAGCAACCCCCTGGCACACGAGGTTCTCGCCGCGGTTCTCCAGGTGCGATACGCCACACCGCCCGGCACGGGCACCGGTGGTGACGGACCCACCTCGCTTCGGGTACTGCTGTGGCGGCGTGCGCTCGACCCGCACATCGGCCGATGGTCGTTGCCGGGCGGAAGACTGCGCCCGGACGAGGACGCCGAGACCTCGATCCGTCGGCAACTCGCCGAGAAAGTCGACGTCAAGACGCTGTCCCACGTCGAACAGCTGGCTGTGTTCAGCGCGCCGGACCGCGTGCCGGGGCCGAGAGTCGTGGCCACGGCGTTCCTCGGACTCATCCCCTCGGACGTCGATCCGGTGGTGCCCGAGGACACCACGTGGCACGACGTCGAGGCCCTGCCCCGGACCGCGTTCGACCACTCCGACATCGTGCTGGCCGCGCGGGAACGGCTCCGCGCCAAACTCAGCTACACCAACCTGGGCTTCGCGCTCGCGCCACGGGAGTTCACGATCTCGGCGTTACGCGACCTCTACTCCGCCGCGCTCGGCTACGCGATCTCCGCCACCAACCTGCAGCGCGTCCTCTCACGGCGCGGCGTGCTGGTGCCGACCGGCCGCACGGCCCCGCCCGGCCGCGCAGGCGGACGCCCAGCCGCGCTGTACCGGTTCACACACCGCGACCTGCGTGTCACCGACGCGTTCGCGGTGTTCCGCCCTCCGGCCTCCACATCGGGACGCCGTCCGCGGACGCGCGGCGCGGCCGCCAAACCCGTAACGTGACAACGTGACTCACTCGGAAGGACGCGACAGCCAGCCGACCACCTGGACAACCCTGCCCCTCTTTCCGTTGCACACCGTGGCGTTGCCCGGCGTGCACCTCCCGTTGCACATCTTCGAACCGCGCTACCGGCAACTCACGATCGACCTCGTCACCGAGGTGGTGCCCGAGCGCCTGTTCGGCGTGGTGGCGATCCGCAATCCCACGATCACCGAGGTCGAGGAGCCTGCCCACGTCCACGCCACCGGGTGCGCGGTGCGACTTCGGGAAGCTCGTCGGTTGCCGGACGGGCGTTTCGACATCGTCGCCACCGGACACCGGCGGTTCCGGCTACTGAGCATCGACACCGGCGCCGCACCGTACCTGCACGCCACCGTGGAATGGGCCGACGACGAACCGCTGCCCGACGGCTCCGAGGGCGCCGAGGAGGCCACCGCCCGGCTCGCCGACGCGGGCAGAGCCGCGCACCGCCGGTACTGCTCGGTGGCATGGGAGTCCGACGGCTGGCAGCCACCGCCGCGCGACACCGAGCCCGCGTTGCTGGCCTACCGCCTCGCGTCCGACTGCATCCTCCCCCTCGCCGACCGGCAGGAGCTCCTGGAGGAACGGCACCCACTGCGGCGGCTCCGGCTGACCTGCCGGCTGCTGGCGAGGGAAGCCGCGTTCATATCGGAGTTGAGCGCCGTGCCACCGCCGCAGCACGAGGTGAACGAAACGCTGCTGCGTCCGAGCCTGAACTGACGGCTCAGCCCAGGCGCCTACCGAGGTCGTCCCGCGCGTTCCAGGCCGCGAGAGTGCCGTACGCGAACGCCGTCGTGAGCGGTTGTGCGAGCAACACCCAGCCCGATTCCAGCACGGGCGCGCGTTCCACGACCTGCCCGAGCCGGAGCGTGGAGGGCAGGGCGAACCGGGCCTCGGCGAAAGCCAGGCCCATGCGCATCGCGAGCCACGCGCCCAACAAAGAGCCGAGCACGGCGCCGACGAGCATGACCGGCCCGCGACGAGCCCGCAGCAACCACACCACCACGCCCACGAGCAGACCCGCCACCAGGCCGAGCAACAGGAAGATCGCCAGGTCGTCGAACCGGTGCCAGCTCTCCGCGGTCAGGGGCACCAGCTGGTGGTCGCGCGTGACCACCCGCATGCGCTGAGCCGGGGCCAACTGCGCCCAGATCCAGCCGAGCGGCAGCCCGACGAGGCTGATCAGTGACGCGGCGCTGAACGCGGGCAGCAGGTCCGCTCGCAGCACCACGCGAGGGACCCGGCCTGCCGACGGGGTGAGGATCGCGTGGCCCCGCTCGGCGTCCGCCTGCTCCGACAACTCCACACCCTCCCGCGCGACGACCTCGCTTTTCCCCGTCGGGAGCCTATCCGGTCGTCGCCGAACTCATGGAGGAGGTTTCACCGTGCCTGCTGCACCGCGCCGACCACCCGCTCGGCGTCACCTGCACCACCATGCGTCGCCCGCACTCGGAGCAGTAGCGCGGCGGTTCGAGGGCCGTGCGCGGGGTCCGGCACGCCTCGTGACCCGGTGCGGAGAGCAGCCCACCGCAGTGAACGCAGTACGTCGTGTTCACGCTCCCTCGCTCACAGGCTGTCGCTGAGCGCCTTGATCGGCATCTTCAGGTCGCTGAGCATGTCGAGGTCCTGCTGAGCGGGGCGACCGAGATTCGTCAGGTAGTTGCCGACGATGATCGCGTTGACGCCGCCGAGCATGCCCTGCTCGGCACCGAGGTCGCCCAGCGTGAGTTCGCGCCCGCCCGCGAAGCGCAGCATCGTGCGCGGCATGGCGAGCCGGAACGCCGCCACGACCCGCAGCGCGTCCTTGCCCTCCACGATGTCGAACCCCTCGTACGGGGTGCCCGGCTGCGGGATGAGGAAGTTCATCGGGACCTCGTGCGGGTCCAGTTCGGCCAGTTGGACCGCGAACTCCGCGCGCTGCTCCAGCGACTCGCCCATACCGATGATGCCGCCGCAGCAGACCTCCATGCCCGCGTCGCGCACCATTCGAAGGGTCTCCCAACGTTCCTCCCACGTGTGCGTGGTGACGACGTTGGGGAAGTGCGACCGGGCGGTCTCCAGGTTGTGGTTGTAACGGTGGACACCCATGTCGACGAGTTCGTCGACCTGTTCCTGCGTCAGCATGCCCAGCGAACACGCGATCTGGATGTCGTTGCCGGACTCACGGATCGCCCTGATGCCGTCGCGAACCTGCGACATGAGACGCGCGTCCGGGCCGCGGACGGCCGCCACGATGCAGAACTCGGTGGCCCCGGTGGCCGCGGTCTCCTCGGCCGCCTTCACCAGGCCGGGGATGTCCAGCCACGCCGCGCGGACCGGGGTCGGGAACCGGCCGGACTGCGAGCAGAAGTGACAGTCCTCGGGGCACCCGCCGGTCTTGACACTGACGATGCCCTCGACCTCCACCTCGGGGCCACACCAGCGCATCCGCACGTCGTGGGCGAGCGACAGCAGGTCGGGAATGTGCTCGTCTCCGAGGCGGAGCACGTCGAGCAGCTGCTCCTGCGACAGCCCGGTGCCCTCCTCCAGCACCTTCTGACGCGCGGTGGTGAGGATCTCCGCCCCCGTGGCTGCGGCCGTCACGGCATCTCCTTCGGCTTGCTGGATGTGGTCACGAGTCTGACGGACGGGGCCGAGATGGCACAGCGACGCACGTCACGTTGCCGTCATCTCCCCGCCGCGGCCACGGCACGGGTGAACCGGTCGGGGTCGAACGTGCCGCCCAACCACGGTGCCAGCCCACGGCGGGCCTCGTCGAGGAATTCCTGCCTGCTCGCCGACGCCAGTCCCTCCGGCAACGCGCCGAGCAGCGGCGCGGCAGCGGCCACCGGAAGATCGGCGGTGTTGGAACGGGCCGCGAGGTCCGGGTCGGACGGCCAGGCGCCGATCACGACGCCGAGCACGTCGAGCCCCCGGCGCGTGGCGACCTCCGCGGTCAACGCCGTGGCGTTGAGAGTGCCGAGGCCCGCCTCCGCGACGACGAGCACGGGAGCTCCGAGCGCCCACGCCGCGTCGGCGAGCGTTCCTCCCGACGCGTCGAAGCGGACGAGCAGACCTCCCGCGCCCTCCACAAGCACCAGCTCGTGGTCCTCGTGCAGCCGGGAAGCGGCAGCGGCCACGTCGGCGGGCGTCACCTCCGGCAGGCCGCTGCGGCGCGCGGCGGCCTCGGGTGACAACGGGTCGGGGTAGCGGCGCAGTTCGCACGTGGTCACGTCACCCGCGAGACGACGCACGTCGGCGAGATCGCCCGGCTCGCCTGCCACAACGCCCGTCTGCGCGGGTTTGAGCACAGCGACGCTACGGCCGTCGTCGGCCGCCAGCGCGGCCACGGCCGCCGTCACGACGGTCTTACCGACGCCGGTTCCGGTTCCGGATATCACCAGCACGGTCACGGCAGCGACACTAATACCGAAGCGCGCACCGGTTCTCACCCGGCCTTCACACCGGCGGGTTGGAACACACCCGTGTCGCCGTCGAGCAGGTAGACCTGGGCCGCTCCGACGTCGAAGTACATTCCGGTCAGCGTGAGCTCGCCCGCGCGTTCGGCCTCGGCCACCAGTGGATCGGACCGCAGGCGTTCGAGTTGCTCGAGCACGTTGTGCAGTGCGAGCACGTCGACCTGGGCCGGGGGCGGGCTGCCGCCCAACCGGACGGGAGCGGTCTCGCGGGAACGCCGCAGAGTGGACTCCCCGTGCCGCAACCACCGCCGCAGGGTGGGCAGCCCCGCACCGTCGCCGGTGAGGAGTGCGTGCATCGCACCGCACGAGGAGTGTCCACAGACCACGATCTCGCGGACCTTCAACACGGCGACGGCGTACTCGACGGCCGCGCCCACGGACGGGTCCACGTCGGTGTTCCGCCCCCCGTCCACCGGTACGAAGTTACCGATGTTGCGCACGGTGAAGAGGTCACCAGGCCCGCTCGTGGTGATCATGTTCGGCACGAGTCGCGCGTCGCTGCACGTGATGAACAACGTGTGGGGCGACTGTCCCGACGCCAACCGCATCAGCGTGTCCTTCACCAGCGGAGCGGTGCGCCACTGGAACTCCGAGGTTCCCCGGTGCAGCGGACGGTGCCGCTGCTCGGGGATGACCACGCCCTGCTCCTTCGCCATCCACTCCGACCACGGGGCGAGCCAGCGGGGCGGCACGCGTGTGGCCTCCTGCCTGCGCACGGTGGGTGAACTTGACCTGCCGTTGCCGTACCACGGGTGACCGATCTCGTCGATCACGACAGCGCCTCCCGCCCGCTCGTAGGCGTGCTGCCACTCGGACAGGCACTCGAAAGCGGCATGGTCGAGGTAGTCGACGACGAGTTCGAGCCGCACCGTACGCTCCGGCGGGATCGCACCGAGCACCGCCGACAGCCTCGGCACCGACAGGAACGTCAGCACTCCCTCGATGACGATGCGTCGCTGTTCGCCCTGGTCGACCACGTGGATGCCGGACCACATCGTGCGCCGCAGCATGAGTGCCAACGACAGCGCGACACCGACGAGCACACCGGTGAGCAGGTCGATCACCACGACGCCGAGCAGCGTGGCGAAGTACAGCGAGAGGTCGCCGTGACCGCGCACAGTGCGGATCGTGCGGACGTTCACCAGCTTCGCCCCGACGTAGGTCAGCAGACCCGCGAGCGCGGCGAGCGGAATGCTCTGGACGAGCCCGGCCAGCGCCACCGTGAACAACAACACCCAGACGCCGTGCAGCACCGCCGAGACGCGGGTGCGGGCTCCGGCCGCGACGTTGGTCGAGCTTCGCACGATCACCCCGGTGACCGGCAGACCGCCGAGAGCGCCGGAGGTGATGTTGGCCGCGCCCTGCCCGACCAGCTCCCGGTTGAGGTTCGCGCGGGGCCCGGTGTGCATGCGGTCGACGGCGACGGCCGACAGCAGGGTCTCGACACTGGCGATGAGCGCGATCGTGACCACCGCGAGCCCGAAGTCGAACCAGCCCACCGAGGGCAACTCGGGAAGGAAGCCGATGTCGAGCAGGTCGGTCGGCAGGTCGACCCGTTCCACCGACGCACCGGCGAGTACCGAACCGATGGTGACGAGCGTGATGGCCGCCAGCGGAGCGGGAATGCGCGGGAACGGACCGGGCAGGCGAGGCCACAGCAGCAGTACCGCGATCGTGACGAGCCCGACGACAGCGGCCGCGTCGTGATGTCCGACGAGCTGTCCCGGCAACTCGGCCAGGTTGTCCACCGCCGAGCTCTGCGGGGCGCCGCCGAGGACGACGTGGAGCTGGCCGAGCACGAGCGTGACGCCGATTCCCCCGAGCATGCCGTGCACGATGGCGGGCGCGATCGCCAGTGCGGCTCGCGCCACCCGACTCAGTCCGAACAGGATCTGGAGCGTTCCCGCGCACACCGTGATGGCGCACGTGACGGCCCAGCCGAACTCGGCGATGGTCTCGGCCATCACCACCGTGAGTCCCGCGGCGGGCCCGCTCACCTGGAGCCGCGAACCCCCGAGGGCGCCGGCCACGATCCCGCCGACGACGGCGGCGACGACACCGGCCACGATCGGCGCTCCCGATGCCAACGCGATGCCCAGGGACAGCGGCACGGCCACGAGGAAGACGACCAGCGAGGACGGAACGTCGTGCCGCAGCACGGTTTTCCACCCAGCTCTACTTCGGACCGTGGCGTCGACGCGGTCGGCGGCTGGTGGGGTGCCGGTCATGGTCGGTCTCCTGGTGTCGTCGGGTGGGCCGCGGGCACCAGGTAACAGCAGATTCGCCGAAATGTCCGCTATTGAAAAAGGCTTTCATGTTGAGGAGCGAATCCCTCTGTCACGAAGGGGGCGTACCACCACAACGCTCGCCGCAGCAGAGTGATGCAGCTCTCACCCGGTACGCGACCGCATTGACCGCTGTCGTATCCCTCCGTGTCGATCGCCACCCGACCACGCAGACGAGCGACTCGATCGAGTGCTTTCCTGTGACGGACTCCACTCCGCGTGCGAGCGGTACCGTTCACACCTTCCGGTCAGGACACCTCCGCGGCGGCCACCATCGCGTCGGTCACGAGTGCGAGATCCTCGTCCGACGTGATGTACGGCGGCATCGTGTAGATCAGGTCGCGGAACGGCCGCAGCCACACGCCCCGCGAGGTCAGCGCCTCGGTGGCCACCGCCATGTCGACGGCGTGGTCGAGCTGCACCACCCCGATGGCGCCGAGCACGCGGACGTCCACGACACCCGGCACGTCGGCCGCGGGGGCGAGCCCGTCCCGCAGCCTGCGTTCTACGCGCCGCACCTCGTGACGCCAGGCCCCGTCGGCCAGCAGGCCGATCGACGCGTTGGCGACGGCCGAGGCGAGCGGGTTGCCCATGAACGTCGGGCCGTGCGCCAGCACCGGGACCTCGCCCCGGGAGATCCCGTCGGCGACCCGCGTGGTGCACAGCGTCGCCGCCATCGTGAGGTAGCCGCCGGTCAGTGCCTTCCCCACACAGAGCACGTCGGGAGTGGCACCCGCGTGCTCCGCGGCGAACAACGCACCCGTGCGCCCGAACCCCGTGGCGATCTCGTCGAACACCAGCAGCACGTCGTGCGCCCTCGTGACCTCGCGAAGCACCCGCAGGTAGGCGGGATTGTGGAACCGCATACCGCCGGCGCCCTGCACGACCGGCTCCACCACCACGGCGGCGAGCTCGCCGGCGTGCTCCTCCACCGTCCGCACCAGGGTGTCCACGTAGGACTCGTCGACCGGGGCTTCGAAGCCCGGTGGTGGAGCGGGCACGAAGAGTTGCTCCGGCAGCACTCCACGCCACAGCGCGTGCATCCCGCCCTCCGGGTCGCACACGCTCATGGGGTGGAACGTGTCACCGTGGTACCCGCCACGCCAGGTGAGCATCCGGGTCTTGCCCGCCCGCCCGACCGAACGCCAGTACTGCAGGCACATCTTGAGCGCCACCTCGACCGACACCGAACCGGAGTCACACAGGAACACGTGCTCCAGCCCGTCGGGAGTGAGGTCCACGAGTGTGGTCGCGAGCCTGATCGCGGGTTCGTGCGTCAACCCGCCGAACATGACATGGCTCATCCTCCCGGCCTGCTCGGCCAGTGCCGCGTCGAGAACGGGGTGCCGGTAACCGTGGATCGCGGCCCACCACGACGACATCCCGTCGACCAGTTCCCTGCCGTCGGCCAGCCGCAACCGCACGCCCGACGCCTCCTCCACCAGCAGCGGCGGCACCGTCGCAGGCATCGGACCGTACGGGTGCCACACGTGGTGGGCGTCGAGGCGCAGCAGCTCGCGAGTCTCGGGATCGGGCGTCATGCGAGGCACTCTACGACGCACCGGATACCGTGGTGCCATGCCGACCAGCGCCCGTTACCGGCCCATCACGGTCGAGCGCCTGGTGGCCGAGCTCGCCGACCGCGTCGCCGCCGTCGCGGCGCGCAGACGCTGGAGCCGCGTGCTGGTCGACGGCGCCGACACCGCCACCGACACCGCGGCGCTGGCGGGCGCGCTCGTCGATCCGTTGCGCGTGCGCGGGCACGAGGTGCTGCGCGTGTCGGCCCACGACTTCCTGCGACCTGCCTCGCTGCGGTTCGAACGCGGCAGGCACGACCCCGACGTGCGCTACGAGGACTGGCTGGACGTCGCGGCCGTCCGGCGCGAGGTGCTCGGGCCGCTGGAGGAGTCGGGCACCGGCCAGGTGCTGCCCGCGCTGTGGGACACGACCCGCGACCGCGCCTTCCGGCTACCTCGCACCCGGCTGCCCGACGGCGGCGTGGTGGTGCTCGACGGTGAACTACTGCTCGGGCAGGGCCTTCCCGCCGAACTCACCGTGCACCTGTGGCTCTCCCCCGACGCGCTGCGACGGCGGCTGCCCGAGGACGCGAGTTGGGCACTGCCCGCCTACGCCCGCTACGACACCGAGGTCCGGCCCGCGGAAGTCGCGGACGTCGTGGTGCGGATGGACAACCCCCGGCACCCGGCGCTGCGGGAGGGCTGACGCCGTCGACCCGGTCGGCCCGCTCACCGCCCGCTGTGGTGCGGGCGCAACTCCGCCGCCCTGCCGAGGGAGCGGCGACCGGCCAGCAGGTCGGACAGCCGCTGGGCCAGGACGTCCCACCGCCAGTGCTCGCGGACCCACTGCCTGCCCGCCTCACCCATCCGGCGGGCGCGGACCGGGTCGGCGAGCAGCGCGGCGATCGTGTCGACGAGCTGGGCCTCCTCCCTGCCGTCGACGACATGCCCGGTGACCTCGTCCAGCACCGTCTCCGGCGCGCCACCGGAGTTGCCCGCGACGACCGGCAGTCCCGTCGCGGAGGCCTCCAGGTAGACGATCCCGAGGCCCTCCACGTCGAGCCCCTTGCCGCGGGTGCGTGCCGGCATGGCGAACACGTCACCGACCGCGTAGTGGGCGGGCAGCTCCTCCCACGGCACCGACCCCGTGAAGACCACGTGTTCGGCGACTCCACGGAGCTCGGCGAGCTCGGTGAGCTTCCTGCGGTAAGGACCACCGCCGACGAGTAGCAGCGCCGCACCGGGAACCCGGCGCCGCAGCTCGGGAAGGGTCTTCACCAGCATGTCCTGCCCCTTGCGGGGAACCAGCCGCGACACGCACACCACCGTGGGCCGGTCGGCCAGCCCGTAGCGTTTCCGCAGCTCGGCGCGCGCGGCGTCGTCGGGACGGAACACCTGGGAATCCACTCCGGACGGCAGATGCTCCAGACCTGCCAACGGGCCGAACGCCGACGCGAAGCGGCGGCGCGTGTAGTGGCTGACGAACGTGAGCACGTCGGTGGTGCTCCCGATGCGGCGCAACGCCTGACGCGCCACCGGCAACATCGACCACCCGACCTCGTGCCCGTGTGTGGAGGCGACGACGCGGTGCGCGCCCGCCCTGCGCAGCGGCTCGGAGAGCAAGGCCAGCGGGGCGGCGGCGCCGAACCAGACGGCCTCGCAGTGCCGGGAGCGCACGAGCTGCGCGGCCCGCCGCAACACGTCGGGTGTGGGGAGCATGAGCGAGGTGGGATGCCGTACCACCTCGAACGGCTGCTCGGCGTCGAAACGCGAGTGAGATCCCGACTCCCGTTCCCACGCCGGGGCGTAGACCACCAGCTCGTCCGAGGGCAGTCGGGTGGCCAACGCGTGCAGATACGACTGGATGCCCCCGGGCCGGGGCGGGAAGTCGTTCGTCACCAGCAACGTGCGAGGCATGGTGCGAGACTATCCCGCCCCGGTGGGGGCACTGGCGCGGTGCCGGTCTCAGGCGACCCGGCGGGCGCCGCTGTACTCGGCCTGCAGCGGCGCGACCTTGACCACGTCACCCGTGGTGGGCGCGTGGACCATCTGGCCGTTACCGATGTAGATGCCGACGTGGTACACGGGCGACCCGTAGAACACCAGGTCGCCGGGCTGCAACTGCGCCCTCGGGATCGGCGTCCCGAAGGTCGACTGCGAGCTGCTCGTGCGCGGGATGCTGATGCCGGCCTGGGCGTAGGCCCACTGGGTCAGCCCCGAGCAGTCGTAGCTGTTCGGGCCCGTGGCGCCCCACGCGTACGGCTTACCGCGCTGGCTCAACGCGGCGTTGACCGCGATCTGGGCCTTGGGCCCCGGAGCCTGGACGTTGCCGGGGTCGGGCCCGATGTCCTGCTGCTGCGCCTTGTCGGCATCGCTGAGCAGGCCGTACTGGGCCGCCAGCTCGTCCTTCTGATCCTCCAGCTTCTGCTTGCGGTCCTTCAGGTCCGCGGCGATCTCGGCGGCCTTGTCCTTGGCCTCCTTGGCCTTCTGCTGGGCCGTGGCCGCCTCGTTACGGCTGTCCTCCGCCCTGTCGACGGCGCTCCGGAGCGCGCTCAGCGCCCGGTTCTTGTCCGTCGCGAGAAGGTCGATCGCCGAGGAACGGTCGAGGAAGTCCTGCGGGGAGTCCACCGTGAGCAGTGCGGACAGCTTGCTCAGCTGCGCACCGCTCGTGAAGGACGCGCCCGCGAACCTGTCGACCTCCTTCCGGAAGACCTCCTCGTCCTCGCGCGCCCCCGCCTCGGCCTTCTTGGCCTTGTTCAGGACCTTGGTGAGCTTGTCGAGCTCCTTCTCCTTGGCCTCGAGGTCCTCCTGGGCGGAGAGGTACTCCTCGTTGAGCTTCTGTGCCTTGTCGGCGAGCTCCCGGTACTTCTCCAGTGCCTCGGAGGTGCTCTGAGGCTGCTGCGGGGCGGGGACCGCTGGTGTCGCCGTCGCCGGCGCCTGGGTGAAGGTGACGACCGCGATCACGGCGCACGCCGCCAGTGCTCCCGACACCACACGTCTCACGGGATGCGACTGCACGTCGCGTGTGTCTCCTTTGCTCTCTGGCCGCCCGCCGGCTAGCCGCGGCAACGTGGACATCCGCAGGCCGAAGAACATCACAGTGCTGGTTTTCCGACAGGCGGTGGCGACATTGTCGCGTCGTGTCCGGCGCAGCTCCCCGACAAGCTGTCTCGGCGGCGATCCCGCGTCGCCGACCCCTGTGGAACGGCTGCCTGGCGCGAGATCTCGGCCAGATTACGAAGAGGGTTCGGCGAAGTCCACCAACCCAGCGGAGGGAATCGGTGACCGTCCGTGTGGCAGCGCCAGGACCTGCGATTTGTGTCGAGATGTGATCAGAACAACACGAAGACACTCTCAAGGTTGAGACCGTTCACCTGATCGGATGGACCGCTCACCGAAAAGGCTTGGCGTAGAGTGATCAACCGAGGTCACTAAAGAGCACTCGGCGCGGCCGGAAATCCGGCCCCCAAGCGGATCACGCCGCCACGTGGCGCAACGGCGGCACCATTCCCGCGTCGGCGAGAAGCGAAATGGCTCGTAGTTCCTCCGAACTCCACCGCAACGGACGCGGCGCATCGACCACCACACTGACCACGCAGTTCACGCAATCGCGATCCCGAAACAGGCACTGGTCGCAGTCGACGGTCACCGCAGCCGAATCCTGCTCGGTTTCGCCGACGGCGTCGTGGGCTCGCTCGACCTCGTTCATACGAAAAACCGTACGAACAGCCCTGACAATTTCCGCTCAGCGGCCCACGTACTCCCAGTGCCACGGTTCCTCACGCGGACTTCCCTCGTGGGCCCAGGAGGGAAGTACCCAACCGAAGTCGGGGGCGTGAGCGCGCATCCAGAGATGTTCGTCGGTGTCGAACGTTTCCACACCGCCGCAGAGGTCCACCGCGAGGCCCCAGCCGTGGGTACTCGTTCCCGGTGTCGCCGACAACTCCGGTTTGCGCTGGCGCAACTCCAGTTGCATCTCCAGGGTCCGGTAGGAATCCGTCAGACACAACGACTCACCGAGTGCCTCTTCGTAAGCCACGGAAAGCGCCGCCAAATCGTGGGCGGCATCGCAGCGCAACGCGTGTGGCTCCTCGTCGAGCCCGCACAACACCCCGCTGGGAATGAGCCCGTTCGGATAACCGGCCCAGCCGCGCCGGGCAGGACCGCCCGCGCCTGCGCCACCGGAGGGTTGGATACCACCGCAGCGCCACGACGGCGAGTCCTCGCCTTCGGGCACCGGCCGCGCCGGACGGGTTCCGAGACTCGGGCGCACCACCCCGAGCACCGCGTCCCGGCCGGGCAGAGCGGCCACCACCACGGCCGCCGACCGCGCGTCCGCCACCACCATCGCGTCGGCGCCCACGACGATGCCGATCGACTGGACGCCGTACCGCCGCGGACCGACGACGACGAGGTCGCCCGGGCTCGCGTCCTCGAAAGCGACCTCCCGTCCGGTGGCCCACTGCGCCGCCACCGACTCCGGGACATCGAAGCCCGCACGCCGGTACAGCGCGTGGACGAGTCCGTCACACGAGAACGCGTCAGGCCCGTCACCGTCGGCCGCGTACGGTGACCCCACGGCGTCGAGAGCGCCCGACACCACGACGGACACCTCACGCGGCACCACGAGCGCACCCGGCTCCGGGGCCCACGCCACCCCGCGCTGGACGGTCCCGTCGGCGCCCCGCACCGGTCTCAGGCCGGGAGGCAGCCGGCCCGCGTCGAGCAACGCCCGCGCCGGTGGAAGCCGGACCCCTGCGCGTTCGAGCACCCGAAGATGCTCGCGCCATGCCTGCACCGTGCCCGCGCCGTCTTCGACGTCCTCGGCGTCCTCGACGTCCTCGGCGTCCTCGGCGTCCTCGTCGAAGCGGGACTCCACCACGCCGTCGGCACCATCACCCGCACCGCGCGTTCCTTCCGAGGGCGGCACCGACCACAGCGACAACACGACGAGCAAGGACAGTGACACCGCGAGTGCGCGCATTCCGCCTCCGCCACCGTGAACACGACCGTGACGACGGGGAATACCACTGCGACGCGTGTTGGAACGTGAGAACGGTCAGACACGCCCGAGCCGCGTCAGCAGCACGGCGGCGGGGACGGCGTGCGCACCCGAGTCGCACACCGAGGTCACCACGGCCTGGTCCGAGGTGGCGACCACCAGGGGACGGCCCTGGGGCTCCGATCGCACCAGTGTCCGGATCACGTCGTCGGCCAGCACTCCCGGATCGGAGAACAGCACCCGCACGTTCCTCGGTCCCGTGATGGGGATGGACGTGACGTCGGCGCCGTCGAACACAACGGTGATCTCGGCCTGTGTGCGCGACGCGAGCGCACCGAGCTGGCGCACGAGCCGCTGCCTCTGCTCGGCAAGGGAAAGCTCCGGGTATCCGGTCTTGGTGATGTTGTAACCGTCCACGATCACATGCACCCCCGGCAGCGCCAGGAGTGTGTCCAGGACCCTCGGCTCCGACACCCGGCCACCGCGCCTGCCGGTGTTCGCACCCCGCACCACGTCGGCGGGTCGTCTCGGGCTGCTGCCGACAGAGAGCTCCCGCCGCAGGCCGTCCACCGCGCCGCTGAGCGTGTCCAACAGCATGGACAGCCGCACCTCGTCGGCGTCTCGTGCCTCCCGGGCGGACTGGCGGGCGGCGTCGGCCTCGGCCATCGCCCGCTCCGCCCTCGCGCGCTCGGCCGCGGCCTTCTGCTGTTCCCGCTCCAGCCGCGCGGACAGCGCCTCGGTCTCGGCGTGCCGCTCAGCCTCCACGCGCTCCCGCTCGGCGACGGCCTCGGCCGCGGCATCCTTGGCCTTCCGCACCACGACACCCTGTTCGCGCAGTCGCCCACGGAGCTTGGCCAGCTCGTCCTCGCGCTCGGCCCTGGCCTGCTCGACGGCCGCCTGGGCCTCCTGCAGTTCGGCGCGCAGCCTGCCGACCTCCGCCTCGAGTTTGCGCACCCGGGCCACAGCAGCGTCGCGTTCGGCACGCAGCGTGGACTCCTCGGTGTTGCGCGCCACCAACCGCACGCGAGAGGAGGCGCTCGACTCGCCGAGGAGCACGGCGGCGGCGGCCGCGGCGACGGAGTCGTCGTCGTTGGGGTTCAGGGCGTCGACTCGGTGTTCGCGCAGCCACTCCAGCACCGCGGTCCGAAACCGCGTCGAGTCCCGGAGCGCGGCCAGCAGTGCCGGTCCGCCGAGCTTCGCGCGCTTGGCAGGCGCGAAGCGCGCCACGGGCCGAAGCTGACGCGGTACGTCGTCGTTGGGCAACCGGCCCAGGGCAGCGGCGGCGAGGTCGGCGACCCGATCCCGGATCGGCTCGGGAAGCCCGAGCCAGTCGACGGGTTCGGCTGGTTCCGTCAGGGTTCCGCTCTCCTCCACCTGAGTGGGCCGGACAGCGGCCGCACCGCCCTCGCCGGACTCCCCGGCGGGCAGCGTCCCCGAGGGCGTTTCCTCGGGGTGCTCAGGGTACGCGGACGACGACAACATCGGTCCAGCTTAGGTTCTTCGCGATCGGATCGCGCCCCCAATCCGGGCGCGGGTTCGATCACACACGCGCGACCCGCGCGAAGACTGTCGGTGTGGCTGCCTAGTGTGTCCGCTCATGCAGCTTGCGTTCGACGAGCTGGGCACTCCCCTGCGCGACGTCACCTTCGTGGTCGTGGACCTGGAGACGACGGGTGGCGCCCCGGACGGAGGCAACATCACCGAGATCGGCGCGGTGAAGGTCCGGGGCGGTGAGGTGCTCGGCGAGTTCGCGACGCTGGTCGATCCGGGTGTGCCCATTCCGCCGCAGATCGTGGAGCTCACCGGCATCACCACCGCGATGGTGCGCTCGGCCCCCGGGATCGAACAGGTTCTGCCCGCGTTCCTCGAGTTCGCCGCTGGCGCGGTGCTGGTGGCCCACAACGCCGGATTCGACACCTCGTTCCTCAGGGCCGCTTGCGCGGAACACGGCTTCACCTGGCCCAAACCCACCGTGGTGTGCACGCTCAAGCTCGCCCGCCGCGTGCTCCGGCAGGAGCCCAGGGGAAGGCTCAGCTACCGGCTGTCCTCACTGGCCGCCCTGTTCGGTTCCGGCACCACACCGAACCACCGCGCGCTCGACGACGCGAAGGCCACCGTCGACGTCCTGCACGGGCTGTTGGAACGCCTGGGCCCGCTCGGTGTCCAGTCGCTCGAAGAGCTGCTCGACTACCTGCCCGACGTGACCCCCGCGCAGCGTCGCAAACGCGACCTCGCCAGGGACCTCCCCGAACGCCCCGGCGTCTACCTGTTCCGGGGGCCGTCGGACGAGGTGCTCTACGTCGGCACGGCGAGCAACCTCCGACGCCGGGTGCGGCAGTACTTCACGTCGTCCGACAGTCGTGGCCGCATCAGGGAGATGGTGGCACTGGCCGAGCGGGTCGACACCGTGGAGTGTGCCCACTCGCTCGAGGCGGCGGTGCGCGAACTACGGCTGCTGGCGGCTCACCGTCCCGCCTACAACCGCCGTTCCCGGAACCCGGGGAAGGTGTGGTGGGTCGTGCTCACCGACGAACCGTTCCCGCGCCTTTCCGTGGTCCGGCGGCCCCGTGACGGGGCGCTCGGACCGTTCACCTCCCGCACCCGCGCGAAGGCCACGGCCGACACGCTCGCCGGCATCGCCATGCTGCGCACGTGCACGGCACGCATTCCCGCCTCAGGCGCCTCCGGAAGCCCGTGTGTACTCGCGGAACTGGGTAGCTGCGGTGCTCCCTGCGCGGGCGCTCAGACGGTGGAGGAGTACCGGCCGTCGGTACGGCTCGTGTCCGGCCTCGTGGAGGGCACCGACGCCACGTTGCTGAGTCGGGGCGCCGACCAGCTCACCGAACTCGCCACCGCCCGTCACTTCGAGCGTGCGGCTCGCCGCCGCGACGAACTCGCCGCGCTGCTGCGCGCGGTCGGCAAACGGCACCGGCTCACAGCACTGGCGTCCGTCGCCGAACTCGTCGCGGCGTCCCCCGACGGTTCGGGTGGCTGGGAGCTCGCGGTCGTGCGCCACGGCAGACTCGCCTCCGCCGGTGTCGCCCGCCGCGGCGTGCCACCGCTGCCGGTGGTCGACGCCCTCGTCGCGTCGGCCGAGACCGTGCTACCCGATCCCGGCCCGTTGCGCGGCGCCAACCCCGAGGAGACCGCGCTGCTGTGGCGGTGGCTCACCCGGCCCGGCGTGCGCCTCGTTCGAACGTCCGCGCCCTGGGCCGAGCCGCTACACGGAGCGGGCCGATGGCGGTCGTGGCTCGACGCGGCGGATACGGCGGCGACGCTGGAAGCGGCCGGCAAGGCCGCAGGAGCCGCAGGATGAGGACCGTTCCTCCGACCCCGTACGCTCGCAGGCGACGGACTCGGTCCGATCACCCAATTCGCCAGAGACCACAAGGAGGCCCTGTTGGTTACCGCGATCGTGCTCATCCATGCCGCGACGGACAGCATCCCGGAGACCGCGCAGGCGATCGCGGACATCGACGGCGTGTCCGAGGTCTACTCGTGCGCCGGGGACGTCGACCTGGTCGCAGTACTGCGGGTGTCCAGCCACGAACGGCTCGCCGAGGTCATCCCAGGCCGCATCGGCAAAGTGCCGGGTGTCCTCGACACCGTCACTCACATCGCGTTCCGGTCGTACTCCAGCGCCGACACGGAGTCGGCGTTCGACATCGGCATCGACGACGACTGAGGCGGCTGACGACTGAGACGGCCGAGGCACCGCGCCCACGAGAACCGAAAGGCCACCATCACCACGTCTCGATCGTGGTGATGGTGGCCTTGTCGTCTCGGTCGGCCGCTACCGCGTGCTGGGCGAACCCGTCTGCTCCGGCTGCGGAGCCTCCAGCGCGCCACCCTCGGAGTGGTCGCCCTGTTCCGCCCTGGCACGCTCCAGCGCCGCGGTCTCCTCCGGCGGGTCCGGCGACCACATCGAGCCTGCCACCGGCCGGCCCGCGCTGCCGAGCTCGTTCATCTTCTTCGGCACCGTCGAGCCCTGGTACTCCAGCGGCACCGGGTGTCCGTGCTCGTCCACCGGCCCCAGCGGCTGGTGCACCTCGATGAACTCACCGTGCGGCAGGCGCTTGATGATGCCGGTCTCCACACCGTGCTCCAGCACCTCACGGTCGGACCGCTGCAGACCCAGGCAGATCCGGTAGGTGATGAAGTACGCCAGCGGCGGGAGGACGAGCAACCCGATACGGCCCGCCCACGTCATCGCGTTCAACGAGATGTCGTACTTGAACGCGATGATGTCGTTGAACCCGGACAGCTCCAGCACCATGAAGAACGTCAACGCCATGACACCGAGGCTGGTCCTCACCGGTGCGTCACGGGGACGCTGCAGCAGGTTGTGATGCGCCGTGTCCTTCGACAGCTTCCGTTCGATGAACGGGTAGGCGATCAGCATCGTGAACAGGATGCCCATGCCGATCGCACCGGCGAAGAACACCGGGGGCACCGTGTAGTTGCCGAGGTAGAGCTCCCACGGCGGGTAGATCCGCAGGATGCCGTCCGCCCAGGCCAGGTACCAGTCGGGCTGCGACCCCGCGGACACCTGCGACGCGTTGTACGGCCCCAGGTTCCACACCGCGTTGATCTGGAAGAGACCCGACATCAGCGCGATGAAGCCGGTCACCACGGCGAACCACGCGCCACCCTTGAGGGCGAACACCGGCATGATCCGCACGCCGACGACGTTGGTCTCCTTGCGCCGCACACCCGGGAACTGCGTGTGCTTCTGGTACCACACCAGCGCGAGGTGCGCGGCGACCAGTGCCAGCATGATGCCCGGAATGATCAGGATGTGCAGGGCGTACATCCTCGGCACGATCACCGTGCCGGGGAATTCGCCACCGAACAGCGCCCAGTGCAGCCAGGTCCCGATCACGGGAACCGACAACACGATGCCCGACAGCGTCGCCCGGATACCGGTACCGGAGAGCAGGTCGTCCGGCAGCGAGTAACCGAAGAAGCCCTCGAACATGCCCAGGATCAGCAGCAGGGCGCCGATGACCCAGTTGGCCTCACGCGGCCTGCGGAACGCTCCGGTGAAGAACACCCGGAACATGTGCACGAACATGGACGCGACGAAGATCAACGCCGCCCAGTGGTGCACCTGGCGGACGAACAGACCGCCGCGGACCTCGAACGAGATCTCGAGCGTCGACTCGAACGCCCGCGACATCTCGATACCCTGGAGGTTCTTGTACGGGCCGTCGTAGACGACCTCGGCCATCGAGGGATCGAAGAACAGCGTGAGGTAGATCCCCGACAGGATCAGGATGATGAAGCTGTAGAGGGCCAGCTCACCGAGCAGGAACGACCAGTGGGTCGGGAACACCTTGTTCAGCTGGTGCCGAAGCCCCTTGGCCATGAAGTACCGCTGGTCGGCGTTGTTCGCGGCCTGGGCGGCATGCTTGGCCAGGAAGCCGGAGCCCTTCGTCGGAGTGGTGAGTGAGCTCATGACTTGCGCTCCCAGTAACCCGGTCCGATCGGCTCGATGAAGTCGTGCCGAGCGATGAAGTACCCGTCCTCGTGCACCGTGATGGGCAGCTGCGGCAGCGCGCGAGTCGCCGGGCCGAAGACGGGCTTGGCGTACTGCAGCATGTCGAACTGCGACTGGTGGCACGGGCACAGCAGGCGGTTGGTCTGCTGCTCGTACAGCGACGCCGGGCAACCCACGTGCGTGCAGATCTTCGAGTACGCGTAGTAGGTGCCGTAGTTGAAGTCCTCCT
This sequence comes from Saccharomonospora cyanea NA-134, assembly GCF_000244975.1. Taxonomy (NCBI): domain Bacteria; kingdom Bacillati; phylum Actinomycetota; class Actinomycetes; order Pseudonocardiales; family Pseudonocardiaceae; genus Saccharomonospora; species Saccharomonospora cyanea. Next base: position 1,260,563 of record NZ_CM001440.1, on the reverse strand, counting down.
GGCCCTTGCGCTTGACGACCCGCTCGGCGTCCTCGGTACGCAGCCGGATGAGCATCACGGGGTTGTCGGAGCGCTTGAGCGCGACGGACAACGCGTGGGAGTCGCCCCGCTCGGACTCACGGAACGGGAACACCGTCTCCATGCCACCCGCATCGAGGTCCTCCGGCCGCACCAGCGAGATCTCGTGCGGATTGCCGGTGTTGCGGCGCAGGTAGACGATCTCACCCGGGTACTGCGGCATCCACCCGGTATGGGCCAGCGAGTCCGGGCTGTTCGGGTTCTCCCACGGGTCCTTGATGAAGCCCGCGACCGGCAAGGCGACGGTGCCGAGACCCAGCACGCCCGCGCCGAGACCGGCCGTCCGCTTGATCATCGAACGACGGGCGATCGTGCTGCGCTCACCCGCGTCGGCCAGCTGGGCCACCAGCGTCTGCCGGTCGATCTCGGCCGAGCCCTTGCCCATGTTGTCGTTGCGCTGCTGCACGGCGAGCTCGTCGGGGACGAACCGCTTCGTGTAGAGCAGGACACCGATCGACAGCGCGAGCACCGACACGCCCAGCGTGATGCCCAACGCCGGGGTGTAGAGGCTGTACCAGAAGTGTCCGTCCTCGTCCGACGGCGGCACGTACTCCGACGGCCACCAGATCAGGGCGGCGATGAAGGCGAGTCCCGCCAGGGTGGCGAGGACGAACCACAACGCCACCGTGCGCTGGGCCCGCTTCTCGGCCCTGGTGCCCTTGACCGGCCACGGATCGGGGTAGTTGACGATCTCGACCCCGTCCAGCTTCGCGCCGAGACGGACGAGTTCGTCACGGCTCATGCCCGCGAGCTCCTCGTCGCTCGGCCGCTGCTCCGGCCCGTTACCGCTACTCATGCTGTCTGAACCTGCCTCGCTGTACTCCGCGTGCAGGGCGTAAGCCCCTCACCCTTGGCCTTCCCGGCTGAACGCCACCGTGGCTCGACTGGCGTGTCCATACTCACGCCCTCGATCCGATCCACAGGGTCGCGCCGATCAGCGCACCGATGCCGACGACCCAGGCGACCACGCCTTCGGATGCCGGGCCGAGGCCGCCGAGCGGATTGCCGCCGGGCGAGTTGTTGCCGCCCGACACCGACTTCACGTACGCGATGATGTCCTGCTTCTCCTCAGGGGAGAGCTGCCGGTCGGAGAATTTCGGCATGTTCTCCGGTCCGGTCAGCATGGCGGTGTAGATCTCCTCCTCGGAGGCGGGTTCGAGCTCTGGCGCGTACTTGCCCGCCGACAGGGCCCCGCCCGCCCCCGTGAAGTTGTGGCACGACGCGCAGTTGAGGCGGAACAGCTCCGCACCTCGCGCGGGGTCGGACCCACGCAGCTCCGCACCCGACTCCGCCGGGCGCTGCGGGCCACCGCCGTTGGCCTGGATGTAGGCGCCGAGCGCATCGATCTGCTCCGGCGTGAGCCTCGGCGGCTTGCGCGGGGCCTGAGCCTCCTGTCGAACCAGCGGCATACGCCCCGTGGAGGTCTGGAAGTACACCGCGGCCTCGCCGACACCGATCAGGCTCGGTCCTCGGCCCTCGACGCCCTGGAGGTTCTCGCCGTGGCAGGTGATGCAGCTGCTGTTGTAGATCTCCTCACCCTTGCGGATGAGTGCGGGATCCTCCTGCGCCTGCGCCGTCTGTGGCTCGGGTGCGAAGACGGCGTACAGGCCGCCCGCGCTCAGCAGCGCGACCCCGAGGGCCAGCGTGCCCGCCATCCGGCGACGGAATTTCGTGCGACGGCCCGACCGCCTCTCCTCGGCGGTACCGGGCTTCTTCTTGAAGAACATCTTCTGCGGCAACCCTTGCTGTCAGTTCGGCCGAATGCTTCGAGGTCAGGGAACGATGTAGATCACCGCGAACAGGCCGATCCACACGATGTCGACGAAGTGCCAGTAGTACGAGACGACGATCGCCGAGGTCGCCTGCGCCGGCGTGAACTTGCTGAGCTTCGTGCGCATCAGCAGGAAGACGAACGCGACCAGACCACCGATGACGTGCAGCCCGTGGAAGCCGGTGGTCATGAAGAACACCGTGCCGTAGGCGCCGGACGGAATCGTCACGCCCTCGTTGACGAGGGTGATGTACTCACCGACCTGACCCGCGACGAAGACCGTGCCCATGAGCAGGGTGATGAGGTACCAGCGGCGCAGCCCGAACACGTCACCACGCTCAGCCGCGAAGACACCGAACTGGCAGGTGAACGACGACGCCACCAGGATGATCGTGAACGGCAGCGCGTACGCGATGTCCAGGTGGATCGGCTCACCCGTGGCCGGGTTGAGGGGCGGCCAGATGCCGGAGTCGTTCTGCGCCTTGACCGTGAAGAACATGGCGAACAGGCCAGCGAAGAACATGAGCTCGCTGGACAGCCACACGATCGTGCCGACACTCACCATGTTCGGCCGGTTCAGCGAGTGCACTCGCTGGCTGATGGAAGGAGCTGCCGTTGTCACGGCTCGCATTATGTCTCCCCTCGACCGGGCGCCGCAGATCGGGTCCTACGGACGGTCGTGCACAGACCGAAAACGCTACCGAAACCCCTCTGAACCCGCTGGGTAACGAGGGGCTACGCCCGTTAGCATGAGGCTCGTCACCATCGTCGAGGCGCAAAGGACGCGAGGATGACCGAGCCGGCGAGGAAGATCCTGGTTTTCAGCCACAAGGTGGAGGTACGCGACTCGATCATCAACGCGATCGGTCGACGCCCGGCAGCCGACCTGGGGAAAGTCACCTACGTCGAGGCCGCCGGAGTCGCCGACGTGATCGCCGAGATGGACTCGGGTGAGATCGATCTCGCCATTCTCGACGGTGAGGCGCAGCCCACCGGTGGCATTGGTCTCACTCGCCAGCTCAAGCACGAGCTCGCCGACTGCCCGCCTATCGTGGTGGCTGTACGCCGCAGGGACGATCGATGGCTCGCCACCTGGTCGCAGGCCGACGCCGTGTTGGTGCACCCTCTCGACCCGTTGGCCGCGGCCGAGACCGTCGCGGACGTGCTGAGGACCCAGCGCGTGCCTGTGGTGAACGGCTGAGCTCCGAAGAGCCGGAGAGAGCCGCTCCTCGCCCGCGCCGGTCGGTGCGGGTCAGCGACGCCCCCTCGCGTGAACCATGACGATCAGGACTCACCTTCCGTGAGTCTCCCATGACGATCCGCCGAGTCGTGCCCACGTTCGGCGGCCGGAGATGAACATGCCTGAACACACCTGGCCAGCCGTTCTCAACCAGCTCATCGAGCGCGTCGACCTCTCCGAGGACGCCACGGCGTGGGCCATGGACCAGGTGATGTCTGGTGAAGCCACCCCCGCGCAGATCGCGGGCTTCGCGGTGGCGTTGCGCGCGAAGGGCGAGACCCCTGCCGAGATCTCCGGCATGGCGAAGGCGATGCTCGCCCACTCCAAGCGCATCGACCTCGGCACCCGGACGGTCGACATCGTCGGCACCGGCGGCGACCGCAAGGGGTCTGTGAACATCTCCACCATGACGTCGCTGGTGGTGGCCGCGGCAGGCACCCCGGTGGTCAAGCACGGCAACCGCGCCGCCTCGTCGAAGTCGGGCGCGGCCGACGTGCTCGAGGCGCTGGGGGTGACCATCGAGTCGGAGCCCGACGACGTGCGGCGTTGCGTCGAGGAGCTCGGGATCGGGTTCTGCTTCGCGCCCGTCTTCCACCCGGCCTACCGGCACACCGGCCCGCCCCGCCGTGAGCTGGGCGTCTCCACCGCGTTCAACCTGCTGGGCCCGCTCACCAACCCCGCCCAGCCGTCCTCCGGGCTCATCGGTTGCGCCTACCTCGACAAGGCTCCGGTGCTGGCCGAGGTGTACGCCCGGCGCGGTCACAGCGTGCTGCTCGTCCGTGGCGACGACGGCTTCGACGAGATCACCACCACGACCACCAGCACGGCCTGGGTGGTCTCGAACGGCCAGGTTCGCACCACGACCATCGACCCCGAGACGCTCGGCATCCCCCTCTCCACGCCCGACGCCCTGCGCGGTGGTGACGCCGCGGCCAACGCCGAGGTGGTCAAGGAGCTCGTGGGCGGCAAGACGGGTCCGGTGCGGGACGCGGTCCTGCTCAACGCGGCGGGCGCGCTGGCGGCCTTCGCGGGCTTCTCGGACGACCTCACGGCCGACCTGCGCGCGGGCCTGGAGCTGGCCACCCGGGCCATCGACTCCGGCGCCGCCGCAGATCTGCTGACCCGCTGGATCAACCGGGGCTGACACGCTGTCGCGACCGGGCTTGAGTCCGCCCCGAGGGGTGACACCACGGTGAGGACATGGACGACGGCGCGCTCTACTCCATCGGCGAGCTCGCCCGCCTCACCCTGGTGCGCACCCTGCGGGAGCTGGGACTCGGCCTGTCCGTGATCCAGCAGGTTCTCGAGCGGGAGTCGTCGCTGGCCGAGGTCGCCGCGATGGAGGCCGATGCTCTGGCCGAGCAGATCCGCGTCCTTCGGGTGCGGCAGGCCGTGCTGACGGCGTTGACGCGGACCGTCGGCCACGAACCGACGCCGTGGGAGATCGGCCTCGTGCACAGAGTAGCCACGCTGTCCGACGCGCAGCGTCGTCGGCTGATCGACGAGTTCCTGGACACCGCACTCGCCTACCCGGCCCTCGCGGGGATCCGCCGTTCGCTGGTTCCCGACATCCCGCCGATCCGGAGCCGGACCCAGCTGGAGGCCTGGATCGAGCTGGCGGAGCTGGCACAGGCCGACGGGTTCCGCTCCCTCATGCGCAGGCTCACCGACCATCACGCAGCCGAACGCAGGCGGCACGACGGCATGCCGCCGCGACCGGACCTGTCACGGTCGTCCACGACCGGGTCGCTCCCGCGATCGACGCTGGGCTCGACCCGCGACGCGAGCGTTACCTGCACCCACTCTCCACCGTCAACGGCTGGGCACCATCGGAGAGTCCGCGGCCGGTGTTCGGCTGGTGGCTGGCGGCGTCACACACCCGCGAGCAGTAGCCCGCGCACGAAAGTGGGGTCCCGGCGAACCGGGACCCCACTTCGAGGATCGTGACGATCGCTACGGTCAGTGGTGGCTGGGTCCGGTGTGGTACTCGAACACCAGGCCGCCGACGGTGATGAGCACCACCACGATGCTGAGGATGATCAGCCACGGCTGCCAGAACGCCAGCGCCACACCCGTCAGCGCGGCCGCCGCCGCGACACCGACCGGCCAGTAGCTACCCGGGCTGAAGAAACCCAGCTCACCGGCACCGTCGCTGATCTCGGCGTCCTCGTGGTCCTCGGGACGCGGCTCGATGCGCCGGGCGACGAACCGGAAGTAGCTGCCCACCAACAGCGCCAACCCACCCGAGAGCAGCAGCGCCACCGTACCGATCGGCTCGATGCCGTCGTCGGTCATCTGGGCGGTCATCACCCCGTAGACGATCGCGACGACGAAACCGAAGATCGCGACGATGTCGAAAACCCGAGCTTCGACCTTCATGAGCGTGTGTCCTTCTTACTCGATCGCTGGGTCACTTCTCGATGGCCGGCTCAGCCCGACGCCGTGCGCGCGGCGCGGTCGGTCGTGAACGGGCTCGTGGTCGTCGCGACCGGGCTGCACAGCTGCTCGTCGCATCCTTCGCCCTGCATGATGGACAGCGCCTGCGACGCGGTGTTCGGCTGCCCCGTCTGCGGGTTGAGCTGCGTGCGCAGTTCCAGGTATCGATCGAACTTGTCGGGCGACAGCGCGCGGATCTCGAAGTTCATCATCGCGTGGTAGGTGCCGCACAACTCGGCGCAACGGCCGACGAAGGCACCTTCCCTGTCGATGGTGTTCTGGAACGAGTTGTCCTGGTTGTTCTTGTCCGGGTGCGGCATCACGTCACGCTTGAAGTGGAATTCCGGCACCCAGAACGAGTGAATGACGTCGGTGGACACCAGGTTGTACTGGATCCTCCGGTCGGTGGGCAGTACCAGGAGCGGGATCTCGCTGGAGCTTCCGACCGTGGTGACGGGCTGACCGTTCTCGGCGGTGACCTCCGGGTACGTGAACTCCCAGTTCCACTGGAACCCGGTGACATCCACGACGACGTCGGGGTCGTCCTCCTCCGCCAGGACCGACTGCTCGGTGACGGCGGTGAAGAAGAACAGGACGCAGACCATGACGACCGGCAGCACGACGACGAACAGCTCCAGCGGAACGTTGTACTGGAACTGCCTCGGCAGGGGCTCGGTCTTGCCCTTCTTCTTCCGGTGGAACGCGACCGTCCAGAAGATGAGTCCCCACACGATCACGCCGACGACGAGCGCCGCGACGACCGACCAGGTCCAGAAGGTGCGCATCTTGTCGGCTTCCGGCGTGACACCGTCGGGCCAGCCGAACCGCAGAATCTCCTCGCCCGAGCAACCGGTCACCGTCAAAGCGACGAGCGCGGCGAGCGCGGCTAGCTTGCCGGCCTTCCCTCGTCGTGTGCCCCGGGTGCGCTCAGAAACGCCCACTCCGTGATGCCTCCTCGCCCGATCCTTCCAACGCATGGGACTCTAGCCGAGACCCGGGACGGCGGCGTCACCGCCTTCCCCGGCATACTTGCGACTTACGACTTGGGCTTTGACAGACAAAGGGTGTGTGAAACGGCGTGTGCGGCCTGCTTGGACTGGTCTGTGGCAGTGAGGATGACGCGGCGAACGCGCGGGACGCCGTCGGCCGCGCCCTGCGCTGCCAGCGGCATCGCGGCCCCGACGAGACCGACACCTGGGCCGAAGGTGAGATCGTCTACGGCTTCAACCGGCTCGCGATCATCGACCTCGAACACTCCCACCAACCGTTGACCTGGGGACCCGAGGACAACCCGACCCGGTACACCATCAACTTCAACGGTGAGATCTACAACTACCTCGAACTGCGCGAGGAACTGGCGAAGGAGCACGGTGCGAAGTTCGCCACAGAAGGCGACACCGAAGCGATCGTGGCGGCCTACCACCACCTCGGCCCGGCCGCGGTGGGCCGCCTCCGCGGCATGTTCGCGTTCCTGATCTGGGACTCCGAGCGGAAGGTGTTGTTCGGCGCTCGCGACCCCTTCGGCATCAAGCCGCTGTACTACTCGTCCGGTCCGAACGGCGTCGCGTTCGCGAGCGAGAAGAAGAGCCTGCTGGAGCTGTCGGCCACGCTCGGGGTCGCCGACGAGCTGGATCGCACGGCGCTCCAGCACTACCTCACACTTCAGTACGTGCCGGAGCCGGAGTCACTGCACCGTGGCATCCGGAGGGTCGAGTCCGGCACCTCGTTCACGGTCTCTCCGGGCGGGGAACCGAAGATCGAGCGCTACTTCTCCCCCGAGTTCCGGGCGCAACCGGTGTCGGGCCCCTACGGGGTGGCGTCCCTGCACGAGAGCATCGCCGAGGTGCTGCGCGACTCGGTGGCCAAGCACATGCGCGCCGACGTCACGGTGGGCTCGTTCCTGTCGGGCGGCATCGACTCGACCGCCATCGCCGCGCTGGCGAAGGAGCACAACCCGAACCTGATCACGTTCACCACCGGGTTCGAGCGTGAGGGTTACTCCGAAGTGGACGTCGCGGCCGAGTCCGCCGCGGCGATCGGGGTCAAGCACGTGGTGCGCACCGTCTCCGCCGAGGAGATGATGGACACACTGCCCCTGATCGTGTGGTATCTCGACGACCCGGTCGCCGACCCCGCGCTCGTGCCGCTGTGGTTCATCGCACGCGAGGCGCGCAAGCACGTGAAGGTGGTGCTGTCGGGCGAAGGCTCCGACGAGCTGTTCGGGGGCTACACCATCTACCGGGAGCCGCTGTCGCTGGCGCCGTTCGAGAAGGTCCCCGGTGGAGTGCGCAAGCTCATCGGCAGGGCGTCCACGCTGATTCCCGAGGGCACGCGCGGCAAGGACCTGCTCCGCCGTGGCGCGCTGTCGCTGGAGGAGCGTTACTACGGCAACGCCCGGTTGTTCCGCGACGACCAGTTGAAGCCCATCCTGCGGACGTTCCGCGAAGGCGTCGGCCACCGCGACGTCACCGCCCCCTGGTACGAACTGTCCCGGGGATGGGATCCGGTGGCGCGCATGCAGCACGTCGACCTGTTCACCTGGTTGCGCGGCGACATCCTCGTGAAGGCCGACAAGGTGACGATGGCCAACTCGCTGGAACTGCGGGTCCCGTTCCTGGACTCCGAGGTGTTCCGCGTGGCGTCGACGATCCCGCTCGACCAGAAGATCACCAAGGAGACCACCAAGTTCGCGCTGCGGCGGGCCCTGGACGGCATCGTGCCCGCACATGTGCTCAACCGGCGCAAGCTCGGCTTCCCCGTCCCGATCCGGCACTGGCTGCGCGCCGACATGTACGACTGGGCGCGCGGCATCATCAACGACTCGAAGACCGACGACCTGCTCGACAAGCGCGCCATCCTGGCGATGTTGCAGGAACACCGCGAGGGCACGCTGGACCACAGCAGGCGGTTGTGGGCACTGCTGGTGTTCATGCTGTGGCACGGCATCTTCGTCGAGCACCGCATCAAGCCCGAGGTGCCGGAGCCGCACTACCCGGTCAAGCTGTGACACCGCGCGCCGTGGCGGGCGTCAGTCGGCGTCCGCCATGGCGTGCCCCCGGTGCCGAGGCCGGATGTCGTGCCACCGGTGGAACACGTCGTCCGGGTCGTACTCGCCCTTGAGCTCGGCGAGGCGCCGGTAGTTCCGCACGCCATACCCCGCGACGACCCGGTCATGACCTTCGTCACCGATGAAGTTGAGATACGTGTCACCGGTTCCCCACGGTCGGACGTCGGCACACAGGCCACGCGACCACGCTTTCACGCGTTCGTCATCGGCGGGGTCGAGGTACACGCCGAACGGGTGCACCGCCCACGCCGCGCCCCGATCGAACCCGGGCCAGTCGCGGCCGCGGGAGATCGCGCCGCCCCAGGGGAACAGCAACTGCTGGGAGGCCGACGGCACGGGCATCTCCGTGGCCCTGTCACAGAAGTGGTCGAGTGCCTCGTCGGGCAGCTCCCGGAGGTTCTCGTCGGACCAGTAGTTCCGCTGGCCTGGCGGATCGTCGAGCATTCGCTGGAACTCCGCGTACGGGACCTCGGTGACGAGCATGCCCCGCGGTTCGGCGGCGAGCAGCGGCGTGACGAACTCCCGCAGCTCCTCGACAGGTCCGGTGTACGTCACCAGGGCCGCGCAGCACAGCGTGTCCACCAGCTCCGGCGGCACGGGGTCGTCCGGCGTGGCGGTGTGGTAGATCAGCCCTCCACCCACCGCGTCGGGAGCGTCACCGTTCAGATCCCGGTAGACACGAGCAACGGCACGGCCCTCCTCGGCCGGCCACACCAGCAGCGCGATGCAGAACTCCGGCACCGAATGCAGGGCGAAGGTCAACGACGTCGCCACTCCGAAGTTCCCGCCGCCGCCGTGCAGGCCCCAGAACAGCTCGGGCAGGTGTTCGTCGTCCACGCTCACGTGCCTGCCGTCCGCGGTGAGGAGCTCCACCGACAGGAGGTTGTCGCACGCCAGCCCGTACCGGCGTTCCAACCAGCCGGAGCCGCCGCCGAGGGTGAGGCCCGCGACGCCCGTGGTGGACACGCGCCCTCCCGTGGTGGCGAGGTGGTACGGCTGTGTCGCGCCGTCGAGGTCGGCCCACGTCGCGCCTCCACCTACGGTGACGGTGCGCCGACCGGCGTCCACGGTGACGTGGTTCATCGGGCGCAGGTCCACCACCAGGCCGCCGTCGACCAGGCTGGCCCCGGACACACTGTGCCCGCCGCCGCGTACCGCCACCTCGAGATCGTGGTCGGCCGCGAACTCCAGCGCCGTCGTGACGTCGCCGGGAGTCGCGCACCGAGCGATCACCGCCGGGCGCGCGGTGACCATGGCGTTGAACACGGCCCTGACGTTCTCGTACCCGGCGTCGTCCGGCGTCAGGACGGCCCCGGTGAGGGCGGTGCGCAGGGGCCGCAGGTCCCCGCTGTCGAAAGGCCGCAGCGTCGTGGACATCGTGCCTCCTCCCCCCTGACTCTGGGGAAGTCGCAGGCACGGCGTCGGTGTTACGCCTGCACGCCGGTCAGGGCCTGCTCGACGTCGGAGGCGGCCTCGTCGCCGTAGGTCTCGCGCAGTCGCTGCATCGCGTCGGCGAGGTCGAACGTCCACTCCTGGGTGCCGACGGTCTCCAGCACGCCCACGGCCACGAGACAACCGAGTTGCGCCGACCGTTCGAGTGACAGGCCGTGGTGCCTGCCCGCGAGGAACCCGGCGCGGAACGCGTCGCCCACACCCGTGGGATCGACCGTGGCCCGCGCGGGGACGGCGGGAACGTGTACCCGGTCGCCGTGCGAGTCCACGATGTCGACTCCGTCGGCGCCCCTGGTGGTGATGCGCAGGCCGACGCGGTCGAGAACGTCGTCCTCGCTCCAGGCGGTCTTGCGCAGCAGCAGTTCCCACTCGTAGTCGTTGCTGAACAGGTACGCCGCTCCGTCGACGAACCGCCGGGTCTGCTCCCCGTCCATCCTGGCGAGCTGCTGTGAGGGGTCGGCCACGAAGGTGTAGCCGCGCCGACGGCACTCCTCGGCGTGCCGCAGCATGGCCTCGGGGTCGTCCGGGCTGATGAGCACCAAATCCAGCCCGCCGAGCCGGTCGGCGACGGGAGCCAGCTCGATTTCCCGGGCTTCGGCCATCGCACCTGCGTAGAACGTCGCGATCTGACAGAGGTCGTCGTCGGTGGTGCACACGAAGCGGGCGGTGTGCGCGATCTCCGAGACGTGCACACCCGAGGTGTCGACACCGTGCCGCCGCAGCCACGACCCGTAGTCGGCGAAGTCCGCGCCGACCGCGCCGACGAGCACGGGCTTCACACCGAGCATGCCGAGCCCGAACGCGATGTTGGCGCCCACCCCGCCCCGGCGGACCACGAGGTCGTCGGCGAGGAAGCTGAGCGACACCCTGTGCAGCTGTTCAGCGACGAACTGGTCGGCGAACCGACCGGGGAAGTGCATGAGGTGGTCGGTCGCGATACTGCCGCAAACCGCGATGCGGGACGCAGGTGAGTTCACGTCGGTGGATTCTGCCGTACCCGAACACACCGCTCCCAGGGCCTTCCGACGGCGGCCGGAAGCCCTGGGAGCGGCGCGGTCCGTGCCGGGTCAGGCCCGACGGCGACTCAGTGGAAGGAGTCGCCGCAGGCGCAGGAGCCACCCGCGTTCGGGTTGTCGATCGTGAAGCCCTGCTTCTCGATCGTGTCGACGAAGTCGATCTCGGCGCCGTCCACGTAGGGGGCGCTCATGCGGTCGACGGCCACCCGCAAGCCGTTGAACTCACGGAACAGGTCGCCGTCCAGGGTGCGCTCGTCGAAGAAGAGTTGGTAGCGCAAACCGGCGCAGCCACCGGGCTGCACGGCGATGCGCAGGTGCATGTCGTCCCGGCCCTCCTGATCGAGCAGCGCCTTCGCCTTGGCGGCGGCGGCCTCGGTCAGCGTGACGCCGTGTGTGGCCTCACCGGCGTCGGCGGAGGTGTTGCCGGTCTGCTCAGCGGTCGTCATGACTCTCCCTCACGGTTCTTGGTTCAGGCGGGTATCCGCTCCAACACACCGGACACCCGTTCTGTTCCCACCGTCCATGGTGTCACATTCGCCGACCGGATGAACATGCTGAGTGTCGGCTGCAATACCCTGGTGAGGTGAGGTTCCTGCGTCGTTCGACCACCAAAGAGGCCGGCACCACCGATGAGGCCGCCGAGTCCGGCACGGCCGTCCAGGACGCCGACTCCTCGGCCGAGGCCCGTCGCAAGGGCTACACACCGGGCAAGGGGCGCCCCACACCCCGGCGTAGGGAAGCCGAGGGCAGGCGCCGCGGCCCGGTCGCCCCGCCACCTCGCACCACGCGCGAGGCCATTCGCCGCAGCCGCGAACTGCGGAAGCAGAACCCGGTGAACAAGGAGGAACGGCGCGCGGCGGCCCGGGAACGGCGCGAACGCATGCTCGCGGGCGACGAGCGCTATCTGCTCCCCAGGGACCGCGGCCCCGTCAAGGCGTACGTACGGGACCTCGTCGACTCGCGCCGTAACGTGCTCGGGCTGTTCATGCCCATGGCCATCGTGGTGTTCGTCACCCTGCTGATCCCGATCATGGCGGTGCAGCAGTACGCGACGTTGCTCACCACCGTGCTGCTGCTCGGCATGATCGTGGAGGGCTTCTTCAACGGCAGGCGCATCGCCAAGGAGGTGCGCGCGAAGTTCCCGAAGGAGGAGGTGCGCGGCGCCTCCATCGGTTGGTACGCGTTCGTGCGCGCGAGCCAGCTGCGCAGGCTGCGGGTGCCGAAGCCCCGCGTGAAGCCCGGTGACCCTGTCAACTGAGCCTGCCGACTGACCCCGTGGGTCGCGCGCATCCCCCGATACGCACGCGACCCACGGGCACGAAGCCGTCCGTCAGTGGAACACGAACTCGGCGTCGGCGGTCCGGCTACCGGGGCACAGAAAACCTCCGCCCGACTTGGTGAGGGTCACGCCACGGGCGGTGTAGGTGCGTGCGTTCCCGTCCCGCTGGGCCGAGAGCCCGTCGGCCGAGTACTCGCACGACACCCCCATGCTCACCACGGTGACGGTGATCCGGTCGGCCGTGGCCGTACCCGCGGCGTCGTCGAACGTGATGGTCGGGTTGTTGTTCAGGGTGGCCGAGAGCCCGCCCGTGCAGGTCATGTTCGCGTTGACCGAGCGCCGGTCGACGGTGAGGGTCTCGGGCGGGTTCGCGCTGGTGTCCGCGCCGGTCCAGCTGCAGGTGTCGCCGTCGGACGTGATGGAGCCGTCCACCTTCTGGTGATCGGCGGCGGCCACGCCGACGCTCATGCCGGCCAGGGCCAGCGCGGAGACGAGGACACCGATCGGTCGAGTAGAGAGCCGAGCCACTGCTACCTCCCGTGTCAGGGTTACCAGCGGGTTAACTGGCCCCCCTATATAAACACCGGTGTTTCTTGAAGTCAACGGTCCGGGACCGGCTCGTCACTCTGCGAGACGCGTCGAGCATCCGCTCAGGAACAAGCTCAGCGACAACACCTCGCGCCGGAGCGCGGCCGTGGACACCTCCCCGCCGAGCGCCTCCGCCACAACACGGAAGAACAGCCCAACGAGGAACTCGACGTGGATACGTCCGGCCGGCGTGTACTTCGCGGAGGGGTCGAACAGCTCCGCCACGGACCGCTTGAACGCGCTCAGCCGGGCGAGCAGGACAGGCTCGGACGTACGCTCCGTGACCACGAACAGGAAGCGAGCGGCGTCCCGGTTCTCAGCGGCCCAGCTCAGCACCGCGTCCGCCACCGCCCGGTAGCGCTCCCCGCAGTCACCTCCGCGCGAGGCCCAGGCACACTCGCACACCGCCCTGCACTCCCCGGCCGCCTCGTCGAAGGCGGCCAGACCGCAGGTCACCACACTTCTGTAATGTTGCGTGAAGACGGACGCACGCAGCTCCGCCACGCCCGCGACCTCCACTGGGGTGATCTCCGCCCAGGCACGATCTCGAGCCGCGGCGCGCAGAGCGGACCGCAGCCGAGCGCAGACACGGCACTCGAACGTGTTCGTGATCACAACCGGAGAGTAACCGGCAGGAGCCACCGTCGACCAGTGCGACGTTGCGGACCGGAGGTAGTTGTGGGCGGAGGCACGGAACAGTTGCCACGTGGCCGACACGGCTTGACCCGTGAGTACGTCACCGACCACCAGCGCGGCCGCATCCTCAACGCGACGATCGCGTGCGTCGCCGAACACGGCTACCCGGACCTCACCGTGGAAGCGATCGTGGGTGCGGCGCGGGTGTCGCGCAGGACCTTCTATCACTACTTCCGCAACAAGGAAGAGGCCTTCCTCGCCGCCTACGACGACGTGGCACGGCGCTTGGCCACCCGCCTCCGCGGGATCGCCGCCCTGCGGGACGCCACGTTCGCACAACGGGTTGAGGAGACCCTGCGCACCGTGCTCACCTTCTTCGCCGAACACCCGGCCGAGGCGCAGTTGACCGTCGTCGAGGCCCTCGCGGCCGGCCCCGCCGCGCTGCGGCGGCGCCACGACGCCCTGCTCGCCATCGTCGACCTGGTGGACCGCAGCACTCACGCCCTCACCGACGGCGACGATCCCCGCAGGCTGCCTCCCATCACCGCTGAGACCGTGGTGGGAGGCGTGGTCGAGGTGGTCTACTCCAGGGTGGAGCGGGGCGAGACCGCGCGTCTGCCCGAACTGCTGCCCGACCTGGCCTACTGTGTCCTGCTGCCGTACCTCGGTCCGGCCACGGCAGCGGCCGAGCACGACCGCCTGGCCGGTGGGGACACGCCCGACGGCCCCCGGGAAGGTGTTTAGCCATGCGAATGATCGACGACTAAGCTTGCGGTATGGAGTTTCGTCGTCTCGGCCGCAGTGGCCTCTCCGTCAGTGAAATCTCGTACGGCAACTGGCTCACCCACGGCTCCCAGGTGGAGGAGGAGCAGGCCCACGCGTGCATCAAGGCCGCGCTCGACGCGGGTGTGACCACCTTCGACACAGCCGACGTGTACGCCAACACCGTGGCGGAATCCGTGCTCGGGCGAGGCCTGGCAGGCCAGCGCAGGGAAAGCCTGGAGATCTTCACCAAGGTGTTCTGGCCGACCGGACCCGGAGGCCCCAACGACAAGGGCCTGGGGCGCAAGCACATCATGGAGTCGGCCCACGCGTCGCTGAAGCGCCTCGGCACCGACTACGTCGACCTGTACCAGGCCCACCGCTTCGACCACACGGTGCCGCTCGAGGAGACCATGACGGCGTTCGCCGACCTGGTGCGACAGGGCAAGGTGCTCTACATCGGAGTGTCGGAGTGGAGCGCCGAGCAGATCGCGCGGGGCGCCGCGCTGGCACGTGAGCTGAAGATCCCGTTCGTCTCCAACCAGCCGCAGTACAACATGCTGTGGCGGGTCATCGAGGAACAGGTCGTGCCGACCTGCGAGCGCGAGGGTCTTAGCCAGATCGTGTGGTCGCCCATCGCGCAGGGCGTGCTCACGGGCAAGTACAAGCCGGGCCAGCCGCTGCCCGCCGGTTCCCGGGCCACCGACCAGAAGGGTGGCGCGAGGATGGTGGAACGCTACCTGCGTGACGAGGTGCTCACACGCGTACAGAAGCTGCAACCGCTGGCGGAACAGGCCGGGCTCACCATGGCGCAGCTCGCCGTGGCCTGGGTGCTCCAGAACCCCAACGTCGCCTCGGCCATCATCGGCGCGTCGCGGCCCGAGCAGGTGCACGAGAACGTGAAGGCCGCGGGGACCGAGCTCGACGACGACCTCATGCGGGCCATCGACGAAGCACTCGACGACGTCGTGGAACGTGACCCGGGGCTGACCAAGAGCCCGGTCCTCTGACGTCCGGACCACCACCCGAGCGGGTCGTGAGTGGACGGTCGGCGTCGGCTCACGATCCCTCGGAGAGCACCCGATCGGCGATCACCAGATCGTGCGGGTAGGTGACCTTGATGTTGCGTTCCTCCCCCGGCACCCAGCGCACCGGGAGCTCGGAGAACCGCTCCATGCACGAGGCCGTGTCCGTCCCGGCGAACCCCTCGGCCTCGGCCCGCTCGTAGGCCGCCAGCAGCGGTGCCGCCCGGAACCCCTGCGGGGTCTGCGCGCGCACCAACGTCTCGTGCCCCGCCCCGGTGACGGTCTCACCGCTACCGTCGCCGAGCGCCACGATGTCGTCGGCCCGGAGTCCGGGGAGAGCACCCCCGTGTTCCCGCGCCACCCGCAGCACCTCCGCGATGAGCGCTGTGCTCACCAGCGGGCGCGCGCCGTCGTGCAACAGCACGGTGTCGACCGCACCCGACTCGATACGGCTCTTCAGGTGTCGCAACGCGAACAGTTCGGACTCCTGCCTACTCCGTCCACCGTGGACGACCTCCACGGGTGTTCCGGGCAGCTCGTCGCGCAGCACGCACTCGACCAGGTCGCGGTCCACGGGCCTGGTGACCAGCACGACGACGTCGACACCCTCCGCCCGCGCGAAGGCGTCGAGCGACCAGGACACGACGCTGCGACCGGCTAGCGGCAGGTAGACCTTGTTGGTCGCCGCTCCCACGCGTGTGCCCGCACCACTCGCCAGCACGACCCCGGCCGCCCCCGGTGATCTCAGCCCACCCGCCATGGCGCCCGATCTTAGAGACCCGTCCCCCCAAGCCCGTGTCCGCAGCCTGCGAACGCGTGTCCGCACCTACCGCACGCCTGCCGACGTTCGTCGTCCCGGCACCGTCGCGCTGGGTACGGTAGGCACGTGCCTATCGAGTTCGCCGAGGTTCCCCGGCCCGACGACACCCAGCGCAGGACGAGCCGCCCCAGGTTCGGCACCCTCGACACCTTCGGCGACTGGCTCGCCGCTCGCCAGGGCCGCTCCCGGCCCACGCCGCCCCGGCACCCTCGCATCGTCGTCTTCGCCGCCGACCACGGCATCGCGGCCAGGGGTGTGTCCGCCCGCCCTCCCGAGTACACGCGGGAGGCGGTGCGGGAACTGCGCGACGGCGGCACGCCGCTCGGCCTGCTGGCCGACCGGGCCGGCGCCGGAATGCGGATCGTCGACGTCGCCGTGGACAGCGAAGAGCGGGACGAGTTCAAGGTCCGCCGAGGCTCAGGCCCCATCGACAGCGA
This sequence comes from Saccharomonospora cyanea NA-134, assembly GCF_000244975.1. Classification (NCBI taxonomy): domain Bacteria; kingdom Bacillati; phylum Actinomycetota; class Actinomycetes; order Pseudonocardiales; family Pseudonocardiaceae; genus Saccharomonospora; species Saccharomonospora cyanea. The sequence continues at coordinate 1,243,956 of NZ_CM001440.1, read as the reverse complement.
GGACGCGCTGACACGCGAGCAGGTCGAGGCGGCCGTGGACGCCGGAATCCGGATCGCCGACGCCGAGGTGGACGAGGGAGCGGACCTGCTCGTGCCGGCCGGACTCGGGGTGGGGGCGAGCACACCCGCGGCCACGCTCGTGGCCGCGCTCACCGGCACCGAACCGGTCGCCGTCGTCGGCCGCGGCTCGGGTATCGACGACAACACCTGGATGCGCAAGGCCGCCGCCGTGCGCGACACCCTGCGCCGGGCGCGGCCGGTGGTGACGGAACCACTCGAACTGTTGCGGACCGCCGGAGGCGCGGACCTCGCCGCCCTCGCCGGGTTCCTCGCTCAGGCCGCCGTGCGCCGCACCCCGGTGCTGCTCGACGATCTGTCCGTGTGCGCCGCGGCGCTGCTGGCCGAGGAACTCGCACCGGGCGCCCGGTCCTGGTGGGCGGCCGCGCACCGGACCACCGAACCCGCCCATGCCGTGGCGCTGGAACACCTCGACCTGGAACCGCTCGTGGACCTCGGCATCGCGGAAGGCGCGGGCACCGGCGCCGTGGCACTCCTGCCGCTGCTGGCGAGCGCGGCACGGCTCGCCGAATAGCGGGACACCGGCAAGATCGTTAGGTTCCGAGCATGAGCCAGGAACTCGTGCTCAGCGCCGTCGCCGTCGTCGCCGTGCTGGTCCTGCTCGCGGTCCGGGTTCTCCTGCGCCGGAGTGGCGGGGCAGGACCCCGGGAGCTGGGGCGGCGCCTGCGCGAACGCAGACGCCGCCGCTGATGCCTTCGCTCAGCCCAGCGTGTACATCCAGCCGTGCGGATCGGGGCGCGTGCCCTCCTGGATGCCGGTCAGTTCCTCACGCAGCTTCATGGTGATCTCGCCGGGCGAGCCGTCTCCGACGGAGAACTCTCCGCCCGCGTGCTTGACGTGTCCGACCGGCGTGATCACGGCGGCCGTACCGCACGCGAACACCTCGGTGAGCTCCCCGGAGCTCGCGGTCTTCTCCCACTCGTCGGTGGTGATCCTGCGTTCCTCCACCCGGTAGCCGAAGTCCGAGGCGAGCCGCAGCAGCGAGTCACGCGTGACACCGGGCAGCAGCGACCCGCTCAGTTCGGGCGTCACCACGCGGGCATCCGAACCGGAGCCGAACACGAAGAACAGGTTCATGCCGCCCATCTCCTCGACGTAGCGGCGCTCGTTCGCGTCGAGCCACACCACCTGGTCACAGCCCTGCTCCACCGCCTGCGCCTGCGCCACGAAGGACGCCGCGTAGTTACCGGCGCACTTGGCCTCGCCCGTGCCGCCGGGAGCGGCCCGCACGTACTCGGTGGACAGCCACACACTCACCGGCTTCACGCCGCCCGTGAAGTACGACCCCGCGGGCGAGGCGATGAGCATGTACAGGTAGCTGGACGACGGGCTGTTGACACCGAGCCCGGCCTCCGTCGCGATGAGGAAGGGCCGAAGGTAGAGGGAGTCCCCCTGCCGCGTCGGCACCCACCGTTCGTCCGCGGCGATCAGCTCCCGGATCGAGCCCAGGAAGAGTTCGTCGGGCAGCTCCGGCATGGCCAGCCTGCGCGCCGAACGGCGGAACCGGGCGGCGTTGACGTCCGGGCGGAACGCCTTCACCGTGCCGTCCGGCTGCCGGTAGGCCTTGAGCCCTTCGAAGATCGCCTGGCCGTAGTGCAGCACCGCCGTGGCGGGGTCGAGCGACACCGGCTCGTACGCCCGCAGCTCGGCGTCGTGCCAACCCGTGCCCTTCGTCCACTTCACCGTGGCCATGTGGTCGGTGAAGTGCACCCCGAATCCCGGCTTCGCCAGTACCTCAGCTACCCGCTCCGCCGAGGCCGGACGGGTGCTGGGGCTGTGGCTGAAAGGGATCGTGGTCGTCATGGCCGTCAGCATATCTTCCATCGGCGGCGAGACCAGAGGCGTGCGCGCCTCTACGATGGCGGCGTGACCTCACAGCCGCAGAATCCGTACCGCTCCAACCGCGTGTCCGCGGGGCCCGCCTCGGACACGAAGGCGTTCTTCGCCGCGACGCTGCTCACTTTCGTGAGCGGCATGATCGTTCTGATCGGCTTCATCATGGCCGGAGGATTCGGCATCGTCCTCGGCATCGTGGGCATGATCTTCGGGCTCGTGTGGTGGAAGGAACGCCACGGCAGCATGTTGCCCCGCGACCTGCCCGCCAAGTCGGTGGTGGGCCTCACTTTCGGTTCGCTCCTGCTGTTCGGGCTCGCCGCGATGATGGCCTGACGACCGCTCATCTCCGCCCACGCCGGACGAGCCGGTGGGCCACGTCGGCGAGCGTCACGACACCCGCCAGCTGAACGGCGAGGGCCGGGCCGAGCACGGCCGCCGCGAGGCAGGCCGCCGCGACGGCCCCCGCGCCCGCACCGCTCCATCCCGGCCGCCCCGTGACCCGCTCCCCCGCCTCCCGGAGACGTCCCGCGTGACGCACGGCACCGAGGAGCCCGGCAAGCACCGCGACCACGACGAGCATCGAGGTGAGCGCCGCGGCGTCCGCGGCGACGAGCACGTCCCGCAGCGACGTCGGTGACAGCCCGAAGCGGACCGGCCCGAGCTGGTAGAGGGCCGCGGCGGCCACCGCCATCGAGGTCACCACCGCCGCCGCGAGCCGCCCCGCGCGCAGTTCCGAGAACAGGGGCAGGACCAGCACGACGGCCACGCCGAGACCGAGTGGCGTCGGCGGCTCGGCCTGGGCGAACGTCGGAGTCGCGGGCGCGATCGCCACGCACACGGCCACGAACGCGGCGGCGACCGCGAACGCCGCCACCACGACCCATCGGGACATCCGCTCGGGCAGCCGCGCCCCCAGCGCGTCGGCCACCGAGGCGGCGAGCAGCACGGCGACCACCACAGCCGAGTAGCCGAGGCCCGGCGCGAGCACTGACTTCGCGCCCGGCACGACGTAGGCGGCCGGGACCGTGGCACACAGCACGAGCAGGCACCACTGCCGCGCCGTGGTCGAAGCGGTCTCGACCCGCCCGCGCGGTGTCGCGGCGGGAGCTCCCGCCGCCCAGGTGAGAACACCGGCCAGAGGCAGCGCGGCAAGCGTCCACCACCCGGCCGACGAGGCGGCCACGGCGAGGACGACGAACAGTCCTGCGGCGAGTGCCATCGGGCGACCTACCTCCACACGTGTGCCGGTGTCGCCAATAGCATGGCGGGTGAGATCGACGGGCGGGCGCGTCGCCCCGACCGGGGAGCGCCGTCCGCATGTTCTGACGCTGAAGGAGCCTGACGTGAGCGTGCCGAAGCTGTCCCTGTCCGAGAACTCCGAGGGGGCATTGGCCAAGACCCGCGCCGAGGTTGTCGTGGTGGGCACCGTGCAGGGGTCCGACGGAGTGGAGCTGGCGGCCGGTGCCGAGGCCGTGGACTCCGCGTTCGACGGCACGCTGACCGAAGTCCTCGCCACGCTGGGCGCCACGGGCAAGAGCGAGGAGGTCGTGAAGGTTCCGACGCTGGGCCGCATCCCCGCCGGGATCGTGCTGGCGGTGGGACTCGGCAAGGCCGACGACCTGACCCCGGAGCGCGTCCGGAGGGCCGCCGGCGCTTCGGGTCGCGCCGCGACCGGCCACAAGCGGGTGCTGACCACCCTCTCCGAGCTGGACCTGCAGGCGGCCGTGGAGGGTACCGTGCTCGGCTCCTACGCTTTCACGGCGTACAAGTCGGAGCCGGGTGACGCCCCGCCCGCGAACGTCGAGGTCGCCGCACCTTCCGAGGGCACCACGCGTTCGCACAAGGCGACGCTGAAGGCGGCCACGGCCATCGCCGAGGCGGTCACCGTCGCCCGCGACCTGGTCAACACGCCGCCGAACGACCTGTTCCCCGCGTCCTTCGCCGACCGCGCCAAGGAGCTGGCGAACACGGGTGGCCTGGAGTTCGAGGTCCTCGACGAGAAGGCCCTGAAGCGCAAGGGCTTCGGCGGCATCCTCGGTGTCGGCGGCGGCTCGTCGCGCCCGCCGCGGCTGCTGCGCGTGGCCTACCGCGGAGCGAAGGCGAAGAAGAAGGTCGCGCTCGTGGGCAAGGGCATCACGTTCGACACCGGCGGCATCTCGCTGAAGCCGGCGGCGGGCATGGACAAGATGACCTCCGACATGGCGGGCGCCGCCGCGGTGCTCGCGTCGGTGGTGCTGGCGGCGAAGCTCAAGTACCCGCTCGAGGTCGTGGCGCACATCCCGCTGGCGGAGAACATGCCGTCGGGCACCGCGTACCGCCCCGGCGACGTGCTCACCATGTACGGCGGGAAGACGGTGGAGGTACTCAACACCGACGCCGAGGGTCGCCTGGTCCTGGCCGACGCCATCACGCGGGCGTGCGAGGAGGAGCCCGACTACCTCATCGAGACGTCCACGTTGACGGGCGCCCAGGTCGTGGCGCTCGGCGAACGCACGGCCGGCGTCATGGGCTCGGACGACTTCCGCGACCGGGTCGCCGAGATCTCGCAGGCCACGGGCGAGAACGGCTGGCCGATGCCGCTGCCGGAGGAACTGCGAGCGGGTCTCGACTCCAAGATCGCGGACCTCGCGAACGTCACGGGCCAGCGGTGGGGCGGCATGCTCGCCGCGGGCATCTTCCTGCGGGAGTTCGTCGCCGGTGACCTGCCGTGGGCGCACATCGACATCGCGGGCCCGGCCTACCACGACGGTTCCCCGTGGGGCTACACCGCCAAGGGCGGTACGGGCGTGCCGGTGCGCACCATCGCCGCGGTGCTCGCCGACATCGCCGATAACGGCTGATCCGACAGGCTGACCGGCTGATCGGAGAGGTTGACCGGCCGCGTGGAACCGATGCCCACCACCCCGCCCGGGGACTTCGTCGAGGCCGCCGTGCGCGTCGTGCTCACGGCGGCCGACGACGCGGTGGACACCGAGATCAGCCGTGCGGCACTGCTGTCGGCGTGCGTCGGCGCCGCCGATGCGAGCGACCGGCTGGTCCGGCAGTGGCGACGCACCACGGGCAGGCCGGTCGCCCGGCTGGCGGCCCACCGAGTGACCGCGCGGGCGTGGGCGATGCTGCTGTCGGTACGCGCCGACGCTCCGGAGTGGGCTGACGGGCTCCTCCCGCTCGACCTCGACGCGGAGGAGGACGCTCACCGCGCTCACCTCGCGCGGCTCGGCAGCCGTCCGGGTGCCGAGGCGACTCTCGCGGAACTGGTCGAACGCGCCTGGGCCCACGCCGAGGCCGGGCATCTCGCCGAGGCCCGCGCCGCGGTCGGTGAGTGAGCGCACATCGCTCGCGACACCTCCGCCCCCGACGTGGCCACGCTCGCCGGATGCCGCCCGCTCGCCCGGTTGCTGGCCGAGGGAGCGCTCACCGTTCCGGAAGGCTGGGCCGAGGGCTACACCGACGCGCTGGTCGCGGCTCTGCACACGCGACACCCGGTCGATGTGGCGGGACCGTCGTGGCCCGAGCTGCTCGCGGAGATCCTGCTGTTGCGGGGCACACCGGACGCCGCGCCACCCCCGGCGTCCGACGACGAGGTGTGCGAGGCGGAACGCAGGCTCGGCGTCGCCCTGCCGGAGAGCTACCGGCGGTTCCTGGCCGCGTGCGACGGGCTGCCCACCGACGTGGTCTTCCCTCGGCTGCTCCGCGTCGCCGAGCTCTCCCCGCCCGCCGCCGAACCGGACGGCCCCACCGGGACCGTGGTGATCTCCGAACCTCCCGTGCTGCGCCTGCGGCCCACGACGGGCGAGGTGCTGGAGGACGACCCCGTGTTCGGGCTCAGCGTCCACCGCGACGTCCGGGCCGTGCTCGAACAGCACCGCCGGCTGCTGGAGGCATCGCTGTGACCCGGTGGAGACCGAGCTACTCGGCGCTGGCGTCGCGTTCCCGCTGCGCCTTCTTCCGCAGCACCCGCTGACGCTCCGTGTACTCACGCATGCGTTTGGGGTACCCCGTCCTGGCGACCTCGTAGACCGGGATCGACCGCTTCCGGCCGAACCGCTGCGCGGCGTCCAGACTGCCGATCCGGCGTCGCGTCCACTCCCCGTCGTGCGCGACCAGCACCACGGTGGTCTCGGTGACGGTCGTGCGCGGCTCGACGTAGGCCTCCACCCCGCGGCGGCTCGCCGCCCATCGGTCGAGGTGGTCGACGTCGCCGGGACTCGCACCGCGCAGGGTGCCCGGCTTGCCCTGCCCTCTCCCGCCCTTTCCCTTGCGCCGACGTAACGCGTCGAACAGGCCCACGGCGACCACACTCCTTCCACCTCGCACCGTGCATTATCCCGATCACGCAAAGCTGCAGGCCGGATCACAACCGCACTAGGTCGCACGCCGTTCGGGCGAAGTGACAAGATGAGGTGTCATGAGCGCCGCCGGCGCCCGTGCGCACGGCCGACCCGACTGCCGTATCGACCTACGACGACGTACGACGACTACGACGACACTGCCTGCCGAGGAGTGAGAAGTGACCGACGCTGAAGCCGACCTGGTGATCCTTGGTGGCGGATCCGGTGGTTACGCCGCGGCGTTCCGCGCGGCCGAACTGGGCCTTTCCGTCACGCTCATCGAGAAGGACAAGCTGGGCGGCACCTGTCTGCATCGAGGCTGCATCCCGACCAAGGCGCTGCTCCACGCGGCCGAGGTCGCCGACTCGGCGCGGGACGGCGAGCAGTTCGGTGTGAAGACCACGTTCGAGGGTGTCGACATCGCCGGTGTCCACAAGTACAAGGACTCGGTGATCACGCGGCTGTACAAGGGGCTGCAGGGCCTGGCGAAGGCCAACAAGGTCAACTACGTGGAGGGCACGGGCACGTTCGTCGGCGGCACCACCGTCGACGTCGAGGGCACGCGCTACACGGGCAAGAACCTGGTGCTGGCCACGGGCTCGTACTCCAAGACGCTGCCCGACCTCGAACTGGGTGGCCGCATCATCACCAGCGACGACGCGCTGACGCTGGACTTCGTGCCGAAGAAGGCCGTCGTGCTCGGCGGCGGCGTGATCGGCGTCGAGTTCGCCAGTGTGTGGGCCTCCTTCGGCACCGAGGTCACCATCGTCGAGGCGCTGCCCCGGCTGGTGCCCGCCGAGGACGAGTTCTCCTCCAAGCAGCTCGAACGGGCCTTCCGTCGCCGGAAGATCGCATTCAAGACCGGCGTGAAGTTCACGGGCGCGAAGCAGGACGCGGGCGGTGTCACCGTGTCGCTGGAGTCCGGTGAGACGCTCGAGGCCGACGTGCTGCTCGTCGCCGTGGGGCGTGGCCCGAACACCGCGGGCCACGGCTACGACGAGGCGGGCCTTCGGATGGACCGTGGCTTCGTGCTCACCGACGAGCGGCTGCGCACCAACCTGCCCGGCGTCTACGCTGTCGGCGACATCGTGCCGGGACTCCAGCTCGCCCACCGTGGTTTCCAGCAGGGCATCTTCGTCGCGGAGGACATCGCGGGCCTCGACCCGAAGCCGATCGACGAGTCCGGCATCCCCCGGGTCACGTACTCGCACCCCGAGGTGGCTTCCGTGGGACTCACCGAGGCACAGGCCAAGGAGAAGTACGGACCGGACATCACCACGTTCACCTACGATCTGGCGGGCAACGGCAAGAGCCAGATCCTCAAGACTTCCGGTGCGGTGAAGCTCATCAAGGCCCCCGACGGCCCTGTCGTCGGTCTGCACTTGGTCGGGGACCGCGTCGGCGAGCTGATCGGCGAGGCTCAGCTCATCTACAACTGGGAGGCTTTCCCGGAGGACGTGGCCCCGCTGATCCACGCCCACCCCACCCAGACCGAAGCTCTCGGCGAAGCGCACCTCGCCCTGGCGGGCAAGCCGCTGCACGTGCACGGCTGACCTGCTGTCCGACCGACAGCAGCAACGGACGGCACAGCCGACGCAGCAACTCGGACCACACCCAGCACACACAAGGGAGTCAGCAAACGATGGCGTACTCCGTCACACTGCCGGAGCTTGGTGAGAGCGTCACGGAGGGCACCGTCACCCGGTGGCTGAAGCAGGAGGGTGACAGGGTCGAGGTCGACGAGCCGTTGCTCGAGATCTCGACCGACAAGGTCGACACCGAGGTGCCCTCGCCGGTCGCGGGCACGCTGAGCAGGATCGTCGCGCGTGAGGACGAGACCGTGGAGGTCGGCGGCGAGCTGGCCGTGATCGACGACGGCTCCGGCGGCGGTGCCGCCGAAACAGCGGCGGCCCCCGAGGCTCAGCCCGAGCAGCAGGCCGCACCGCAGGCGCAGCAGGCCGAAGCCCAGCCGGAGCCGCAGGCCGCTCCGGCGCAGCAGCAGGCCCCGGCTCCCGCCGCGGCTCCGTCCGGAGCGGCGTCCGGCACTCCGGTGACGCTGCCGGAGCTCGGTGAGAGCGTCACGGAAGGCACCGTCACCCGGTGGCTCAAGCAGGTCGGTGACAGGGTCGAGGTCGACGAGCCGTTGCTCGAGATCTCGACCGACAAGGTCGACACCGAGGTGCCCTCGCCGGTCGCGGGCACCGTCCTGGAGATCACCGTGGGCGAGGACGAGACCGTGGAGGTCGGCGCGCAGCTGGCCGTCGTCGGGTCCGCCGACGCCGCCCCGGCGCAGCAGCCCCCCGCCGCGCCCGAGCCGCAGCCCCAGCAGCAGGCTCCGGCCGCCCCCGAGCCGCAGCCCGAGCCCGAGCCCGCGCCGCAGCAGCCGAGTGCTCCCGCGCCGCAGCCACAGGCTCAGCAGCCGCAGGCTCCCGCTCCGGCACCTCAGGAGGCCGAGCCCGCCAAGCCCGCCGCTGCCGCCCCGGCCGAACGCGACGGTGCGGGCACGCCGTACGTCACCCCGCTGGTGCGCAAGCTCGCCGCCGAGCACGGCATCGACCTGAGCACCCTCAAGGGCAGCGGCGTCGGCGGTCGGATCCGCAAGCAGGACGTGCTGGCCGCGGCCGAGGCCAAGCAGAAGGAGGTGGCGGCTCCCACCGCGCAGCAGCCCGCTCCGGCGGCTCCGTCCGCCCAGCCGGCCCGCCCCAGCGCCCCGGCGCCGGTGTCGGACGCGGAGAAGGCCGCGCTGCGCGGCACGGTGCAGAAGGCCAACCGCATCCGCCAGATCACCGCGGTCAAGACCAAGGAGTCGCTGCAGGTCTCGGCCCAGCTCACGCAGGTGCACGAGGTGGACGTCACCAAGGTCGCGCAGCTGCGGCAGCGCGCGAAGGGGGCGTTCCGCGAGCGCGAGGGTGTGAACCTGACGTTCCTGCCGTTCTTCGCCAAGGCCACGGTCGAGGCGCTGAAGCAGCACCCGAACGTCAACGCCTCCTACAACGAGGAGACGAAGGAGATCACCTACCACGGTGCGATCAACCTCGGTATGGCCGTGGACACCGACCGCGGTCTGCTGTCGGTCGTGATCCACGACGCGGGTGAGCTGAGCCTGGCAGGCCTGGCCCACCGGATCGCCGACCTGGCGGCGCGGGCGCGCAGCAACAAGGTGACTCCGGACGAGCTCACCGGCGGCACGTTCACGATCACCAACCTCGGCAGCAACGGCGCGCTGTTCGACACTCCGATCATCGTGCAGCCGCAGTCCGGCATCCTGGGCGTGGGCGCGGTCGTGCGGCGGCCGGTCGTGGCCACCGACGCCGACGGCAACGACACCATCGCGGTCCGCTCGATGGTCTACCTCCCGCTGACCTACGACCACCGCCTCATCGACGGTGCCGACGCGGGACGGTTCCTCACGACGATCAAGCAGCGTCTCGAGGAAGGCAACTTCGAGGACGAGCTGGGTCTCTGACTCCAGCGAAGTCACGTACCCGGGGGCGTCCGCCGACACGGTGGACGCCCCCGTGGCGTCCGCGGCATAAGGTGTGCTCATGCGGGTTCTCGTGGCCGGTTCCAGCGGGCTGATCGGTTCCGCCCTTCGTTCCCGGTTGCGGGAGCAGGGGCACGACGTCGTGCGGCTGGTCCGGCGCGCCCCGTCGGCCGCGGACGAACGCCGATGGGACCCGCCGTCCGGGTGGATCGACGAGGGTGCGTTCGACGGTGTCGACGCCGTCGTGAACCTGTGCGGCGCCCCGCTGGCGTCAGGCCGGTGGAGCGCGGCACGCAAGCAGGTGCTGCGCGACTCGCGTCTCGAACCCACCGAGGTGCTGGCGGAGGCTGTCGCCGAACACCGCGTTCCGGTGCTGGTCAACGCCTCGGGCATCAGCTACTACGGCGACACGGGCAGCAGCGAGGTGGACGAGTCGGCGCCCGTCGGTGAGGGTTTCCTGGCGCGGCTGTGCGCGGAGTGGGAGGCGGCCTGCGCACCGGCGGCGAACGCGGGCAGCCGGGTCGTGTTGCTGCGCACCGCCCCGGTGCTCACGTGGCGGGGCGGCATGTTGCGACTGGCACGCCCCGCGTTCCTCCTCGGGCTCGGAGCCGCGCTCGGCGACGGACGCCAGTACCTGCCCTGGATCAGCCTGCCCGACGTCGTCGGGGTGATCGTGTTCTGCCTCGGCAACTCCGGGGTGTCCGGTCCCGTGAACGTCACCGTCCCCCACCCGGTGACCAACGCCGAGTTCACGCGGGCCGTGGGACGGGCCGTGCATCGCCCGACGCCGTGGCGGGTGCCCGGCCTGCCGTTGCGGGTGTTGTTCGGCGAGGCCGCCGACGAGATGCTGCTGGCGGGTCCACGCGCGGTGCCCGGTGTGCTCACCCGGTGCGGTTTCTCCTACACGTTCACCGACATCGGTCGTGCGCTGTCCTCCGAGTGATGACGCGCTCGGCTGTCATACGGACGACGCGGTCCGGGAAGTACGGTGTGGTGCGAATCCAGTACCTCATCGGGGCGCTGCTCCTCACGGCTTTCATCGCCCTCGGGGTCGTGGTCCGCGAGGCTCCGGTGTCGCTGGACCGGGTGCTGCGCGACGCCGTGGGCACCCGCTGGCAGGGCGATCTCGGCACGGCCGCGAACGTGTTCAGCGCCGTTCTCGGTCCACCTCTGCCGATCCTGCTCGGCGTGGGTCTGATCGTGGCCACGTTCAGGTTGCGGCGGCTCGGTGATCCACGGGCATGGGTGACGCTGCGGGTACTGGTTCTGCTCGGTGCCTGCCGCCTCACGAGCCTGGTGGCCAAACCCGTCTTCGACCGTGATCGCCCTCGGGACTACAGCGACTTCAGCTACCCGAGCGGCCACGTGGCGTCGGTGGCGAGCACGGGCTTCGCCGCGGTGGTGCTGTGCCTGTGGCTCGCTCCGAGGCTGCTGCCGACCGTTCGCGCGATCGCGGTGGTGGCGACGCTGCTGGCCTGCACGGCACGGATCGCCCTGGGAGTCCACTGGATCACCGACACGCTCGGCTCGGTCCTCGCCGTCGTCGGAGTCGGCCTGCTCGTCGCACCGGCGCTGAGCCTGTTGCCCGCTCCGGGCCGTGACGCGAGAACGGAGGAAGGCCGGGCAGGACGGTCCTGAGGGGTAGCCTCGACGCCGTGAGCCAGAAAGCGACCCGTTCGTGCCGCGCGTCCACCGACCCCGTTGACGTCCGCGACATCGGCACCATCGACTACCTCGAAGCCTGGGACCTTCAGCGCGAACTCGCCACCGCCCGCGCGGACGGCGAGAGCCCCGACACGATGCTGTTGCTCGAACACCCGTCGGTCTACACCGCGGGCAAGCGCACGCAGCCCGAGGACCGGCCCACCGACGGCACTCCCGTGATCGACGTCGACCGCGGTGGCCGCATCACGTGGCACGGGCCGGGTCAGCTCGTCGGGTACCCGATCGTCAAGCTCTGCGACCCCATCGACGTCGTCGACTACGTGCGGCGCGTCGAACAGGCCCTGATCTCCGTGTGCGACTCGTTCGGCCTGTACACCGGCCGGGTCGACGGGCGCAGCGGCGTGTGGGTGCCCGCCGACGACTCCCGCCCCGAGCGCAAGATCGCCGCCATCGGTATCCGCGTGCAGCGGGGCGTCACCATGCACGGTTTCGAACTCAACTGCGACCCGGACCTCACGGCGTTCGACCGCATCGTGCCGTGCGGTATCCGGGACGCGGGCACCACGTCGCTGTCGGCGGAGCTGGGCCGCGTCGTGACCGTCGAGGAGGCGCTGCCGCTCGCGCGCGACGCCGTTCTCGCGGCCCTGGAGGGCGACCTACCGGTGACCGACGACCGTTGGCTGCCCCGACCGCAGCAGCCGGAGGCCGCCGGAGTCACCTTCGCCCTGCAGCAGTCCTGAACCATCCCGGCCCGGTGTTCCCGCGAGGCGGGGCCACCGGGCCGTCGGAGTTCAGGCGACCTGCGGCATGATCTCCGACGCGATCAGGTCGAGATGGTCGAGGTCGGACAGGTCGAGCACCTGCAGGTACAGGCGGGAGATGCCGGTGCTCTCACGCCACCGGCCGATCGTGTCGACGGCCTCGGACACGCTGCCCGCGACACCGTTGGTCCTGAGCTCGTCGACCTCGCGGCCGATGGCGTCGGCCCTGCGGGCCACCTCGGCGTCGTCCCTGCCGACCGCCACCACGAGCGCCGCGGACCGGATGATCTCGCCGCGCCCACGGCCCGCCGCCTCCGCGGCGGTGTCGACGCGCTCGTACTGCGCACGGGCCGTCTCGATGTCGTTGAACGGCACGTTGAACTCGTCGGCATAGCGCGCCGCGAGTTCGGGGGTCCGCTTCTTGCCCGTGCCGCCGAGGATGACGGGAGGATGCGGACGCTGCGCGGGCTTGGGCAGGCCGGGCGCGTCCTTGAGCGTGTAGTGCCGCCCCTCGAAGGAGAACGTCTGACCCTCGGCCGTGTCCCACAGGCCGGTGATGATCTCCAACTGCTCGCTGTAGCGGTCGAACAGCTCACGTGGCTGTGGCAGGTCGATGCCGTAGGCGGTGTGTTCGTCGGCGTACCACCCCGAGCCGAGTCCGAACTCGATACGACCGCCGGACATCTGGTCGACCTGGGCGACCGAGATGGCCAGCACGGACGGGTGCCGGAACGTCGCCGCCGTCACCAGCGTGCCCAGCCGGATGCGTGAGGTCTCCCTCGCCAGGCCTGCGAGGGTGACCCAGGCGTCGGTCGGTCCGGGAAGGCCGCTGGCCGAGCCCATCTTGAGGTAGTGGTCCGAGCGGAAGAACGCGCCGAATCCGGCGTCCTCGCTGGCCTTGGCCACGCGCAGGAGGTCGTCGTAGGAGGCGCCTTGCTGTGGTTCCGTGAAGATCCTGAGTTCCACGCGTTCGAGCGTAACGGTGTCAGGGGCGGGGTGAGCCGGCCCTCACCTGTTGGAGCAGCGCGACGACGACCTGCTCCACCTCGGCCCCGACCCGCTCGGGTTCGGTTGAGCTCGCGATCTCGGTGGCGGCGCTGGACAGCGCGCCGAACAGCAGCCGGGAAGTGATGTCCACGGGCACGCTCACCACGTCGCCCGCGTCGATGAGGTCCTGGAGGGCGGCTTTGATCAGGCCGAGGCTGTAGCGGTCCTCGGCCTCGCGCCACCGCTTCCAGCCCATCACCACCGGAGCCTCGTGCAACGCGAGGCGCTGATAGGACGGGTCGAGGCAGCTCGAGATGAACTCCCGCAGCCCGGTGAGTGCGCGTTCCCACGGCGGCTGGTCCGAACGCAGGATCTTCTCCAGCCGTCCCTTGACGTCGGTCTCCACCGCGTCGAAGGCCGCCTCGAAGATCGCTTGCTTGCCGTTGAAGTGGTGGTAGAGCGCGCCCTTCGTCACGCGGGCTCGCCTGGCGATCTCGTCGAGCGACGTCCCGGCGTAGCCGCGCTCGGTGAACAGCGCGACCGCACTGTCGACCAGCGCACCGCGTGTGGACTCGGCGTAGTCGTCCCTCCGTGACCTGGGCGATGCCAGCGGCCTCCCTGGCCTCCCTGGCCTCCCTGACGTCCCTGGCCTTCCCGGCCTCCCTGACCTCACTGTCGCCACCCTCACGACCTTACGCGCCCGGTTCGGTCACATACCGATGGTATGGTGATCACGTCGGACATACCGAGGGTATGAAGCAGACCTCCGGTATGACCGGTGACACGCAGACCCGGCCGTAAGGGGGCATCGAGGCCGATGAGCTGGAGCGACTTCCACCACCGCCGCGACATCATGGACAGGGCGCTGGCCGAGGCCACGCGCGACGAAGGGGCCCGGATACCGTTCGACCGGATCGACGGGGCCCGGGAGGTCTTCGGCACGGAGGAGGAACTGCTGCTCGCACTGCACCACCGCTGGTTGCAGATCCTCACCGGACACCTGCGCGCCGAGGTGGCGGGGCCCGAGGACGCGGAAGCCGTGCCCGGCGGTGAGAGTGACGAGCACTCCGACCACGTCGACGCCGTGTCGCGGGCGTGGCGCAGGGCCGTCGGACGCCACCCGGCACTGCACGCGGTGTTGAACGCGAACGTCGAGCGCTTCCCCGCCGTGCGCCGAGCACACGAGGCGGAGCTGCGTCTCCTGGCGGTGACGTCGGGGCTCGCCGGACCACACGAACCGGAGGACGAGGTGACCGACGTCGGTGCCGCACTCGTGGCGCTCCTGCGGCACCGTCAGGCCACGACCGCGACACGCGGCGTGAACACGGTCGGCCGGTGGCTGCGCCGTCTCGCCCCATCGGCCTGAACGGCCCGCGCACCGGTACCCGCCCACGGGATGAGGATCGCTCCGGTTGAGTGGGTCACCCCGGGTCCCGCACGGTCGAGTTCCGCACCACCCGGGGCGTAGGCTGGGCCCGTGACTGTGGTGCCGGAGGGTCGGAAGCTGCTGCGGCTTGAGGTCCGCAACAGCCAGACACCGATCGAGAAGAAGCCGTCGTGGATCAAGACCCGCGCACGTATGGGCCCCGAGTACACCGACCTCAAGGGGCTGGTCCGGCGCGAGGGCCTGCACACCGTGTGCGAGGAGGCCGGGTGTCCCAACATCTACGAGTGCTGGGAGGACCGCGAGGCCACCTTCCTCATCGGAGGCGACCAGTGCACACGGCGTTGTGACTTCTGCCAGATCGACACCGGCAAGCCCGCCGAACTCGACCGCGACGAGCCGCGCCGGGTCGCCGAGAGCGTCCAGGCCATGGGCCTGCGCTACTCGACCGTGACCGGAGTCGCCCGCGACGACCTGCCCGACGGCGGCGCCTGGTTGTACGCCGAGACGGTCCGGCAGATCCATGCGTTGAACCCGGGTACGGGCGTCGAGCTGCTCATCCCCGACTTCAACGCCGACGACGACCAGCTCGCCGAGGTGTTCTCCTCGGCTCCGGAGGTGCTGGCCCACAACGTCGAGACGGTGCCCCGCATCTTCCGCCGCATCAGGCCCGGCTTCCGCTACGAGCGGTCGCTCGAGGTGATCCGCCGTGCCCGTGAGGCCGGACTGGTCACCAAGTCGAACCTCATCCTCGGCATGGGCGAGACCCCGGAGGAGGTCGAACCCGCGATGCGCGACCTCGTGGAGGCCGGTTGCGAGATCCTCACCATCACGCAGTACCTGCGTCCGTCGGTCCGGCACCATCCGGTCGACCGCTGGGTGAAGCCCGAGGAGTTCGTGGAGCACACGAAGGCGGCGGAGGCCCTCGGCTTCGCCGGGGTCATGGCGGGTCCGCTGGTGCGGTCGTCGTACCGCGCGGGCAAGCTGTTCGCCCAGACCAAGGCCCACCGGGGCGAGCCGCTGCCGGAGAACCTCCAGCACCTCGCCGGGGCCGCCCCCGCGGCGCAGGAGGCCAGCAGCGTCCTCGCTCGCATGGGCTGACACCGATCGGGAACCGTGGAAGGAAATCAGGGAAATCCCCTGGGGTCGGTGAACCAGGCGGCCGCTACTGTCGTCGTAACCGACGAGGCCCGTTCACTCGATCCGGTGACGGCGACAGACAGCGACATTCAGGGGGATACCCGTGGTAACTGATGTGCTCAACTGGCTGCAGAGCCTGCCGCAGCCGGCACTCGTCGGTGCGACAGGACTGTTGGTCCTGCTTGAGTGCACCATCGGACTGGGCTTCATCGCGCCGGGTGAATCCGGTCTGCTCATCGCGGCCACCACGGCCAACACCGCGCCCCGGTTCATCGTCCTCGTCCTGGTCGTCACGGCCTGTGCCGGTATCGGTGACTCGATCGGTTACGCCATCGGGCGCCGCTACGGGCCGCGCCTGCGGGAGACGAAGCTGATCCAGCGCTACGGCACCGACGCGTGGGACAAGGCCACCGGCATCCTGCAGCGCCGGGGCGCGTGGGCGGTGTTCTTCGCCCGCTTCCTGCCGGTGGTGCGCACACTCACCCCCGCCGCCGCGGGAACCTCGGGACTGCCGTACCGCAAGTTCCTGCCCGCCGTCCTCTCCGGCGCTCTCTGCTGGTCGACGCTGCACGTCAGCCTGGGTGCGGCGCTGGGAGAGGCCGCTCGCCGCGTCGAGGGCATCCTCAGCACCGGCGGCATGATCGTGGTGGGTGTGCTCGCCGCGGTCGGTCTGTTCTTCCTCATCCGCTACAAGAAGAAGAAGGCCGCCGCCGCACTCACCTCCGTGGCCCAGCGGCCCGCGGACGATCGCGGCTGAAACCGGATCCCGACGCCGAGCCAGGCACGGCGAACGGTGCTGGTGCCCGCTGGTGTCCACGGAAGCGGGGAACCACTCGCCGTGACGAGCGCACGAGAGGTCCGTTGACGTGTTCGACGCGCGTTCGGGCGGGCCCCGTCCCCTTCCAGCCGGGACCCGCCCGAACCTGAGACCTTCGATGCCGTCCCGATCGATCCCCCGCGGTCGCCGATCCGGCCGTGAGAGCAGACATCTCGCCGAAGGCTGGCACAAGAATCACCGATACGATGACTCTACGCCAGTCGAGTTGACCGGAGCAGCAATCTAGTCACTCGGATGGGCTAGACACATTCACTTTCCGCGTCCGCGGCTGTGGCGTTCGGTGAGGGCGCCTCCGCAGGTCGACCACAGCCAGCACGAGCGCGACGAGGACGATCGCCACCGCGCTCACCATCGCCCAGCGCAGTCCCTCGGGGTAACCGCCGTCCGAGTCGATGCCGACGTGGAACACGGAAGCCAGCAGCGCGATGCCGACCGCACTGCCGATGCGTTGTCCGGTCTGCAGCGCTCCCCCGGCGACTCCGGCCATGCGCGTGGGCACGCACTCCAACGTCAACGTGGTGTTCGGCGAGATCACCATGCCGCCCCCGAATCCGGCGACCAGCAACGGAACGGCCACCGCGAACCCGGTCGCACCAGGACTGACCAGCGGAGCTGTCAGTGCGACAGCACCGAGGCCCACCGCCACCATGCACAGTCCGGTCAGGGTCAGCACCCTGCCCAGTCGCGCGACGAGCCTGCCTGCCAGCGTCGCCGACACGGCGGCGCCGAGAGCGAACGGCGTCACCACCAGCCCCGACTCCAGCGGCGTGTACCCGAGGCCCTGCTGGAAGAACAACGCGAAGACCAGCCAGATCCCCGCGAACCCCGCGAAGTACACCGTGCCGATCGCCGCTCCCGTCGCGTAGCCCGGGGTCTCGGTGAAGAGCCGCACGTCCAGCAGCGGCGAACCACCACGCCGCACCAGCCGACGCTCCCACCACACGAACGCGACGGCGAACACCACGGCCACGGGTGGCATCCACCACAGGGCACTCCACCCGTCCTGCTCCGAGCGCACGAGCGGGAACAGCACTCCGAGCACGGCGGCACCCAGCAGGACCACACCGACGAAGTCGAGCTGCGACCGCAGGGAGCCGGTCCGCTTCGGGGCCTTGGGCAGCAACCGCAGTGCCAGCACGAACGCCAGCACCCCGATCGGGACGTTGACGAAGAACACCCAGCGCCAACCGGTCTCCGCCCCGAACAGCGCGATGATCGCCCCGCCCAGCACGGGGCCGACCGCCGTCGACAACGACACCGTCGTCCCGAACGCGCCGAACGCCCGACCACGCTCGGCGCCGCTGAACAACTCCTGGATGAGCCCGCTGTTCTGCGGGGTGAGCATGCCTGCGGCCATGCCCTGCAACAACCGCGCGATAACGAGCATCGACTCGTTGACCGCCGCCCCGGCCAGAGCACTCGTCAGGACGAACGCCGACAGGGCGATCAGGAACATGCGGCGCCTGCCCAGCGCGTCGCCGAGCCGACCACCCGACACCAGCACGAGGCCGAACGTCAGCGCGTAGCCCGACACGATCCACTGCACGCCCGCGGCGGAGGCGCCGAGCCCCCGCTGGATCGAGGGCAACGCGACGTTCACGATGCTGACGTCGAGCAGCGACATGAACCCGGCGGTCAGTGTGACGGCAAGCGCACGCCAACGCCGCGGATCGGGTTCGGCGGTCTCCAGGCTCACTCCTCCACCGTAGGAAGCGCTGTCCTCACGTGCTCGCCGCGATGCCCGGAATGCCCTTGAGCTCGCCCATCAACATCGAACTGACCGTCACGGGATAGTCGTAGAGAGCGAAGACCGTCTCGGACGAGCTGCCGACCAGTTTGAGCCGCACCGGGGTGTCACCACGGTGAGCCTGCAACGTCTGCTTGAGCTCGGTCACCACGCTCTGCGTGATCTTCTCGGCCGAGGCCAGCAGCATCAGCGGTGGTTCCTCGTCACCGAGTGCGACGTCGCTGAGATCGAGCGGCACCAGCCCGGCGGCGAAGACCGACATCTTGTCCTCACGCCAGTTGACGCGACCCTTGACGACGACCGCGTTGTCCTCCACCAGGTCGGCGGCGAACAGCGCGTAGGACTTCGGGAAGAACAGCACCTCCAGCGAGGCGTCCATGTCCTCGACCGTGCAGATGGCCCAGGGCTCGCCCTTCTTGTTCACCCGGCGTTCCAGCGCGGTGATGAGCCCCGCGATCTCGATCTCGCCTTCCTTGGGAGGTTCGGCCAGGATCGCCGCGATGGGCCGCTTGGCGTGCTTGCGCAGGATCCGTTCGGCCCCGTCGAGCGGGTGCGCCGACACGTAGAGGCCCAGCATCTCCCGTTCGTAGCCGAGCTTCTGCTTGCGCGGGTACTCCTCCTCGTCGAACTTCAGGTGCGCCAGGGGCGACGACGACGTGCTGGGGGCGGCCCCGTCGCTTCCGCCGGTGCCGAACAGGTCGAACTGCCCCATCGCCTCCTGCCGCTTGAGCGGCACGACGGCGTCGACGGCGTCCTCGTGCACCCGCATCATCGACAGCCGGGTGGCGCCGAGCGAGTCGAAGGCACCCGCCTTGATCAGCGACTCGATGACCCGCTTGTTGCAGGCCACGAGCTCGGACTTGTCGAGGAAGTCGGTGAAGGAGGAGTACTTGCCCTTCTTCTCCCGCGTCGCGATGATCGACTCGACGACGTTGGCGCCCACGTTGCGGATCGCGCCGAGCCCGAAGCGGATGTCGTCACCGACGGCCGCGAACCGGCGACCGGACTCGTTGACGTCCGGCGGCAGCACCCGCACCCCGAGCCTGCGGCACTCGGCCAGGTACACCGCCGACTTGTCCTTGTTGTCACCGACCGAGGTGAGCAGCGCGGCCATGTACTCCGCGGTGTAGTTGGCCTTGAGATAGGCGGTCCAGTAGCCCACGAGCGCGTAGCCCGCCGCGTGGGACTTGTTGAACGCGTACCCGGCGAACGGAAGGATCGTGTCCCACAGGGCCTGGATGGCCTCCTTCGAGAACCCGTTCTCCTTCATGCCGGCCTCGAAGCCCTCGAACTCCTTTTCGAGGACCTCCTTCTTCTTCTTGCCCATCGCCCGGCGCAGCACGTCGGCTCGGCCCATCGAGTAGCCGGCGACCTTCTGCGCGATCTGCATGATCTGCTCTTGGTAGACGATCAGGCCGTAGGTCTCGGACAGGATGTCCTTCAGGGGCTCTTCCAGCTCCGGGTGGATCGGCGTGACCCGCTGCCTGCCGTTCTTGCGGTCGGCGTAGTTGTTGTGCGTGTTCATCGCCATCGGACCGGGGCGGTACAGCGCGTTGACCGCGGCGATGTCGGCGAACTCGGTCGGCTGCATCCGCCGCAGCAGGTCCCGCATGGCGCCACCGTCGAGCTGGAACACACCGAGCGTGTCGCCGCGGCCGAGCAGCTTGTACGTCTCCGGGTCGTCGACCCCGAGGGTGTCGAGGTCGATGTCGACACCGCGGTTGACCTTGATGTTGTCGATCGCGTCGCCGATGACGGTGAGGTTGCGCAGGCCGAGGAAGTCCATCTTCAACAGCCCGATGGCTTCACACGACGGGTAGTCCCAGCCGGTGATGACGGCGCCGTCGTCCCGCTGCCAGAGCGGAATCGCGTCCATCAGCGGCTCGCTGGACATGATGACCGCGCACGCGTGCACACCGGCGTTGCGGATCAGCCCTTCGAGGCCGCGGGCGGTGTCGAAGATCGTCTTGACCTCGGGGTCGTTCTCGACGAGCGTGCGGACCTCGGCCGCCTCCGGGTACCGCTCGTGTTCGGGGTCGACGATGCCCGACAGCGGGATGTCCTTCGCCATGATCGGCGGAGGGAGGGCCTTGGAGATCTTGTCGGCGATGGCGTACCCGGGCTGGCCGAAGTGCACGCGCGCCGCGTCCTTGATGGCGGCCTTGGTCTTAATGGTGCCGAACGTGATGACCTGCGCGACCTTGTCCGCACCGTACTTCTCGGTGGCGTACCGGATCATCTCGCCGCGCCTGCGGTCGTCGAAGTCGATGTCGATGTCGGGCATCGACATGCGTTCGGGGTTGAGGAACCGCTCGAACAGCAGCCCCAGCGGGATCGGGTCGAGGTTGGTGATGCCCAGCGCGTAGGCGACGAGGGCGCCCGCCGCCGAACCACGGCCCGGACCGACCCGGATACCCACGCTGCGCGCGTAGTTGCAGAGGTCGGCGACCACGAGGAAGTACGCCGGGAAGCCCTTCTGCGCGATCACGCCGAGCTCCATCTCGGCACGCTCGACGTACCCGTCGGGGATGCCGTTGGGGAACCGCCACTCGAGGCCCTTCATCACCTCGTGGTGCAGCCACGACTCCTGGGTGTGGCCCTCCGGCACCTCGAAGATCGGCATCCGGTCCTTGTGGGCGTAGACGTCGGCGTAGGACTCCACCCGCTCGGCGATCAGCAGCGTCGAGTCGGCGGCACCGGGCACCTCGGTGTCCCAGTACTGGCGCATCTCCCCCGCGGACTTCAGGTAGTAGCCGTCGCCGTCGAACTTGAACCGGGTGGGGTCCGACAGCGTCTTGCCCGACTGCACGCACAGCAGCGCGGAGTGCGACTCGGCCTGGTCCTTGGTGACGTAGTGGGAGTCGTTGGTCGCCAACGGCCTCAGGCCCAGCTTCCTGCCGATCTCGAGCAGGCCCTCGCGCACCGAGCGCTCGATCGGGAGGCCGTGGTCCATCAGCTCCAGGAAGAAGTTGTCCTGGCCGAAGATGTCGCGGTAGTCGGACGCGGCCTGGATCGCCTCGTCCTTCTGCCCCAGCCGCAACCGCGTCTGCACCTCGCCGGACGGGCAGCCGGTGGTGGCGATGATGCCCTCGGCGTTCTCCGCGATCAGTTCGCGGTCCATGCGGGGCTTGCGGTAGTAGCCCTCCATACTCGCCAGCGAGGAGAGCTTGAACAGGTTGCGCAGGCCGGTGGCGTTCTCCGCCAGCATCGTCATGTGCGTGTAGGCACCGCCGCCCGAGACGTCGCCGCCCTCACCGAACTCGTCGGCGCCACGCTGCCCCTGGTGTCCCCAGAAGACGGGCTTCTTGTGGAAGCGGCTCTCCGGCGCGACGTAGGCCTCGATGCCGATGATCGGCTTGATGCCGGCCTTCTTCGCCTGCTGGTAGAACTCGTCCGCGCCGTACATGTTGCCGTGGTCCGTCATGCCCACGGCGGGCATCTCCAACCGCGACGCCTCCGCGAACAGCGGGGCGATCTTCGCCGCACCGTCGAGCATCGAGTACTCGGTGTGGACGTGCAGGTGGACGAAGGAATCGTTCGACACCGCCGGAAAACCTCCGAAGACACCCTTGAGAACGGCCAAGACGTGCCGACCAGCTTAGCCCCGTGAGCGTTTCGCCCTGGGACCCGCATACCCGGCGTGGCACACCGGCCCGAGGCCGGGAAAACGCCCGACCCGGTGTGCCGGTTCGGCAAAACAGAGCCGGTTGGCGTACTGTTGTGCCTCGCTGCTCGCCGAGCAATGGTTCACTGCACTCATGACACACGACCAGGTCCTGACCCTCCGCTACGCCGCGGGCTCCGATGTCGGGCAACACCGCAGCGGGAACGAGGACTCCGCCTACGCGACCGTCCGGCTGCTCGCCGTCGCGGACGGCATGGGCGGGCACGCCGCAGGTGAAGTCGCCAGCGCCGAGGCTGTCGCCGCACTCGAGGAACTCGACACCCGGCTCGCGGACGAGGACATGGGCAAGGTCGACCTCGGCGAGGAACTGGCGGGCGCCGTCCGCGCCGCCGCCTCGCGGCTCGAGGAACGCGTCGCCGACGATCCCGCGCTCACCGGAATGGGTACCACCGCCACGGCGATGTTGTGGGACTGCCCGCGGTTCGCCCTCGGACACATCGGCGACTCGCGCTGTTACCGCCTCCGCGGCGACACCCTGACGCAGCTCACCCGCGACCACACGATGGTCCAGACGCTCGTGGACCAGGGACGGCTCACCCCCGAGGCGGCCGAACGTCACCCGAGCCGGTCGGTGCTGGTGCGCGCGCTGCTCGCGAGTGTGCCGGCCGAACCGGACATCTCGCTGCACACCGCCCAGGCCGACGACGTCTACCTGCTCTGCTCGGACGGCCTCACCGACGTGGTCAAGGCCGACGACATCCAGCGGGTGCTCACGGACGTGGCGACCGAGACCGCCACCCCGGAGGAAGCCGTGCAGTCGCTCATCGACCTCGCCAACGAGGGCGGCGGCCCGGACAACATCACCTGCGTACTGGCCCACGTCGTCCCGGAGGAATGACGAAACGACGTGGGCCGGTGTCCGCGACTCCTGGACGCCTCGGCACCGTCAGTGCGCGGCGCCACGGCGCCAGATCCGGCGGCCCGGCGCGTGCCGACGGGTTCCCTGGGCGGCCACTTCACCTTCGCTGCTTCGCCCGGACATCGCACCTGAAACCGACTCCCTCTCCTGGCCCGGCATCGCGGTGACTTTCTTGCGAGCCGGCATCACGGCGAGGACGAGACCGAGCAGAGCGGTCCCGAAGTGCAGCCAGTTGTCCGCCGTGTTGAGCGCGAACGGGTTACCCAGCCCGCCCACCGGGTTCTCCGCGAACACACCGCTGATGGCCAGTCCCCACAACAGCAGTACGCCGAAGACCGCGAGCAGCAACCAGCCGTAGGTCCGGGCCAGTTTGGACGTCAGCGCCATCAGCACACCGAGCGCGCCGATGACGATGTGGAAGATGTTGTGGAGCGGGTTGATCGAGAACAGCCAGAGGGTGCTGTGGGTGGCGTCCCCGAATCCTCCGAACCCGGTGATGACGAGTCCGATGATGCCGAGCGCCAGGTAGACGAGCCCGATCAGTCCGGCCAGTACCTGGACGGGCTGCAACCCTCGTCTACGGGGACGGGCTCCTGGATCTGTGGGACGAGTCATGACGGCTTCCTCCTCCGGTGTGACGGGCGCCGCTCAAACCGCGAATACCCGAGTGGTGGGCGGTGAAACGGCGAGCGAACCCGCGGCGCCGTAGGGTCATCGGCGTGGCACTGGGCGTCTGCCTGCTGTTCGACCCGCACTCGGAACGGGCACTGCGTGGCCTGTGGTCGCGGCTGGAGGCGGTGGGCGTCGCGACCCTGGAGACGCACACGCACCGCAGGCACCACCCGCACCTGTCCTACGTCGTCCTGCTGGACTGGCACCTCGGCGCCGTCCACGACGCGGTCGCGGCGTTGCCCGACAGCGGCCCGTTCGACCTGACCTTCGACGCGATGGCGGCGTTCCGCCGGGGCCGGATCTCACTCGTGCCCGCGCCCGCGTCCGGGTTGCTCGCCCGCCAACAGGCGGTGGTGCGGGCCGTGAGCGGGACGGGCGCCCGGATACACCGCCACTACGCCCTCGACCGCTGGCTTCCGCACTCCTCGGTGGCCACGAGGTCGACGACGCGGGATCTGCCCGCGGTGGCGACGTCGGTGTACGAGGTCCTCCCGCTGACCGTGCGGGTCACGAGCGCGGCACTCATCGACAGCGCCACGGGCCGGACGTGGCCGCTGCCCGTCCTGCCGTGAACTCCCCCCCCTACGCGACGTCCTCGCTGGGCGCCTGCCAGGTGTTGCAGTGTCCGGCGTCGCCGTGCCGGAACCCTCGGGCGGCCCACCGGCGCTGTGTCTCGCTGGCGCCGTGGGTGTCGCTGTCGACCCAGTTGCGGAAGTCGTCCACCGCGGCGTGACCGAGGTCGTCCGTGATCGATCCTCTTCCTGCCGCGCTGGCGAGGAAGACACCGGCGAAGCAGTTCGCCTGCAACTCGACCCGCCTGCCCAGTTCCCGGTCGGGCGGGCTCCCCGCGGGGTAACGGTTGAGCTGGCCGTTCGCGGCGGCGAGGATGCCGCTGAGGTGCTGCACGTGGTGCCCGTACTCGTGGGCCAGCGTGGCGATGTGGGCCTCCCGCGTGAGCCCGAACGCATCCAGGGTGCGTGTGCGAGGCAGGTAGATGGTGGCGTCCTCGGCGCAGTACAGGCCCGTGGCCTCCCCGGAGGGCGGCAGCTCGCCGCACGCGGTCGCCGGGGCGTCGGTGATGTCCACGGCCACGGGAGCGAACTCCACCCCCGCCCGGTTCAGCGCGGGTTTCCAGGCGCGTTCGAGGCAACGCAGCTCGGCGGTGTAGAACGCGTGCAGCCGCTCACTGGCACTGCCGAGTTCGGGCAGCTCGCAACGCACTTCGGCCAACACGGTCCCGCTTCTCAGCAGCCGGTTGTCCCCGATCGAGGCCAGGGACGGCACCGGCTCGTCGGAGCCGGGCGCCGCGCCGGGCAGGTCGGAGTCCCCATCGTCGAGGGACGGGTCGAGGGACGGCAGAACGGCCACGAAAACGCCGACGAGCACCAGAGCCACGGCGACCGGCAGCACCGCGCGCCACCACGATCTCCGCGGGGAGCCGGGTCCGGACTCGGCCGGCTCGTCCGAGTCCCACAGCTCCAGCGGAAGATCGTCAAGGTACGGCCGGACGGACCCGCGTTCGCGGGCCGGGTCCTCTGCCGCGTCGCCGACAGTGTGCACAGCAGCCTTCACGGTTGACGTCACATATCGGCGACGAGGATAAGGCCTCGGGTTTCGTCCGCACATACCGCCATGTCACGAAACGGACACGGCCCGAAGTGGCGAGCAACCTTCGAGGTACGTGTGGCGTCGAGCGGAATCCGTCGGCGTCGGCGGATACGGTCACGCGCCGACCTCACGAAGGAGACACCGAAGTGACCGACACCCGGAGCACCCTGTGGCCGCTCGTGCACACCGAGCGCGCCGCGCTGGCCGCCGACATCGCCGAGCTCACCGAGACGGAGTGGAACACGCCGTCGCTGTGCGAGGGCCTGACCGTGCGCGAGGTGCTGGCACACGTGACCGCGGGGGCGAGCCTAACCCCCGCACGGTGGCTCGCCGGCGTCGTCCGTTGCCGCTTCGACTTCGACAGGCAGGTCGAGCTCCGACTCCGTGAGCAGCTCGGCACCGATGCCGGGGAGACACTGCAGCGGTTCCGCCGCATCGTGGACAGCACCACCAAACCACCGCTGCCCGTGGTCGCCATGCTCGGCGAGGTGGTGGTGCACGGCGAGGACATCCGCAGGCCCCTGGGCGTCCGGCGCGACCACCCCGTGGACACGCTCACGCACGTGGCGCACCACTACCAGAGCTCGAACCTCGTCCTGCCGTCGGGCAAGCGGGCCGAGGGGTTACGACTCATGGCTACCGACGGGCCGTTCGCCGCCGGATCGGGCCCCGTGGTCGCGGGGCCGGTGCTGGCACTCGTGATGGCGCTGGCCGGGCGGTCGGGGTACTGCGACGAGCTCACCGGCGACGGCGTGGACACGCTCCGCGAACGCTGCGCGCGGGTCTGAGGCGCGCGGCAAGTGCGGACACGCGTACGTGAGACGCGAACACGCGTGCGGCCGGGGGCCGGGGGCGGCACTCCCCGGCTCCTGGTCCGTCGTGTCGCGCTCAGGCGAACAGCTCACCGAGCAGCTCCGGGCCGAGGACGATGGGCGCGGGGCGGTAGACGGGCGGCTGCGTGCCCGCCAGCTCGCGCACCAAGAAGTCCCAGCAGCGCTTGCGGACGTAGGCCAGGCAGTCGATGAACATGTGCTCGGCGCCGGGCACGATGAACAGCTCGAAGTCCCTGCCTGCGGCGACGAGCCGGTCGGCGAGCCGGAGCGTCTGGTCCGGGTGGACCTGGTCGTCCATTTCGCCGTGGACGAGCAGCAGCTTGCCGGCCAACCGGTCCGCGATGTCCACGTTGGACGCCTGGGCCCATGCCCCTGGGTTGTCCGCGCCGGCGTAGGCCTCCACGAAACCCTGGTTGAAGCAGGGAGCGTCGTGCGAGCCGGAGAGGGCGACTCCGACCTTGTACACCTCGGGGAAGTCCAGCATCGCCCGTACCGCGGCGAACCCGCCTCCGGAGTGCCCGAACGCGCCCGCCCGGTCGAGATCCATCCACGGCCGGGTCTCGGCCAGCTGCCGCAGTGCGGCGACGTGGTCGGCCAGGCAGCCCGCATCGGCCAAGCGGCCATAGGAAGCGTCGTGGAAGGCCTTGTCGCGCCCCGGGGTGCCCCGCCCGTCCACCGCCACCACCACGAACCCGAGCGCCGCGAGGGGTTCCGCGTCGAGGCCCATCCCACCCGGGTCGAAGCCCGGCTCGACCCGGGTGACCTGCGGACCGGGGTAGACGTTGTCGACCACGGGGTAGCGCTGCGCCGGGTCGAAATCCCGTGGCCGGTACAGCACCCCGTAGATGTCCGTCACCCCGTCGGCCGCCTTGACGCGGAACCGTTCCGGCGGCGTCCAGCCGGTGGCGACGAGCTTGCTGATGTCGGCGCGCTCCAGTTCCACCAGCACCCGCCCGGACCAGTCACGGACCGTCGTCACCGGCGGGGTGTCGACGGTGGAGGCGGAGTCGATGAAGTACTCCGGGTCGTCCGGCATCGTGACGATGTGGTCCAGCTCGTCGTCGGTGACCTTGGCGAACCCGGTGCCGTCCAGGCCGACACGGCACACCGTGCGCCGGTACGGATCCTCGTCGACCAATCCGGAGGCGGTGAAGTACACCACCCGCTCGGCTTCGTCGACGTGCAGGATCCGCCGCACCGCCCACTGCCCTGAGGTGACCTGCCCGAGCAGCTCGCCGGTGCGCAGGTCGTACCGGTACAGGTGGCCCCAGCCGTCCCGCTGCGAGTACCACAGCACCTCGCCGGCCAGCACCCGCACGATCGGCGGCTCGAACAGCCACTGGTTGGGCTCGACGCGGGTGGGCCCGGTCTCGCTGAGCACGGTGGTGACCTCACCGGTGACAGGGTCGAGCCGGTGCAGGGTGAGCGTGCGCAGGTCACGGGGCTGGCTGAGGAAGTACACCGCCGAACCGTCCCCCGCCCACCACGCCCACCCGGCCGCGATCGGCGACAACTGCGGCATGAGCAGAGGGTCGGCCTGCGCGCGGACGACCGTGCCCTCGGCGACGTCCAGCACGACCAGTTCGGCCTGCGGGATGGTCTCGTCCCCGGCGTAGGCGTACCGCTGGGTGTGCAGTGTCGGGGCGCCGCCGCCGGCGGGCCTGGCCTCCACCAGGTGGGTCTGCCGGACGCCCCGCTCGTCGGTGCGGTGCGCCAGCACCTTCGTCGAGTCGGGAGACCAGGCCACCACCGGCGGCAGGTGCGGCAGGCCCAACTTGCGCAGCAGGGTGGGGTTGCTCGTGATTTCCGGGCCGGAGCCGTACCCGTAGCCGGGCTCGCCGTCGGTGGTCAGCGCCCACTCGCGGCCGTCGGACAGCGAGCGCGCCCACAGGTCGTGTCCCCGCCGGGACACCGCGACCGTGCCGTCGGGCGACGGCACCTCCAGCGGGTTGCCCGGCGGAGCCGGCTCCGCCCGGTCGCAGGCGTAGTCGTCCAGATCGCAGCGCCAGTGCTCGCCGAACGCGTCGAACTCCACGACGTTGTCGGCCACCGCGATCGCCGGGAACGGCAGGGCGTCCGGGTCGACGTGGTGCCCGGAGGCAGCGGCCAGCGCGGCGGCGAGCCGGGCGTGGTCGAAGGCCGGCTCGCGAGTGCCCGCCGCCGGGTCGACCAGCACGAACCGCCTGCCGGTGCCGTTGCTCACGGCGTACCGGAAACGGGCTCCTCCGTCGGTCCACTGCGGCCTGACCTTGTCGCCGACGACGAGTTCGCCGGGGCGGACGGAGCGGCGGAGAAGTCGCTCCGCGACCTGGTAGTCCTGGGTGGTGGTCATCTCGGTCGTCCTTCCTCGGGCTCAGAGGCTGTAGGCGGCGATGTCGCCGTGGTCGGTGGTCGCCTGGATGGTCAGGTCCGTCCTGCCGGTGTTCTTGAGCGCGTTGTGGGTCCGGCCGTGGGAGGTACCGGCGTCCAGGGCGGCGGAGACTCCCGCGGCGGCGCCGACCGACACGTCACCGGCCTGGGTGCGCAGTACGACCGTGCCGCGCACGGCCTCGGCGATCCGGATGTCGCCCTTCGCGACGCTGATCTCGGCCGGGCCGGTGAGGCGGCCGACCGAGACGTCGCCGGCTTGGGTGGTGACGCGGACGCTCGCGGCCTCGTCGACCTTGATCTCGCCGTGCGAGCCTGCGAACGTGACGTCGCCGAACCGGCCGACGCCCCGAAGTTCGGCGCTGTCCGCCTTCACCTCGATGCGGGAGCCCGCGGGCAGTTGCACCGTCGCCTCGACGGACCCCGAGCTGCCCAGGATCTGGTTCTTCGCCGAGGCCGCGATCCGCAGGACCCCGTCGTCGTACTCGACCGTGGTCTGCTCCGCCAGCTTCACGTCGCGCCCCTTCGAGGCGTCCACGGGCAGGACCTCCACCGCGGTGTCGGCCCGGTCGGCGGCGATGATCCGGACGAGACCCGCGGGAATGTCGAGGACCGCGGAGATCGGGGCGGGGGTGTCGAACTTCTGCATTGTGCTCAGCTCCTGCGCTCGCTGTTTCCGATGAGGGAAACGCTACGTTGCGTTCAGGAAAGCGACAACGATCTTGTTGCATAGATTCGGCATAAATGCAGGTGAAGAGCCCGAAATCGTTGCAATGACCCTGAAACCGAATGCAACGTTCATCCTGAAATCGTTGCAATGAAACGGGCGTGAAGGCTATGCTGACGACTTCGAGGAAGCCACGGAGGGGATCGCGATGCCGGGAGGCAGGCTCACCCAGCAGGAACGTCAACAGATCGCGCTGGGCCTGGGCGACGGCCTCGCCTACGCGGAGATCGCCAGAAAGCTCGGCCGTCCGACCTCGACGATCACACGTGAGGTGATGCGCAACGGCGGCCCCACCGCCTACCGTTCCGACCTGGCCCACCTCGCCACCGAACGCCGAACCCGCCGACGCAGGCCCACCACGCCGCGAGGGCCGCAGGTGTCCCCGCGAACCGACGGACGCGACGCCGAGGCGGTACGTGAGTACGAGGAGGCGTTCACCGCGATCCTCATGCAGTCGGGCCTGCCCAAGATGATGGCCCGGGTGCTGACCTCCCTGTACACCACCGACGCGGGCAGCCTCACCGCGTCCGAACTCGTCCAGCACCTCCAGGTGAGCCCGGCGTCCGTCTCCAAGGCGATCGCGTTCCTCGAAGGCCAGGGTCTGGTCCGCCGGGAACGCGACGAACGCCGCCGTGAGCGCTACGTCGCCGACAACGACGTCTGGTACCAGTCGATGATCGCCTCCGCCCGAGGCCACGCCCAGCTCGCGGAAACCGCACGGCAGGGCGTCGACATCCTCGGGCCCGGCACCCCGGCCGCCGTCCGTCTGGAGAACATCGCGCGCTTCGTCGACTTCGTCGGCGAGAGCATCACCCGCGCCGCCGAGCAGGCCCGCGAGATCCTCTACACGGAAGCCGAAACGGTCTCAGGCGGCACCGACACGCCGAGTCCGGACCGCTGACGGGCAGCCGTCCCGACGGCCACGGCCAGTGATGTCCGCGCCGGATCCCGCGATCAGAACCCGGTCACATCGGTGGGCGCAGCAGGGTTCGAACCTGCGACCCCCTGCTTGTAAGGCAGGTGCTCTCCCGCTGAGCTATGCGCCCGAAGGGCTCCCGGCCCGCGTGGTACCGGGAGCCTCTCGGCTCTGGGTGCGATCCGACCGTCAGCCGAGGTCGGCGATCGCCTTCTTCCACGCCTCCTGGTCCCGCGCCTCACCCGGCTGGTTCACCTCGGCGAAGCGCACGACACCCTCGGTGTCGATCAGGAAGGTACCGCGCAGGGCCAACCCGGCCTGCTCGTTGAACACACCGTACGCCTTCGCCACCTCACCGTGCGGCCAGAAGTCCGACAGCAGCGGGAACTGGTAGCCCTGCTGCTCGGCCCACGCCTTCAGAGCGAAGGGAGTGTCCACCGAGACACCGAGCACCTGCACGCCGGGGTACTGGTCGTACTCATCCCGGAGCTGGCACAACTCGCCCTGGCAGATGCCGCTGAAGGCGAACGGGTAGAAGACGAGCAGCACCGGCTTGTCGCCGCGGAACGACGACAGCGTGACCTGCTGCTTGTTGTAGTCGTTGAGCGTGAAGTCCGGGGCCTGGGTACCGACCTCGACGGCCATGGGCACGACAACCTTTCGCTTGTCCGACATTACGGCTCGACATCCGGCCACTGGCTCGACGCGATGCCTTCTTTCGCCGACGCAAGTGCCGGGCAAACCCTATCGCGAAGGCCCCGACGAGGTGGGCGGGGCCGCCCCGACTCAACGACGTGACGTCGACCTCGGCACGAGCCTGGTGGCGGTCCAACCCTCACCGATGCTGAGGTTGGAGGTCTGCGACATGCCCACCGTGGGCACCGCCTCGGCGATCTCACTGGGCTCGACGTGCCCGGGCTGACCGGTCTTCGGAGTCAGCACCCACACGACTCCGTTCTCGTCGAGCGGCACCCGAGCGTCCACGAGCGCGTCCCCGAGGTCTCCGTCGCCGTCGCGCCACCAGAGCAGCACCACGTCGATGACTTCGTCGGCGTCCTCGTCGAGTAGCTCGCCACCGATGTGAGCCTCGATGGCGGCGCGGACCTCCTCATCGACGTCCTCGTCCCAGCCCAGCTCCTGGACCACCATGTCCGGCTTGATCCCGAGCTTTTCGGCGACGCTGTTCTGGCCAGCGTCTCCCGCGGCGACCACGACTTCTCACTCCTCCAACTGGGAACGTGCGGTCCGCTTCCGGTTGCTCACCTTGCGCGACCGACCGCACTACGTACACGGATGGGCATAGCGAACACCGCAACGGCGCGAAGCGCAACCGTCCACACCGGAGTCCTCACGTGGTGGACCGGAGCCGAGGGACGTACGGGGCGTCGACTCGCAGGCCGACCACGGTTTTTCCGAATCCGGACAGTCCGGCTCTCATCCGTCTGAACTAGGGTGGAGGGCGCGGTCCACACGGCGTATCCCCGCAGGACCGCCACAAGTCGACACGGTGTTACGAACAGCTCAATGTTACCGAAGAGTAGCAGCTGACGGACACGGCGTCCACAGCCACGATGACAACGACAGACAACTCGAAGCAACTCGAAATTCGGCGAGGAGATCCCTTGGCCCCCCAGAACGACGAGGCCGGGCGCGGCGCCACCGCAGGCGCCTCCGGCCAGGGAGCACCGGCGCGTGTCCGCGTCATCCGCGACGGACTGGCGGCGCACTTGCCTGACATCGACCCGGAGGAGACGTCCGAGTGGCTCGACTCCTTCGACGCCGCACTGGCGAGGGGCGGTCAACAGCGCGCGAGGTACCTGATGTTGAGGATGCTGGAGCGCGCCCGTGAGCGCAACGTGGGCGTGCCCCCGCTCACCACCACCGACTACGTCAACACCATTCCCACGGAGAACGAGCCGTGGTTCCCCGGCGACGAGGAGATCGAACGCCGCTACCGCGCGTTCATCCGTTGGAACGCCGCGATCATGGTGCACAGGGCCCAGCGGCCGGGCGTGGGCGTCGGTGGCCACATCTCGACCTACGCCTCCTCCGCAGCGCTCTACGAGGTGGGCTTCAACCACTTCTTCCGGGGCAAGGACCACTCGGGCGGCGGGGACCAGATCTTCATCCAGGGCCACGCCTCCCCCGGCATCTACGCGAGGGCCTTCCTGGAGGGCAGGCTCACCGCCGACCAGCTCGACGGTTTCCGGCAGGAGTTCTCCCACGCCGGCGAGGGCGGCGGGCTGCCGTCGTACCCGCACCCGAGGCTGATGCCGGGCTTCTGGGAGTACCCCACGGTGTCGATGGGCCTCGGCCCGATGAACGCGATCTACCAGGCACGGTTCAACCGTTACCTGCACGCACGCGGCATCAAGGACACGAGCGACCAGCACGTGTGGGCCTTCCTCGGTGACGGCGAGATGGACGAGCCCGAGTCACGGGGTCTCATCCACGTGGCCGCCGGCGAGGGGCTGGACAACCTCACGTTCGTCATCAACTGCAACCTGCAGCGGCTCGACGGACCGGTACGCGGCAACGGCAAGATCATCCAGGAGCTGGAGGCGTACTTCCGCGGCGCGGGCTGGAACGTGATCAAGGTCATCTGGGGCCGCGAGTGGGACGCGCTGCTGCACGCCGACCGCGACGGCGCCCTGGTGAACCTCATGAACCAGACTCCCGACGGGGACTACCAGACGTACAAGGCCAACGACGGCGCGTACGTACGGGAGCACTTCTTCGGCCGTGACCCGCGCACGAAGGACCTGGTGAAGGACCTCACCGACGAGCAGATCTGGAACCTCAAGCGCGGCGGCCACGACTACCGCAAGGTGTACGCGGCGTACAAGGCCGCGATGGAACACCACGGTCAGCCGACGGTGATCCTCGCCCACACCATCAAGGGTTACGGCCTCGGCCCGGCGTTCGAGGGCCGCAACGCCACCCACCAGATGAAGAAGCTGACGCTCGACGACCTCAAGCTGTTCCGCGACGCCCAGCGCATCCCGATCAGCGACGAGGAACTGGAGCGCGACCCGAAGCTGCCGCCGTACTACCACCCCGGCGAGGACGCGCCGGAGATCCAGTACATGAAGGGCCGCAGGCAGGCCCTCGGCGGCTACCTGCCGGAGCGCCGCTCGAACGCCAAGCCGCTCGTGCTGCCGGGTGACAAGGTGTACGAGGCCATCCGGAAGGGGTCGGGCAAGCAGGACGTCGCCACCACGATGGCGTTCGTCCGGCTGGTCCGCGAGCTGGCGAAGGACCCGGAGATCGGGCACCGGCTCGTGCCGATCATCCCCGACGAGGCGCGCACGTTCGGCCTCGACTCGATGTTCCCGACGGCGAAGATCTACAACCCGCAGGGGCAGAACTACACGTCGGTCGACGCGCAGCTGATGCTCGCCTACAAGGAGTCCGAGCAGGGACAGCTGCTGCACGAGGGCATCAACGAGGCGGGCTCCACCGCGTCGTTCACCGCGGCGGGCACGTCGTACGCCACGCACGGCGAGCCGATGATCCCGATCTACATCTTCTACTCGATGTTCGGGTTCCAGCGCACGGGCGACGGACTGTACGCGGCGGCCGACCAGATGACACGCGGTTTCGTGCTGGGCGCGACGGCGGGCCGCACCACGCTGACCGGTGAGGGTCTGCAGCACGCCGACGGGCACTCGCAGCTGCTGGCGGCCACCAACCCGGCCGTGGTGGCCTACGACCCGGCGTGGTCGTTCGAGATCGCCCACATCGTCCGCGACGGGCTGCGTCGCATGTACGGCGAGACGGGGCCGGACGGCAACGGTGAGAACGTCTTCTACTACATCACCGTGTACAACGAGCCGTACCAGCAGCCCGCGGAGCCGGAGAACGTCGACGTGGACGGTCTGCTCAAGGGCCTCTACCACTACAAGTCGGCCCCGGAGGGCACCGGCCCGAAGGCGCAGATCCTGGTGTCGGGCGTCGCGATGCCCGAGGCGCTGCGTGCGCAGCGGATGCTGGCCGAGGAGTGGAACGTGGGCGCCGACGTGTGGTCGGCCACCTCGTGGACGGAGCTGCGCCGGGAGGCCGTGGAGGTCGACCGCGACAACTTCCTCCACCCGGCCGACACCCCGCGGGTGCCGTACGTGACGCAGAAGCTGTCGGGCGCCGAGGGCCCGGTCGTGGCCGTGTCGGACTGGATGCGCGCGGTACCGGACCTGATCCGGCCGTGGGTGCCCGCCGACATGCTGACGCTGGGCACGGACGGGTTCGGGTTCTCCGACACCCGGCCCGCGGCGCGCCGCCATTTCCTCGTCGACGCGGAGTCGATCACGGTCGGTGTGCTCACGATGCTCGCCCGCCGCGGAGAGGTGTCGCAGGAGCAGGTCGTGGAGGCTGCGCGGAAGTACCAGATCCACGATGTCATGGCCGCGGGCCCGCAGACGTCGGACTCCGGCGTGGCGTGACCCGGACCGGTGTCCGATGTGGATGACGTGCCTCCGTCATCGGTGCTCACGAACGGGTGAGTCCGGTGGCGGGTGGTGATCTCGAAGTCCATAGTGGAGACACCGGTGGGGACCGGGGAAGTGGGACCGCCCGGCGCGACCGATCACGGCGCGCCGGGCGGTCTCGTCTGTGCCCCGACGCCGCCGGACCGTGCGATCCCACCCTCCGGGACACTCCGCGTAGGATTCGGCACCAGCATGTCCATTGAACCGTCGTCGGCCCCGGATCCCTCCCTGCCTCGGCACGAGCTGTCCGAGGTGACTCTTCGCGCACTCGAACGGGCCTCCGGAAGGCTCGCGAAGGCGAGCGTGGCCGCCATCGAGGAACGTCTGCCCTGGTTCACCAGGTTGCCCGCGGACCAGCGCGCGAGCGTCCTGCTGATCACCCAGGCCGGCGCGGCCGGGTTCGTCCGCTGGATGCGCGACTCGCAGGAAGCCCTCAAGCTCACCACCGAGGCGTTCCGCTCGGCTCCGCGAGAGCTGTCGCGCTGGATCAGCCTCCGGCAGACCGTCGAGATCGTGCGGCTCGCGGTGGACGTGTTCGAGGAGCAGCTGCCCCGGTTCGCCGCAGACGAGGCCGAGCGCGCCGCACTGACCGAAGGCATCCTCCGCTACGGCAGGGAGATCGCGTTCGCCGCTGCCAACTCCTACGCCGCCGCAGCGGAGGCGAGGGGCGCGTGGGACGCGCGGCTGGAGGCGCTCGTGGTCGACGGCGTCGTGCGTGGGGACGCCGAGGAGTCGGTGTTGTCACGGGCCGCCGCCCTGGGCTGGGACCCGGCCGCGGGCGCCACCGTGCTCGTGGGCAACCCGCCGTCGGACGACCCACCGTCGGTGGTGTTCGAGGTCCGCAGCAAGGCCGCCAGGGTGGGTAGGCCGGTGCTGCTCGGGGTACAGGGCTCGCGGCTGGTCGTCGTGGTGGCGGGCCCGACGGAGGGCACACCCAAGGACGAGGAGGTCCTCACCGTACTGGCCACCGCGTTCGCGGAAGGTCCCGTCGTCGCCGGTCCCACGGTGGACAGCCTCGCCGAGGCGCACCGCAGTGCGGCGGAGGCGCTGTCCGGGCTGCGGGCCGTGGTCGGCTGGCCCTCGGCTCCCCGCCCCGCGCGCTCGATCGACCTGCTGCCCGAGCGCGCGCTCGCAGGCGACGCCGAGGCTGAGCGGGTCCTGGTGGACGAGATCGCGCGCCCGCTGGAAGAGGCGGGGCCCGCACTGCTGGAGACGATCGAGACCTACCTCGAGACCGGTGGCGTGCTCGAGACGTGCGCGCGGCAGTTGTTCGTCCACCCCAACACCGTGCGGTACCGGTTGAAGAAGGCGGCCGAACTCACCGGCCGCAACGCGGCCGACCCCCGCGACGCGCTCGTACTGCGGACGGCTCTGACCGTGGGCAGGTTGGCCCGCTCCCGGGGCTTGTGGTGACCGCCGTCTCCCTCTCACGGTGAGGCGGGACACAACGTTATGGAGGTCACACACGATCGGTGTCGCTCTTTGTAGGGAGTCCACAACCCGCTTCGAAGGACTTGGTGACTGACCAGCATGCCCCCGGGCACCGTGATCCGTGTTCCCTACAGGGGTGACCACCGCTCTCCTCTGTCCCGGACAGGGCTCCCAGGCCCCCGGCATGCTCACGCCCTGGCTCGAACTCGACGGAGCGCGCGATCGCGTCGCGCAGTGGTCGGAGAACACCGGTCTCGATCTGACGAGACTCGGCACCGAGGGCTCCGCCGAGGAGATCCAGGACACCGCGGTCGCCCAGCCGCTCATCGTCGCCGCGTCGCTGCTGGCGTTCGAGTACCTGCCGTCGAGCGTGGCCGCCGACGCTCCGGTGGCGGGTCATTCCGTGGGTGAGCTGGCCGCCGCCGCCATCGCCGGTGTGCTGTCGGCCGACGACGCCGTGGCGCTGGCGGCCGTGCGCGGGGCCGAGATGGCCGCGGCGTGCGCGGCCGAGCCGACGAGCATGGCGGCCGTGATGCTCGGCGAGCCCGACGACGTGGTGGCCTGGCTGCACGAGAACGGGCTGGAGGCCGCCAACCGCAACGGGGCAGGCCAGATCGTCGCCTCGGGCCCGGCCGACGCCATCGAACGGATCGTGGCCGAGCCGCTGGCGGGCACCAAGGTGCGGGCGCTGAAGGTGGCGGGCGCGTTCCACACGAAGTACATGGCCCCGGCCGAGGAGGCGTTGCGCACGCATGCCGGCAAGCTCGTCCCCTCCGACCCCACGCGGCCGCTGCTGTCGAACTCCGACGGCGGCGTGGTGACCAGTGGTGAGGAGTATCTGAGCAGGCTGGTCTCGCAGGTGACCCGCCCGGTGCGGTGGGACCTGACCATGCGGGGACTCGCCGAACTCGGCGTCGACCGGACGATCGAGCTGCCCCCGGCGGGCACGCTGACCGGGCTGGTCAGACGGGAGCTCAAGGGCACCGTCACCACCCCGTTCGCTGTGAAGACGCCCGCACACCTCGAGGAGCTGGCATGACCCGACCGACGCTCACCCTCGCGCAGGGCGCGAAGGCGACCCGCATCCTCGGTGTGGGCAGCACGCAACCGGACCGGATCGTCACGAACGACGAGCTGTCGCAGCACATGGACACCAACGACCAGTGGATCCGCGACCGCGTGGGCATCGTCGAGCGCCGGTTCGCCGCCGACGACGAGCGACTGGTCGACATGGCCGTCACCGCGGGCGCGAAGGCGCTGGCCGACGCCGGCGTCGCCCCGTCGGAGGTCGACACGGTGATCGTGCCGAACTGCACGCTGCCCGCTCCGATCCCGAACGCGGCCGCCCAGGTGGCCGACCGCATCGGCATCAGGTCCGCGGGGGCGTTCGACCTCAACGCCGCGTGTGCGGGCTTCTGCTACGGGCTCGGCGTGGCGTCCGACCTCGTGCGAGCCGGGTCGGCGAAGAAGGTACTCGTGATCGGCGCGGAGAAGCTCACCGACGTCGTCGACCCCACCGACCGCTCGACGGCGATCATCTTCGCCGACGGCGCGGGCGCGGCCCTGGTGGGCCCGTCCGACGAGCCGGGCATCGGCCCCGTGGCGTGGGGCAGCGCCGGCGATCTGGTGGACCTGATCTACATGCGGGACAACCGGTACATCTTCCAGGAAGGGCAGCCGGTGTTCCGCTGGGCCACGACCCAGATCGCCCCCATCGCGATGCGGGCCGTCGAGCTGGCGGGACTGGAGCTTTCCGACATCGACGTGCTCATCCCCCACCAGGCGAACCTGCGTATCGTCGAGGCCATCGCCAAGCGGCTGCGAGCCAAGGGCGCGCGCGAGGATCTGGTGGTGGCCGACGACATCCGGTACTCGGGCAACACGTCGTCGGCGTCCATCCCGATGGCACTGGACCACATGCGCGCCGCGGGCACCGTGAAGCGCGGGGACGTCGTGCTGACCGTCGGGTTCGGAGCGGGCCTGTCCTACGCGGGGCAAGTACTCGTCTGCCCCTGACCACCACGTGGTACCACTGACGCCGACGGCGCTAGGCCCGTCGCGACCCGAATAGCGAAACCGGAGAAAGGAAGCCCAGTGGCAGACAAGAACGAGATCCTGGCAGGCCTCGGCGAGATCGTCGAGGAGGTCGCCGGTGTGTCCGCCGACGACGTGACCTCGGAGAAGTCCTTCGTGGACGACCTCGACATCGACTCGCTGTCCATGGTCGAGATCGCCGTGCAGGCCGAGGACAAGTTCGGTGTGAAGATCCCGGACGACGAGCTGGCCAACCTGAAGACGGTGGGCGACGCCGTGGACTACGTCGCGGCCAACGCGAAGTAGAGCTTCTCGCTACACACCTCGGGGAGACACCAATGAGCAACATCGACGTCGTGGTCACCGGGCTCGGCGCCACCACACCGCTCGGTGCGGACGTCCCCTCCACCTGGGACGGTCTGCTGGCGGGCCGTAGCGGCGTCCGCGTCCTCGACGCCGAATGGGTCGAGAGGATCGACCTGCCGGTGAAGATCGGCGCCGTGCTCGCCGAGGAGCCGACGGAGAAGATCCCGCGCGTGCAGGCCCGCAGGCTCGACCGTTGCGAGCAGGTGGCTCTGCTCGCCGCACGAGAGGCATGGGCCGACGCCGGTTTCCAGCCGCCCACCGACGAGTCACAGGACGTCGACCCCGAGCGGCTCGGCGTCTCGATCGGCTCGGGAATCGGGGGCCCTGTCACGCTGCTGAACCAGGACGACCTGCTGGAGCAGCACGGCATCCGCAAGGTGTCTCCGCTGACGGTGCCGATGCTGATGCCCAACGGGCCCGCCGCCCACGTGGGCATCGACCTGAAGGCCAGGGCCGGGGTGCACTCCCCGGCTTCGGCATGTGCTTCAGGCGCCGAGGGGATCGCGGTCGGGGTCCAGATGATCCAGTCGGGTCGGGCCGACGTCGTTGTCGCGGGTGGCGCGGAGGCCTGCATCGCACCGATCACCATCGCCGGGTTCGCGCAGGCGCGCACCGTCTCCACCCGCAACGACGACCCCGAACGGGCCTCGCGGCCGTTCGACGCCGACCGGGACGGCTTCGTCCTCGGTGAGGGCGCGGGTGCGGTGGTGCTGGAACGCGCCGACAGGGCGGCTGAACGGGGCGCGCGGGTGTACGCGCGGCTGGGGGGCTACGGCATCACGTCGGACGCCTACCACATCACCGGGAACCATCCCGACGGCATCGGGCAGGTGGCCGCGATGGAGCACGCCATCCGGATGGCGGGTCTCACGGCCTCCGACGTGGGCCACGTCAACGCCCACGCCACGTCCACCGTCGTCGGTGACGTCGGCGAGGCCGCGGCGATCCGCAAGGCCATCGGCGACCACCCGGTGGTGACGGCTCCGAAGGGCTCACTCGGGCACCTGGTGGGCGGCGCCGGCGCCGTCGAGAGCATCATGACGATCCTCTCGATCTACCACGGCATCGTGCCCGCGACGCTGAACCTGGAGAACCTGGACCCGAAGGTCGAGCTGGACGTCGTGTCCGGTGAGCCGCGCAAGATCGACCTCACGGCGGCCATCAGCAACTCGTTCGGCTTCGGAGGACACAACACCGCCCTGCTGTTCACGAGGGCGTGAGCACGGCCGGCAAGCCTGACGGCCAGCGGTGAAGGCCACCTCGACCGCGTTCCGATGCGGCGAGGTGGCCTTCGTCGATGCGGGGCCGGGGCTTCAGCCCACCTGGTGCAGCCAGGTCACCGGGGCGCCGTCACCCGCGTGCCGGAAGGGTTCGAGTGCCTCGTCCCAGCTCGAACCGAGCAGCTTGTCGAGTTCGTGAGCGAGCTGTTCGCCGGCACGGCTCTTCGACACCAGGCTGCGCAGCCTGTCCTCGCCCACGACGATGTCGCCGTTGGCGCTTGTGCGGGCATGCCACAGGCCCAGGCCGGGCGCGTAGCAGAATCGCTGCCCGTCCACCCCGAAGCTCGGCTCCTCGGTGACCTCGAAACGCACCATGGGCCATGCCTTCAGGGCGGCGGCGAGCTTGCCGCCGGTACCGGCGGGCGCGCGCCAGTCGCATTCGGCG
The DNA here is from genome assembly GCF_000244975.1 of Saccharomonospora cyanea NA-134. Classification (NCBI taxonomy): domain Bacteria; kingdom Bacillati; phylum Actinomycetota; class Actinomycetes; order Pseudonocardiales; family Pseudonocardiaceae; genus Saccharomonospora; species Saccharomonospora cyanea. The sequence continues at coordinate 1,204,058 of NZ_CM001440.1, read as the reverse complement.
CGCAACTGTCCGGGTGCGGCGGGCTGTGCAGTCCACCGCAGATCCACCCGGCTACCAAGCACACCGGAAATCGCCCACTCGACGTGCGGGCAAACCGCAGACGGCGACGAGTGGACGTACACCACGCCACGAGTGCTCACTGCTGACCTCCGCTACTAGACGAGGGGCGTCTTCCCCTACGACCTCGCCCGCGAAGCGGATTAATCAACTCGTGGCAACTCCCTCGTTATTCTGCACCCGACTCACCCATTTGGCCACATGAGCACCAGAAATCACACCACTGTGACGTTCTCAGGGGCAAAACACTCAATTCAGGGATACCTGACTCTACGCAGGGAAGATTGCGGCGAGTGTCCAAACCCGCAATACCCAGATCGGATACCGATCGGTAGCCGCCTTTCCGGTGACCGCAATCACTGCGACAGTTACGTTGCGCGCATACCACCCGGCGGTCGGTGGCCGACTCGGCTATAAAACGCATAGTAAGCCCGGCGGTGAGGGAGGAACCACGTGCGAGTCGTCCGGTTTCCCGCGAGACCCACCCGCGTCGCCGACGACATCCGGGCGGCACTCACCTCGCTGGGCAGAGGCGACGACGTCATCGGTGGGGTGGCGGTGCTGGGTGTGACGCCGCCCGACTCCGACCTCGAAGTCGACGCCGTGCTGGTGCTTCCCCACGGGGTCCTGATCGTCGTCGGCGTCGACCTGCCCGATCCCGCCATGACCCTCACCGCCCCGTTGAACGGCGAGTGGAAGGCCGACGGCTGGCCCCTCGTACGTCACGGAACCGACGCCCCCGAGGGAGCGACCGGTCAGGACCACTCCAACCCGGGGATGACGGCGCTCGCACTCGCAGGCCGCTTCGCCGACCGGGTCCACGCCACGGACCCCACCATCGGAGTCGGTGTCGTCATCGCGGTCGGCCCGTACGTGGAGACCGTCGAGCAACCGCCCGAGGACCTCGCGGGCCCGGTGCGCGTGGTCTACCCGACGGCGTCCTCGTTCCTGACGGCCACGACGGCCCTCCCGACGCCCCCACGGCCGCTGACGACGGAGCAGGCACGGGCTGTCCTCCGCGACCTCGCTCCCACCGCGACGAGTCTCGACGACACCGCGTTGACGGCCGAGGGGTTCGCCGCGCCGGACACGCCGGAGGCGACGGCCGCGACGGACCCGAACGGGCCGTCGGCGCAACCCGTGCCGAACTCCGACACCCCGCCCTCGTCCACGCCCACGCCCTTGTCCGCGCCCGCGTCGCCTGCCGGTGACCGGCGCCGCTCGTTCCGTCGGCACACCGCTCTGGCGTCCGCCGTACTGCTCGTCGTCGCGGCCGTCGTCGCGATCGTCGTCGTGAGCTCGCAGGACGCTCCCACCCCGGCCTCCACCGAACCGGCCACGGCCGAGACCGGCGGCGTGCGCTTCAACCTGGTGGCTCGGGACGTCGCGACGGCGTGCGAGCCGCACCATGCCGTGGGTGACGTGCAGTCGTTCCTGCTCGACCACGGCTGCGTCGAGGTGGTCCGCACCAGCTTCAGGACCACCCTGGAGGGGCGTGCGGTCTCGGTGTCCGTCGGTGCGGTCACTTTCCCCGACGCCGCGCTGGCCGGTGAGTTCGAGCGGCTGGCCCGTACCCCCGGCACGGGCGTGCTCACCGACGTGGCGAGCGAGACGGGCCGGTGGACGGGCGCCGCTCCGACGTTCGAGGATGCCACCTACACGACCCGGCGGGACGGGACGACGGTTCGGACGGTGCTGGCCCAAACCGACAGTGCGGCGGAGGACTCCGCGGGGGACCTGGCGTTCCGCGTCGCTCAGGCCGCGCTCGACCTGCCGCTGCGGTGAGGCGGACCGTCCGTGCTCACAGGCCGTACTCCTCCAGCAGTCGCAGCCACACCTCGCTGATCGTGGGAAACGCCGGTACGGCGTGCCACAGCCGCCGCAACGGCACCTGCCCGACCACGGCGATCGTGGCAGCGTGCAGCAGTTCGGCGACGTCCTGGCCGACGAACGTCGCTCCGAGGACCACCTCCCGGTCGGTGTCCACCACCAGCCGTGCCCGTCCCTCGTAGCCGTCGGCGTGCAACGAGGAACCCGACACGGCGATGTCGAGCTCCACGGCGCGGTGCGCCGGCTCGGCGGGTTCCGCCAGCCCCACGGTCGCCACCTCGGGATCGGTGAACACCACCTGTGTGACGGCGTGGTGGTCGGCCGTCGCGGCATGGTGGGTCCACGGCTCCGGACACACCTGTTCGCCCCGAGCACGGGCGGCGACGACGTCGCCCACGACGCGCGCCGCGTACTTGCCCTGGTGCGTCACCGGCGCGCGGCCCGTGACGTCGCCCGCCGCGTAGAGCCACCTCCCGTCCACTCCCGACACCAGGCCGGTGTCGTCCACCGCGAGGGGACGGCCCGGTGTGAGGCCCACCTGCTCCACACCGAGATCGGTCGTGGCGGGGCGCCGCCCCGTGGCCACGAGCAGCCGCTCCGCCGTGACGGGCTCGCCGCCGTCCAGGTCGATGCGCACGCCCTCGCCGACCACCGACACACGCTGGGCGTCGACCCCGAGCCGGACCCGTACACCGTCGGCCCGCAGTCCCTCGGCCACCGCCTCACCGGCGAACCGCGGCATCCTCGCCAGCAGCCGGTCACCACGCACGAGCAGGTCCACGCGAGCACCCAGGCGGGCCCACGCCTGGGCCATCTCCACGCCCACCACGCCACCGCCCAGCACCGCCAGGGATTCGGGCACCCTCGACGCCGACGTGGCGTCCCGTGACGTCCACACCGGCACGTCCGCCAGTCCCTCCACGTCCGGGATCACCGGCGCGCTGCCGGTACACACCACCACCGCCTGGGTGGCCCGCAGGACGGCGCCGCCGTTCACGGTGACCTCGCGCTCACCCGACAGCCGGGCCCGGCCCCGCACGATGGTGACCCCGGCGCCTTCGGCCCACTCGAGTTGCCCACCGTCGTCCCAGTGCGACACGAACGCGTCCCGGCGCGCGAACACAGCGTGCTCGTCGATCCGGCCATCGCTCGGGACACCCGGCACCCGCCGCGCCGCGGCCAGCGCGTTCCCGGGCCGCAGTAACGCCTTGCTCGGAACGCACGCCCAGTACGAGCACTCGCCACCGAGCCGTTCGTGTTCCACCAGAACGGTGCGCAGACCACCGCGCACGGCCCTCGCGGCGGCGTTCTCGCCGACCGGTCCTCCGCCGATCACGACGACGTCGACAGTCCGGGGAAGTTCGTCCACAGTGCGCTCCGCCATACCTCCGTAAGCGCACACCACCCCGTTGCGGGCCGCAACCGGAGCCTGCGAAGGCACCGCCGCGTGGGCGCTATCCTTTCCGGCGCACGAAGGTTCGACGGTAGCTGGTGGAGGCGGGCACTTGGCCAGGAACACAGCGATCCACACGGTGGACGACATCACGGGCGAGCCGGCCCGGGAAACCGTGTTCTTCGCTCTCGACGGTGTCGGCTACGAGATCGACCTCACCGCCGAGCACGCGGACGACCTCCGCGACATCCTCCGGCCCTACATCGAACACGGCAGGCGTACGGGAGGCCGTAGGCACCGGCGCAGGCTGATCGAGGGGCCGACACCGGTCCGGCAGGCGCCCACCCGGTTCCAGCCCAGGCCCGCCAGCCGTCGGGTGAGCGCCGGGTCCCGCTCGGAGCAACCCGAACGGACGGCGCGTCAGGTCCGGCGTGGTGCGGCCACGACCACACGGCAGGCCCCTCGGGAGCCGGTGGCGCCGAAACCCACCCGGCGACGCCCGCCGCGAGGTACCAAGGCGGCCGCACCCTCTCCGGTGCCGTCTCCGGTGCCCACGGTGACGTTCTCCGCGCCCGCGAGCTGAGCTCAGAGATTCTTGAGCTCGTTGACCACCTCGGACACCGACGACTTCGCGTCGCCGAACAGCATGGTGGTCTTCGGGTCGACGAACAGCTCGTTGTCGACACCGGCGAAACCCGCGCCCATCGACCGCTTGAGCACGATGACCGACCGGCTCGACACCACGTCCAGGACGGGCATGCCGTAGATCGGAGAACCGGGATCCGTGCGGGCCGCCGGGTTGACGACGTCGTTGGCGCCGATCACCAGTGCCACATCGGTCTGCGGCAGCATCGCGTTGCTCTCCTCAAGGCCCTTGAGCGACTCGTACGGCACGTCGGCCTCCGCCAGCAGCACGTTCATGTGCCCCGGCATCCGGCCCGCCACGGGGTGCACGGCGTAGCTGACCTCCACTCCCTTGCCCTCCAGGAGGTCGGCCATCTCCCGCACCGAGTGCTGGGCCTGGGCCACGGCCAGCCCGTAGCCGGGTACGACGACGACCCGGTTGGCGTAGGCGAGTTGGATGGCGGCGTCTGACGCGCTCGTGGAGCGCACGGGCCGGTCGTCGGTGTGCGCGGTTGCCGAGGCCACCGTCGCCCCGAAGCCCCCGGCGAGGATCGACACCAGCGACCGGTTCATCGCCTTGGCCATCAGGTTGGTGAGGATCGAACCGGATGCGCCGACGAGCATGCCCGCCACGATGAGGGCCGTGTTGTCGAGCGCGAGGCCCATCGCGGCGGCCGACAACCCCGTGGCCGCGTTGAGCAGCGAGATCACGACCGGCATGTCGGCCCCGCCGATGGGCAGCACCATGAGCACGCCGAAGAACGCCGACGACACGAGGACGCCGATGACGAGCCACCCCGACGTGTTGCCCGCCATGACCGTGATCGAGTAAGCGGCCGCGGCGGCGATCGCCACCGCGGTGAGCGGGCGGTGCAGCAGCCCGATGGTGACCGGCTGGGTGGGCAACCAGCCCTGGAGCTTGCCGAACGCCACCAGCGATCCCCAGAACGACACGGAGCCGATGATCGCGGCGAACAGTGACGCCACGGCGACGTACAGGGGCAGACCGAAGTAGCCGGCGGTGTCGCGGAACTCGGCCCACGCGATGAGCGCCACGGCACCACCGCCTACGCCGTTGAACAGCGCCACCATCTGCGGCATCGCCGTCATCTTCACCCGGCGTGCCGCGGGGACGCCCACGGCCGTCCCCAGCACCAGGCCGAGCACGATCAGCCACCAGTCGCTCATGCCGGGCAGCAGCAGCGTCGAGGCGATGGCGACGACCATGCCCGCCGCCGCGGTCCAGTTACCGCGCACCGCCGTCCTCGGGTTCGTGAGGCCCATGAGTCCGAGGATGAACAGCGAGAACGCGACGAGGTACCCGACGGCGGCGACCGTGGTCATGAGCGCGCTCCTCGCGACGGCTCGGAGTCACCGGACGAACCCGGTTTCCGCTTGAACATCCCGAGCATCCGGTCGGTCACCAGGAAGCCGCCGACGACGTTGATCGTGCCGAACGCGATGGCGATCACGAGCAGGACCCTGTTGAGCACGCCCTCGGTGCCGAGTCCCAGAACGATGAGACCACCGAGCAGCACGATGCCGTGAATGGCGTTCGTGCCCGACATCAACGGCGTGTGCAGCGTGGTGGGAACCTTCGAGATCACCAGGAAGCCGACGAAGCCGGCGAGGACGAGCACGGCCAGGTTCTGCACCAGCATCAGTCGCCCTCCTCGTCGTTCGCGGTGACGCGGGCGCCCGCGAGGATCTCGTCTCCGGTGTCGAGTGCGAGGCCTCCCTCGTCGTCGAGCATCAGGCCGAGCAACTCCACGAGGTTGCGGGAGTAGAGGTCACTGGCGTGCACGGCACACTCCGAGGGCAGGTTGAGCGGCGAACAGATCGTCACGTCGTGGACCACCGTCTCCTCGCCGGGCACGGTGAGTTCGCAGTTGCCTCCGGTCTCACCCGCCAGGTCCACCACCACGCTGCCGGGCCTCATACCGCGGACGGCCTCGGCGGTGACCAGGGTCGGTGCGCGGCGACCCGGCACCTGCGCGGTGGTGATGACGGCGTCGAAGCCCGAGACCGCCTCGGTGAGCCGCCGCTGCTGCGCGGCGCGCTCGTCCGCCGTCAGTTCCCGCGCGTAGCCGCCCTCGCCCGGCGCCACGACACCGAGGTCGAGCCAGGTCGCGCCCACCGACCGCACCTGGTCGGCCACCTCGGGGCGCACGTCGTAGCCCGTGGTCCTCGCACCGAGACGTTTGGCCGTGGCGAGTGCCTGTAGTCCCGCCACCCCGGCGCCGAGGACGAGTACCGAGGCGGGGGCCACCGTGCCCGCCGCCGTGGTGAGCATGGGGAAGAACCGTGGGAGGCGCTCCGCCGCGAGCAGCGCCGCCCGGTACCCCGCGACACTGGCCTGCGACGAGAGCGCGTCCATGCTCTGTGCCCGCGAGATGCGGGGCACGGCCTCCACGGCGAACGCGTGGACGCCCGCCTTGCGCAGAGCCGTGATCTCCTCGACGTGTGTTGCCGGGGCGAGGAAGCCGATCAGCACCGACCCCGGGGAGAGCCGGTCCACGTCGGAGGTGCTCGGCGGAGTCACCGTGAGCACGACGTCGGCGGTCCAGGGATCACCCAGCTCGGCGCCCGCGGCGCGGTAGTCGTCGTCACTGTGCCACGCTCCCGCGCCCGCCCCCGGCTCGCAGACGACCCGCAGTCCCCGCGCGGTCAGCTGCTCGACGTGGGTCGGTACGAGAGCCACCCTGCGCTCCCCCGGTGCGGTCTCGGCGACCACCCCGATACGAACCGGCGTCGGTGTGTCGACCACTGGCGACCTCCTCGGCGGCGAGTACGACGGCGGACCCGCTCTCCCGCTACGGTATTCACCTCACGTGATCCATGCCACAGCGAAGACGGCGGGGAGAGCTTCCGAACGGCTACCGTCGAGGCATGTACTCCACGGAGATCGAGATCAAGACCGGTTCACAGGCCGTGGTGCACGACCTCACCGCCGACGCCCGGCGCTTCCTCTCCGAGGCGGACGCGCGCGACGGCCTCCTGCACGTGTGGGTACCGCACGCCACCGCGGGAATCGCCGTGATCGAGACCGGGGCGGGCAGCGACGACGACCTGCTCGCGGCCCTCGACGACCTCCTGCCGAAGGATGACCGGTGGCGCCACCGGCACGGCAGCCCTGGGCACGGCCGCGACCATGTGCTGCCCGCGTTCCTCCCGCCGTACGCCACGGTGCCCGTGCTGGACGGCTCGCCCGCGCTCGGCACCTGGCAGTCGATCTGCCTCGTCGACACCAACGTCGACAACCCCACGCGCCGCGTGCGTCTGTCCTATCTGCCGGGCTGAACGGGGCACACGCGCGGACGGCCGGGGCCGCGCCGACGTCAGCGCGTGGGAGTCACCACCGTGGTCTCCCGCTCGCTTTCGGGGACCGTCCGCAGGCTGGCCAGCAAGCGGGCCATCTTCTCCTTCGAGAGCGCCCCGGGCCCGCCCTGAGCGTCGTAGGCCACCAGGACCGGCGTCGACCCGCCCGACGGCACCTCGACCGCGAGCGCGCCGACCAACGCCGTGTCCGGCAGGCACTGCCCGCCGGAAGCGGACACGCTCACCTCGGCGAGGACGAGTTCCGCATCCCCGGCCCTCCCCTCGATCGACACCTCGACGGATCGCTGCTCGACCAACTCGACGGTCGGCTCCGACCCGCCGTCGGGCGTGTAGGCGCGGCGCGCGAGTTCCTCGACCGTGGCGACCGCCGCAGCGGCGGCATCGTCGCCCGGCGTCGCCGTCATGCCACTACCGCCGCGTTGGACGTCCTCGTCGCGGTCACAGAACCCCTCACCGACCAACGCGCTCGTCACGAGAGCGAATCGGGAACCGTCCGACTCCCATCCGTGCACCATCCCCGGTTCCGGCACCCAGTCCGGTGGCACGTCGTAGGCGTAGACGCCCTCGGTCTGCACTACCGGCTGCCACCCGGACACCGCTGCGGGGACGACGACACGCGTCTCCGGCATCCGCCTCGGAGCCACGGCCGCGTCCGCGGGGGCGCCGTCCGACGTCGCCTCGTGGCCGCTGTCCGTGTTCAGGCTGATGACGGCGGAAACGACGCCGAAGCCGACGACGTAGACGAACCACCCGAGCAGTCTGGACGACGGTAACGGGAGTCCGCTCCGTCGGCGCGCTCGTCGGGGCGGGAGGGCCTCGGGTGGCTCCGGGAGTGCCGGTCCGACGGGCGGATTCGATCCCGAGGGTGTCGGGGTGTGCGGTGACACCCCGACCGTCGGCGGTGTCGGCTCGGCCGGCTCGTATCCGCCGAACCCCTTGAGCGCGGCCCGGTCCTCGTAGCCGTACGGTCGACTGCTACGTCTGCGGAACCACCCCATAAGGGTGAGAGTTTACCGGCGCACGAGCTCCAGCAGATGGTCCACGACCGAATCCACGGCGACATCGGTGCGCTCACCCGTGGCGCGGTCCTTGACCTCGACGACGCCCTTGGCCAGACCACGACCGACGACCACGATCGTCGGGACACCGATCAGTTCGGCGTCGGCGAACTTCACGCCGGGAGTGGCCTTACGGTCGTCGAGCATAACCCGCACGCCCTGTTCGGACAGCGCCGCGGCGATCCGCTCACCGCCCTCGGCGATGCTCTCGTCCTTACCCGCGACGACCACGTGCACGTCGGCGGGCGCCACCGCACGCGGCCACACCAGGCCCAGTTCGTCGTGGTGCTGCTCGGCGATCGCCGCCACGAGCCGCGAGACCCCGATGCCGTACGAGCCCATCGTGACGCGGACCGGCTTGGAGTCGGGGCCCAGCGCGTCGAGGGCGAACGCGTCGGCGTACTTGCGGCCGAGCTGGAAGATGTGACCGATCTCGATGCCGCGCGCGGCCACCAGCGTGCCCTTGCCGTCCGGGGAGGCGTCCCCCTCCCGCACCTCGGCGGCCTCCACGGTGCCGTCCGGGGTGAAGTCACGCCCGCACACCAGGTCCACGACGTGGTGGTCGGGCTTGTCCGCGCCCGTCACCCACGCGGTGCCGCGCACCACGCGCGGGTCCACCAGGTACCGCACGCCGTTGGCCTGCAGCGCTCCGGGCCCGATGTAGCCCTTGACGAGGAAGGGGTTGGCCGCGAAGTCGGTGTCCTCCAGCAGTTCGACCTCGGCGGGTTCGAGCGACGCCTCCAGCCGCTTCATGTCGACCTCGCGATCGCCGGGCACACCGACGCCGAGCAGCTTCCAGTCCTTCTCCCCCGGCATGCGCGTCTTCACCAGGACGTTCTTCAGCGTGTCGGCGGCGGTGAAGGTCCGGCCCATGCCGGCGTCGTTGAGGAAGTCCACCAGCGTCTCGATGGTGGGCGTCCCCGGCGTGTAGTGCACCTGCGCGGCCGGCTTGTCTTCCACGGACTGCTCGGGCGGCGCGGGAGTGACCACGGCCTCCACGTTGGCCGCGTAACCCGACTCGGTGCTGCGGACATAGGTGTCCTCACCCGTCTCGGAGACGGCCAGGAACTCCTCCGAGGCCGAGCCGCCCATGGCGCCGGACGTGGCCGAGACGACGACGTAGTCCAAGCCCACCCGGTCGAAGATCCTGATGTAGGCGTCGCGGTGGAGCTGGTACGACCGCTGCAGTCCCTCGTCGTCCAGGTCGAACGAGTAGGAGTCCTTCATGACGAACTCGCGACCGCGCAGGATGCCCGCGCGGGGGCGCGCTTCGTCGCGGTACTTCGTCTGGATCTGGTAGAGGATGACCGGGTAGTCCTTGTACGAGGAGTACTCGCCCTTCACCGTGAGCGTGAACAGCTCCTCGTGCGTGGGGCCGAGCAGGTAGTCGGCTCCCTTGCGGTCGACGAGGCGGAACACGCTGGGGCCGTACTCGGTCCAGCGGCCCGACTTCTCGTACGGCTCCTTCGGCAGCAGGGCGGGCAGCTGGATCTCCTGCGCGCCGATGGCGTCCATCTCCTCGCGCACGATCGCCTCGATGTTGCGCAGCACCCGCAGGCCCAGCGGCAACCAGGAGTATCCGCCCGGAGCGACCCGCCGCACGTATCCGGCCCTGGCCAGCAGTTTGTGGCTGGGCACCTCGGCGTCGGCAGGGTTCTCACGCAGGGTGCGCAGGAACAGTGACGACATCCTGGTGATCACGGTGTTCTCCTTGGCGTTTCGGCACGGGACTGCCCGGAAAAAAGGGTGTATCGAAGACTAGTAGGCACCTTCCGAGCTGCCGCAACCGGGATTTGTCGGTGCCCGTCACTACCGTCGCGCCATGACACTGTCGCTGGAGAACGTCACGATCGACTGCACCGACCCTCGCGTGCTGGCCGGTTTCTGGACGCAGGCCCTGGGCTGGACGGTGACCGTCGACTTCGACGGGGAGTACCTGGTGCTGTCCTCGGCCGACGAGAAGGGCACGTCACTGTCCCTGCAGCGCGTGGCCGAACCGCGGCAGGGCAAGAACCGGGTGCACGTCGACCTCGCCGCCGACGACCGCGGAGCCGAGGTCAGGCGGTTGGTCGGGTTGGGAGCCACCGAGCTGGCCGAACACGAGGTCCCCGGCCTGACCTGGACCGTGCTGGCCGATCCGGAGGGCAACGAGTTCTGCGTCTCGCAGCACGACTGAGTCCCGGAAGTCCGAAAAGTCCGAGGAGGCCACGGCCGCGACGGGCTGGCCTGTGGTGACGCCTGCCGGCCGTTAGGCTGCCCGCCGTGCTCGTGTTGCTGCCTCCCTCCGAAACCAAGGCCGACGGTGGTGACGACCGCTGCCTCGACCTGGACTCACTCTCGTTCCCCGAACTGAACCCGGTACGGCGCAAGCTGGCCGACGCACTCGTGGAGCTGGCGGGCGACGTGCCTGCCAGCCTGTCGGCGCTGGGTCTGTCCGAGCGGCAGCGCGGCGAGGTGGAACGCAACGCGCGGCTGTGGTCGTCGTCGACGACCCCGGCCGTCCTGCGCTACACGGGTGTGCTCTACGACGCCCTCGGAGCGGACGGCCTCACCGGTGCGCGGCGGGAGCGGGCACACCGCCGTCTCGCGGTGGCCTCGGCCCTGTTCGGCGTGGTACGGGCGGATGACCCGATCCCCGCCTACCGGCTGTCGGGCGGCTCCACGCTGCCCGGCATCGGATCGCTGCGCTCGGTGTGGCGGCCGGTGCTCGAACCGGTGCTGGCCGACGTCGACGAGCTCGTCGTGGACCTGCGTTCGGGCGCCTACGCCTCCCTCGCCCGCATCCCCGGCGCGGTGACCGTGCGCGTCGTCACCGAGGACGCGCACGGCCGCCGTAAGACGGTCAGTCACCACAACAAGGCCCACAAGGGCAGGCTCGCCGCCGCGCTCGCCACCACCGCGGCCGAACCGACGACCCCGAAGGACCTCGTCGAGGTGGCCAGGGCCGCGGGCATCCCGTGTGAGCAGGTGTCCGAAACGGCCCTGGAGGTCGTCACCGGCGCGTGAACCGCTCCGGGCTCACGGCGTCGAGCGCGGTCTCCGGCTGCTCGCCCAGCACCACCTGCGCCGCGAGCCGCCCCGCGTACGGCGCCACCGTGAGCCCCGAGGGTCCGAAACCGGTGGACAGGACCACCTCCGGGTGTCCGTCGAGGGCACCGATCACCGGCAGCCCGTCCGGCGTGGCGGGGCGGAATCCGACCCGCGTCTCGGCGAGCGTCGCCGTGGCGAGTCCCGGTGCGACGCGGAGCGCGTGATCGAGTACCTCACGCTGACCCTCGGCCGTGACGCGGTCGTCGAAGCCCGATCCCGTCTCCCGCGTCGCCCCCGCCACCACCCGGGAGCCGGGGAAGGCCAGCAGGTAGTGGCCCGTCGGGGGCAGCACCACCGGCCACGCCGACGTGTCCGTACCGGGCAGCTCGAAGTGGCTGATCTGCCCCCGCTGCGGCTCGACCGGGACGTCCACCCCGAGCGCTGCCAGCACGGCCGGACTCCACGCCCCAGCCGACACGACCACCGCGTCGGCGTCCACCCGCTCCCCCGCGACCACGACTCCCCGGACCTTCCCGTCCGAGGTGACGAGTTCCGCCCGGCCGCTCAGCCCGCGCGTCCCGTGCCGTTCGGCCGCCCTCAGCAACGCCGCTCGCAGGGCTCTGCCGTCCACGCGCCCGGCGCCGGAGACGTGCACGGCACCGAGGTCCGCGGCCAGTGGAGGGAACAACGCACGGGCCTCCGCCGGGCCGAGCACGTTCACCTCTCCGAGTTCCGGCCACCGCTGTGCGCGCCGCGAGAGTCGTTCGGCCACCTCGGTCAGCGCGGTACCGTCGTCCGAGACCACCAGCCCACCGACGATCTCGAACGACGTGTCGGGTTCGCCGTCGTCGGCGAGCTCACCGATCAGGGTCGGGTAGTAGGCGCCTGCGCTCCCCGCCACCGAGAGCTCGGCCTCTCCGGCCCGCCGCGACGTCCACGGGCAGATGATGCCCGCCCCCGCCGAGGTCGCCGCCCCGCTCTCGCGTGCGTCCACCACGACGGTCTCCACCCCGCGCCGGGCGAGGTGGTAAGCGCACGACGCTCCCCCGATGCCCGAACCGATCACGATCACTCGCATGGCCGCAAGCCTCGCAATACCGGCGGCGGGCGAGCAAGGTCTTTCCCCGCGCTGCTCGGCTGCCAGCGGCACGCGCGTGATCTCGGGTAGACTCGTCGTGCACCGTCCGGCCGCCAGTGCCGCATCACGGTGCGATTCATCCCGTCAACGGCGCGTTCACGCGCCGGGTTCGTCCTTGGTCACGCCCACCGCAATCCGTCGCGGCCTGCCTCAAACCGGGCAGTCGGGCCTCCTTGTGACGCGCCACGTCCGAGAGGCATCAGTGACAGAAACCCCCGTGACATCACGCCCGACGTCCCCGGCGATCACGTTCGCCGACCTGAATCTCCCCCAGCCGCTGCACAGCGCCCTGCGGAAAACGGGGATGGAGACCCCGTTCCCCATCCAGTCGGCCACCCTGCCCGACGCACTCGCCGGGCGTGACGTGCTCGGCCGCGCGCAGACCGGGTCGGGCAAGACGCTGGCCTTCGGCCTCGCGCTGCTGACCCGCCTGCACGGCGGCAAGGCCCCGGCCCGGCGACCGAGGGCGCTCGTGCTCGTCCCCACCCGCGAACTCGCCATGCAGGTGGCGGACGCGCTCGTCCCGCTCGCCAAGGCGGCGGGACTGTGGTGCCGCACCGCCGTGGGCGGCATGTCGATGCAGCGCCAGGTGGACGCGCTGGCCCGCGGCGTCGATCTGCTGATCGCCACGCCGGGCCGCCTGTCCGACCACGTGAGGCAGGGCACCTGCGTGCTCGACGGCGTCGAGATGGTCGCGCTCGACGAGGCCGACCAGATGGCCGACATGGGCTTTCTGCCCCAGGTGCGGGAGATCCTCGACCTGACCCCCCGGGACGGGCAGCGCCTGCTGTTCTCGGCGACGCTCGACGGCGCCGTGGAGAACCTCGTCCGTGCCTACCTCACCGATCCGGTCACCCACTCGGTCGCGCCCGCCACCGCGAGCGTGGACACCATGGACCACTACCTCCTTCAGGTGGACCACCGCGACAAGCAGGCCGTCGTCACGGAGATCGCCGCGAGGGAGGGACGCACGATCCTGTTCGTGCGTACCAAGCACCACGTCGACCGGCTCGCCACCCGGCTGCGCGCCAGCGGGGTCCACGCGGGCGCGTTGCACGGCGGCAAGACCCAGGGTCAGCGCAACCGGGTGCTCGACGACTTCCGCAGTGGCCGGGTCCCCGTGCTGGTGGCCACCGACGTCGCGGCTCGCGGCATCCACGTCGACGACGTGAGCCTCGTGCTCCACGTCGACCCGGCGGCCGACCACAAGGACTACCTGCACCGTGCCGGCCGTACCGCGAGGGCGGGTGCCTCGGGCACCGTCGTGACCCTGGTGACGCGCGAGCAGCGCCGCACCGTTCGCCGCATGACCGACCAGGCCGGCGTGCGGCCGCAGTACGCGACGGTGCGACCCGGCGACGCGGAACTGGCCCGGATCACCGGCGCGCGCACCCCGAGCGGTGTACCCGTGGTCGAACGCGTGCGCCCACACCGTCCGTCCCGTCCGGGCGGCCCCGGTCGGCGACCGCACTCCACTCGGGGACGCGGGCCACGACGTGGGCCCGGAGGCCGTCAGAACGCCGTGGCCTGACGGCGCGGCTCACAGGGCGATGAGTTCGAACTCCGTGGCGAGCACGCCGCCGAAGCGGCGACCACACGCCTCGGCGTACTCGCGGAGAAACCGGCGCGCGTCGTCCTCGGTCTGTCCGAGCCCTTCCAGGTAGGCGCGGTGGCGGTGCAGCGATTCCACAGCACGCTCGAACGTCGCGGTGATGTCGACCGCGTGTGTGGACATCGGTGAGGCCGCCACCGCCACCCACCGGACCCCCTGCCACGGGTGGAGCCCCTCGGAGCGCAGGTCCTGGAACACCCAGCGGTTTCCGGCGTCCCGCACCGCGTCGAGGGTGGCCTGGCCCACGTGCCGGTGATCGGCCATGTTGAGCCCGCCGCCCGGCCAGTTCTCCCGATGATTGGTGATCACCACGAGTTCGGGCCGGTGTCGACGGATCGCCGCGGCGATGTCGCGGCGCAGGTCGAGGCCGTACTCGACCACGCCGTCGGGGTAGTCGAGGAACTCCACCCGTTCGACCCCCACCACGTGGGCGCTCGCGGTCTGCTCCCGCTCGCGCACCACTTCGGCTTCCTCGGGCGGCATGTCGTCGATACCGGCTTCTCCCCGGGTGGCCAGCAGGTACACCACCTCACGGCCCTCGTCCGTCCACCTGGCGATGGCGCCGGAGCAGCCGTACTCCATGTCGTCGGGATGGGCCACCACCGCCAACGCCCGGTGCCAGTCCTCGGGCATCGGCAGCAACCGCCGTGCGTCGTCGCTCACCCTGTTCCTCCTTCCTCCCGCCCCGGTGCGAGACTGCCAGCGTGAACGCACCCGGTCCACCTCGCACGGCAACACCACCGGAGCACGTGTTCGACTGGCTCGACGACGCCGCGGCACGGCGCGCCGACGCGGGCCTGGTCCGCACGCTGACCCCGCGCACCACCGAGTCGGAGCGGCTCGATCTCGCGGGCAACGACTATCTCGGCCTCGCCCGCGACAAGCGCGTCGCCGGGGCCGCCGCCGCGGCGGCGTTGAAGTGGGGCGCGGGCGCCACGGGTTCGCGGCTGGTCACCGGGTCGACCGAGGTCCACGCCGAGCTGGAGTACGAACTGGCCCGGTTCTGCGGCGCACAGGCGGCGCTGGTCTTCTCGTCGGGTTTCACCGCCAACCTCGGCGCCGTGACGGCGTTGACGGGTCGGGACGCGGCCATCGTCACCGACGCCTACATCCACGCGTCCCTGATCGAGGGGTGCCGGCTCTCCCGGGCGGACGTCGCCGCGGTGGCCCACACCAGTCCGGACGCGGTCGAGCACGCACTCGCGACCCGGCGCAAGCAACGCGCTCTCGTCGTCACCGACTCGGTGTTCTCCGTGGACGGTGATCTGGCGCCGCTGCGCGAACTGTCGGCCGTGTGCCGGCGGCACTCCTCGGCGCTGTTGGTGGACGACGCCCACGGCCTCGGTGTCCTCGGCGAAGGAGGCCGCGGTGCCGTACACGCCGCGGGCCTCGCCGGCGAACCCGACGTCATCACCACCGTGACGCTGTCGAAGTCACTGGGTGCGCAGGGAGGTGCCGTCCTCGGTCCTCGGCGGGTGATCAAACACCTGGTGGACACGGCTCGGAGCTTCATCTTCGACACGGCGCTCGCCCCGGCCAGCGCCGCGGCGGCGCTCGCGGCCCTGCGAGCGTTGCGCGACGAACCGGAACTGGCCGAACGGGTCCGCGGCCGGGCGAGCGAGCTGTCCGCCCGCTTGGCGGACGCCGGGTTCGCGGTGAGCGTGCCCGAAGGGGCCGTGGTGTCGGTGCGTGCACCGGGGCCGAACGAGGCCGCGGCATGGGCGGCCGACTGCGCGGAGCGGGGTGTGCGCGTCGGGTGTTTCCGCCCGCCGTCGGTGCCCGACGGTGTGTCGCGCCTCCGCCTGACCGCGAGGGCGGACCTCTCCGATTCGGACGTCGACCGCGCCGTCGCCGTCGTCACCGAGACCGCCCCGCCCGACGCCCGACGCTGAGAGGGACGCGTCAGCGTCGGCGCATCGTGATGTGCGGGATGTCGTCCTCGAGGAACTCCTCGCCCTCGGGCTGGAAACCGAACCGCGCGTAGAAACCGGTGGCGTACGTCTGGGCGTCGAGCACGCATTCCGCGTCGCCGACCAGTTCCATCGCCGCACCCATCAGCAGGGCTCCGACGCCGGTTCCGCGGGCGAACCCGGCCGTGCACACCCGCCCGATCCGCTGGACGCCGCCGTCCTCGGCGAGCACGCGAAGACAGCCCGCGACGCGCCCGTCGGACGTCGTTGCCCACACGTGGCGGGTGCCCGGCAGCAGGTCCTTGCCGTCGAGTTCCGGATAGGGGCACTCCTGTTCGACCACGAAGACGTCCACCCGAAGCCGCAACAGCGCGTAGAGCTCGGCCGCGGTCAGCTCCGGGGCCAAGCGGGTGGTGACGGTGAGCTGGTCAGAGCGAGTGGGAACAGCTGAATCAGTCACCCGTACTGCGTACCAGGTCCGCCCTGACGTCGTCGGCGTAGGTCGACATCCGCGTGTAGACCCCGGGCGTGCCGGGCTCGGCACACCCGGCACCCCACGACACGATGCCGATCACGGTGCCGTCCACCAGCAGCGGACCACCGGAGTCGCCCTGACAGGCGTCGACGCCGCCCGACTCGTGTCCGGCACACACCATCGTGTCCGCGTCGAACGAACGGAACACGTCCGAGCACTCGCTGTCCGAGACCAGCGGTACGTCGGCGGCGCGCAGCGAACCGGGCTTCGGCCCGTTCTCGAACAGCCGTCCCCACCCCACGACGGTGGCCATGGTGCCCGGCTCGTACAGGTGGTCGTCGGAGCTCCGCGGCAGCCGCGCGGCGGGCGCGGAGACCGACTCGGAGAGCGTGAGCACGGCGATGTCGTCGCCGGAGAGCGGATCGCGGTATCCCGGCGCCACCCACACGTCGTCGACGCCGACCTCCTCGCCCTGGTTCGAGGCGATCCGCTCGCGACCCACCACCACACCGAGGTCGGACTCCCGCACGGCGAGCGCGCAGTGGGCGGCGGTGAGGACCTCGGTCGCCGAGATCACCGTGCCACCGCAGTACTGGTTGCCCCTGTCGTCGACGAGGTACACGGCGTACGGATAGTCCTCCAGGGACACCGACTCACCGCCCACGATGGGTTGCATTCCGGCGGCATGGCCCGCCGATGCGCACACCGCTCCGCTCAGCACCGTCAAGGCCACCCCGAGTCGACGTCGGATGTTCGTGAGCACGCTTGGTCTCCCCTCCTGTCGGACACGAACACTCTAAGTCGAACTGACGTCACGTGCTGTCACTGAAAGGGGTGGATTACCGCGAGCCGGGTGAGGCGGGTACACCGACCGTGCCGCGCATCGGGAACCACCGGCGCCCCTCCCCCGCTTCGGTGTCACACCGGGGAGGGGAACAATGCGGTCGGCTTCCCCGTTCGAGTCCAGTGGCGTGGCCGAGACCCGGCCACGTCGTCGTGCCGACCCTGAAAGGTGCCGCCGTGCCCCACTACGACCTCGTCATCGTCGGGACGGGATCGGGCAACTCGATCCTCGACGCCCGCTTCGCCGACCGGAAGGTCGCCATCGTGGAGAAGGGGGTGTTCGGCGGCACGTGCCTGAACGTGGGTTGCATTCCCACGAAGATGTTCGTCTACCCCGCCGACCTGGCCGCCGCTCCGGCGTCCGCCGCCGGGCTCGGGGTCGACCTGGAACTGCGGAACGTGCGGTGGCGCGAGATCCGCGACCGGGTGTTCGGCCGTATCGACCCCATCGCCGAGGGCGGGCGACGTTACCGCGTCGAGCACGAGGACAACGCGAACGTCACCGTGTACGAGGGCGAGGCCCGTTTCACCGGGCACAAGGAACTCACCGTTCGCCTGGCCGACGGCGAGGAGACGCTCACCGCCGAGGCGTTCGTGCTGGCGGCCGGCGGGCGGGCGACCGTGCCCGACATCCCCGGCCTCGCCGACGTCGACTACCACACGTCCGACACCGTGATGCGCATCGACGAACTGCCACGCCGGGTCGTGATCCTGGGCAGCGGGTTCGTCAGCGCCGAGTTCGCCCACGTGTTCGCGTCGTTCGGGGTCGACGTCACCGTCGTCGCGCGCTCCGGCGCGCTCCTTCGCCAGGAGGACGACGACATCAGCCGGCGGTTCACCGATCTCGCCTCGCAACGCTTCGACGTGCGGCTGAACCGGCGCACGGTGAAGGCTCGCCGCACCACCGACGGTGTGGCGCTCGACCTGGAGGGCCCCGGGGGCGCCGAGACCGTCGAGGGCGACCTGCTGCTCGTCGCCACGGGCCGCAGGCCGAACTCGGATCTCCTCGACGTCGCCGCCACCGGCATCTCCACCCTCCCCAGCGGACACGTCGTCGTGGACGACCACCAGCGCACGGAGGTGGAGGGCGTCTACGCGCTCGGTGACCTGTCGTCGCCGTACGAGCTGAAGCACGTCGCCAACCACGAGGCCCGGGTCGTGCAGCACAACCTCCTGCACCCCGACGACCCCGTGACCGCGGACCACCGGTTCGTGCCGCACGCGGTGTTCACCTCGCCGCAGATCGCGTCCGTCGGCCTGACCGAGCGCGACGCCGCCGCCCGCGGGATCCGGTACGTGACGGCCACCCAGGAGTACGCCGGGATTGCCTACGGCTGGGCGATGGAGGACACCACCGGGTTCGCGAAGCTGCTCGCCGACCCGGACACCGGGCAGCTGCTCGGCGCACACATCATCGGTGCGCAGGCGCCGACTCTGCTCCAGCCGCTCGTCCAGGCCATGAGCTTCGGACTCGACGCCACCTCGATGGCCCGCGGGCAGTACTGGATCCACCCGGCGATGCCGGAGCTGGTCGAGAACGCACTGCTGGCGTTGCCGTTGAACGACTGACGCGGCTCAGACGTACCGGGGCCGCCCGGCGACGTAACCGAAGACGATCTGCGTGACCACCACGACGAGCAGGAACACGAACGGCACGGTCCAGCCGTCGGTGACGTCGTGCAGCAGACCGAACAGGAACGGCCCCGCGGCGGCCAGCAGGTAGCCGAAGCCCTGCGCCATTCCGGACAGGGCGGCCGTGTCGGCGCTGTCCCTGGCTCGCAGCGCGATGGTGGTGAGGGCCAGCGAGAACACGCTCATGCCGAGGCCCAGCAGCACCGACCAGAGCAGAGGTGAGGCCGACGGCGCGAGCATCAGCCCGAGAATGCCCGCGATGCCCAGCAGGCCGAGCAGCACGATCCACCCGCTCTGGCTTCCCCGGCGAGCGGCGATGGCCGGGATGGTGAGGCTGACGGGCAGCCCCAGCAACGACACGAGGCCGAGCAGCAGGCCCGCGTCGCCCCGGCTGACACCCGCGTCCATGAGGACCTGGGGCAACCAGCCCATGACGATGTAGGCCAGGCACGACTGGCAGCCGAAGAACACGGTGACGACCCAGGCCAGCGGTACCCGCAGCAGCGACCGGCGACCACGCCCACCGCCGTCGGGCCCTTCCTGCCTGCTTCGCAGCACGGAGGCCCTCGTTGTGGCGACCAGCCACAACACCAAGGCCACGACCGCGAGCACCGCCCAACTCGCCAGCGCGCCCCGCCACCCGCCGAAGACCGGCTCCAGCGGGGGCGTCACCGACGAACCCAACGCGCCGCCGAGTTGCAGCGCGGCGGTGTAGACGCCGGTCATCAACCCCACCCTGGCGGCGAACGACGCCTTGACGACCACGGGGATCAGGACGTTGGCCAGCGCGATACCGGTGCAGGCCACCAGCGTTCCACCGAGCACCACGAACGGGCCGTCGAGCACCCGCAGGACGAGGCCGACGCCCAGTGCCAGCAACGCCGCCGCGACGGCGGCCCGCAGGCCGATCCGCCGGGCCAGGAGCGGTGCGGCGAGTCCGGCCACCGCGAAGCACAACCCGGGCAACGTGGTCAACGCGCCCGCCCAGGTGGCGGAGGCACCCAGGCCGTCGCGCACCTCGTCGAGCACCGAACCCACCGAGGTGATCGCGGGTCGCAGGTTCAGCGCGGCCAGCACCACGGCGACGGCCAGCAGGGCGCCACCGAGCACGAGACCCGTGCGGTCGGTTGGCTGGGCTCCGGCACCGGAATCGCCGGAGCCGGTCAGGTCCCGCACGGATGCCTCGCGGTCGATCGACATGTCCGGTACCGTAGCAAATTCATAGGATGATCGGCTGAAAGGATGTTCACGTGCCGTTGTCCTCCACCCGGCGGACAGGTCTCGTCGACCAGGTCATCGAGCAACTGCGTGGCGCGGTACGGCGGGGGGAATGGGCGATCGGGGAACGGATACCCACCGAACCCGAGCTCGCCGCGACACTCGGCGTGGGACGCAACACCGTGCGGGAAGCCGTCCGCGCCCTCGCGCACAGCGGCCTGCTGGAGGTCAGGCAGGGAGACGGCACCTACGTCAGGGCCACCAGCGAGGTGTCCGGGGCGCTGCGCAGGCTGTGCGGCTCACGACTGCGGGAGGCGTTGCAGGTGCGCCGCATCCTCGAGGTCGAGGCGGCGCGACTGGCCGCGACGGAACGTACGGACTCCGACCTCGCCACGCTGTCGAAGCTGCTCGCCGAACGCGACCGCGTGTGGTCGGACGGCGACGTGGACGACTTCGCCCGCGCCGACACCGAGTTCCACCTGGCGATGGTCGAGGCAGCGCACAACAGCGTGCTCCTCGAACTCTACCGGGGGCTGACGGAGCTGGTGGTCGCCTGTGTCGCGACCACTTCGCGCGCCGACGAGCACAGCCCGGAACCCGTCGACCACCGAAGCATCGTGGCCGCCATCGCCGAGCGCGATCCCGAGCGCGCGGCACGGCACACCCGCGAGTTCCTGGACGAGCTGCTCGCCCGGCATCCCGCAGGCAACGGCTGAGACCGGACTGCCCTCAGCCGGACAGCGTGTGCAGCCGCAGGGCCAGTTGGAGTTCGAGCGCGCGGTCCGGCTGCTGCCAGTCGGCACCGAGGAGCGAACCGATCCGTTCCAACCGTTGCGCGACCGTGTTGACGTGGACGTGCAACCGGTCCTTGGCACGCGTGAGATTGCCCCCTGCGGCGAAGTAGGCGCGCAGTGTCCGCAGCAGCTCGGTCCCACGGGCGGAGTCGTAGTCCAGCACGGGCCCGAGAGTGGAGCGCACGAACGCCTCGACGTCGGTGCGGTCGCCCAGTACGAGTCCCACGAAGCCGAGGTCCTCCGGTGCCGCGCCGTGCCCGTGCCTGCCGAGAGCCAGCAGGGCGCGCACGCAGCGCACCGACTCGGCGTGGGCGCGGGCCAGCTCCGCGGGTCCCGACGCGGGGCCCGCCGCGCCCACGGTCACCGGGCGTCCCAGGGACGAGGTGAGTTCGGCGGCCGTCCGGCACGCCAGCTCTCCGGGGCGGTCGGTGGTCGCGAGCATCACCACCTGCTCCGCGAACACCCCGGCCAGTGCCGCGCGGCGGGCGACCACCGATGCCAGCCGGGCCCGGGACACCCCTTCCGCGTGGAGGGTCAGCACGGCGTGGGGCTCGGTGAGGTCCACACCCAACCGACGTCCCCGGTCGAGCAGCGTCGCCGGGTCACGTTCGGGTGCGGTGAGCAGGTCGGCCACGAGTTCGCCCCGCACCCGGTCCTCCGCTTCGGCGGCCGAGCGTCGAAGCAGCAACAACAGCGCCGTCACCACGCCCGCACGCTCGAACAACCTGCGATCGGCGTCGGCGAGATCGGGGCGGCCGGTGAGGGTGATGCTGCCCAGCAGTTGCGGTCCCGCCATCACCGCACACACCCACACGTCCCCTTCGGCGATGGCCTTGCCCGCCGAACGGGAGGCGACGAGCGCCCGCGAGAGCGCTCGTCCCGGTGCCCGCACCCGCCCGGCCCCGGAGCGGCCGAGCTCCGCGCCGTCGGCGTCACACACGACGATGCCGCCGCCCAGCATCGACGCCACCGCAGCCGCGACCTCGGGCACGTCCGCACCACCGAGAACGAGTTCGGTGAGCCGGTCGTGCGCGTCCTGTGCCCTGGCCAGGCTCTCGTGGTGGGCCTTGATGGTCTCGTTGGCCGCACCCAGTTCCGCGAGCGCCGCCGTGCTCTCCTCGATCAACCGCGCGTTGTCGATGGCGATGGCGGCGTGGTCGGCGAACGAGGACAGCAGCGCCACCTCGTCCGGCGAGAACGACCGTGGTCGCCGCTCCGAGGCGAACAGCACACCGATCACGCGCTCCCCGAGCGACAGGGGAACCCCGAGAATCGCGATGAGGCCCTCGTCGTTCACCGCGCGGTCGATCGGTCCCGTGTGGTCGAACCGCTCGTCGTTCGGGTAGTCGCGGGTGGCGTAAGGGCGGGCGGTCTGCGCCACCAGGCCACCGAGCCCCTCCCCCACCCCGAGCCGGAGCTGCTGGAACAGGGCGGAGGCGGAACCGTCGGTGACGCGCATGTACGTGCTGCCGTCGTCGGAGTGGTCGTTCAACGTGAGGTACGAGACGTCCGCTCCCAACAGCATGCGGGCCCGGCGCACGATCGAACGCAGCACGGCGTCGAGGTCGCGTAGCCTCGCCAGGTCGCTCGCGGTGGCGAACAGCGCCGTGAGCTCCGCCTCCCGCCGACTGTGCGCGTCGAGCGTCCGCCGGATGTGCATGGCCAGCTGCATGGTGGCGCTGTCCGCGGGCACCCGGGCGAGCTCGTCGCTGCTCGCGCCCGCGGACAGCAGCTCCAGCAACCGCCGGGCGGCCATACCGTCCTCCGGACGTGTGTGGGTCACCAGCTCATGCTGCCACCGAAGGCTCGCGGTCCGTGTCGGCGAGCGAGGTACCACGGGTCTCCTTCGCGAGGTAGACGGCGATGAACGTCACCACGCAGGTGACCGCCACGTAGATCGAGATGGGCAGGCTGGAACCATAGGAGTTGAGCAGTGCCGTGGCGATCAGCGGCGCGACACCACCTGCCGCGATCGACGCGAGCTGGTAGCCGATCGACGCCCCGGAGTAACGCACCCTGGTGCCGAACAGCTCCGAGAAGAACGCCGCCTGCGGCCCGTACATCGCGCCGTGCAGGAACAGACCGATCGACACCGCTGCGATCGTGGCGAGCGGAGTCGCCCCGTCGAGCATCGGGAAGAACAGGAAGCTCCACACCAGCATGCCCACGGTGCCGAAGAGGTAGACCGTCCGGCGGCCGACGACGTCGGAGAGCCAGCCCCACATGGGGATGGTGACGAAGTGGACGGCCGAGCCGACCAGCACCGCGTTCAGGCCGAGCGACTTGGGCAGTTCCAGGTGCGTGGTCAGGTACACGAGCACGAACGCGGTGATGACGTAGTAGGAGACGTTCTCGGCGAACCGGGCACCCATCGCGATGAGCACCTGGCGCCAACTGTGCTTCAACACCGTCACGATGGGAGCCTTCTCCGGAGCCGCCTGCTTCCCCGCCTTCTTCACGGCCTCCACGAAGACCGGGGACTCCTCGACCGCGAGCCTGATCCACATGCCGATCAGCACCAGCACACCGGACAGCAGGAACGGGATCCGCCAGCCCCACGAGTTGAACGCCTCGTCGCTCTGCACCACCGCGAGGACGGCCAGCACCGCCGTGGCCAGCAGGTTGCCCGCCGGGACGCCCGCCTGCGGCCACGAGGCCCAGAAGCCGCGCCTGCGGTCGTCACCGTGCTCCGAGACGATGAGCACCGCGCCGCCCCACTCGCCGCCGACGGCGAAGCCCTGGATCAACCGCAGTATCACCAGCAGGATCGGCGCACCCACACCGATCGTGGCGTAGGTGGGCAACAGGCCCATGGCGAAGGTCGCGCCGCCCATCAACAGCAGGCTGAGCACGAGCAGCTTCTTGCGACCGACCTTGTCGCCGTAGTGGCCGAAGACCAGACCGCCGAGCGGCCTGGCGACGAAGCCCACGGCCAGGGTCGCGAACGCCAGCATCGTGCCGACCAGCGGGTCGCTCTCGGGGAAGAACTGGGTGTTGAAGACGAGCGCCGCGGCCGAGCCGTAGAGGAAGAAGTCGTACCACTCAACTGTGGTGCCGATCATGCTGGCGCCGACGACCCGCTTGATCGACGTTCTCTGTGAGGACATGTTGATCACCACTCCGTTGTGCTGACGGGGACGGGGAAGGGACGTTCAGGTGGCGGTCCAGCCGCCGTCGAGCGGAATCGAGGCGCCGGTGAGGTAGCTCGCCTCGTCGCTGCACAACCACAGCACCAGCGCCGCCACCTCGCCCGGCTCGATGAGCCGCTTGACGGCGGTCCGGCGCAGGAACACCTCGTCGACGACCGTGTCGGCGGGGATGCCCCGCGACTCCGCCTGCGCGTCGATCTGGTTGGTCACCAGGTCGGTGCGCACGTAACCGGGGGCGATGCAGTTGCTGGTGACACCGTGCTCGGCGCCCTCCACAGCGGCCACCTTGGACAGTCCCTCAAGAGCGTGCTTGGCCGCGACGTAGGCGGACTTGTGAGGACTGGCGCGCAGGCCGTGGACGCTGGAGATGTTCACGACGCGCCCCCAGCCCCGCTCGTACATGGCGGGCAGGCAGTGGCGCATCAGCAGAAACGGCGCCGTGACCATCAACCGCTGGAGGAACTCGAACCTCTCGGGCGGGAAGTCCTGGATGGGCGCGATGTGCTGCACACCCGCGTTGTTGACGAGGACGTCGACGGCACGGGGCAGCGAGGAGACGGCGTCGGGGTCGGTCAGGTCGACGACGTGGGCGACGGCGTCGTGGGTGTCGGCCACGTCCTTCGCGGCGGCGCCGTCGACGTCGACGAGGTGCACCGTGGCCCCGGCTTCGCTCAGGGCCGCGACACAGGCCCGTCCGATACCGTTGGCGCCGCCGGTGACGAGGGCCGTCTTCCCGGTCAGTGGTCTGGTCGACATGACAGCCGACAGTAGAAGCCGGCTGCCCTGTCAACCATGTGTGAGCGGACTACAAGTCCGTGGCCGACCGTGTGGTCCGACCACACCGGATTACGGCAAAGTGAGGATTTCCACGCCGTCGTCGGTGACCAGCACCGTGTGTTCGAACTGGGCGGTCCACTTCTTGTCCTTCGTGGTGACCGTCCAGTCGTCGTCCCACACGTCGTAGTCGATCGTGCCGAGCGTGATCATCGGCTCGATGGTGAACGTCATGTTCGGTTCGATGATCGTCGTCACGGACGGCTCCTCGTAGTGGAGCACCGTGGGACTGGTGTGGAACGCCGGGCCGACGCCGTGACCGGTGAAGTCGCGCACGACGCCGTAGCCGAACCGCTTGGCGTAAGACTCGATGACCCGGCCGATGACGTTGAGCTGCCTGCCGGGACGCACGGCCTTGATCGCCCGCATGGTGGCCTCACGGGTGCGCTCGACCAGCAGACGGACCTCCTCCGAGACATCCCCGGCGAGGAAGGTGGCGTTGGTGTCACCGTGTACGCCGTCGATGTAGGCGGTGACGTCGATGTTGCAGATGTCGCCGTCCTGGATCACCGTCGAGTCGGGGATCCCGTGGCAGATCACCTCGTTCAGCGAGGTGCAGCACGACTTCGGGAAGCCTCGGTAGCCCAGCGTCGACGGGTAGGCGCCGTGGTCGAGCAGGAACTCGTGCACCACGCGGTCGATGTCGTCGGTGGTGTTACCGGGCTTGACGGCCTTACCGCCCTCCTCCAGCGCCTGCGCCGCGATGCGACTCGCCTTGCGCATCGCCTCGATCACCTCCGGGGAGCGCACGCCGTTGCCGGTGTCGCGCTTCGGCGCGGGCTTGCCGACGTACTCGGGGCGAGCGATGGAGGCAGGAACGGGGCGTGGCGGCGATTGGACGCCGGGTGTCAACGGTGCACGATCGGGCATGTCCCCCAGCCTACGACCCGTGGCAGGCACCGATTCCCGGCCCGCTCCACCCGCTTGCCGCAGCGTGGCGTGGCGCTGCTCACCCGCGGGCGGGGCGGGGCCTCGGTGCCGGCCCCGCTGGGCGGTCGATCAGTCGAGGCAGAACTCGTTGCCCTCGGGATCGGCCATCACGATGTGCCCGCCTGCCAGCGGTGGAGCGGGCTCATGGCGCCGCAACCGGGTGGCGCCGCGGGAGACGAGCCGCTCCGCCTCCGCCTCCAGCGCCGCCATCCGCGCGTCGCCCCGGAGACCGGGTGCGGCGCGCACATCGAGGTGCACGCGGTTCTTGACCTGCTTGCCCTCGGGCACCCGCTGGAAGAACAGCCTCGGTCCCGCACCCTCGGGGTCGACCACCGCCGAGGCGTCGTTGCGGCGTTCGGGCGGCACCCCCATCGCCTCCAAGGCCTGTTCCCACGACTCGAAGCCCTCGGGCGGGTCCTGTACCCGGTAGCCGAGCGCCTCGGCCCAGAAAGCCGCCAGCGCGCCCGGGTCTGCACAGTCGAACGTGACCTGAACGTCGTGGGCCATCTCAGCTCGCCTCCCGCCGGGTCCGCTGCTGGGTGTGCAGGTAGAGGTCCCGAAGCAGGCAGACCTCGGAAAGATGGTGGATCACCTCGCGGTGGATGTGCAGCACGAGTCGCGCCATCGGGCTCTCCGCGTAGGGACCTTCCGCCTGCCCGCACGGCCGGGCGAGACCCGCTTCGCCGAGTGACTCCACCCCGGCCAGCCACGTGGCGTACTCCGCGTCGAGCTGGGCCAGCGCCTCGGACGCGGTCGCCGCGTAGGTGAACGACCGGTAGTCGGTCGGCGTGCGGCCGAAGTGCGCGGCGTTGCGCACCGCCAGCACGCCCACGATCACATGCCCGAGTCGCCAGGCGATCGTCGTGAACGGCGCCGGATCGGGCTCCGGCATCGCGAAGTCGATGGTCATCGCCCCGGCGCCGGCCTGCACCGGGGCGACGCCGGTGCCACGGGGTCGCACGCTCCAGCAGCCGGGTACCGGCTCCCAGAAGTACTCGTCGTCGGTGAGTCCGTCGAGGCGCTTGCGGAGCTGGTTGGTCCAGTGCCAGGCGAGCTGGTCCCGCAACAGGGCGTTCTGCGTCTGGTCGGTCATGACTTCAGCCTTCCGCAGATAGCGGACAGCTTCGTTCCGTGATTCGTGCGACGATGGCCGCGTGACAGTGGAGGCGACGACCGAACGGGTGCTACGGCTTTTGGCACTGCTTCAGCGCAGACCGTCGTGGACCGCCGCCGAGCTGGCAGCGGAACTCGGAGTCACCGACCGTTCCGTGCGGCGCGACGTGGAGCGGCTGCGCACGCTCGGCTACCCCGTACACGCGACGGCGGGCGTCGGCGGCGGCTACCAGCTCGGCGCGGGCACCCGGCTGCCACCGCTGCTCCTCGACGACGAGGAGGCGATCGCGACGGCGGTGTCCCTGCGGTGGGCGTCGGGCGGCACGGTCGCCGGAGCGGGAGAGGCGGCGCTGCGTGCGCTCGCGAAGCTCGACCAGGTGATGCCGCCCCGGCTGCGCGCGGAGGTACGGGCCGTGCACAGCGCCACCGAACCTCTCATCGGCCCCGGCATCGAGATCGACGCCGAGGTGCTGGTGACACTCGCGCGAGCCTGCCGGGACACCGTGCGGGTGCGGTTCGCCTACGCCGGTCGCGACGGAGGGCAACGTGAACGCACGGTCGAGCCCGTGCGGATGGTCGCCACCGGCCGCCGCTGGTACCTGATGGCGTGGGACGTCGACCGCGACGACTGGCGCACCTTCCGGCTGGACCGGATGCGCGAGGTGGTGGCGACGACCTGGCAGTTCCGGCCGAGGAAGCACCCGGACCCTGCGTCCTACGTCCAGCGGTCCGTGGCCGAGGCGCCGTACCGCTACCACGCCCGCGTGCGGATGCACGCGCCGCCGAACCGGGTGCGGGAACTGGTACCGCCTCAGGTGGGTCGTGTCGAAGCCGACAGGGACGACTGGTGCGTGCTCGCCGTCGGCGGGGACGACCTGGACTGGCTCGCTATGCACGTCGCCCGGCTGGGTTTCGAGGCGGAGGTGCTGGAACCTCCGGAACTGCGGGAGGCCACCAGGGCGCTTGCCCGCAGGCTCGCGGCGATGGCCGGGAGCGACTGACAGCGGCCCCGTCCCGCGAGAACGGCTAGAACAGCACGGTCGCGTACCGGCCGACCTGCCGGAACCCCACCCTGCGGTAGGCGGCCAGCGCGGGAGCGTTGAACGAGTTCACGTACAGGCTCGCGACACGTCCGAGGCCGTGTACCAGCCGGTCGGCCACGGCTGCCGTGCCCGCCGCTCCGAGCCCGCGTCCCCGATGCCGGGGGTTCACCCAGACGCCCTGGATCTGGCCCACGCTGCCGGACATCGCGCCGATTTCGGCCTTGAAGACGACCTCACCACGTTCGAACCGCGCGAACGCCCGCCCGGCCGCGATGAGTTCGGTGACGCGCGCCCGGTAACCCGCTCCCCCGTCGCCGAGGCGCGGGTCGACACCGACCTCCTCCCGGAACATGGCCACGGCCGCGGGGAAGTACACGTCGATCTCCTCCGGCCGCACGCGGCGCACCGCCGGGTCCGGTGTCACCGACGGGGTGTCGTCGAGCGCCATGAGCGGCTGGTCGGGACGAACCTCACGCGCGGGCCCCCACTCGTCCACCAGCTCGTCCCACAGTCCCAGGACCTGGTCCGCGGGGCCGACCAGCGACGAGCAGGCGCGCGGCCTGCGCAACGCCCGGTCGGCGAACGAACGCAGCGCGGCGGAGTTGCCCCGCAGCGGGATCAGGTTGGGGCCCGCGAAACACAGCCCCTGGAGCCCGCCGACGCGGCGGCGGGCTTCGGTGCCCCAGAGCTCGCCCCCCAGCCGCCACGGATCGAGACCGGCGATCTCGACTCTCGCGGCCACCATGCAGCTCCCCACCGGATCCGTCGCGAGCAGCGAACGGACCGCCGGGTAATCCTTCTCGTCGAGCAGCCTCGCACCGGCCAGCCGCAACACAACGACAAGATTGCCAGATCACAGCCGCTCGTGGGGACCGTCGAAGGATGTCCACACGCGAACCCGTCAGAACTCGGCGGTATCCAACACCAGGCCGAAGGGAGAACCCAGCGTGATCTTCTCCCCGAAGGGGATCCGGCACGCCCGCCGGTAGGCGCCGTCACCGGGTTCGGAGAACAGCGTCACGGCCGCACCGTCCGGATCGTGCGGGTCGATCAGCAGGTACCGCTCGATGCCGCCGTGCGCGTAGGCCCACTTCTTGCGGGACCGGTCGTGGTTGGCGTTGCCCGCGGACGTGATCTCCACGGCCAGTAGAACGTGCTCCGAACGCACCGACTCAGCGCCCTCGGGCACGTGAGCCCGAGGGACGACACAGAGGTCCGGAACGTAGATGCCTCCGACCACGGGCACCGAGATGCCCAATGTCTGGAACACTTCGCTCCCAGCAGGCGTGCCGGGCAACAGCTGACGATGCACCCAGCCGGCAATCAGGTTGTGCTGTCCCCCAGGGGGCGGCGACATGCGGATCCCCTCGATCGTCACCTCGGGCCGCCACCCCTCCGGAACGTCCAGCTCTCGCCAGGTGTGCACCAGGTCGTCCCAGTCCAGCGGCGTGTCGACGATCGCAGCGCTCATCGGCGGCCTCCCAGTCATCGGATACACCTCCAATGTAGCACGCTAGCCACGCCTGGTGTTGAACGATCAGCTCACCGTGACGACCGGCTCTCCACTGCCCGCGACGTCCCCGTTCTCCTCGGCGATCCGCATGGCCTCGGTGATGAGGGTCTCCACGATCTGGTGCTCGGGCACGGTCTTGATGACCTCGCCCTTGACGAAGATCTGGCCCTTGCCGTTGCCGGACGCCACGCCGAGGTCGGCCTCCCTGGCCTCACCCGGACCGTTGACGACACAGCCCATCACGGCCACCCGCAGCGGCACCTCCAGGCCGTCCAGACCCGCGGTGACCTCGTCGGCCAGCTTGTACACGTCCACCTGCGCAC
The DNA here is from genome assembly GCF_000244975.1 of Saccharomonospora cyanea NA-134. Classification (NCBI taxonomy): domain Bacteria; kingdom Bacillati; phylum Actinomycetota; class Actinomycetes; order Pseudonocardiales; family Pseudonocardiaceae; genus Saccharomonospora; species Saccharomonospora cyanea. Next base: position 1,174,200 of record NZ_CM001440.1, on the reverse strand, counting down.
GCCCGCACGACGGGCAGGACACGATCTCCAGCTTGCGAGGCCGCAGGTTCAGCGACTGAAGGATCTGCGTGCCGACCTTCACCTCCTCCACGGGAGGCGCGGACAGCGACACCCGGATCGTGTCACCGATGCCCTGCCGCAGGAGCGCCCCGAAGGCCACGGCCGACTTGATGGTGCCCTGGAAGGCCGGGCCCGCCTCGGTGACACCGAGGTGCAGCGGGTAGTCGCACTGCTCGGCGAGGATCTCGTAGGCGCGCACCATCACGACCGGGTCGTTGTGCTTCACCGAGATCTTCAGGTCGTGGAAGTCGTGTTCGGCGAACAGCGACGCCTCCCACAGCGCCGACTCGGCCAGCGCCTCCGGGGTGGCCTTGCCGTGCTTCTTCAGCAGGCGCGGGTCGAGGGAGCCCGCGTTGACGCCGATGCGGATGGGCGTCCCGTGGTCCTTCGCTGCCTGCGCGATCTCGGCGACCTTGTCGTCGAACTTCTTGATGTTGCCCGGGTTCACGCGCACCGCCGCGCACCCCGCCTCGATGGCGGCGAACACGTACTTCGGCTGGAAGTGGATGTCGGCGATCACCGGGATCTTCGACTTCGCCGCGATCGCGGGTAGCGCCTCCGCGTCGTCGGCACTCGGGCACGCCACGCGGACGATGTCGCACCCCGCGGCCGTCAGCTCGGCGATCTGCTGGAGCGTCGCGTTGACGTCCGCCGTGACGGTGGTCGTCATCGACTGCACCGAGATCGGGTGGTCGCTTCCGACCCCGACGGACCCCACCTGGAGTTGTCGGGTCTTGCGACGTTCGGAGAGAACGGGAGGAGGCGTGGCGGGCAAACCCAGGTCGACGGTCATCGATTCCTCTGCACTTTCGCTGACTGCGTGCTGCGCCGAAGGCACTGCCGGGACGAGCCGGCTGCCGACGTCCACGATACGTGAACGCCCGACCCCGGCTGTCCGGGCGTTACTACTGTTGGATGAGCCGGATGGGGTTCACGATGTCGGCCGTCACGGTGAGCAACACGATGGCGCCACCGATCACCATCACCACCCCCGTGACCGCGCTGAGCTTGGTGTAGTCGACGGGACCGCCAGCCGCCTTGCCCCGAAGCTTGCGAATCCAGTCGCGCACTCGTTCGTACCAGGTCACGGCGATGTGCCCACCGTCGAGCGGCAACAGTGGCAACAGGTTGAAGATGCCGACGAAGAAGTTCAGGCTCGCGAGCAGGAGGAAGAACACCTCCCACAGTCCCTGTTCCACGGCCTCGCCACCGATACGGCTCGCGCCCACCACACTGACGGGGGTCTCCGGGTCACGCTCCCCGCCGAAGATGGCCTCGACGACGGCCGGGATCTTCTCCGGGAACTCCAGCAGCCGTTCCCAGGTCTGCACCAACAGCTCGCCCGTGAACGCGGCCGAGCCACCGAACGCCTCCCCCGGCCCGTACGGCAGCATGAGCGCCTGGGACGCGCCGATGGCCCCCAGTTGCTCCGTGCCGCCCTCGGCAGTGGGGCGCGTCACCCTCGCCACGTCGACGGTGAGGGTCAGAGCCTCGCCGTCACGCAGCACACGCACGTCGGTGGGTCCCTCGGCCCTCTGCACGGCGCCCAGCAGGTCCTGCCAGGTCTCCGTGGGAGTGCCACCGACCGCGACCACCTCGTCACCGGGCTTCAGCCCCGCCGCCTTGGCCGGGGCCGGATCGGAAGCCCGGCACGTCGGGTCGTTCCACTCCTGCGGCGTGGTGGCGCTGCGCACGCAGTCGGACACCTCGTCGATGACCGGCTTGTCGGAGATGTTCGGCAGCCCCATCGAGACGGCCATGAGGTAGAGCACGATGAAGCCCAGCACGAAGTGCGTGAACGACCCGGCGGCGAGCACCACCGTGCGTTTCCACGTCTTGAAGCGCCACATCGCCCGGGGAGCCTCGTCGGGCGTGACCTCGTCCAGCGCCGTCATCCCGGCGATGTCGCAGAACCCGCCGAGCGGGATCCACTTCAGGCCGTACTCCGTCTCGCCCCGCTTGAACGAGAACACCGTCGGGCCGAAGCCCACGAAGTAGCGGCGCACCTTCATGCCGAAGGACTTGGCGGCCACCATGTGACCGGCCTCGTGCAGCGCGACGGACACGCAGATGCCGAGCGCGAAGAGTGCGACCCCCAGGATGTAGACGAGCACGCGCTACTTCCCTCCCGACATGATCGTGGCCGCACGGTCGCGCGCCCATTGTTCCGCAGCGAGGACGTCGGCCAGGTCACGGGGCGGGCGGCGCCACTCGTCAGCGGCCTCGACGACCTGGGCAACAGTGTCCACGATGGACGTGAAGCTGGTGTTGTGTGCGACGAACTCGGCGACGAGCCGCTCGTTCGCCGCGTTGAACACGGCGGGCAGGCACCCGCCCGCGGAGCCGACGTGGCGGGCCAGCTCCACCGCGGGGAACGCGACGTCGTCCACGGGCTCGAACGTCCAGGTGGCCGCCTGGTCCCAACGGCAGGGCCGCACGGCACCCGGCACCCGGTCGGGCCAGCCCAGCGCGAGCGCGATGGGCAACCTCATGTCGGGCGGGCTGGCCTGCGCCAACGTCGAGCCGTCGGTGAACGTCACCATCGAGTGCACGATCGACTGCGGGTGCACCACCACGTCGATCCGCTCGCACGGGATGTCGAACAGCAGGTGCGCCTCGATCAACTCGAGTCCCTTGTTCACCAGGGTCGCCGAGTTGATCGTGACGAGCTGTCCCATGGCCCACGTCGGGTGGGCCAGCGCGTCCTCCACCGTGACGTTCGCCATCTGCTCCCGCGTACGACCCCGGAACGGGCCGCCCGACGCCGTGAGCACCAGCCGGTCGACCTCCTCGGCACGCCCGCCCCGCAGCGCCTGCGCGAGCGCCGAGTGCTCCGAGTCGACCGGCACGATCTGGCCCGGCCGCGCCGCGGCCCGCACCAGAGGCCCACCCGCGATGAGTGACTCCTTGTTCGCCAACGCGAGTGTCGCGCCGCTCTTCAGCGCACCCAGAGTCGGTCCGAGTCCCTGCGAACCCGGCATACCGTTGAGCACCACGTCGGCGGGCACCGCGTCGATGAGTTCCTCCACCGCGTCCGGTCCGGCGAAGACCCGGGGCAGGCGGAACTCACCACGCGCGTAGTCACGTTTCTGCGCCTCGGCGTAGAGCGCGAGCTGGAGGTCCTCAACCGCCGTCGACCGGGTGATCGCCACGGCCTCGACCTCGTGCTCGATCACCTGCGCGGCCAGGGCTCGCGGGTCCGAGCCGCCCGCGGCGAGACCGACCACCCGGAACAGTTCGGGATTGCGCCCTGTGACGTCGAGGGCCTGCGTGCCGATGGAGCCAGTGGAGCCCAGCACCAGCACGGTCCGGGGGGAACTCGTGGTGACGGTCATGGTGACCATTGTCGCGGACGTCCCCTGCGGTCCCGGCAGGAGGCATGTGCGATTATCGAGCCACACGAAGTCGCGCCGAGCGGGCTCGAGTGGAGGAGTGATCGTGGCAGGCAAGGCTGTCGAGAAGCGCACCGGTACCGAGGTCGACCCCAGGGACGAGCCGTCGGCCGAGTGGGGCTGGCACGGCGCCTTCCCCAAGGCAGCACGCGCAGGCGCGGTGGCCGCGGCGGCGATCATGTTCCTGATGCTGATCGGCAACCACCAGAACCGCACCGAAGACGTCGTGCTGATCATCACCGGTGTCGGCATCCTGCTGGGCGTGCTGTTCGACGTGCGCCGTAGCCGCACCGCCTGGCGTCGCTGACGACAACGCGGGAACGGTCTCCGGGCGAGCCCTGTGTCGGCACCGCCCGGAGCCCACGGAAACGGTGAACCGGTTCCGGACGGTCGGTCGCGCGGCGCTCATCCCTCGGCAGCCAGTTGTCCACAGGCGGCAGCGATCTCCTGGCCCCGCGTGTCACGCACCGTGCAGGCGACACCACCCGCGTTGACCCGGCGCACGAACTCCCGTTCCACAGGCTTCGGGCTCGCGTCCCACTTGCTGCCCGGTGTCGGGTTCAGCGGGATGACGTTCACGTGCACCAGCTGGCCGAGGTGCTCGCGCAGCCGTTCCGCCAGCAGGTCCGCCCGCCAAGGCTGGTCGTTGATGTCGCGGATGAGCGCGTACTCGATGGACACCCGCCTGCCGGTGCGATCAGCGTAGTAGCGGGCCGCCCGCAGCACCTCGTCGACCGACCACCGGTTGTTCACCGGCACGAGTTCGTCACGCAGCTCGTCGTCCGGAGTGTGCAGCGACACGGCGAGACGGACCTGCAGCCCCTCGTCGGCGAGTTTCCGGATGGCCGGGGCCAGGCCCACGGTGGACACCGTCACCGACCGCTGCGAGATGCCCAGCCCGGCGGGCGAGGGGTCGGTGATGCGGCGCACCGCCGCGAGCACGCGCTTGTAGTTCGCCAGAGGCTCGCCCATGCCCATGAACACGATGTTCGACAGCCGACCGGGAGCCGGTGCGCCGTCGGGCCCCGGCATCAGACCGTCGCGCATCACGGCGGCCGCGGCCCGCACCTGGTCGACGATCTCGGCGGTCGACAGATTGCGGGTCAGCCCGCCCTGCCCGGTCGCGCAGAACGGGCAGGCCATACCGCAACCCGCCTGGCTGGAGATACACAGCGTGGCGCGGTCCGGGTACCGCATCAGGACGCTCTCCACCAGCGTGCCGTCGTGCGCCCGCCACAACGTCTTCCTCGTGCTGCCGCCGTCGCAGTCCACGACACGGACCTGCGTCAGCAGCGACGGCATCAACTCGTCGACGAGACGCTGCCGTGACGCCGCGGGAATGTCGGTCATCGCCTCCGGGTCGGCGGTGAGCCGGGAGAAGTAGTGGTGCGAGAGCTGCTTCGCGCGGAACGGTTTCTCGCCGAGCTCGGCGACGGCCTCGGCCCGTTCGGCCACTGTGAGGTCGGCGAGATGGCGCCGGGGCAGACCACGGCGGGGTGCGTCGAAGACCAGGGGTAATGCAGTCATGGCTCTGTCAGTGTCCCATGCCCGGCCAGCGGCTTCGACGCCCGTACGAGACCGGCCGGTTTGCGCCGCACGAGCACGCGATAACCCACCGGCAGATGGAACGGCCCGGTGCGGTTCCGGTTGAGTCGCAGCGTCTCCACCACGGCCCGCGAAGCCACCCTCGGGCTGAACTCAATCCGCAGGATGGCCTCCATGGTCTCCCGGTCCGGAAACGACCACCGAGTCGTGATGCGCCGGCACGCGAAGCCCTCCTCGGCGAAGAACGCGTCCACCTCGGCGGGCCGGTATCGGGGCAGGTCCGCGAGCATCCACTCGCCGTAGGGTTCGAGCAGGGCGTCGAGGTCCACGATCACGAGCGCACCGCCCGGTCGCAGCACCCGGTCCGCCTCACGCAACCCCGGTTCGCAACCGGGGCCGAAGAAGTACGCGGTCCGCGCGTGGACGACGTCGGCGGAGGCGTCCGGCAGGGGCAGCCGCTGCGCCGTCCCCCGCAGCACGTCGACCGACGGCCGACCGGCCATGCGTTCGCGGGCCCTGCGCACCAGCGGAGGGTGCGGTTCGATGCCGACGACCGAGTTCGCCGTGGCGGCGAACCTCGGCAGATGGAAGCCGGCACCACACCCGACGTCCACCACGTCGGCGCCGTTCCAGGGCACCTGGGTGGCAAGATGCTCCCAGATCGCGTCGTCGACGTCCTGCACCTGGTTCTCCCGCTCGTAGACGTCGGCGTGGTACCAGATGTTGGGACTCGGCACGACCTCCGTCCGGCGGCCGAAGATTCTCACGGAAGTCAGCCTAACCCGGCGCTGCGGCCCCTAAGATGATCTCTTCAGCGTCCTCGGGGAGGTGTCCCATGTCCCTCGGCACAACCGTCACCACACCCGACTCACCCTCGGGAACACCGTGCTGGGTCGAACTCTCCGCGCCGGACACCTCGGCCGCCCGCGCCTTCTACGGCGCGCTGTTCGGGTGGGAGTTCCACGTCAAGGGCGACCCAGTCGGCGGCGACGGCCGCTACACCATCGCCGTTCGCGACGGCGTGCAGGCCGCAGGTATCTACCAGGCGTCCCCGGGTCAACCCACCGGCTGGTCGGTCCACCTCCGTGTGGCCGGCGCCGCCAACACCGCACAGTGGGTGGAGCACCTCGGCGGCGCGGTCCGGCTCGGGCCGGTCGACATCCCGGAGCGCGGGACGGTGCTGCACGCCGTCGATCCGAGCGGGGCGCCCGTGGTGTTCTGGCAGCCACCGCCCGGTTGGGCCTTCGGCGCGCAGCTCCCCGGCATGTTCAGCGGGGCCGACCTCAACACCCACGACGGGTTCGCGGCCGACGAGTTCTACTGCAAGCTGTTCGGATTCACCAACGAGCAGATCGGCGGCGACGGCATCGACTACGCGGAATGGCGCATCGGCCACGAACCCGTGCTCTACCGGTGCGTCATCGACGACGGGTCCTCCGCCGTGCCGCCCCACTGGCTCATCTACTTCGAGGCCGACCCGTTGCTGGGTACCGACGCGCTCGCCGAGACGGCGCGCGGGCTCGGCGGCGGAGTGCTGGCCGAGCCCTACGACACACCGTTCGGCCGCACCGCGCTGCTCACCGATCCGGACGGGGCACTGTTCGCGGTGATCGACCACTCCCGTCCAGTCGATCTCGGGGCCGGTCGGGCGGAGGTCGACGACCCGCACGACGACTGACCCCGCCGACCTACACCGGAACGAACGCGCTCAACAGCAACCACGACACGACAGCCGACGGCAGCAGCGAGTCCAGGCGGTCCATCAACCCGCCGTGCCCTGGCAGCGTGTTGCCCATGTCCTTGATGCCGAGATCGCGTTTGATGAGCGACTCCATCAGGTCACCGAGCGTCGCCGTCAGCACGATCGCCGCGCCGAAGACCACACCCTGCCAGGCCTGTCCGTCGAGCAGCAGAGCCACCGACAACGCTCCACCCGTGATCCCGGCGGTGAGGGAGCCCGCGAAACCCTCCCACGTCTTCTTCGGGCTGATGGTGGGTGCCATCGGATGCTTGCCGCTCAACACGCCCGCGACGTAGCCGCCCGTGTCGCACGCGACGACCACGATCATGAACGACAGCACCCTGCCGACGCCGTCCTCGGGCGGTACGAGCATCGCCGCGAACGACGCGAACAACGGTAGGTAGGCTGCCGCGAACACCGACGCGCTGACATCGCGGAGGTAACCCTCGGCGCCCGACGGCAGCCGCCACAGCAGGCATGCGATCACGGTCACGACGAACGCCGTCACCGCGCCCTGCTGGCCGAACGGCCACGCCAGCCAGATCATCGCCTGCCCGCCGACGAGGACGGGGACCAGCGAGATCCTCACCCCTGCCGCTCGGCGGAAGGCACCGGCCAACTCGATCGTGCCGACCGCGATCGCCGCCGCGATGATGCCGATGAACAGGTATCGGACGGTGAACAAAGACCCCAGGATCGCCGCGCCAAGCGCGACCCCGACTGCGATCGCGGCAGGGAGATCCCGTCCGGCTCTGGACGGTCTCCTGCCCGGTTCCTCTGACCCGTCGGGTTCGGCCGCGTCCTCGCGCTCCCCCTGGTGGTCGCTCACTGTTGTCATCAGACCTCGAGGAGCTCGGCTTCCTTGTGTTTGACGAGCTCGTCGACCTGGTGAACGTAACGGTCCGTCAGGTTCTGCAGCTCCTTCTCGGCCCTGGCGACCTCGTCCTCGCCAGCCTCGCCGTCCTTGGCGATCCGGTCGAGTTCCTCCTTGGCCTTCCGGCGAACGCCACGGATGGAGACACGGGCTTCCTCGCCCTTGCTCTTGGCGACCTTCACCATTTCCTTGCGGCGTTCCTCCGTCAGCTGCGGAATCACGACCCGGATGATGTTGCCGTCGTTCGTGGGGTTGACGCCGAGGTCGGAGTCCCTGATCGCCTTCTCGATCGCGGCGAGCTGCGAGGCGTCGTACGGCTTGACGACAGCCATCCGCGCCTCGGGGATGTTGACGCTCGCGAGCTGGTTGAGAGGCGTGGGAGCACCGTAGTACTCGACGACGATGCGCGAGAACATCGCAGGAGTCGCCCTGCCGGTACGCACCGAAGCCAGGTCCTCCTTGGCGAAGGAGACCGCTTTTTCCATCTTTTCTTCGGCGTCGAAGAGGGTCTCGTCGATCACGGCTACTCCAGATGTGTGGGTGTACTGACCAATGTGCCGATCCTCTCACCACTCACCGCTCGAGCGATGTTGCCCTCGGTGAGAAGGTTGAACACGATGATCGGCATGTTGTTGTCCATGCACAGGCTGAAGGCCGTTGCGTCGGCGACCTTGAGTCCCTGCTCCAGGACCTCGCGATGGGTGATCTCGTCGAACAGCTTCGCGGCCGGGTCGACGCGCGGGTCGGCGGTGTAGACGCCGTCGACGGCCTTGGCCATCAGTACCACGTCGCAGCCGATCTCGAGAGCCCGCTGGGCCGCGGCGGTGTCGGTCGAGAAGTACGGCATGCCGGTTCCCGCACCGAAGATCACGACGCGGCCCTTCTCGAGATGCCGCTCGGCGCGGCGGGGAATGTAGGGTTCGGCGACCTGGCCCATGGTGATCGCCGTCTGCACCCTGGTGGGCACGCCTTCCTTCTCCAGGAAGTCCTGGAGCGCCAGGGAGTTCATGACCGTGCCCAGCATGGCCATGTAGTCGGCGCGGTCCCGGTCGAGCCCGCGCTGCGACAGCTCCGCGCCACGGAAGAAGTTGCCACCCCCGATGACGACAGCCACCTGCACGCCGTTGCGCACGACGTCGGCGATCTGTACCGCTATCGAATGCACCACGTTCGGATCGACGCCGACGGAACCACCGCCGAACATCTCGCCGCCCAGTTTCAGCAATACCCTTCGATAACCGTACCCTGACCTGGCGGTACCGTCCTCGTTCATCTCGCCTCCGCCCGCTGTAGTGCTGGGGTGTGCCGCTCTCACAACTGTGCCCCGCCTCCTGGACTGGCGGGAGACGGGGCACAACTGCCGGACCGGCAGGCTATGCCTGGCCGACCTCGAAACGCGCGAACCGGGTGACGGTCACGCCCGCCTCGTCGAGCAGGGCCTTCACCGTCTTCTTGTTGTCCGTGACCGACGGCTGCTCCAGCAGCACGGTGTCCTTGTAGAAGGCGTTGACCTTACCCTCGATGATCTTCGGCAGCGCCTGCTCGGGCTTGCCCTCCTCGCGGGCGGTCTGCTCGGCGATCCGACGCTCGTTCTCGACGACGTCCGCGGGAACCTCGTCGCGGGTGAGGTACTTCGGCTTCAGCGCCGCGACCTGGAGCGCCGCGGTACGGGCGGCGTCCGCGTTGTCACCGGTGTACTCGATCAGCACGCCGACCGCCGGGGGCAGGCCTGCGCCACGGCGGTGCAGGTAGGTGTTGACCTGGCCCTCGAAGCTGACCACACGACGCAGTTCCAGCTTCTCGCCGATCTTGGCCGACAGCTCCTGGATCGCCTCGGCGACGGTCTTGCCTTCCTCGAACTCGGCGCCCTTGAGCTGCTCCGTGTCGCTGGTGCGCAGCTTCTTCGCAGCCTCGACGATCTTGTCGGCCAGCGCGCCGAACTCCTCGTTCTTCGCGACGAAGTCGGTCTCCGAGTTGAGCTCGATCAGCACGCCGCCGTCACCGGCCACGAGCCCCTCGGCGGTGGCCCGCTCGGCACGCTTGCCGACGTCCTTGGCGCCCTTGATGCGCAGGTGCTCGACGGCCTTGTCGAAGTCGCCGTCGTTCTCCTCCAGGGCCTTCTTGCAGTCCATCATGCCCGAGCCCGTGAGCTCGCGGAGGCGCTTGACGTCTGCCGCGGTGTAGTTAGCCATCGTGCGTTGTCCGTTCCTTCTGCGGTACGCGGTGAAAGGGATCAGGAGGCGGGGGTCTGCTCGCTCGACTGCTCCGAGCCCGCGGCTTCGGAACCGGCCAGCAGCTCCTGCTCCCACTCGGGGAGCGGCTCGTCCGTCGCCACGGCGGGCTTGTCCTCGCCCTCGGCAGCGGCACCGTTGCGTCCGGAACGCGCCATCAGACCCGCGGCCGCGGCCTCCGCGACCACCTTGGTGAGCAGAGCCGCCGAGCGGATGGCGTCGTCGTTACCGGGGATCGGGTAGTCGACCTCGTCCGGGTCGCAGTTGGTGTCGAGGATCGCGACGACCGGGATGTTGAGCTTGCGCGCCTCGTTGACGGCGATGTGCTCCTTCTTGGTGTCGACGATCCACACAGCGCTGGGCACCTTGGACATGTCGCGGATACCACCGAGGGTCCGCTCCAGCTTGTCCTTCTCACGGGTGAGCGTCAGGATCTCGCGCTTCGTCAGCCCCTGGAAACCGCCGGTCTGCTCCTGCGACTCCAGCTCCTTGAGGCGCTGAAGGCGCTTGTGCACGGTCTGGAAGTTGGTCAGCATGCCGCCCAGCCAACGCTGGTTGACGAAGGGCATGCCCACGCGCAGCGCCTCGTTGGCGATGGCCTCCTGGGCCTGCTTCTTGGTACCGACGAACAGGATCGTGCCGCCGTGGGCGACCGTCTCCTTCACGAACTCGAAGGCACGGTCGATGTAGGACAGCGTCTGCTGCAGGTCGATGATGTAGATGCCGTTGCGCTCGGTGAGGATGTAGCGCTTCATCTTCGGGTTCCAGCGGCGGGTCTGGTGCCCGAAGTGCACGCCGGAATCGAGCAACTGCTTCATGGTGACGACGGCCATGGCCGGATTCGCACCTCTTCTGTGTCGAGCGCACCCTGGGGCGCGCGTGGCCGGTTGTCGCGAGAACCGGGTGGTCCCCGCCCTGGTGCAGTGCGAGCGCCCGGACTTCCGGAACACGTCCGGAAGACCGCCGAGCGCCCGTGCGCCGTTCACCGTCGGGCGAACCACCGGCGAACGGAGCGCGCACGTGCACGCGAAGTCAGCTGTGCGAGCACAAACTGCGCCAATCAGTGTACGCGGCCACCTGCTCGGAGCTCGACTCGGCGGCCACTTGTCCACAGGCCGGCGTTTCCACGGAAAGTCACCACCCGGTTGTCCACAGCTTCGATTTCCCGGCTTTCGCCCGGCCACCATCCCGCCGACGCTTTCCACATGGCCTCCCCACCTGCGACCCCACGCCGGCCTGCGCCGATGGCCGCGCTGACCGCGCTGGTCGGCGCGCTCCTGCTCACCGCAGGGGTCGCACCAGCCGTGACCGGACCGGTCGCCCCCGAGGCGTGGGCGGAACAGGCAGAAGCGAGCACCTCGGCGGATCCCCGCGCCGACCCGCCGAGGTTCTCGTGGCCGTTGGAGGGACGTCCCTCGGTGGTGCGAACGTTCGACCGGCCGCCCGGGCCGTACGGCCCGGGCCACCGCGGCGTCGATCTCGCGGCCACCACGGGCCAGGACGTGCTGGCCTCCTCCGAGGGAATCGTGGTGTTCGCGGGGCGAGTGGCCGGACGCGGAGTCGTCTCGATCGACCACGACGGCGGTGTACGCACCACGTACGAGCCGGTGGTGTGGAAGGTTTCGGCGGGTGAACGGGTGTACGGCGGCCAGGCCATCGGAACCGTTGCGGCCGGGCACCCCGGCTGCCCCGTGGAGGCGTGTCTGCACTGGGGCGTACGGCGTGGGAGCGACTACCTCGATCCGCTCCGGATCGTCGTTCCGAACGCCGCCCTACGACTCAAGCCCTGGGTGGTGACGCACGTGCCGCCCTGAACCCGCGTGCGGGGGTCGCAGGGTGCCCGTGTCACGACCCGACGTTCTCGACCAACTTGGCGCGCAGTCGTAGGACGGCCCGGGTGTGCAGTTGGCTCACCCGCGACTCGGTGACCCCGAGGACCTTGCCGATCTCGGCGAGCGTGAGGTTCTCGAAGTAGTAGAGGCTCACCACGATGCGGTCGCGCTCGTTGAGCTGGGCGATGGCCTCGGCGAGCTGCTTGCGGTTGTCCTGGTCGACGAGCACGGCGGCGGGGTCCACCGCGTCGTCGTCCGGCAACGTGTCGGCGGGTGAGCCCATGCTGTTGTCCTTGTTCGGCCCCATGAGGTCGTCGAGTGCGAGAACGCTCGTCAACCTGAGCTGGCCGTACAGGTCCCGCAGGTCCCGCAGGGAGATACCGAGTTCGGCCGCGACCTCCGAGTCGGTCGGTGTGCGACGCAGCCGTGCACCGAGCCGCTCGTGAGCACGCTCGATCTCACGCGCCCTGCTGCGCACAACTCTTGGAACCCAGTCCTGGGAACGGAGGTCGTCGAGGATCGCACCCCGAATGCGCTGCATGGCGTACGTCTCGAACCGCAGGCCCCGGCCGGGGTCGAACTTCTCGATGGCGTCGACCAGCCCGAAGATGCCCGACTGGATGAGGTCGGCCACGTCGATGTGGGTGGGAAGTCCCGTGCCGACCCGGCCTGCGACGTACTTGACCAGCGGGGCGTAGTGGAGAACGAGCCGGTCACGTACCCGCTGGCTCGGCGAGCGAGCGAACTGTCGCCACAGCGCCTCGATGGTCGACTCAGCCGGTTCGGCAGCATCCTCCGCAACCGGTTCGGCCATCGATCCCGCAGCCGGTTCGCTGGTGGGCTCGGCGACAGGCTCGGCGCCGGATTCGGCGACCGCCTCGATGGTGCGTCCGCCGTCGGACTCGGTGCCGGGCTCGGTGTCGGGGTCGGATTCAGCAGCGGCGGACCCAGCGGCCGGCTCCCCGGCAACGTGTTCGGCGGCGGGCTTCGCGACCGGCGCGGCGGATGCGGTCGATCGATCGTCGACTCGGGCGGGGGGACAGGTGCTCTCGGTCGTGGCCGCGGTCATGACCTTCCCGTCTCCCCGGCCGTCCTGTGGCGGAGCCGCTGCGCCCGCCTCGGCAGTGGCGGCCTCACCGGGCACGGGGGTGGGTCTGGTCATGGATCGCCTTCAGCCGATCGACTGTCACGTGAGTGTAGAGCTGCGTCGTGGCAAGCGTAGCGTGACCGAGTAGTTCCTGAACGCTGCGAAGATCGGCGCCGCCGTCGAGCATGTGGGTTGCCGCGGAGTGCCGCAGTCCGTGCGGACCGATGTCGACAGCGCCGGGCACAGCGGCCACGGCCTCGTGCACGACCCGTCGTACCGTTCGCGGATCCACCCGCCCGCCCCGCGCGCCGAGGAAGAGGGCCGGACCGGAGTCGTGGGTCGCCACAGCCGGGCGTCCCTGCCTCAGCCACGACCGGAGCGAACGCTCCGCAGGCAGGCCGAACGGCACCATTCGTTGTTTCCTCCCCTTTCCCAGGACGCGGACGATCCGACGTTCGAAGTCGGCGTCATCGATGTCTAGTCCGCACAGTTCTGAGATTCGCACACCTGTGGCGTACAGCAACTCGATCAGAGCGTGATCACGTAGCGCGAGGGGATGCCCCTCCTCGGCTCCCCTCGCGGTGACCTGCATGAGTTCGCCGGCCTCGTCCCGGCGGAGCACACCGGGAAGCCTGCGCTGCGGCCGTGGCGCGGCCAACCGCGCACCGGGATCGGAAGCCAACAACCCGCGCCGGTGCGCCCACGCGGTGAATGTCCTCGCTGACGCCGCGCGCCGGGCCAGTGTGGTACGGCTGCGTCCCTGCTCGTGTTGTTGGGCGAGCCAGGCCCTGAGCACGCCGATGTCGAGGGTTTCGAACCGGTCGCGACCGTCGGAGAACTCGGGCTGCTCGCCGCACTCGTCGTCCGTCGTCACGCCGTGGAGGAACGCCAGCAGCGACACGACGTCCCCGAGGTACGCCCTCACGGTGTGCTGGGACAGACCACGTTCATCGCGCAGGTGATCCTCGTAGTCGCCCACGACCTCGGCCGCGTGCTGCGGGAGGGCGGAACGCAACCGCTCCACCACGGCCCTGCCGGCTCCACGATGAGGACGCTTCGTCGTCATGCCCTGACGCTGCGCTGCCGGGCACCACGCAGTCAAGCATCGCCACGCCCAACACGTGGATCGTGATCGTCATCCCCTCGTCGCCGACTCGCGCCTTGGTCGTTTCGCTGTTTCCAGCCCTCATCGCACCGCTGGGCCAGGCCGTCGAGCTCCAGTGCGGGCAGCACCGCACGGACGCGTCGGAGGCTGACGCCCGACTCGGTGGCGATCGCGTCGGGCGAGCGACCACCCCGTGAGGGCAGTGCCTCGAACACCCGCAGCGACTCCGGGTCGAGACCGTCGGTACGCCGCCGCGCACCGGCGCCACGACGGGCCAGACCGCTGCCCAGCCTGCCGACGGTGTCCACCACATCGGACACGGAGGAGACCAGCGTGGCCTGCGAGTCCCTGACGAGCTGGTGACATCCCACGGACATCGCCGACGTGATCGGTCCCGGCACCGCCATGACCGCCTTGCCGAGCAGCCCCGCAGTGGTGGCCGTGTTGCGAGCGCCGCTGCGGCGACCGGCCTCGACGACGAGCGTCCCGGCGGTCAGGGCGGCGATCAGCCGGTTGCGTACCAGGAAGCGGTGTCGTGCCGGCTGGGTACCCGGCGGGTACTCCGAGATCACGGCGCCGCGCTGCACCACGCGGTTGAGCAGCCCGACGTGACCGGCCGGGTATCCCACGTCGAGGCCACAGCCGAGCACGGCGACCGTGACTCCCCCGGCCGCGAGCACCCCTCGGTGGGCCGCACCGTCGATGCCGTACGCCGCCCCCGACACGACGGTCACCTCGGCATCGGTGAGTTCGTAGGCGAACTCGGCCGCCGTACTCTCGCCGTAGTCGGTCGCCGCGCGGGCACCGACGACGGCCACCGCGAAGGCGAGCACGTCGTCGAGCACGGCTTCGCCACGTACCCACAACGCCAGCGGAGGCGCCATCCCCTCGACACCGCGTCCGGTGGCGACCTCGAGCGACAACAACGGCCACGCAGGCCATTCGTCGTCCTCCGGGATCACCAGGCGTGCCCCCTGCGCGGCACCGAGCTCCAGGTCGCGGGTGGCAAGATCGAGTTGCCGACGTGCGGCCGTCTCGGCCGCCACGCGGTCGGGTACGTCGGCCGTGCGCACTCTGCGTGCCGCTTCCACCGGTCCGTGCTCGGCGACGAACCGCCAGAGAGCTGATGCGGGCGGCTCGGCGACGCGAAGCAGATAGGCCCGCGCCGACCTGATGGCGTCGGCGCTCATGCGGCCCTCCTGTCGCGGAACTCCAGCGCCGCCGCGACGTGGTCACTCTCGGGGCGGGCGGCTCCGTCGAGATCGGCCAGGGTCCAGGCGACCCTCAGACAACGATCAGCGCCCCGAGCCGTGATCGCTCCGCGTTGGAGACCATGCTCGACCAGCGCCGTGGTACTCCGGGGCAGCGCGAACTCCCGCCACAACGCGGGGCCGGGCACGGCAGCGTTGGTGCGCCAACCGCGTTCGGCCCAGCGCGCGGCCGCACGGTCCCGTGCCGCCACGACGCGTTTGCGTACCACCTCGGTGGACTCCGGCCTGCTCACTTCGTGAGTTCTCATGGCCGTGACCGGGCGCATGCGGACCCGTAGGTCCACCCTGTCGAGCAACGGCCCGGACAGCCTGCCCAGGTACCGTCGCCGCGCCGAGGGCGTGCACGTGCAGTCGGTCTCGCGCGGCGGCGCGCACGGACAGGGATTGCTCGCCATCACGAGCTGGAACGACGCCGGGTATCGCACGACACCCCTGGCACGCGCGATGCGGATCTCGCCTTCCTCCAGAACCGTGCGGAGGGACTCCAGGCGCTCGGCTCCGAATTCGGCGGCCTCGTCCAGAAAGAGGACGCCTCGATGCGCCTTGGTGATGGCTCCGGGTATCGCCAGGCCGCTGCCTCCCCCGACGAGCGCCGCCGCCGAAATCGAATGGTGTGGCGCGACGAACGGCGGCACCAGGGCAAGAGGCGCCGACCGGCTCAGTGATCCGTCCACCGAGCGGATGGCCGCCACTTCCAACGCCTCGTCCTTCGACAGTGGGGGCAGCAACCCGGGAAGGCGGGTGGCGAGCATCGTCTTGCCGATCCCCGGAGGGCCGGTCAGCAGAACGTGATGCCCGCCCGCGGCGGCGACCTCCAGCGCCCAACGGGCTTCGGGCTGTCCCACCACGTCCGCGAGGTCCGGAGCGTGCTCGACGTGGTCGACCTCGACGGCGTCAGCACGTACCAACTCGACCTCGTGTCGCAACCACCCGACGACATCGGCCAATGCGGGAGCTCCCAGTACGTCGACACCGTCGACGAGCGCCGCCTCCGGTACGCACTCGACGGGGACGACGGCGCAGCGGTGGCCGAGCCGCCGAGCCGCCAGGAGTGCGGGCAGTACACCCGGGACCGGGCGCAGACGACCGTCCAACGCCAACTCGCCCAACAAGACGATGCCGCCGAGTTCACCGGCGGGCACGACCCCCGACGCTGCGAGCACCGCCACGGCGATGCCGAGGTCATACGAGGAACCGACCTTGGGCAGGTTCGCAGGCGAGAGTCCCAACGTGACGTTGGTGTCCGGCCAGGTGTACCGGCTGTTGCGGATCGCGGCCCGCACCCGGTCCTTCGCCTCGCGCAGCCCGGGATCAGGAAGCCCCACCAGCTTCGTGCCGGGCATTCCCGCGCCGATGTCCGCCTCGATCTCCACCAGCCGCCCTTCGATGCCGAGCAGGGCGATGGACCAGCTCCGTGCGAGCGCCATTCAGAACGCCCCCACGAGATGCCGCAACACCGGGGTTCCTTGTGGTGGACAGTCGATGGCGATGACGTCGAACCGCAGCGGGCACCACGCGACCCGCCTGGCCGCCAGCCAGCGCAGGGCGAGGCTCCGGATGCGGTTGCGCTTCTCCGGGGTGACGGATTCGGCGGGGCTTCCGTAGCCTCGCCCGGACCGCGTCTTGACCTCGCACACGATCAACGTCCGGCCGTCGGTGGCGAGTACGTCGATCTCGCCCTCCCGGCAGCGCCAGTTGCGTTCCAGCACGGTCAGCCCCTGCCGCCGAAGATGCTCGGCAGCGAGGTCCTCGCCACGCCGCCCGAGCCGTGCCGGTCGCCCGGCCTCCTCCGACCTGGTCGTCCCGGCCGATCCCGGTGTTCGTCTGCCTGGCCGCACCGCGCGCACTGCGCTCACGCTCGTCACCCCCGATGTTCGTTCCTGCTGGCAGCACTCACGCTGCCAGCGCGACCATCGGGACAACCAGCTCGGAATGACGAGGCTGTGGACAGCCGACCCCCTGTGGACAACCGCCCTCGCGCACAGGCGGACAACGCCCGGATGCGCTATGTGCCCACCACAGGTGGCTCAGGTACCGAACGGCCCGTCCTCCGGAAGCCGCAGCTCCGGCTTGACGAGCTCCTCGACGTTGACGTCCTTGAAAGTGATCACGCGGACGTTCTTCACGAAGCGGGCGGGACGGTACATGTCCCACACCCAGGCGTCCGACATCCGCACCTCGAAGTACACGTCGCCGCCACCGTCACGCACCTGCACGTCCACGGCGTTGGCCAGGTAGAAACGCCGCTCCGTCTCCACGACGTACGAGAACTGGCCGACGATGTCGCGGTACTCCCGGTACAGCGACAGCTCCATCTCGGTCTCGTATTTCTCGAGATCCTCTGCACTCATGAAACCCGAGCCCCTCCTCGCGCGCCTTGCAACCCGTCGTCGGCAGAAGCTCCATTCTCGCTCACCACCGCCGTGTCGGCACCCGCCGCCGGGGCATGCGTACCAGCCGCCGTGCCGGCCTGCAACGCGGCGAAACTCAGCAGCACCCGCCGAGGCGGCCGCATGCCACGCGCCACACCGACGGACGCCACGTTCGTGAACGACCAGCGGTGCGCCTCGCACGGACCGTGCTCGGCCAGGGCCGCACGGTGTTCGGCGGTCGTGTATCCCTTGTGGACGTCGAAACCGTACACCGGATACTCGCTGTGCAGGCCCGCCATGATGCGGTCCCTCGTGACCTTCGCGAGCACGGACGCCGCGGCCACGCACGCCACCGCGCGGTCGCCTTTCACCACCGGCACGCTCGGAGCGGGCAGACCCGGCACCCGGAAACCGTCGATCAGCACGTAACCCGGCCGCACCGACAACCCGGCCACGGCCCTGCGCATGCCTTCGATGTTGGTGACATGGATGCCGTGCGCGTCCACCTCGGCGGGCGGGACGACGACGATCGAGTGGTCCAGCGCCCGCCGCATGATCTGCTCGTACACGCGGTCGCGGGCGAGCGGTGTGAGCAGCTTCGAATCCGTGAGTTCGGTGAGCCGGGAGGCGTCGCCGGGCCGCAGCACGCACGCCGCGACCACCAGCGGCCCCGCACAGGCCCCGCGGCCGGCTTCGTCCACCCCCGCCACGGGGCCCAGCCCCCGCCGGTCGAGAGCGGACTGCAACGCCCACGCCGTGTCGCCACGGATGACGGCGCGAGGTGGACGGAGCACGCTCACGCTGCTGGCGCTCACTGCGCTATCGCTCCCGTCTGAGGCGCCTCGTCACCAACCGGCGCACTCCCACGCCGGCCTTGCGGCTCACGAACAGTGTGGGCCACGCCGCGAGCGCACCCGCGGCCAGGGGCAGCCCCTGCTGCCAGGCCGGGGCGCTCATCGCCGAGTGTTGCTCGGTGGAGGCCTGTGGATCGTGGTCGCTCACCACGTCCCAGCGGGACGGGGGAAGGACGATGAACCGGGCCTTGCCGATGATGTTCTCCACCGGCACGGCGCCGCGTTCGCCACCGCCGCCCTGGTACCGGGAGTCGGACGAGTTGTTGCGGTTGTCGCCCATCACCCACACGGTGTTCTCGGGCACTGTCACCGGCCCGAACTCCTGCTGCTTCGCTTCGCCGCCCTGCCAGTAGATGTACGGCTCGTCCAGCGGCTTGCCGTCGACCACGACGCGGTTCTGCTCGTCGCAGCACTCGACGGTCTGCCCGCCGGTGGCGACGATGCGCTTGACGAAGTCACGCTCGTCGGGCGGTGCGAGCCCGAACGCCGAGCCGATGTTCTGGAAGAAGCTCGCGATCGGGTTTCCGGACGAGTCGCTGGGTGGATCGTCCTCCACCCACGCGTCCGGGCCCCGGAAGACCACAACGTCACCCGGCGCGGGATCGGTGAAGTGGTAGGTGACCTTGTCGACGAGGATGCGGTCCGGAGTGCAGCCGGGACAGCCGTGCAGCGTCTGTTCCATCGAGCCCGACGGGATCATGTAGACCCGCGCGACGAACTGCTGGATCAGAAACGCCAGCACGAGCGCGACGACGATGAGGATGGGCAGCTCTTTCCAGAAGGAACGCTGCTTGTTCTGCTTGGCCGACCGCGTGCCGTCCTCGTCTGCCCCGGAAGACGACGAATCGCCCGGAGTGGACTCGGTCGAGGCGGCGTCCGAAGACGCTCTCGCCTTCTCCTCGTTCTCAGGGCGATCCGGCTCGTCTTCCGCAGCGTTCGAGGGCACTGACTCCACCACGTCGTCAGACTACGGTAGTCGGCCGACTACTCACGAAGCAGAGGGGGTTTCCCGGCGCTCCTTGATCTTGGCGGCCTTGCCGCGCAGGTCGCGCAGGTAGTAGAGCTTCGCGCGACGCACGTCACCGCGGCGGGCGACCTCGATCTTGGCGATGTTCGGCGTGTGAACGGGGAAGGTCCGCTCGACGCCGACACCGAAGGACACCTTGCGCACGGTGAAGGTCTCGCGGATGCCACCGCCCTGGCGGCGGATGACCACGCCCTCGAACACCTGGTTGCGCTCGCGGTTGCCCTCGATGACGCGGACGTGAACCTTCAGCGTGTCGCCCGGGCGGAAGTAGGGGATGTCAGAACGCAGCGACTGAGCGTCCAACGCGTCCAGGGTGTTCATCGGTGTCCGTCCTCGTCCTTGTGTGGCATGTGGCTTCACTTGATCCGGGCGCGCGCCAGCCAGCCAGTGTCACCGACGGCGGGCGGCCCAGGAGCTTCGGCGCGTGAACCGGTCGCGCCAACCTCGCAAGTATTGCAGACGTGCGCGGGCGTCAGTCACCGGCCTCCCGGCGAAGCCGGTCGAGCACCTCGCGATCGTGCTTGTCCAGGCTACTCTCCGGCAGGCGTTCCAGCAGGTCGGGTCGGCGACGAAAGGTCCTCGTCAACGACTCGTCCCGGCGCCACCGGTCGATCAGCGCGTGGTTGCCGGAGCGGAGCACGGGCGGCACGGCGAGGCCCCGCCACACCTCCGGCCGGGTGTAACTGGGACCTTCGAGGAGCCCGTCGGAGAAGGAGTCCTGCTCGGCCGAGACCGGGTTGCCCAGCACGCCCGGCAGCAGCCGGGCGACCGCCTCGACCATGGCGAGCACGGCGACCTCTCCCCCGACGAGCACGAAATCCCCGATGGACACCTCGTCCACCGGCATGCGCCGGGCGGCATCGGTCATCACCCGCTGGTCGATGCCCTCGTAGCGTCCGCACGCGAACACGAGGTGCCGTTCGGTCGCGTACTCCCGCGCCGTCTGCTGGGTGAACGGGCGACCGGCCGGAGTGGGTACGACGAGGCGCGTGTGTTCACCGCACACGTCGTCCAGGGCCTCGCCCCACACCTGCGGCTTCATCACCATGCCGGGTCCGCCGCCGTAGGGCGCGTCGTCGACCGCCCGGTGCACGTCGTGCGTCCAGTCACGCAGGTCGTGCACGCCGACCTCCAACAGGCCCCGCTCGACAGCCCTGCCGAGCAGCGCGGCCCGCAGGGGCTCGAGGTACTCCGGAAAGATCGTGACGACGTCGATGCGGAGTGGCGGTTGCGAAGAGCTCGACTCGCTCACGTGTTCCTTCTCATCCTCGTCGCGTGAACGGCGGATCGGACGGCGGGCTCAGCCGTCGAGCAGGCCCTCGGGTGGATCGAGCACGATCCGGCCCCCGACGACGTCCACACGCGGCACGATCGCGGTCACGAACGGCACGAGGACCTCCCGCCGGGCACCGGACTCCTCGATGTCGACGGCGAGCAGTTCCCCACCGGGCGAGTGCACCACTTCACGGACCGTGCCGACGACGGTGCCGTCGGCCAACTCCGCGCGCAGGCCTTCCAGCTCGTGGTCGTAGAACTCGTCCGGGTCGTCGATCGGTGGCAGGTCCTCGGCGTCGACCAGCAGGGACACGCCCCTGACCTCCTCGGCCGCCGAGCGGTCCGGCACCTCGGTGAACCGCACGAGCAGCCGTCCGCCGTGAGGGCGGACGGCTGCCACGGTGAGCGGACGGGTGCTGCCACCACGAGATCGGGCGGTGAGCACCGCGCCCGGTACGAAGCGTTCCTCGGGCGAGTCCGTGCGCACCTCGACGGTGAGTTCACCTCGAATGCCGTGCGGCTTGACCACCCGACCCACCACGACCTGCACGTTCGGAAACCTTCGCGCGGTCAGCGGTCGGTGTCGATGACGTCCACGCGGACGCCGCGACCACCGACGGATCCCATCACGGTGCGCAGTGCGGTGGCCGTGCGGCCACCACGGCCGATCACCTTGCCGAGATCGTCGGGGTGGACGTGGACCTCCAGCGTCCTGCCCCGACGGGTGGTGATCAGCTCGACCTGCACGTCGTCGGGGTTGTCGACGATGCCGCGCACCAGGTGTTCGAGCGAGTCGGCGAGGAAGCTCACGCCTCGTCGGCCTTCTTCTCCGCCGAGTCACCGGACTCGGACGCCTCGGCCTTGTCGGCCTTCTTGCCGCTCTTCTTCTTCGGCGTGGTGGCCTCGACGCCGGGCTCCTCGTTGGCCGCGGCGAGCGCGGCGTTGAACAGCTCCTGCTTCGAGGGCTTGGGCTCAGGCTGACGGAGCGTGCCCTCGGCGCCGGGCAGGCCCTTGAACTTCTGCCAGTCGCCGGTGATCTCGAGGATGCGCTGCACGGGCTCCGTGGGCTGGGCGCCGACCTTCAGCCAGTACTGAGCGCGCTCGGAGTCCACCTCGATGAAGCTCGGCTCCTGCTTCGGGTGGTACTTCCCGATGGTCTCGATGGCCCGGCCGTCACGACGGGTGCGGGCGTCCGCGACCACGATGCGGTAGTAGGGCGCGCGAATCTTGCCGAGGCGCTGCAGCTTGATCTTGACAGCCACGGGTGTGGGTACTCCTGTCGTCTTCTCGTACTCGGGTCGGGACACGATCCGAGTGGGGAGCCGGATCCGAGTGCCCGCAGGTAGGTGGTCGCCCCGGCACGGTGAGAGGGCCCGAACCGGAGCGGGCAAGCTCCCATTTTGCCAGAGCGGGCGAACTCAGTCCGTGCCGGGGAGCGTGAGCACTCCGTCCACGCGGCGCGGCACAGGCGCCGGGCCGTCCCTGAGTTCGGGGGGCAGCACCGCCTCGGGCGCACCCTGCCACGTGTAGGGGCGCAGGAAACGGCGGATCGCGCCCGCGCCGACCGACGTGTGGACGGCGTTGGTCGACGGCCACGGACCGCCGTGGTGCTGGGCCCACGACACGGCCACACCCGTGGGGTAGCCGTCGAAGACGAGCCTGCCCGACAGCCGCTGCAGCCGCGTGAGCAGGTCGCCGCGGCGCTCCGCCTCGTCGCGCCCGAGGTGCACGGTCGCCGTCAGTGACGGTTCCAACGCCGCCAACGCCGCCAGGAGTTGCTCGTCGTCCCGGTAACGGACGACGACCCCGAGGGGCCCGAAGCACTCGCGGGTGAGTGCCTCGGCGAGGTCGCCTCCCTCCGTGAGATCCAACGAGAGCAGCAGCGGCGTGACGCCGAACCCCTCGCCGTCGTAGGCGCCGCCGGTGGCCAGGGTGGTGACGCCCGCGACGGCCGTGAGTGCGGTGGAGATCTCCGCGTAGGCGTCGCGAATGCCGGCGTTGAGCAGGACCGGCGGCTCGGCCTTCGTCACGGCGGCGGCCGCCGCCTCGACCAGCCGGTCGCCGTCCGCGGTGGCGGGCACGAACGCCAGTCCCGGCTTGGTGCAGAACTGCCCCGCGCCGAGCAGCACCGACTCGGCGAGTCCCCGGCCGATGTCCTCCGCCCGTTCCCGCGCGGCCTCGGCGGTGATCACGAGCGGGTTGATGCCGCTGAGTTCACCGTAGAACGGGATCGGGTCGGGCCTGGAGTTCACGATGTCGAGCAGCGCCCTGCCGCCGTGCGCGGACCCGGTGAACCCGACGGCGGTGACGGCGGGGTGCCGCACGAGCCGCGTCCCGGCCTCCCGGCCGTACACCACGGACACCGTGCCCTCGGGCGCGCCGCACGCCGTCGCCGCCGCCGCGAGCGCCTCACCGCACAGCCGGGACGTCCGGGGGTGCGACTCGTGAGCCTTGACGACGACGGGACACCCCGCGGCCAGCGCGGAGGCCGTGTCGCCGCCGGGCACCGAGAAGGCCAGCGGGAAGTTGCTCGCCCCGAACACGGCCACGGGGCCGAGCGGGACGAGCATGTGCCGCAGGTCCGGCCTCGCGCCCATCGGTGTCGGCCCGGCGTGGTCGACGGTCGCCTCCAGGTACCCGCCCTCGGTGACCACGTCGGCGAAGAACCGCAGCTGGTAGCAGGTGCGCGTGAGCTCGCCGTTCAGCCTCGGCTCGCCGAGCGCGGTCTCGGCGTCGGCCGTGGCGACGATCTCCTCGCGCCGCGACTCCAACTCGTCGGCCATGGCCCGCAGCAGGCCGGCCCGCCAGGCGCGGTCACGGCCGTTCAGCACGTCGAACGCCGCCTTGGCCCTGGCACAGGCGGCGTCCACGTCATCGGCTGTGCTCGGCGACGGTCCTGTCCCCGTCAACTGCGCTGTCTGCGCTGTCTGCGCTGTCGTCGTTGTCCGCCCCGTCCTCGGGTCGATGCTCGGCAACTGGTCGGTCATGGGTTCCTTTCCGCTTGGTTCGCACGGTCTGGAGGAGGGTGAGCAGGACGAGCAGCACGATGACCCCGAGCAGGGCCGCGGCGATCGGTTCGCCCAGGAAGCCGGAGAGCTGCCCGTCGAACATGCGCATGGCGCGCCGGAACGCGGGTTCGAGGATGCCGCCGAGCACGAACGCCAGCACGAGCGGCCCGGGTTCGAACCCGACCTTCTTCATGAGGTAGCCGAGCACGCCGAGCACGACGACGAGCACCATGTCGCCGACGTTCATGCGCACGGTGTACACGCCGATCATCGCGATCATGACGGTGAGCGGCGCGAGGATCGTGGGCCGCACCCGCACGATGCGCACGAAGACGCCGATCAGCGGCAGGCTCAGTGCGAGTAGCAGCAGGTTGCCCACGTACATCGAGTTGACGACGCCCCAGAACAGCTCCGGCTCCTCGTCCACCAGGAGCGGACCCGGCGTGATGCCCTGCAGCATGAGGGCGCCGAACATGACCGCCATCGTCGCGTTGGCGGGGATGCCGAGCGACAGCAGCGGAATGAACGACGAGGTGGCGGCGGCGTTGTTGGCGGTCTCGGGACCCGCGACGCCCTGGATGGCGCCCTTGCCGAAGCGCTCCGGGTGCTTCGCGGCCTTCCGTTCGGCGGCGTAGGCCACCATCGACGACATCGTGGCTCCGCCGCCGGGCAGGATGCCCAGCAGGAAACCGATCACCGAGCCGCGCGCGAACGAGCCCTTCACCTCACGGATGTCCTTGCGCGACGGGTACACCGACCCCACCTCGACGCGCGGTTTCGGCCTCCCCCGCAGCGATTCGAGGTTGTGCAGGATCTCCGCGACACCGAAGAGGCCCATCGCCACGACCACGAAGTCGAGGCCGTCGAGGAGCTGGTCGCTGCCGAGCGTGAAGCGCGCCTCGCCGAACAGCGGGTCCTGGCCGATCGTCGCGAGCAGCAGGCCCAGCATCGCCATGGCCAGGCTGCGCGGCACCGAGCCGGTGCCCAGGGTGGTGACGAGGAGGATGCCGAGCAGTGCGAGCATCGTGTACTCGGCCGGTCCGAACTCGACGGCGAACCCGGAAACCAGCGGCGCCACGAACGTCAGCGCGATGATCGAGATGGTGGCGCCGACGAAGGAGCCGACGGCGGAGATGCCGAGCGCGACCCCGGCCCGTCCCTGCCGTGCCATCTCGTAGCCGTCGATGGCCGTCACCACGCTCGGCGCCTCACCGGGCAGGCGCAGCAGGACGGACGTGATCGTGCCGCCGTACTGGGCGCCGTAGAAGATGCCGGCGAGCATGATGATCGCCGAGGTGGCCTCGATGCTGTAGGTGACCGGCAGCAGGATCGCGATCGTCGCCGCCGTGCCGAGGCCGGGCAGCACACCGACGAGCATGCCGAGGGTGACGCCCAGCAGGCAGTAGAGCAGGTTGTCCGGTTGGAAGACGACACCGAAGCCGTCGATCACCGGGGAGAGGAAGTCCATCGCGTCTCAAACCCTTCCTCTTACAGGTGGACGATGTGCGGCAGCGACATGTCCAGGCCGGTGATGAACAGCAGGTACACCACCGCGGTCGCCCCCACCGACACGGTCGCCGTGACCTTCCACGACTCCCTGCCGAACCCCTTCAGCCACAGCACGAGCAGTGCGATGGTGGGGATCTCGAAGCCGACCCGCTCGAACAGGAACGCATAGGCCAGCAGGGACAGCACCGCGCCGACGACCACGAGCGAGTCCCGGCTGAACCGTTCCTCCGCACCCGTGGGGTGCGACCGCACCACGAGCACGGCGGCGAACACCACCAGGCCGACGCTGACGATCAGGGGCCAGAGGCCGGGGCCGGGGTCGGCGGGTTCGCCGACCCCGAGCTGCCACGACGCGATCGCGGCGACGATCCCGACGCCCAGCAGAATCGCCGCGGCGACGATGTTCTGCTTGCGTTCGTACGACGTGCTCATGACTGCCCGGCGAGGTCGATACCGAGTTCGTCGACCAGGTCGGCGAAGCGGGTGCGGGACTTCTCCAACTGCTCACCGACCGCGTCACCCTTGGCGTCCCACCGGCTGATGTAGTTGTCGGCCAGCACGTCGTTGTAGTCCTGCGACTCCACGGCCTTGCCGATGGCGTCGGCGAGGGTGTCGCGGACGTCGTCCGGCAGGCCCGCCGGGGCCGCGACGAAACGCCGCTGGTCCACGACGACGTCGTAGCCGAGTTCTGTGGCGGTGGGCACGTCGGGCATCGCGTCGAGACGTTCGGGCGAGAACACGGCCAGAGCCCTCAACTTGCCCGCCTTCACCTGCTCCACCGCCTCCGCGATCTGGAGACCGCCCGCGTCGACCTTCTCCCCGAGCAGCGCGTTGAGCAGCGGACCACCGCCGTCGAACGGCACAGCGGTGGCGTCGGTCCCGGCGAGGCCGAACAACAACGCCTGGGCGAGCTGGCTTCCCGTACCCGCACCGGTGGTGCCGTACTTCACCGAGTCGAGCGCGGTCAGGTCGTCGAGCTTCTTCACCGGCGAGGTGGCGGGCACGGTGAGCACGTAGTCCTCCACCGTGAGACCCGCGACGAACGTCATGTCGTCGAGCTGGATGGCGTCGGGGTCGTCGAGCACCAGCGGACCGACGGCGAACAGCGACTGCGGCATCACCGCGACGCGGTAGCCGTCGGGTTCGCTGCCGAACACGTCCTTGCCTGCGATCTTGCCGTTGGCGCCGGGCTTGTTCACCACGGCGATCTGCGTTCCGAGCGGTTCCTCCAGGTTCTTGGCGAGGGCGCGCGTGACGAGGTCGGTGGCGCCGCCCGCGGAACTGGAGACCGTGAACTCCACGGCGCGGCTGGGATAGTCCCCCTTCTCGCCGCCCGAACCGCCCTGGACCGAGCAGGCGCCGACCGCGAACACCGCGGCGCAGGCGAGCGCGAGGGTCGTGCGAATCCTCATTGATTCCTCCGAAAGTGCTACCAGCGGGGAAGTGGGGGTTGCGTCCACGACGGGTCGGCCTTGCGCATCGCGGCGACGTCGTCGCGATCGTGCATGTCCTCCCGGCGGACCCAACGTTCGTGCAGGGCGGCGAGGGCGTCGGTGTCCAGTTCGATCCCGAGGCCGGGCTCGTCACCGACCTCCAGCGCTCCGTCGACGAAGGTGTGCGGACGCGTGACGACGTCCTCGGTCTGCCATGGACGGTGGCTGTCGCAGGCGAAGTCGAGGTTGTCGACGACGCTGGCGACGTGGGTCATGGCGGCGAGGCTCACGCCGAGGTGGGTGTTGGAGTGCATCGACAGCGCGACGCCGTGGGTACGGCACACCGCGGCGAGCTCCCGGGTCGCGGTGAGCCCGCCCCAGTAGTGGTGGTCGGACAGCACGACCTGAACGGCGTCCTTGGCGAACGCCTCTGGGATCTCGCCGAACGTGGTGACGCACATGTTCGTGGCGAGCAGGGCACCCGTGCGCCTGCGCACCTCGGCCATGCCGTCGATGCCCGTGGTGGGGTCCTCCATGTACTCGAGCACGTCGGCGAGCTCCTCGGCGACGCGCACGCTGGTCTCGACCGACCAGCCGCCGTTGGGGTCGAGTCGCAGCGGCATACCCGGGAACGCCTTGGCCAGCGCCTTGATCGCCTCGATCTCGGCGTCGGGTTCGAAGACGCCGCCCTTGAGCTTGAACGAGCGGAAGCCGTAGGTGTCGGCGAACCGCTGCGCCTGCCGCACGACGCCGTCGGGGTCGAGGGCCGCGCCCCAGTCGTCGCGCGGCGCGTCGGCCTCCGGGTGTTCGGCCCAGCGGTAGAAGAGGTAGGCGCTGTAGTCGACGCGATCGCGGATCTTGCCGCCGAGCAGCGCGTGCACGGGCAGGCCGAGTTCCTTGCCGAGCGCGTCGAGGCTCGCCACCTCGAACGCCGACACCACACTGCGCACGGTCTTCTCGGGCGTGCGGCGACCGCGCAGCCCCGCGGGGTCGAACTCCTCGCCGTCATCGGTGAGCTGCGCGGCCGAGTAGGCCAGTTCGGACAGCCCGTTCAGGGCGGTGACCGGCTTTCCCACCACGGCCTCGGCGAGCGCGCGGGCCACGCGCAGGTACTCGGTGTCGCCGTAGGTCTCGCCGACTCCGGTCGCGCCGGTGTCGGTCTCGAGCTCCACGATCGTGCGGGGCGTGTACGGCTGGTGCACACCGAGGACGTTCAGCAGCGGCGGGTCGGAGATCAGGATCGGCGTGACGCGCGCTTTGACGATCTTCGGGACGGGTCGGGACATCGGTGCTCCTCTACGCGGCGTTGGCCAGGGACAGACCGGTGGTGAGCAGGGCTTCGAGCCGGTCGAGATGCTCCTGCGGCGGGTCGGACAGCGGGGCGCGGACCGAGCCGACCTTGTGTCCGCGCAGGCGCGCCGCCGCCTTCACGAGCGAGACGGCGTAGCCCTTGCCCTGGTCGCGCAGTTCCACGAGCGGCAGGTAGAAGCCGGAGAGCAGCCTCTCGACCTCGGCGTGGTCGTCGGCGTGCAGCGCCCGGAAGAACGCCTGGGAGATCTCCGGAGCGAACGCGTGCACGGCGGAGGAGTAGGCGGGCACCCCGATGGCCCGGTAGGCGCGGGCCTGGAGTTCCGCCGTGGCGGCTCCGTTGAAGAACAGCCAGTCGTCGGGCGCGGCGAGTTTCATGCGCTGCACCTGGTCGAGGTCGCTGTGCCCGTCCTTGACGCCGATGACGCTGGGGATCTCGGCCAGTTCCGCGACCGCCGCCGTGCTGATTTTCACCTGCGCGCGCTGGTAGACGATCAGCGGCAGCGCGGTGGAGGTGGCGACCTTGCGCACGTGCTCGACGAGGCCCGGCTGCGGGCCGTCCACGAGGTACGGCGGCAGGAGCAGTGCGGCGTCGGCACCGGCGCGCTCGGCAGCGGCGGCGAACCGGGCTGCCTGGGCCCAGCCGTACCCCACGCCGGCCACGACCGGCAGGCGGCCTTTGGCCTCCTCCACGGCGGCGGCCACGAGGGTCTCGTACTCGTCCTCGGCGAGCGAGAAGAACTCTCCGGTGCCGCAGCAGGGGAACAACGCACCGGGGCCCGCGGCGACCTGTGCGCGGATGTGGTCGCGGAAGGCGTCGAGGTCGACGGCTCCTTCGTCGTCGAACGGCGTGAGCGGGAACGACAGCACCGCCGTCTCCATACCGCGACGGAGGCGATCGACAACCTCACCTGTACACGTGGCAGTCAAGTTGTCTCCATATGTAGACGAAAGTCAGGTGGGCAGAAGTCTTACTCCTGACTTGATAAGCTGTCAACCGTGGCGAGTGAGCGAGAAAGCGGCGTGCGAGGAGTGAAGTCGGCGGCTCGGACCGTCGAACTTCTGGAACTGCTGGCGTCGAGGCAGAACCGGCCCGCGAGACTCCGGGAACTGAGCGAGGCGCTCGGCGCGCCCCGTAGCAGCGTCTACGCGCTCATCCGCACCCTCGTGGAGCACG
Organism: Saccharomonospora cyanea NA-134; assembly: GCF_000244975.1. Taxonomy (NCBI): domain Bacteria; kingdom Bacillati; phylum Actinomycetota; class Actinomycetes; order Pseudonocardiales; family Pseudonocardiaceae; genus Saccharomonospora; species Saccharomonospora cyanea. The sequence goes on along the minus strand of NZ_CM001440.1, from coordinate 1,145,099 downwards.
GCTGGGTTCGCGTCGACGAGAGCGGGACGCAGTACAGCATCGGTATCAGGGCACTGCTCGCCGGAACGACGTACCTCGACACCGACCCGTATCTGCGCATCGTCCAACCGCTCATCACCGAACTGAGCGCCGAACTGGACGAGACCATCCACTACGGCAGGCTCGACCGTGGCGACATCGTCTACCTCGCCACCAAGGAGTCCAGCAAGTACATCCGGCCGTTCAGCCGGGTGGGCCGCAGACTGCCCGCGTTCAGCACCTCCATGGGCAAGGCTCTGCTGGCCGAACGACTCGACGAGGGCATCGACGAGCACGTGCCCTCGGAACTCACCGCGATCACACCCCGCACGATCACCGACCACGCCACCCTGCTGTCGGATCTCGACCTCACCCGCAGGCGCGGGTACGCGATCGACAACGAGGAGAACTACCTCGGCGTCACCTGCTTCGGACTCGCCCTGCGCTACACGCGCCCGGCGGTCGACGCGATCAGTTGCTCCATCCCACTGACCGGACTCACCGACGAGCGCCGCCGCGAGATCCTCGAAGCCATGGAACGCACACGGCTGGAGATCGAGAGGATGGCCCCGGTCGACCTCACCGGCGCTGTCTCCCCGGCCGGTTTCGGCGGGTGACGGCCGGCTCCGCCGCGCTGCTGCTCCTCGCGGGAGTGGCTGCGGGTCTCACGGGGTCGATCGCGGGTCTGGCCTCACTGTTCAGCTACCCGGCCCTGCTCGCGGCCGGACTGCCGCCCATCGCGGCCAACGTCACGAACACGGTGGCACTGTTCTCCACCACCGTCGGCGCCGCCGCCGCGTCGCGGCGGGAGCTGCGCAGCCAGCGCGCCCGCCTGGTACGCCTCGCCCTGCTCGCCGTCGTCGGCGGTTCGGTCGGTGCGGTGCTGCTGCTCAGCACGCCGCCCGAGGCGTTCGAGGCGGTGGTGCCGTGGCTCGTCGCGCTCGGCGCGGGGCTCCTGCTCGCTCGCGACCGGCTTCGCGCGATGGCCGACCAGCGTGCGGCGGGGCCGACGTCGGCGATCCTGCCCGCGATCCCGGCGATGATCGCCGTCGTACTCGTGGGCGTGTACGGGGGGTACTTCGGGGCCGGCGCGGGTGTGCTCATGCTCGCCGTGCTGTCGGTGACGGCCACGGAACCGCTTCCGGTGACCAACGCCGTGAAGAACGTGGTGACCGGAGCGGCCAACGTCACCGCGGGGGTGGCCTACGCGTTCCTGGCACCGGTGGACTGGGTGGCGGCGGTGGCGCTGGGCGCCGGCGCGCTCGTCGGCGCCTGGATCGGGCCCGCGATCGTGCGCAGAGTTCCCGAACGTCCGTTGCGCATCGCGATCGCGGTGGCCGGGTTCGGGCTCGCCGGGCATCTGTGGCTGTCAGGCTGACTCGAAGGGTCGTCATATCTCTCGGCTAGTTGTACGATCTCTGACCATGACGTCTGACCGCATCTCCCGCATCCGGTTGTCCTCCGTGGCGCTGCCGCTGTCCACTCCCGTCAGCGACGCCAAGGTGTTCACCGGCAGGCAGAAACCCATGACCGAGGTGTCGATGCTGTTCGCCGAGATCGCCACCGAAGGTGGACACGAGGGCCTCGGTTTCAGCTACTCCAAGCGCGCGGGTGGTCCCGGCCAGTACGCCCACGCCGCCCAGGTCGCTCCCGAACTGCTCGGCGAGGATCCCAACGACATCGCCCGGCTCTGGGACAAGCTCGTGTGGGCGGGCGCCTCCGTGGGCCGCAGTGGACTGTCCACCCAGGCCATCGCCGCCCTCGACATCGCACTGTGGGACCTCAAGGCCAAGCGCGCCGGGTTGTCGCTCGCCAAACTACTGGGCGCCCACCGCGACTCCGTGCGGTGCTACAACACCTCGGGTGGCTTCCTGCACACGCCGCTGGAGCGGGTACTCGACAACGCCGCCGCGGCCGTCGAGCGCGGCGTCGGCGGCATCAAGATCAAGGTCGGCCACCCGGACGGCGGTGTGGACGTGAAGCGCGTGGCCTCGGTGCGCGAACGCCTCGGCGACGACGTCCCCCTCATGGTCGACGCCAACCAGCAGTGGGACCGCGCCACCGCCCTGCGCCGCTGCCGCGAACTGGAGCGCTTCGACCTCGTGTGGATCGAGGAACCGCTCGACGCCTACGACCACGCCGGTCACGCCCGGCTCGCCGCCACCTGCGACACACCGATCGCGACCGGGGAGATGCTCACGAGCGTCGCCGAGCACGCGGAGCTCATCCGCGCGGAAGCGGCCGACATCCTGCAACCGGACGCCCCGCGCGTCGGCGGTGTCACCCCGTTCCTGCGGCTGCTCGCCCTCGCCGAACACGCGAAGCTGCCCGTCGCCCCGCACTTCGCCATGGAACTCCACGTCCAACTCGCGGCGACCTACCCGCTGGAGCCGTGGGTGGAGCACTTCGACTGGCTCGAACCGCTGTTCGTCGAACGCCTCGAGATCACCGGCGGGCGGATGATCGTCCCGGACCGGCCCGGGCTGGGCCTCACGCTCACCGAGCGGGCCAGGGCCTGGACCACCGACCAGGTCGTTCTGGATATGTGAGGATTCCCCCGTGGCCAGCCGGACCCAGGAACTCGTCGAGCACCTCACCGCCCGTATCCGTGAGGGTGTCATCCGTCCGGGCGAGAAGCTGCCGACCGAGGCCCGCCTGGTCGCCGACCACGGGGTGAGCAGGACGGTGGTGCGGGAGGCGATCTCGCGACTGGCCGCGGCGGGCCTGGTGGAGACCCGCCACGGCAAGGGCAGTTTCGTGCTCGCCCAGCCCAGCACCAGCAGCTTCCCCACCGTCGAGGGCGGCGAGCGCACCCTCGACGACGTCGTGGACCTCGTCGAGTTCCGCATCGCCGTGGAGACCGAGGCCGCCGCCCTCGCCGCCGTCCGGCGCTCGCTCACGCAACTGTCGGACCTCGAACGGGCACTCGACGAGTTCGCGTCCCGTGCCGACAACCCCGGCGCGGCCGTGCGCGCCGACCACCGGTTCCACGTGCGCGTCGCGCTGGCCACGGGAAACCGCTACTTCTCCGACCTGCTGACGTCCTTCGGGCCGTCGCTGATCGTCATGCACCGCGACCGTCTGCCGTCGGGCGAGGCGGGGTTCGCGCACGTCGTGGCCGAGCACGCCGAGGTGTACGACGCGATCGCCCGCTCGGACCCCGACCACGCCCGCGCCGCCATGCGGCTGCATCTCACCCGCAGCCGCGCCCGGCTGCTTGCCGCGCAACGGCAGGCGTCAGAGCCTGTTCCTGGCCCCTTCTCCGCCGCGAGCGGTGGGCAGCAGGTAGCTGAGGGTGCGCAGAACAAGCGCTCAGGCGGTGAGGACGCCGAGTGAGGTCAGCAGTATCGCCAGCGCGGGCAGGAAGTTGTTCATCTGGTGGGCGACGATACTGCCGAGCAGTCTGCCGGTGACCAGCCTGGCCAGCCCGATCGGGATGGCGATGACGAGCAGCAGCGACGTGCGCAGCGGTTCGAGGTGGCTCACGGCGAACACCGCCGTCGACAACACGAACGCCGCGAACCGGCCCCACCGCTCGGAACCCCAGCCCAGTCGTTCGGCCGCTCCCCACAGCAGTCCCCGGTAGATGATCTCCTCGCAGATCGGGCCGAGCAGCCACAGGTAGACGAACATGGTCACGGCCGCCGACACCGACATCGGCTTGTCCTCCACCAGCGCGCCGATGGCCGAGGTGGCGTTGTCCTCCCCCACCAGCCGGGTCCAGACCAGCACACCCACCACCGTGCACACCAGGCCGAGAGCGCCGAACTTGAGACCGATCTTCACGTCGTCCCAGCGCCAGGCGAGGCACAGGTCGGCCAGCGGGCCGTTGCCCCGGACCTTGGTGATGACCAGCGCGGACAGCGCGGCGAGCACCGTGGGCGTCATCGTGCCGATGAGCACGTCGCGTACCGGCACCGACTCCGGCGTCTCCCCGCGAAGGAAGGCGCCGACGAACGCCGCCGTCGCCAGCAGCACGGCCTCCACGAGCAGAAACGCCCCGAAACCCCAGCGGTGGGTGGGCCGGTGGAACCCCGGTCGTTCGCTCGGCTCGGAATCCGACGGCCCGGACGCATCGGCACCGACCGTCTCGCCCACCGGGTCCTGTGAGTCCGATGACCCCACGCGTTCCCCTCCGCCTTTCGTGATCTTCTCACCGAGCCTACTGGGTCGGGGATCGATCACGGGCCGCCGAACAGCAGCAACGCGGGCGGGAGGTTGTTGGTGGCGTGCGCGATGACGCTCGCACTCACCCTTCCGGTGATCAGCCGCGCCATGCCGATGGCGATGCCCTGTCCCAGCAGGGCCAGCGTGCGCTCCGGCTCCCCGTGTACCTGCGCGAAGATCAGCGCCGTCAGTACGAGGATCACCCAGGGCGGCACCCGGTGGTGCGCCAGGCCGGTCCACAGTGCTCCCCGGAACAGCAACTCCTCGGTCAGGGGCGCGGCCACCACCACGACGAGCGCCGCGAACACGAGCCAGCCGAGGCCGGACGTCATGCTCCTCAGCACTTCCGTGGTGGAGTCGGACAGGTGGTCGTCGCCGTAGACCTGGAGCAACACCAGGTTCAGCACGTACGCCGCGAGCAGCGAGAACCCGCCGCAGGCCAGGCCAACGCGCAGGTCGCGGCCGGTGGGTCGCAGTCCGAAGTCGACCCGCGTTCCCCCGCCCCACCGGCGCGAGGCGAGGACCGGCCCCACGCCCAGCAGGAGGTTCGGCACGAAGGCCAGCAGGATGAGCGGCCCGAGGTCGGAAAGGGCGATCCGCCCGTGGAAGGCGAGCCCGGACAACAGCAGTGAGAGTACGTAGTAGGCGCCAAGGGAGGCGATGAAGGCGACCAGAGCCCAGTGTGCCCCCAACACCAGCCCGTCACGGGCCGACGTCGCCCCCTCGTCCTCCACCGCACCTCCCGGACCGCGGACGCCGATCACTGTGTGGTCAACACTACGGCGGAACGGCCCAGGACGTCAGTCGATCAAAGCTCCCCGCAGGAGGATGTGACGCGGACTGCGCAGCACCGACAGGTCCTCACGCGGGTCCGCGTCGAACACGAGCAGGTCCGCGGGCGCGCCCTCGGTGATCCCGTCGGCGCCGAGCCAGTCCCTCGCCGCCCACGACGCCGAGGCCAGCGCCTGCTCCTTCGCCAGACCGGCCTTGTGGAGTGCCTCGATCTCGTCGACGAGCCTGCCGTGCTCCACCATGCCCCCCGCGTCGGAACCGGCGTAGACCGCCACACCGGCGTCGACAGCGGCGCCCACCATGTCGGTGACGCCCGCGTGGAGCGCCCGCATGTGGGCGGCGTAGGTGGGATAGCGTCCCGCACTGTCGGCGATGGCGGGGAAGTTGTCGATGTTGATGAGCGTCGGCACGAGCGCGACGCCCCTGCGAGCGAGCTCGGTGAGCTGGTCGGGGGACAGTCCCGTGCCGTGTTCGAGGCAGTCGATGCCCGCCTCGATCAGCCCTGGCAGGGCCGCTTCCCCGAAGACGTGCGCCGTCACACGGGCCCCGGCCTCGTGGGCGACACGGACGGCCTCGGCGAGCACGTCGTCGGGCCACAGCGGCGCGAGGTCACCCACCGACCGGTCGATCCAGTCGCCGACGAGCTTGACCCAGCCGTCACCGTCCTCGGCCTGGACCGCCACCGCGGCGGGCAGTTCGTCGGGATGCGCGAGCTCGACGGCGTATCCGGGGAGGTAACGCTTCGGCAGGGCGAGGTGCCGCCCGCTGCGGATGATGCGCGGCAGGTCGGCGCGACGCTGGAGCGGGCGCACGTCGATCGGCAGCCCGCAGTCCCTGATCAGCAGGGTGCCCGCGTCCCGGTCCCGCAGCGCCTGCGCGCATGCCTCGTCGAGCGTGGTCGGCCCGTCCGGTCCGACACCGGGATGGCAGTGCGCGTCCACCAGACCGGGGAGCACGAACGCCCCTTCGAGCGTGCGGGCACCGTCGACCGGCTCGAAGGTGATCCGCCCGTCACTGATCCAGACGTCGCGCTCCTCGCCGTCGGGAAGCACGACCCCGCGAACGTGGTACATGGGCGCGGCCTACTTCTTCTTCGGCAGCTTCAGCTTCGACGGGTCGAACCCGGGCGGGAGCTCGTTCAACCCGCCGCCGAGCTGGGAAAGGTCGGGCATGCCGCCGCCACCGCCCTGCGGGAACCCGCCGGGAAAGCCACCGGGAAGCCCGCCCTTCATCTTGGGCTGCGTGGGCCCCTTGTTCTTGCCCTTCTTGCCCTTCTTGCCCTTGCGCTTCTTGGTCGCGCTCGTGCCCGGACCGAAGCCGAACCGGCCCGCCATCTGCTGCATCATCTTGCGGGCCTCGAAGAAGCGGTTCACCAAGTCGTTGACGTCGCGCACCGTGACGCCCGAACCCCTGGCGATACGCTGCCTGCGCGAGGCGTTGATCATCTTGGGGTTGGCCCGCTCGGCGGGGGTCATACCCCGGATGATCGCCTGGAGCCGATCGAGATGGGCGTCGTCGACCTGCGCGAGTTGGTCCTTCATCTGCCCCGCGCCGGGCAGCATGCCGAGCAGGTTGCCGATGGGACCCATACGCCGCACGGCCTGCATCTGCTCCAGGAAGTCCTCCAGCGTGAGCTCACCGGTGCCCAGCTTGGCCGCGGCCTGCTCCGCCTTCTCCTGGTCGAACGCCTGCTCCGCCTGTTCGATCAGGGTGAGCATGTCGCCCATCCCGAGGATGCGGCTGGCCATCCGGTCGGGGTGGAAGACGTCGAAGTCCTCGAGCTTCTCGCCGTTGGAGGCGAACAGGATCGGCTCGCCGGTGACGTGCCGCACCGACAGCGCGGCACCACCACGCGCGTCACCGTCGAGCTTCGTGAGCACCACGCCGGAGAAGCCCACCCCGTCGCGGAACGCCTCCGCCGTGGTCACCGCGTCCTGACCGATCATGGCGTCGACGACGAACAGCGTCTCGTCGGGCGTCACGGCGTCGCGGATGTCGGCGGCCTGGCGCATGAGTTCCTCGTCGACACCGAGCCGGCCGGCCGTGTCGACGATGACCACGTCGTGCTGGGCCCGGCGGGCCTCCTCGATCGACCGCCGCGCCACGTCCACCGGGTCGCCCACGCCGTTGCCGGGCTCGGGCGCGAACGTGGTGACGCCCGCGCGCTCCCCGACGACCTGGAGCTGGGTCACGGCGTTGGGCCGCTGCAGGTCACACGCCACGAGCAGCGGGGCGTGCCCCTGCTTCTTCAGCCACAGCGCGAGCTTGCCCGCCAGCGTCGTCTTACCGGAGCCCTGAAGACCCGCCAGCATGATCACCGAGGGCGGGTTCTTGGCGAGGTTGAGCCTGCGGGTCTCGCCACCGAGGATCGCGATGAGCTCCTCGTTGACGATCTTGATGACCTGCTGGGCCGGGTTCAGCGCCTGCGAGACCTCCGAGCCCTTGGCCCTCTCCTTGACGTGCTTGATGAACTCCCGGACCACGGGCAGCGCGACGTCCGCCTCCAGCAACGCGATGCGGATCTCCCGCGCGCTCGCGTCGATGTCGGCGTCGGAGAGCTTGCCCTTGCCGCGCAGGTTCTGCAGGACCGACGTGAGCCGGTCGGAGAGTGTGTCGAACACGAGGTGCACGCTCCAGCAGGTCGTGGTTGTCCGGTGCGGGCCACGAGTACCAGGGCCCGACCGCGACTTCCAAGGGTAGACGACCCCGGCACCCCGACGGTCGGCCCGCCCGGCCGGGCGCTCCCCCCTCTGCGCCCCCCTTCCGGCCGGACGAGCCTCGCCCGGTGGGGCGTTCGCCGGGTCCGGCTTTCGTCGCGACGTTCGCCAGACCCCCAGAACTGGCGACCGCCCGGGTCGGCCTTCAGCACCCCACCGAGGTGTCTACAGCTTGCCCGTCCCGTCGCGGCGTGGGCAGCGTGAAGACACCGAGTAATCGGTGAGTAGTCCTACGCAATCCGACTCGGGGGACATTCCTCACCGTTTCCGGCGGCCGTCCGGCAACGGGAGGAGCACGGAAGGCGAACCGGCGGCTACCGGCGGAGGTCGGTGTGGGCCCGATCCGCCGCGTTCAGCACGGCGTCGGTCACTCTCGCACGCCATGCGGTGTCCGGCGTTCCCCGGCGGGGTGACACCGCGAACGAGGCGACGACTCCCGAACCGTGTTCGGTGACCCTCGCCCACCGCACCCGTACGTCGTTCGCCCTGAACGCGCACGCGACCAGGTACAGCAGTCCGATCCCGGTCACCGCGCGCAGTTCGAGTACGACCTCGCGGCCCGAGACCTCCTCGTCGAACCACAGGACCACGGGGTCGGCCCGCTCCGGGGCCTGGTTCCGCGTGGCGTAGGCACGCTCCTTCTCGGCGAGCCGATCACCGAGGTGAAGGCTGCCCGCCACCGCGCGAGCGAACTGGTCGCGCAGCAGTCCCTGGTCGGGAGGGCTGCCGAACACGGGCGAGACGGTGAACACGCCCACGGTGCCACCGAGATGCTCGCGCAACACCGCCGACAACACGCGTAACGAGTTCGCCGCCAGCACTCCCGTGGCGGGCACGAGCAGCGACCGGCCCGGCGGTACGGCGAACTCGACGGTGAGCAACTCCTCGCCGCCGTCACCCGAGCCACCGTCACCCGAGCCGGTGCCCACCCGGGTGCGGCCCCCGGCCGTGCGGATCGCCTCGGCCACGAGTTCGCGCTGCGCCCCGGTGAGCTCCTTCGGCGGCGGTGTGGGCTCCTCGCCGAGCATCAGGACCCGGCAGCGGGCCACCAGCTCGCCCACCAGCCGGGCCCGCCACGACGTCCACGCCCCCGGGCCCGTCGCCCGCGCGTCGGCCTCGGTCAGCGCGTGCAGCACGTCCAGCAGCACCACGTCACCACCGAGTGTCGCGACGACACGCTCGACGGTCGCGCGCTCCGCGATGTCGCGTCGCAGGGCCGTGTGGGGCAGCAGCAGGTGGTGGCGCACCGCCGCCGCCAGCACCGTCCTGTCCCGCCCTGTCAACCCGATCCGCTCGGCGATCCGTTCGGCGAGGCGCGCTCCCAGCTCGGAGTGGTCGGTGTCGCGCCCCTTGCCGATGTCGTGCAACAGCGCGGCCAGCAGGAGCAGGTCGGGCCGGGACACCGAGGTGCTGAGCCGGGCCGCCTCCACACACGTGCGGAGGAGATGAGCGTCGACCGTCCACGAGTGCACGGGCTCCCTCGGAACCAGGTCGCGGACCGCACCCCATTCCGGGAGGAGCCTGCCCCACAGGCCCGAGCGGTCGAGCGCCTCGACCGCCGCGACGAGCCCCTCTCCCGCGCCGAGCAGGCGCAGCAGCGTGTCGCGGGCGCTCGCGGGCCACGGCGGGCGCGGTTCGGGCGCCGCCGCGGCCAACGTCGCGAGGGTGCCCTGGGCGACAGGAGCACCCGTGACGGCCGAAGCCGCCGCCACCCGCAGCACCAGGAACGGGTCACGAGCCGGTCTCACACCACGGGCGAGGGCGACCTCGGAGCCGTGCAGCACCACACCGTCGTCGAGGGGTGTCCGCAACGGCCTGCGCCCGGTGCTCGGCGGTCGCGCGGCGGCTCGGAACGCGACGTCGACCGCGTACGCGACGGCCCGCGTCCCGCCCGACAACGCGCGGGCGAGTGAGAACCGGTCGTCGAAGCCCAGTCGCTCGGCGACGGTCTGCGCCTCGGGCGGATCGAGCACGTCCCGGGCGCGGCGCAGGAGCCTGCGCAGTTCGGTACGCACGTCCAGGAGGAGTTCGCGGGCCGAGGTCACCTCCTGGCCGGGACGGCCGACGAGCTGTGCCGCCGCGAGGGCGTCCAGCAACGCCAGGTCGCGCAGCCCACCCCGACCGTGTTTGACGTCCGGTCGCGCGGACTGCGCGATCTCACCGCTGCGTTCCCACCGGGTGCGCGCCGACGTGAGCAGCTCGGGCGCCGTGCGCCGAGCGAGCCGGCGCCACTGCTCCCACGCAGCCTCCCGCAGCCGCGAGACGAGCGCCTCGTCCCCCGCGACAGGACGGAGATCGAGCAGCCCGATCGCGGTGCGCACATCTCCGGCCGCGACCTCCAGCGCCTGGTCCGGAGTTCGAACCACGTGATCGACTCGGACGCCGGAGTCCCACAGCGGGTACCACACCGCCTCCGCGATCCGGCCCGCCTCCGGATGCCCGTCGTGAAGCAACACCAGATCGAGGTCGGAGAACGGCACCAGCTCGCGGCGGCCGAGGCCACCGACGGCGGCCAGCGCGACACCGGTCGCCCCGGTGCCCACGCCTGCCGCCGCGGCGGCGCGGCGGAGCCAGAAGTCGTACAGCTCGACCAGCATCGACCGCACCGCCGCCGCGTTCGTCCCACGCACGTCGATCAGGCGGTTCGCCACCTCCACGAGGCCGGGTTCGGCCATGGCCGCGGCTACAACGCGTCCGCGCCGCGTTCACCGGTGCGGACGCGGACCACCGTCTCGACCGGAGTCACCCACACCTTGCCGTCACCGATCCGCCCGGTGTGGGCGGCGGCCACGACGGCGTCCACCACCTTGTCGGCCGTGGCGTCGTCGGTGACCACCTCGATGCGGGTCTTGGCCACGAAGTCGACGGCGTACTCGGCGCCCCGGTAGACCTCCGTGTGCCCTTTCTGCCGTCCGTAGCCCTGGACCTCGCTGACGGTCATGCCCAGCACTCCGAGCTGTTCGAGCGCCGTGCGCACGCCGTCCAGCGTGTACGGCTTCACGATCGCGGTGATCAGTTTCATGACGTGCTCTCCTCAAGCCTCCTGGCGACCACCGTCGACGCACCCGTTCCGACCGACGCGGCCCTCCCACCGCGCGCACCGGCGAAGTCGTACGCGGACTCGGCGTGCTCCGCCTCGTCGATCCCCGAGATCTCCGCGTCGTGGCTGACGCGACCACCCGTCAACACCTTCACGAGCAGTCCCAGCACCGCCGCGACCAGAGCGGAGTAGGCCATCACCGCCACGACGCTGAGCACCTGCACACCCAGCAGGCCCGCACCGCCGCCGTAGAACAACCCGTCGGAGCCGTCCTCGCCGACCACGGAGGACGTCGCCACGAACCCGAGCAGAACCGTGCCGACCAGGCCACCGACGAGGTGCACGCCCACGACGTCGAGCGAGTCGTCGAACCCCAGCCGGTACTTGAGGCCGACGGCCAGCGCGCACAGCGCCCCCGCGACCGCGCCGACCACCAGCGCCCCCCACGTGTCCACGTAGGCGCACGCGGGCGTGATCGCGACCAGACCCGCCACCACGCCGGACGCCGCCCCGAGGCTCGTGGCCCTGCCGTCCCGCAGGCGTTCGGCGAGCAGCCACGCCAGCATGGCGGCGCACGTGGCGGTCACCGTGTTCACGAAGGCGATCCCGGCGACCCCGTCCGCCGCGTACGCCGACCCGGCGTTGAACCCGAACCAGCCGAACCACAGCAGCCCCGCGCCGAGCATCACGAACGGAAGGTTGTGCGGTTTCATCGGCTCCGACGGCCAGCCGACCCGCTTCCCCAGCACCAGCACCAGTCCGAGCGCGGCGGCTCCGGCGTTGACGTGCACGGCGGTGCCGCCTGCGAAGTCCAGCGCGCCGAGCTCGTCGATCCACCCGCCGTCGCCCCACACCCAGTGGGCCACGGGGAAGTACACCAACGTGACCCACAACCCCGCGAACAGCAGCCACGAGCCGAACCGCATCCGGTCGGCCACCGCTCCCGCGATCAGCGCGGTGGTGATGATGGCGAACATCGCCTGGAACGCGACGTCCACCGTGCCCGCCGTCGGGTCCCCCTCCGGCGTCATCAACCCGGAGAGCCCGAGGTGGTCGAACGGGTTGCCGACCAGTCCCGCGACGTCGGTGCCGTACGCGGTGGAGTAGCCGTAGACCACCCACAGCACCCCGACGAGCCCCATGGCCCCGAAACACATCATCAGCATGTTGAGCACGCTCTTGGCGCGCACCATGCCCCCGTAGAAGAACGCCAGCCCCGGTGTCATCAGCAACACCAGCGCGGCACTGGTGAGCAACCAGGCCGTACTGGCCTCCACGTGCCCTTCCACACTGCCTCCTCGCCGTCGTGAACCCGCGGTCCGGTCCGAGCATCGGAGGGACGTGTTGCGGCGGATCGCTCGCGATGTTGCGGGGAGGTGAACCCGGCCACAGCGGTCGTAACGGCTGCGTTTCACGCCGAATTCGGGCGTGGTCGAATAGGCCCATGCGCCAGCACCCCTCCCCCGCGACCCCGGCTCCGCCCGCCACCGTCGTGGCGGCGTTGCGGTGTTCGGTGTGTGGGGAGGCGGTGGCGCTGGACGGACGGGCGCTGCGCTGCGAGCACGGGCACACGTTCGACCTGGCTCGGCAGGGCTACGTCAACCTCCTGCACGCCAAGGTCCCGAAGGGAACCGCCGACACGGCCGACATGGTGGCGGCGCGGGTCGCGTTCCTGCGCGCCGGTTTCTACGAGCCCCTCGCCAGGACACTCGCGGCGCGAGCGACGGGACGGCTGGTGGTCGACGCGGGTGCGGGCACGGGCTACTACCTCGCCCATGTCCTGGACGCGCTGCCGGAGGCCACCGGGCTCGCCCTCGACGTGTCCGCGCCGGCGCTGAAACGGGCAGCCCGCGCCCACCCGAGGCTGGGAGCGGCGGTGTGGAACCTGTGGCGACCGTGGCCGGTGGGCACCGCCGTGGCCGAGACGGTGCTGAACGTCTTCGCACCCCGCAACACGGACGAGTTCCGCCGCGTGCTCGTCCCGGGAGGCAGGCTGCTCGTGGCCGGGCCGGGACCCGGCCACCTCGACGAACTCGCCGAGTCGCTGGGGTTGCTCGACGTCGGCGCCGACAAGTCCGAGCGCCTCGACAACGCGCTCGCGGAGGGTTTCACGCTCGTCGAGCGCACCGACGTCACCGACCGCGTCACGTTCTCGCCCGACGACGTACGTAACGCCGTGCTCATGGGTCCCAACGCCCACCACCTGCACCGGGACGGTCTCGGCGACCGGCTGGCCGCCGTCACCGAACCGGCGCGCGTGACACTGTCGTTCACGGTGTCGGTCTATCGAAGGTTGGGGTGAGAGGCGTGGAACTGCCCGCGACAGCGCTCGCGGACCCCGCGTGGGTGGCCGACGACCTCGACCGAGCGCGGCGGCTCCACGGCCCGGCCGCCCCCGCCGTGCTGGGCACCATCCGGTGGTACTCGGCGTCGTCGGTGCTCGTCGCACCCGCCGTCGAGCCCTGGGTGCACACGGGAGTGGCACGGGACCCGGCGCTCGCCGCAGTGACGTTCGACGTCACCCCCGACGGCAGGTTCCTCGACGCCCACTCGGCCCGCACTCTCGGCCATGAGCCCGCCGACCTCGGCGCGGCGCTCGTGCGGGCCGTCGACGCAGCCGTCACCGCGTTCGCGCAGGCCAGTGGCGCGTCACCGCGCGCGTTGTGGGCCGTGGGGGTGGACTCGCTCGCCAACCGCCTGCTGTGGGCGGCGGCCACCACCGGCGACTCCGACGCGGCACCTCGGCTGGCCGGCGAACTCGCCGATCACATGGAACGGGCCGCCCGCGACCTACCGGGATGCGTGTGGAACGGCTCACCGCGCCCCCGGTTCACGACGGTGGGTGATCGGCTGGTGTTGCGGCGCTCGTCGTGCTGCCTGATCTACGAGGCTCCGGCGACGCGGGACGCGAAATGCGTGAGCTGCCCCCGCCAAACCCCGTCCGAGCGGGAACAACGACTGCGTCTGCTCCTCGGCCCCTGAGCCGCCCGGCGTGTCGTTGGGTCACCTCAGACGGGTCTTTGTGCCCTGCTCCGAGCCGCGGTTCGTGACGCAGAGTCGATGACGAGGCTCGGCCGACGCGAACCGCGTCGAGTCGGGGCAGGCTACGGAACAAGGGATACAGCCGGTGACACAGCCACGGTCCGGGAAGACGATGACCGCTCCGGTCGAGATGCGGGAGCTCAGCGAGGTCGAATGCCTCGACCTGTTGAGAACCGAACCCGTCGGGCGGCTCGTCTTCACAGAGAAGGCGCTACCCGCCATCCGCCCGGTGAACTACGTCCTCGACGGCCGTGACGTGATCATCAGGACTTCGGCGGACTCGTGGGCGAGCCGGGTCGCGGGCAACGTCGTGGCGTTCGAGGTCGACCACATCGACAACACCAGCCACACCGGATGGAGCGTCGTACTGCTCGGCACCGCCACGGTCATCACCGACATCGACACGCTGGTGCGGGTCACCGACTTCCGTGACCGGCCATGGGCGCCGGGCCACCGCGACCAGTACCTGCGCATCCAGCCTGGTCAGCTCACGGGGCGACGACTCTCGTTCACCCCGGCCTGAGGAGCCCGCTCAGTCGACTGCGACGAAAGACCTCACCGAGACGCCCGCATCGGCGAGCGCCTTGCGAACCCTGCGCGCGAGGTCCACGGCACCGGGTGTGTCCCCGTGGACGCACAGGGACCGGGGGCGCAGCGTCAGCACGCTGCCGTCCACGGCGCGCACGGCACCCTCGACGGCCATGCGCACGCTGCGTTCGACGACCTCGCCGGGATCGCGGACCACGGCATGCGGCTCGCGGCGCGACACCAACGTGCCCTCCGGGGTGTAGGCGCGGTCGGCGAACGACTCCAGCACCACGGCCAGACCCGCCTCCTCGGCCTGTTTCACCAGCTCCGAGCCGGGCAGCCCCAGCACGGGAAGGGTGGGGTCGTAGCGCCGGATCGCCTCCACCACGGCGGCGGCCTGCTCCGCGTGGGAGACCACGGCGTTGTAGAGCGCGCCGTGCGGCTTGACGTAGCACACGGCCGAGCCGGCGACCCGGGCGAACCCGTCGAGCGCGCCGATCTGGTAGATGACGTCGTTGGCCAGGTCGTGTGGGTCCATGTCGATGAAGCGGCGACCGAACCCGGCCAGGTCGCGGTAACCGACCTGCGCGCCGATCGCCACACCACGTTCGGCGGCGCGCTCGGTGACCCGGCGTAGCACACTCGGATCGCCCGCGTGGAAACCGCACGCCACGTTGGCGCTGGTCACCACGTCCAGCAGCGCTTCGTCGTCCCCGAGCGGCCAGGCGCCGAAGCCCTCGCCCAGGTCGCTGTTGAGGTCGATCACCACGTCCACACCGACAGGGTAGCCGTGCCCCGGCCCGCCCGAACGGGCGCGGCCGGGGCACGGCGGAGGGTCACTTGATCCGCTCGTACGCGGGCAGCGTGAGGAAGTCGGCGAACTGCTCGGCGAGCGCCACCTGCTCGAACAGCTCCACCGACGGGGCGAGCAGGTCGGCGGGGACCACGTCGGCGAGTTCGCCACGGACCTCGTCGATCACCGAGCGCACGAGGTCGGCGGTGACCTTCTCGCCGGTGTCGAGCTCCACCCCGTTGCGCACCCACTGCCACACCTGCGAGCGCGAGATCTCGGCGGTGGCGGCGTCCTCCATGAGGTTGTGGATCGCCGCCGCGCCGTTGCCTCCCAGCCAGGACGCGATGTAGCGCACGCCGACGTCCACGGCCCCGCGCAGGCCTTCCCTGGTGGCGCGGCCCTCGGTGGCGGCGACGTCGAGCAGCTGGTCGGCCGTCACGGAGACGTCCTCGCGGAGGCGGTCGAGCTGGTTCGGCCTCTCGCCGAGCACCTTGTCGAACTCCTCCTTGCACAGCTCGACCATGCCCGGGTGCGCCACCCAGGAGCCGTCGAAGCCGTCACCGGCCTCCCGGGCCTTGTCGTCGCGCACCTTGGCGAACGCCTTCTCGTTCACCTCGGGGTCCTTGCTCGGGATGAACGCGGCCATGCCGCCGATCGCGAACGCGCCGCGCTTGTGGCAGGTGCGCACCAGCAGTTCGGTGTAGGCGCGCATGAACGGCGCGGTCATGGTCACGCTGTTGCGGTCGGGCAGGATGAACTTCTCGCCCGCGTCGCGGAAGTACTTGATGACGCTGAACAGGTAGTCCCAGCGGCCCGCGTTGAGGCCCGAGGCGTGCTCGCGCAGCTCGTAGAGGATCTCCTCCATCTCGAAGGCGGCCGGGATGGTCTCGATCAGCACCGTGGCGCGGACGGTGCCGTGCTCGACGCCGAGGGTCTTCTCGGCGTGGGTGAACACGTCGTTCCACAGCCGCGCCTCGAGGTGGCTCTCCATCTTCGGCAGGTAGAAGTACGGCCCCGCGCCCCGGTTCAGCAGTTCCTTGGCGTTGTGGAAGAAGTACAGGCCGAAGTCCACGAGCGCCCCGACGGCCTTACGCCCGCCGAACTCCAGGTTGTGCTCGTCGAGGTGCCAGCCGCGGGGACGGACGACGATCGTGGCGTGCTCGACGTCGTCGCGGAGCTTGTAGTGTTTCTTTCCCGTGTCGAGCTCGATGGTCTTCCGGACGGCGTCGTACAGGTTGACCTGGCCCGACACGACGTTGGCCCAGTGCGGGGTGTTGGCGTCCTCGAGGTCGGCCAGCCACACCTTCGCGCCCGAGTTCAGCGCGTTGATGGCCATCTTGCGGTCGGTGGGCCCGGTGATCTCCACCCGACGGTCGCACAGTGCGGGCGGAGCCTCCGCGACCTTCCACTCCGACTCGCGGATCTCCTTCGTCTCAGGCAGGAAGTCGAGCCTGCCCGTCCGCTTGGCCTCCTCGCGACGCCGCACCCTGGCCGCGAGCAACTCGTCCCGCGTGGCAGCGAAGGAGGAATGGAGCCCGGCGAGGAACTCCAGCGCCTCGTCCGTCAGGATTTCGTCGCCACGCTCGACAGCGGCACCGAGCACGCGCACATCAGACATCGAACACCCCAAACATGAGGACACACGAACTGCAGAACAGTCATCACGATCAACACGGTCAAGATTTTCTGTATATCGGACTATAGTTTCTACATTGCGGAACATCAACGGGAGAGGAGTCACCCGGTGGCGACTGCCAGATCGGGTAACGGAGGCGTGCAGTCGCTCCAGCGCGCGTTCGAACTGCTGGAACGGCTCGCGGACACCGGCGGGGAGGCGAGTCTGTCGGAACTGGCGGCCTCGTCGGGGCTGCCCATGCCCACGATCCACCGGCTGATCCGCACCCTCGTCACGCTCGGCTACGTGCGGCAGAACACCAACCGCCGCTACGCCCTCGGCGCGCGGCTCATCCGGCTCGGCGAGAACGCGAGCCTGCAGTTCGGCACGTGGGCGAGGCCGCTGCTGGCCGAACTCGTCGACGAGGTGGGCGAGACCGCCAACCTGGCCGTGCTCGAACGCGACGAGGTCGTCTACGTCGCACAGGTCGCCTCCCAGCGGCACTCCATGCGGATGTTCACCGAGGTCGGGCGCAGGCTCCTCCCCCACGGCACCGGCGTCGGCAAGGCCATGCTGGCGAGCTTCGACCCCGACGACGTGCGGGCTCTGCTGGAACGCACCGGAATGCCGTCCTACACCGACCACACGCACACCGACGTCGACACCTTCCTCGACCACCTCGCCGACATCGCCGAGCTCGGCTACTCGCTCGACGAGAGCGAACAGGAACTGGGCGTGCGCTGCATCGCGGTGGCCGTGCCCGGCGCCCCCTCACCCACCGCCGTGTCGGTGTCGGGTCCCGAGGGGAGGCTGACCGACGAGGCGGTGCGGCGCATCGCCCCCGCCGTGCAGCGCACCGCCAAGCGCCTGTCGGAGCAGCTGGCCACACGCCAACCCGTCGAGTGAGGCGGCAATTCGGGTCGGTGGCTCAACAAACCGGGGTGTCGTGACGTTGCAGGCTTGTGACTGATCCGACCCGGAGCGAAGCGGTACCGGACCGCTTCGACGACTTCGTACGACAGCGACTCGATCGCCTACTGCGTTACGCCACGGCGCTGACCTGCGACCCGCACCTGGCACAGGACGTCGTCCAGGACGTCCTGCTGCGCGCGCAGCGACGGTGGGACCGCGTCTCCACCCTCCATGCGCCGGACGCCTACGTACGTCGCATGGTGACCAACGAGTACCTCTCGTGGCGGCGTCGGCGGGCCGCCCGGCACGTCGCGGCCACCCACGAAGCGCTGGAGGTGCTGACGACCCCGGTGGCCGACCACGCCGCGCACTACGCCGAGCGGGACGCCATGCGCGCCCGGATCGCGACGCTACCGCGCAAACAGCGTGCCGCGCTCGTGCTGCGCTACTACGAGAACCTCACCTATGCCGAGATCGCCGAGGCCCTGGGCTGCGGCGAGAGCACCGTCCGCAGCCACATCTCGCGCGCGCTGTCCGCTCTGCGCGCGGCCGAGGCCGCTCGTACCGGCCGCACCGGGTCCGTGAAGGGGGTTCTGGCATGACCGGCGACCGCACCGAATCTCTGATCCGAGAGGCCCTCGCCCACGAGGCGGGCCGGGCCGTCGACCCGAGCGTGGTGAGGACCCGGTTGTCCCAACGGGGTCCCCGGCCCGCGCTCCGGCGCAGACCCGCTGTGGTCCTGGCGGCGGCGGCCGTGGTCGCCGTCGCGATCGCCGCCGTGATCACGCCCCGGTTGCTGGGCACGGACCCGTCCGAGCAGGCCACCACACCTGCGACCTCGCAGTCGGTCGACGAGCGCACCCTGGTGATCGCGGGCATGGACGGCGCCGGGCATCCCGACGCGATCCTGCTGGCGCGCGTGCGCCCCGACGGTGCTTCCGTGGTCTCGCTACCGCGGGACGCGGGGGTCACGGTTCCCGGTCACGGGCAACACCCGCTGAACAGCGCCTACCAGCTCGGCCGCCAGGCCGCGCTCGACGCGGGACGCAGCGAGCGAGACGCCGACCACCAGGGCGCCACGCTGCTCGTGGACACCGTCGCGCAGCTCACCGGTGAGGCCGCCGACCACTACGTGCTGGTGGACACCGACGCCGTCGGCGCGGTGGCCACGGCGGTCGGTGGTGTCGAGGTATGCGTGCGCGAGGCCCAGCATGACCCGACGTCGGGCGCAGACCTGGAGGCCGGCAGGCAGACGCTGTCCGGCGAGCAGGCGCTCGCGTTCCTGCGGCAACGACGGAACCTTCCCCGAGGCGACCTCGACCGCATGGTCCGCCTTCAGGTCTTCGCCCAGTCACTGTTCGACTCCGTCGGCAACGCGCGCGGGGACGGCTTCTCGAAGGTGGCCGAAGCACTCGCCGGGCACGTCCGGACGGACCCGGAGCTCGACGTGCTGGGCCTGGCCGAGCAGCTCGCCACGTGGGACCGGCCGAAGCTGGCGACCGCGACCATCCCGGTCGGCGGCGCCAAGTCGTCCCCCGGCGACTCCTTCGTGCTCGAGGTCGACGAGGCGAAGGTCCGCGAGTTCGTCGGCCCCTTCCTCGACGGGCAGGCTCCCGAGGACGGTGCCGGAAAGCAACTCCCCGACGCCGGGCCACGCTGCGTGTACTGAGGCGACACGGCGATACGGCGACACTGCGACACTGCGACACGACGAAGGCCACCACCCGCATCCGGTGCGGGCGGTGGCCTCTCGTCGTGCTCTCCCGACTACGCCAGCAGCGCGTCGACGAACGCCTCCGGTTCGAACGGGGCGAGGTCGTCAGGTCCCTCACCGAGGCCGACCAGCTTCACCGGGACACCGAGTTCGCGCTGCACCTGGAAGACGATGCCGCCCTTGGCGGTGCCGTCCAGCTTGGTGAGCACGATGCCGGTGACGTCCACGACCTCGGAGAACACGCGGGCCTGCGCGAGGCCGTTCTGCCCGGTCGTGGCGTCGAGGACCAGGAGGACCTCGTCCACCTTGGCCTGCTTCTCCACCACGCGCTTGACCTTGCCGAGCTCGTCCATCAGGCCGGTCTTGGTGTGCAGCCGTCCCGCGGTGTCGATGAGCACGGCGTCCACGCCGCTGTCGATGCCGCGCTTGACGGCGTCGAAGGCCACCGACGCGGGGTCGGCGCCCTCCTTGCCGCGCACGACCTCGGCACCGACGCGTTCCGACCACGTCTGGAGCTGTTCGGCGGCGGCGGCGCGGAACGTGTCGGCCGCACCCAGCACCACCTTGTGGTCCTGGGCGACCAGCACACGGGCGAGCTTGCCGGTGGTGGTGGTCTTGCCGGTGCCGTTGACGCCCGCGACCAGGACGACGGCGGGCTGCTTCGCACCGTCGACCGTGTGCGGCAGTGCGCGCACCGCGCGGTCGGAGTCGCGGCCGAGGGCGTTCACGAGGACTTCCTGCAGGAGTGCGCGAGCCTGCTCCGAGGTGCGCACGCCCCTGGCGGACAGCTCGGTGCGCAGGGTCTCCACGATCTCGGTGGTGGTCGCCGCGCCGAGGTCGGCGATCAGCAGGGTGTCCTCGACGTCCTGCCACGAGTCCTCGTCGAGGTCACCTGCGCCGAGCAGGCCCAGCAGGCTCTGGCCGAGCGCGGACCGCGACTTGGACAGCCTGCCGCGCAGCCGCTCGATCCGCCCGGCGGCGGGAGCGACCTCTTCCTTCGGCTCGACCGGAGCCTCGGGAACCGGTTCGGGGGCGGGCTCGGGTTCCGCCTCCGGCGGAGTGGGCACGACCTCGGGTTCGACGGTCTCGGGGGCCCGCGTCGCCTCGTCCACGCCCGGCTCGACGGTCTCGGGGACCTCCGGCGCCCGCGTCGCCCCGGCCACGCCGGGCTCGACCGTGGTGTCCACCTCGGGTTCGACGACGGGTTTCTCGGGTTCACGGCGTGGCTCGGGCACGGCCTCGCGAGTCCGCTCGGGCAGGACCACGTCGACGATGTCACGGCGCGGCGCGTCCCTGGGCACGGCGGCGTCCTCGCCCACGCCGGGCTCGCCGTCGGTCTCGGTGCGTTCGGACACCGGATGCGGGGGCGGCTCGGGCGGGGCGGGTTCCCTCTCCCCGCCCGGTGCCAGCGCGATACCACCACCGGCCTGGTAGCCGCCGCCCTTGGGGCGTTCCACTTCCCTGCGGCGCTCGAGACTGATGCGGCGCTTGCGTGCGATCGTCAGCCCGGCCACCAGTGCGACCAGAAGCACGACGGCCGCGATGACGATGATCCACAGCCAGGTGTTCGACACGCTTGCCATCCTCCCACTCGGCGACGTCGCCAGCAGTGCGCCCCCAGGGCCGAACGGCCCAGCGCATCGGCCGTCACCGAGCGCGGTCGCCGACCGAGCCGACGCGGGCGGGCACGGCCTGCCGCTCTCCGGCGTGGGCGTACCCCGCGGCAGCGATGGCCACGCCGGGTCGTCATCCGATCGCGTAAAGATCGTCTTTCTGCGGAACGTCACGAGAGGCGAACAGCGAGTTAGTCAAAACACAACCTCTGCGACATCTTTTTGGACAATCCTTCACCGAACGTCTTGCGTCCGCGGCCACCCTGGACTAGACCACCACCGTGGTAGAAAGCAAGTCCGAGCTCCGAGTCGTGGGGCTCCTCTCCGGAACGTCGGTGGACGGCATCGACGTGGCGGTCGCCTCGTTCCGTGTCGACGGCGACGAACTCACCCTGACCCCGCTCGGTCACCGGGAACTGCCCTACCCGGAGCGACTGCGGCGTGACCTTCTCGCCGCGCTGCCTCCCGGCGGATGCAGCGCCGAACAACTCACCAAGCTGGACACGCGGGTGGGTCAGGCGTTCGCCGACGCCGCCGGACGCGCCGTCACCGAGATCGCGGGCGGCCGCGCCGACCTCGTCGCGTCACTCGGCCAGACCGTGTTCCACTGGGTCGAGCAGGGCCACGTCGAGGGCACGCTGCAAGTCGGCCAGCCCGCCTGGATCGCCGAACGCACCGGACTCCCCGTCGTGGCGGACCTGCGGGTGCGCGACGTCGCGGCGGGAGGGCACGGCGCGCCGCTCGCGAGCACACTGGACGCGCTGTGGCTGCGCGCGGACGCGGAACGTGAGGGCGGACCCGTGGGCGCGCTCAACATCGGCGGCATCGCGAACCTCACCGTGGTGCACCCGGACGGCTCGGTACTCGCCTACGACACGGGGCCGGGCAACGCGCTGCTGGACATCGCGGCCGCCGAGGTGACCGGCGGCGCCCAGCACAGCGACCTCGACGGAGCGCTCGCCTCCCGGGGAAGGGTGAGGCAGGACCTGCTGTCGCGGCTGCTGGCCGATCCGTACTATTCCAGCGAACCCCCGAAGTCGACCGGCAAGGAGTACTTCCACGCCGCCTACCTCCGGCAGGCCACCGAGGGACTGGCTCCGATCGACGGCCCCGACCTGCTCGCCACGCTGACCGAACTGACGGCGGCGACGGTGGCCGCGGAGTGCGAACGTCACGGCGTCCGCACCGTCGTGGCCTCCGGCGGCGGCCTGCGCAATCCCGCCCTCGTGACCGCGCTGCGGAGCCGCGTCACCGTGGTGCCGAGCGACGAGAACGGTCTGCCGTCCGACGCCAAGGAGGCGTACCTCACCGCGCTGCTCGGCTGGCTGACCTGGAACGGAATCCCCGCCAACGTGCCGAGCGCGACGGGCTCGGCAGGACCTCGCCTGCTCGGCACGATCACGCCGGGGGCAGGTCCGTTGACGCTCCCCGAACCGCACCCGCAAGCCCTGACCCGCCTGCGGGTCACCACCCCCGACACACCGTAGGAGACAACAGCCATGCGCGCACTGGACCTCGCGATCATCGCGATATTCCTGGTCGGGTCGCCACTGCTGGGCGTTCTGCTCGGCGGCAAGCAGAAGTCCTCGACCGACTACTTCGTGGGCAGCCGGCAGGTGCCGTGGTGGGCGGTGACGTTCTCCGTCGTCGCCACGGAGACGTCGACGCTGACGGTGATCAGCGTGCCGACCGTGGCCTACCTGGGCAACGTCACGTACCTGCAGCTCGCGATCGGTTACCTCATCGGTCGCATCCTGGTGGCCTTCGTGCTGCTGCCGCGCTACTACGCGGGTGACCTCGTGAGCGCCTACGGTTTCCTCGGCAAGCGGTTCGGCAAGGGTATGCAGGGCACCGCGTCGGTGACGTTCCTGGTCACGCGGCTGCTCGCCGACGGTGTGCGGCTGTTCGCGACCGCGATCCCGGTCAAGATGGTGCTCGCCGCGCTGGGCCTCGACGTCTCCTACTGGGTGATCATCGCGGCGATCGCCGTGGTCGCCGTCGTCTACACCTACCTGGGCGGCATCAAGGCGGTCATCTGGGTCGACGTGGTCCAGATGGGCATCTACTGCATCGGCGCGGTCGCCGCGGTGTTCATCCTCGCCGGTCGACTCCCCGACGGCTGGTTCGGCTCGCTCTCCGACGAGGGCAAGCTCCAGTTCTTCGATTTCTCGTCCAACGTCATCACCAACCAGTACGCGTTCGTCACCGCCGTCGTGGGTGGCGCGCTGTTCGCGATGGCGTCGCACGGCTCCGACCAGCTGATGGTGCAGCGCCTGCTGGCCTGCAAGAACGTGCGCGACAGCCAGAAGGCCGTGATCGCCAGCGGTGTGGTGGTGTTCTTCCAGTTCGCGCTGTTCCTGCTGGTGGGCGCGATGCTGTGGTCGTTCTACGACGGCGCCGACCCGGCCTCGATGGGCCTGCAGACCAACGACGAGCTGTTCCCGAAGTTCATCGTCGAGCAACTGCCCGCGGGGCTGTCGGGCCTGCTGATCGCGGGCATCCTGGCCGCCGCGATGAGCACCATCTCGTCGTCGCTGAACTCGCTGTCGACCTCCACGGTGAGCGACATCTACCAGCGGGTGACGAAGAAGGAACTGCCGGACTCGGTGGTGCTCAAGCAGGCGAAGCTGTGGACACTGATCTGGGCGGGCGTTTTCGTGATCTTCGCGTCGATGTTCACGAGCACCGACCAGCCGGTGGTCGAGGTCGGTCTGAGCATCGCCAGCTACACCTACGGCGCTCTGCTGGGTGCCTTCGCGCTCGGCATCCTCGTCAAGAGGGCACGTCAGGCCGACGCGATCATCGCGTTCGTGGCCACGATCGTGGTGGCTGCCGTGTTCATCCTCGGCGTGACGTTCACCGTCGACGGCGAGGAGGCCGGCCTGGCCTTCCCGTGGTACGTGCCGCTCGGCGTCGTCGTGACCCTCGTGGTCGGTGGCCTGCTGTCGCTGCGCCACCCCGCGGCCGCCGGACCCGACGAGCTCGACCGGGTCAAGGAAACGGCCTGATGTGATCGGGTGAGCAACGGCCGGGCATCTGAACGGGATGCCCGGCCGTTCTCGTTCTCAGCCGCTCGGTCGGACGAGGCGTCGACGCTCGACCACAGCCTGCTCCACGGACGACGGCGGGTTCAGCCTCACTGAAAGCTGGGGAACGGGATCCGGCTCCGCGATCCGGCGGGGACAGCGCTGGGACTTGCCCGGGACGGAGCGGTGCGAAGGAGTCTTGTGCGCGGTTTCGCTGATGGTAGTTTGGGCGCGTGTTCGCCTCAGCCGTCAGCTCGATGTCCGCGCGGAGCGCGGACGCCCGGGTGCGATTGGGCGGCACACGGAGCCACTCGATGAGTGGTGTCGCGCGGCCCGCGCACCGCGCTGGCCGAAAACCTTCGTCACACAGGCAGAACTGTTGGCTCCTCCTTGGATGGAGGGTGACGCCGGAAGGCGTGATGCGCCATCCCGGAACCAACGGGTGGCTGAGCTCCTGGGGCACGAACGCTCATGGGGAACTGGCAGGCTGCCCTCCGTTACCACGGGAGTGATTCGGCGGTAGGCGCTGCCTCGTCCGTCGTGCGGTGGCGACTCGTCCTGTCGCCGCCGCGTTTCGTCCGTCCCGTTCTTGGCTGCTCTCCCGGCTCTGCTTCCCGTTCCGCTTCCGGCTGCCCGGAAGCCGAGCCGGGGATTCGTGACGCGAAGGTTGATCTGTCATGTTGTTGTCTCGGTTCGGTGCCGCTCTGCGGCGTGACACGGTGGGTGGCTTCCTCCTCATCGGTGCGGCCGTGGTGGCTTTGACCTGGGCGAACTCGCCGTGGGGAGAGCTCTACGAGCGTGTTCGGGAATTCCGTTTCGGCCCGGAGTCGCTCCACCTGAACCTGCCGGTCGAAGCGTGGGCTGCCGACGGCTTGCTGGCGCTGTTCTTCTTCATCGTCGGCAACGAGCTCAAGCAGGAGTTCGTGCACGGTGAGCTGCGTCGCCCGAGGCGGGCGCTGTTGCCGATCGTCGCGGCCGTCTGCGGTGCCCTCCTCCCAGCGGGCATCTTCGCGGCGATCAACCTGGGACAGGGTCCGGCCGCGCAGGGGTGGGGCATTCCCATGGCCACCGACATCGCGTTCGCCATCGCGGTACTGGCCGTGGTGGGGCGGTTCCTGCCACCGGCGCTGCGGACGTTCCTGCTGACCTTGGCCATCGTCGACGACCTGGTGGCGATCAGCGTGATCGCGGTGTTCTACACCGACAGCTTGTCGTTCGGGCCGATGCTGGCCGCAGCCGCGTTGCTGGGTGTGTTCGGCTATCTCCAGCGTGGCCGCGGGCCGGCGGCGGTGTTGCGCCGCTGGCGGGTGGCGAGCTGGACCGTCTACGCGACACTGGCCGTCGTGATCTGGGCGTTGGTGCACGCCAGCGGGATCCACGCCACCATCGCCGGGGTGGCGATGGGACTGCTCATGCGGACCCGTCCTCACAACGGAGAGGAGAGCTCGCCCAGCCACCGCGCCGAACATGTGTTGCGGCCGTGGGCGATGGGGCTGGCCTTGCCGGTGTTCGCACTGTTCTCCGCTGGCGTCGTCTTCGGTGACTGGTCCAGCATGCTCACCGACACCGTGGCCCTCGGAGTGACCGCGGGCCTGGTGGTGGGCAAGCTCGTCGGTATCGCCGGTGGTGCGTGGTTGACCACGAAGCTCACCCGGGCGGAGCTGGACCCGAGCCTGAGTTGGACCGACATCGTGGGTATCTCCCAGCTCGCCGGGATCGGTTTCACCGTTTCACTGCTGATCAGCGAGCTGTCGTACACCGGCCATCCGGGAATGCTCGAACACGCCAAGAGCGCGGTGTTGCTCGCCTCCCTGTTCGCGACCGTGCTCGGTGCCGTCGTGCTCGGTGTCCGCAGTGCGCACTACCGCACCCACGGCATCGGGGAACACGCTCGGCAGGTGGCCAACTGATCGGTGGCGGTGTCGGCCTCGCCGACCGGACTTCCCGGCACGCGTCCCGCGGCATCGCGCTCCTGCCGGTTCCCTGCCGCGCCGGATCGCTCGGAGCGTCGAGGAATCGGCGTAGACCGCCCGCTACGCCGGCTGCTCCACAGCGTCGGGTGAGCGCAGTCGCTGCGAGATCACCTTGGTGATGCCGTCGCCCTGCATGCTCACGCCGTAGAGCGCGTCCGCGATCTCCATCGTGGGCTTCTGGTGCGTGATGATGATCAGCTGCGAACTCTCCCGCAGCTGCTCCAGCAGACCGATGAGCCTGCGCATGTTGGTGTCGTCGAGCGCGGCCTCGACCTCGTCCATGACGTAGAACGGCGAGGGCCGCGCGCGGAAGATCGCCACGAGCATCGCCACCGCCACCAGCGACTTCTCCCCGCCGGACAGCAGGGACAGCCGCTTGACCTTCTTGCCCGGCGGGCGTGCCTCCACGTCGACGCCCGTGGTGAGCATGTCACCCGGCTCGGTGAGCACCATGCGCCCCTCACCCCCGGGGAACAGCACGGAGAACACGGTCTCGAACTCGCGCGCCACGTCGTGGTACGCCTCGGTGAAGACCTCCAGGATCTTGTCGTCGACCTCCTTGACGACGGTGAGCAGGTCCTTGCGGGTCTCCTTGAGGTCTTCGAGCTGGGTGGACAGGAACTTGTAGCGCTCCTCCAGCGCGGCGAACTCCTCCAGCGCCAGCGGGTTGACCTTGCCGAGCTGGGCGAGGTCGCGCTCGGCGCGCTTGGCGCGACGTGCCTGCGTGGCGCGGTCGTAGGGGATCGGCTGGGGCTCCATCACCGTCTCGCCGCGTTCCTTCGCGGCCTCGTACTCGGCCACCTCGCCGGGGCCGGGGGGCACGGGCACGTCCGGCCCGTACTCGGCCACGAGGTCGTCGAGCGCGATCCCGAACTCCTCCGTGATCCTGGTTTCGAGCTGTTCGAGGCGCAGCCGCTGTTCGGCCCGCAGCACCTCGTCCCGGTGCACCGCGTCCGTGAGCTTCTCCAGCTCCACCGTCAGCTCCCGCACCCGGTTGCGCACCTGGTTCAACGCCTGCTCGGTGTGCTCGCGGCGGGCCTGGACGGCGTCGCGTTCGGCGGCGGCTCGCTGCAACGACGTCTCGATGCGGTCGAGCGCGGTCTCGCCGCCGGCCACGACGGCCGCCGCGATCGCCGCGCCCCGCTCCCGCGCGATGCGCGCCTTCTCGGCTCGCTCCCGCGCCTGACGCTCGGCTTCGGCCGCGCGCCTCAGCGAGTCGGCCTTCCCCGCGATGCTCCGGGCGCGTTCCTCGGCGGTACGCAGAGCGAGGCGGGAGTCCATCTCCTCCTGCCGCACCTCGGACAGCGCTTCGGCGGCCTCGTCGCGTTCGCTCGTGTCGATGTCGGTATCCACCGGCTGCTCGGCGACCGCCGCGAGCCGTTCCTCCAGCTCCGCCAACTGCGCGAGGACGTCCTCGCGAGTGCGCTCCACCTTCTCGCGCTGGGCACTGAGGCGTTCGACCTCCGCCTGCGCGGAGCGGGCGGCCTTCTCCAGACTCGACAGGCGTTCCGTGGAGCGGGCCCTGCGCACCTTGGCCTCGTTCAGCCCCTCCTTGGCCTGTTCGAGTTCGGCGCGGCGGTCCTGCTGCTCGGCTCGGGCCCCTTCGAGTTCCGCGGCCGTGCGTTCCAGCGCGCGCTCGGCCGCGGCGAGGCGGTCCTGCGCCTCGTCGACCGCGGCCTGCACCTCGATGACGCTCTCGTCGCGGGCGGAGCCACCCGTCGCCCAGTGCGCGCCGAGCACGTCGCCGTCCCCGGTGACGGCCGTGACGTCCGGGTGTGCCGCCACGAGCGTGCGGGCGTCCTCCAGCGACGGCACCACCGCGACCCGGCGCAGCGCGTGTTCGACGGCGGGGCGCAGTGCCTCGGGCGCGGCGACCACCTCGCGAGCCCACCGTGCGCCCTCGGGCAGTCCGGGCCAGCCCTCGGGGTCGTCGTCTGTCGCCGAACCACCCACCAGCAGCCCCGCCCGCCCGGCGTCGTTGTCCTTGAGGTAACGCAGCGCGGCGATCGCGTTGTCACCCTGCGCCACGGCCACGGCGTCGGCCACGGGACCGAGCGCGGCGGCGAGCGCCACCTCGTACCCGGCGTCGACCGTGAGCAGCGCGGCCACGGAGCCCAGCAGCCCCGGAAGGTCGTCGGCGGCCCCGAGCAGCGCTCCCGCACCGTCCTTGCGGGTCAGCCCCATCGACAGCGCGTCGACCCGTGCCTTCTCCGACGCGATGTCGCGCTCGGCGGCGCGTTCCGCCTTGACGAGTTCCTCGACTCGGGCCTTCGCGGCCTTGTGAGCCTCGATCGCGTGCTCGTGGCGGGTCCGCAGGGCCTCGTCGTCGGAGTCCTCGACACCGCCCTCGGCGCGGGCCTCCTCCGCGCTCTCCGCGGCGGCCTCGGCGCGGGCCACGGCGTCGGAGATGCCGCTGCTGAGGCGGTCGATCTCCTCGGCGGTGGCGTTGCTCTTGCTGCGCAGCGCCTCCACCTGACCCGACAGTTTGGCGATTCCCTCACGGCGGTCGGCGATGGCCCTCACGGCGGCCAGGTGGGCGCGTTCGGCCGCCTGCACGACCTGTTCGAGGTGCTCGCGGCGTTCCACCACCTCGGCGAGCACGGAGCGGGCCTGCGACACCGCCTCGGTGAGTTCGGCCTCCCGCTCGGCCACGCGCTCGGCCTCGGCGAGCAGTTCCTCCGGGTCCCGGCCCGTGCCACCGGTGTCCACGTCGGCGGACAGGTGCCGCCTGCGCTCGGCCGCCAGGCGCACGGTGCCGCGCAGCCGCTCGGCCAGCGCCGACAGCCGGTACCAGGTGTCCTGCGCGGCGTTCAGCTTCGGCGCGTCCTCGGCGAGTGTCTCCTCCAGCTCGGCCTGCTCCGACATGACGAACTCCAGCGTCCGCTCCACCTCGGCACGGCGGGCGCGGGCGGCCTTCTCGTCTGCCTCGTCCTTCTCGATCTCGCGGCGCTGTGTCACCAGGTCGTCGGCGTAGAGCCGCAGCTTCGCGTCGCGCAGTTCCGCCTGCACCGCCTGTGCCCGGCGGGCGATCTCGGCCTGCTTGCCGAGTGGCTTGAGCTGGCGGCGCAGCTCCGCGGTGAGGTCGTTCAGGCGGTCGAGATTCGCCTGCATCGCGGTGAGCTTGCGCAGCGCCTTCTCCTTGCGCTTGCGGTGCTTGAGCACACCGGCGGCCTCCTCGATGAAGGCCCGGCGCTCCTCCGGCTTGGCCTGGAGGATCTCCGAGAGCTGCCCCTGCCCCACGATGACGTGCATCTCCCGGCCGATACCGGAGTCGGACAGCAGTTCCTGGATGTCGAGCAGGCGGCACGTGCTGCCGTTGATCTCGTACTCGCTCGCGCCGTCGCGGAACATGCGGCGCGTGATCGACACCTCGGTGTACTCGATGGGCAGCGCACCGTCGGCGTTGTCGATGGTCAGCGTCACCTCGGCACGGCCGAGCGGGGCACGTCCCGCGGTGCCGGCGAAGATGACGTCCTCCATCTTTCCGCCGCGCAGGTCCTTGGCCCCCTGTGTGCCCATCACCCACCGCAGCGCGTCCAGCACGTTCGACTTACCGGAACCGTTGGGGCCGACGACGCACGTGATTCCGGGTTCGAACCGCAGGGTGGTCGCCGACGCGAAGGACTTGAAGCCCTTGAGCGTCAAGCTTTTCAGGTGCACGCGGCGTAGACCTTTCCCGTAC
This sequence comes from Saccharomonospora cyanea NA-134, assembly GCF_000244975.1. Classification (NCBI taxonomy): domain Bacteria; kingdom Bacillati; phylum Actinomycetota; class Actinomycetes; order Pseudonocardiales; family Pseudonocardiaceae; genus Saccharomonospora; species Saccharomonospora cyanea. The sequence goes on along the minus strand of NZ_CM001440.1, from coordinate 1,115,467 downwards.
CGACTGCTCTCGTCCGGCGTCCGCGGGCAGTGTTCGCACTGTCCGATCGGACGATGCTACCGGCGAGCCGGTCACGCCCGTGGTAGGCGGGCGTCGGCGTGGCAGGAGAGAGAAGACGTAGGGGTTCCGCGCGGACCGGCGACGGACCGGCGACGGACCGGCGACGGACCACGGTGCCTGACACCGTTCGGTCACCGCGGACCACTCGGCTTGGTCGCGACCCGACCGTCCTGCCCGCCTGGACGACAGAACCGAGCCGGGTCAGCGCTCGACGAAGCCCGTCAGTCCCCCGCGCGGCTCCGACCACAGCTCCGCCACGTGCTCCACACGACCGGGTGATTCTCCGGAGCGGAGAACCGCCAGCAGTCGTTCGCACGCGTCGCGGGGTCCCTCGGCGACGACCTCCACCCGGCCGTCCGAGAGGTTCGTCGCGCGGCCCACGAGCCCGAGCTCCAGCGCCCGGCTCCTGGTCCACCAGCGGAATCCGACTCCCTGGACCATGCCGTGCACCCACGCCGTCAGGCGGGCGGTCCCGGTCTCGTCAGCCACGTCAGCCACGTTCCCCATCGTGCCGCAACGTGTCCCCGCGTGACCGTCCGACTCGCACGGGTGAGTGCGTTCGCGACCGGATTCGCCCCGGTGATACTGTGCCGCGCGAACACTCGGGGGCTCGAAGCATCTCCGAAGGAGTCGCATGACCACCTCGCCAGGGCAGCCACCACGCGACCAGGTCGCGCCGCCCCGCGAGTTCGCGGGACGGCTGCACCGCACCGGTTACCTCGCCCTCGCCGCCAGCGGCCTCGCGCTGTGCACGGCGTTCGCGGCGGTCGCGCAGGTCATCCAGCCCGAGACCTCCGAGCTCACGCCGACCACGCAGACCGGCCGCTCCACCGGCGGCGGCGGGCCGACGGAACTCGTGCCGGGCCAGGCCGTGCCCGCCGAGGCCACGGTCGTGATCGACGGCGTGGCGGTCACCGGTGAGATGCCCACCTCGTCCGGCTCACCGACGACGATCATCACCACCGACGAGAACGGCAACCGGCGCACAACCGTCCACACGCCCTCGCAACACGAGCCGACACGCAACTCGCCCGGCAACGGCGGTGACAACGACGACGGCACCGGCGGTGGTGGCGACGACGGCGAGCAGCCGAATCCGGAGCCGACAGACAACAAGCCCGGCCCTCAACCAGGCGATCCTCCCGACGACGGCGACGACACCCCACCCCCTGACGACGGTAGTGGCCCCACAGACCCCGGTGACGATGACGGCAGCACGAACCCGGGAGACGGCGACACTGGGGACAGCAGCAGTCCTCCTACTAGTTCGGAGAACGGGGCTGGCGGTGGCTCGTCCACGTCGGCCGCCCCGACGACGTTCACCACCACGACGAGCCGAGCAGACCTCACGTCGTCCCCGGCGCTGTCCGGGACGACCACGACCGCTCACTGATCACTCACTGAAATCGAGCGCGTAATCCGGACGGCCTAGTCCGGCTCACTGTTCTGGCCCCCATCGCTGCTATGGCGAACACGAGTGCCATCCTTAGGCTTTCGATCTACCCTCTAATGTCTGAAACAAACAGAAGTCTTGCAGTTTCAGATATATGATGGAGGGACTTAGACATAAGGGGGTCCGTGGTGGATGAGCCCAGTCCCGAGCTGCTGGAGAGCTACACACGCCTGCTCGACCTCGTGCGAAGCGGCGCCGCCGACACGCGACCCGCGCTGAGTCAGCGGACCGGGCTCGGCCGGACGGCCATCACCCAGCGCACCACCACGCTCCTCGACGCGGGACTGCTGGAGGAGGGCGACCTCAACCCCTCCACGGGCGGCCGCCAGGCGCGAACGCTGCGTTTCCGCAAGGACGCCGGTCGTATCCTCACCGCCGAACTCGGCGCCACCGGCTTCACCGCGGGTGTCACCGACCTCATGGGCACGGTGCTCACCATGAGGCACCGGGACTGCGACATCGCGCAGGGCCCCGACCCCGTGCTGACGGAGGTCGAGAACACCCTCGACGCCCTGCTGGCCGACGTGGGCGGAACTCCCTCGGACGTGTGGGGAGTCGGTCTCGGCCTGCCGGGGCCGGTGGAGTTCGCCACCGCCCGCCCGTCGGAGCCGCCCATCATGCCCGGCTGGAACAACTACCCGGTGCGGGAACGCCTCGCCTCCCACTACCACGCCCCCGTGTGGGTGGACAACGAGGTCAACCTGTTGTGTCTCGGCGAGCTGCGCGCCCCCGGACTGCTCGACGATCTCGGCGACCTGCTCTACGTCAAGATCGGCACGGGAATCGGCGCGGGAATCAGTCACGGAGGCCACCTCCACCGCGGCGCGCAGGGTTGCGCGGGCGACATCGGCCACGCCGCCGTGTCCGACGACAGCTCCGTGGTGTGCCGGTGCGGCAAGACCGGGTGCCTCGAAGCCGTCGCCGGTGGCGCGGCGCTGGCCAGGGACGGCGAGCGGCTGGCCCGCTCCGGCGACAGTCCGGCCCTCGCCGCCATCCTCGACGTCAAGGGCACGATCACGGCGGCCGACGTCACCGCGGCGGCCGGCGCGGGTGACCATCACGCCGTGCAGCTTCTGGTCAGCGCGGGCAGGCGTATCGGAGCCATGCTCGCCACGATGGTCAACTTCTACAACCCGTCCACGATCCTGCTCGGCGGCAAGATCGCGGGGGCGGGCGACCTGTTCCTCGCCACGATCCGCGAGACGATCTACCGCCGCTCGCTGCCGCTGTCCACACGGGAACTCCGCATCGAGAAGGCCCGGCTCGGCGAGGAAGGCGGCCTCGTCGGCGCCGCCTACATGGTGCTCGACGAGCTGTTCTCCGTGCGCCACTTCGGCAAGTGGTTGCACGCGGGATCGCCCAGCGGCATCACCGGCATACACGGCACCAACGGCGTCCGGTCCGGGTTGGCCCCCGCGTGACAGCTCTCACCCTGAGAGCGGGCTGTGAATTGGGACTGTTCGGGCACTTGTTCGGCATCCCGTAGCGTTGAGTCTGGTGTAGAGCACAACAGGTGTCTCCCCCAGAGGTGAAGCGAGCAATGACCCACGCGTTCTCCCAGACGGCGTTCTCTCCGGCGCCTCAGGCGTCGCAGCTGCCGACCATGCCCACGGGCTGGCCGATCGGTTCCTACGCCACCTACGCGGAAGCGCAGCGCGCCGTTGACCACCTCGCCGGCAAGAACTTCCCCGTGCAGGACGTCACCATCGTGGGCGTCGACCCGCTGCTGGTCGAACGCGTCGCCGCGCGGCTGACCTGGGGCAAGGTCCTGGGCAGCGGTGCGCTGTCCGGCGCCTGGTTCGGTCTGTTCGTCGGGCTGCTGCTCAGCCTCTTCACCCCCGGCGCCGGACTCCCGGCCATCCTGATCGGCCTGATCTCCGGTGTCGGTTTCGGCATGGCGTTCGCCGCGGCGAGCTACGCCGCCACACGCGGCCGTCGCGGGTTCGTCTCGCACAGCCAACTGGTGGCAGGCCGCTACGACGTGCTGTGCCAGCCCCGCAACGCCGAGAGCGGGCGCAACCTGCTGGCCCAGCTCGCGATGTCACGCCAGAGCTGGTAGCTCGGCCCGAGTCATTTGCCGTTCGGTACGGCCACTGTGAACGGCACCTCGTCGACCTCCTCGCAGAACGGCCGGTAGGCGTTGTAGCCGTTCACCGTGCCGTAGTCGTCCATACCACCCTGCTCGACATGCGGACGCGGGAAACGGTTGTCCGTACCCGTTGGGATCCTCTCCCCCGTGTGTTCTTCGCAGCCGTAGCGCGGAATCCGGATCGGGCTGCCCTGCTCGGTGTAGAAGTAGAGGTCGGTGAGCGGTTTGCCCTCCGCGTCGAAGACGTAGATGTTGTCGACCTGCTCCGATCCGTAGAACAGCAGCGGCTCCCCATCGGCAGCGGGGTAGGGGTAGGGAGCGGGGTAGGCCGTGTCCGACGACCGCGCCGACCCGATCACGTAGTCGGCAAGGCCGGCACCCGCTCCCACCACGAACGCCGACAGAGTCAGCGCCACCGACACCAGCCGGTGGTCCCGAACGGACTTGGGCCCCACCCACACGCCGAGCCCCGCCAGCAGGAGCAACGTCACCAGGCCCACCACGCCGCCGCTGTCCGGGGCGACCGCCAGAGCGACCCCCAACACCACCAGGAGCGCGGCTGACACGCCCCACCACACGGGGTTCAGTGCCCTCAACCAGCCCACCGCCCGCCTGGACATCTCCCCACTGCGGTCCACCGACGCCAGCCTGCGCACCTCGGGCAGCCCCCGCAGCACGGAGGTGCCGTACGTCGCGAAGTACCCACCCGACAGACCCACCAACGGCAGTGTCAGGAGCAGCAGGAACAAGGCATCCTCGTTCAACCCGGACGCCAGTACAGCACCCGCGATCCCGGCACCGAGACAGCCGAGCAGCATACTCCAGAACGCCAGCCGCGCTACCGCCGTGCGGGGCTGCGTCACCCGGCCGCCCTCCCGCTCCGGAGGCGGCGGATACTCCCCTGCCGAACGCACCTCGGCCGCGTAGCTCTCCGGCGTACCCAGTTCCCGGGTCATCGCCTCCACTGTGGCGTCCTCGCCCAACCCATTCACGATCTCGGCCAGGTGGGGACGCACGTCGTCGACGATCTCGTCGATCTCCGCCTCGGGCAGGTCCGACAGCGCCGTCCGCACCCGAGCCAGGTAGGCCCGTACGACGGGGTGAGTGTGTGTACTCATAGATCCTCTCCCAACAGGCGCTCCATCGTGGCCGCGAAACCGCGCCAGGTCTTCGCCGAGTCCGCGAGCCGCGCGCGACCCAGCTCGTTGAGTCCGTAGTACTTGCGGTGAGGGCCTTCCTCGCTGGCCACCACGTACGTGGTGAGCAGCCCGGCCTTGTACAGGCGCCGCAACGTGCCGTACACCGAGGCGTCACCGACCTCGTCCAGCCCCGCCTGGCGCAGACGTCTCAGCACGTCGTAGCCGTAACCGTCGTCGTGCCGCAGCACTGCCAGAACCGCGAGGTCGAGCACGCCCTTCAGCAGTTGACTCGTTTCCACCGGCCCTCCTTTATTGCGCCGTGGACACTACCACGCATTGCACAGTAGTGTGCGCAGGATTGCTCTAGTGTTCGCCGGTGGAACCAATCGAGTTGCGGCGGTTCGAACGCGCGCAGGCCGAGGACCTCGCGGACTTCCTGTCCGGCGAGACATGGCCCTACCACAGCGTGCCCCGCATCGCGGCCGCCGACGTGCTGCGGCAGGCCGCCGACGGCTACTACGACAACTCCTCGGCCCGCACCTTCTGGATCACCGTCGGCGGACACCGGGTCGGGATCGCCCGGCTGTTCGACCTCGACGACGGCACGCCGCTGTTCGACCTGCGGATCACCGGAACGGCCCGGCACCGGGGCATCGGCACGCGAGCACTGCACGCCCTCACGGCGTACCTGTTCACGGAGCTACCCACGATCACCCGCGTCGAGGCGACGACCAGACGGGACAACGTGACCATGCGACGCGTTCTCGCCGCTGTGGATACGTCAAGGAAGCCCACTACCGGAAGGCCTGGCCCGACGGCGAGGGCACACCGCACGACGCCGTCGGCTACGCGATCCTCCGCGACGACTGGGCGACGGGCACGGTCACCCCGGTCGACTTCGACGACGAAGGCGGTCCCTAACGGCGTCGCGTTCGCGGCTTCGGCTGGCAGCTCGGACAACTGAACGACGAGCGGTTCGCGAACGCCTCACGCACGATCGGCGAGCCGCATCGACGACAGGGTTCGCCCTCACGTCCGTAGGCGTCGAGAGATCGGGAGAAGTAACCCGACTCACCGTTGACGTTGACGTAGAGCGCGTCGAAGGACGTGCCGCCCACCAGCAGCGCCTCGGCCATCACGTCGGCCGCGGCGGTGAGCACGTCACGCGCCTGCGTCGCGGTGAGGCGGTCCGTCGGACGTGACCAGTGCAGCCCCACCCGCCACAACGCCTCGTCGGCGTAGATGTTGCCGACCCCTGACACCAGGGTCTGGTCGAGCAGCGCGCGTTTGACCTCGGTGCGCCGAGCCCGCAGAGCACGGGAGGCGGCGACGACGTCGAACAGCGGGTCCATCGGGTCGCGCGCGATGTGAGCCACGGCCGACGGCACCACCGTGCCGTCGACCTCCACCAGCTCCGACAGCGACAGGCCACCGAACGTACGTTGGTCGACGAACCGCAGCTCCGGTCCGTCGTCGGCGAACCGGACCCGCACCCGCAGGTGCTTCTCGTCCACCACACCACGCGGCTGCACCAGCATCTGCCCGCTCATACCCAGGTGGGCCAGCACGGCAGCACCGTCGGCGAGGTCGAACCACAGGTACTTGCCCCGCCGCCGCGCGGCCGTGATCTTGGCGCCGGTGAGCCGGCCGACGAAGTCGGCCTCACCGAGCACGTGACGCCGGATCGCCCTCGGGTGCAGGACCTCCACCGAGGTCACCGTGCGCCCGACCACGTGGGTCTCCAGGCCTGATCTGACGACCTCGACCTCGGGCAACTCGGGCACCTGTCGCTACTCCGCCCGCTCCTCGGCCTGCTTCTCGGCCGTCAGCTCCGCGTCGAGGGCACGCCAGGCCGCCTCGGCGGCCTTCTGCTCGGCTTCCTTCTTCGTGGTGCCGTCACCGTGTCCCAGGTCACGGCCCGCCACGAGAACCACCGCGCTGAACTCCTTGCGGTGGTCGGGGCCGGTGTCCGCGACCTTGTACTCGGGCACCCCGAGACCGGCCGACGCGGTGAGCTCCTGAAGGCTGGTCTTCCAGTCCAGGCCCGCTCCCCGGCGCGGCGCCTCGTCGAGCAACCTGCCGAACAGTCGGTGCACCAGCGACCGCGCGGTCTCGATGCCGTGCGCGAGATACACGGCACCGATGACGGCCTCGAGCCCGTCGGCGAGAATGCTGGCCTTGTCCCTGCCGCCGGTGAGTTCCTCCCCCTTACCGAGCAGCAGGTGGGCGCCGAGCCCGCCCTCACCGAGACTCCTCGCCACCCCGGCCAGCGCGTGCATGTTCACGACACTGGCCCGCAACTTCGCCAACTGCCCCTCGGGCAGGTCCGGGTGCTGCCGGTACAGATGGTCGGTGACCACCAGGCCGAGCACCGCGTCGCCGAGGAACTCCAGCCGTTCGTTCGGCGGGAGTCCCCCGTTCTCGTAGGCGTACGAGCGGTGGGTCAGGGCAAGGGTCAGCAACTCACTGTCGAATTCGACACCGAGCGCGTCGAGAAGGGATGCGGGATCGGCTGCCGGTCCGCTTGGCGACTTACCCCCCATTCCGAACGACCTTAAGCCGGCTCGACGACCTGACGCCCGGCGTACTGGCCACAGTGCGGGCAGGCGACGTGCTGCGGCTTCAGCTGCCGGCAGGCGCGGTTCTGGCAGGCCACCAGCTGCACCGGGCTCGCCTTCCACTGCGAGCGGCGCGAGCGAGTGTTGGAACGCGACATCTTCCGCTTGGGGACGGCCACGGCTGGGTCTCCTCACACAGGTCTGCTCGCGGTGTGCGAGCGGTCTTCGCAAACTACGCCGGACAGGTGTCCGGCAGGCTTACCGGTCGGAGCCGTCAGCCGTGTCGCCACCCGGAGTGTCCTCCAGGCGCTGCACCAGCGCGGCCCACCGAGGGTCTATGGTCTCATGCCCGTGACCGGGCTCGAGATCGGCCCACTTCACACCGCAGACCGAGCACAGTCCCTCGCAGTCCTCGCTGCACAGCGGCGCGAGCGGCAGGGCGAGGACGACGGCGTCCCGGACCATCGGCTCCAGGTCGATCCAGTCGTCGACGATGCGGCTGACCTCGTCTTCCTCGGTGGTCTCTTCGGTGGTCGACTCCGGGTAGGCGAACAGCTCGGTGACACTCACCTCGACGTCGCCGGACACCGGGTCGAGACAGCGCGAGCACTGGCCCTCGGTTCGCGCGGACGCGGTGCCGCTCACGAGCACGCCCTCGACCACGGACTCCAGGAGCAGGTCCACGGTCACCGTCGAACCCGAAGGCACCTCGACGACGTCGGGGACGCCCAGCGCCGTCTCGACCGGCAGCTCACGCCGCAGCGGCAGGCTCGAACCGGGTCGGCGACTCAGCTCATGGGTGTCGAACAGCCACGGGTTGCGCGCGTCGGCACGCTGGAGGCTGGGACTTTGCTGGCTTTCTTCAGGCATCGAAGCTTTCTCGCGCGATCGCGGTGGATGGTCTGGGAGGCCGAGCCGGGACGCGCGTCGGGGCTCACCCGGACCTCGCGCGCACTCGGTCGACCGACCTCACCCACCAGCGTACGCGAGTGAGGACCTCACTGTGCCTGGTAGTCGTAGACGGGAGTACGCGACGCGGGCGACAGCGGTCCACGCAGGTGGTTGCGGCCCGAGTCCACCGTCCGCAGCGTGGTGGCGAGCAGGTCGGAGAACTCGGCGAGCTTGTTGTCCACGTACGCGTCGCAGTCGGCGCGCTGGCGATCGGCTTCCTCGTGCGCCTCGTCCACGATGCGGGCGGCCTCGTTGTGCGCGGCCTGCACGACCTCGGTCTGCGACACGAGTCTGGCCTGCTCACGCTTGCCGTCGTCGACCGCGCGTTCGTAGGCGTCGCGGCCTGCCTGCACCATACGGTCGGCCTCGGTACGGGCGCGCTCGGTGACGTCGGCGTACTCCGCCTCACCGGCGGCGATGGTGCGGTCGGCTTCGGCGCGCGCCTCGGCGATGATGCGTTCGGCCTCGGCACGGGCCTCGGCCAGCAGGCGTTCGGCCTCGTCGTTGGCCGAGCCGATCGTCTCCTCGGCCTGGGCGCGCGCTGTGTGAACGATCTCGTCACGACGGTCGAGCACGTCCTGCGCGTCGTCGACCTCGGCGGGCAGCGCGTCGCGGATGTCGTCGAGCAGTTCGAGCACGTCGCCGCGCGGGACGACGCAACTCACCGTCATCGGGACCCCTCGAGCCTCCTCCACGATCGTGACGAGCTCGTCGAGCGCCTCGAAAACCCGGTACACGGCAACTCCCTCGCGGCATCGGTTCCACGCGACTCCCATCAGTCTGCCGCGTCCGGTGCCCGATCGGCGGTAACCGCCGCGCCAGGCGTGTCCCGCCGACTACCGAAGGTGCCGCCCCACCCGCAACCGTGTCCGCAGTTTCCGTACGCGTGGGCGTACCGGAAGTGCGAGCACACGTGCACAGGCCGCGGACACGAGACGCACCGGCTCGGGCCAGGGTTACGGCTGTTGGGCGAGCTTCGCCATGAGTCGCTCGTGGACGGCCGGGGGCACCATCTCGCTGACGTCGCCGCCGTAGGTGGCGACCTCCTTGACCAGCGAGCTCGACAGGAAGCTGTACGCCGGGTTGTTCGACATCAACAGCGTCTCCACCCCCGACAACTCGCGGTTCATCTGCGCCATCTGCAGCTCGTAGTCGAAGTCACTCACCGAGCGCAGACCCTTGGCGACGGCGACGATGCCGTGGTCGCGGCAGTAGTCGACCAGCAGACCGTGCCACGAGTCCACCCGCACGTTGGGCAGGTCGCGCGTGACCTCGCGCAACATGTCGAGCCGCTCGTCGATGGTGAACAGACCCTGCTTCTTCTTGTTGATGAGCACGGCCACGACCACCTCGTCGAACAGCGCGGCGGCGCGTTCGATGATGTCGAGGTGCCCGTTGGTCGCTGGGTCGTAGGAACCGGGACAGACCGCTCGCCGCATGGCGCGGACGCTACCAACTGCGACGGCGCACCGCGCAAGATGTGACGAACAGCTCGCCCCGCTCACTCCGGCACGTATTCGGCGCGGAAGAGCCCGTTGTCGCCGTAGGTACGGGTGCGCAGCACGCGCAACGCCTCCGGCCACCGCGGTGGCCCGTCGTGCACCCGGCGTTCGACCACCACGAGCGCGTTCGCGGCGAGCCAGCCGTTGTCGACCAGGCGGGTCAACACCACTCCGAGCGTCTCCGCGTCCACCGCGTACGGCGGGTCGGCGAGCACCAGGTCGAACGGCTCACCCGTGGGCTCGGACACCACGGCCTCGACCCTGCCCTGCCTCACCACACCACCGAGGCCGACGTTGGCGATGTTGCCGCGCAGGATGTCGGCAGCGGTGCGGTCGGCCTCCACGAACACGGCCTCCCGGGCGCCGCGTGACAGCGCCTCCAACCCCAACGCCCCCGACCCCGAGTACAGGTCCAGCACCCGCACACCGTCGAGCTCGTCGGCGGCCTCCAGCGCGCTGAACAACGCCTCCCGCACCAGCTCCGTCGTCGGTCTCGTTCCCTTCGGCGGAACCCGCAGCGTGCGCCCGCCTGCTCGCCCGGCCACGATCCTTGTCACCGCACCATGCTCGCACCCCGTCCGCGAGGCGGGACGCGGTCATGCCGCGAAAGCGATCGCGTAAAGTCGTTCTTCCCCCTTTCCGAGGCGACCAGCTGCGAGGAGCGCGAGTGTCGGAGTCCCGGGTCAGACGGGCCGAGATCGCCATCGAACAGACTCACGTGGACCGGGTGTACGCCCGGCTCGCGGAGTTGCGCGCGCAGGCCGAGGCCATGCGCGCCCGTGGCTACGAACTCGGTCGCGGAGCCCAACGCGAAGCCGTGTTCGAGCAGGCGTCGATGCTGTACGAGCGCGACATGATGGTGTTCCACGCCAACCAGACGCTCCAGACGCTGGACGCCGAGTACGAGGGCCTGGTCTTCGGACGACTGGACCACACCGACTCGGAGACCGTCCACGTGGGCAGGCTCGGGATCCGCGACGCGGAGTTCAACAACCTCGTCACCGACTGGCGCGCTCCGGCGGCCGCCGCGTTCTACCAGGCGACGGCCGAGGAACCGATGAACGTGGTGCGCCGCAGGGTGATCCGGTGTTCGGGGCAGTCGGTGCTCGACGTCGACGACGACGTCCTGATGCCGGAGGCGGTGCCCGACGGCATGAACGTGGTCGGCCAGGGCGCGCTGATGGCGGCGCTCGGCCGGTCGCGGGGCGAGGTGATGCGCGACATCGTCGCCACCATCCAGAAGGAGCAGGACGAAGTCATCCGCGCGCCGTGGCGCGGGGTGACCGAGATCACCGGTGGTCCCGGCACCGGCAAGACCGCGGTGGCGCTGCACCGGGCGGCGTACCTGCTGTACCGGTACCGGCGTCAGCTCGGGGGCTCGGGAGTGCTCGTGGTGGGACCGTCCGGGGTCTTCACCAACTACATCTCCCGGGTACTGCCGTCGATGGGTGAGACCAACGTCGAACTGCGGTCGCTCGGGCAGGTGCTGGACGGCCTCGACGCCACCCGTCACGACCCGGCGCCGCTGGCGGCCGTCAAGGGCTCGTTGCGGATGCGCAAGGTGCTCGGCAAGGCGCTGCGCGAGACCCCGCCCGACGCGCCCACCGAGATGAGGATCGTCTACCGGGGCGAGGTCATCAGGCTGGACGCGAAGGAACTCGACAAGGTCAGGCGGAAGGTGCACGGCAGCGGAGCGCCGCCGAACCGGTCGCGGGTCCGGGCAGCCGAGGCACTGCTGGAGGCGTTGGCGGACAAGGCCGAGTCCTACGCCCGCGCCGACGGTCGCGAGTTCGACCGCGCGCAACTGATCACCGACCTCGGTGAGCGGATCGACTTCCACCGCTTCCTCGTGGTGTGGTGGCCGGTGCTGTACCCGGCCCAGGTGCTGCGCTGGCTCGGTGACGAACGCCGTCTCTCGCGCGCCGCCCGCAACGTGCTCAACTCGGAGGAGGTCTCGCTGCTGGCCGCCTCGTTGCGCGATCGCGATCGCGAGTGGACGGTGGCGGACATCGCGTTGCTCGACGAACTGCGGGTACTGCTCGGACCGCCTCCCAAGCGGCGGCGCAGGCGGGACGCCGAGCCGGAACAGCCTCGCGAGGGGCAGCGCAGGCCGGACCACTACGACGAGTACTCCCACATCGTCGTGGACGAGGCGCAGGACCTCTCCCCCATGCAGTGGCGGATGGTCGGTCGTCGCGGTAAGTACGCGAGCTGGACCGTGGTGGGCGACCCCGTGCAGAGCTCCTGGCCCGACCCCGAGGAGGCGGCGAAGGCTCGTGACCAGGCGTTCGGCGCGCGCACGGCCCGGAGGCGGTACACGTTGCGCACGAACTACCGGAACTCGTCCGAGATCTTCGACCTCGCCGCCCGTGTGGTGTCGGGTCACGCGGAGCCGGACGAGTTGCCGCGCGCGGTGCGTGCCACGGGCATCACGCCGGAGGTTCGCCACATCGACCCCGGCACTCTGGAGACGGCCACGCAGGTGGCGGCCAAGGAACTCCTCGACGCCGTCGAGGGCACGGTCGGCGTGATCTGCGCGATGGACCGCGTGGCCGAGGTTCGCCGCTGGGTCGCGGGCCACGGCGACGACCGGCTCAAGGTGGTGGGCAGCCTCGACTCGAAGGGGCTCGAGTACGACGCCGTCGTGCTGGTGGAGCCCACCGAACTGGTCGACGAGTCGTTGACGGGCAGACGCGTGTTGTACGTGGCGTTGACGCGAGCCACCCAGCAGCTCACGGTGCTGGCTTCCGACGACGGCTGGCTCAGTCCCTCGAGGTGACGCCCGCCACGCCCCGAAGTGCGGACACGCGTGCACAGACCGCGGACCCGGTGTCGGGTCGGCACGGATCACAGTTCGGTGTGGCCGAGAAAACGCACCAATACGCTCGAACGGGTTACGATGCCGCCGTGGTCGGTGACGAGGGGAAGCGACGGGAGCCGTCGTGAGTGGTCGGGAAACCACCGAACGCGCGCTGGCGGTGCACCGCCTGCTGAACGCACAGTTGCCTGTGCCGGCGGAGCCGTTGCCGCTGGCGAGCCACATCCCGTTGCCGGACGTGCACCCGCCCAAGGCCGGGCTGGTGGCGACGCTCGCGAGACGGCACTCGTCGTACGAGTTCTCCAGCGCTCACCTCGAACTGCCGGCGCTGAGCGCGCTGCTGCGGTTCTCGATGGGCGTGCAACGCTTCGTGCCCGCCTACGGCGTGGACCAGTACCCCCTGAGCATGGCGCCGAGCGCGGGCGGGCTGGACATCCTGCGCGCGTACGCGGTGGTACGCCGCGTCGAGGGCCTTGACCAGGGCGTGTACCGCTACGAGCCCGTGTCGCACGCGCTCGTGCAGCTCACCGACACCGATCCGGGCCCGGATCTCGAACACGCGTACCTCCAGGAGGAGTTCGCGTGGCAGCCCGCCGTCAGCGTGGCGATCACCGCGCGGCTCGACGTCGCGTTCGACAAGTACCCACTGCGGCACTACCGGACCCTGCACGTCGACTCGGGCGTGGCCGTGCAGAACCTGTACCTGGTGGCCACGGCACTGGGACTCGCCGGGTGCGCCGTGGCCGGTTTCGACGACGCCGCCGTCGGCACCCTGCTGGGACTTCCGGAGAACGAGATCCCGACGATGCTGTTCGCCACGGGCCGCCCCGCCTGAGCCTCCCGGCTCGGCGGGGCGGGCGAGGCTCACCGGCTGGCGGCGTGCCAGTACTCGGACAGCAGGCGGCCCTGGTCGGGAGCGAACGCCGCCGGGGTGTAGAAACCGCCGGTCGTGGTCACGGCGTCGTCGAGCGACAGGCTGTTGGCTCCTTCGGGTGAGGGAAGACCGAGCTGGGCGTTGACGGCCCAGTCGAGCGTGCCGAGGAACCCGCACCCGTTGGCTTCGGGCACCGCGAAGGAGTCGTCGACCTGGTCGGCTCCGGACAGTTCGATGTTGCTCATCGGCCCACCGGCCTGGGTGGTGCCGTCCGGGGCGTAACGCGTGAGCGTGAGCGCCGGCTGTGAGGCGTTGCGGGGACGCAACAGGATCGGGTCCGTCTCCGAACCGATGTAGCAGCGGCTGCCGAGCAGGGGGTTGTCGAGGCGGATCTTCACGGGCAGTGTCACGATCGGCTGCCCGACGCCGAGTCCTGCCGTCAGGTTGAAGTCCGTGGGCACCCCGGCCGGTTCGACCGTGGCGACCACCCGGTTGAGCCTGCTGTCGGCCGCCTTCTCGCACAGGGAGGTGAGCACGGGAATGTCGCTGGGGCACACGAGGTTCAACAGTCCGCCCGGGACCGTCACGGGCTCGGCCCGGATACCCGCTCCCTCCGGCGACACGGACGCATAACTCACGCCGTCGCCGAGGAGCCCGAACTGCAGGTTCGTCCCGGCCGTGGGCACGGTCTTCTCACCGATGGTCATCGTCCCGGACTCCGACGACGACGCCAGGCACAGCGCGGCCAGCTCGGCGCCGTCGGCGGCGAGCATCGACGGGTCGTCCACCGGGCAACGGTCGAACGCCGCCCAGTGTCCGGCCGGAGTGGACTCACCACCGGCCTCGTCCGCCACCGCCGGGGTGGTCACGGCGAAGCTCGCGGTGACGACCGCGGCGACGGTGGCGGTGGCACTGGCGAGCCACCCGCCCCGTCTGCCGCCGCGCGGTCTTCCTCCGAACGTCCTCACACGACTCATCGCGTGTTCCTCCTTCACTTTCGGGTTGGGCGGACGCCGGGTCAGCGCTGCAGTTCGGGAGGAACTGGCGGGCAGTACCGTTCGGTCCTGATGTCACAGATCTGCCCCTGCGTCATCTTCACGTAGTTGTCCTTGCCGGAGATCAGTCCGGTGAGCAGTGGATCGAGGTCGCCGTCGACCCCGCAGCCCGAGAAGGGCGGGATGTCGGTGTAGCCGTCCAGGAAGCCCCCTGTGGCGGGGGTGTAGTCGCCGGGGTAGTCGGCCGTCAGGGCGACCGTGATCGGCTCTTGTGTCCGGCAGTTCTCCCCGACGTCCAGCGCGACGCCGTTCACTGTGACGTCGTAGACCCGCACGGACAGCGTCGCGCGCGCGATCACCGACCCGTCGTAGGGCGCGACGACCTGAGCCCGTACCTCGATCTCCATGTCACCGATCTGGGTCAGCTCGACCGTGGCCTCGTTGGGCATGAAGTCGAAGGCGTGGAAGGAGTTCCGGGTCGGCGGGAGCTTCTTCTCACCGTTGTGCCGCAGCTCGGCGCGCGCGGTCTGGCAGAACCAGAACCATTCGGAACCGTCGTTGCACGGGCCGATGATCGGCAGCGCGAGGTTGACGATGCCCGGGTCGATCCGCAAGGCGGCGCCCATGCGGTCGACGTTCGTGTACCCGCCCAGGTAGGCACACCACGCGTTGTTCAACTCCGCGAAGTCGACGCAGTCCTCCGGGATGTCCGCGGCCTGCGCGCTCGTACCGACTCGCCCGCCGTCGAGGGGAGCGTCGGGGTGATACTCGGGCTCCTCCGCGTCGGTGCCCGGCTCGGTGGTGCCGTCACCCGACACGGTGAGCGTGGTGATCGTCGTGTTCTGGCCGGGGGCGGGGGCGCAGTCGAACGCGCGGGCGGGCGGTGCCTGTTGCCTTCCCGCGGCGGCCGCTCCTCCGCCTGCGTCCGGTGTGGGCGCCGGACCGCTGTCCGGTGTCGGTTCCTCGCCACCGCCGGGTTCCTCGCCGCCGGGGTCGGGTTCCGTGCCGCCGGGGTCGGGTTCCGAGCCGTCCGAGCCGTCACCGGGGTCGGAAGCGGGTGGTCGCCAACCGAGCAGGAGATTGAACCGGTCGGCCGACACCCTGTACTCGCCGGGGCCGTCGGTGGTGAGCTGCCGTACCCGCCCGCTCCCGGTGAGCGTCAGTGAGCCTTCGGCAGGCAGCGGGGTCGCCGGGACGGCCAGGTCGGGCAACAGGACGGACTCGTCCACCTCGTCCCCGGCTTCCCGCACGAGCACCGTCGCCGACACGACACCGCTCACCTCGGCGGCACCGTCGGCGACGAGTTCGGCGACCACCTGTTCCCCCAACGTCGCCCGGACGGTCACGCCGATCCGATCCCCCGACGCGGCGTCGGGTATCGAGAGTTCGACACGGGCACGCAGGTCGCGCTGTCCCGACTCGGTGTCGCAGTGGTACAGCAACTCCGCCGACCGCCGCTGCGACGGTGTGTCCCCGGTGGACTGCCCTCCCGAGGCTGCCGGCGCCCCGAGTGCTCCCGCCAGCACCACCATGCCGAGCGCGGCGAGGCGTCCTCCCCTGCTCCCTTTCCGTCCCATGTCCTCTCTTCTCACTCTGGGCCTACCCGCACGAGGCGGGTGACGTGGTGGGCCGGTCCGGACGGCAAAACCCCGTGTCCGGACCGGCCGTTCATCCCCGAACGCCGGATGCGGGCGTCACTGGAGCGTGACGTCCTGGCCCGGGGTGACCACGTACGCGCCCTCGAACGTGACCTCGTTGCCCTGGTTGATCAGGCCGAAGCAGTTCGCGAGCGGGTCGACGGACGTCACCGTCAGTATGTGCGCGGAACCCGTGATCGGTTGCGGGGCCAGCGTGTCGGTGGCGTTGTCGTACGTTCCCGGTGCGGCGCCCTCGACCGTCGCGTCACAGCCGGGGCCGGTCAGGTTCGCCACGATGCCGCCGATGTAGCCGGTCGTGACACCGTCCGCGTAGGACTCACCGTTGATCGACCACGGCAGGTTCCGAGGAACGACCTCGAACGTGAGCCCGAGCGGGCCGGAGCAGCTCTGCCACGAGATGTCGGCGATCGTCCCGAGCTGTGCGGGCGATCCGCTCGCGCTTCCGGCGAGGGTGCCGGAGGCGTCGGAGCCCGCGCAGTCGAGTGTCACACCGTTGGCCGTGTTGGTCAGCACCGTCGTCCCGGACGAAGCGGTGTAGTCACCACCCGGGTCGATGATCCACTCCTGCGGCTGGGCCGAGGCTGACATGGCGGTGAGACCGAGGGCGAGCGTCGCCGCGGCGCTGGTAGCGACGATGCTCATAACGCGCCTACGCATAGCGATTCCTTTCCCAGGTGGACAGGTGGACTTGCGGAGCAAGCGACGCGGAGACGATCGATCCTGACCCGCGAAAACATCGGCCGACGATGCTTGCCGGTAGGGGCCGGAAGGCGAACCTACCAGCCAGTACGTTAGCCGCTGACCGGGAAGCGAACAAGAAACATCAACGTTTCCCGCCCACTCCTCGCCCTTTCGGCGCAACGGTTGTCACGGCCGACAGAAAATCCCTTCTTCGCTTTGTTCTCACAAGTCAATCAACGGAATCACCGACGGCCGGATGCGCGAACACTCACCACCGGACGAAAACCTTCGGGAAAACTGTCACCGACGCTCGAAAACTGGCGCGTAACCAGCCGAACCACCCGGCGTTATTGTCAGCGAACGCCCAGCGAGGAGGCGTATCGACAACTGAAACAGCAGTTTTCCGAATAAGTGGAACTCGGTTTTCACTGACCGAAGGAGCGCGAGTGGCCCTCGACGTCGACAGCGAAGTCGGTCGTTCGTTTCCCGGTGCGGCCGCACTACGCCAGACCGGCAGGCTGTACGCGTTGGCACTCGAGGTTCTGCGCTGCATTCCACGCAGGCCCTTTCAGTTCCGGGAGTTCGTGCAGCAGTTCTGGTTCATCGCCAGTGTTTCGATCCTGCCGACGGCTCTCGTGGCGATTCCGTTCGGCGGGGTGATCGCGCTGCACGTCGGGTCGCTGACCACCCAGATCGGCGCGCAGTCGTTCACCGGTGCGGCCAGTGTGCTCGCCATCATCCAGCAGGCCAGCCCCATCGTCACGGCACTGCTCATCGCGGGCGCGGGTGGCTCCGCGATGTGCGCGGACCTGGGCTCGCGCACCATTCGCGAGGAGATCGACGCCATGGAGGTGCTGGGCGTCTCCCCCGTGCAGCGGCTCGTGGTCCCGCGCGTACTCGCCGCGATGGGCGTGGCCGTCTTCCTCAACGGCATGGTGAGCGTCGTCGGGGTGTGCGGCGGTTACTTCTTCAACGTCGTCATGCAGGACGGCACCCCCGGCGCCTACCTCGCGAGCTTCTCCGCGCTCGCCCAGCTCCCCGACCTCTGGATCAGCGAGGTCAAGGCACTCGTCTTCGGCTTCGTCGCCGGTGTCGTGGCCGCGTACCGGGGCCTCAACCCGGCCCCCGGCCCGAAGGGAGTCGGGGACGCGGTGAACCAGTCCGTGGTCATCACGTTCCTGCTGTTGTTCTGCGCGAACTTCGTACTGACCACCGTGTACCTCCAGCTCGTACCCCCGAAGGGGATGTGAGGCCGTGACCACCGCACCTGTCAGACAACGCGCCGCGGCGAGCCTCGACCGGCGACTGTCGTTTCTGGACACACTCGGCGAGTCGGTGCTGTTCAGCCTGCGCGCGCTGGCGTGGATTCCGCGCGCGCTGCGGCGCTACCCGCGCGAGATCGTACGGCTGCTCGCTGAGGTGAGCTTCGGCAGCGGCGCTCTCGCGGTGATCGGCGGCACGGTCGGCGTGATGGTCGGGATGACGATGTTCACCGGCGTGGTCGTCGGGCTGCAGGGCTACACGGCCCTGAACCAGGTGGGCACGGCGGCGTTCGCGGGCTTCGTCTCCGCGTACTTCAACACGCGCGAGATCGCCCCGCTCGTGGCGGGCCTGGCGCTGTCGGCCACGGTGGGGTGCGGGTTCACCGCCCAGCTCGGCGCCATGCGGATCTCCGAGGAGGTCGACGCGCTGGAGGTCATGGGCGTACCGAGCGTGCCCTACCTCGTGACGACGCGCATCATCGCCGGGTTCTGCGCCATCATCCCGCTCTACGCGGTGGGACTGCTGACGTCGTACGTCGCGTCGCGCCAGATCACCGTGTGGTTCTACGGCCAGTCCGAGGGCACCTACGACCACTACTTCACGCTGTTCCTGCCGCCGGAGGACGTTCTCTGGTCGTTCGGGAAGGTGCTGTTGTTCAGCGTGGTGGTGGTGCTCACTCACTGCTACTACGGTTTCCACGCGCGAGGCGGACCCGCGGGTGTGGGTGTCGCCGTCGGGCGCGCGGTGCGCACCGCGATCGTCGCGGTGGCCTTGATCGACTTCTTCGCCAGCCTCGCCATCTGGGGCGCGACGACGACCGTACGGGTGGCGGGATGAAGAACACTCGACTGCGCAAGCTCGGCGTACGCCTGACCGGACTGGCTTTCTGTCTCGTTCTCGTGCTGCTGGTGGACCTGTCGGTGCGTATCTACGACAAGGAGTTCACCGAGTCGGTGTCGGTCACGTTGCGCACCGACCGCGTGGGCAACCAGTTGCGGGAGAACTCCGACGTCAAGGCGAGGGGCGTCCTCGTCGGTGAGGTGCGCTCGATCGAGGCCGCCCCCGACGGGGCCGAGATCGAGCTCGCGCTCGACCCCGAGACCGTCTCCCGGCTGCCGAAGGACGTGACAGCGCTGCTCGTCCCGAAGACCCTGTTCGGCGAACGGTACGTGCAGCTCTCCATTCCGGACGGATCGACGGCGGCCCCGCTGGCCGACGGCGACGTGATCGACCAGGACAGGTCGGAGAACGCGATCGAGCTGGAGCGGGCGTTCGACGAGCTGTTGCCCGTGTTGAAGTCCGTGCAACCGCAGAAGCTCGCCAGCACGCTCAGCGCGGTGGCCACGGCACTGGACGGCCGCGGTGAGCTGGTGGGGGACACGTTGGTGCAGGCGGCGAACTACCTGGAGGAGTTCAACCCGAACCTTCCGGGACTCCACGACAACATCCGCGACCTCGGCGAGGTGGCCCAGCTCTACGGCGACATCTCGCCCGACCTGCTCGACGCGCTCACCGACACCGCCGTGACGCTCGGCACCGTGGACGAGCAGGGCCGGCAGCTGCGGGAGCTCTACGGCCAGGTGACCACGACGTCGGCCGACGTCACCGCGTTCCTGCGCGCCAACGCCGACAACCTCATCCGGCTCTCGGCGGAGAGCCGGGCGCCGCTGGAGGCGGCGGCGCGCTACTCCCCGAGCTTCGCGTGCACACTGCGCGCGCTCGACGAGTTGAAGCCCGCGATGGACGCCGTTCTCGGCGAGGGCACGGACCAGCCGGGCCTTCGCCTGCACGGCAGCGTGGTCAGCGAGCCGCGAGGCGCCTACCGACCGGGCGCCGACGACCCGGCCTACACCGTCGACTCGGGCCCGCGCTGCTATCCCAGTGGAGTCGCACCGCGTGAGGGCATGTCACCGGCGCCTCCGGGGGACGGCGCGGCCGCGCTGGTGCCGGACAGCGGAAGTGAGAAGGCCGACGGGACCGGGCTCGGACTGCCGAACTCCCCGCAGGAGCGCCAGCTGCTGTCCACCCTGCTCGCCGGAGAACTCGGCGTCGACCTCGACGAGGTGCCCGACTGGAGCAGTGTCCTCGTCGGACCCGTCTACCGGGGCACGGAGGTGACCCTGAAGTGAGAAAGCTCGTCGGTCCACTGCTCAAGGGCCTCACGTTCGTTCTCGTCACCACGGTGGCGACGGCGCTGCTCGCTCTGTCCATCTCGAACGTGGGCGTGGACGAACGCACCACCTACAGCGCGAGGTTCACCGACGTCACCTCGCTCAACCCCGGCGACGACGTCCGGATCGCGGGCGTGCGCGTCGGGCAGGTGGACGAGTTGGAGATCATCGACCGGCACCTCGCCCGCGTGCGCTTCTCGGTCGACGCCGGTCGCAGGCTTCCCGCCGACACCACGGCGATCATCCGCTACCGCAACATGCTCGGACAGCGCTACGTCGCACTGGAACGGGGCGAGCAGGCGAGCACCGACTACCTGGAGCCGGGAGCGGAGATCCCGCTGGAGCGCACCCGGCCCGCACTGGACCTCACCGAGCTGTTCCACGGTTTCCAGCCGCTGTTCTCCGCGCTGGACCCCGAGGAGGTCAACCAGCTCTCCGGCGAGATCGTCCAGGTGTTGCAGGGCGAGAGCGGCACGGTGGAGAGCCTGCTCGCCCACACGGGGTCGCTCACCGCCACGCTCGCCGACCGCGACCGGGTGATCGGCGAGGTGATCACGAACCTGAACTCGGTGCTCGACACGATCAACAATGAGGGCGACGCGCTGACCACGCTGGTGTCGACACTGCAGGAGCTGGTGACCGGCCTGGCCTCCGACCGCGAGTCCATCGGCGAGTCCATCGAGGGCATGGCGGCGCTCACCACGGCCACGGCGGGGTTGTTCGAGACGTCACGGCAGCCGCTCAAGGAGAGCATCGCCGGGCTGCGCGAGGTGTCGGACACGCTCGTGTCCGGCTCGGACGAGCTGGAACGGTTCCTCGTCACCACGCCGGAGAAGTTCACCGAGATCGGCCGCACCGCGTCCTACGGCTCGTTCCTCAACTTCTATCTCTGCGACGCGGTGTTGCTGACCGACCCGCCGACCGGGATCAACGACGGAGTCCTCCCCGCGAGGTGCGACCGATGAAGTCCTTCCGCGAACGCAACCCGCTGACGCTCGGCATCGTGGGCACGGTGGTGCTGGCCGGCGTCACCGTGGCGACGTTCAACTACGAGCACCTGCCGCTGGTCGGAGGCGGCACCACCTACCAGGCCGAGTTCGCCGAGGCCGCCGGGCTCGTGCCCTCCAACGAGGTCCGCGTGGCCGGGATCAAGGTCGGCGAGGTCACCGGTGTGGAACTCGCCGAGGACCGCGTTCTCGTCTCGTTCCGCGTGTCCGACGCCTGGGTCGGCAACCGCACGACGGCGGAAATCAAGATCAAGACGTTGCTGGGGCAGAAGTACCTCGCCCTGCACCCGACGGGCGACGCCGTGCTGGACCCCGACGAGCCCATCCCGCTGGGACGCACCACAACGCCGTACGACGTCACGACCGCGTTCGAGCAACTCGCGACGACGGCGGGCGCCATCGACACCGAACAGCTCGCCGAGAGCTTCCGCACGCTGTCCGACACCTTCGACGGCGCCGAGGAGCACGTGCGCAGCGCACTCGACGGGCTCACCGCGTTGTCCAAGACGATCGCGTCACGCGATGCCGAGCTCGCCGAACTCCTGGAGAACGCTCACGCCGTGGCCGACACGCTCGCCGACTCCAGCGACGAGTTCGACCGGCTCGTCTCCGACGGCAACCTGCTGCTCACCGAGCTCGACCAGCGGCGCGACGCCATCCACCAGCTCCTCACCGGTGCGCGCGACCTCGCCGAGCAGATCTCCGGGCTCGTCGCCGACAACACCGAGCAGCTCGCTCCCACCCTGGACGCGTTGAACGAGGTGACCGACATCCTCCAACGGCACCGCGACGACCTCGACCGGACCCTCGAACTCGCCGGGCCGTACTTCCGTGTCGTCAACAACGCCGTCGGCAGCGGCCGCTGGCTCGACGTCTACCTGTGCGGCCTCGTGCCGGAGAACCGCGCTTCCTGCCAACCCCCGGATCGGAGGTGACCGGCGTGTCGAGGTGGAACCGCCTTCGCGCCACCCGGATCGCCACGGTGCTCGCCGTGGCCGCCGTCGTGACGGTCGGAGCACTGTGGTGGGTGTTCGGCGACCACGGCGACAAGACCGTGACGGCCTACTTCGACCGCGCGGTCGGCGTTTACCCCGGATCGGACGTGAAGGTGCTCGGCGTGCGTGTCGGCGAGGTCGTGTCGGTGACCCCCGAACCGACACGCGTGCGGCTGACGATGACCGTGGCCCCCGACGCCCCCGTCGCTCCGGACACGCGCGCGCTCATCGTCTCGCCGAGCGTCGTCGCCGACCGGTACGTGCAACTCCCCGACCTCGCCCACGGCGGCCCCCGACTCGCCGACGACACCGTGATCCCCCGCTCCCGCACCGCCGCCCCCGTGGAACTCGACGAGCTGTACGCCAGCCTCAACGACCTCGCCACCGCACTCGGGCCCGACGGGGCCAACGCCGACGGAGCCCTGTCCGACCTCCTCGACACGGGCGCGGGAGTGCTCGACGGCAACGGGGAGTCGTTCTCCCAGACCGTGCGCAACTTCGGTGACCTGGCCCGCACACTCGCCGACTCCGACGACGACCTCTTCGCCACCATCGACTCGCTGTCGGTGTTCACCGCGATGCTCGCGGGCAACGACACCCGGGTCCGCGAGGCCACCGAACAGCTCGCGAGTGTGACCGAGACCCTCGCCGCCGACAAGGAGGAACTCTCGGCGGCGCTGGCGTCACTCGGCGACGCGCTCGCGGACCTGCAGGAGTTCGTCGCCGACAACCGCGAGGCGCTCAAGTCGAGTGTGGACGACCTCGCCGACCTCACCCAGCTCATGGTCGACCGCCGCGCCTCGCTGGCCGAGGCACTCGACGTCGCCCCGGCCGCCGCCGAGAACGCCTACAACGCCTTCGATCCGCGAAGCGACACGCTGCAGGGCCGGATCAACCCGCTGGAGTACCTGGGGCAGCCGGGAGGTTCCCGGTGACGAGACGAACCGCGTTCACCGCCGTGGTTGTCACCTCCTGCCTGCTGGCGGCCGGTTGCGGGGCCCCGGACTTCGACGGTGTCCACGATCTCCCTCTGCCCGGTGGCGCCGACGTCGGCGAGGACCCCTACCGCGTCACGGCACGCTTCGACGACGTGCTCGACCTCGTGCCGCACGCCGCCGTGAAGGTCAACGACGTGGCCGTCGGCAGGGTCGAGTCCATCGAACTGGCCGACACCGACGACTGGCAGGCGGAAGTCGTCCTGCTCGTCAACGGCGACGTGGACCTGCCCGCCGACACGCTGGCCAACATCCGCCAGTCGAGCCTGCTCGGCGAGAAGTTCGTGGAGCTCGAAGCCCCGCGACACAGCAGTGCCGAGCCCCGCGCACCACTCGCCGACGGCGCACTCATCCCCGTGTCCCGCACCAACCGGCACGTGGAGGTCGAGGAGGTCTTCGGAGCGCTGTCGCTGCTGCTCAACGGCGGTGGCATCGCACAGCTCCGCACGATCAACCACGAACTCAACGAGGTGATGACCGGCAACGAGACCGAGATCAAGGAGTTCCTCTCCCACATCGACCACCTGGTGTCCGACCTGGACGCCCACCGCGGCGAGATCACGGACGCGCTCGACGGCCTCAACCGGCTCTCGGCCACGCTCTCCGATCGCCAGGACGCCATCCGGGGTGCGCTCAACGACCTCACGCCCGGCCTGGCGGAACTGCGCGACCAGCGGGAGCTGCTCGTGACGATGCTCGACTCGCTGGACGAGCTGTCCGACGTCGCGGTCGACGTCGTCCACAAGACCAAAGACGACCTCGTGGCCGACCTCGAAGCGCTCGCCCCCACGCTCGAAGGGCTCGCCGACGCGGGCCGGTCGCTGCCCCGATCACTCGAGATCCTCGCGACGTTCCCCTTCACCGACGCCGTGCTCGACGGCGTCGAGGGCGACTACCTGAACTCCTTCGTGCACGTCGTACCAGCGGACGGCTACACCGCACCGATACCCCTGCTGCCGTTGCCGACCACCGACACCCCCACCGACGGAGGTGACCGCTGATGCTCACCCGACGGGTCAGGACCCAGCTCGTCGCGTTCGTGGCGGTGGCGCTCACCGCCGTCGCGTTCGTCGGCGCGAACTACGCGGGCCTCGGCAGGCTCTTCGGCGCGGGCGGGGTCGTCGTGCGCCTGCAACTCGCCGACGGAGGCGGGCTGTTCAACGGCAGCGAGGTCACCTACCGGGGTGTCGCCGTCGGCGAGGTCGGCGCCCTGCGACTCACCGACGACGGCATGGAGGCCGACCTGGTGCTCGACGACGGCGCACCACCGATTCCCGCGAACTCCCGTGCCGTCGTCGCCAACCGGTCGGCCGTCGGCGAACAGTACGTGGACCTCCAACCCCGTACGGACCAGGGGCCGTACCTCACCGACGGGTCGGTACTCCCCCGCGCCTCCACCACGCTGCCGCTCAGCGTGGACACCCTGCTCGGCAACCTCACCACGCTCACCGAGTCGGTGCCCACCGACTCCCTGCGCACGGTGGTGGACGAGCTCTACACCGCCTTCCACGGCACGGGCGACGATCTGCAGTTGCTGCTCGACTCCTCGCGCGAGTTCACCCACACCGCCACCGAGCACCTGCCGCAGACCTCCGCGCTCATCCAGGACGGAGCGACGGTGCTACGCACCCAGGCCGAGTCGGCCGACGCCTGGCGGTCGTTCGCCGACAACGCCGAGAAGTTCGCGGCCGAACTCGCCGGTGCCGACGGTGACCTGCGCGAACTCATCGCCCAGACGCCCACCGCCGCCACGGAACTCAGCGCCCTGCTGCGCGACACCGACCCCGGACTCTCGGTGCTCGTGGCCAACCTGCTGACCACCTCACGCCTGTTCTCCGCCAGGGTGGACGGGCTGGAACACCTGTTCGTGATGCTGCCGAAGGCCACCGCCGCCACCTCCGCCGCTCTCGACGGCGACGAGTTCTCGGTGGCGCTGACGTTCTTCGATCCGCTGCCGTGCCTCCAGGGCTACGAGGGCACCGAGTACCGCCCCGGCGACGACACCGGCGACGCGCCGTTCAACACCGACGCCGCGTGCACCCTGCCCCCCGGCACCGAACCCGCGCGTACCTCGCAGCACGTGCCCGAGGGCGGGGTGCCGTCGGTGGCGCTTCCCGGCGTCCTCGGCGAAGCCCTCGACGACGACACCCGCGAATCCCTGGAGGACCTGCTGTGGCTCGACGAGGAGTGAGCCGGGACGCGAAGCTCACCGCGCTCGCGGCGACAGCGGTGGTCGCCGCGGCCGTGTTCGCCGTCTGGGCGGCGCTGTCCTGGGTCTCGGCGCTCACCGACGACGGGCTGAGCGCGGCCGAGGTCCGCGACGAAGCACTGCGGCAGGGGCGCGAGCGTGTCGCGGAACTGACCACGATGGACCATGCCGACGCCGAAGCGGGCGTGCGCCGGTGGTTGTCGGCCACGACTGGTGCGTTGCGGGCCGAGCTGGAGCGGACCGACCCCGCGACGCTCACGGCCGCCGAGCAGGCGGGCACCGTCACCACGGGAACGGTGCTGCACGCGGCGTTGAGCGAGTTCGACACCGGCCCCGGTGAGCAGGGCCGCGCCACCCTGCTCGCCTCGGTGGAGATCACCAGTGTCCGGGACGGGGCCGAACCGAGGTACACGCGCAACCGCTACCGCGCGCAGCTCCGGCACACCGGCGAGGGGTGGAAGGTCGAGGCGTTCGAGACGATTCCCGTCGGGGGTGCGGAGTGAACCGTCGAATCGCGACACTGCTGGTGGTCGCGGCTCTGCTCGCCGGGATCGGCGCCGCCTGCACCGTGCTGGCGGACTCGCTGCGGACGTCGGAGACGGCGCGCAACCTCGCCCACGTCGACACCGACGCCACACTCGAAGTCCGGTCGGCGGTCGTACGGGCGGTGAACAAGGTGCTCACCTACCGGTTCGACGACGTGGAGAGCACCCGGCGGGCCGCCGAGGACCTGTTGCGGGGGCCCGCACGGGAGCAGTACCGGCAGTTGTTCACCCAGGTCAGCGACAGGGCGCCGGAGCAGCGGCTCACCGTGACGACGCGGGTGGTGGACTCCGCCGTGCTGTTCCTGACGCCCGACCGCGCGGAGGTACTGGTGTTCGCCGACCAGGTCTCCGTCCGCGGCGGTGACGAACCGACCGCCGAACCGACGTCCGCGGCGGCCCAACTGCTCGTCACCGCCACCAGGCACGGCGACCGCTGGCTCCTGACGAACCTGTCCCAGGCCTGACCGCCGCCAACACCGTGTCCGCAGCCTGCGTACGCGTGTCCGCACTTCCCCTACGGGTGTTCGCGTGGAGAGCACCTCGTTCCTTGGCGGGCAGGTTCCACAGGTGGATCGCGGTCCGGTCCTCCGAGAGCGTGTACCAGGCGCCCGCCCCTGCCGGTCGGGGAGATCCCGAGACGGGGAAGGGATAGCCGATCCGACCGCGCACAGCCATCGTGCGCGTGTCGACAAGCCAGTGACGAGGGTCCTCCGCGGAGTACTCGGTGCCGACCACAGCGGTGTCGTCGTAGGGGAACGCCGCCTCGTAGTCCCAGCACACGCGGTCGCCGACATCGCCCGCCGAACGCGGCACGGCGTCCTCGGCGTCCTCGGCGTCCAGCCGCCGTAGTTCCGTACCGTCCTCCGCCCGATGTAGGTAAAGAGACCACTGACCCGGGTCCGTGGTCACGAAGTACTCCCCGGACGGGCTCACGTCGAGAAGGACCTCCTCGTCGAGTCGCCGGACCGTCAGCTTCTCCCCGTCCCAGCATCCCCACAACACGGGAGAGTTCTCCTCACCCGCGAGGACGGTCAGCCCCATGTACGCGGGGTCGGGGGAGGAGAAGTGGAGGGAGCCCGATCCCACGGTCATCGTCCCGGTCCGGGCCAGCACCGTGCCGTCGACGGGGTCGACGACCAAC
Organism: Saccharomonospora cyanea NA-134; assembly: GCF_000244975.1. Taxonomy (NCBI): domain Bacteria; kingdom Bacillati; phylum Actinomycetota; class Actinomycetes; order Pseudonocardiales; family Pseudonocardiaceae; genus Saccharomonospora; species Saccharomonospora cyanea. The sequence continues at coordinate 1,088,363 of NZ_CM001440.1, read as the reverse complement.
CACTCCTCCTCGGTCTGCTCCCCCGCGATGGTGCGGACGTGGGCCCACAGGAGCTCGCCGTTCGAGGAGAAGGCCGCCGAGCCGCTGTCCGCGTGGCCGTGGCTGTAGTCGTCGACGTACTCGGAGAACGAGAGGTGGGCCTCGGTGCACACAGCGGCGGACCAACAACCGTGCCGGATCTCCCACCGCACGGATCCGGTCGGCTCCACGGCACGCAACGCGTGCACACCGGCGAACACGGCGACATCACCCGCGGGAGAGACCGTCACCGAGCCGTACCCGCGAGGCCAGGGTGCGGGAAAGCAGACATCCCTTCCCTCCCCATCGAGGTCGCGGACGACCAGCTCGGTGTCCCCACGCTGCGTCAACAACCTGCTGCCCGGCCGGTGCAGCACCTGCGGAGCGTCCGCCGAGGCGGAGTCGAGCGGAGCGACGACGGTGGCTACGAGGCGGGCGGTGAACCGGGCCGAAGCCACATGGACAGCGTCGTTGGGCACAGTGCGGCATCCTCGCACTCGTGTCCGCAGCCTGTGCACGCGTGTCCGCAGCCTACGTACGCGTGTTCGCACCTCCCGCACGCTGGCCACCGTTCTGCCAGGGCGCCGACGGCAGTGTGCGCAGCGCCAGCTCCAGCTCGAACCGCGCGTCCGGGTCGCGCAACCGGTCGCCGAACACCGCCTCCAGCTGTCGCATCCGGTACCGCACGGTCTGCGGGTGCACCGACAACCGCTCTGCCATGTCCAGCACGTGCCCCTGTGCGTCCAGCCAGGCCCGCAACGTCTCCAGCATCCGCTCCCGCTGCCGCGCCGTGAGACCGTCGAGCGACGCGAGCAGTCTCCCGCGCAGTTGCTGCGCCAACGCCTCGTCCGAGTGCAGCAGAACCACCGGAAGGGACTCCTGCGCCCACACGACCCTGCGCGGCGGCAGCACTCCCTCGTCGACCAGGACGAGCGCCTTGCGCGCCCATCTCAGGGAATCGGCCACCGCGTCCAGCGGCACGCACGGTCCGACCGCGAACCGGCAGCGCGGCAACGCCTGTTCCAACGCGGCGAGCCGTTCCCGCGTGACGGCACCGGGCACGAGCAGCCGTGGCTCGACTCCCGTGAGTTCGGCGAGCACGTCCGCGTCGAGGGGCGGGCGCTGAGCTCCCCTGAGCGGGAACAGCGGCCGCACGGCCACCGGCGTGGCCGTCTTCGGCGTCGTCCACCCGACGAGCTGGGCGAGCTCCTCGACGGCTTCGGGCGGCACGGCGGGGCGTTCCAGGATCAACTGGAGCAGGCGCCGGCGCCACGTGTCGAGTGCGTCGGCCGAGCACGCCTTCGCCTCCAGGAACCCGTCGAGCGCCACCGAGGCCAACTCGTCCATGAACCCGAGCATCGCGTCGGCCAACTGCGACATCACCGTCGACGAGAACCCGCTGTCACGCCCGACCTTCATGATCCGCCGCCACGCCACGCGCGCCCCCACGCGGTAGGCGGCCTGGAGGGTGTCGAGACTCCGCCCCTCGCGCATCTCGTTCTGGCCCAGCCTGCGGTGCACCTCGTGGGCGTGCTGCTTGGACACACTGGGGTCGGCGATCTGCGCCACGAACAGCGACACCGCGTGCCGGACCCCCGCCTTGATGCTCTTGCCGTAGGGGCCGTCGAGCGGGCGGCGGTATTCGGGGATCAACGCACGGATCTCGGCGACGATCTCGTCGGCGACGCTCTCCAACTCGGGCCGCATGATCTGCGCGAGCTGCCCCGAGAACACCGTCGAGTCGACGGCCTCGTCCGCTGGTCGTCCCGTCACACCGACAAGCTCCTTCCCACAGCGTTGAGGGATGCCACTCGCCACGCCCCGGTCCGGCAATGATCGGAAAAAGGTATCACCGGAACCGGGAGGCGGGGCGGGCCTTCGCGCCGATCTGACGAAATCTCGCGGCACCGTTGTGCGGGAGTGACAACTCTCGTTCTCAGCTCGTCAGCCGGCGGTACAGCGCCTCCACCACCGGGACCAGCACCGAGGCCTCCGTCCGGTCGGCGGCCGTGCATTCGGCGAGCGCCGCCCCGACGACGTCGAACTCGGCGAGCGCGTCGAGGCACGCGACGAGACGGTCGACGGTGAGGCCGCCGGGCTCCCCGTAGTGCGCACCCGGGAACTCGCGGGGATCGAGCACGTCGACGTCGACGTGCACGTACAGCGCCTCCACGTCGGCCTCGCGCACCGCGGCCACGACGTCGGCCGGGTCGGCGGGTGGCGGCACGTGACGGAGCAGTCCGGCCCGCACGGCCTGGAGCTCGGCCGGGTCGAACGACCGTGTCCCCACCAGTACCGCCCGCCCCGGCTCCACGGCCGGATTCGCCACGAACTCGTCGTCGCCCTCGCCCAGCAGGGCTCGCAACACCATGCCGTTGAACGCGCCGGACGGCGAGGTTCCGGGGGTGTTGGCGTCGGCGTGCGCGTCGAACCACACCACACCGAGCTTCGGTCCGTACCGGTAGCGGGCCACGCCGATCGGCACGAGGTCGCTCGCGCAGTCACCGCCGACCGTCAGCACCGGCCCCTCGGGATTCTCCAGCGCCGCGAGCTGCGCACCACGGTTGTCGAGCAGCGCGGCACGGTTGCGGACACCGCGCTCGGTCGACGATCCCGCCTTCCCGGCCGGGATCCTCAACACCGGCGTACCCAGGGCCTCCTCGGTGAGTGAGGCGAGGGCCTCGCATCCGGCGGGGAGCCGGGACTGCGCGCCGTCCCAACCCGACCCCTGCCACTGTGCCACAGCATGAACACGCATGGCGGTCACGCTAGTGCGCGAACCACGGGAGAGGCCACCGGCACTCGCGCGCTCCACGACGCCGGTGGCCTCCTCCACGTCCGCTACTCCAGCACCACCAACAGGTCGCCACCCTCCACCTGCTGCACCGAGTTGATGGCCAGGCGCGCCACCCGGCCACCTTCGGAGGCGGTGATGGCGGCCTCCATCTTCATCGCCTCGATCGTCGCCACCGTGTCGCCCGCCTGGACGGTGTCGCCCTCGGACACCGTCGCCGTCACCACTCCGGCGAACGGCGCCGCGACGTGCTTCGGGTTGTCCTTGTCGGCCTTCTCCTTCGCGGGCAGGTCACTGGCCACCGACCGGTCGCGTACCTGGATGGGCCGCAACTGCCCGTTCAACGACGCCATGACGACACGGATACCGCGCTCGTCGGCCTCACCGATGGCCTCCAGTTCGATGAGCAGCCGCACCCCGGGTTCGAGGTCCACGGCGTACTCCTCCCCGGGACGCAGCCCGTAGAAGAAGTCCTTGCTCGGCAGCACGCTCGTGTCGCCGTACGCGTGCCGATGGGTCTCGAACTCCTTCGTCGGCCCCGGGAACAGCAGGCGGTTCAACGTGGCCCTGCGGTCGTCCTCCAGTGCCCGCCGGTCGTCGGCGGACAGCTCCACGGTGGGCCTGGCCTCCGCCCTGCCCCGCAACGCCTTGCTGCGGAACGGCTCCGGCCAACCGCCGGGCGGGTCACCCAACTCGCCACGCAGGAAGCCGATGACGGAGTCGGGGATGTCGTACCTGCCTGGTTCGGCCTCGAAGTCCTCCGGCGACACTCCCGCGCCCACGAGGTGCAGGGCGAGGTCACCCACCACCTTGGACGACGGCGTGACCTTCACGAGGTGACCGAGGATGCGGTCGGCCGCCGCGTACATCGACTCGATCTCCTCGAACCGGTCGCCCAGGCCGAGCGCGACGGCCTGCGTGCGCAGGTTCGAAAGCTGCCCACCGGGGATCTCGTGGTGGTACACACGGCCGGTCGGGGAGGCCAGCCCGGCCTCGAACGGGGCGTAGATCTTGCGCACGGTCTCCCAGTACGGCTCCAGGTCGCCCACCGCACCCAGGTCGAGCCCCGTCGGCCGGTCGGAGTGGTCGGTGGCGGCCACGATGGCCGACAGCGACGGCTGCGACGTGGTGCCCGCCATCGACGCCACGGCGCCGTCCACGGCGTCCGCGCCCGCGTTGACGGCGGCGAGGTAGGTCGCGAGCTGCCCACCCGCCGTGTCGTGCGTGTGGATGTGCACCGGCAGGTCGAACTCCTTGCGCAGCGCGCTCACGAGCCTCGCCGCGGCGGGTGCCCGCAGCAACCCGGCCATGTCCTTGATGGCGAGGACGTGCGCGCCCGCGCCCACGATCTGCTCGGCGAGTTTGAGGTAGTAGTCGAGCGTGTAGATCTTCTCGTCGGGGTTCGACAGGTCGGAGGTGTAGCAGAGCGCCACCTCCGCCACCGCCGTTCCCGTGGCGCGCACCGCCTCGATCGCGGGCCGCATCTGCTCGACGTCGTTGAGCGCGTCGAAGATGCGGAAGATGTCGATGCCGGTGGCGGTGGCCTCCTCCACGAACGCCTCGGTGACCTCCGTGGGGTATGGCGTGTACCCCACGGTGTTGCGGCCCCGCAGCAACATCTGGAGGCAGAGGTTCGGCATGGCCTCCCGCAGCGCGGCCAGCCGCTCCCACGGGTCCTCGGCGAGGAACCGCAGCGCCACGTCGTAGGTCGCGCCGCCCCAGCACTCCACCGACAGCAGTTGCGGCATGGTCCTCGCCACCACCGGGGCTACCGCGAGCAGGTCCTTGGTGCGCACGCGCGTGGCGAGCAGCGACTGGTGGGCGTCGCGGAAGGTCGTGTCGGTGACGCCGAGGTGCGGCGACGAGCGCAACCACCTGGCGAAGCCCTCGGGACCGAGTTCGGTGAGCTTCTGCTTCGACCCGGCGGGCGGCTCCCCGTCCGGAAGGGACGGCAGCTTCTTCATCGGGTCGATCAGGCGGGGCCGCTCGCCGTGGGGCTTGTTGACGGTCACGTCGGCGAGGTAGGTGAGCAGCCTCGTGCCGCGGTCGGCCGAGTGCCGTGCCGTCAGCAGATGCGGGCGCTGTTCGATGAACGCCGTGGTGACCCGGCCCTCCCGGAAGTCGGGATCGTCGAGGACGGCCTGGAGGAACGGGATGTTCGTCGCCACGCCCCGGATGCGGAACTCCGCCACCGCGCGCCGCGCCTTGTCGACGGCCGTGGTGAACGTGCGGCCACGGCAGGTGAGCTTCACGAGCATGGAGTCGAAGTGCGCGCTGATCTCCGTGCCCGCGAACGTGGTGCCGCCGTCGAGACGGATGCCCGACCCGCCCGGCGACCGGTAGGCGCTGATCATGCCCGTGTCCGGGCGGAACCCGTTGGCGGGGTCCTCGGTGGTGATCCGGCACTGCAGCGCCGCGCCCCGCAGGTACACCGTGTCCTGCGACAGTCCGAGGTCGGCCAGCGTCTCCCCCGCGGCGATGCGCATCTGCGCCTGCACCAGGTCCACGTCGGTGACCTCCTCGGTCACCGTGTGCTCCACCTGGATCCGCGGGTTCATCTCGATGAAGACGTGGTTGCCGTCGCGGTCCACGAGGAACTCCACCGTGCCCGCGTTGCGGTAGCCGATCTGGCGGGCGAAGCGCACGGCGTCGGAGCAGATGCGTTCCCGGAGTTCGGGAGCGAGGTTCGGAGCCGGGGCCAGCTCGATCACCTTCTGGTGCCTGCGCTGCACCGAGCAGTCCCGCTCGTACAGGTGGATGACGCCGTTCTCGTCGCCGGTGCCGTCGCTGAGGATCTGCACCTCGATGTGGCGAGGCTGCACCACCGCCTTCTCCACGAACACGGTGGGATCGCCGAAGGCCGACTCGGCCTCACGGGCCGCGGCCTCGATCGACTCCCGCAGCGAGGCGCGGTCCCGCACCAGTCGCATGCCGCGACCACCACCGCCCGCCACGGCCTTGACGAACACGGGGAAGCCCAGCTCCTCGGCCGCCTCCACCAGGGTGTCCACATCGGAAGAAGGCTCCGACGAGCCGAGCACGGGCACGCCGGCCTCACGGGCGGCGGCCACCGCGCGCGCCTTGTTGCCGGTCAGTTCCAGCACCTCGGCGCTCGGGCCGATGAACGTGATTCCCGCGTCGGCGCACGCGCGGGCGAGGTCGGGGTTCTCCGAGAGGAAACCGTATCCGGGGTAGATCGCGTCGGCCCCCGCCCGCTGCGCGGCCGCCACGATCTCGTCGACCGACAGGTAGGCCCTCACCGGATGACCGGGTTCCCCGATCTCGTACGCCTCGTCGGCCTTCAGCCGATGGACTGAGTTTCGATCCTCGTGGGGGAACACCGCGACCGTTCCCGCACCCAGTTCATACGCTGCGCGGAACGCTCGGATCGCGATCTCACCACGGTTGGCGACGAGTACCTTGCGGAACATGCCCGTTCCTTCCTCGTTTGGAGCGGTCGCGAGCACGTTACCTCGATTGCCGTGCTCAAAGGGAGATCAGCGGCCCGTGACGGGCCTCATGCGCCCGGTATCGGACACGGGAGGTGGGTACCCCCGAACATCGTGTCCGCACCTCACGCACGCGTGTCCGTACTTCATGCGGCAACCGGCGCACGTTCCACGTCATGGGATGCGAACACGCGTGCACAACCTGCGGACACGGCGTTCGGGTCAGGTCTTCTCCAGGTACTCCGCGCGTTCGTCGTCGATCGTGTCGGCCGCGAGCGTGGCGAGACCCGGATGGTCGGCGAGTTCCGGGTCGGCCGACACCACCCGCTGAGCCACGCTGCGGGACTGCGCGATGACGTCCTCGTCACGCAGCAGGGACAGCAGCTTGAGCCCCGAGCGCTTGCCCGACTGCGCGGCGCCGAGGATGTCACCCTCCCTGCGCAGCTCCAGGTCCAGCTTCGACAGCTCGAACCCGTCCGTGGTCGACTCGACGGCGGCGAGCCGCGCGCGGGCGGACGTCCCGTCGAGCGCCTCGGTGACCAGCAGGCACAGCCCCGGCACGGACCCCCGGCCGACCCGGCCCCGGAGTTGGTGGAGCTGGCTGACCCCGAACCGGTCGGCGTCCATGATGACCATCAACGTGGCGTTGGGAACGTTGACACCGACCTCGATCACGGTGGTGGCGACGAGTACGTCGAGCTCACCGGCGGCGAAGGCCCGCATCACCGCGTCCTTCTCGTCACCCGGCAGCCGCCCGTGAAGGACGCCGACACGCAGACCCGCCAGCGGGCCGTTCTCCAGCTCCGGCGCGAGGTCGAGCACGGCGATGGGTGGACGTTCGGTCTTGTCCGACGGCGGTTCGTCGCCGATGCGGGGACACACGACGTAGGCCTGGTGTCCCTTGCCGACCTCCTCGCGCAGCCGCTGCCACGCCCTGTCGAGCCACGCGGGTTTCTCGGCGGCGGGCACCACGGTGGTCGAGATCGGCGAGCGGCCGGACGGAAGCTGCCGCAGCGACGACGTCTCCAGGTCGCCGTACACGGTCATGGCGACCGTCCTCGGGATGGGAGTCGCGGTCATCACCAGCACGTGCGGGCTGATGTCCTCGCCCGCCCGCGATCGCAACGCGTCGCGCTGTTCGACGCCGAACCGGTGTTGCTCGTCGATCACCACGAAGGCCAGGTCGGCGAACGACACGTGCTCGCCGAGCAACGCGTGCGTGCCCACCACGATGCCCGCCGCGCCGCTCGCCGCGTCGAGCAGGGCCTGTTTGCGCTGCCGCGCGGGCAGCGATCCCGTGAGCAACGTGACGCGCGTGGCGCACTCGGAGCCGCCGAGTTCACCCGCCTGCGCGAGGTCGCCCAGCAACTCCCGCAACGACCGCGCGTGCTGGGCGGCGAGCACCTCGGTGGGGGCGAGCAGGGCCGCCTGCCTTCCCGCGTCGACGACCTGCAACATCGCCCGCAGCGCGACGATGGTCTTGCCGCTGCCGACCTCGCCCTGCAACAGGCGGTTCATGGGGTGCTCGCCCGCGAGGTCGGCGCTGACGGCCTCCCCGACCTCGCGCTGTCCCTCGGTGAGCCGGAACGGCAACCGCTCGTCGAACGCCTCGGCGATGCCGCCCGGCTTCGGTGGGCACGCGGGCGCGGCCCTGCCCCCGGTGGACTGCCGCCGCCGTGCCAACACGAGCTGCACCGCCAACGCCTCGTCCCACTTGAGTCGTGTGCGAGCGCCGTGCAGGTCGGCGTCGCTGTGAGGCCGGTGGATGGCGTGCAGTGCCTCGAACAGCGTGACGAGGCCGTGTTCGCGGCGAAGCCACTCCGGCAGCGGGTCGGGTTCGCGGTCGAGCATCTCCAACGTCTGGTGCACGGCCTTGGAGATCCGCCACGACGGCAGCCCCTGCGCCGCGGGGTACACCGGGATGATCCGCGAGAGGAAGTCGTCCACCGTCGACAGCCCGTCGTCCGAGTCGGACTCGATCAGCTCGTACTCGGGGTTGGCGAGCTGCAGCGAGCGGCGGAACGCGGTGACCTTGCCCGCGAACAACCCCGTCCTGCCGGGTCGCAGCTCACGTTCCCGCCACGTCTGGTTGCCGAAGAACGCGCACGACAGCCTGCGCAGGCCGTCGGTGATGGTCACCTCCAGGATGGAACCCTTGCGAGTGCGCATGGGTTTCTTCGTGGTGCTCTCGACACGCGCGAGCACGGTGACGTGTTCGCCGATCTCCAGGCCCGCGATGTCGGTGAGCTCGCCACGCTGGGCGTAGCGACGCGGATAGTGCCGCAGCAGGTCTCCGACGGTGTGCAGGTCGAGCGCGGATGCCAGTGCATCCGCCGTCCGTGCGCCCACGACGTCCGTGAGCCGGTCCGCCAACACCGCCATGTCACTCCACACCCATCAGCAGCACCGCATCGGTCTGCCCACCGGGATAGCACACCAGTTCGACGTCGGGCCGCTCGGCGCGCAGGTGTTCGGCCAACACGTCCGCGACGCCGTCGGGCGCGCCGTCACCCACCAGGACGGTGACCAGCTCCCCGCCCACCGCGAGCATGCGGTCGAGCACGCCGGTCGCGGCGCGTTCGACCCGCCGTCCGGCGTCGCCGGACTCGATGAGCACCACCTCGCCGTCGATGAACCCCACGACGTCGCCCGCGGCGACCCTGCCGACCCACGTGATGGCGTCCTCGGCGGCCACCACCACCTCGCCCCGGCGGGTGGCCGCCGCGGCCTCGGCCATGGCGACGACGTCGGCGCCCGCCCTGCGTCCGGGGTCGTGGACGGCGAGTGCCGCCAGCACCTGCACCGGCGAGGCACACGGCACCACCACCACGTCCCGGTCCTCCAGCATGGGGTGCCCGGTGATGCGCTCGGCGGCCGCGGTCAGCCGCACACCGCCCGCCAGCACGGTGACGTGGGTGGCCGCCGTACCGGTCACGAGCGTGAGGAGGTCCTCGGTGGTCGGCTCGCCGTCCGCGTCGACCACGAGCACCGGGGTGCCCTCACCCCCGACGAGGTCGGCCAACGCCTCGCCCCGCACCACGGCCACCACCGCCCGGTCGGCCGCCGCGACCGCGGGTTCGGCAGGCCCGGGCGTCAGCAGCGGTTCCACGCGCACGCGGTGGGGCCTGCCGTGGTCGAGTCCGGCCTCCAGCGCCGCTCCGATGTCGGCGCAGTGCACGTGGATCGCGTACTCACGCTCGCCCGCCTCCGCCACCGTGACGCTGTCGCCGAGCGCCGACAGGGCCCTGCGCAGCGCGGGCAGCCCGCCGGCCGTGTCCGTACCGTTCCCGCCGCCGTCGGGAACGGTGAGCAGGTACATCACCTCCCACGCGCGCGGTGACGGCTCCTCGCCGGCGCGTGCGTGGGGTGTGGTGCGGGCGGGCACCGGCGTCCGCACGCCCGTGAGCGTCTCCACGAGAGCGTCGAGCACGGCCACCAGCCCGCGCCCACCCGCGTCCACCACTCCGGCCACCGCGAGCGCGGCCAACTGGTTCGGAGTGTTCGCAAGAGCCTCGGCCGCAGTCTTGGCGGCCAGCACGGCCACCCCGGAGGCGGTGTCCCCGTCGCGGTCGTCGAGTGCCGTGGAAACGGCGTGCAGCACGCTCAGCATCGTGCCCGCCACGGGGCGCGCCACGGCGCTCGTCGCGGCGGAGTCGGCCGAACGCAGCGCGGCGGCGAGGGCGGCGCCGTCGAGCGCATCGGACCCGGCCGCCGAGGACGCCATACCGCGCAGTACCTGCGACAGGATGATGCCGGAGTTCCCCTTCGCCGCCCGCACCGCCGCGTCGGCCGCGGTGGTCAGTGCCGCTCCCGCGTCCGGAACGTCCCTCCCCGACAGAGCGTCCCTCGCGGCGGTGATCGTGTGCAGCAGGTTCGAGCCCGTGTCGGAGTCGGCCACCGGGTAGACGTTGATGCCGTCGATCTCGGCCCGCAACGCGCGCAGGTCACGCACGCAGACGTCGACCCACTGCCGTACCGCGTCCGCGTCCAGAACGTCCGAGGGCCGCATCCGCGTCATCCTCCGTAGCCGGTGTCGAGGCTGGTGCCGAGGCATGCCAGAAGCGAGGGTAACGACCCCGATGAGCCGGGGACGGACGCACCGGTTACCCTGTTCGAGTTGCCCGGTACCGCCGGGTGGTTCGTTTACCGATCTTTCGAGGAGTGTTCGACGTGGCTGCCGTGTGCGACGTCTGTGGCAAGGGGCCGGGCTTCGGCAAGTCGGTCTCACACTCTCACCGGCGCACCAACCGCCGGTGGAACCCGAACATCCAGACCGTGCACGCCAGGGTCGGGCTTTCCCAGAAGAAGCGCCTGAACGTGTGCACCTCCTGCATCAAGGCGGGCAAGGTCGTTCGGGCCTGAAGCCAGCTTTCCCGGACGAACGGCTCGGTGACCGGAAGGTCGCCGAGCCGTTCGTCGTCTCGGCGGGCTTACGGCAACTTCCAGTCGATGGGCTTCGCACCCTGCTGTTCGAGCAGCGCGTTGGCGCGGCTGAACGGCCGCGAACCGAAGAACCCGTTGCGGGCGGACAGCGGGCTGGGGTGCACCGACTCCACACACGGCACCGGTCCGAGCAACGGCTTGAGCTTGCGTGCGTTGCTGCCCCAGAGGATCGCCACGAGCGGCACGTCGCGCTCGGCCAGCGCCACGATCGCCCGCTCGGTGATCTCCTCCCAACCCTTGCCCTGGTGGGAGTTCGGCTTGCCGGGGCGCACGGTGAGCGCCCTGTTGAGCAGGAGGACCCCCTGCTCCGTCCACGGTGTCAGGTCGCCGTTGGACGGTTGCGGGTGACCGAGGTCGTCGCAGTACTCGCGATAGATGTTGACGAGGCTCTTCGGCAGCGGTCGGACGTCCGGCGCCACGGCGAAGGACAACCCGATCGCGTGTCCCGGCGTGGGATACGGGTCCTGACCGACGATCAGCACTCGCACCTCGTCGAACGGCTGGCGGAACGCGCGAAGGATGTTGTCGCCGGAGGGCAGGTACGTCCGTCCCGCCGCGACTTCGGCGCGCAGGAACTCCCCCATCTCGGCGATCCGGTCGGCGACCGGCTCCAGCGCCTTCGCCCAACCGGGGTCCATGATCTCGTGCAGTGGTCGTGCGGTCACGACACGGCAGCTTAGTCCAGTGGGGTGACCACGAAGCGTACGGGAAGTGCGAACACGCGTGCGTAGGCCGCGCACACGACGTCAGAGGGGTTTCGCCAGGCAGAGGCTCAGCTCGTCGCCCGCGTAGACACCGAATCCGGGCATGTCCTCGTAGCCGGAGGAACGGTACAGCGAGATGGCCTCGGGCTGCTTGGTTCCCGTCTCCAGCACCATCCGCGTCCGGCCCGCCTCGGCGGCCGAGCGCTCCAGCTCGGCGAGCATCGTCCGGGCCAGACCCCGGCCACGCAGGGTGGGCACCACGTACAACCGCTTCAGCTCCGCGTCACCCGAGGAAAGCGGCGGCTCCGCGACGTCGTGCGCGCGCCACCCGCCACACACGGCGGGCACGCCGTCGACGTAGCCGACGAGAAACAGGCCCACGGGCGGGGCGAACTCCGCGGGATCCACGGGAGTGACGTCCGGATCGCCGTAGCGGGTGACGTACTCCTGCTGGATGGCGTCGATGAGCTTGACCGCGTCGGGGTGGTCGAACGGCACCGTACGGATGTCCACTGGGTTCTCCTCACACACTCGTCCGGCGCCGTTGCCGCTGGGATGGCTCGGGCTCCAGTATGGCGGCCACCTGGCCGGCGACCACTCACGCGACCTCAGGTCCAGTGCTGCCAGCCGGCCTCGCGTTCGTACGGGAGACCGTCCACGGTGACACCGACCTCGGACGTGACGACCGACCCGATCGGGCACCAGCCCTCGGGCAGGTCGGACAGCGACCGGAACGTGGCGGCGAGCGCGTGGTCCTCTCCCCCGGTGAGCACCCAGTGCATCGGGTCCGCTCCGAGCGCGGCGCCCACGTCCACCAGCCGCTCGGCCACGGTGAGCCGGTCGGTCTGCACGTCGATCCCCACCCCGGAGGACTCGGCGAGGTGCCCGAGGTCCGCCAGCAGCCCGTCCGAAACGTCGATCATCGACGTCGCCCCCGCGAGTGCCGCCGCGGGGCCCGCCGCGTACGGCGGGTCGGGGCAGCGCTGGGCGTTCACCACGCTCACGGGCGAGCGGAACCCCCGGCCCAGCACGGCGAGCCCGGCCGCGGCCCAACCGAGCCGCCCGCACACGGCCACGATGTCACCGGGGCTCGCCCCCGAGCGTGTGACCGGTGGACGGCCTCCGAGGTCGCCGAGCGCGGTGACGCTGACCACCATGTTGTCCGCGCGCACCATGTCCCCGCCCACCACGCCGACGTGGACGCGCCGGGCCTCGGCGGCCATGCCCTCCAGCAGCTCGGTCACCACGGCCGCGGGTGTGTCGCCGGGGCAGGCCAGGGCGACGACGACCGACGTGGGTACGGCGCCCATCGCGGCGATGTCGGCGAGGTTCACGGCCACGGCCTTGCGTCCCACCTGGGTGGGCGTGGACCAGTCCAACCGGAAGTGCACGCCCTCCACGAGGGCGTCGGTGGTGACGACCACCCGCCCGTCGGGCGCGGCCACGACGGCGGCGTCGTCACCTGGCCCGAGCAGGGTCGTCGACGGCTGCGGCGTGCCCTCCGTCACCCGGCGGATCAGCCCGAACTCACCGATCGCCGCGACGGTGTCCGCCCCGGACGCGGGACTGTCTCCCACACGTACCTCCGGTTGTTGCGTTTCCCGCGGAAACCTCGACTGACGGACGCCCGATCGTCGCAGGTCTGCGGTACGTTGCTGCCTACATTCCTACCTTGACGCGTCACCGCCGGACATGAAGGGGAACAGCGCCGTGGTTCACGCATACATCCTCATCCAGACCGAGGTCGGCAAGGCCGCCGCCGTGGCGGCCGAGATCGCCGGTATCCCCGGTGTCACCACGTCGGAGGACGTCACGGGACCGTACGACGTCATCGTGCGTGCACAAGCCGACAACGTCGACGAGCTCGGTCAGCTCGTGGTCGCCCGCGTGCAGAACGTGGAAGGCATCACGCGCACCCTCACCTGCCCCGTGGTGCACCTGTGAGCTGTGCTGTAGTGGAGTGGTGAGCGAAACCGGTGCTCCGCCCCGGAGCCTCGTCGTCCTCGCCGCGGTGCTGGCCTCGGCGCTGGCCGTGACCGTCGCCGTGCTGGGGTTCGTCCTGTCGTCCGGCGACTCCACCCGCGACGCCTCCGGCGGGGACACGCCGGACACCCCCGGCCCACTTCCGCTCGTCTCCATTCCCGCGCCCGAGGCAGGCTCGTCCGAATGCGCGAGTCTCGTCGAGGCCGCGCCACGCGAGCTGGAGTCCTCCGGTGAGCGGCTCGCCCGCCGGGAACTCGCCGAACCCGCACCACCCGCCACGCTCGCGTGGGGGAACGACGATCCCGTCGTGCTGCGGTGCGGCCTGGACCGGCCACCGGAGCTGACGCGGTCGTCGACGCTGCGGTCGATCGACGAGGTGCGGTGGCTTCCCGTTCCCGGCGAGGGCAGCACGACGTGGTACGTGGTCGACCGCGACGTCTACGTCGCGCTGACGGTGCCCGCCACCGCGGGCACGGGGCCGCTGCAACAGCTCTCCGAGACGATCTCCGGCGCGCTGCCCGCCGTACCGCTCGACTTCGACTGAGCGAACCCGGCGGGACGGCAGGCGCCGCCTGCGGTCAGCGCAGTCCCGTTCCGCGGGCGAGCGCGGTCTCGATGAGGGTGGTCAGCAACGTCGGGTAGTCGATGCCGGTGACCTCCCACATCTTCGGGTAGGCCGAGGTGGCGGTGAAGCCGGGCATCGTGTTGACCTCGTTGACGGTCAGCGTGCCGTCCGCGCCGACGAAGAAGTCCACCCTGGCGAGACCCTGGCAGTCGAGTGCGCCGAACGCGCGCACGGCGGCCTCCCGCAGCCGCTCGGTGACCGTGTCGTCGAGTTTCGCGGGGATGTCGAGTTCGGCGTCCTCGCCGAGGTACTTGGTCTCGAAGTCGTACCAGGCGTCGGTGTCGTCCGACAGCACCCGGACCTCGGCGGGCAGCGACGCCTCGACACGGCCGTCGGGGAACTCCAGCACCCCGCACTCGATCTCCCGCCCGACGGTCTCGGCCTCGACGAGCACCTTGGGGTCGGTCTCGCGGGCGAGCGCGATGGCGGCGTCCAGTCGTGCCCAGTCGGTGACGCGCGAGATGCCGATGGACGACCCGGCGCGAGCGGGTTTGACGAACACCGGCAGGCCGAGGCGCTCACGCTCCTCGGCGGGCAGGGTCTGCTGCCCCCGTCGGACGACGGCGTAGCGGCCGACCTCCAGTCCCTCGGCCGCGAGCAGCTTCTTGGCGTACTCCTTGTCCATCGCCGCCGCGCTGGCGAACACGCCCGCACCGACGTACGGCAGGTCGGCCAGTTCGAGCAGCCCCTGGATGGTGCCGTCCTCGCCGAAAGCCCCGTGCAGCACGGGGAACACCACATCCACCGCGGACAGGACCTCGGCGCGCTCGCCGGGGGCGAGGCTCACGACACCGCCCGTCGTGGGGTCTGGCGCCAGCACCAGAGCTTTTCCGTCCTCGACGGCGGGCAGTTCCCTGCCCCTGATGCGCAGCGTCTCGGGGTCGCTCGTACCGAGCACCCAACCACCGGCCCGGGTGACGCCGATGGGAACGATCTCGAACCGGTCGGGATCGAGGTTCGCCAGGATGCTGCCCGCCGACACACAGGAAATGGTGTGCTCGGTGCTTCGACCGCCGAAGACGACGGCCACTCGGGTCTTGCGGCTACTCATGGGCGGCACCCTACCTTCGGGTCGGTCGGAGCACGTCGACGAGCACCCCGAGAACGTCTCGCAGCGTCTCACGCGAGCAACCCGCGTATCCGACGGCGAGGCCCGCAGTGGTGGGAGTGCCCGCGAAGTGCCGCGCCAATCCGTCGAGCAGCAGTCCGCGTTCGCGACCGAGCGCCAGCCGCCGCCGTTCCTCGTCCGCGGAATCGAGCGGCACCACGAGGTGCGCACCGGCGTCGTCACCGAGCACGGGCACACCGGCGTCCCGCAACGCGGTGACGAGCATGGAGCGTCGTTCGGACAGCTCTCTACGTAGCCTGCGCAGGTGCCGTCCGAGGTCACCGTGCCGGGCGAGTTCCACGAACACCTGCTGCCCCGCGGGAGAGGCCCGGGTGCCCGCGTCGTCACGGTAGGCGAGCACTGCGGCGGTGACGCCGGGTGGGGCCACCATCCAGCCCGCCCCGAGGGTGGGGGTGAGGATCTTGCTGGTGGTACCGAGGTGGACGACGACGTCGGGGGCGAGTGCGGCGAGCACCGGCAGCGGTGCGACGTCGTAGCGCAGTTCGCCGTCGTAGTCGTCCTCGATGACGAGGAAACCGTCGGCGCGGGCGCGTTCGACGAGTTCGACCCGGCGGGACGCGCTCATGCGGCTGCCGAGCGGGTACTGGTGGGCGGGTGAGCAGTAGACGGCGCGCACCCCCTCGGGGATCGCGTCCGGCCGCAGCCCCTCCGGGTCGACCGCCACGGGCGCGACGCGGACACCCGCGCGGCGAAACGCCTCCACGGCCCGCTGATAGCCGGGTTCCTCCACTCCCACGAGGTCACCAGGACGAAGCAACGCCGCGGCGAGCTCGACGACGGCCGCGGTGGTGCCCGCGGTGGCGAGCAGGGAGTTCGGTGCCACGTCGAGTCCCCGATGCCGCAGCAGGTGCTCGGCGATGGCGGCCCGGTACCCGACGAGTCCGGCGCGTTCGGACACCAGAAGCGGCGGGGTGTCCGCCGCCGCGCGCCAGGCCCGCCGCCACGCGGCCCTGTCGATCCCGTCGGCCCACGGGATTCCCGGCAGCAGGGCCACGAGGCCCGGCGACGGCGCGTGGTCGGGACCCACCACGGTGCGGTGGCGGGACACCGGCGCGGGCGGGGACGTGGTCACGTAGGTGCCGGAGCCGTGCCTGCCCACGATCCAGCCCTCGGCGTGCAGCTGCTCGTACGCGGCCGAGGTGACGGTCCTGCTGACCCCGAGACTGGCCGCCAGAGCCCGCGTGGACGGCAACCGGTCACCACCCCGGAGGTGCCCGCCGGAGGCGGCCTCCCGCAACGCGTCGGCGAGCTGGACCGCCAGCGGCACCCCCGAGTCGCGGTCGAGCGTCACCGGCAGGGCGGTGTCACCGTGGACCACGGGACCTCCCCGAAGTGGCATCTTGAAGCACCGGAACATTGGCTATTCCATCATGCCACTGTCACGTCGAACGATGAGGTGCATGACCGCTTCACCCACCCGGCCGCCGTTGTCCCCCACCCCGCGCAGCACGCCGACCCGCAAGCCCCAGCGCTACGCGAGCGACCGCGACGCCCTGTACGACGTCCTGGACTCGGCGCTGCTCTGCCACGTGGGGCTCGTCCTGAACGGCTCACCCGTCGTGCTGCCCACCGCCCACGGCCGCGACGGCGACACACTGTACCTGCACGGTTCCACCGGATCGGGAAACGTGCGCGCCGCCGTGGACGGCGCCGACCTCTGCGTGGCCGTCTCGGTCCTCGACGGCATCGTCTACGCGCGATCGCTGAGCGACCATTCGATGAACTACCGCAGCGCGGTGATCCACGGCCGCGCCGCCCCCGTGACCGGTGAGGAACGGAAGACCCACGCCCTGCGCGTGCTCAGCGAACACCTCAGCCCCGGGTCGTGGGACTACGCCCGCACTCCCGACCGCAAGGAGCTGGCCGCCACACACGTGCTCGCGCTCGACCTCGGCGAGGCGTCGGTGAAGATCCGCACCGGTGATCCCTCACTCGACGACGCCGACCGCGACGCCCACACCACGTGGGCGGGTGTCCTTCCCGTGCACACCACCTTCGGCACCCCCGTCACGGCGGACTACGTGCCGGAAGGGGTCGCCGTTCCCGAGCACGTCTCCGCCCGCACCACGGGCCGCACGGTCCGGCCCCCGTCCTGGTAGACGTGCACGCTGATCGCCGGGTCGGGCCCCGGATTGGACACGTGGTGGGAGTAGCCGGGCCCGAAGACCCGCGACTGCCCCGCCTCCACCACGTGCCTCTCGGGGCCGTCCGGCGACACACCGGGGTCTCGGTGCACCTCCTCCACGAGCCGCCCGCTCACCACGGTCAACGCTCCCGTGGTGGCACCGTGGTCGTGCAGTCCGGTGTTCTGGCCGGGAAGCCAGCTCAGCAGCCACACCTCGTGGTCACCGACGGTGTCGAGCAGTACGGCGAACCGCTCGTCGGGGTCGTAGCGCAACAGGTTGCGCCACCGGCCCCGTTCGGCGGCGAACTCGCGGGCCGTCCGCACCGGATGGCGGGACAGCAGGTCCGCGGGAGGAAGTGCGATCGTGTTCTCGGGCACGGCGAACATGCGAAGAAGACCTCGAAACGGTGTGGGGAAAACAGGAGGACGGTCGGGTTGGAACGGCTCGCGCCTCGAGCGCCCGTCTCAGGCGCGGCGCGTGGTCACCGGCAACAGCGACAACAGCCCGGCAGGGTGCGCGACACACGACCACACCGCGGAGCGGGGTCCGACGCACCGAGAACCGACATGCCCCAAGGCAAGCAGACCCGCGCGCGGACGTCAAACCCGATACCGGCTCACGGACCGGCTTGACAACGCGCGCGAGAACGTCACGACCACTCGTGCTTCTGCCTGCGGCCCAGCAGCTCCGCGCCCACCGTGGCCGGATCGACACCCTCGTGACAGACGCGGTACATGGCGTCGGTGATGGGCATGTCGACGGCGAGCCGGTCGGCCAGTTCGCGGATCGAACGGCAGGAACTCACGCCCTCGGCCACCTGGCCGCCCTGCGCCGCCCTGGCCGCCTCCATCGTCTCGCCGCGCCCGATGCGCTCACCGAACGTCCGGTTGCGCGACAGCGGTGACGAGCACGTCGCCACGAGGTCTCCGACACCGGCGAGGCCGGCGAAGGTGAGCGGGTCCGCGCCGAGCGCCGAGCCGAGACGGGCGGTCTCGGCGAGCCCCCGGGTGATCAGGGTCGCCATCGTGTTGGCACCGAACCCCAGCCCCGCGGCCATACCACAGCTCAGCGCGATCACGTTCTTGCACGCGCCACCGAGCTCGCAGCCCACGACGTCGGTGTTGGTGTAGGGGCGGAAGTACGAGTTGAAGCTGGCCTCCTGGATCGCCACGGCCCGCGCGTGGTCGGCACACGCCAGCACCGCCGCGGCAGGCTGCTGCCGCGCGATCTCCTTGGCGAGGTTGGGACCGGACACCACCACCACGTCGCCCGGCTCCACTCCGGTGACGTCGGAGACGACCTCGCTCATGCGTTTCAACGTGCCGAGTTCCACGCCCTTGGCGAGGCTGACGAGGATCGCGTCCTCGGGCAGCAGCTCCCGCCACGCCGTCAGGTTCTCGCGCAGGCTCTGACTCGGCACCGCCAGCACCACCGCGTGCGCACCGTCCAGCGCGGCCGCGGGATCGGCGGTCGCGGTGACGCGGTCGGGCAGCCTGACGCCGGGCAGGTACGACGAGTTGGTGTGCCGGACGCGGATCTCCTCGGCGACCTCCGCCCTGCGGGCCCACATCGTCACGTCGCGCCCCGCGTCCGCGAGGATCTTCGCGAACGTCGTTCCCCACGAGCCCGCACCCAACACGGCCACACGCTGCACCGCCATCGTCAGCCGCGTCCCTCCGTACCGACCGACGACGAGGGGGGCTGTTCACCCCGGATCTCGACGAGCTGTTCCAGCACCCGGCCCATGATCAGTTCGGTGACCTCGCGCAGCAGCGACTGGCTGCGTTCCTTCTCGCGGTACGCCGACAGGTCGATGGGCTCACCGACGGAGTGCACCACGGTCTTGCGGGGAAACGGGCGGAACTTCTTCGTGTAGCCGTTCCAGATGTCCTGCGTGCCCCAGCGCGCGACGGGGATCACGGGCACGTCGTTCTCGAGTGCGAGCCTCGCCACACCCGTGTAGGAGCGTTTCGGCCAGCCCTGCGGGTCCTTCGTGATCGTCCCCTCGGGATAGATGAGCACCACCTTTCCCTCGCGCAGGGTCTGGTGCGCGGCCCGCAGGCTGTCGCCCGCGTCGCTGGAGTTCCGGTACACGGGGATGCCGCCCGAACCGCCGAGGATCTTGCCGAAGATCGGCACCCGGAACAGGCTGGCCTTGGCCATGAACCGCGGCACCCGCTTGTTGCGGTGCACGAACACGGCGTCCACCGCGGGATCGAGATGCGACACGTGGTTCATCACGAGCAGCACGGGGCCGCTTCGCGGAATGCGGTCGGCGTTGTGGTACACGCTGCGGCCCATCCAGGTCAGCGGGTAGAACAGGACCGCGGCCGCACCGACCCAGAAACCGCCCTTCTCGCGCTCTGCCAAGGCTGTTCCTCCCGAGGTCTTCCCGAACCGTCTCGTGGGTGTCCGATCGATCCCGTCGATCCTGCCACGAGCCGCCGTGCGGCGACGGCAGGGCCACCCGTCGCCGACCGCCGTGGGTGTGTTTTGCGGTAATGATGGTGGCGTGGCTGTCGATCTGATCGTGCCGCTGAAGAGGCCGAGCCTGGGCAAATCCCGGTTGCGCGGCGTGCTCGGGGACGCGGACGGCGAGTACTCCCATACCGATCTGGTGCTCGCGCTCGCGTTCGACACGCTGCGCGCGGCCACCGCCGCGGCCGGCGTCGACCGTGTCCTGGTGGTCGGCTCCGATCCCGCGGCGCTCGCGCTGCTGCGGGAGCTGGAGGTGGACGTCGTCGGCGAACACGCCGTCGGCGGCCCGCCGGACGGCGGTCCACACGACAACCTGAACACGGCACTACGCGCCGGGGAGCGGCTGCTGCGGGCCGACAACCCGGGCGGGACGATCGGCGCTCTCCAGGCGGACCTGCCCGCACTGCGACCGCACGAACTCACCGAGGCCATCACCGAGGCGGGCGGGCGGCGGGCGTTCGTCGCCGACCGGCACGGCACGGGCACCACGCTCTTGCTGTCCTCACCCGGTGGGCGACTGCGCCCCCGCTTCGGTCCCGGTTCGGCCCGCGCGCACACGCTCTCGGGTGCGCGGCCACTGACGGCGGCACTGCCGTCACTGCGCGGCGACGTCGACACCCCCGGTGATCTCGACCACGCTCGCCTGCTGGGGCTCGGCGACCGCACCCGGGCCGTGCTCGACCGCGCCTGCCTGCTGTCCTGAGGCCCCGGCGAAAGCACCGGCCGACTGCGGCGCCGCTCTTCAACAGCGTCACGACCTCACCGATTGGGGGACAATGGCCACGTGAGCGACGAGACCCAGACCCCCGCGGCCAGCAGCTCCGAAGCCTCCGCAGCCTCCGAAGCCTCTGCAGCCTCCGAAGCCCCCGGCGGCTCCCGGCCCGGCGAGCGGGCGGACCTCGGCGACCCCGGGCGTCGGCCCGCCGTCACCTCCCCGCTTCCCCGGCCCGTCGACGGGCACCGCGACTTCGGCTCCGTGCCGTCCGCACCGCCCGCCGCCACCCACAACGGCGGACCTGGGGACGAGCTGCCCGACGACCGGTACTTCAACCGCGAACTCTCGTGGCAGGACTTCAACGCCCGGGTGCTCGCGCTCGCCGAGGACCCGTCACAGCCGCTGCTGGAGCGAGCGAAGTTCCTGGCCATCTTCGCGTCCAATCTGGACGAGTTCTACATGGTCAGGGTCGCGGGGCTGAAGCGCCGCGAGCAGACGGGCCTTCCCGTGCGCAGCGCCGACGGGCTGACCCCCAGCGAGCAGCTCACCTACGTGGCCGCACGCAACGCCGAGCTGGTCAAGCGCCACGCGCTGGCGTTCGAGAAGGGGGTACGCCCCGCGCTCGCCGACGTCGGTATCCGCATCGTCGCCTGGTCGGACCTGGCCACGGACGACCGGGCCCGGCTGTCCGAGTACTTCACCAAACAGATCTTTCCCGTGCTCACTCCCCTGGCCGTCGACCCGGCTCACCCCTTCCCCTACATTTCCGGTCTGTCGCTCAACCTCGCCGTCACCGTCCGCGACCCCGACGACGGCACCGAACGCTTCGCCAGAGTGAAGGTGCCCAACAACGTGCCCCGCCTCGTCCGCATCGAGCGGAGCCGGGACAGCCGCACCGCGACGTTCCTGCCGCTGGAGGAACTCATCGCCGCTCATCTCGACGAGTTGTTCAGCGGGATGCAGGTGAGTGAGCACCACGTGTTCCGGGTCACCCGCAACGCCGACTTCGAAGTCGAGGAGGACCGCGACGAGGATCTGTTGCAGGCCCTCGAACGGGAGCTCGCGCAGCGCCGGTTCGGCCCTCCGGTGCGGCTGGAGGTCGCCAGCGACATGAGCGAGCACGTGCTCGAACTCCTGCTGCGCGAGCTGGAGGTCGATCCGCAGGACGTCGTGGAGGTCCCCGGTCTGCTCGACCTGAACTGTTTGCACCAGCTCCACTCGCTGAACCGCAAGGAACTCAAGGATCCACCGTTCGTTCCCGCCACCCATCCCGCGTTCGGGGAGCGGGAGACGCCCAAGAGTGTGTTCGCGACCCTGCGCGAGGGCGACGTGCTGGTGCAGCACCCCTACCACTCGTTCTCCACGAGCGTGCAGCGGTTCATCGAGCAGGCCGCCGCCGACGACAAGGTGCTGGCCATCAAGCAGACTCTGTACCGGACGTCGGGCACGTCCGGCGAGTCGCCCATCGTGGACGCGTTGATCGAGGCCGCCGAGCGCGGCAAGCAGGTCGTGGCGCTGGTCGAGATCAAGGCACGGTTCGACGAGCAGGCCAACATCGCGTGGGCCCGCACGCTGGAACGCGCGGGAGTGCACGTGGTGTACGGGCTCGTGGGACTCAAGACACACTGCAAGATCGCCCTGGTGGTACGCCAGGAAGGGTCCACGATCCGCCGCTACTGCCACGTCGGCAGCGGGAACTACAACCCCAAGACCGCGCGGCTGTACGAGGACATCGGGCTTTTCACCGCCGACCCCTCCGTCGGCGCCGACCTGACCGACCTGTTCAACGTCCTCACCGGCTACTCCCGCCAGCAGACCTACCGCAACATCCTCACCTCCCCCAACGGCATCCGCCGGGGGCTGCTGCACTTCATCGAGAACGAGATCTCGTTGGCACACGCGGGCAAACCGGCGGGCGTGCGGATCAAGTGCAACTCGCTCGTCGACGAACAGGTCATCGACGGCCTCTACCGCGCGTCGCAGGCCGGTGTCGACGTCGACGTGGTGGTGCGGGGCATCTGTTCGCTCAAGCCCGGTGTTCCGGGGCTCAGCGACAACATCCGGGTGCGCTCGATCCTCGGGCGTTTCCTCGAACACTCGCGTGTCTTCCACTTCCGGGGAGCCGACACCCACTGGATCGGCAGCGCCGACATCATGCACCGCAACCTCGACCGCCGGATCGAAGCGCTGGTCCGGGTGTCCGATCCCCGGCTCACCGCGCAGCTCGACGAGCTGCTGGACTCCGCGCTGGATCCCATGACCCGGTGCTGGGTCCTGCACGCCAGCGGTGAATGGGTACCCTCTCCGACGGACAGCGGGCAGGTCCGCGACCATCAGATGGAAATGCTGCGCAGGCACGGAGCCACAGGGTGAACAAGGTCGTGAAAGCCGCGGGGGCGGTGCTGTGGCGCCGGAGCCCCGCGGGCAGTGAGATCGCGGTCGTGCACCGGCCGCACTACGACGACTGGTCACTGCCGAAAGGCAAACTCGACCCAGGGGAGACCGCCCCCGTCGCCGCCGTGCGGGAGCTGACCGAGGAAACCGGCTACGACGCCGTTCTCGGGCGCTTTCTCACCACCGTCGAATACAGCGTGAACGGCTCGGCGAAAACCGTGGACTACTTCACGGCGACGCCGGTTTCGGGTGAGTTCACTCCCAATGAGGAAGTGGACGAACTCCGGTGGTTGCCGATGTCCGACGCGCGGTCGCTGCTGACCTACGAAGGCGACCGAGACGTGTGCTCCCGCGCCGAGGAACTCCCGGTCGACACCGCCACCGTGCTGCTGGTCCGCCACGCGAAGGCAGGCAGCCGGGACGACTGGGTGGGCGACGACGACCTGCGTCCCCTCTCGGACGCGGGGCGGCGACAGGCTTCGGCGCTGCGGCCGCTGCTGCGCGCGTTCCGGCCCGAAGCGGTGTACTCGGCGCCACGGCTGCGTTGCGTGCAGACGGTGCGCGCCGTGGCCGAGGACATCGACGGCGATGTGCGGCTCGACCCGCTGATGTCGGAGGAGACGTACCGCAAGGACCCCGAGGGCGGGGTCGAATCGCTGTTGTCCGTGGCGAACTCGCACACCACCGCGGTCGTGTGCAGCCAGGGCGGTGTCATCCCCGGACTGGTGGACACGCTGGCGCAGCGGGACGGCGTCACACTGACCCGTAAGCTCACCGGAGAGGTACCGAGCAAGAAGGGCTCGGTGTGGGTCCTGTCCTTCGACACCCGTTGCGGTGAGCCACGGCTCGTGGCAGCACACTACCTGCCCAGCGCGCTGCCCACACCCTCCTGACACGGCAGGGCTCCCCCACTGCGAGCACAGGAGCCCTGCCGGGAGAACCGGACGCCGCGGAGCGCGGCGCCCGGTGTCACTTCGTCGTCTTCTTCGTGGTCCTCTTCGCCGGCGACGTGGTGCGTGCGGTCGCCCTCGCGGTGGTCCGCGGCGTCGTCTTCGCAGCCGCCTTCGTGGTCTTGGCGGGGGTCTTCTTCGTCGTCGACCGCGTCGAGGTCTTGGCGGCGGTCTTCGGCGCCGACTTCGTGGTGCTCGACTTCGCGGCCGTCGTCTTGCTCGCCGCCGACTTCGTGGTCGTCTTGGGCTTGCTCGCGCTCGCACGCGTGGAAGTCGACTTGGTGGTCGACTTGGCGGTGGTCTTCGGTGCCGCCTTGGTGGTGCTCGCCTTCGTCGTCTTCGTCGTGCTCTTCGGCGCGGCCTTGGTCGCCGTGCTCTTGGCGGCGCTCTTGGCCGGCGTCGCCTTGGCCGTACGAGCCGAGGTGGCACGAGTCGTCGTACCCGTGGTGCTGCGCGTGCGGCTGGTGGTGGTGCGCGTGGAAGTGGGACGCGTCGCAGCCGTCTTCGAGGTGCCCGAGGTGGCACGCGAGGTGGAAGCCGTGCTCCGCTTGGTGGTGGCCTTCGGAAGCTTCTTGGCTCCGCTCACCACGTCCTTGAACGTCGTGCCCGCGCGGAAGGCGGGAACGTTGGTCTTCTTCACACGCACGGTCTCGCCGGTGCGCGGGTTCCTCGCGGTACGTGCGGCACGAGCGCGCTTCTCGAACACACCGAAGCCGGTGATGTTGACCTTCTCGCCCTTGTTGACCGTACGGATGATGATGTCGACGAGGTTGTCGACAGCCTGCGCCGCGACCTTCTTGTCGCCCAAGCGCTCGGAGAGCGCTTCGATGAGTTGGGCCTTGTTGGCCATTCCAGTCCTCCAAGAAGAACTACGTGTTACCCGGCCACACCGGCCGACATGCGCACACGGTATTACCAACTCAGCACAAATTCCAAACGGCACGCGGATTTTTTCCTTATCGTGTGCGCCGTTACGCCTCCACAGGTCCTCCAGAGCCTGTTTCCGCGTGCCGTTCGGCGTGGTGTGGGGCCGGTTCTCACGACCGGGTACAAGCCCCGGATTCCCTTTGCGGCGGCAAGGGAATCCGGGGCCGCTGCTCTACCTCGGAGTGGTGACGGGTTTGTGCGACGGGCGCTGCTTCTCGAACGCCGCGATGTCGTCGGCGTGCCGCAGGGTCAGTGCGATGTCGTCGAGCCCTTCCAGCAACCGCCAGCGCGTGTAGTCGTCGATGTCGAAGCGGGCGACGAAGTCCTTTGCCCGCACTGTCTTCTCCCGCAGGTCGACGGACACCTCGGTGCCGGGCTCGTTCTCCAGCAGCTTCCACAACTGCTCGACGTCCGTCTGCTCGCACTGCGCCGTGACGAGCCCCTGCTTGCCCGAGTTGCCGCGGAAGATGTCGGCGAAGCGGGAGGAGATGACGACCCGGAATCCGTAGTCCATCAGCGCCCACACCGCGTGCTCACGCGACGACCCGGTGCCGAAGTCGGGGCCGGCCACGAGCACGGAGCCCCGGCGGTAGGGCTCGTGGTTCAGGACGAACTGCTCGTCGGCACGCCAGCTCGCGAACAAGCCGTCCTCGAAGCCGGTCCTGGACACCCGCTTGAGGTAGACGGCCGGAATGATCTGGTCAGTGTCCACGTTAGACCTGCGCAGGGGCACCCCGACGCCGGTGTGCGTGGTGAAAGGTTCCATGACGTGTGCTCCTCGTCGGTGGTTCGGTGGCCGGGACGTCAGTCGAGGTCCTCGGGCGAGGCCAGGGTGCCCCGCACGGCGGTGGCGGCGGCCACGAGCGGCGACACCAGATGGGTCCGGCCACCCTTGCCCTGCCTGCCCTCGAAGTTGCGGTTGGAGGTCGACGCGCTGCGCTCCCCAGGCTTGAGCTGGTCGGGGTTCATGCCCAGACACATCGAGCAGCCTGCCGCCCGCCATTCGGCTCCCGCCTCCGTGAAGACCTCGTGCAGGCCCTCGGCCTCGGCGGCCTGCCGCACCCGCATGGAGCCGGGCACCACGAGCATCCGCACGCCGTCGGCCACCTTCCTGCCCCGCAGCACCTCGGCGGCGGCCCGCAGGTCCTCCAGACGCCCGTTGGTGCACGAGCCGAGGAAGACCGTGTCCACGGCGATGTCCCGCAGCGGGGTTCCCGGCTCCAGATCCATATAGGACAGGGCCTTCTCGGCGGCG
This sequence comes from Saccharomonospora cyanea NA-134, assembly GCF_000244975.1. NCBI lineage: Bacteria > Bacillati > Actinomycetota > Actinomycetes > Pseudonocardiales > Pseudonocardiaceae > Saccharomonospora > Saccharomonospora cyanea. Next base: position 1,062,373 of record NZ_CM001440.1, on the reverse strand, counting down.
AGACGCTCGTTCTCGTCGGCGATCCGCTCGGGGTCGGGCACCGACTCCGCCAGCGGCAGCCCCTGCCCGGGGTTCGTTCCCCAGGTGACGAACGGCGTCAGCTCGGAGGCGTTCAGGTGCACCTCGGCGTCGAACACGGCGTCGTCGTCGGTGCGCAGCTCACGCCACTCGGCGACGGCGGCGTCCCACTCGGCGCCCTTCGGCGCGTGCGGGCGGTCCTTCAGGTACGCGAAGGTCGTCTCGTCAGGCGCGATCATGCCCGCCCTGGCGCCCGCCTCGATGGACATGTTGCAGATGGTCATGCGCGCTTCCATCGACAGCGACTCGATGGCGCTGCCGCGGTACTCCAGCACGTAGCCCTGTCCACCGCCGGTCCCGATCTTCGCGATGACGGCGAGGATGATGTCCTTGGCGGTGACGCCGGGACGCAGCTCGCCCTCCACGTTGACGGCCATGGTCTTGAAGGGACGCAACGGCAACGTCTGCGTGGCGAGCACGTGTTCCACCTCGGACGTGCCGATGCCGAACGCCATCGCACCGAACGCACCGTGGGTCGAGGTGTGACTGTCACCGCACACCACGGTCATGCCGGGCTGTGTGAGCCCGAGCTGCGGGCCGATGACGTGGACGATGCCCTGTTCGTCGTCACCCATCGGATGAAGCCGGACACCGAACTCCTCACAGTTGCGCCGAAGCGTCTCCACCTGCGTCCGCGACACCGGGTCGGCGATCGGGAGTTCGATCCCGACGGTGGGCACATTGTGGTCCTCGGTGGCGATGGTGAGGTCGGGTCGCCGCACCTTCCGGCCCGCGAGCCGTAGCCCGTCGAACGCCTGCGGGCTGGTGACCTCGTGGACGAGGTGCAGGTCGATGTAGAGCAGATCCGGTTCGGCACCGTCGCCTCGACGCACCGTGTGTGCGTCCCACACCTTTTCCGCCAGTGTGCGGCCCCGCCGTTCGGTCATCAGGGCTCCTCCATTGAACGTGTCAGTCGGAAAGCGAGCGGACTCACTTCGTGAAACGTGGACTTCCCAAATCTCGGGATTGTAGTATCGCCTCGTGGGACAACCCGATGTTAGCAACAGTGGTGCCGAGCAGGTCCAGCAGAGCGGGATCGGCGTTCTGGACAAGGCGGTGTCCGTCTTGCACGCGGTGGCGGAGCAGCCGTGCGGGCTGGCGGAGTTGTGTGCGCGAACGGGGCTTCCCCGGGCGACGGCGCACCGGCTCGCGGTGGGGCTCGAAGTGCATCGGATGCTGCGGCGCGGTCCGGACGGCCGGTGGCGGCCGGGGCCGGCGCTCGCGGAGCTGGCGGGCGGGACGGTGGATCCGTTGCTCGACGCGGCGGGCGTGGTGCTGCCGAAGCTGCGGGATCTGACGGGCGAGAGCGTGCAGTTGTACCGCCGTGACGGCATCGTCCGGGTGTGCGTGGCGGTGGCGGAGCCGCCGAGCGGGCTGCGGGACACGGTGCCGATCGGTGCGCGGCTGCCGATGACGGCGGGGTCGGGCGCGAAGGTGCTGGCGGCGTGGGCTGACGCGCACACGCGGCAGGCCGTGCTGGCGGACGCGGTGTTCGGCGAGCGCACGTTGTTGGAGGTACGCCGCCGTGGCTGGGCGCAGAGCGTGGCGGAGCGGGAACCGGGTGTGGCGAGCGTGTCGGCACCGGTACGTGACAGCACGGGCAACGTGGTGGCGGCGGTGTCCGTGTCGGGCCCCGTGGATCGCATAGGCCGCAGGCCGGGTGCGAAGTGGGCGGGCGATCTCCTGCAGGCCGCCCAAGCCCTCCAGGAACGCCTCTGACGAAGCGGAACGAGCGCGCGAAGGCGCAAGCCGAGCAAAAGGGCCGAGGCGAGTGAAGCGAAGCCAACGGCCCGTCACCAAGCGACGGCACACGAGGGACCACGGCGTGTCTGTGAAGTGCGAACACGCGTACAGGAACCGCGGACACGCGTTCGTAGCCTGCGGACACGCCGAGGGAGCGAGCGAAGCGAAGCGCCCAGCGGCACCCCGGCCGGGAACAGCACCCAAGGCGAGACCACCGACCGACGGGCCCGGCCGAGGGTCCGGGGGCGTGCCCCCGGCTGGGGTGTGGGGGCCCAGCCCCCACAGGACACAAAGAAAGAGCCCCCTCTGCGCTTTCCGCAGAGAGGGCTCTCTCGCTCTTTCCGTACCCCCGATGGGATTCGAACCCACGCTACCGGCGTGAGAGGCCGGCGTCCTAGGCCGCTAGACGACGGGGGCTTGTCGTTCTTTGCGAAGTGAAGCTTACCAGATCGGTTTTTTCGCTTCGCGCTGGGGTACCAGGACTCGAACCTAGACTAACTGAACCAGAATCAGTCGTGCTGCCAATTACACCATACCCCATCGCGGCCCCTCACCGAATCTCTCCGGATCGGCGCCGCTGGAAAGAAATACTAGAGCATGCCCCGAAACGGCCTCACACGGGGGTCCCCACTTCAGCGCTGAGCGGGGACGCCGAGCTTGGCGAACTCGGAAACCAGCAGCTCAGGGAGGTGGGCGAGGGTGGCGAGGACGTGCACGCCCGTCGGGACGTCGGTGTCGAGGCCGCGCCGGTCGAGCCATACACCTCCGAGCCCGGCGTCGCGCGCCCCGACGGCGTCGGTGGTCAGTTTGTCCCCGACGTGCACGGCCTGCGCGGGTTCACAACCGATGGCGGAGCAGACTTTGTGGAACATCACAGGATCGGGTTTGGCGACTCCCATTTCGCCCGCGATGGCGACGTGGTCGAAAAAGCCACCGAGCCCGAGCCGGGCGAGTTTGTCTCGTTGGTGACCGCCTGAGGCATTGGTCACAGCCGCCAGTTTCACTCCCGCGGCGACGAGCCATTCCAGGCAGGGCAGGACGTCGTCGAACAACCGCAGGGAACTCCACAGGAGCTCCTTGCGGCGTAGTTCGAACTCCGCGGCCTGGGCGGCGTCGACGACCACGCCGTGTTCGGCGAGGAACGCCCGGGTGCGCGCGGTGTGCATGTCGGCGTAGGCGAGCTCACCGGACACGACCCGGGCGACGTGGTCGTCCGTGATGCGTTCCCACAGCGGCCAGATGTCGGCCCTGCCGATCAGACTTTCCAGCGAGTTCCGGCCCGCCGCCGTGAAGTCGATCAGTGTGTCGTCAATGTCCAAGCACACCAGTCTCAGCTCGGGCGGTGTCCAAGGAGGAGCACCGTCGAGTTCCGAGGCAGCGTGCGATACCGATGGAAAGCCAGGAGCGAAAGCCACCCACGCGAGGCTAGGGGAGATTTCGCGTCACCAACTCTGCTGAGTAGGTGATAAAACAGCCTCCGTTTCGCCCAGTGGTATCTACGCTCAGTGGCCTGCCAGCGCGCGACGCAACCGCCCGAGTGAAATCTCGCGGCCGAGCAGCTCCATCGATTCGTACAACGGCGGTGACACAGTGCGCCCGGTCACAGCCACTCGCACGGGCGCGAACGCCTTGCGCGGCTTGAGACCCAACCCGTCGACGAGGGCTTCCTTCAGCGCCGCCTCGATGGCGTCGGTGCGCCAGTCGTCGAGCTTTTCGAGAGCCGTCACGGAGGCACGCAGCACGGGCTCGGAGTCGGGGCCGAGGACCTTGGTCGCGGCGGCCTCCTCCGGAGCGAACGTGTCCTCGTCGACGAAGAGGAAACGCACCAGGTTGACGGCGTCCGACAGGACGGTGACGCGTTCCTGCACGAGCGGCGCGATGACGCGGAGCTTGTGCATCTGGTCGTCGCCGGGCTCCTCCGGCAGCACGCCCGCCGCGGTCAGATACGGCACGGTACGCCGGACGAACTCCTCGACGGGCAGCGCACGCACGTGCGTGCCGTTGATGGCCTCGGCCTTCTTGGGGTCGAACCGCGCCGGGTTGGCGCTGACCTTGGTGATCTGGAAGGCCTCCACGAGCTCGTCGACGGTGAACACGTCGCGGTCGTCGGCGATCGACCAGCCCAGCAGGGCGAGGTAGTTGAGCAGACCCTCGCGGATGAAGCCCTGCTCGCGGTAGTTGAACAGGTTCGACTTCGGGTCGCGTTTGGACAACTTCTTGTTGCCCTCGCCCATGACGTAGGGCAGGTGCCCGAACTCCGGGGTGAAGTCGGTGATGCCCACCCGCCGCAGCGCGGCGTACAGGGCGAGCTGGCGCGGCGTCGACGGCAGCAGGTCCTCTCCGCGCAGCACGTGGGTGATGCGCATGAGCGCGTCGTCGACCGGGTTGGTGAGCGTGTAGAGCGGCTGTCCGTTGGCCCGCACGAGGACGGGGTCGGGAATGGTGCCCGCCTTGAACGTGATCTCTCCGCGCACGAGGTCGTTCCAGGTGAGGTCCTCGTCCGGCATCCGCAGGCGGAGCACGGGAGAGCGCCCCTCGTCGCGGTAGCGCTGCTTCTGCTCGTCGGTGAGGTCGCGGTCGAAGTTGTCGTAACCGAGCTTCGGGTCCTGGCCCGCGTCGCGCCGACGCTGCTCCACCTCTTCGTTCGTGGAGAAGGCCTCGTAAAGCTCGCCCGCGTCCAGCAGCTTCCGCGCGACCTCGGCGTAGATGTCACCGCGCTCGCTCTGCCGGTACGGCCCGTACTCACCGCCGGCCTCGGGCCCCTCGTCCCAGTCGAGGCCGAGCCAGCGCAGCGCGTCGAGCAGCGCCGCGTAGGACTCCTCGCTGTCGCGCGCGGCGTCGGTGTCCTCGATGCGGAACACGAGGGAGCCGCCGTGGTGACGGGCGAACGCCCAGTTGAACAGCGCCGTTCGGATCAACCCGACGTGCGGGGTTCCGGTGGGCGACGGGCAGAAGCGGGCACGTACAGCCTTCGTCTCACTCATAGCTCTGTCAGAGTATCGCCCTTGACGGCCGTCGCGACTTCGTGCATGGTGAATTTATTCAACATCCATTGAAATTAGGAGCGGCGATGAGCGAGCGGACGAGTTGCGTCGTTATCGGCGCCGGCCCTGCGGGGATGGTCCTGGGCCTCCTCCTGGCCAGGGCGGGCATCGAGGTGACCGTGTTGGAGAAGCACGCCGACTTCCTGCGCGACTTCCGCGGCGACACCGTGCACCCGTCCACGATGAGACTGCTCGACGATCTCGGGCTCGGCGAACGGTTCGCCCGGTTGCCGCAGACGAAGGTCACCGAAGTCGCCTTTCCCTCCGGCGACGGTGGGCGCATCGTCGTGGGTGACCTCAAGCGCCTGGGCAGGTTCGGTCACCCCTACCCCTACATCGCCATCACTCCGCAGTGGGACTTTCTGAACCTGCTCGCCGACGCCGCGGCCGAGGAACCCACCTTCACGCTGCGCATGCGCTCGGAGGTCACCGAGCTCGTGAAGGAGCGGGGGCAGGTGAAAGGCGTGCGTTACCGCACCGAGGACGGCACCACGCACACGCTGCTCGCCGACCTCACCGTGGCCTGCGACGGGCGTTGGTCGCTGGCCCGTGAGCAGGCGGGGCTGCGGCCGAAGGAGGTGTCCGTGCCCATCGACGTGTGGTGGTTCCGGCTCGACCGCAAGCCGGGCGAAGGCCCCGACCGACTCCAGCCGCACATGCGTGGCACGAAGTTCGGCATCACCATCCCGAGGCGGGACTACTACCAGGTCGCCTACGTCGGCAGGAAGGGACTGGACGCGGAACTGCGCAGGCGGGGCGTCGACGCGTTCCGTCGTGACGTCGCCGAGCTCGTGCCCGAACTCGCCGACCGCGTCGGTGAACTGACCACGATGGACCAGGTCAAACACCTCGACGTGCGGCTGAACCGGCTCGAGCGGTGGCACGCCGACGGACTGCTGTGCATCGGCGACGCGGCACACGCGATGTCACCGATCGGCGGCGTGGGCATCAACCTCGCCGTGCAGGACGCCGTCGGCGCCGCACGCCTGCTGGCAGCCCCGCTGCGCCGGGGCCGGATCGACGAGCGGACGCTGGCGGCCGTGCGACGCAGGAGGATCGTGCCGACCCTCATCGTGCAGACACTGCAACGCATGCTGCACCGCGTCGTCGTCTCACCGGTCGTGGACGGCAGGCGCCCGGGCCCACCGAAACCGTTCACGACGTTGATGCGGCGAGCACCGTGGCTGTCGACCGTGCCCGCCTTCATCGTCGGCGTCGGGCCGAGACCGGAGCGGGCGCCCGCGTTCGCGCGGCGGTGAGTCAGGCGTCCTGGACCGGGTTGGTGAGGGTACCGATGCCCTCGATGGTGATCGACACCTGCTGGCCCGCCTCGATGCGGCCCACGCCCTCCGGTGTTCCGGTGAGGATCACGTCGCCGGGCAGCAGGGTCATCACCGACGACACGAACGCCACGAGGTCGTACACCTTGTGCACCATCGCCGAGGTACGCGCGTCCTGCTTCACCACGCCGTCGACCTCGGAGGTGAGCCTCAGGTCGCTCGGGTCCACCTCCGTGGAGATCCACGGACCGAGCGGGCAGAACGTGTCGAAGCCCTTGGCCCTGCCCCACTGGCCGTCGGAAGCCTGGAGATCGCGTGCGCTGACGTCGTTCGCGACCGTGTAACCGAGAATCGCGGCGGGAGCAGCCTCGGCGGAGATGTTCCTGACGGGCCTGCCGATGACCACGGCCAGCTCGCCCTCGAAGTCGACTCGCGACGAGGCCGGCGGCAGCTTGATGGCCGCGTTGGGCCCGATGACGGTCGTCGACGGCTTCAGGAAGATCATCGGGTCGGACGGGACCTCGTTGCCGAACTCCTCGGCGTGCTTGGCGTAGTTGCGCCCCACCGCGATGACCTTCGTCGGCAGGATGGGAGCCAGCAGCCGGACGTCCGCGAGCGGCCACCGCTTGCCGGTGAAGTTGGGCTGCCCGAACGGATGGTCCGCGATCTCCAGGACCTGGGCCGCGTCGTTGTCGTCGCCGTCGGCTTCGATCGAGCCGAACGCGACACCGTCAGGATGAGCGATCCGAGCCAAACGCACGGCGCCATCCTAACGCGCGCCGTCCACCCCGAGCCCGACACGTCGTGTCCGCAGGCTGCGTACGAGTGTTCGCACCTCACGCACGCGTGTCCGGGGCTTCCGGACGGGACACCGCCAGGGACTTGTGCACGAGCGCGTCACACAGGGCCAACCAGCTCGCCTCGACGATGTTCGGGTGCACACCCACGGTGGTCCAGCTCCGGTCACCGTCGCTCGACTCCACGAGCACGCGGGTGACGGCGTCCGTGCCCGGTTTGCCCGCGAGGATGCGCACCTTGTAGTCGGACAACTCCACGCTGTCCAACCAGGACAGGTGCGAACGCAGTGCCTGCCGCAGCGCGGCGTCCAGCGCGTGCACGGGACCGTTGCCCTCGGCGGTCGCGATGACCCGCTCCCCGCCCACGTGCACCTTGACCGTGGCCTCCGACACGACGTCGCCGCCCATGCGGCGGTCGAGCACCACGCGGTAGGACTCGAGCCGGAACGGCGCCTCGGCGGGCAGGTCGTCGGCTTCCGCGCGCAGCAACAACTCCAGGGACGCGTCGGCGGCCTCGAAGGACCACCCCTCCGCCTCCAGCGCCTTCACCTTCTTCAACGCACTCGCCAACGCCTCCGGCTTTCCCGCGAGGTCGACACCGAGCTGCCGCCCCTTGAGCTCCAGGCTCGCCCTGCCCGCCATCTCGGTCACGAGCACCCGCATGTCGTTGCCCACGACCGCCGGGTCGATGTGGTTGTACAGCAACGGATCCACCTTGATCGCGCTCGCGTGCAGGCCTGCCTTGTGCGCGAACGCCGACGCGCCCACGTAGGCCTGGTGGGTGTCGGGCGCGATGTTGGCCAGTTCGGCCAGCGCGTGCGCCGTGCGGGTCAGTGCCGCCGTGCGCGCGGGCGGCAGCACCGGCATCCCGAGCTTCGCAACGAGGTTGCCCGCCACCGCGAACAGGTCCGCGTTGCCCGCCCGCTCGCCGTAACCGTTGGCGGTGCACTGCACGTGCGTCACCCCGGCCTGCACGGCGGCGACGGTGTTCGCCACGGCACACGCCGTGTCGTCCTGGCAGTGGATGCCCAGGCGCAGGCCCGTCCGCCCCGCCACCTCACGCACGGTCTCGGCGATACCCAGTGGCAGTTGCCCGCCGTTCGTGTCGCACAACACCACGACGTCCGCGCCCGCCTGGCCCGCCGCGTCGAGTACCCGCAACGCCGTGTCCGGGTCGTGGGCGTAGCCGTCGAAGAAGTGCTCGGCGTCCACGAAGACCCGCCTGCCCTCGCCGACGAGGAACGACACCGTGTCACGCACCATCGCGCACGCCTCGTCGACGTCCACACGCAACGCGCGCTCGATGTGCCGGACGTCCGACTTCGCCACGAGCGTCACGACCGGGGCCCGCGAGTCGAGCAGCGCCCGCACCTGGGGATCGTCGGCGACGGCGACACCCGCGCGCCTCGTGGACCCGAACGCGACGAGCACCGCGTGCCGCAGTTCCAGCTCCCCCTCGGCCGCGCGCGCGAAGAACTCGGTGTCCTTCGGCAGTGCGCCGGGCCAACCGCCCTCGATGAACCCGACACCGAGGTCGTCGAGCAACCTCGCCACGGCCAGCTTGTCGGTGATGGAGTACGAGATGCCCTCCCGCTGGGCTCCGTCACGCAGCGTCGTGTCGTACAGGTGGAACTGGTCCCCGAGCGGGGTGTCAGCGGGTTCCGTGCGGCTCACGGGATCTCCTTGCGAGGATGGGCGGACCAACAAAAAAGACCCCCCGCTGGGATGCGAGAGGTCTGCGCGCCGGTGCTGGAGCTTCTCAGCACTACCCGGCGCGCCTGCCGATAATGATCACGCGAGAGGTGGTCATGCCCCACATCCTGCCACAGTCACGGGCAGGCACGCCCGTGAGTCCGTTCCGTGAGAAGTCCGAGGAACCCACCGTGCCGGAGCCGGTGCGCCTGATTCAGGAGAGGACGGCCCGGGCCGTGCCCGCCGAAACCGTGCGGCGTGCGGACGGCTGGTGGTTGCGTGACGCTCCCGCCGCGGCCTGGTGGGTGCGGTCGGTGCTCCCCAACGCGGACGCCTCGGGTGAGCGACTGGTGTGCCGGGTCGAGGCGGCGGAGGAGTTCTACACCCGCCGAGGTTCACTCGCCCGGTTCCAGATCAGTCCCGGGGCGTGCCCGGACTCTCTCGACTCCCTGCTCGCCGAGCGCGGTTACCGCGTGGAGAGCCCGATGTCGTTGCGAACGGCCTCCGTCGCTCGGGCCGTCGACCTCCTCGGCCCGCCTCCGGCGTGGGTGGTGGTGGACGAACACCCGACACGGGCGTGGTTCGACACCTGGCACGCCGTGCACGGCGGCGACTCCCGCGCCGAGTGGGCGCTGCTGGAACGCGTGAGGTGTCCCTCCGGGTTCGCCCGCGCGGTGCTCGGCGGCGACGTGGTGGCGGTGGGCCGGGCCGTCGTCGACACGGGCTGGGCGGGGTTGTTCGGGATCGCGACGCTTCCGCGGGCTCGGGGCAGGGGTGCGGCACGCGCGGTGGTGGCCGCGCTGGCCCACTGGGCGGCCACCCGGCACGCCGACCACCTGTACCTCCAGGTGGAGCGGGACAACGTCGCGGCGTGTCGCCTCTACACGCGAGCCGGCTTCAGGGAACTCTGCGGGTACCACTACCGCACGGCGGCAAGGCCGCCCCACACCGGGGACGGCCCGTAGGCCGAGAAGCCCTGCCGGTGCGGTGTCAGTCCTCGCTGCGCCGCTCGGCCCCGGTCTCGCCGGCGTAACCGAGGTCGTCACCTTCGATTCTGCCGACGAACGTGTCGTTGTGGCCCGGACCGGTGGACGACGGGTTGTCACCCCGCTCGTCACCGGGCCTGCCGCCCGTGGGCCGCGCCCGTGACACGGCGGGGTCGTCGGCGGCGTCGGCCTCCGGCGCGCTGGACGACGCGGGTTCCCGGCGTCCCAGCAGGTTCTTCAACCAGGTGCGCATGGGCGGCGAATACCCCGGGACCGGATGCGGAAACGGCGGTCCGGTCCCGGGCGGCGCTCAGCTCGCCTGGCGGGTGTTCGAGGAGACGAGCGCGGCCAGACGGTCACCGATGGCCTGGGTGCTGCCGGGGGAGTTCTGGTCGCGGGTGGCGAGGTCGAAAGCCACGGACGCCTCGATCCGGCGTGCGGACTCCCGCTCGCCGAGGTGGTCGAGCAGCAACGCCACCGACAGCACGGCCGCGGTGGGATCGGCGAGGTTCTGGCCCGCGATGTCGGGGGCGCTGCCGTGCACGGGCTCGAACATGCTGGGGTTGCGACGCGTGATGTCGAGGTTGCCGCTCGCGGCGAGCCCGATTCCGCCGGTGACCGCGGCGACGAGGTCGGTGATGATGTCGCCGAAGAGGTTGTCGGTCACGATGACGTCGAACCGGCTGGGGTCGGTGACGAGGTGGATCGTCGCGGCGTCCACGTGCGAGTAGGCCACGGTGACGTCGGGGTGCGCCAGCGACTCCTCCTCGACGATCCGCGACCACAGTGAACCGGCGTGCTCGAGGACGTTCGTCTTGTGGACGAGCGTGAGGTGTTTGCGCGGACGCTGCTCGGCGCGGGCGAAGGCGTCGGCCACCACCCTGCGGATGCCGAAGGCCGTGTTGACGCTGACCTCGGTGGCGATCTCCTGCTCGGTGTCCTTGCGCAGCAGGCCGCCGTTGCCCGCGTACGGGCCTTCGGTGCCCTCCCGCACCACGACCATGTCGACCTCGCCGGGGTCGGCCAGCGGGCCGCGCACGCCCGGGTAGAGCCGTCCGGGCCGGAGGTTGACGTGGTGGTCGAGCTCGAACCGAAGCCGCAGCAGCAACCCGCGTTCGAGGATGCCGCTCGGCACGCTCGGGTCACCGACGGCGCCGAGCAGGATGGCGTCGTGCTGCCGCAGCTCACTCAGCACCGACTCGGGCAGCAACTCGCCCGTGGCGTGCCAACGGGATGCGCCAAGGTCGTACTTGGTGATCTCGGCACTCGGGACGACCTCGGCAAGCACCTTCAGCGCCTCGGTCACGACCTCGGGCCCGATCCCGTCGCCAGGGATCACAGCGAGCCGCATCCACACACCTCCGTCAGTCAGGCACCCGGCGCTCCGGAAGCCCATCCGCGATCGAACTCCAGCGACGGCAGGTTACCGTTGGTCGTCGATCGGACGAAGCACGACCACCCATACGCCGCAGCCGGGCAGACACTCGTCACTCAATCGTGTCACAAGGACCGAGGAAAACGGCACCCGAAAGGGGTGCGGTTCACCACGCGTCCGCGAGCTCGATCCATAGTGGAGACTTCGCGGGCACGGAAACGACCCCCACCGGCTCGCGCCGACGGGGGCCGCAGAAGTCCGAAGGGTCAGTCGAAGTCGACCGCCCGGATCATCCTGGCGTCGACCGTGGCACCGATCGGTTCGAGCATGTGACCGCCGACGGCGCGGTCGACCCGCAGCAGCATCACAGCGTCGGAACGGTCGGTGGTCTGGCTGATCTGCGCGGCCTCGATGTTGATGCCCGCCTCGCCGAGCAGGGTGCCGACCCGGCCCATGATGCCCGGCCGGTCGGGGTACTCCAGCAGCAGCATGTGGCCCTCGGCGCGGATGTCGAAGTGCCTGCCGTTGACCTCGATGAGCTTCTCGACCTCGTCCTTGCCCGTCACGGCACCGGACACGGAGTGCGAGCTGCCGTCGTCGTGCACGACGCGCACGGTGACCTGGCTGCGGTAGTTCTGGCTCTCCGGCTCGGTGGACACGCTCACCTGCACGCCGAGCTCCTCGGCGAGACGAGGCGCGTTCACGAACGTCACCTGGTCCTCCACGACGCCGGCGAAGACACCGCGCAGCGCGGCCAGCTGGAGCACGCTCACGTCCTCGGTGGCGAGTTCGCCCGCCGCCGTCACGGACACCGACGCCGGGGCCTTGGTGCTGAACGCGGACAGCACGGTGCCGAGCTTCTGGGTGAGCGACAGGTACGGCCGGACCTCCTCACCGACCGTGCCGCTGGCGACGTTGACGGCGTCCGGCACGAAGTCACCGCGCAGCGCCAGCAACGTCGACCGGGCCACATCGGTGCCCGCCCGGTCCTGCGCCTCCCGCGTCGAAGCGCCGAGGTGCGGCGTGACGACGACGTTGGGCAACTCGAACAACGGACTCGACGTCGTGGGCTCCTCGGCGAACACGTCGATGCCCGCACCGCCGACACGGCCCTCGCGCAGTGCCTCCGCGAGCGCGTTCTCGTCGATCAGGCCGCCCCTGGCCGCGTTCACCACCAGCACGCCCGGCTTGACCTTCGCCAGCGCGGCGGCGTCGATGAGTCCCTTGGTCTCGGGTGTCTTGGGAAGGTGGATCGAAATGGCGTCGGATCGCTCCAGCAGCTCGTCCAGCGACACCAGTTCGACCCCCAGTTGCGCCGCCCGCGCGGCCGAGACGTAGGGGTCGTAGGCGAGCAGCTTCGTGTCGAACGCGGCGAGCCGCGCGGCCACGAGCTGACCGATCTTGCCGAAGCCCACCACGCCGACGGTCTTGCCGGACAGCTCCACACCCGTGTAGGCGCTGCGCTTCCACTCGCCGCTCCGCAGGCTCTGGTCGGCCGCGGGAACGCGACGGGCCACGGCCATCAGCAGGGCGACGGCGTGCTCGGCCGCCGACACGATGTTCGACGTGGGCGCGTTGACCACCAGCACACCGCGCTCGGTGGCGGCGGGGACGTCGACGTTGTCGAGGCCCACCCCGGCCCGCGCGACGACCTTCAGCTTCGGGGCCTCGGCGAGAACCTCCCTGTCGACCTTGGTGGCGGATCGCACCAGGAGCGCGTCGGCCTCCTTCACGGCCTGCAACAAAGCGGGACGGTCGGTGCCGTCCACATGCCGGACCTCGACCTCGTCACCGAACACCGCGACCGCGGACGGGGCGAGTTTCTCGGCGAGGAGAACGACGGGCTGGCTGGAATTGCTCACGATGCGCCTTTCGTCTCAGAAGGTTTGGGGCCGTTCGCAGACGCTCACTTGCAGGCCACGACACTGTGTCCTCGAAGCAGGAAGTCTAGTCCCGGACGACCCCGCCACCGCAACGCGTCCGAATGAAGAGAACAGTAAGAGACAGGAAGAGACCCGGTCCGGACACGGCCACGCACGCGGACGGAGACCGCACGTCCGGCACGCAGCGAACAAGCGCAGGGGTCAGTACGAGCGGTCGAACTCGCCTGCCCTGGCGCCGAGGAGGAAGGCGTCCCATTCGGACGGCGTGAAGACCAGAACGGTGCCGCCCCGGCCCGCCGCCTGCCGTAACGCCACATACGTCACCGAATCGCTGTGTGTGACGAAGGCGTACTCCACAGTGCCGTACTTCTCGGCACCGGCGCCGACGCCGCTGGGAAGGCGCCGCCACCGCGCGGAGGAGAGATCGAGGCCTTCACGAACACCGAACTTGTCGTCGACAACGGAGGAATCGTTTTTCATGGAGGCACGGTAGGGCATCCCGCGGTTCGCGGGCACTCGGAACGGAGCCGGGATCCTCGGGGAATCCCGGCTCCGTCGAGGATCAGGCCGTCTCGGTGATCGGCCGGTCCACCCACGACATCAGACCGCGCAGCTTGCGGCCGGTCTCCTCGATCGAGTGCTGCTCACCGGCCTGCTGCAGCTTGCCGAAGTTCGGGCGTCCCTGCTCGTCCTCGGTGACCCATTCCCTGGCGAACGTGCCGTCCTGGATCTCCCGAAGAATCGCCTTCATGTTCTCCTTGACCTCGGGCGTGATGACCCTCGGGCCGCGCGTGAGGTCGCCGTACTCCGCGGTGTCCGAGATCGAGTACCGCATACGCGCGATCCCGCCCTCGTACATGAGGTCGACGATCAGCTTCAGCTCGTGCAGCACCTCGAAGTAGGCGATCTCCGGCGCGTAGCCCGCCTCGGTCAGCACCTCGAAACCGGTCTGCACGAGCGCGGACGCGCCGCCGCACAGCACGGCCTGCTCACCGAAGAGGTCGGTCTCGGTCTCCTCGGTGAACGTCGTCTTGATGACGCCCGCCCTGGCGCCTCCGATGGCCGCCGCGTACGACAGCGCCAGCGCCTGCGCGTTGCCGCTCGGGTCCTGCTCCACCGCGATGAGGCACGGCACGCCCTTGCCGTCCACGAACTGCCTGCGGACCAGATGCCCCGGGCCCTTGGGCGCCACCATCGCGACGTCCACATTGGCGGGCGGCTTGATGAGGCCGTAGCGGATGTTGAAGCCGTGACCGAAGAACAGCGCGTCGCCGTCCTTGAGGTTCGGTGCGATGTCCTGCTCGTAGATCGCGCGCTGCTTCGTGTCAGGCGTGAGGATCATGATCAGGTCGGCCTCGGCGGCCGCCTCGGCGGTCGTGAGGACCCGCAGGCCCTCGTCCTCGGCCTTGGCCCGCGACTTCGACCCCTCGGGAAGCCCGATGCGGACGTCGACGCCGGAGTCGCGCAGGCTCAACGCGTGCGCGTGTCCCTGGCTGCCGTATCCGATCACGGCGACCTTGCGCCCCTGGACGATACCGAGGTCGGCGTCGGCGTCGTAGAAGATTTCGACTGACATGAGGGGTGGTACTTCCTTTCGATTGGGTTGGGCGAGCGAGGCGTCAGCGGGTCGCCGTCGCCGTGATCGAGCGGGCGCCCCGGCCCACCGCGACCATGCCCGACTGCACGAGCTCACGCACGCCGTACGGCTCCAGCATGCGCAGCAGTGCGTTGATCTTGTCGGCGGTGCCGGTGGCTTCGATCGTCAGAGCTTCCGGCGAGACGTCGACGACCTTCGCCCGGAACAACTGCACGGTCTCCAACACCTGGCTGCGCACCGTCGCGTCGGCCCTGACCTTCACGAGCAGCAGTTCCCGCTGCACCGACTGGGCAGGGTTGAGTTCCACGATCTTGATGACGTTGACGAGCTTGTTGAGCTGCTTGGTCACCTGTTCGAGTGGTTGTTCCTCGACGGCGACCACGATCGTCATCCGGGACACCTCGGGGTTCTCCGTGGGTCCCACGGCAAGGGATTCGATGTTGAAACCACGGCGGGAGAACAGGCCGGAGACCCTGGCGAGCACGCCGGGCACGTTCTCGACCAGAACGCTGAGAGTGTGGTTGCTCATGAGCGCTTCCGCTCCTTTCGCTCCTCGGTACGCGGAAACCTCACTGCGACACCTCGTCCTCGTCGAACAGCGGTCGGATGCCCCGCGCGGCCATGATCTCGTCGTTGCTCGTCCCGGCAGCCACCATCGGCCACACCTGGGCGTCCTTGCCCACGACGAAGTCGATCACCACCGGACGGTCGTTGATCTCCATGGCCCTGCGGATGGTGTCGTCGACGGAGTCCTTGGTCTCACACCGCAGGCCCGCACAGCCGAGTGCCTCGGCGAGCAGCGCGAAGTCCGGGATGCGGTGCTTGTGCGTGCCGAGGTCGGTGTTGGAGTACCTCTCGGCGTAGAAGAGGTTCTGCCACTGCCGCACCATGCCGAGGTTGCCGTTGTTGATGACGGCCACCTTGATGGGCGCTCCCTCGATGGCGCACGTGGCGAGTTCCTGGTTGGTCATCTGGAAGCAACCGTCGCCGTCGATGGCCCACACCTGCTTGTCGGGCCTGCCGAACTGGGCGCCCATGGCCGCGGGCACGGCGAACCCCATCGTGCCGAGACCACCCGAGTTGATCCACGTTCGCGGCTGCTCGTAGGAGATGAACTGGGCCGCCCACATCTGGTGCTGCCCGACCCCGGCCGCGTAGATGGCGTCGGGTCCCACGAGTTTCCCGATGCGCTCGATGACGTACTGCGGCGCCAGCGTCCCGTCGGACGGCCACTCGTAGCCCGCGGGGAACGTGTCCCGCCACGAGTTGAGCTGCAACCACCACGCGGCCAGGTCCGCGGACTCGCCGTAGGACGTCTCGTTCCGCACCGCGTCGATCAACTCGGTGATGATCTCGGCGCAGTCACCCACGATCGGCACGTCGGCCTTGCGGTTCTTGGAGATCTCGGCCGGGTCGATGTCGGCGTGCACCACCTTCGCCTCGGGGGCGAACGACTCCAGCCTGCCCGTCACCCGGTCGTCGAAGCGCGCGCCCAGCGCCACGAGCAGGTCCGCGCGCTGCATCGCAGCGACCGCCGCCACCGAGCCGTGCATGCCCGGCATACCGAGGTGCTGCCGGTGCGAGTCGGGGAACACGCCGCGGGCCATCAACGTGGTCACCACGGGAATGCCGGTGAGCTCGACCAGTTCACGCAACTGCTCGGCCGCCCCGGCCTTGAGCACTCCGCCTCCGACGTAGAACACGGGCCGCCTGGCCTGTGTGATGAGGCGCGCCGCCTCCCTGACCTGCTTGCCGTGGGGACGCAGCGTGGGCCGGTAGCCGGGCAGGTTCAGCTCAGGCGGCCACGCGAACGACGTCGTCTCCTGGAGCACGTCCTTGGGGATGTCCACCAGCACGGGGCCGGGCCGTCCGGTGCTCGCCAGGTGGAACGCCTCGGCGATCACCCTGGGGATGTCGGCGGGCTCGGTGACGAGGAAGTTGTGCTTGGTGATGGGCATCGTGATGCCGCAGATGTCGGCTTCCTGGAACGCGTCCGAGCCGATGAGCGCCCGGGTCTGCTGCCCGGTGATGGCGACCACCGGAACCGAGTCCATGTACGCGTCCGCGAGCGGCGTCACCAGGTTGGTCGCACCCGGCCCGGACGTCGCCATGCACACGCCGACCCTTCCGGTGGCCTGCGCGTAGCCGGTCGCCGCGTGGCCCGCGCCCTGCTCGTGCCGCACGAGGACGTGCCGCACCTTGGTCGAGTCGAGGAGCGGGTCGTACGCGGGAAGGATCGTGCCACCGGGGATACCGAAGACCACCTCGACGCCGACGGCTTCGAGGGACCGCACGAGCGACTGCGCGCCCGTCACCCGAACGGGTACTCCTGCGGGCGGTGTCGGCTTGGGGCGGGGTCCAGAGTTGGCGGGTGACGCCGAGTTCGGTGTCGACCCGGCGGTCGCGTCCGATCGCGAGGTGGCGCTGGTCATCGGTTCTCGCCTCGTGGGATTGTCCGGGTTTTCGGTCGGGGTTCTTCGGTCGTCGTCGCCTGGGGAGCTCCCGCTACGCCGTCCGCGCAACAAAAAACCCCCGCCGACCAGGTGTGGTCGCACGAGGGTCGCGCGTCGACGCAGAGGGACTTCCCCTACGCGCCGACGCGCGGGGAAATTACGAGAACAAGCTGCGGTGTCACGGCGATGACGTTAATCGCCCACGACGAGAAGTGTCAACTCTGCGGGATGGTGATCCCGGATACTGGACCCTCCGACCGTCGGACGCCCCCGGGTGGCACCGCCTCCCACCTGCGGTGCACCATCGTGGAGTGGCGGATCGAGGGCAGGACACGACCATGACGGCGACACGACGCGACGACGAGCACGGCACCGGCTCGGGTGCCGGCTCCCCCGAAAAGGGCAGCAAGGCGGTGTTCCGCGTCCCGGGAACCGCGCTGATCGGCGTGCTGATGTTGTTCATGTGCATGTTCCCGTTCGCGGCCGCGCTGCCGTACCTGCTGGTGCTGCTGCTCGTGCCCATCGTGCTGGCGCTGTGGATCGTCAGGACCCGCACGGTGGCCACCCGCGAGGGTCTCACCGTGCGCACCCTGCTGGGCACCCGCGACCTGCCGTGGGACGCGATCAAGGGCTTCACCATCACCCCGAAGTCCACGGTCGTCGCCGTGCTCGCCGACGACACAGGTGTGCCGCTGCCCTCCGTGCGCACCCGGCACCTGCCTGTGCTGTCGCTGGTCAGCGAGGGACGCGTGCCCGACCCCTCGGGTGTGCTCACCGAGCCCGAGGAGCCGGGCACCGGCGAGCCCGCGGCGAGCGACGAGTCCGGCGAACGCTCCGGCGACGAGAGGCCCGAGGGGCGGTCCGGGGACGACGACGCCCGGTAGCGGGCGCCGACCGGCGGCTTCGGGATCCCCGGCCGGGCGTACAGTTTGCCCATGCCTGCTCTGCGTTCCCGAACCACGACCCACGGCCGCAACGCCGCGGGAGCCCGCTCCCTGTGGCGCGCGACCGGCATGACCGACAGCGACTTCGGCAAGCCCATCGTCGCGATCGCCAACTCCTACACCCAGTTCGTGCCGGGACACGTACACCTCAAGGACCTCGGTGAGGTCGTCGCCGAGGCCGTGCGCGAGGCCGGCGGTGTGCCCCGCGAGTTCCACACCATCGCGGTGGACGACGGCATCGCCATGGGTCACAGCGGCATGCTCTACTCGCTGCCCTCGCGCGAGATCATCGCCGACTCGGTCGAGTACATGGCCAACGCGCACCAGGCCGACGCGCTGGTGTGCATCTCGAACTGCGACAAGATCACGCCGGGGATGCTCAACGCCGCCATGCGGCTCAACATCCCGACGGTGTTCGTCTCCGGCGGTCCCATGGAGGCCGGCAAGGCCGTCGTGGTCGACGGCGTGGCGCACGCACCGACCGACCTCATCACCGCGATCGCGGCCTCGGCCAACTCGGCCGTCGACGACGCCGGCCTTTCCGTCGTCGAGCAGTCGGCCTGCCCGACGTGCGGGTCGTGTTCGGGCATGTTCACCGCCAACTCGATGAACTGCCTCACCGAGGCGCTGGGGCTCTCGCTGCCCGGCAACGGGTCCACTCTGGCCACTCACGCCGCGCGCCGGGAGCTGTTCACGGAGGCGGGTCGGACGGTGGTGGAACTGGCCAAGCGCTGGTACGGCGAGGACGACGAGTCCGCGCTGCCCCGCTCCATCGCCACCAAGCAGGCCTTCGAGAACGCCATGGCACTCGACATGGCGATGGGCGGCTCCACCAACACCGTCCTGCACATCCTCGCCGCCGCGCGGGAGGGCGAGATCGACTTCACACTCGACGACATCGACCGGATCGGCCGCGAAGTGCCCTGCCTGTCCAAAGTGTCGCCGAACTCCGACTACCACATGGAGGACGTGCACCGGGCGGGCGGCATCCCCGCCATTCTCGGGGAGCTGCACCGGGGCGGGTTCCTCAACACCGACGTCCACTCCGTGCACTCCTCCTCGCTCGAGGAGTGGCTGTCCACGTGGGACATCCGGGGCGGTTCACCGTCCGAACGCGCGCTGGAGCTGTTCCACGCCGCGCCGGGCGGGGTGCGCACCACGGAGGCGTTCTCGACGTCGAACCGGTGGTCGTCACTCGACACCGACGCCGCGAACGGCTGCGTCCGCGACGTCGAACACGCCTACACCGCCAGCGGTGGCCTCACCGTGCTGCGCGGAAACCTCGCCGAGAACGGTGCCGTGATCAAGTCCGCCGGTATCGACGAGGAACTGTGGCGCTTCCGCGGCCCCGCCCGCGTGGTGGAGAGCCAGGAGGAGGCCGTCTCGGCGATCCTGAACAAGGAAGTGCGGTCGGGCGAGGTGATCGTGGTCCGCTACGAGGGCCCCGCGGGCGGTCCCGGGATGCAGGAGATGCTGCACCCGACGGCCTTCCTCAAGGGCGCCGGACTCGGCAAGGTCTGCGCGCTCATCACCGACGGCCGTTTCTCCGGTGGCTCCTCGGGAATCTCGGTGGGTCACATCTCCCCCGAGGCCGCCGCGGGCGGCACCATCGGGCTCGTGGAGAACGGCGACGAGATCCTCATCGACGTGCACGAGCGCAAGCTCGAACTGCTCGTGGACGCCGAGGTGCTCGCCGAACGCCGCGCCAAGATGGAGGCGTCCGAGCGGCCGTGGCAGCCGGTGAACAGGCAGCGTCCGGTCACCGCCGCGCTGCGCGCCTACGCACGCATGGCCACCTCCGCCGACACCGGCGCCGTGCGCGACCCGGACAAGTGATCGACCGTGTGTGGGGCGGGCCGCGCTCGCCCCACACACGTCGACGGGACAGCATGGCGAACCGGACCGACCGCATCGCCATCTTCCAGGCGGCGGGGTTCACGGTGCTCGGCGAGGCCGCGGACGCCTCCGGGGTCACTCCATCGGCAGCGATCCGGGCGGTGGCCTCGACGGCCGTGGTTCCCCGCGTACGCATCGGCCTCACCGACGACGGCAGCCTGGTCGCCACCGAACGAGCATGGTGGGAGACAGCCCGCGACGTCGGCCTGTTCGACGAGCACGGGACGTGCTACTTCTGCATCACCGGTCCCGGCGCGTCCACCCTGCCCTGGCTTCGCGCCCGCGCGCCCGAGCGGAGCGGATTCCTCCCGGTACTGTGGGAGAAAACCGGTTCTCCCGACTTCGTCGCTGTCTCAACGCTGGGCACCCCGGTCGTCGGGGTGTCCGAGGAAGAGGACGAGAACTGGATCGTCGTGACGTGATCCGATGAGCGTCGGATCCCCGGGCACCACTCCCGACAAGGGTGACTGTCCTGAACCGACATTGCCACCGGCCGGTCCCTCACAGCTTCCGGGCTCACAGAACGTCGGCGGTGGGTCACCCGCCGAGGATCAGTACTCGCCCTGCACCAGGTTGTCCGGCAGCTCCCCGCGCACGTAGCGCTCGATCTCGGCGGCCACCACCCGGTACGAACGGCGCCGCGCGTCGCGAACGGCCCCGCCGACGTGCGGAGTGATGACCACGTTCGGCGCGGTCCACAACGGGTGGTCGGCGGGCAGCGGTTCCGGATCGGTGACGTCCAGCGCCGCGCTCAACCGGCCGGTGGTGAGCTCGGCCAGCAACGCGTCGGTGTCCACGACCGGTCCACGGGAGGCGTTCACGAGCAGTGCACCGTCGGGCAGCGCGGCGAGGAACGCGGCGTCCACCATCCCCCTCGTGTGTGACGTCAGAGGCGTCACCAACACCACCACGTCGGTGTCCGGCAGGAGCTCCGGCAGTTCCTCGACCCCGTGGACGCCCTCACGGGGGGTGAAGCCCACCATCGTGACCCACGCGTCGAACGGGACGAGCCTGCGCCGCAGCTCGTTGCCCACGTCGCCGGCACCCACCACCAGCACCCTGCTGCCCTGCAACGTGCGTCCGGTGCTCGGGCTCCACGTCCTCGCCCGCTGGGCTTCGGCGAACTCGGGAAGGCCCCGATAGGTGGAAAGCAGCACCGCCATGACCCACTCGGCGGTGCTGCCCCCGTGGGCGCCCCGGCAGGTGGACAGCAGCACCCCGTCCGGCACCTGGTCGGTCCAGTTCTCGGCGCCCGCCGACAACAGCTGGATCAGTCGTAACCTCGGCATGGCATCGAGCAACGGCAGCAACGCGGCGGGCTTGGCGCCCGGAATGAGCACCTCGGCCTCGGCGGCCTCGGCGGGCACGCCCTCGGCGAGGGAGTCGACGTGGTAGCGCACGGCCCGCACGCCAGGCACCTCCGACAGCGCCGTCACGCCGTCGTCATCGGGAACGAGAACGGTGATGGTCACCCCACCATCGTGGCCGATGTGTCGCGACCCACTTACCCGAGGTTCACCTCGGGCCGCCTAGGCTGGACCACTGTGCGCAGGGGTCCGAGACGCTCGTGGTCGATAGCGGTTCTGGCCGCTGTGGCCGTCGTGCCCGTCGGTTGTGCGCGGTTCGACGACTCGACCGCCGCCACCGACTGGCGGGACGCCCCGGAACTCTCGGCGGAGGTGGCACCGCAACCGGAGCTTCCCGAGGTCGACGAGAGCCCCGCTCCCCGCGGGCCCTCCCAGTCGGAGACTCCCGTGCCCCCGCCCGAGGGCTGCACCGACTACGACAAGGCCGTCATCGCCACCTGTCTCGACACGGTGTCAGCCGTCGCGCCGCTGCCGTCAGACGGATCCACCGTGACCGCTCTCGCGGGCGAGCGTCGCAGCGGCCGGGTGTTCCTCGTCGGTACCGACGGTGAGCAGCAGGAGTTCGCGACCCTGGACGTCGAGGCCACCGGTGACGGCGGTCTGACCGGGCTCGCGCTCTCCCCCACCTACGCCGAGGACGGCCTCGTCTTCGCCTACATCACCACCCCGGCCGACAACCGGGTGGTTCGCTTCGCGCAGGGGCAGGCCCCCAAGCCCGTGCTCACCGGCATCCCGAAGGGATCGACCAACAACCGGGGTGCGTTGCTCGCCGGAGCCGACGGGACGCTCCTGGTGGCCACCGGCGACGCGGGCAACGCGAAAGCGACCGCCGACCCCGCCTCTCTCGCCGGGAAGGTGCTGCGCATCGATCCCTCCGGCAAGCCTGCGAAGGGCAACCCCAAGGCGGACTCCGCCGTGTACGCGAGCGGACTGCACGCGCCCGGAGGCATGTGCGGCACGGCCGACGGCTCGCGGCTGTGGGTCACCGACCAGGCGAAGGAACACGACGTGGTGTACCGGATCGAGGAGGGCGAGGACCTTTCGGTGCCCGCCTGGACGTGGAAGGACAAGCCCGGCGTCAGCGGTTGTGCCGACTGGACCGACATGCTCGCCGTCTCCACCGAGGAGGCGGGCAACGTGCAGAACCTGCCGTTGACGGAGGACGGCTCGGTCGGCGGCGAACCACAGATCACGTTGGACGGAGAGAACGGCACCGCCTACGGCCGGCTCGGCAGCCTCGCTCAGGTGACGGGCGACGTCGCCGTCGCGGGAACGGTCAACAAGGACGGCGGCGCGCCGGTCTCCAGCGACGACCGAGTGGTCATCATCGTGCGCCAGCCCGCTTCCGGTTCGGGCCGCGACTGACGGCCGCGCGCACGTCCAGCACGGCCGCCACGAGCGACACCAGCACCGCAACGGCTCCCACGTACCGACCCAGGGCGGCCTGCACAGCCACCCCGCTCTCGGTCAGGAAGGCGTGTTGTTCCTCGCCGAACTCCCAGTCGAGGAACACCCACGCCAGAGCCGTCGCGCACGCGGCCACCACCGCGGCCACCAACCACAGGTGCGGCAGGCCTGCCACCCGCAGAGTGGGCCGCTGCCCGAACACCGCCACGCAGGCACCCGCGATCGCCACGAGCAGCGGCGCGAGCCAGCCGAAGAACGTCGCCCGCCACACCGAGCGATGGACGTCGGAGTCCGGCAACTCGGCCAGCGCGGCGCTCACCTCGGGGTGAGCGGAGCTCAGCTGCGTCCACGGCAGAAACAGCGACCCGACGGCGAGCAGCCCGGCCGCGAGGCCGAGCCACTCACGCCACGAAATCCGGGCAGGCGACCAGCCCGGCTCCCGACGGTCGTGCACCGACACGGTCAGGCGCCGACCCTCTCCAGCACCAGCTCGCGCACGCGCTTGGCGTCGGCCTGCCCCTTCGTCGCCTTCATCACCGCACCGACGATGGCACCCGCGGCCTGCACCTTGCCGCCACGGATCTTGTCGGCCACGTCCGGCTGCGCGGCGAGCGCCTCGTCGACGGCGGCGATCAGCGCCGAGTCGTCGGACACGACCTTGAGGCCCCGCTTGTCCACGACCTCGTCGGGCTCTCCCTCACCGGCCAGCACACCCTGCACGACCTCACGCGCGAGCTTGTTGGTCAGCTCACCGGAGTTGACGAGCTCGATCACGCGCGCCACCTGCACGGGCGTGATGGGCAGGTCCGCCAGCTCCACCTCCCGCACGTTCGCCTGCTGGGTCAGGTACTGCACCCACCAGCTACGCGCCTCGTTCGGCTTCGCCCCGGCCTCCACCGTGGCCGCCACCAGGTCGGCAGCGCCCGTGTTGATGAGGTCACGCAGTTCCTCGTCGGTGAGGTTCCACTCCTCCTTGATGCGCTTGCGACGCTCCCACGGCAGCTCGGGCAGCGTCTTCCGCAGCTCCTCCACCCACTCGCGCGACGGCGCGATGGGCACCAGGTCGGGCTCCGGGAAGTAGCGGTAGTCCTCCGCCGTCTCCTTCACCCGGCCCGCCGACGTCGTGCCGTCGGCCTCCTGGAAGTGGCGGGTCTCCTGCGTGACACTGCCGCCCGAGGCCAGCACCGCCGCCTGCCGCGTCATCTCGTAGCGCACCGCGCGCTCGACGCTGCGAAGCGAGTTCACGTTCTTGGTCTCGGTGCGCGTACCGAACTCGGTCGCGCCCTTCGGCATCAGCGACACGTTGGCGTCGCACCGCAGCGAGCCCTGGTCCATGCGCACGTCGGAGACGTCCATGGCGCGCAGCAGGTCTCGCAGCGCCGTCACGTACGCCCGCGCCACCTCCGGCGCCCGCTCTCCCATACCCACGATGGGCTTGGTGACGATCTCGATCAGCGGCACGCCCGCGCGGTTGTAGTCGAGCAGCGAGTGCTCCGCGCCGTGGATGCGGCCCGTCGCGCCACCGACGTGCAGTGACTTACCGGTGTCCTCCTCCATGTGCGCGCGCTCGATGCCCACGCGCACGACCTCACCGTCGTCGAGCACCACGTCGAGGTAACCGTCGAACGCGATCGGCTCGTCGTACTGCGAAGTCTGGAAGTTCTTCGGCATGTCCGGGTAGAAGTAGTTCTTCCGGGCGAACCGGCACCACTCCGCGATCTCGCAGTTCAGAGCGAGGCCGATCCGGATCGCCGACTCCACCGCCTTGCCGTTGACCACCGGCAACGCACCGGGCAGGCCGAGACACGTGGGGCACACGTGCGTGTTCGGCTCACCACCGAAGCGGTTCGGGCAGCCACAGAACATCTTGGTCTTCGTGTTGAGCTCGACGTGCACCTCGAGCCCGAGCACCGGGTCGTAGGACTCGACGACCTCGGCGTAGTCCATCAGGTCGGCAACCGCTGTCACAGTGTCGGCGCTCCCTTCAGCTCAGGCATCTTGTCCAGCACCGGGCCTCGGGCGGCCTCGTAGGCCGCGCCGACGCGGTAGAGCCGCTCGTCGGCCAGTGCCGGAGCCATGATCTGCAACCCGACCGGCAGGCCGTCGTCGTCGGAGAGTCCGCTGGGCACGCTCATCGCCGCGTTGCCCGCGAGGTTCGCCGGGATCGTGGCGAGGTCCGCCAGGTACATCGCCAGCGGGTCGTCCACGCGCTCACCGAGGCGGAACGCCGTGGTGGGCGTCGTCGGCGACACGAGCACGTCCACCTGCTCGAACGCGGCCGTGAAGTCGCGGGCGATCAACGTGCGGACCTTCTGCGCGGAGCCGTAGTAGGCGTCGTAGTAACCCGACGACAGCGCGTAGGTGCCGAGCATGATGCGGCGCTTGACCTCGGGCCCGAAACCCGCCTCACGCGAGGCCGACATGACCTCCTCGGCGCTGTGGTCACCGTCGTCGGACACCCGCAGCCCGTAACGCATGGCGTCGAAACGGGCCAGGTTGGACGAACACTCGCTCGGCGCGATCAGGTAGTACGCCGACAGGCCGTACGAGAAGTTCGGGCAGGAGACCTCGACGATCTCCGCGCCCAGTTCGCGCAACCGCGCCACCGCGGCGTCGAACGACGCCAGCACACCGGCCTGGTAGCCCTCGCCGGACAGCTCCCGCACCACACCGACCTTCACGCCGGTGAGGTCGCCCCGAGCACCCTCGCGAGCGGCCCGCACCACGGGCGGAACCGGCATGTCGATCGACGTGGAGTCGAGCGGATCGTGGCCCGCGATGACCTCGTGCAGCAGAGCCGCGTCCAGCACCGTCCGTGCGCACGGACCGCCCTGGTCGAGCGAGGACGAGAACGCCACCAGCCCGTAGCGCGAGACACCGCCGTAGGTCGGCTTCACCCCGACGGTGCCCGTGACGGCCGCGGGCTGCCGGATCGACCCGCCCGTGTCGGTGCCGATGGCCAGCGGAGCCTCGAACGCGGCGAGCGACGCCGACGAACCACCGCCCGAACCGCCGGGCACGCGCTCCCGGTCCCACGGGTTGCGTGTCGGACCGAACGCCGAGTTCTCCGTCGACGAGCCCATCGCGAACTCGTCCATGTTGGTCTTGCCGAGGATCGGCACGCCCGCCTCGCGCAGCTTGCGCGTCACCGTGGCGTCGTACGGCGGAACCCAGTTCTCCAGCGTCCGCGAGCCACACGTCGTGGGCATGTCGCTCGTCGTGAACACGTCCTTCAACGCCAGCGGCACACCCGCCAACGCGGAGGTCGGCTCGCCGCCGCCCGCCAGGCTCTCGTCCACGGTCCGCGCGGCGGCCAGAGCGCCGTCGGCATCGACGTGGAGGAACGCGTGGACGTCGGAGTCCACCTCGGCGATCCGGTCCAGATGGGCCTGGGTCACCTCTTCGGAGGACACCTCACGGGAGTGGATCTTCTCCGCCAGTTCGGCGGCGGACAGCCTCGTCAGATCGGTCACTGCTCTTCCCCAAGAATGCGCGGCACCCGGAACCTGCCGTCCTCCGCGGACGGCGCACCCGCCAGCGCCTGCTGCTGACTCAGACCCGGCCGGATCTCGTCCTCACGGAAGGTGTTCGTCAACGGCACGGCATGCGACATGGGCGGAATGTCGTCGGAGGCGACTTCGGACACCTTCGCCACCGCGTCCAGAATCTGGTCGAGCTGGCCCGCGAAGACGTCCAGTTCCTCCTCGGTGACGGCCATCCTCGCCAGTTTGGCCAAATGCGCGACCTCGTCGCGGGAAATGTTCGACACGCGGGCGACTCCCGGATGTTCTCGTTTCTTAAGGCGCGAGTGTTGTCTCAAGTGTTGTCGATTTCGGGTGCTACCCAGGGCAGTCTATGGCGTGCGGCCCCACCCGGTCGTTCCGGGTCCGGGCCGACGGCGACTACCCATGAGGGGGTCGGAACTGTCACAATCATCGGTCGGCGAATGCGAGCAGTGGACGAGGTGAGGACACTGGCCGAGGAAAGGGGTCCACGTTGTCTTTCCTGATCCGGGTCCAGCTCCCGGACAGCCCCGGAGTCCTCGGCGCCGTGGCGAGCGCCCTGGGCCTTGCGGGTGCCGACATACTCAGTGTCGACGTCGTCGAGCGCGGCAACGGCATCGCGATCGACGACCTCGTCGTCGAGCTGCCGTCGGGCCGACTCCCCGACACGCTCATCACCGCGGCCGAGAGCGTCGACGGCGTCGAGGTCGACGCGGTGCGGCCGTACGCGGGTGTCCTCGACACCCACCGGGAGCTGGAGCTCGTCGAGGAGATCGCGGCCCGGCCCGCCTCCGGGCTGGAGTTGCTCGCCGACGGTGTGCCACGCATCGTGCGCGCCGGGTGGTCGCTCGTGGTGCAGTACGACGACGGCGACATCACCCGGCTGGCGTCGTCGACGGCGGCCCCGGAGGCGCCGCTCGGCGAACTGCCGTGGCTGCCGCTGGAGCGCGCCTCGGTACTCGACGCCGAGGAACCGTGGGTACCGGAGATGTGGCGCGAACTCGGCACCGAACTCGCCGCCACGCCCGTGGGCAAACCCGACCGCGCACTGCTCGTGGGCAGGCCCGGCGGCCCGATGTTCCGCGCCGCCGAAGTCGCACGGCTGGCCCACCTGGCGGGCATCGTGGCGGTGGTCCTGGACTCCTGAGCCGTGTCCGCAGCCTGCGCACGCGTGTCCGCACTTCCCGTCGTGCCGAATCGGGCGCGTACCGTCATGCCCTGATGCCCGACCTCGGACCGCCGAACGAGCGGGCGCGGCGGGCCCACGAACAGCTCGCCGTTCCCGTGCTCGCGGCTGCGCTCGTGTCGGTGCCCGCGGTCTTCCTCACCACCACCCCCGGCGTCACGGGAACGATCGGCACGATCCTGAACTGGCTGTCGCTGGCCGTGCTGCTCGGCGAGTCGGCCACACTGCTGTGGGTCAGCGGCAGCGCGCGGGTCTTCGTGCGCCGCTACCGGTTCCAGCTACTGATCGTGGCCCTCGCTGTGCCTGCCGTGGTGTTCGTCGTCGGTCCCGTTCAGGTGCTGCGGGTCCTGCTGGCCTTCGGGGCGTTCCGCATCCTGAAGGTGCGGCGCATCCTGCGCGCGGGCCGGGTGATCGTGCACCGTTTCGGCCTGGACGGCCGGCGCGGTGCCTGGGTGCTCGCCGGGGCGGCGGTGGCCGCGACGGCGTTCGCCTGCGTGGTACTGGCGGACCCGGAGTCCCACAGCCGCCGCGTGCTCACCCATGTGGTCGACCATCTCGGCGTGGGCGGGACGGCCGTCGCGGCTCTCGGTGTGGTGCACGTGCTGCTGGTGGTCGTCGTGCTGCTCCGTCACGACACCCGCTGGTGACCACCGTGCGGGAAGTGCGAACACCTGTGCACAGCCTGCGGACCCGGTGTCCGCTGTGACGCCGGGCCTCAGAGGTCCTTGGTGAACGCCATCAGCAGCAGGCCCCCGTCCGTGTACCAGTCGCGCGAGGGGACACGGTCGAAGCCGAGGCGCTCGTACAGCCGGTGTGCCGTGGTCATCGCGGCGAGACTGCACAGCACCATGCGCCTCGCACCGCGTTCACAGGCCAGGTCCAGCGACGCCCGCGTCAGCGACTCCCCCACGCCGCGCCCCCGCGCGTGCGGGGCCACCGCGACCATGCGCAGTTCCGCCTCACCCTCGCCGCACATCTCCGCCAGCGCGGAACCCGGCTCGGCGACCGTGGCCGTACCCACGAGCTCGCCCGCACCGTCGACGGCCACCAGCAGGTGGGCGTGCTCGGCGCGCCGCGCCGCATCCCGCAGTGACCGCGTGTAGGCACGGCCGTCGCCGTCGTCGAGATATCCGTCGGCCCGGTATGCGGCGACGGTCACCTCCCCCACAGCAGGCAACTCGTCCGGGCGAGCCGGACGTACGACGATGTCACTCACGGCTGTACTCGTCTCCTTTGCGGACGTTCACGTACGTGCGGGAACCGCGAACACGCGTGCGCAGGCCGCGGACACGGTGTCACTCCGACGCCTCGGTGACCTCCGCCACCTCGGCGGCGGCGTCCGGGCCGCGCTCCAGCAGGACGCGGAAGCCGTCCTCGTTCAGCACCGGCACCTTGAGCTGGACCGCCTTGTCGTACTTCGAGCCCGGCGCGTCGCCCACCACGACGAACGCGGTCTTCTTCGACACCGAGCCCGCCGCCTTGCCGCCGCGCGCCATGATGGCTTCCTTGGCCTCGTCGCGCGAGAACCCGGCCAGCGATCCGGTGACCACGATGGACAGCCCCTCGAGGTTCCGGGGGACGGACGCGTCACGCTCGGCCTCCATGCGAACGCCCGCGCGGCGCCACTTCTCCACGATCTCGCGATGCCAGTCGACCGCGAACCACTCCCGCACGGCCCGCGCGATGGTGGGGCCGACCCCGTCGACCTCGGCGAGCCGTTCCTCGTCGGCCTCGTCGATGGCGTCCACCGACCCGAACTCCCGCGCGAGAGCCTGAGCCGCCGTGGGCCCGACATGCCGGATGGACAACCCCACCAGCACCTTCCACAGCGGACGGTCCTTCGCGGCGTCGAGGTTGTCGAGCAGCCGCCTGCCGTTGGCGGACAACGTGCCCGCCTTGGTGACGAACAACTCGACTCGCGACAGTCGCTCCTCGTCGAGCTCGAACACGTCGCCCTCGTCGGTGATCACACCGGACTGGAGCAGCGCGCTCGCGGCCTCGTACCCGAGCACCTCGATGTCGAACGCACCCCGCCCGGCGAGATGGAACAGCCGCTCCCTCAACTGCGCGGGACACGACCGCGCGTTCGGGCAACGGATGTCGACGTCGCCTTCCTTCTCGTACCGCAGGGGAGTGCCGCACTCGGGGCACTCGGTGGGCATGACGAACTCGCGTTCGGAGCCGGTGCGCACGTCGACCACGGGACCGAGCACCTCGGGGATCACGTCGCCCGCCTTGCGGATCACCACGCGGTCGCCGATGAGGACGCCCTTGCGCTTGACCTCCTGGGCGTTGTGCAGTGTCGCCATCGCCACCGTGGACCCGGCGACCTTCACCGGCTCCATGACCGCGTACGGCGTGACCCGACCGGTACGGCCGACGTTGACGCGGATGTCGAGCAGCGTGGTGTTGGCCTCCTCCGGCGGGTACTTGTACGCGATGGCCCACCGGGGGGCTCGTGAGGTCGCGCCGAGCCGCCGCTGGAGCGACACGTCGTCGACCTTGATCACCACACCGTCGATCTCGTAGGACGCGTCGTGCCGGTGCTCTCCCCAGTAGCGGATGTGCTCGACGAG
The DNA here is from genome assembly GCF_000244975.1 of Saccharomonospora cyanea NA-134. NCBI lineage: Bacteria > Bacillati > Actinomycetota > Actinomycetes > Pseudonocardiales > Pseudonocardiaceae > Saccharomonospora > Saccharomonospora cyanea. The sequence goes on along the minus strand of NZ_CM001440.1, from coordinate 1,032,566 downwards.
TCCCTCGGGCGAGTCGATCACCTTGCTGTACGGCGACACGGGCAGCCCCCACGCCGCGAGCGCGTCGTAGGACTCGGACTGGCGCGCGGGTTCGAACCCGGTGCGCTTGCCGAGGCCGTGGCAGATGAGCCGCAGCGGCCTGGTGCGCGTGATCTTCGGGTTCTTCTGCCGCAGTGAGCCCGCGGCGGCGTTGCGCGGGTTGGCGAACGGCGACTTGCCCGCCTCCACGAGCTGGGCGTTGAGCTCGGCGAACTCCTCGACACGGAAGTACACCTCACCGCGCACCTCCACCAGCTCCGGTATGCCGAACTCGTCGGTGGCGGTCAGCCGGTCGGGCACGTCCTGCAGTGTGCGGACGTTGAGCGTGACGTCCTCCCCCGTCCGGCCGTCGCCACGGGTGAGGGCCCTGGTGAGCCTGCCGTTCTCGTACAGCAGGTTGACGGCGAGTCCGTCGACCTTGAGCTCGCAGAGGTACCGGGTGCTGCCACCGATCTCGCGCTCCACCCTGTCGATCCACGCCCTCAGCTCGTCGAGGTCGAACGCGTTGTCGAGGCTCAGCATGCGTTCGAGGTGGTCGACGGCGTTGAACTCCGTGGAGAACGTGCCCCCGACCTGTTGGGTGGGTGAGTCGGGCGAGGAGAGCCCCGGGTGCTCGGCCTCCAGGTTCTCCAACTCGCGCAGCATCCGGTCGAACTCGGCGTCGGACACCGTGGGCGCGTCCAGCACGTAGTACCGGAACTGGTGGCCGCGGATCTCCTCCGCGAGCGCCGCGTGCCGCTCCCGCACGTCGGCGGGTACGTCCTTGATGTCCTCGATGTCGGCGTGGCGCGTGGCCTCCCGGCCGCTGTCGGCGACCGCTCCCGACTCCGCCAGCTCCTCGCTCGCCGCCAGGTCCTCAGTGCTCACGTCTGAAGAGCCTAGTCAGGCTCACCGACACTTCCCGCCAGGCCGAGGACGAGGTCGCGAAGTTCACCGAGGCTGATGGTGCTCTGCGGTGGCGCGACCGCGGTCTCCACCCGCCGCAGGCGCTCGCCCGCCATCCGCTCGCCGAGCGTGGCTTCCAACGGCAGGAACGTCATCGCGGTGCGTCCGGACTCGTCGAGGTCGGCGAAGACCGGGTGGTGCACGGCCACGTCGACCACGCCTTCGGCCTCGTCGACCTGGGCCACGACCCGCACGTCCGCCAGCGCGAGCCGGTGCGCGCCCAGGTTGACCGTCACTCCGGCGGGATCGGGCACCGGGGGCACGGAGTCGTGGTACTCCCAGATCGCGTCGTCGGGTGGTGCCGCGGCCTTCCAGGCGTCGGTGTAGGGGCGCAGCGCGGGGTCCTCCCGGCCGCTGACCACGAGCGCGTAGACGGCACGCTGCCCGCGTTCGAGGGAGAACTGCAGCTCCGGGTGCACACGCGCGACGGCCTCGCACAGCAACGTCTCGGCCGCCCGCGGGTTGCCCTCACCGAGCGCGGCACTCAGGTCGGGCAGCACGTCCTGCCAGTGGCGCCAGAACCCGGCCGCCGCCTCCTCCGGGTCGGCGGGAACGGGGCTCTCGGGCCACGGGGTCCGGGGGTCGGGCGCGGGTCCGGCCTCGGGGTCGAGACCGCCCGCGCTGCCGTGGTGCGCTCGCGGACGTCGGCGGAACAGTCGCATGCCCGCCACTACTACCAGCCCTCGACGGGCTCGACGAACGCTTTGCCCAGATCCCTGGCGAGGGAGAGGGCGCGCCGCACCCACTCTCCGGTGGTACCGGCGAGTCCGCAGGTGGGCGTGGGCACGGCACGCTCGGCGAGCATCGACCGCGCGAAACCGAGCCGGTCGACCAGGTCGAACGCCGGACGCGCCAGCTCCCTCAGCTCCGGCCGCCGCTCGGGCGCCACGCTCGGCACCAGCCCCAACAGGAACGTCACACCGGCGTCCCAGGCCTCGCCGACCTCGTCGAGGAGCGTTCCGGGAGCACCGCCGAGCAGGGTCGCGTCGAGCGAGATCGCGTCGGCTCCCGCCCCGTGCAGCAGGCCCACGGGCGGGAGCCGGTCGCAGCAGTGCACCGCCACCGGACACCCCGTGGCGGCGCGGGCGGCCTCGATCACGGTGCCGAGCAGCTCGCGCGCCTGCGGCTCCGGCACGGCGGCCACCGTGCCGTATCCGGACGGCGTGGGCAGGGCACCGGCGAGCACGGCGGGCAGGGAGGGTTCGTCGAGTTGCACCACCACGCGCGCCCCGGTGCGGTCGGCGAGTTCCGTGACGTGCGCGGACAGCCCCTCCACGAGCGAGTCCGTGAAGTCGCGCAGCGCCCCTGGATCGGTGAGCACCCGGTGCCCTCGGGGGAGCTCCGTCCCGGCTGCCAGCGTCCACGGCCCGGCGACCTGTGTCTTCACGACCGGCGGGCGGGTGTGCTCGGCGGCCTCGGTGACCGCGTCGACGTCCCAGCGCAGCAGGTCGACGGCCCGCCGATGGTCGCGTCCCGGCCTCGCCGTGACCCGGTAACCCGAAGGCACGACCTCCACGGCCAGGTCCACGAGCAGCGCCGCGGCACGGCCGATCAGGTCGGCACCGACTCCGCGTGCGGGCAGCTCGGGCAGGTGCGGGAAACCGGGCAGTTCACCGAACACGACGGCGGCCGCCTCCCCCGCGTCGACACCCGGCATCGACCCGACCCCCGTCGCCGCTCCCGGCGCCCAGACGCGCTGTGTCTCACCACTGCTCACGCCACCGATTGTGCCGCCGTCCACACGCGCGGCCACCGCCGGGTCCGCGCTGTTCACCACACGATTCACCGGCACCGGAACACGCCGTCGTGCCGTACCGTCGCAGATGTTCGCGCTGCTTCGTGGAAGGGGAGGTGAGACGCATGAGAGTGGCACTGGCGCAGACCGACTGCCGGCTCGGCGACGTGGAGGGGAACCTCGCGGACGCCGAACGGATCATCAAGGACGCGGCGGCCCAGGACGCCGACCTGGTCGTGTTCCCGGAGCTGTCTCTCACCGGATACGCGTTGGGGCAACTGGCGGACGACATCTCGCTGTGGCCGGACGATCCGCGTCTCGCCACGCTGTCGAAGCACGGCCCCGACGTGGTGATCGGCTTGCTGGAGGACGGGCGCATCCGCAGGCACAACTCGGCGCTGTACCTCTCCGGCGGCAGGCTCGTGCACAACCACCGCAAGCTCTACCTGCCGAACTACCTGATCTGGGAGGAGCGCAAGCACGCCAACCCGGGCCAGCACCTGCGCGCGTTCGACACGGCGCACGGCCGGTTCGCGACGTTGGTCTGCAACGACGCGTGGCAACCGATGTTGCCGTGGCTGGCGGCGCAGGACGGCGCGGAGCTGCTCATCGTTCCGGCCAACAGCGCGGCGAAGCTGACGGGCGGCTCGTTCGACCCCGCCGAGTACTGGCACGACCTGCTCACCTTCACGGCACGCATGCAGCAGTGCTGGGTGGTGTTCGTGAACCGCGTCGGCGACGAGGCGGGAGTACGGTTCTGGGGCGGCTCCCGCGTGCTCGACCCGTGGGGCTCGGCCGTCGCGACGGCGCCCAACTGGGAGGAGTCGCTGACGGTGATCGACATCGACCTCACCGCCGTACGGAGGCGCAGGCGGGAGATCCCGTTGCTCGCGGACGCGCGGATGGGCCTGCTGCGGCGCGAGCTGGAGCGGCTGATGCTCGAAAGCGGCGACGACTGAGCATCCGTTCGGTTGTTCCGGCGCTCGTTCCGGGCTCGCGAACGGCTCGACCTCGGGGTCACGGCCGGGGCCGCAGCCAGCGGGCGAACACGTCCACGAGCTGTCCCACCGCCCGCTCCTCCACCGGGAAGTGCCCCGCGCCTTCCAGCGGCACGTGCTCGGCCTCCACCGCGAGCCGCCGGAAGAACCGAAGGCTCGCCTCCACGGGGGTCCAGCGGTCGTCGGTCGGGTGTGCCAGCACGAGCGTGCCGTTCGTGGCCGCCTCGGGTTCCACGACGGGCGCGGAGTCGAGGTAGCTGCGCAGGAACCCCAGCGGCAGCCTCGTACCGCCGCCACGCCGGTCGCGGAGTACGAGCTCCACGAGCGCGGGATCGTTCGCGATGGCGGGCATGTCGACGAGCCACCGCAGCGGGACGGTCACCGCGGCCAGCGGACCGGCAGCCAGCCGCAGCGCCGGGCGCGCGAGGCGGCCCTGCCACGCCCACCTGCCGATGTGCGCGCGGACGACCGGATCGCGAGGGTCCAGCAGGCAGGTGGCCACGACGTGGTCCGCCAGTCCCGTTCGGGTCGCCGCGTCGTAGGCGAGCATCCCGCCCATGCTCGCGCCCACCACCACGAGCGGCCCGTCGTGGTCGCGCCGTTGGGCACGCAGCAGCTCGCTCACGAGCGCGACCCAGTCGTCGTAGCGAACGCCGGATCGGCGGGGCACGCGGGTCGCCCCGTAACCGGGTAGATCCGGTACCACCACGCGGACGTCGTAGCGATCGGCCAGCAGTCCCGCGTACGGCCACAGCGCGGCGGAGTGTCCGCCCGCGCCGTGGAGCACGACGACGCGGGCGGGGGCGTCGACGCCACCCGCCGTCGCGACGTGGACGTCGTGGTCGCGCCAGCGCCACCACGAGGACGTGGGCCGGGTGGTGGTTCGCCATCGGGGTGGGAGGCATGCGAGGTAGTGTTCGAGCACCTCAGAAGTCTCGACGCCTCCGCATAACCCCGACAACTCGCGTTTGGACCATGACCCACCTCGCCCGGCGCACCCCGCGCCAGCAGCGCTCACGCCACACCGTGGCGGTGCTCGTCGAGGCCGCTGCTCAGGTTTTCGACACCGAGGGGCTCGCCGCGACCACCAACCGGATCGCCGAACGCGCCGGCTACTCGGTGGGAACGCTGTACCAGTACTTCCCCGACAAGGCAGCGCTGCTGCACGCGGTGGCACTGCGGCACCTGGACGACGTGGAGCGCCGGCTGCACGCCACGTTCGCCGAACTGGACGCCACCTCGCCGAGCTGGGAACGCACGGTGCGGCTGGTGGCGGCTACCGTCGTCGCCGCGCATGCCGACCGGCCGAGGCTGCACGCCCTGCTCTACGACCACGCTCCCCGCACCCCGGAGAGCGTCGGAAGGCTCCACGCGCTGTTCGACACGGTGGTCACGCGGTTGTCCCGGCACGCGCTCCGCTGCGGCGTGGTGACCGGCGAGGCCGAGCACACGGTCGCACTGTGGGTGCACGCGGCCGACGCGCAGTGGCACCGCGTGCTGCTCGGCCACACCGGCGATCCGGACGTTCTCGTCCGGTCGTTCCCCGACCTCCGGTGACCACTCCCGCGCGTCGGCTCACCGAGGAGCGAGTCGTTGCCGCAGTTCCCGTTTGAGGATCTTGCCGGAGGCGTTGCGGGGCAGGTCGTCGACGAAGTGGATCGCCTTCGGCACCTTGAAGCCCGACAGGGAGGCCTTGGCGTGGGCGAGGAGTTCGTCGGCGCTCACGTCGCCCTTGGGCACGACGACGGCGGTGATCGCCTCGATCCAGCGGTCGTCGGGCAGACCCACGACGGCGACCTCCGCCACCCCGGGATGCGTGTAGAGCGCGTCCTCCACCTCTCGCGACGCCACGAGCACGCCTCCGGTGTTGATGACGTCCTTGATGCGGTCGACGACGTAGAGGTAACCCTCCTCATCGACCCGTACCAGGTCACCGGAGTGAAACCAGCCGTCGCGGAACGCCTCCTCGGTCTCCTCCGGCTTGTTCCAGTAGCCCGTCGCGAGCTGCGGCGAGCGGTACACGATCTCGCCCTGCTCGCCCGGTGCGACGTCGTTGCCGTCCGGGTCCACCACCCGAGCCTCCACGAACAGCACCGGCCTGCCCGCCGAGTCGGGGCGCTCCTCGTGTTCCTCGGGGCGCAGCACGGTGGCCAGCGGCGCGATCTCCGACTGACCGAAGCAGTTGTAGAAGCCGAGTTGCGGCCACGCTTCGCGCAACCGGTTCAGCACGGGCACCGGCATGATCGACGCACCGTAGTACGCCTTGCGCAACGCCGACAGGTCGCGGTGGGCGAAGTCGGCGTGGTTGGCCAGCGCGACCCACAGTGTGGGCGCGGCGAAGAACGCGCCGTGCCGGTCGTCGGCGAGTCTGCGCAGGATCTCCGTGGGGTCGGGGGTCTCCAACACCGTGTTGGTGGCGCCCACGGCGAGCCAAGGAACCAAGAACACGTGAAGCTGGGCGCTGTGGTAGAGCGGCATCACGTGCAGGGGCGCGTCGTCGGCCGACAGATCGAGGCTCACCACGCAGGACAGGTACTCGTGCACCAGCGCGCGGTGGGTCATCATGGCGCCCTTGGGCCGGGACGTGGTGCCGGAGGTGTAGAGAAGCTGGACGAGGTCGGTGTCGGACACCTCCACGTCCAGGACCGGAAGCTCGCCCTCGCGGGCGACGTCGAGGAGGCTGCCGTCGGCGTCGCGCAACGCCACGACCCGTTCCGGCTCCGCCGAGGTCTCGGCCACGCGTTCCGCGAGGGAAGGGTCGGCGAGGACCACCCGGCTGCCCGACTGCTCCAGCAGGTAGGCCAGCTCGTCGCCGGTGAGGTTGTAGTTCACGGGCACGTGCACCAGACCCGCCCGCGCACACGCGAGGAAGCCGATCAGGAAGGCGTCGGAGTTCTTCCCGTAGGCGGCCACGCGGTCGCCGCGTTCCAGCCCGAGGGAGAGCAGGTGTGCGGCGGCCCGGGTCACCGCCGCGTCGAGTCCGGCGTACGTCCACTCTCGACCGGCGAACCGCAGGGCGATCCGCTCGGGATGGCGCGCGGCACTACGGCGCAGGATGTCGGCAACGGTGCTGGAGCGGACAGGCGGCATCGGCGTCCTCCGGTGGGGCAGTGAGTGTGTCCGCCATTACACGCGACGCAGCCGTGGATGTCGAGAGGCGGCAGCCGCACCGAGCGGGACGACGGAGGCCACCACGGCGGGCCACATCGGACCGGGCAGCCAGGCCAGAGCCGCGACCGCTGTCACGGTCGCGACGGCCACGAGCCCGCTGCGGGTGAACCAGGCGAGCGCCGTCCCGCCGACGAGCAGGACCGCGGCGCCCGTGGGCAACAGCGTCGACGCCCCGAGGAACGCGAGCGCGGCGGACAGCGCCGCGCACACCGCTCCGCCGAGCCACCGGCCGCGTCCCTGTCCCAGCCGCGCCCACCCACCGGCCAGCACGGCGAGGCCGAGGAGCAACGCCGGGACGGTGAGCGGGTCCTCGGTGTGAGTGGCACCCGCCGCCACGCACCCGATGCCGAGCACGAACACGAGAGGCACGGCGAGACCTGTCCCCATGACCTGCCACCACGGCCACGCTCTCCGGTACCAGAACAACAGCGCGAGCCAGCAGGCGAGGGCCGCGTACAACCAGTACTCGTGGGAAGCCCGGGGCACGACCTGGAGGGGGCTGGTGGACAGGAACTGCGTACCGGGCCCCTCGCCCGTACCCGTCAGGACACTGACATACGCGGTTCGTCCGAACGACTCGCCGATGGCGACCGGCACCAGGGTGGGCGCGACGAGTGTCTCGACCACGCTGCCCAGCACGACGGCTCCCAGTGCCACCAGCGGGAACCACACATCACGGCGCACGTCGGTGGATGTCATAGGGACGGGAGCCGATCAGACGGCGCTGCGTGCCTCATGCGATACGCGTACATCCACTCCCGACCGGCGAACAGCCCCGAGCCGGGACGGCAAGGGACGACGGAAACGGTGTTGCGGTGAGTGGGCGGCATCGGTGCTCTCCGATCGGGCGACAAGGCGAGTCGATCATGACACGGAACACAGGCGGGAGTCCGGAGGTGATCGCTGTGCTCCGAGAACGCTGCGCTCCGAGGAGACAGCAACGATGTCCGAGACCAACGCGGACATCGAAGACCGTTCTCCGTGTCCGATCGTGTCCTCTCCGCTACCTTCGCGGGTGATTCCCTTCGCGGAAGCCGTGTCTCCCGGCCAGGCGTCCGGGAGGACTTTCGTGAAGGAACTCGACTCCGCGAACGAGGTGGACGGATGGACACGTTCGGCCGACGTCTACGCAGGTTGCGCGAACAGGCGGGGCTCTCCCAGTCTCAGCTCGCGCGCATGGTGCCGATCTCGCAATCGAGTCTGTCCCGCTACGAAGCCGACCGGCAAACCGTCGCCCGTGACCTCGCCGAACGGCTCGACGAACTGGTCCACGCGGACGGCGCGCTGCTCGGCCTGTTCCGCCGGATCGACACAGCCGAGACCGCGGGCAGCGTGCGCGTGCTGGACGCGGCTGCTGTAGCCGCCTTCGAACACACCCCCGATCTGGCCGCACTCATCGCGGACCGCACCGCCCAGTTCCGTCGGCTCGACGACTTCGTGGGCGGCCGCGAACTGTATCCGTCGGTGCGTCGCTCGTTCGAAGCCGCGTCCGAAGCATGCCGCGACGACACCACCGCGCTTCCTGATCTGTCCGAGCTCGGACAGATCGCGGGCTGGGTCGCCTCCGACGCCGGCCGCACAACTGATGCGGCACACCTCTATCTCACCGCGGCGAAGGCAGGCGAGGCGGCCGGTCGCCTCGACCTCGGCGCCTCAGCGCTGTCGAGCCTCGCCTACCAGCTCGCCAACTCGTCGGCCGTTCCAGATCGGGCAGAGGCAGTGCTGCTCGCGTCCGCGGTCGTCAACCGGGCGGACGGTGTCGGGCGGGCACTGCTACTCGAACGACTCGCGTGGGCGCACGCCCGCATCGGGGATGTCGCGGCCACGTTGCGTGTCCTCGACGAGGTGGACGAGGTGTTCGACGACGCCCGTGAGCCCGCCCCTCCGTGGGCGTACTGGCTCGACCAAGACGAGATCAACGTCATGCGAGGACGGTGCATGGTCGAGTTGAATCGACCGTCCTTGGTGATCAAGCTGCTCAGCGAGGCGCTCAGCCGGTACGACCCCACGCGAGTGAGGGAGCGCGGCCTGTACACGACCTATCTCGCGGAGGCCCTCGTCAAAGAGGGTGACGTTACGGAGGCCCTGCGGCTGCTCGACGACATGCCGCAGGCGGAAAGCGCTCGCCTGCAAGCGCGACTCGATGCACTCGCATAACCACGGGGCCATGCGCATGGCGCAACCCCTTCCCCTGACGACGCTGCCGACCCGATGCTGCCCACATGAGCTGGAGCAGCGGGAGTTGCAGAGCACCCGGCCACGGCCGCGCAAGGCGACACCGCAGAACACGGGGACGGCGAGCGATGATCCTCCGCGACCGCGAGCTGCTGGTGCGCATGTCGAAGGTGAACCGCTGCCTCGGCATCGTGGTGGCCGAGGCGATGGCGCGGCAGCACGACGGCGGACTTCCCCCTCAGCCGCTCCGCGAGATCGGGCAGGCCCTGCGCTCCCTCGCCGACGACCTGATCACCCGGGCTGAGGAGATCGAGTCGCGGCTGGCCATCGAGGTGGCCCCACAGTGCTGACCGACTCCCCCGTCACCGTCCTCGACCACGCCCCCGACGACACCACCGAACGAACCACTCAGCTCTTCCTCGCCCCGTGGCAGTGGCCCACCCGCGACCCCGACGAGACGGTGCTCGACGAAGCCCGACGTGCCCTTCGGCAGCGGCGAACACCCTCGCTCCCGCTCCTGCGGCGTGTCCTCGCGGGACTTCGCGCCCTGGCGGCCCGCCGCTGCGGACTGTGTCACACCGAACCCGTCGCCCGCCCCGACCAGCGCGCCGACACCGTCGACGGCCGCTTCTGCGCGGGCTGCATCGAACGCTGCCTCACCGACACCGACCGCCGCCACTGGTGTCCCGTCGACGCGCTGGGCAGAGGAGCCGCCCCGCGCATCGGCTCCTGCCGCACCACGACCCTCACCGGAGCGGCACCCGACGTGAGCCACCGCCTGGACAACCCACTCGGCGGGTCGGGAAATGAGCAGGGACTCCGCAGGTCATCACCGCCGGACGACTTTTCTCCTCAAAAGCGATGAGTTCTCCCGGCCCGAGGTGTCTCACCATCGTCCGAACAACGCGGGAGGAACACGTGGCTCAACTGCTGAAGGTCCAGAACTTCAACGTCTCGAGTGACGGGATCGGGGCCGGGGAGGACCAAACCCTCGAAAGGCCCTTCGGCCATGTCGATCCGGGAAATCTGTTCGCCTGGGCCGGTGCCACAGCGAGTTGGCCCAACCGCACCGATCCCGGGGGAAGCCGGGGCCTCGACGACTACTTCACCCGGGACTTCGCCCACAACATCGGTGCCGAGATCATGGGCCGCAACAAGTTCGGCCCCCAGCGGGGGCCATGGCGCGACCACGAGTGGCGCGGCTGGTGGGGCGACGAACCCCCGTTCCACACCCCCGTGTTCGTCATGACCCACCACAAGCGTCCCTCGTTCACGCTCTCCGACACCACGTTCCACTTCGTCGACGGCGATCCGGCCACCGTCCTCGACCAGGCGCGGGAGGCGGCGCAGGGCAAGGACGTCCGGCTCGGCGGCGGGGTCACCACCATCCGGCAGTTCCTCGACGCCGACCTCGTCGACACCATGCACGTGGCGGTCTCGCCGGTGAAGCTCGGCTTCGGGCTGCGACTCTGGGACTCGCCCGAGGAACTGCTCGACCGGTTCCACCTCGAAGTCGTGCCCAGCCCGAGCGGCGTGACACACCACCTGTTCTGGCGGAGGTGACCGAAGGCCCACGCCGGGAGGTCAGCACGACCGGTGTGGGCGTTGCGGCGACTGCTCGTGCGGTTCGAGGGCGGCACCCGGCCGGACAGGGGGACGCCGCCGGCGAACCCTGCCGGTCGGGACATCGGCGCGGGAACCGATCCCTCACGCCGTGGCGGCGATCTTCGCGCTGCCCAGTACCACGTCACCGGCGTCGGCGTCCGGCCGGTACAACACCACGACCTGTCCGGGCGCGACCCCGCGCAACGGCTCCCGCAGCTCCACGACCACCCGGCCGTCCACCGCCTCGGCCACCGCCGGAGCGGTGCTGCCGTGAGCCCGTACCTGGGCGACACACTCGGTGGGCCCGGAAAGCGGCGTCTCGCTCGGCCAGATCGGCCGGTCCGCCTCGATGCGGTTCACCGCCAGTTCGCGGGACGAGCCGACCTTCACGGTGCCGGACACGGGCTCCAGCGACAGCACGTACCGGGGCCTGCCGTCGGGCGCGGGCGCGTCGATGCCGAGACCCTTGCGCTGGCCGATCGTGAACCCGTGCACTCCGGTGTGCCTGCCCAGCACAGCTCCCGTCTCGGCGTCGACGAGGTCGCCGGGGCGCTGGCCGAGCCGCTTCTCCAGAAACGACTTCGTGTCGCCGTCCGGGATGAAGCAGATGTCGTGGCTGTCGGGCTTGGCCGCGACGGGCAGGCCGCGCTCGGCGGCCTCGGCCCGCACGTCGGACTTCACCGAGTCACCGAGCGGGAACATCGCATGGCGGAGCTGCTCCGGCGTGAGCGACGCGAGGACGTAGGACTGGTCCTTGCCCTCGTCGGCGCTGCGGCGCAGCTCCGGCACACCGTCCACGACGGACAGTCGTGCGTAGTGACCGGTGCACACGGCGTCGAAGCCCAGCGCCACCGCCTTCTCCAGCAGCGCCTCGAACTTGATCTTCTCGTTGCAGGTCACGCACGGGTTGGGCGTGCGCCCGGCGGCGTACTCGCCGACGAAGGTCTCCACGACCTCCTCGGTGAACCGCTCGGCGAAGTCCCAGACGTAGAACGGGATGCCGAGGATGTCGGCGGCACGTCGCGCGTCGTGGGCGTCCTCGATGGTGCAGCAGCCGCGCGCACCCGTGCGCAGCGTGCCCGGTTTGGCCGACAAAGCCAGGTGCACGCCGACCACGTCGTGGCCCGCCTCGACGGCCCTCGCGGCGGCGACCGCCGAATCCACTCCCCCGCTCATCGCGGCCAGTACCCGCACCGCCTACACCTCCTGATCGCTTCGCGTCTTGCGCATGCCGGACAGCCCCGCCTGCCGCGCCCTGGCCACCACGCCGCCGATCTCGGCCGCGAGCGCGTCGACGTCGGCCTGGGTCGAGCAGTGCCCGAGCGAGAACCGCAGCGAACTGCGGGCCGACGCGGCGTCGGCGCCCATCGCCAGCAGCACGTGACTGGGCTCGGCCACGCCCGCCGTGCACGCCGAGCCGGTGGAGCACTCGATGCCCTTCGCGTCGAGCAGCATCAGGAGGCTGTCTCCGGCGCAGCCGGGGAACGTCAGGTGCACGATGCCGGGCAGCCGGTCGGCGGCGTCCTGCGGGGGGCCGTTCAGCACCACGTCGGCGACCTCGGCACGCACGGCGGCGACGAGGTCGTCGCGGAGCTTGACCAGCCGTGCGGCGTGCTCGGGCCTGCGCTCCACGGCGAGGCTCACGGCGGTGGCCAACGCGTGGATTCCGGGCACGTCCAGCGTTCCCGACCGCACCTCGCGTTCCTGGCCGCCACCGTGCAGCAACGGTGTGCACGCCACGTCGCGTCGCAGCAACAGGGCTCCGACGCCGTACGGGCCGCCGAGCTTGTGCCCGGTGAGGGTGAGGGCGGCGGCGCCGCTCGCGGCGAAGTCCACCTCCACGGCCCCCACCGCCTGCACGGCGTCGGTGTGCAGCGGCACCCCGTACTCGGCGCACACGGCGGCCAGTTCCGGCACCGGGTTCACGGCACCGACCTCGTTGTTCGCCCACATCACCGTGGCCAGCGCCACGTCGTCGGGGTTCTCCTCGACGGCCGCGCGCAGCACGTCGGGTCGCAGACGGCCGTGCTGGTCGACCTCCAGCCACGTGACCTCGGCGCCCTCACGGTCGGCGAGCCACTGCACGGCGTCGAGCACGGCGTGGTGCTCCACAGCGCTCGCGAGCACGCGGCGGCGCCGCGGATCGGCCTGGCGACGTGCCCAGAAGATGCCCTTGACGGCGAGGTTGTCGCTCTCGGTGCCGCCCGCCGTGAAGATCACTTCCGACGGCCGCGCACCCACGGCCTCGGCGATCGCCTCCCTGGCCTCCTCGACCACCCGGCGGGCTCTGCGCCCCGACGAGTGCAGCGACGATGCGTTGCCCAGCGTGGACAGCGCGTCGGTCATGGCCGCGAGGGCCTCCGGCACCATCGGCGTGGTGGCCGCGTGGTCGAGGTATGTCATCGCTTTCCAGGGTAGTCGCGTCCGGAAAACCGCGATGACCGCACTGCTCACGGCAGGCTCGGCTCGACGCCCTCCACCTTCAGCCCCCGCCCGGAGAGCACGGCGCCCAGCACCGCGACGGCGACGAGCGCCACGGCGAGCACGGTGACGCCCGTCGCCGGGTCGCTCGCGCCGCCCGCCACACCGAGCAGTACTCCGCCCGCACCGATCGTGAGCGCCGAGCTGATCCAGTCGCCGAGCTGCGTGGCGGACGTGTTGAACCCCCGCTCCGCCACCGGGGACAGGCGCAGCAACAGCACCGAGAGCGAAGGGAGCCCGATGCCCATGCCCGCGCCGCCGAACGCCGACGCCGCGAACGCGGCCCACGCCGGCGCCCCGCCCCAGGCCACGAGCGCGAACAGCGCGAGCCCGACCGCCACGAGGACGAAACCGGCCCGCAGCAGCGCCGCCCTTCCCCACTCGGGATGCCTGCCCTGGACGGCCGACGCCGCGGACCAGCTCAGCGCGCCCACCGTCAGGGGCAGCCCGGCGAGCGCGGCGTTGTAGCCGTGCACCTGCGACATGGTCAGCGGCAGGTACGCCTCCATCCCGGCGAACGCCCCGCCGAGCAGGGCCCTGCCCGCCACCACGGTCGGCAGCCCCGGCCTCGCCCGGAGCGTGCCGTGGGGCAGCAGTCTCCGCAGCGACACCGCCATCACCACCAGCGCCACCGCGCCGTAGCCGAGGGCGACCGGCGAGGGATGCTGGGCGGCCCAGGTCAGGGCCGCCACCGCGATCGCCACGGCCACCGCCGACGGAATGCCCGCCCTCCTCGCCGCCGGGTCGGGAACGTGGGCGGGCAACCCGCGGACCACCGGAACTAGCAACCCGATGCCCAGCAACATCAGCGGGACGAGCCCGAGGAACACCCAGCGCCACCCCACGGTCTCGGTCACGAGCCCGGCGATCGACGGACCCACGATGGCGGGCAGCACCCACGCCGCCGCGTTGGCCGCGTAGATCACCGGCCGTTCCCGATCGTCGTAGGTGAGCGCGATGAGCAGCGACGTCGCCACCATGAGCGCCCCGGTGCCGAAACCCTGGAGTGCCCTGCCCACGAGCAGCACCTCCATGGTCGGCGCGGCCCCAGCCGCCACCAGACCGGCGAGGAAGATCCACGGGGCGACGAGCAGCGACGGCGTGGGACCACGGCGGTCACACACCCTCCCGGACAGCACCGTGGCGGCGACGCTCGCGACGAGGAAGGCCGTGAACGGCCAGGAGTACAACTCCCCGCCGTCCAGATCGGCGACCATGGTGGGCATCGCGGTGGCCACGCCCATGCTCTCGAACGCCAGCAGGGTGATGACCAGCAGCAGTCCCGCCGTGGTCAGCCGGTGCTCCGGTGTCCAGAGCACCCCGCGGCGCCGCTGTTCGGTGTGTGTCATGGGCATCACCCTGCAACCTCCAGCTAGGTCGATTTCCAGAGGTCTGTGACGCAGAATGGTGCTCGTGCTCAGAACGATCGACTGGGACACCGACGCCGTGGTGATCATCGACCAGACCGCGCTCCCCGGCCGGCTCCGCACGCTCCGGCTGGACACGGTCGACGCACTGGTCGAGGCCATTCGGCGGCTCGCGGTGCGCGGGGCTCCCGCCCTCGGCGCGGCGGGAGCGCTCGGCGTGGCCCTGACGGCCCGCGAGCACGGTACGGCCTCGGCCGAGGCACTCGCGACCGTGCGCGCCGAGGCCGACCGCATCGCGTGCGCCCGGCCCACGGCCGTGAACCTGCGCCACGGTGTGGAACGCGCGCTCGCTCTCCTGGAACACGGCCCCGACGCCGTGCTGGCGGACGCGCTGGCGATGCTCGACGAGGACGAGCGCATCAACCGCGCGGCCTCGCGACACGCCGCCGACCTGCTGCTGCGCCGGTGTCCCGACCGCCCGCTGCGAGTGCTGACCCACTGCAACACCGGGCGGCTGGCCACGGTCGCGTGGGGCACCGCCCTCGGCACCGTCCGGCATCTCCACGCCGACGGCCGCCTGGATGTCGTGCTCGCCGACGAGACCCGGCCGCTGTTGCAGGGGTCCCGCCTGACGGCGTGGGAGCTCGCGGACGAGGGGGTCCCGTGCCGCGTGCTGCCCGACTCGGCGGCGGCCGCGGCGATGGCGCGGGGCATGGTGGACTGCGTGGTCGTCGGGGCCGACCGGGTGGCGGCGAACGGTGACACGGCCAACAAGATCGGCACCTACGGGCTCGCGGTGGTCGCCGCCCACCACGACCTGCCGTTCGTCGTCGTCGCCACCGAATCCACTGTGGACCGCAGCCTGCCCGACGGCTCCGGGATCGTGGTGGAGGAACGCGGTGGTGAGGAGATCACCCACCTCGCGGGGATTCCGGTGGCTCCCGAGGGCACGGCCGTGTTCAACCCCGCCTTCGACGTCACGCCGGTGGAGCTGGTGACGGCCGTGGTCACCGAGAACGGCGTCCTCGCCGAGGGACGTCCCCGAAAACCCGTCGAGGGCACACGCCTGACCCGCTAACGTCCCGGGCATGACCTCCCCGCCGCTGCGGCCGGTGCTCGCCGAGCTCTCCCTGGAGCACCTGCCGACCACGCAGTTCACCAGCGGATCGCTGCCCGTCCACGCCGTCGGCGACGAGCTGGTGTTGAAGTTCTACCCGGCGGAGGAGGCCGCCGAGGCCCGCGTCGAGTCGGCCGCGCTCACCACGCTGGACGGCCGCCTGTCCGTGTCGACTCCGAGCCTGGAGGCCACCGGGACCTCCGAGGGTTGGCACTACGTCCTCATGCGCCGGGTTCCCGGCCTGGGCCTGGACACGGTGTGGGACACGCTGTCCGAGGACGAACGGCGACAGGTGTGTGAACGCGTGGGCGCCGTGGCGGCCGAGCTGCACGCGGTGCCGGAGCGGCCGGGTGCGCTCGCTCACGACTGGGCCGCCTTCGTCAGGGGCCGGCGCGAGGTCGTCATGGACTACCACCGTCGGCAGGAGCTGCCCGCGGCCTGGCTGGACCTGGTCCCGGCGTTCCTCGATGACGTGGACCTCTCCACCGCGTCACCGGTCTTCCTGCACACCGAACTGCTGCGCGAGCACGTGCTGGTGCGCCACGACGGCAGGCGGTGGACGGTCTCGGGGCTCATCGACTTCGAACCCTCGATGCTCGGCGCGGCCGAGTACGAGTTCGTGGCTGCGTCGGTGTACCTGGCGGGCGGCGATCCGGTGCGGTGGCGGAGTTTCCTGCGCGGTTACGGACACACCGCCGCGCATCCCGGCGAGGAGTTCGCCCGCCGCTGCCTGGCGTACACGGTGCTGCACCGGTACTCGTCGCTGCGCCGGTACCTGACGTGGATGCCCGTGCCCGACGAACCCTCCCTGGACGAGCTCGCCCGGCTCTGGTTCGGCTGAGCGGCCCGTGTCCGGCCGATCCCGGCCTCGGGACCGCCCGGTCATGGGAGGATGGGCGGATGCGGCAGATCGACACCGACCGGAGCCTCGCCAAGGCCATCCTTGACGAGCTGCGGGGCGCGATCGTCAGCGGGGAACTCGTTCCGGGAACGCTGTACTCGGTGCGTGAGCTGGCCGCTCGGCTCGGTGTGTCGCGCACCCCGGTGCGGGAGGCGCTGATCCAGCTCGCCCAACGCGGCATGGTGCGTTTCGAACGCAACCGCGGCATTCGCGTGCTGCAGACCTCGCTGCACGACCTGGAGGAGGTCTTCGCGATCCGGCTGCTGCTGGAGGTGCCCGCCGCGTTCCGTGCCACGAGCCAGAAACCGCCGGGGCTCGTCGCGGACCTCCACGCGCATCTCGACGCGATGCGCCGGGCCGCCGACGAGCACGACGAAGCCGCGTTCATGCTGGCCGACCGCAGGTTCCACGAGGCCGTCAACACCGCGTCGGGCAACCTGCGGCTGGCCCGCTACGTCGACTCGCTGCGCGACATGGTGTTCCTGCGTGGCACCTCCACTGTGGACCGCAGCCGGGGGCTGGCCGACATCCTGGCCGAGCACGAGCACATCGCCGCGTGCATCGAGGAGGGCGACGCCCACGAGGCCGCCGAGGCCATGCGGCGGCACCTGCTCACCACGGCGCGGCTCCTCATCGCGCAGGAGTCGGCCGAGTCCGGCGAGCCCGTGCCCCCGGTGTCCTACGACTGGACGCGCCTGTCCGGCTGACCGAAGTCCGGCCGACGACCTGTGCGAGCAAGCCGCTTGACGAGTGGCATGCCACATGCCACGCTCGGAGACCCAGTCGCTCACCGGGGAGAGGCCATGGCCACCTACCTGCACGAGACCGTGTTCACCTGGGGCGCGACCCCGCTGAAGTTCGGCGCGGGCGCCGTCGACGAGATCGGACACGACCTCGCGCAGCAGGGCGCCGAGCGGGTGCTGATCGTCACCGATCCCGGCGTCGCGGCCACCGGTGTCCCCCACCGCGTCGCCGAGGCGGCCCGCGCGGGCGGCCTCACGGTGGAGGTGTACGACGGCGTGCACGTCGAGCCCACCGACGCGAGCGTCCTGGAGGCCGTCGAGTTCGCCCGGCAGTCGACGTGGGACGGTTTCGTCGGCGTCGGCGGAGGATCGGCCATCGACACAGCCAAGGCCGTCAACCTGCTCACGACCCATCCCGCCGACCTGTTCGACTACGTGAACGAACCGATCGGCGCCGCCAAGGCCCCACCCGGACCGCTCAAGCCGCTCGTCGCCGTACCCACCACGGCGGGAACCGGTTCGGAGACCACGCCGGTGTGCATCATGGACTTCTGCGAACTCAAGGTGAAGTCCGGCATCAGTCACCCGTCCCTGCGGCCGGACCTGGCCGTCATCGACCCGCTGCTGACCCTGTCCATGCCGCCGAGGGTCACCGCCGCCAGCGGTATGGACGTGCTGTGCCACGCCCTGGAGTCCTACACCGCGCGGCCGTTCCACTCCTTCCCCCGGCACACGCCAGCCACCCGCGTCGCCTACAACGGCGCGAACCCGATCTCCGACACCTGGACCGAGAAGGCGCTGCACCTGCTCGCGAGGTCGTTCCGCAAGGCGGTGTTGAACGGCGGCGACCTCGACGCGCGCACGGACATGATGCTGGCCGCCACGTTCGCGGGTATGGGTTTCGGCAACGCGGGCGTGCACATCCCCCACGCCTGCGCGTATCCGATCGCGGGGCGCGTGCGCGAGTACCGGCCCGCCGACTACCCGCAGGACGAGCCGCTGGTGCCCCACGGCGAGTCGGTCGCCCTCACCGCGCCGGCCGCCTTCCGGTTCACCTTCCCCACCGATCCGGCCAAGCACCTGCACGCCGCGCGCATCCTCGACCCGGCGGCGCCCGAACAACGCGACCCGCGTGAGCAACTGCCGTCGGCGTTGACCTCGCTCATGCGCGACATCGGTGTCCCCAACGGACTCGGTGGTGTGGGCTACGGACGTTCGGACGTTGCCACGCTCGTGGACGGCGCGCTGAAGCAGCAGCGCCTGCTGACCGTCGCGCCCCGCGCGGTGGGCGAGGACGACCTCGAAGGCATCCTCACCGACTCGCTGGAGAACTGGTGACCGTCCGGCCCACGCTCGCCGAGGACCTGGCCCGCGCCGTCTCGGGCGAGGTGGACGACAGCCCCTCCGCGCGGGCGATGTTCAGCATGGACGCGTCGAACTACCGGCACGTGCCGTCGGCCGTCGTGTTCCCCCGCACCGCCGACGACGTGGCGGCCACCCTGCGCGTCGCCCGTGCGCACGGCGTCCCGGTGACGGCGCGAGGTGCGGGCACCGGCATCGGCGGGCAGGCCCTCGGCGAGGGTGTGGTGCTCGACTACAGCCGCCACCTGAACCGGGTCCTGGAGATCGACCCCGAACGCCGTGTCGCACGCGTGGAGCCGGGGGTCGTGCTCGACACGTTGCGCGCCGCCGCCGCGGAGCACGGACTGACGTTCGGGCCGGACCCCTCCACGCACAGCCGCTGCACGCTCGGCGGGATGCTCGGCAACGACGCGTGTGGTTCGCACTCGGTGGCGTGGGGCCGCACCGCCGACAACGTCGTGTCGCTGGAGGTGGTGACCGGGGACGGGGCCCGGTTGTCCGTCGGCCCCGGCGACCGCGTCACCGGCGAGCCCGCGGGCCGCGCGGCGGAGATCCGCGCCGCACTGCGAGACCTCGCCCAGCGCAACCTCGCCGTGCTGCGCACCGGATTTCCCTCCCTGCCGAGGAGAGTGTCCGGATACGCGCTCGACAACCTCCTGCCGGAGAACGGCTTCGACATCGCCAGGGCACTCGTGGGCACCGAGGGCACGTGCGTGCTGCTGACGCAGGCCACCGTGCGGCTCGTGCCCTCACCCCGGGCCCGGGCGCTGGTGGTGGCGGGGTTCGCCGACGACGTCGCCGCGGCCGACGCCGCTCCCCAGGTACTGCCGCACCGGCCGCTCACGGTGGAGGGCATGGGCGCCGACCTGGTGGAGGCCCTCCTCTCACACGGCCGTCGTCCCGCGGCGCTCGGCGAACTACCCGCCGGACGCGGCTGGTTGTTCGTCGAGGTCGGCGGGGACGATGCCGACGAGGCACGCCGGAACGCGAAAGCCCTGGCAGCGGCACTGGCCCGCGAGACCAGTGCCGCGACGTCGGTGACCACCGACCCGGCGCGGCAGCGGCAGCTGTGGTCCATCCGCGAGTCCGCCGCGGGCATCGCCACTCGCATGGCCGACGGCTCGGAAGCGTGGCCGGGCTGGGAGGACGCCGCCGTGCCACCGGAACGGCTCGGCTCCTACCTGCGGTCGTTCCGCGCCCTCCTCGCCTCCTACGGGCTGCGGGGCATCCCGTACGGGCACTTCGGCGAAGGCTGCGTGCACGTGCGCATCGACTTCGACCTGCTCACCGACGGCGGCGTGGCGACCTTCCGGAGGTTCCTCACCGACGCCGCCGACCTCGTGGTCGCCCACGGCGGATCGCTGTCGGGCGAACACGGCGACGGGCAGGCCAGGGCGGAGTTGCTGCCCCGGATGTACTCGCCCGAGGTACTGCGCCTGTTCGAGGCCTTCAAGGCCGTCTGGGATCCCGACGACGTGCTGAATCCCGGCAACCTGGTACGGCCTCGCCCCCTCGACGCCGACCTGCGCTTCGCCGGACCGGTGAAGGAACTACCCCTCACCCTGCGCTATCCGCACGACGGCGGCAGTCTGGCCACCGCCACGCGGCGCTGCGTCGGGGTGGGCAAGTGCATCGACACCAGCACCGGCGTCATGTGCCCGAGCTACATGGTGACCCGGCGTGAGGAGCACTCGACGCGCGGCAGGGCGCGGTTGCTGTTCGAGATGCTGCGGGGCGAGACCGTCACCGACGGCTGGGACTCCGAGGATGTCCACGACGCGCTCGACCTGTGCCTGGCGTGCAAGGGCTGCCTCTCCGACTGCCCGGTCAACGTGGACATGGCTTCGTACAAAGCGGAGTTCCTGCACCACCACTACGCGGGCAGGCTGCGCCCCGCGAGCCACTACTCGCTGGGGTTCCTGCCGCTGTGGGCGCGGCTGGCGGCCACCGCGCCCGGCGTGGTCAACACCGCGCTACGGTCGCGCGCGGTTTCCAGCCTGGCGAAGCGGCTCGGCGGCATCACCCCCGAACGCGAGCTGCCCACGTTCGCCCGCACGACGCTGCGGAGGGCGTGGCGCCGCAAACCCCGGCGCGAGCCCGGTGGCCGGCCGCGAGTCGTGCTCTGGCCCGACACGTTCACCGACCACTTCGCACCCGAGATCGGCGTGGCCGCCACTCGCGTGCTGGAGCACGCCGGGTTCGACGTGGTGCTCCCCCGCTCCTCGGTGTGCTGCGGCCTGACGTGGATCTCCACGGGCCAGCTCGGCATCGCACGCCGTGTGCTGCGGCGCACGCTGGACGTGTTGAGCGAGGACATCCAGGCGGGCACGCCGATCGTGGGGCTCGAACCGAGCTGCCTGGCCGTGCTGCGCCACGACGTCCACGACCTGCTCGACACCCCGCCCGTGCCCGCGCTGACACTCGCGGAGTTCCTCGACAGGCACGCGCCGGACGCGGAGTTCGGCTCGCTCGGCGTACGCGCGGTGACGCAGCAGCACTGCCACCAGCACGCGGTGTTCGGCAACGACGCCGACGAGCGGATGCTGCGCAGGGCGGGTGTGGACAACCGCACGCTCGACTCCGGATGCTGCGGGCTGGCGGGCAACTTCGGTGTCGAGCGCGGCCACTACGAGGTGTCGGTGGCGGCGGCGAACCGGGTGCTCGTGCCCGAGCTCGAGGCCACGAGCGCCGAGGACCTCGTGCTCGCCGACGGGTTCAGCTGCCGCACCCAGATCGCCGACCTCACCGGGCGCCGCGCCCTCCACCTGGCGCAGGTACTCGACCGGGCGCTCAGCGCCACCGAAACCCCCTCGATTCCTACCAAAGCATGAGATGTGACTCACAACTTTGCGACAAGTGGGTGTCACAGGGTTGAATCATGGGCAAGGGACCGGTAAAGGACCCCGGTCGTGGATGCAAGGGGGCAGAGGTGCCTCAGGACGGTTATGACACAGATCTGAACCATCGCGAACGCGCGACCCTGCAAGCCGTGGCGCAGGGAGACGCCGAAATCGCCACCGGCTGTGGAACGAACCTCTTCGTAGACGGACTCGCCTGCGCCGATCAGGCCACGGCGCACCGGCTCGTCCAGGCCGGGCTCATCGGCCCCGCCTACGCCGGCGAACCCGGCCAGCGGGTCCCCGCCGTACTCACCGAAGCCGGTGAGCGGGCGCTGGAGAACACCCCCGCCCTCGCCGGCCGCTGACACTCACGCGTCCGCCCCCACGGCGCCGACAGGCCTTCGTGGGGGCGGACGCGTTTCGCCGGACGTATGCCAACTCGGCCTCGCCGCACCTCGGCCGCCGCTACACTGCGGGGTCGAACGGTTCCGCTGCAGCCATCCTGGGGGGCTTGGAGTGGCAGAAGAGTTCAGCGAGCAGGGGCAGGCTTACGAGGGGCCGAGCGGCATGGCTGGGGTCATGCACGCCGCCGCTGCCATGTTCAACACCACGGCCAACGCCACCTCGATGGCATCGGCCAAAGCCGCGGCCTCGGACCTAGTGGACTCCGCGAAGAACGGCGGCTTCCGCGTGAGCAAGGAGAGCGCGGATGAGTTGATCAAGGCGATGTCGAGGTTCGTTGATCGCATCGACGTGATGAAGCATGACCTACTCGTGTTCGACCAACGGCCTCAGCTTGGCAACCATGAGTACGGACAGCGGGTCGCACAGCACATGCACGCCGCCGCCAATGGTCCCGATTCAGCTCGAATGGTTGTTCTACAACTCAAGGAAGTCCTCCAAATGAGCGTCGAAGCGCTGCAAAGAGCCTCCGGACAGTACGAAGAGACGGAATCCAACGTGGTCGAGGCAGTAAAACGAACCGGCCGCTCCGTCTGACCACAGGTGAAGGAAGCAATGACTAGGTCCGTCTCACTCTTGTCAGCCCTCGCTGCGGTAGTGCTTGCAGCCGCTGGTTGCGCCGGTGGAGAGTCCGGTATTGCCCAGACCGAGCCCCAACCGAGCGGTTCTGCGACAGCCACGTCTTCAGGAATCCCTCACACCTCCTCCGACCAGCTCAGCGCATCGGTCGACCCATGTGCCGTGATCGAACCGACGGAGGACCTCCAGCAGTACGGGAATTTCTCCCCTCGGCAAGATTCAAGCAAAGATATGGCGGAGGCAAGAGTCTGTTCCTGGCAGAAGGAGAAGCAGGACCCTCTTGAAGACGGCCTCGTCATAGGACTCGCAGTGCGCGACGCGCAAAGCATTGACGCGCTGACCGATGTCGGTGGCGGAGTAAACGCAGGGTCGATCAACGGCAGAAAAGCCGCGGAAGCCCCTAACCCCAGCATGGGTGGCTGTACCTTGGCTGTGGCCATCGACGATGATTCCCGTATCGACGTAAACGTAGCCACCGAAGAGGTCAACGCCGCCTGTGACGTCGCTCGGGAGGTCGCCTACCTCGTCGAGCCTCGCCTGCCGAAGGCCTGAGCTCGTACGCGAACTGCAGACACACGCGCGCAGCCTGCGGACACGCGTGCGCAGGCTGCGGACACGGTGTCAGGGGCTCAGGGGCTCACCCGGAAGGCCGGGATTCCCGTCACCGCCTGGCCCACCGACAGGGCGTGCATCTCCTCGGTTCCCTCGTACGTCAATACCGTTTCGAGGTTCGCCGCGTGCCGCATCACCGGGTACTCCAGCGAGATCCCGTTGGCGCCCAGCATCGACCGCGCGGTGCGAGCCACGTCGAGTGCCGCGCGCACGTTGGCGAGCTTGCCGAAACTCACCTGGCTGTGGTGCAGCGCACCGGAGTCCTTCAGCCTGCCGAGTCGCAACGCCACCAGCCCCGCCCGGTTCACCTCCACGACGAGATCGGCCAGCTTGCGCTGCGTGAGCTGGTAGGCCGCCAGCGGCTGCCCGAACTGGGTGCGCGTGGTGGTGTACTCCAACGCCGTCTCGTAACAGGTGCGCGCGGCCCCCACGACGCCGAACACGATGCCGAACCGCGCCTCGTTGAGGCACGACAACGGCCCGCGCAGTCCCGTCACACCGGGCAGGGCGGCGTCCGAGGGCAGCCGCACGCCGTCGAGCACCAGTTCCGCCGTCACCGAGGCCCGAAGCGAAAGCTTGCGGGTGATCTCGTGGGCCGAGAAGCCGGGCGTGTCGGTGGGCACGACGAAACCGCGCACACCGTCGTCGGTCTGAGCCCACACCACGGCGACGTCGGCCACCGTTCCGTTGGTGATCCACATCTTGGTGCCGTCCAGCACCCAGTCGGCACCGTCCCGGCGTGCGCGCGTGCGCATGGACGCCGGGTCACTGCCCGCGTCCGGTTCGGTGAGCCCGAAGCACCCGATCGCCTCCCCCGACGCCAGCGCGGGCAGCCACTGCCGCTTCTGCTCCTCGCTGCCGTAGCGGTGAATGGCGTACATGGCCAGTGACCCCTGCACGGAGACGAAGCTGCGCAGCCCCGAGTCGACGGCCTCCAACTCGCGGCAGGCGACGCCGTACGCGACGGCGGACGAACCCGCGCACCCGTAGTCCGTAAGGTGCATTCCGAGTACGCCCAGTCGGCCGAAACTTTTCGCCAGATCTCGCGCCGGAAGCGTCGCATTTTCGTACCAATCCGCGACATGGGGGCTCAGTTCCGCCTTCGCGAACCGCCGTACCGTATCGCGGATGTCGCGTTCGTCCGCCGTCAGTTCGGCGTCGACGCCGAGGAAATCACCTGGGTCCGAACCGGTCTCAACCATGCCCAAGACCCTACCGCCTCTGACGTTTGCGCAGGTCAGAGCGCTACGCGCGCGGGAAAGCACAACGATGCCGCGATCGTCAATCCCCTCGTGCTGTTGTTCACGTAACACATCGCGACTATTTGGCTAACCGCTGGTTCACATTACTGTCATAAGACCCGGCGATCCCGGAGAACCATTCGTGCGCCGGATCCGCGACGACCACGTGGTCGGATCCACGGACCGCGCAATGCTCTGCCGCCGCACAGCGCCGTGTGGTCACCCGATGTGTCCGCGACCTTCCGCAATGAAGCGCGAGTGGCGACATCGACCTTTTCGAACTGACCATCGCAACATCGGGCCGAATCGTTAGCCGACCAGTGCGCTACGTCACAGCGCACCGGTGGGGCTCTCGTGGCCCGGTTGTGCCGAGCACGAGGAGGGGCCGCCAGCCGTGACCCGCCCCGCACCGCGCAAACCCTCGGCGCCTTCCGAGGGTTTGTACGACGAGCAGTACGAACACGACGCCTGTGGCGTGGCCTTCGTCGCCGACCTCACGGGCCGCGCGAACCATGACATCGTCGCGAAAGCCCTGGTGGCGCTACGCAACCTGGAGCATCGTGGCGCCCGTGGCGCCGAACCCGACACGGGTGACGGCGCGGGCATCCTCATCCAACTCCCCGACGCCTTCTTCCGCGAGGTCACCGACTTCGACCTGCCCGAACCCGGCGGTTACGCCGCGGGCACCGCGTTCCTGCCACGCGACGAGCAGGCGCGGGGCAGGGCGGTCTCCACCATCGAGCGCATCGCCGCCGAAGAGGGCATGCGCGTGCTGGGCTGGCGTGAGCTGCCCGTGGACACCGATCACGTGGGCGCCATCGCCGCGACCACCATGCCCCACTTCGCGCAGGTCTTCCTCGCACCGCAGCGCGACGAGGTGACCGGCCTCGAGCTGGAACGCGCGGCGTTCTGCGTCCGCAAGCGAGCCGAGCGGGAACTGGCCGAGCAGGACGTCTACTTCCCGAGCCTGTCGTCGCGCACGATCGTCTACAAGGGAATGCTCACCGAGCCGCAGGTCGAGGGGTTCTTCCCCGACCTCACCGACGAGCGGGTCACCAGTGCCATCGGTCTCGTGCACTCCCGGTTCTCCACCAACACGTTCCCGTCGTGGCCGCTGGCGCACCCGTACCGCTACATCGCCCACAACGGCGAGATCAACACGCTGCGGGGCAACCGCAACTGGATGGACGCACGCGAGTCGCAGCTTTCGTCCGAGTTGTTCTCCGGCGACCTCTCCCGCCTGTACCCGGTGATCACTCGCGGCGCGAGCGACTCGGCGTCGTTCGACGAGGTGCTGGAGCTGCTGCACCTCGGTGGCCGGTCACTGCCCCACGCGGTGCTGATGATGATCCCGGAGGCGTGGGAGAACCACCAGGAGATGGACCCGGCGCGCCGGGCCTTCTACGAGTACCACTCGACGCTGATGGAGCCGTGGGACGGCCCCGCGCTGGTGTCGTTCACCGACGGCACGCAGATCGGCGCGGTACTCGACCGCAACGGCCTGCGCCCCGCGCGCTACTGGGTGACCGAGGACGGTCTCGTGGTGCTCGCCAGCGAGGTCGGGGTGCTGGAACTCGACCAGTCCTCCGTCGTCCGCAAGGGACGGCTGGAACCGGGCCGCATGTTCCTCGTGGACACGGCCCAGGGCCGCATCATCGACGACGCGGAGATCAAGGCGGAGCTCGCCGCCGAGCACCCGTACGCGGAGTGGCTCGACGCCGGCCTGTTGCGGTTGGGTGAGTTGCCCGAACGCGACCGTGAGGTGCCGTCGGACGCCTCGCTGACGCGCAGCAGGCAGGCGTTCGGCTACACCTCCGAGGAACTCGGGGTACTGCTCGAACCGATGGCCCGCACCGGCGCGGAGCCGATCGGCTCGATGGGCAACGACGCGCCGCTCGCGCCGCTGACCAGCAGGCCCCGGCAGCTCTACGACTACTTCACCCAGCTGTTCGCGCAGGTGACGAACCCGCCGCTGGACGCCATCCGCGAGGAGCTGGTGACCGCGCTGCGTACGCAGCTCGGTTCGGAGTCCAACCTGCTGGAGGCCGGGCCCCGGCACTGCCGCAAGATCGTGCTTCCCTTCCCGGTGCTGGACGACGACGAACTCGCCAAGCTGGTCCACGCCAACGACGACGGCGACCTGCCCGAGTTCACCTCGCACACGGTGCGCGGCACGTTCGAGGTCGCGGGCGGCGGCGAGGCGCTGGTGCGCAGGCTCGACGAGATCCGCGCCGAGGTGAGCGAGGCCATCGCCGACGGTGCGCGGCTCATCGTGCTGTCCGACCGCGGTGTGGACGCCGAGCACGCGGCGATCCCGTCGCTGCTGCTCACGGGCGCGGTGCACCACCACCTGGTGCGGGAGAAGAGCCGCACCCAGGTGGGCCTGGTGGTCGAGTCGGGCGACGCGCGGGAGGTGCACCACATCGCGCTGCTCATCGGCTACGGCGCCGCGGCCGTGAACCCGTACCTGGCGATGGCCACGGTGCGGGAGCTGGCGGAGCAGGGCAGGCTGGGCGACGTCACGCCCGAGCGGGCCACACGCAACCTCGTCACCGCGCTCGGCAAGGGCGTGCGCAAGACGATGTCCAAGATGGGCGTCTCCACCGTCGCCTCGTACACGGGCGCGCAGATCTTCGAGGCCATCGGGCTCGGCTCCGAGGTCGTCGACACGTGCTTCACGGGCACGACGTCGCGGCTCGGCGGAGTTGGCTTCGACCTGCTCGCCCGCGAGGTGAGCGAGCGGCACCGCCGTGCCTTCCCCGCCGACGGCGTGCGGGCGGCACACCGTGAACTCGAAACCGGCGGTGACTACCAGTGGCGCCGCGAGGGTGAGCCGCACCTGTTCAACCCGCACACGGTGTTCAAGCTGCAGCACTCCACGCGCAGCGGCAGGTACGAGGTCTTCAAGGAGTACACGCGCGCCGTCGACGACCAGTCGCGGCAGCTGATGACGCTGCGCGGGCTGTTCGAACTCAAGGAGGGTGCGCGCCCGCCGGTGCCGATCGAGGAGGTCGAACCGGTCTCGGAGATCGTCAAGCGGTTCGCGACCGGTGCCATCTCCTACGGCTCGATCTCGCAGGAGATGCACGAGACGCTGGCCATCGCCATGAACCGGCTCGGCGGCAAGTCCAACACCGGCGAGGGCGGCGAGGACCCGGAGCGCCTCCACGATCCCGAGCGGCGCAGCGCCGTGAAGCAGGTCGCCAGCGGCCGGTTCGGGGTCACCAGCGAGTACCTGGTGAACGCCGACGACATCCAGATCAAGATGGCGCAGGGCGCCAAGCCCGGCGAGGGCGGGCAGCTGCCCGGCGGCAAGGTGTATCCGTGGATCGCGAAGACCCGGCACTCCACGCCGGGGGTGGGGCTCATCTCACCGCCGCCGCACCACGACATCTACTCGATCGAGGACCTCGCCCAGCTCGTCCACGACCTGAAGAACGCCAACCCGGCCGCGCGCATCCACGTGAAGCTGGTGTCCGAAGTGGGCGTCGGCACGGTCGCCGCCGGGGTGTCGAAGGCGCACGCGGACGTGGTGCTGATCTCCGGCCACGACGGCGGCACGGGGGCGTCGCCCCTGTCGTCGATCAAGCACGCGGGTGGTCCGTGGGAGCTGGGGCTGGCCGAGACGCAGCAGACCCTGCTGAGCAACCGGTTGCGCGACCGCATCGTGGTGCAGGCCGACGGCCAGCTCAAGACGGGTCGCGACGTGGTGATCGCCGCGCTGCTCGGCGCGGAGGAGTTCGGGTTCGCCACGGCCCCGCTGGTGGTGTCGGGCTGCATCATGATGCGCGTGTGCCACCTCGACACGTGTCCGGTGGGTGTGGCGACGCAGAACCCGCAGCTGCGGGCCAAGTTCAGTGGCAAGGCGGAATACGTGGTGAACTTCTTCGAGTTCATCGCGCAGGAGGTGCGCGAGTACCTCGCCAGGCTGGGGTTCCGCTCGATCGCCGAGGCCGTCGGCCACGCCGAGCTGCTGGACACGCGCAAGGCCGTCGACCACTGGAAGGCGTCCGGCCTGGACCTCTCGCCGATCCTCCACGTGCCCGAACTGGAGCCGGGCGCGGCTCGCCACCAGGTGGTGGCGCAGGACCACGGGCTCGACGCGGCGCTGGACAACACGCTCATCCAACTCGCCGAGGGCGCTCTGCTCTCCGGCGACAAGGTGAAGCTCGAACTCCCGGTGCGTAACGTGAACCGCACGGTCGGCACGATGCTCGGCTCGGAGGTCACGAAGCGCTGGGGTGGTGCGGGCCTGCCGGACGACACCATCGACATCACGTTCACGGGCACGGCGGGCCAGTCGTTCGGCGCTTTCGTGCCCAGGGGCATCACGCTGCGGCTGGTCGGTGACGGCAACGACTACGTCGGCAAGGGCCTGTCCGGTGGCCGGATCGTCGTGCGGCCGCCGAGGGAGGCCCGGTTCGCCGCCGAGGACAACGTCATCGCCGGCAACGTGATCGGCTACGGCGCCACCGGTGGTGAGCTCTTCCTCCGTGGCCGGGTGGGCGAGCGGTTCTGCGTGCGTAACTCCGGTGCGCTGGCCGTCGTCGAAGGCGTCGGCGACCACGGTTGCGAGTACATGACCGGCGGGCACGTCGTGGTGCTCGGCCGCACGGGCCGCAACTTCGCGGCGGGCATGTCGGGCGGCGTCGCCTACGTGCTCGACCTGCGGCCCGTCCGCGTGAACCCCGACATGGTGGACCTCGATCCGCTGGACGACGAGGACGAGGAGTTCCTCCGCGACGCGATCGAGCGGCACTACGTGGAGACGGAGTCGGCGGTGGCGCACGCGCTGCTCACCGACTGGGAGTCCGCGCTGGGACGGTTCACGAAGGTCATGCCGAAGGACTACAAGCGGGTCCTGCGCGCGCGTGCCGAGGCGGAGCGCGAGGGGCGGGACGTCAATGTCGCGATCATGGAGGTGGCCAATGGCTGAGAATCACAGCGCAGCCATGCCCGCCGACCGGGTGCGGGTGCCCCGCAAAACACAGAGGCGGCCAATGGCTGACACTGCATACGCAGCCATTGCCGCCGACCGGGTGCGGGTGCCCCGCAAAACACAGAGGTGGCCAATGGCTGACACTGCATACGCAGCCATTGCCGCCGACCGGGTGCGGGTGCCCCGCAAGACACAGGAGGTGGCCAATGGCTGACCCCAAGGGTTTTCTGACCACCGAACGCGAGGTCCCGAAGTCCCGTCCCGTGGACATCCGTATCCGGGACTGGCGGGAGGTCTACGAGGAGTTCGAGTCCTCGAAACTCACCGGGCAGGCCGGGCGCTGCATGGACTGCGGCATCCCGTTCTGCCACCAGGGTTGCCCGCTGGGCAACCTGATTCCGGAGTGGAACACCCTGACGTGGCGGGACGACTGGCGCGACGCCATCGAGCGCCTGCACGCCACGAACAACTTTCCCGAGTTCACGGGCACGTTGTGCCCCGCGCCGTGCGAGGCGGCGTGCGTGCTGGGGATCAACGACGACCCCGTGACGATCAAACGGGTCGAGGTCTCGATCATCGACCGGGCTTGGGACGAGGGGTGGGTCACCCCGCAGCCGCCGGAGACGAGAACCGGCAGGAGGGTCGCCGTGGTGGGCTCCGGCCCTTCCGGGTTGGCGGCGGCGCAGCAGTTGACGCGCGCGGGCCACGACGTGGTGGTCTACGAGCGCGCCGACGCGATCGGCGGTCTGCTGCGCTACGGCATTCCCGAGTTCAAGATGGAGAAGTTCCGGCTCGACCGCAGGCTGAACCAGATGCGGGCGGAGGGCACGGAGTTCCGCACGGGTGTGGACGTCGGTGTGGACCTCTCCGTCGACGAGCTGCTCGCGGGCCACGACGCGGTGGTCCTGGCCGGTGGGGCGACAGCGGCTCGCGACCTGCCGGTGCCCGGCCGGGAACTGCCCGGTGTACACCAGGCGATGGAGTACCTGCCGTTCGCCAACCGGGTCGCCTCCGGTGCGCTGGCGGCCTCGCCGATCGACGCGGCGGGCAAGGACGTCGTCGTGATCGGCGGTGGTGACACGGGCGCCGACTGTGTCGGCACCGCACACCGGCAGGGCGCGCGTTCGGTGACCCAGCTGGAGATCATGCCGAAGCCGCCCGAGGCGCGGTCGGAGGCACACCCGTGGCCGACCTACCCGATGATCTACCGGGTGTCGTCGGCGCACGAGGAGGGCGGTGAGCGGCTCTACTCGGTGAACACGCAGGAGTTCCTCGCCGACGACGAGGGCAGGTTGCGCGCGCTGAGGCTGGTCGAGGTGCGGCGCGAGGACGGCCGGTTCGTGCCTGTCGAGGGCACCGAGCGGGAACTGCCCGCTCAGCTCGTGCTGCTCGCGATGGGGTTCGTCGGCCCGCAGCGGGAGGGTCTGCTGGACCGGCTC
This sequence comes from Saccharomonospora cyanea NA-134, assembly GCF_000244975.1. Classification (NCBI taxonomy): domain Bacteria; kingdom Bacillati; phylum Actinomycetota; class Actinomycetes; order Pseudonocardiales; family Pseudonocardiaceae; genus Saccharomonospora; species Saccharomonospora cyanea. The sequence goes on along the minus strand of NZ_CM001440.1, from coordinate 1,001,815 downwards.
GGCGTCGAGCTGGACGCCCGCGGCAACGTCGCCCGCGACGCGTCGTTCGCCACGAGCGTGGACAAGGTGTTCGTCGCCGGTGACATGGGGCGTGGCCAGTCGCTGATCGTGTGGGCGATCGCGGAAGGGCGCTCGGCCGCGGCGGGTGTCGACGCCTACCTCACCGGGCGCGACGTGCTGCCCGCTCCCATCTCACCCACCGACCGGCCGATCGCCTGACCCGTGCCGACCATCGCGGGCGAAAGGCACAAACGTCGCCTTTCGCCCGCGACGGCAGCGGAAAACCGGTGTTGTGGGCGAGAATGTCCGACCATGATGACTGATCCGAGGCGGCGGGTCACCGAGTTCGTGGCCGGACGGCTGGAGGAGGGGGCCCTGCTCCTGCGCAAGTACGGCCGTCGCGCACGTGGCGGTCCGCGCACGCTCGTCCTGGGCGGGGTCCGATCCGGCAAGTCACGACACGCCGAGCAGCTCATGTCGCGGTACCGGTACGTGGTCTACGTGGCGGGCAGCGCACCTCCCGGCGACGCCGACCCGGAGTGGGCGGCGAGAGTCGCGGCCCACCGCGCCAGGCGGCCCGCCCACTGGCGCACGGTCGAGACCATGGACATCTCGGGCGTGCTCCGGTCCACCACCGCGCCGGTGCTCGTGGACTGCCTCGGCACCTGGCTGACCCGGGTGCTCGACGAAGCGGGCGCGTGGGAGCAGCGGTCCGGCTGGCAGCACGCGGTGGACGAGCGGTTGCAGGACTTCGTCGACGCCTGGCACGCCACCACCGTTCCCGTGGTGGCGGTCAGCAACGAGGTGGGTTCGGGCGTCGTTCCCGCCACGCACTCGGGTCGCGTGTTCCGGGACGTACTGGGTGCTCTCAACACCGCCGTCGCGGCGGGTTCGGACTCGGTGCGGCTCGTCGTGGCGGGGCGGGTGATGCACCTGTGAGGTCGGCTGTGAGCACGGCGGCGCCCATCCACGTGCCGCTGCCCGACGCGACGGCGGAGCACCAGGCGCGACGGCGGCTCGACGAGCTGGTCAAACCTGTCGGCTCGCTCGGCAGGCTTGAGGAGCTCGCCGCGTGGCTGTGCGGCGCTCACGGCACGGTACCGCCGCGTCCGCTGGACGACGTGCGCGTCGTGGTGTTCGCGGGCGATCACGGCGTGTCGAGGACGGCGCCGGGTTCGCCGGGTGTGTCCGCGTACCCGCGCGAGATCACCGCGGCGATGGTGCGCGTGTTCTGCGCGGGCACCAGCGGCGTCACCGTGCTCGCGCGCGAGGTCGGCGCGCGGGTGCGGGTGCTGGACGTCGCCGTCGACGCCGAGCTCGACGACGTGCCGCGCGAGGTCGTCGCCCGCAAGGTGAGACGCGGTTCCGGCTCGGTCGACGTGGAGGACGCGCTGGCACCGGGAGAGGCCGAGAGGGCCTTCTCCGTGGGCCGGGCCGTGGCCGACGAGGAGATCGACGCCGGGGCGTGCGTGCTCGTGCCCGGCGACATGGGTATCGGCAACAGCACGGTGGCCGCCGCGCTGACCGGGGCCTCGCTCGGCCTGCCCGCGCGGGAGGTCGTGGGTACCGGCACCGGAGTCGACGAGCCGGGACGCGCTCACAAGGTGGCGGTGGTCGACCGGGCACTGCGCCGCGCCGGGGACCGGGTCGGTGACCCGTTCGACCGGCTCACCGCGCTCGGCAGCGCGTGCGCGGCGGCGACCGCCGGCTTCCTGGTGCAGGCGGCCGTGCGGTCGACCCCGGTGGTGCTCGACGGGGTCTTCTCCGTCGCCGCGGCACTCGTGGCCCGTGACATCGCCCCGGGCGCCGCGCGGTGGTGGCTGGCCGGGCACGCCTCGACCGAACCGGCACAGAGGCTCGGGCTCGCCTCGCTCGGCCTGGAACCGATCCTCGACCTGAGGCTGCGCCTGGGCGAGGGCAGCGGCGCGGTGCAGGCGGTGCCCGTGCTCCGCGCCGCCAGAGCGGTGCTCGCGGGCATGAGCACCCTCGCCGAGGCGACGTGAGGCGGAACTCCCCCGTTCTGCGGGACGGCGTGCTGATGTCGGTGGGCACGTTGACGGTGCTGCCCGTCGCCGCGCCGTCAGTGGTGAACCGCCGCGTGGCCGCCGTGGCCATGGTGCTCGCGCCGCTGGCCGCGCTCCCGCTGGCAGGCGTGGCGGTGCTGGCCGTTCTCGCCGGGACGTGGCTCGGCCTGCCCCCGTTCGTGACGGCGGTCGCCGCGATCGGTGCGGTGGCGTTCGGCAGCCGTGGCCTGCACCTCGACGGGCTGGCCGACGTCGCCGACGGCCTCGCCGCCTCCTACGACCGGGACCGCGCACTGGCGGTGATGCGGCGCGGCGACGTGGGCCCGAGTGGGGTCGTCACCCTGGTGCTCGTGCTGCTCGGCCAGGTGGCGGCTCTCGCGGGCGCGGTGACCGCGGGCGTGGGTGTGCCCGCCGTGGCCGCAGCGGTGCTGGCGGGACGTGCGGTGCTGCCGCTGTGCTGTGTGCGGGGAGTGCCCTCGGCCCGCCCCGACGGGCTCGGCGCGGCGGTCGCGGGCACCGTGCCGCCGTGGGTGGCTGGGGCGCTGGTCTCGGGTGGACTCCTCGCCTGCGCCGTGGTGCCGGGCATCGCCTGGTGGCACGGCTTCCTGGCGCCGGTCCTCGGCTGGGCGTGCGCGGCGGTGTTGCTCGCGCACGCCGTCCGCCGGTTCGGCGGGCTCACCGGCGACGTCCTCGGCGCGTGTGTCGAACTCACCACCGTGGTGGTCCTCGTCGTGCTGTCCGTTCCGGCCTGACCCACGGGAGGGTGACTCGTCGGCCGGGCCGCCACGGCCACTCGGGCTAGCGTGAGGACTGATGGACTCCGCCACCTCGACGCTCCCGGATACTCCGGACGGCGCATCCGGGACCGCGACGGGCCGGTCCCGGATGCGGGCCTGGCGACGGTCGGCGGTGATCTCGGGGCTCGTCACGGTGCTCGCCGCGGTCGTGTTCCCGTTCCTTCCGGTGGTGCAGGAGACCGCCCGCATCACCTGGCCGGTCGGCGGCGACACCACGGCGGTCAACGCGCCGCTGGCGTCGTACTGGGCGCTGGACACCTCCGCGGAGTTACCCTGCGCCGCGGTCCGCTCGCTCGACGCCCGCACGTCCGGCCCGGCGCTGCTGCTGTCCACGATCCCACCCGCCCGCGACGCCAGCGGCGTGGGACTGCGACTGACCGTGCGGGACGGTGAACTCCTCGCGGTCCATCGCGGCGAGCAGGTCGTGCGCACGACACTGCCCGACCGGGGATGCTCCGTCGGGCTGCGCTCCGATCCCGGTGCCACCACGCTGACCGTGGGCGACGCCGTCGTCCATCACGTCGGTGGCGACGTCCGGCCCCGCATCGTGGGCGTCTACTCCGATCTGGACGGTACCCGCGACCCGGTGGCCGGCCTCACCGTGTCGATCACACCGGACACGCGCTACCAGTCGTCGCCCACCACCGTGAAGCTCGCCGTCGCGGTGCTCGGCGTCGTCGCGGCGCTCGGTTGCCTGGCGGCGGTGGCCCGCAGCGACACCGTCCTCGGCCGCCGAGTCCCACGCAGGCAGGGCCACGGCCGGTGGCGGCCCACCGGACGCGACGTGGCCGTGGTCGGCGTGCTCGCCGCGTGGGTCGTCATCGGCCCCGTCACGTCGGACGACGGCTACATCCTCACCATGGCGAGGGTCGCCGACGACGCCGGATACCTCACCAACTACCACCGCTGGTTCGGGGTCGCCGAAGCGCCGTTCGGCTGGTTCTACCACGTCTACGCGCTCCTGGCGGGTTTCAGCGCCGCGCCTCCGTGGATCCGCCTGCCGTCGTTCCTTCTCGGGGTGGCCGCTTGGCTGCTGCTGAGCCGCAAGGTGCTGCCGCGACTGGGTGTGCCCGTGCGCCGGAGTCGCGCGGCGGGGTGGGCCGCCGCGACCGTGTTCTGCGTCTGGTGGCTGCCCTACGACAACGGCGTGCGCCCCGAGCCGGTGGCCGTGCTGGGCTCGCTGCTCACGCTGTGGGCCGTGGAGTACGCGCTGGCCACCCGCAGGCTGCTGCCCGTGTGCCTGGGTGTCGGCGCGGCCGCGTTCACCTTCGCCGCCACACCCACCGGTCTGATCGCCGTCGCCCCGTTCCTGGTGGCCGCCCGGCCCCTGTTCCGCCTGCTGCGCCACCATGCCGGGCACGGCTGGACGGCCACCCTGGTTCCGGTGTTCGCCTCCGGCTCGCTCGTGCTGCTCGCCGTGTTCGCCGACCAGACGCCTCCGAGCGTGTCCGAGGCGATCCGCCTGCGCGACGAGGTGGGGCCGAGCATGTCGTGGTTCGAGGAACTCGCCCGCTACCAGCTGTTGTTCAGCCAGGGAGCCGACGGTTCGCTGACCCGGCGGTTCCCCGTGCTCCTGCTGGTGTTGTGCACGGTGACGTGTCTCGCCGTGCTGCTGCGACGCGACCGTATCCCCGGCGCGGCGCTGGGCCCCAGCCGTCGCCTCATCGGCACCGGGGCACTGTTCTTCGTGCTGCTGGCCCTCACCCCGACCAAGTGGACCCACCACTTCGGCGCGTTCGCGGCCGTGGGCGCGGCCATGGCCGCCCTGACCGCACTCGCCACCAGCGCCTCCGTACTGCGGTCGCGGCGCAACCACGCGGCGTTCGTGGCGGGCCTGTTGCTCGTCGCCGCCGTCTCGGCGACCGCGCCCAACTCCTACTGGTTCGTGTCGCAGGTCGGCGTGCCGTGGTTCGACCGGCCGCCCGAGTTCGGGGGCATCACCCTGTCCACGCTGCTGACACTCGCCGCCTTCGTGGCAGGTGTGGTGGCGTTCGCGGAGAACGTCCGCGCCCAGCGTCCCGGCCCACCGCCACCACCGGAACGGCCCCGTACGGCGCTGTGGCGGGGCTCGGCGGCCGTCGTCGTGGTGTGCGGGGCCGTGGTACTGGCCACGATCGGAAGCATGGTCAAGGCCATGATCGAGCAACGCGGCACCTACAGCCTCGGAGCCACCAACCTCGCCCACCTCACCGGCGACCACTGCGGCCTCGGCGACCACGTCATGGTGGAACGTGACCCGGCGGCCGGCGTGCTCTCCCCGCTGTCCGGCAGCACGGCATCCGGCACCGGTTTCCACACCCGCCCCACCTCCGCGGAGGACCCGATCGACGGCCCCCCACACGGGTTCACCGCGGAGACCACGCCGATGTGGAGCAGCCACGACCAGGCGGCCACACCGACCGGACGGCTCGACTCCCCGTGGTACCGGCTGCCGCGTGACAGCGGGGGCGACGGCTCCGCGCAGGTCGTCGTCGCCGTCGCCTCGCCGCCCGGCAAAGCCACCGGGGTGGACGTCGAGTTCGGACGGCAGGCCCCGCACGGTGTCGAGGAGCTCATCACCCGCACCGCGCTGGCTCCCGGCGCGGGAACCGGCCTGTGGGAGGACGCGCGCCTGTCGCTGTCGGACGTTCCGCGCGAGGCCGACGCGGTGAGGATCACCGCGGTGGACGACGACCTCACCGACGACGGCTGGGTGGCCGTCACCGCACCGCGCGCGCCGTCGTTCACGACGTTGACCGACCGGGTCGGTGACTCCACCGTCTACATCGACTGGCCCGCCTCGTTCGTGTACCCGTGCCTGACGCCGATGAAGATCCGGGACGGAGTGCTGGAGCTGCCCGACTACCACCTCACGGCCGGCTCGCTCGCCGACGAGGCGGGCTGGGCGAGCGCCGCCGCGGGAGGTGTTCTCGGCAATCTCGACGAGGTCGCGGCGAAACCGGAGATCCCGAGTTACCTCGCGGGCGACCCCGGCCAGCCGTGGGGCGCGCTGTACGCCGTCAAGCCGTACGAGGAAGGAAATCCGCCCACGATCCACCGCGACCGCCAGGTCCGCCCGGGCTGGTGGTTCCCGGGCCCGGGCCCGTCCCCCTGACGCCGTGTCCGCAGCTCTCGTACGCGTGTCCGCACTTCCTGTACGCCATGAAGCGGGGTGGGAACGTCACCTGCGAACACCCGCGCACAGCCTGCGGACACGGCGTTGGGCGTCACTCGTTCGGGCGGTCCGGCCAGTTCCACACGGCCGAGGCGAAGCGGCGCGCCACCTCCGGGTGGCCCGCCCAGTGGACGTGCAGGTAGGAGGCGTGCAGGCTCGGCGACGCGAAACCCTCCGCTCCGCCCTCCCACTCCCAGGCCGGGTGCGGCCCGTGGCGCGGCTCGACCACCGTGCGGTGGAACTCGTGCCCACTCACCCGCTGGCCCCGCACCGCCAGCAGCGAGTCGCCGGGCGAGGCGGCGTCACGGTAGCCGAGACCACCACCGCCGGTCGTCCGGCCCACCGCGTCGAGCGCGCCGACCATCGGCGCCCCGTCGAGCTCGCGACACAGGTACAGCAGGCCCGCGCACTCGGCCGCCACCGGCATGCCGCGCGCCACGGCGTCCGCGACGGTCCTCCGAAGCCTGGCGTTTCCCGACAGTTCCCGCGCGTGCACCTCGGGGAACCCCCCGCCGAAGTACAGGCCCGCGCAGCCTTCGGGCAACACCTCGTCGCGCAGCGGGTCGAGATCGACCACGTCGATACCCGCGGCGTCGAGCAACTCCGCGGTCTCGGTGTAGCGGAACGTGAACGCCGCACCCGACGCCGCCGCCACCACGCGCCGACGCGGCCCGGCGGGCACGTGTTCGGCCGGATCCCACACCGCAGCCGGCAAGGTGGGCGCCGACCGTGCCACCCGTACGATCGCGTCGAGGTCCACTCCAGACTCCACCCACGCGGCCAGTCCGGACACGAGGGTGCGCGCGTCGGCACCCCGCTCCCCGGCCGGAACCAGCCCGAGGTGCCGGTCCGGAGCCCGCAGCGACTCGTCGTACGGCAGGACACCCAGCACCGGGATGCCGGTCGGCTCGAGCGCCTCGCGGATCTCGTCCTCGTGAGCCCGCGCGTTGACCCGGTTGAGGATCACACCGGCGAGCCGGACGCCGGGGTCGTAACGGGCGAATCCGAGAACCGTCGCGGCGATGCTGCGGCTGGCCGTCCACGCGTCCACCACGAGGACCACGGGCGCCGACACCAGTGCCGCGACGTGTGCCGTGGACGCACGGCCCCGCGTGCCGAGAGCGCCGTCGAACAAGCCCATCACACCCTCGATCACGGCCACCTCGGCCGAGCGAGCCCCGTGCGCCAGCAACGGCGCGACCCGCTTTCGTCCCTGCAGGATCGGGTCGAGGTTGCGGGGCGGCAGGCCCGTGGCCAGCGCGTGGTAGCCGGGGTCGATGAAGTCAGGGCCGATCTTGTGTCCGGACACCGCCGTCCCACGGGCACGCAACGCCGCCATCAACCCGGTGGCGACGCTCGTCTTGCCGTGCCCGGTGCCCGGTGCCGCGATGACGATTCTGGGGATCCCGGGGATTCCGGTGACCATGCCCGCACCTCCCCGGCCGACCGTAACGCACGACTCCGGGCGCGGTCGTCCGATGCCGCTAAGCTGCGGCCCCATGCCCAGGGTTCTGCTGGTCGAGGACGACACCGCGCTGGCGACGGCGCTCAGCCTCGCGTTGCGGCGGTTGGGACACGAGGTGACCACGAACCCCTCCGGTGAGGCGGCGTTGCGCACCTTGCTGGACGACCGCGTGGTGCCCGACGTGGTGGTACTCGACCTGATGTTGCCTGGAGTCGACGGCTTCGAGGTGTGTCGCCGCGTCCGGGCCGCCCTCACCGTGCCGATCATCCTGCTGACCGCCCGCGGTGACGCCATCGACGTCGTCGCCGGGCTGGAGTGCGGGGCCGACGACTACGTGGTCAAGCCCGTCGAACCGCGCGTGCTCGACGCCCGTGTGAAGGCCGTGCTGCGCCGGGCGGCCCCGTCCTCGACGCGTGATCCGGTGGTGCGGATCGGGTCGCTGGAGTTCGACCGCGCCGCGATGGTGGTCACCCGACACGGTGAGGAACTGAGCCTCAGCGCCACCGAGACGAGGTTGCTGTTCGAGTTCGTCGACCACCCGGGACAGGTGTTGAGCAGACAGTCGCTGCTCAAACGGGTCTGGGACTACGGCTACGTCGGCGACTCCAGGCTCGTGGACGCCACCGTGGCGCGGCTGCGCGCGAAGATCGAGGAGGATCCGGCCAACCCGGTGTTGCTCAGGACCGTCCGCGGCCTCGGTTACCGGTTGACGAAACCGTGAAGCCGCGTCGCCTCGGTACGCGCAGGCGCCGTCCGCTCGGCCTGCGAGCTCGCATCGCCGTGGTCGTGGCCGTGGTCTGTGCCGCGGGGACCACGGTCATGGCGCTGATGGTGTACCGGTTCCAGGCCGACTCCTCCACGGAACGGTTCACCCTGGCGGCGGACGTGGGGTTCGCCTCCGACCTTCAGCAGGCCAGAGCACGAGTCCACCAACATCCGGGCGGCAACCGGCTCGAAACGGTCACTCACTTCGTGCGGGAACGCGAGGGGATGCACTGGGCACTCTACGAGTTCGCCGTCGAAGGCAAGCGTCCCGTCCCGGTCGGCGGTGTCTATTCGGACTCGGTCGCGGACGGGCAGGCGGTGGTCCGGTCGAAGTCGCTGGTCGTCCCGGCCTGGCTGGTCGACCGTGCGCGCACGGGTGCGACCGCCTCCACGGAGTTCCCGGACCGGCACGGCAACCCGGTGTACCTGGTGGCGGGGCTCGTCGAGCCGGACCTCGTGCTCGTCGAGGAGTACAGCATGCGCCGGCTGCACGACGACCTTTCGGCTCTGCGGCACACCCTCGCGGTGGTGGCCGTGGTGGTGACCGTCCTGTCGGCGGGAGCCGCGCTCCAGGCCGCGCACTTCGCCCAACGACCGGTGCGTGCCGCGGCGAGGGCGGCACGGCGGTTCGGGACGGGCGAGCTCTACGTCCGGCTGCCCGTCCGCGGCGGCGACGAACTCGCCGAACTCGCCAGGGAGTTCAACGACATGGCCGAACGCCTCGGCACGGTGATCGCGCAGTTGCACGCCAAGGACCGGCAGCAGCAACGGTTCATCGCCGACGCGGCACACGACCTGCGCACGCCGGTGGCCACCATGGTCGCGTCCGTGGACAGTCTCGACGACCCCGCCACCCGTGCCGTGTCGGCCTCGCTGCTCGGCGAACAGACCCGCAGGCTGGCCCGACTCGTCGAGGACCTGCTGGAGATCTCCCGGTTCGACGCGGGCACGGCACAGCTGCGGCCCGACCGGTGCGAGCTGCCCGAACTGGTCGAGGACGTCGTCTCCCTCGTCGCCCCGGACTCCGATGTCACGGTGCGTGTCACCGGTGACACCACCGTGGTGGCCGACCCCCGCCGGCTGCACACCGTACTGAGCAACCTGATCACCAACGCCCTGGTGCACGGCGCGCCTCCGGTCACCGTGGAGGTCGGCGGCACCGACCCGAACACGGTGGTGCTCCGCGTGGCCGACCACGGCCCCGGTGTTCCCGACGACCTCCTGCCCGCGGTGTTCGACCGCTTCGTCCGGGGCGACGCCGCCCGCACCGACGGAGGGACCGGACTCGGGCTGGCCATCGCCGTCGAGAACGTCACCGTCCACGGTGGACGTATCGAAGTCACCCGAGCCGGCGGTGCCGTGTTCACGGTGACGCTGCCCCGCACCCCGCCTGGCCACACCGGCACGGCGAAGGACTGAGTCACTCCAGCACGAGCCGGCCGACCGTGGTCTGCCCCACGTGCAGTGTCTCCCCGCAGTGCCGCGTGTCCCATCCACCGGAAGCCCGATCCACCCCGGCGAGTTCCGTCCTCGCGTACTCCCGCGCCCGCTCCAGGGCCGCCGGGTCGGTGACCGCGTCCTTACGGACCCAGTCGCCGTTGGGTGGATCGTCCCCCGCGTACAGGTAGAGCGCGTGGTAGTCGCGGGCCAGTCGTGGATCGGAGGGAACACCGTTGCCCGCGCTCCACGGCCCCCGCGAGTGGATGAACGTCGGCTTGACATCCTCGAAGACGTAGTCACGCAGCCCCGCCATGTCGCGGTCGTGGATGTGGGCGGCGATCCTCGGTTCGGCGAGACCCGCCATGTCGACCAGCCGGAGACGACTGGTCATCGCCGAACCACCCAGGTCGGGCAGCAGCACCGAGCCTTCCTCGATCCCGAGTGTGTCGGCGTAGGCGTTGAATCCCCGTCCCAGCCGGTCGGCGACGTAGCACGCCGGGACGTCGACGTTGTCGCGGAACTCCAGCGCGTTCTCCACATGCGAGGCGAGCGATCCACCGAGCACGACGGCGAGTACCGTCGACACCGCCACACGCGACCGCGGCGCCTGGCACCGCCGGAGCAGCTCCGCACCGACGAGCGTGCCGATCAACGCGGCCACCACCCACAGCGGCGTGGCGAACCGGTGCTGCGCCATCCAGTCGCGTTCGAGCACCGAGTACGCCGTCACGGCGAGCCCGGCGACCGTCAGCAGCACGGCCAGAGCGGGCCACCACCACGGTCGCCGCGGCCACAGCGCCCCCAGTGCCGCGACGACGGCGAGCACGGCGGGCGCGCCCGCGTAGGCCACCAGTTCCCCGGACGCCACCACGTCGACCAGCGTGGGCAGGTCCTGCTTCTTGGCGACCGAGGTGTTGGGCAACCACTGGCCGAACACGAGCAGTCGCCACACCACGCAGGCGCCCACAGGCACGGCGAACACCAGCACCGATGTCGCGACCCGGCGACCGAGGACGGCCCATCGGCCTCTCACCAGGAGCACGGCGACGATCGGGTACGCCGCGACGTAGATCATGCCGTCAGGACGCGTCAGCCCGGCGAGCGCGGCGAGGACTCCGGCGACGACGGTCACCTTCCCGGTGAGCAGTCGGCCGTCGAGCGCTGCGCGCACCAGCACGGACGCGAGCCCCGCCACCAGCAGCGCGTACAGGGAGTTCTCCAGTCCGGAGAAGCACCAGATGACGAACGAGGGCACGGACGCCAGGAACGCCCCGGCCACCGCCGTCGCCGCCCACGCTCTGTGTGACACCCTGCGAAAGACCAGGTGGCACAGCACGAGCACGCCCGCGCAACACACCAGTGCCAGCCCCTTGGGGAACAGCACGTAGTCGGGCACGCCCGCGATCGTTCCCCGGTCGAACAGGCCGGCCATGCGGCCGAGTACGAGCAGTACCAGCCACGTCGGGTTGGAGAAGCCCTCCACCGGCTCCGCCCCGGGCTGCAACACGGGGCCGTGTCCCTCGGAGACGTTCCGCGCGTAGGCGAAGGTGATGGCCGCGTCGTCGATGAGCCAGTTGCCGTACAACGTCGCGTGCCACCCGATGGCCGCGGTACCGCCGACCACCGACAGCACGTCAGGCCAACGCCACATCTGGCCTCTCGGGCGCCCGGGACGGGGGCCCGGCACCTCACGCCGTGGCGGTGCCTGCTCCGCTACCAGTGACATCGGCTGCTCCCTGCGGCTGTCGATCTTGATCGACGGCCAAGTTAGGAACGCCGCTCGCCAGGACGGTGACGGCACCGTGACAGTTCCGCACGCCAACGCACGCGTTCGTCACGACGTCGACGGCCGAGGCGACTCACCCTAGAATCGCAGCGACGAACCGGGGGAGGACACGTATGAAGTTGCACGACCGGATCGACGAGCGGTTGCGGGACTTCCTCCTGTCCCAGCCGGTGTTCTTCGTCGGCACGGCCCCGGCGGCGCTCGACGGACACGTCAACGTGTCGCCGAAGGGCCTCTCGGGCAGCTTCACCGTCCTCGGCGACCACCGGGTCGCCTACCTCGACTACACGGCCAGCGGCGCCGAGACCATCGCGCACCTGCGCGACAACGGCCGCATCGTGCTGATGTTCTGCGCGTTCGACGGTCCGCCCAACGTGGTCCGGCTGCACGGCAGGGGCGTGCCCGTCCTGCCCGGCTCGCCCGGATTCGCCGAACTGCTCGCCCGCTTCGACATCGAGCCCGCTCCGGCCCTGCGAGCGATCATCGACGTGACCGTGGACCGCGTGAGCGACTCCTGCGGCTTCTCGGTCCCACTGATGTCCTACCGCGGCGACCGCGACCTGCTCACCCGGCACAACGCTCGCCGGACACCCGAGGACGTGGCCGACTACCAGCGGCGCAGGAACTCCTACAGCATCGACGGGCTGCCCGCGCTGGCCGGTGCGCACGGCCCGACGGCGGACGTCACGGAACCCCCTGCCTGACCTGCACGTAGTCCAGCCGGTGTTCCAGCACGGCACCGTCGGGAAGGTCCGCCACCAGGTCGAGCAGCGAGTCGGCCAGCCCCTCCACGTCGACGATGTCGTAGCCCTGCTCCTCCACACTGGACCGCAGCACCATGACGTAGTCCTCGCGGCTGATGCCGTGCAGGGTGCGAACCATCGCGGTGGTGGTGGCGCGATGGGACGACAACCCGGCGAAGCCGCGCCCGCAGCCGCAACCGCCGTCGGGATCGTCGCGGTCCTTCGAACACGTCGGCGCGATCCACACCAGCTCCCCGTCGACACACCAGTGGTAGTCGTTGTCCCGGAAGCCCTGCGTCACCGACGTGGCCACCAGTGCCTTCACCATGCTGCCTCCCCGTGTGCGGTGCTGTGGTGACAACTGACTATCAGCGGGGGCGGACAGAACCGTGCTGCCGGAGCGCGTGTCCGGAGCCGGAAAATCGAATTCATCCGGTCGGGTCGGGGAATACACTCCGCACCATGGACGAGTTCGCCCTGCTCCGCCGCTCCGGCGGCCCCGTGACACGCAGCAGGATCGGAGCCGACCTCGCGGCCCTCGGTCTGCGAGAGGGCGACACCGTCATGTTCCACACTCGCCTGTCCGCGCTCGGCTACGTCGCGGGCGGGCCCGCCACGCTCGTCCACGCGCTGCTGGACGTGGTCGGTCCACGAGGGACGTTGATGGTCACGTGCGGCTGGAACGACGCACCGCCGTACGACTTCCTCACCTGGCCCCGGCAGTGGCAGGAGCGGATCCGGGCGGAACACCCCGCCTTCCACCCCGAGCTCAGCGAAGCCGACCACGACAACGGCCGGCTACCGGAGGCGCTGCGCCGCTGGCCCGGCGCCGTGCGCAGCAGGCATCCCGACGTGAGCTTCGCCGCCCTGGGGTCGCGCGCGGAGGAGCTGATGGCCGACCACCCGTGGGACGACCCGCACGGCCCGGGCAGTCCGCTCGCCCGGCTGACGGAGGTCGGCGGCCGGGTGCTGCTGCTCGGCGCACCGCTGGACACCATCACGCTGCTGCACCACGCGGAGGCCCTCGCCGACGCCCCGAACAAGATCTTCGTCTCCTACGAGATGCCCATCGAGGTGGACGGCGAGCGAGTGTGGCGGCGGTTCTGCGACATCGACTCCGAGAACGGCGCCTTCGACTACTCGCCCGTCGTGGGGTCGGACGAGGACCCGTTCGGCGTGATCGCGGAGGAGTTGCTGAAAGCGGGTTTCGGGCACACGGGCCAGGTGGGTGCCGCACGCAGCCATCTGTTCGAGGCAGCCGACGTGGTCGACTTCGGGGTCAGGTGGATCGAGGAGAAACTGGGCGCCTGAACGTCACGAGCACACCGCGCCCTCGGAGGCCGAGCGCACGAGCCGTGCGTACTTGCCCAGCACGCCACGGTGCTCGATCCCCGGTGGGCTCCAGCCGTCGCGTCTCCGCGCGAGTTCGGCGTCCTCCACCAGCAGGTCGAGCGTCCGGCTCGACAGGTCGACGACGATCGGGTCGCCGTCGCGAACGAACGCGATCGGCCCGCCGTGCGCGGCCTCCGGTGCGACATGGCCGATGCACAGCCCCGTGGTGCCGCCGGAGAACCGGCCGTCGGTCAGCAACAACACGTCCCTGCCCAGCCCCGCACCCTTGATCGCCCCGGTGACGGCCAGCATCTCGCGCATGCCCGGCCCGCCCCGCGGCCCCTCGTAGCGGATCACCACGACGTCGCCCGCCGACAGCTCCGGCAGTGCAGCCATCGCCGCCTGCTCGCCGTCGAACACCCGCGCTCGGCCCTCGAACCGCGTCCGGTCGAACCCCGCGCTCTTCACCACGGCGCCCTCCGGCGCGAGGGTTCCGTGCAGGATCGTGACGCCACCGGTGGGATGGATCGGGTCGGACAGTTCGCGGATCACCGTCCCGTCGAGCTCGGGCGGCGCCGCCTCCGCCAGGTTCTCCGCCACCGTCCTCCCGGTGACTGTCAGGCAGTCGCCGTGCAGGTGACCCGCGTCGAGCAACGCCTTCATCACCACCGGCACACCGCCGACCCGGTCCACGGCGGTCATGACGTGCCGCCCGAACGGTTTCACGTCCGCCAGGTGCGGCACCCGGTCACCGACCCGCGAGAAGTCGTCCAGCGACAGCGCGACCTCCGCCTCGTGGGCGATGGCCAGCAGGTGCAGCACCGCGTTGGTCGACCCGCCCAGCGCCATCACCACCGCGATGGCGTTCTCGAACGCCTCCCGCGTGAGGACGTCGCGCGCGGTGATCCCACGGCGCAGCAGCCCGACCACCGCCTCGCCGCTCGCGCGGGCGAAGCCGTCGCGACGGCGGTCGACCGACGGCGGGCTCGCCGAACCCGGCAACGCCATGCCGAGAGCCTCGGCGGCACACGCCATCGTGTTGGCCGTGTACATGCCGCCGCACGCACCCTCGCCGGGGCACACGGCGCGCTCCACCCGGTCGACGTCCTCCCTGCTCATCAGCCCGCGCGAGCACGCACCGACGGCCTCGAAGGCGTCGATGATCGTGAGCTCCCGGCCGTCGAGGCGGCCGGGCAGCGTGGAGCCCGCGTAGACGAACACGGCAGCGACGTCGAGACGGGCCGCCGCCATCAGCATCCCCGGCAGGCTCTTGTCGCATCCCGCGAGGAGGACGGCACCGTCGAGCCGTTCGGCCTCCAGCACCGTCTCCACCGAGTCGGCGATGACCTCCCGCGACACGAGCGAGAAGTGCATGCCCTCATGCCCCATGCTGATCCCGTCCGACACCGACAGCGTGCCGAACTCCAGGGGATAGCCGCCGCCCGCGTGCACTCCCTGCTTGCTCGCCTCCGCGAGCCTGCGCAGCGACAGGTTGCACGGCGTGATCTCGTTCCACGAGGACGCGACTCCCACCTGCGGTTTCGCGAAGTCGGCGTCGCCCATACCCACGGCCCGCAGCATGGCCCGGGCCGCCGTGCGTTCGAGGCCGTCGGTGACCTCGCGGCTGCGCGGCCTGGGATCGACCGGGCCGACGGCGTCGGTTTCGGTCATGGGGCCATCATGGGCGCGAAGCCCAGCGGGCACAATTCGGTGTCGTGGCTGACAGGACGTCCCTTCATGACAAGATCGCCGGCGAGCTCGGCGTCCGCCCCGCGCAGGTCCACGCCGCCGTGGCCCTGCTGGACGACGGCTCGACGGTGCCGTTCATCGCGCGTTACCGCAAGGAGGTGACCGGCGGCCTCGACGACACCCAGCTACGCACCCTCGAGGAACGCCTGCGGTACCTGCGCGAACTCGAGGAGCGGCGCACGGTGATCCTCGAATCCATCCGCTCCCAGGGCAAGCTCACCGAGGAACTCGAAGCCCGGATCAGGGCCGCCGAGGAGAAGGCCCGCCTCGAGGACATCTACCTGCCCTACAAGCCCAAGCGGCGCACGAAGGCCCAGATCGCCAAGGAGGCCGGCCTCGAACCGCTGGCGGACGGCCTGCTGTCCGACCCCACGCAGGACCCCACGGCCGCTGCCGAGGCCTTCGTGAACGCCGACACGGGTGTCGCCGACACCGCCGCCGCGCTCGCCGGTGCACGGGCCATCCTCGTGGAGCGGTTCGCCGAGGACGCCGACCTCATCGGCGAACTCCGCGAGACCATGTGGTCGAGGGGATGGCTCACCTCGAAGGTCCGCGAGGGCAAGGAGACCGACGGCGCCAAGTTCGCCGACTACTTCGACTTCGCCGAGCCGCTCGCGAAGCTGCCGTCACACCGCATCCTCGCGCTGTTCCGCGGCGAGAAGGAGGAGGCCCTCGACCTCACCGTCGAACCCACCGAACCCGGCGGCGAGGCCGATCACTACGAGACTCGTATCGCCGAGCGCCACGGCATCTCCGACGCGGGCCGCCCGGCCGACCGCTGGCTGCTCGACACGGTGCGCTGGGCGTGGCGCACCAAGATCCTGCTGCACCTCGGCATCGACCTGCGCATGCGCCTGCGACAGGCGGCCGAGGACGAGGCCGTCCGCGTGTTCGCCGCCAACCTGCGCGACCTGCTGCTCGCCGCACCGGCCGGGACCCGGCCGACCATGGGACTCGACCCGGGTTACCGCACCGGTGTGAAGGTGGCCGTCGTCGACGGCACGGGCAAGGTCGTCGCCACCGACACCGTCTATCCGCACAAGCCGCAGGCGCGCTGGGACGAGGCACTGGCCACCCTGGAACGTCTGGTCCGCGCACACGGCGTCGAGCTGATCGCCATCGGCAACGGCACCGCGTCGCGGGAGACCGACAAGCTCGCGGGCGAACTTCTCAAACGGCACCCCGACCTCGGCGCCACCAAGGTCGTGGTGTCGGAGGCGGGCGCGTCGGTGTACTCGGCGTCCGCCTACGCGGCGCAGGAGCTGCCCGAGCTCGACGTGTCGCTGCGCGGCGCCGTGTCGATCGCCCGCCGCCTCCAGGACCCGCTGGCCGAACTGGTGAAGATCGACCCGAAGTCGATCGGGGTCGGGCAGTACCAGCACGACGTGGCCGAGTCGAAGCTGTCGCGATCCCTCGACGCCGTGGTGGAGGACTGCGTGAACGCGGTGGGGGTCGACCTCAACACCGCGTCCGCTCCCCTGCTCGCCCGCGTGTCCGGCATCGGTACGGGGCTGGCCGAGAACATCGTCGCCCACCGCGACGCCAACGGCCCCTTCCGCACCCGGACGGCGCTCAAGGACGTGGCCAGGCTCGGACCGAAGGCGTTCGAGCAGTGCGCGGGCTTCCTCCGCATCCCGGACGGCGACGATCCGCTCGACGCCTCCGCCGTACACCCCGAGTCGTACCCGGTGGTGCGGCGCATCCTCGACCACGCCCGGCTCGGCATCCGGGAACTCATCGGGGCCACCCGCACGCTGAGGTCGCTGAAGCCGGAGACGTTCGTCGACGAGAAGTTCGGGTTGCCGACGGTCACCGACATCATCTCCGAGCTGGAGAAGCCCGGCCGCGACCCCCGACCGGAGTTCAAGACGGCCACCTTCGCCGAGGGCGTCGACACCATGGCCGACCTCAAGCCGGGGATGCGGTTGGAAGGCGTGGTCACCAACGTGGCGGCGTTCGGCGCGTTCGTCGACATCGGCGTCCACCAGGACGGGCTCGTGCACGTGTCCGCCATGTCGCGCCAGTACGTCTCCGACCCGCGCGACGTCGTCAAGCCCGGTGACGTGGTGAAGGTCAAGGTCCTCGACGTCGACGTGGCGCGCAAGCGCATCTCGCTCACGCTGCGGCTCGACGACGACCCCGGTCCGAGCCAGGACGGGCGCAGGTCGGGCCGCCAGGGCGACGGGCGGCAGGGGCAGGGCAGGCAGGGGCAGGGCAGGCAGGGGCAGAACAAGCAGGGCCAGGGCAGACAGGGTCGCAAACGCGACGACCGGCAGCCCGCCGGTGGTGCGATGGCCGACGCGCTGCGGAAGGCCGGTTACCGGATCTGAGATCGGCGCGTGGCGAGCCGGGCGGCCTGGCACGACAATGGGGCAATGACGTCGACCCCAGGCTTGAGCCCGGCTACCCGCGCGCGTCTGGAACGCGAGCTCCAGACGCTTCGCCAGCAGCGTGAGTCCTTGGCACCGAAGCTCGGTGAGGACCCGCTCGGTGACAGCGCCGACCAGGCCGACCTACTGGAACGCGCGGAAGTGGTCTCGCGGCTGGACCGGCGCATCAGCGAGGTCACCGACCTGCTGTACGGCGGTCCGGCCGCCGAGCAGGAGACCGGGCTGCCCTCCGGGACCCGGGTCACACTGCGCTTCGACGACGGCAGTACCGAGGACATGACGGTGGTCGGTTTCGCCGACGAGGCCGAGGACGACGACACGTCCTCGTTGACGGCCGACAGCCCGTTGGGCCACGCGCTCGTGGGCAGGTCGGAAGGCGACACTGTCACCTATCGAACGCCGCGAGGCGAGGCCAGCGCCCAGATCGTCAAACTCGTCCTGCCCGAGTGACCCGACCCGAACCGGGGTGCCTCGTGTCCGCACCTCATGCGCGCGTGTTCGCACCTCGCGCACCGTCCCGCACGTCGGACCGCGTCAGACACAGTCGCGCGGGATGGTGCGCCGCCAGTTGCGGGACATGACGCGCTCGCTCCCCTCGTAGGCGTCGAGCCTGGCGTGCAGGTGGAACTCGGTGCGCGTGCACGTGAGTTCCTGCCGCGTGACCGTGGTGGCCTCCCAGTCCCCCCTGGAGAAGCCCATGGTCCATTCCGTCACCCCGCCCACCGTCTCGAAGTCGTCGGCCACCCAGCTGTACCTTTCGTTCGCACACCGGGTGACCTCGAGACCGTGGTCCGTGAACGCGATGGTTCCGGCGTCCTTCACGATGTCGAGCGCCGACTCGTACCGCACGAGGTCACGCGACACGGTCCACGCGTGCCTGCCAGGACGCACCTGCGTGGTCTCGATCGGCCGCGCCCCTTCCGGCTCGCCGAACTCGATCACCGGTTCCTCGTGCCCCGCCTCGCGTACCGGCAGCATCAGCTCGCTCGAGCCGGTCCGCACCGACAACCTCACGGGTTCGGGGGGCGGCCAGGCCAGCGGCCAGTACGACGACGACACGGAAAGGCGGATCCGGTGTCCCGCCGGGAACCGCTGCGCGACGGTGTTGAAGTCCACCGCGACCCGGTAGCGCTCACCGGGCACGAGAGGCTCGGGCTGTTCGTGCCCGTCGCGGTGGGTCAGGTTGAGCAGGCCGTAGGTCACCCGCGTCGCCCTGCCGTCCGGCAGCACGTCGGACAGCCGCACGGCCACCATGGCCACCGGACGGTCGGCGGCGACGTCCAGCGTCACGCGAGGCGTTCCCAGGATCTCCAGATCCTCGGCCAGCGGCTCCGTCTCGAACACCAGCGAGCCACCGTCCTCCTCCCGCTGGTCGTACGGCAGGTCGGGCGGCGCGTTGTAGGACGCCCACTTCCCCGCGAACTGCCCCACCGACAACGGCGACTGCACCGTCAGCTCCACACCGGCCACGGACTCGCCGGGCGCGCCCAACCGGTGCCGGGCGAGCGGGAAGACGACCGGCCGCACGTTCGGCGACGGCCATTCCACCTCGCCCACCCAACGCCCGGGTCGTTGGTGGTAGGACGTCGACGGCGGCACACTGTCCTGCATCCACGTCACCAGCATCGGGCCGTCGAGCACACCGTTGTCCACACCCTTCAGCCAGTGGTCCCACCACCGCACGAGCTCCTGGAGGTAGCCGATCGCGGGCCCCGGCTCGCCGAGGTGCGGGTACTTGTGCGACCACGGGCCGATCAGGCCCTTGCGCGGGACGTCCACGTGGGCCAGCAGCCGGGCCACGGCGTTCGAGTAGCCGTCGGCCCACCCGCTGGTGGCCAGCACCGGGCACTGCACGTCGGCGTAGCTCTCGTTGACCGACGCGTGGATCCAGTACGTGTCGCGGCGCTGGTGGTGCAACCACGTGTCCACCCACGGGCCGGCTGCCTCGACCCGCTCGCGCCACATGTCGCGCCACCGCTCGCCCACCAACGCCGGGTCCGGAGGCAGTGTGCTGTAGGCGAACATCGTGCCGGACTCCGCGAGGTTGTCCGACAGCATGCAGCCGCCCATGTAGTGGAAGTCGTCGGCGTAGCGGTCGTCGGTGAACGACGAGATGGCGATGGCCTTCAGGTTCGGCGGCTTGCGGGCCGCCACCTGCAACGCCGCGAACCCACCCCACGAGATGCCGAACATCCCGAGTTCACCGGTGCACCACGGCTGCTCCGCCAGCCACGCGAGCACGTCCTCCGCGTCACGCTGCTCCTCCTCCAGGTACTCGTCGGTGAGCACGCCCTCCGACTCCCCGGTGCCCCGCATGTCGACACGCACGCAGGCGTAGCCGTGCCCGGCCAGGTACGGGTGGTGGATCGAGTCACGGATGGCCGTGAGATCACGCTTGCGGTACGGGATGTACTCCAGCAGTCCCGGCACGGGCTCGCGGTCGGACGGCACGGGCCGCCAGATCTTCGCGGCCAGCCTCGTCCCGTCCGAGACGGTGATCCAGACGTGTTCGTCGACGGTGACGTCGTAGGGCAGCGAGTCGACCTCGCGCAGCACGTTGGCAGCCTCCTTGTCCGGCTTCTAGTCCTCGTCGAACTCGAACGGCAACGCCTCGACGCAGCGCTCGTACTTCCGCACCAGGTCGGTCTCGTCGCGGGCACCGACGAAGATGTGGGCGAGTTCGTAGCTGTAGCTGTCCTGGCCCGGCAGGTCGGACAGGCGCTCGCCGGCCTTCGGCACGACGTCCACCTCGATACCGCCGAGCTCCTCGCGGAGGCGATCGATGTCCTCGGTACTCGGCACCGAGGACACCAACGCGTCGGAGAACCGCCGGTAGTACCACTTCGCGGCGATGTTGTACGGACCTTCGCCGGACGGCAGCTCGGGGTCGCGGCCGAGACCGAGCTGCACCATGGCGTGGTGGTTCGCGATCCCGTCGACGCACTCGAACATCTCGGCGTGCGACTGCGAGTGCCGCGGGTTGATCTCCAGCAACGCCACGTCGTCGCACGACGGGTCGCAGAAGAACTCGATGCTGAACGTCGAGTTGTCCATACCGACCTGGCTGATCACCCGCTTCGAGACGTCGCGCAGTTTGCGTTGTGACGCTTCGGGCAGCTGCGACGGGTACTGGTGCCGCAGGAACGACGACCGGCCGGGGTAGTCGATCGAGTCGAGCACGCCGTACACGACCACCTCGCCGTTGTAGACGTAGCCCTCGGTGGCGCACTGCACCCCGGAGAGGGCTTCCTCCGCCAGGCATGCCTGCCCGCCCACCTCACGGATCTCCTGCGGCAGGTCCAGACGGCCGAGGACGCTGTCGAAGGCCTTGCCGATACGGCCGATGCCCTCGCGGATCTGCGCGACGGCCTGGTCGAACTCGGCGTCGTCGCGGGCCAGGAACGCGAGCTCGGACGAGTACGACTTGACCGGTTTCAACCACATCGGGTAGCGCACGCCCTCGGGCGGGCGGGGCCGGCGTTCGTCCAGGTCCACGATGCCGAAGTGCGGATACTCGTCGATCGACTTCTGCTGTTCGAGGCGAGACCAGTACTTGTGCTCGCACTTCACCACCGACTCCAGGGATGGCCCTGGAAGCCCGTAGCGTTCGCACAGCAGAGCACGGAGCGTGGAGGAAGGAAAGTCCCAGTACGACACGATGGCGTCGATCGACCCGTCGAAGGAGTCCAGTTCGGACACCGCCTTGTCGAGCAGCGCGTCGACGTCGATCTCACCGACCTGGGTCTCCTCCACGGTGAGCAACTGGTGGAACCGGTAGTCGTCGGCGCCTGGAACGGAGTACAGCGTGCGCGTGTTCTCGTCGTCCAGCGCGAGCACAAAGATGTTCTTCACGCTGCCGTGGGTTTCCTGACACCCGGTGGAGTAAACGCTCGCACCGTGTCCGCACTCGGTGTACGCGTGTCCGCATCGCACGTCGCGAACACCCGTACGCAGGGTGCGGACACGATGTCGTCGTCACACCCCGACGGTGCCGTCGACTCCCTCACGCAGGAAGTCGGCGTGCCCGTTGTGCCGCGCGTACTCGTGGATCAGGTGCAACATCACGAGCCGTAGCGACACCTGCTCGCCCGACCGGGGGTCGTACCCGGTGACGTCGAGGGACGCCGCCTCGCGCTCGATGCGGCGGGAGTGCTCGACCTCCGTCTCCCACGCCGCGAACGCCTCCGCCCGCGTCGCCGTGCTCGCGTCGTACGCCACCTGGTAGTCCCCTTCGGCCGACCACACCAGCGGCACGTCCTCGGCGTTGATCACCCGGCGGAACCACGCCCGTTCCACCTCGGCCAGGTGCCGCACGAGCCCGAGCAGCGACAGCCTCGACGGCGGCATCGAACGACGGCGCAGTTGCTCGTCGGTCAGGCCCTCGCACTTCCACGCCAGCGTGGCGCGGTGGTGGTCCAGGAACGTGCGCAGGGTCTCCCGCTCACCGCCCCGGCGGGGCGGCGCGGGGCGCTGGATCCGCATGGCGGTCAGTCAAGCATGGCTCCCCGCCGTTGTCCGGGGAGGGCACCGCGTACAGGAAGTACGGACACGCGTACGCAGCCTGCGGACACGCGTGCGTAAGGTGCGGACACGCGTGCGCAGGCTGCGGACACGGTTACTTCTTCTCGGCCGCGGCTTCCTTGAAGGCGCCGCGCGGTTCCTCGCGGGAGCCGAAGTTCACGACGTCGTGGCCGAACGGCATGCCGACGACCCAGTCGCCGAGCACGCGCACCGTGCGGTTCCACGTCGGGATCTGCGTGGCGTAGTACGCCCTCCGCAGTGTCCACGCCAGGGTGCCGTCCACCTTGTGGCCGAGCACCTCGCCCACGGCCTTGTTCTTGCCGAGAGTGACGAACTCGCCCCGGCTGTTGTACCGGAACGGCTTCACGGCGTGGCCCCGCAACGTCAGCAGCAGGTTCTCCCCGAGCTGTTGCGCCTGCCGCACCGCGTGCTGCGCGGTGGGCGGGCAGGTTCCGCCCTTCTCCGGGTCGGGCACGGCCGCGCAGTCGCCCGCGGACCAGATGTTGGGCTGGCCGTGGACCCGCATGGTGTCGTCGACGACGAGCCTGCCGCGGTCGTCGACGGGAAGGCCGAGCTCACCGATGATCGTCTGCGGCCGCGTCCCGGCGACCCACACCAGCGTGTCGGACGACAGTTTCGTGCCGTCGGACAGTTGCAGCACCCCGTTCTCGGCCGATTCGAGCAACGTTCCGGTGCGGATGTCGATGCCGCGGGCGGTGAGCTCGGTGGTGGCGAGTTCGGCGAGGTCGGCGCTGACGGTGCCGAGGATGCGGTCCATCGCCTCGACCAGGATCCAGCGCATCTCCGACCGGTCGACCTCGGGGTAGCCCTCCAGCACGTCGACGGCCATGTCCTGCAACTCCGCGACGGCCTCCACACCGGTGTACCCGCCACCGACGAACACGAAGGTCAACGCACTGCGCCGCACCTCGGGGTCGGTGGTCGCGGCGGCGATCTCGAGCTGCCTCAGGACGTGGTCGCGCAGGTGGGCGGCCTCCGCCAGCGAGTTGAAGCCGATGCCGCGCTCGGCCAGCCCCGGCACGGGCAGCAGCCGCGACGTCGCGCCCAGCGCGAGCACGAGTTCGTCGTACTCCAGCTCCAGCGAGGGTCCCGCCATGGGCTGCACCGTGGCGGTCGCCCTGGCGGTGTCCAGGCCGGTCAACGCGCCGGAGATGAACCGGGTCTTCCGTAGCACCGCACGCAGCGGCACCACCGCGTGCCTCGGTTCGAGGGTTCCGGAGGCCACCTCGGGCAACAACGGCCGGTACACCATGTAGTTCTCGGGGTTGACGACCGTCACCTCGGCCTCGCCCGGCCGCAGTCCCCGCTGGAGCCGCAGTGCGGTGTAGAGGCCGACATAGCCGCCTCCGACGATCAGAATGCGTTTCGGCACACGGACCTCCCGTTCGGCCGCGAATCAGTCACCGGTCAGGTAGACGATCAGGTAGGTGAGGAAGAACCCCGCGATGAGCGCCACGACCACGATGATGGTGACGAGCCACGCCACGGACATCTTGCGGCTCGGCCGCGGTTCCCGGTGGGAAAGCCCGGACGTCTGCCCCGAGTCCGGCGGCGTGTCGCCGGGGCTCACTCCACCCCCGGGTTCCAGCCCGGGCGTGTTCCGCGGGTCGGGGTCGGGGTTCTGCGCGGTCATGATCTGTCTCCCGGTCCCTCCTCGCGGATCGTCTGCGGACCGTCCCCGGATACCCGGGCGGGCGATCGTCAACCCGGCGTTTCACGCGGGCGGGCCACGGGTAGGCGGGGACGACGAAGGGAGGCGCACATGCATCGGGAGAGCGACACGCACAGTCCCCGCGAGGACGAGGAGCTGAAGGCCGAGATGCAGGGCATGCTGAAAGCCAATCGTCCGAGCCGTGCCGAGGAGTGGCGCGACCCGGAACCGCCCGCCGACGACGACCACACGGCTCCGCCCTTCGACGAGGCGCCCGAGTCCTGACGGCCCGCGGCGTCCCCGCGGAACCCACCTCGACGGCTCACCACGGGCCGGCCCTGGCAAGGCCGGTACCGGGTGGGCCGTCGTCGTGTTCGCCCGCCTCCCACGGGCGGCTGTCTCCCGTGCTCGTCAGCCTTCGGGGTTCGGTGCGCCGTCCCGGTGCGGTTCCGGACCGAGTGCCCGGATCGCGGAGTCAATGGTGCGGGCCAGTCGCGCGGGGTCGTGACCGGCGCGTTCGCGAACACGTAGTCCGAGGACGGTGGTGAACAACAGTTCCACGGCCGCGTCGACATCGAGATCGGCGGAGAGTTCACCGTCTCGGCAACCGCGACGCAGCACGGCTGCGATGGCCTCGCGGGTGGCCTCGAACGCGGCCTCGGTCCGCCGCCGCACCTCAGGGTCCGCCGTACCGAGCTCGGTCGTCGTGTTGACCACGAAGCAGCCCAGGTCGGGGTACTCCTCGTCGCCCGAAACCAACCACAGCAACCACGCCCGCAGTACGTCGCGACACGGGCCGTCGCTGTTCAGGCGCACTCCCGCCTCCGCCGAATCCGTCGCGCGGTAGTGGTCGAGCGCGCGGAGGAACAACGTGTGCTTGTCGCCGAACGTGCGGTAGAGACTGCTGGGCGTGAGCCCGAGCTCGCCGCCGAGATCACGGGTCGAGGTGGCGTGGTAGCCGTAGCGGCGGAAAAGGCGTGCCGCCCGGGCCACCACCTCGTGCTCGTCGAACTCACGGGGTCGTGGCATGCCCCACAGCGTACCAAGATTGCGGAACGATCGCTCCCATACTAGTTTCACAGCATACGGGAGCGATCGCTCCCATATCTGTGAGGGAGATCGAACGGTGACGACCGCAGACCCTGCGATCCAGCCCCGGACACGTCGAACCGACCGCTGGCTCGCGGTCGTCGTCGTGTCGTTCGGAACGTTCCTGCTGGTGACCGCCGAGCAACTACCTGTCGGACTGCTGACCCGCGTGGAGTCGGCACTGTCGGTGTCCGCGGGCACGGCCGGCTTGATGGTGACCGTGACCAGCGTCGTCGCCGGGCTGGCCGCTCCGGTGGTACCGGTTCTTGTCGGCCGGATGGACCGGCGGTGGTTACTCGTCGGGCTGATGGGTCTGATGACCCTGGCCAACGTGGTCTCCGGCCTCGCGCCGAACTTCGGCGTACTCATCGCCTCGCGGGCCCTCGTCGGGGTGGCGATCGGTGGCTTCTGGGCCGTCGCCGGTGGGCTGGCTGTCCGCCTGGTGAGCGCCGACCGGGTACCACGCGCCACCGCCATCATCTTCGGCGGTGTCGGGGCCGCGAACGTCTTCGGCGTGCCGATCGGCACGGTTCTCGGTGATCTCACCGGATGGCGCGTCGCCTTCGCCACGCTCAGCGGTCTCGCCCTGGTCGTACTGATCGCCCTGCTCGGAATGCTGCCACCGTTGGCCGCGTCTCGTCCGGTCGGACCTCGGGACCTGGTCGACCAGTTCCGCAACCGGGCCGTGCGCATCGGTATCCTCGCGACCCTCCTGATCGTGACGGGCCACTTCGTCGCTTACACCTTCGTGCGCCCGATACTCCAACAGCTGTCCGGTGTCAGTGACGACCTTGTGGGACCGCTGTTGTTCGGATTCGGCCTGGCGGGCATGGCGGGCAACTTCCTCGCGGGCGCGACCCTGGCACGACAACTCCGCCGGACGGTGCTGGTGATCGTCGGCGCCCTGGCAGCGGTGCTGCTGCTCTTTCCCGCGGTGGGCTCCTCCGCAGCGGGCGGGATCGCTCTGTTGATCGCATGGGGACTGGCGTACGGCGGCGTGTCCGTGAGCCTGCAAACCTGGATGATCAGGGCGGCACCACAGGCCGTCGAGGCAGCGTCCAGCCTGTGGGTGTCCGTGTTCAACCTGGCGATCGGCCTCGGCGCACTGGCCGGCGGCGTGATCGTCGACGCCCTCACGCTCGAAGTCGTGTTGTGGCTCGCCGGAGCTTCCTTCCTTGTGACCGGACTGTTGGTGTGGAGGGTCCGCGCCGTCGGCAGCCTCCGCTGACCACACCGGCATGGTCGTCCCCGCCCGGTGCGGGGAGGCGCCCCGGTCGATCGTCGGGTCTGACCTGGTCCGTCATCTCGGCCGCGGTCGGCATGGCATCGACGGTCACGGACCGGTACGCGGGCTTCGCGCCGGTGAGCGCAGGCGGGATCCCCTACTCACGACCCCGTACGATGGTGGGCTCCAGGTCGTCGTCATCGTCGAACGAGGTGGTGACGACGACTCCACTCGCTGCGGACACTCCGGCGGCCACGGTGTCGCCCGGCTCGACAGCCTCGGTCTGGGTGGGGTCGATGTCGCGCATCACTCGCTCCTCTCGCGAACGCTGGATGATCTTGCGGGATATACCCGGAAAAGAGACGGAAAACACACCGCACTGCCTTCCCGTCCGGTGAAAATCGGTCAGGACGCACCGAGTCCTCAGCCTGCTTCCGTGTGATTGAGCCCGTGCCCCGGACGCGTCGCAGGCGTCGGGGAGCGGGACGAGCGTTCCGGCCCGGCCGGGCCGCTACAGTCACGCCGTGTCGCTCGCCGCCCACCTGTCCGCGTTCCTGCCGGCCTCGGCCGACTCCACCTGCACCGTCACCGACGACGAGGCGACGCTTTCCCGGTTCGCCCGCGACTGGGGCGGGCTGGTGCGTCTACGCCCCGGTGCGGTGGTGCGGCCGTCCTCCACGGCCGACGTCGCCGCGGTGCTCTCCTTCGCGTCCGACACCGGAACACCCGTGGTGCCCCGCGGCTCCGGTCACTCGTGCTTCGGGCAGAGCCTCACGGAAGGCGGTCTCGTGCTGGACCTCACGGGCATGGCCCGCGTACACCCCGGCGTGGGCGCGGAAGTGGTGGCCGACGCGGGGGCGTCGTGGCGCCGGGTCACCGAGTCGGCACTCGCCCGAGGTCTCACGCCGAAGGTCCTTCCCGACTACCTCGGCCTCTCCGTGGGCGGCACCCTGTCGGTCGGTGGCGTCGGCGGAGCGAGCCACCGGCACGGGGCCCAGACGGACACGGTCACCGAACTGGAGGTGGTGACCGGCAGCGGGGAGGTCGTGCGCTGCTCGCCTGAGCGGGAACCCGAACTCTTCGACGCGGTGAGGGCGGGGTCGGGGTGGTGCGGCGTGATCACGCGCGCGACGGTCGCCCTCGGTGGCGCGGCACAGCGCGCCCGTCGGCGTAAGCTGTACTACCGCGACCTCGCGACGTTCGTGGCCGACCAGCGCACCGTGGTGGCCGAGGAGCGGTTCGACCACGTCGAAGGCCGCGCGCTGCTGGACGTCGCGGGCGAGTGGCTCTACCGCGTGGACACCACGTCGTACTTCCTCCTACCGTCCGAAGTGGATGAAACCACGCTGCTGGACGGGTTGTCGTTCGACGCCTCGCTCACCGAGACGGCCGAGTACTCCTACGGCGGGTTCTGCGACCGGATGGCCGACGGCGAGGTCTCGCTGCGCGACAGCGGCGAGTGGTTCCGCCCGCATCCGTGGCTCACGGTGTTCCTGCCCGACGACGCGGTCACCGACGTCGTCGCCCACGCACTGGCCGGGCTGGAACCCGGTGCGTCGGACACCGTGCTGCTCTACCCGCTGCGGGCCGACCGGATCGCCACGCCGCTGTTGCGGTTACCTCGGGCCGAGCCCACGGACACTCCCGTGTGGTTGCTCGGCCTGCTGACCGTCGCCGATCCACGCGACCCGATCGGGCTGGCCCGCGAGCTGGAACGCAACGCGGCACTGTACGAGCGCGTCGTCGCCGCGGGCGGCACGGTCTATCCCGGAAGCGCGCTGCCGAGGGGCTCGGTCGACCGGCAGTGCCACTTCGGTGACGCG
Organism: Saccharomonospora cyanea NA-134; assembly: GCF_000244975.1. Classification (NCBI taxonomy): domain Bacteria; kingdom Bacillati; phylum Actinomycetota; class Actinomycetes; order Pseudonocardiales; family Pseudonocardiaceae; genus Saccharomonospora; species Saccharomonospora cyanea. Next base: position 973,840 of record NZ_CM001440.1, on the reverse strand, counting down.
TGGTCGGCGCTGACGGCGGCACGGCGGCGTTACGACCCGGCGGACGTGCTGGCGGCGGCCCACTCCTGGTAGCTCCGCGCGAACTCACCTTCGGGGTCGGACAGGGTGAGGTCGCGCAGGTCGTCGAGCGCCGGGTCCGCCACGGCCGCGCCCGTGGCGAGACAGTTGCGCAGAGCCTTGAGGTCGGCGACCAGATCGTCGGCCGTCTCCGCCCGCACCACCGACCGGGGGACGTGGTCGACGATGCCGTCCACGGCCGTGGCGAGGGCCCGCGTGAGCCGCGCGGCACTGCGGACGGCCGCGCGAAGGGCGCGGACGTCGTCGCCACGCCGGGCAAGCGTCGTGCAGGCTCGTTGCAATCCCTCACCCGCCCGTTCCACGGCCCGAGCCGCGTCGTCGAGCTCGGAAACCGCCGGAGAGTTCAGAACAGTCACGACAGTGTCACCCACTTTTCTATCGAGTGCTTCTGGTTACCTGCCAACTGAACCCATAAAACTTATATCGATCAATGAAGATTGGGTCAACCGACGGCCCTAGTTAAACTAGGTGGGATGGTCCCGAAGTACGTTGCTGGGAGCGTGCCGCGATGAACCTGCGGAAGCTCGACGACGAGCACTACCCCGCCTTCAGCACAGGCCAGGCCGCCGAGCTGCTGGGAGTGGAACAGCCGTTCCTGCGCAGCCTCGACAACGCGGGCGTCGTCACGCCGCAGCGGTCGAGCGGTGGCCACCGCCGATACTCCCGCCACCAGCTCGGCCTCGCGAACCGGCTGCGGGAGTTGTTCGACGAGGGCCACAACCTCGCGTCGGCACAGCGCATCCTGCGACTGGAACGCGAGCTGGAGGAGGCGCGGAAAGAGATCGCACGGCTCCGGCAACACCTCGCCGAACTCGGTGAGCAGCACCCGGAAGGGCCAACCGGCGACAGCACGGGGTGAATGCCGTCCGCTCACCTGGCAGTGCCCGCGACCAGGGGCGATTCTTGAGTCCATGGTGCAGGACAACCGGTCGGCGTCGTACCCGGAGCCGGGCGCGTCCCCGGCCACCTCGCCCACTGCCGCACCCGGCCACGCCGAACGCGTGGCGGCGTTGCGGGCCCGACTCGCCGCCCAACCCCCGGATCTCCCCGTGCGGCTGGCCAAGCGGACCTCGAACCTCTTCCGCTCCCGGAGCCGGACCTCGGCCGGGCTGGACGTCTCGGAGCTGACACACGTCCTCGACGTCGACCCGGTGGCCCGCACGGCCGACGTGGAGGGCATGGTCACCTACGAGCGACTGGTGGACGCGACCCTGCCGCACGGGCTGATGCCGCTGGTGGTGCCGCAACTCAAGACCATCACCGTCGGCGGGGCCGTGACGGGGCTCGGCATCGAGTCCTCGTCGTTCCGCAACGGCATGCCGCACGAGTCGGTGCTGGAGGCGGAGATCCTCACCGGTGACGGCGAGGTGGTGATCGCCCGGCCGGATGGCGAGCACTCCGAACTGTTCTTCGGCTTCCCCAACTCGTACGGCACGCTCGGGTACGCGCTGCGGCTGCGCATCGAGCTGGAGCCGGTGCGACCCTACGTGCGGCTGCGGCACGTGCGACACACCGATCCCAGCACCTACTTCGCCGAGCTGGCCAGGGTCTGCGCGGAGGGTGCGGCGGACTTCGTCGACGGCACGGTGTTCGGCTCGGACGAGCTGTACCTGACCCTGGGCACGTTCACCGACGAGGCGCCCCGGCTCAGCGACTACACGTGGCTGGACATCTACTACCGGTCCGTCCGCGAGCACGACATCGACTACCTGCACACGCGGGACTACCTCTGGCGGTGGGACACCGACTGGTTCTGGTGCTCACGCGCGTTGGGCGTGCAGAACCGTCCGGTGCGCCTGCTGCTCGGCCCGCAGCGACTGCGTTCGGACGTGTACTGGAAGGTCGTGGCGTTCGATCGCCGGTACGACCTCTCCAACCGCGTGAACCGGCTGCTGGGCAGGCCGCGGCGCGAGGCCGTGGTGCAGGACGTCGAGGTGCCGGTCGACGCCGCGGCGGAGTTCCTCGACTTCCTGCACCGCGACGTCCCGCTCAGTCCGGTGTGGATCTGTCCGGTGCGCCAGCGGCATCCCGACCGGCAGTGGCCGCTCTACGAACTCGACCCGAACACGCTGTACGTCAACTTCGGGTTCTGGGGCACGGTGCCGACACGGAAGGGCGCGCCCCGTGGCGTGCACAACCGGTCGGTCGAGGAGAAGGTCACCGAGCTCGGCGGTCGCAAGTCGCTGTACTCGGAGGCGTTCTACGACGAGCGGACGTTCTGGAGCCTCTACGGCGGCGTGGCCTACGAGCGGCTCAAGCGCCGCTACGACCCCCGTGGCCGCCTGCTGGACCTCTACGCCAAGTGCGTCAGAGCCGAGTAGCGCGAGGAGAGGAGTGTGAGTCGGATGGGTAACGCGGCGCCCGACACCACGTGGGAGCCGTCGGCACCGCCGCCGACGGGTAACGGACAGCGGACCGTGCGGACGCCGAGGCGACCGCACCCGACGGTGTGCTCAGCGCTCGCACACCTGCTGTCCGCCGATTCGTCCGTGGCCATCACCGCGTACGACGGGAGCGCCGTGGGTGACGCGTCCGCGCCTCTGCGCCTCGAATTGCGCTCGCCCACGGCACTGGCCTACCTGCTCTCGGCACCGGGCGAACTCGGGCTCGCGCGCGCGTACGTGACCGGCGAGCTCGGCGTCACGGGAGACCTGTACGAGGTGCTGCGCGCGCTGACGAGCGTGATGGACGGTCTCGGCCCGGCCCAGGCCTGGGCGCTCCTGCGCGACCTCGGCCCACGCTATCTGCGCTGGGTGCCGCTGCCGCCGGAGGAGGCACCGGGCCGGGTGAGGAGGGCACTGGGGGGCCTGCGGCACTCGAAGCGCCGCGACAGCGTGGCGATCACGCGGCACTACGACGTGTCGAACCGGTTCTACGAACTGGTCCTGGGGCCGTCGATGGCCTACACCTGCGCGTGCTACCCCACCCCCGAGGCCGGTCTCGAACAGGCGCAGTTCCACAAGTTCGACCTCGTGTGCCGCAAGCTCGGGCTGCGGCCGGGCATGCGCCTGCTCGACGTCGGCTGCGGCTGGGGCGGCATGGTGGCGCACGCGGCCGAGCACTACGGGGTGCGGGCCGTGGGCGTGACGCTGTCCCGCGAGCAGGCGGAGTGGGCGCGGGAGGAGCTGCGGCGGCGCGGGCTGACCGACCGCGCCGAGGTGCGGCACGGCGACTACCGCGACGTCCCCGAGACCGGGTTCGACGCCGTGTCCTCCATCGGCCTCACTGAACACGTGGGCGCGCGAAACCTACCGGGATACTTCCGGTTCCTGGCCGCCCGGCTGCGGGAGGGCGGACGGCTGCTCAACCACTGCATCACCCGCCCGAGCACGCGGGAGCGGCATCGCACCGGCCCGTTCATCGACCGCTACGTCTTCCCCGACGGTGAGCTGGTGGGTGTGGGCACCATCGTGTCGGCCATGCAGGACAACGGCTTCGAGGTGCGGCACGAGGAGAACCTGCGCGAGCACTACGCGAGGACGCTCGCGGCGTGGTGCGAGAACCTCGACGCGAACTGGGCCGAGGCCGTGAGCGAGGCCGGGGTTCGGCGGGCGCGCGTGTGGGCGCTCTACATGGCGGCGTCCCGGCTCGCCTTCGAGCGCCGCCGCATCGAGTTGCACCAGGTGCTGGGTGTGAAGCCGTCGGCGTCGGGTGCGGCGTCGATGCCGCTGCGTCCCGACTGGGGGGTGTGAGCCTCCCCCGTTCCGCCTCTTGCGCCACCCGTCGCCGATCGCCACAATCGTGAATCTCATTCATATCTACGACGAAGTAGGTAGGCGCGATGCGGAAGCGACTCCGGCGGCTGGGCGCTGCCGCCACCTCGGTAACCCTGGCGGCTCTGGTGTTCACACTCCCCCCGACGGCACACGCCACGCCGATGAGCGACGTGATGTTCGTCGGCAACAACTGGGACGGCACGGTCGACCTCGTCGACGCGCGCACGTTCGAGAAGTACCAGCGCATCGACGTGGTCGGGGACTTCGACGAACGCGTCTGGCAGATGCGGATCGACCAGCGCATCGCCATGGCGGTGGTCCGCAACACGGCAGGCGAGGGCCACGACCAACTCGTCGACGACATCATGGTGTCGCCCGACGGCCGCACCATGTACGTGTCGCGGCCGAGCCTCGGTGACGTCGCCGCGTACGACATCGCCAGCGGGGACCAGCTCTGGCACCGCCGGGTCCACGGCTACCGCTCCGATCACATGGCGTTGTCCCCCGACGGCAGCAGGCTGCTCGTGTCGGCCACCACCGCGGACGTGGTCGACGTCGTGGACACCGCCACCGGCGAGATCGTCGCCGATGTCCCCACCGGCGACTTCCCCCACGAGAACCGCTTCTCCGCCGACGGCGGCACCATCTACAACGCCTCGATCGGCAACGTGATCGCACCCGACGCCGAGATCCTCGACGGCCTCAAGGGCAACCGGGAACTCACGATCATCGACGCCGAGACGCTGGAGGTCGAGAAGGTCATCGACTTCGGCGTGGGCATCCGGCCGTTCGTGGTGCTGCCGGACAACCGCACGATGTACGCGCAGCTGTCGTTCCACAACGGCTTCGTCGAGTACGACCTCGAAGAGGAACGCCGCACGCGCACCGTGCACCTCCCGCTTTCGGACGAGGCGAAGGAGCTGAAGCGACGCGACTACCCGCTCGACTCGGCGCACCACGGGCTCGCCATGAACGACGACCACACCAAGATCTGCGACGCGGGAACCATCTCCGACTACGCCGCGATCCTGTCGGTGCCCGCGCTGACCGTGGACGCGATCGTGCCGACCGGTGACAAGCCCTACTGGGCCGCCACCACCCCGGACGGGCGGTACTGCTTCCTGTCCAACAGCGACAGTGACGACATCTCGGTGGTGTCGTACGACAACCCCCGCGAGGTCGCCCGCATTCCCGTCGGCGACCACCCGCAACGGGTCCGCGGCTACACCGTGCCGACGGAAGTACTGCACCGATGACCGCCTCCGGGAAGCGCCACACGAGACTCACCGCGCTCGGCACCGCGATGGCGCTCGCCGTGGTCACGCTCGCCGGGACGGCACCGGGGCACGCACAGCCGGAACCCACCGACACCGCGACCGCCGAGGTCACCGCGCCCGGCCGGGAGTACCTCGTCGGGCGGGGAATCGCCGACGCGACCGGCGAGATCGCCGAGGTCGGCATGATGGGCTACGGCCGCCTCGACCAGCAGGCCGAAGGGCTCCACAACCGGCTGCGCGCACGGTCCTTCGTCATCGTCGACGCGGCCACCGACGAGCGGGTGCTGCTGGTCGTCGTCGACTCACCGATGATCTTCTCCAGCGTGCACCAGGAGGTGCTCGCCAGACTCGCCGACGACTACGGCGACCTCTACACCGAGCAGAACGTGCTGCTCACCGCCACCCACACCCACTCCGGGCCCGGCGGGTACTCGCACCACCTGCTCTACAACCTCACCACGCTCGGCTACCACGAGAAGACCTTCGACGCGATCGCCGACGGCATCGTCGAGTCGGTGCACCGGGCACACGACGACCTCGCCCCGTCGACGCTACGGCTCACCCACGCCCACCTCACCGGCGCGAGCGCCAACCGGTCGGAGGAGGCGTTCGCCCGCAACCCCGAGGCCGAGCGCGCGTTCTTCCCCGACGCCGTCGATCCCCAGACGACTCTGCTGCGCATCGAACGCCGGGGGGAAGCGGTGGGGGCGATCAACTGGTTCCCGACACACAACACGAGCATGTCGGGCGACAACCGGCTCATCAGCTCGGACAACAAGGGCTACGCCGCCTACCACTGGGAACGCCGCGTGGAGGGCGTGGACTACCTCGACGACACCACGCCCGGGTTCGTGGCCGCGTTCGCACAGACCAACGCGGGTGACATGTCCCCGAACCTCGACCTCACACCGCCGTCCACCCCGGAGGACCGGCACCGCACGAGAGAGATCGGACTGCGGCAGTACGAGGCCGCCGCGGGCCAGCTCGACGATCCGGGCACCCGCCTGCGCGGTGGGCTCGACGCCGCCACGGTCTACATCGACCTCTCCGACGTCACCGTGCGACCGGAGTTCACCTCCGACAGCCGTGAGCACCGCACCTGCGACCCGGCCGTCGGCGCCGCCATGGCGGCGGGCAGTGCCGAGGACGGCCCGGCGTTCCCGTTGTTCGCCGAGGGCGACAACCCGCTGCTCGACGCGGTGTCGGACACGATCCTCTACGAGGTCTCGCCCGAGCTGAGGCAGTGCCAGGCCCCCAAGGGCGTGGCGGTGCCGATCGGCGCGATGAACGAGCTGTACCCGTGGGTGGCGGAGACGGTGCCGGTGCAGCTCGTTCGCATCGGCTCGCTGTACCTGGTGGCCATCCCCGGCGAGGTGACGATCGCGGCGGGGTTGCGGTTACGGCAGACCGTGGCCGAGGCGGTGGGCGCGGACGTGCGCGACGTGCTCGTCGCGGGATACAGCAACGGCTACGTCCACTACGTCACCACACCCGAGGAGTACGACGCTCAGCACTACGAGGGCGGCTCGACGCTGTTCGGCCGCTGGGAGCTCGACGCCTTCCGGCAGACGGCCCACGACCTGGCCACCGCGATGCGGGACGGTGAGACACCGCCTGCGGGCACCGCGCCGCCGGATCTGTCGGACCGGCAGCTCACCCTGCAACCCGGCGTCGTGCTCGACACACCTCCGCTGGGCGGGAAGTTCGGTGACGTGCTCGCTCAACCGAGGTCGGCGTACCTCCCCGGCGAGCGGGTCACGACCGTCTTCGCGGGCGCGCATCCCGGCAACGACCTGCACCGGGGTGGCACGTACCTGGAGGTGCAGCGACTCGTCGAAGGCGGATGGCAGCGGGTCGCCGACGACGGGGACTGGTCGACCATGTTGCGCTGGAAGCGCCGAGGAGTGTCCGCTTCGGAGGTGACCGTGTCCTGGGAGGTCCCCGCCGACGCCCCGGAAGGCACCTACCGCGTCCGATACCACGGGGACGCCAGGAGTCTGTCCGGAGTGGTACGGGAGTTCACCGGCACGAGCGGGGAGTTCCGGGTCGTGACCTCCGGCCGGTGAGTGCGGTCGGCTGCTCCGTTCGGACCAAGATCGTTCCGCGCTCCGGGGAACGGTGCTACGTTCGGTGCCCGGTCGATTACCCGATCTTGAAACAACCGAACCGAAATGGCTGCCGAGGAGTGCCGCATGACACCCCGTGTGTCCTGGTCGGACCGTACGGCCGAGACAGTACGAACCCTGCTCACCGACATGGCCGCCGACGTGAACGGGCAGTACGAACCGTGCGTCTACGAGACCGGGCGACTCGTCACCCTGGCGCCGTCGCTGCCGCACCACCGGCAACGGGTGGAGTTCCTGTTGCGCACGCAGCGGGGCGACGGCCGCTGGGGCGGTCCGGGTGAGTACGACGTCGTCACCACCCTGAGCGCCACCGAGGCACTGCTCGTCGAACGACGACGGCCGGGCGCCGGCCCTGCGGTCGCGCAGGCGGCCGACCGCGGTGTGGAGGCCCTGTCCCAGCGGCTGGCGCAGGCCGACTCGTTGCCGGACACCGTCGCCGTGGAACTCGTCGTGCCCGCGTTGCTCTCCGAGATCAACGCGCACCTCGCCCGCCTCGGGCGTGCGCCGTTGCCCGAACCCGCGGGCACGCGGCCCGACCTGCTCGACGCCGTACGCGGTGCGCTGGCACAGGGGCACGAGCTGCCCGAGAAGCTGTGGCACTCGCTGGAGCTGTTCGGACCGGCCGCTCGCGGCGCCGCCTCCGTGCGACCCGTCGACGGCCGCCTCGTGGGATGTTCCCCCGCGGCCACGGCGGCGTGGCTGGGTGACGACGTGCTGCGGGAAGGACGAGACCCCGGTGTGGCGTACCTGCTGTCGGTGCAGCACGAGAACGGCGGGGTGCCCGTCGCCGCGCCGCTGACGCTGTTCGAGCGATCGTGGGTGCTGTGCACGCTGCTCGAAGCCGGGGTGCCGCTCACGGCTCCGCAGCCGGTGATGCGGGAGCTCGTCCAGAGCCTGCACGACGCGTTCGGCGACGACGGCGCGGCCGGAGGCCCCGGTCTGCCCGTCGACGTCGACGACACGGCGGTCGGGTTGCACGCCCTGGCCCTGCTCGGCAGCCCCCGCTCACCGGACTGCCTGCGACAGTTCCACCGAGGCGACCACTTCTTCTGCTTCCCGGAGGAACGCACCCCCTCCACCAGCGCCAACGCCCACGTCGTGCAGGCGCTGGGCACGCTGCTCGCCCTGCCGCCGGACACCTCTCCCCTCAGCGACGCACAAAGGCGGTGGTGCACCGACGACCTCGCCACCGTGGTGCGGTGGCTCGTCGAGAACCAGCATCCCGACGGGTACTGGACGGACAAGTGGCACGCCTCCCCCTACTACGCCACCGTCTGCTGCGTGGCCGCGCTCGCCCGCCACGGCGGTGCGGCAGCGCGGGAAGCCCTGGATCGCGCCGTCGACTGGGTTCTCACCTCCGAACGCGAGGGCGGCACCTGGGGCCGGTGGTTCGGCACCCGCGAGGAGACCGCGTACGCGGTGCGGGCGCTTCTCACGGCCGGTGAGCCGGACAGCGAACCCGTCGCACGAGCCGCCGCACGCGGGGCGCGCTACCTGCGCGATCACTGGTCGGACGAGCGGGAGCACCCGCCACTGTGGCACGACAAGGACGTCTACACGCCCACCCGCATCATCCGCACGGAGATGCTGGCGAGCCTCCACTCGGCGCACACCGATCCGCGCACCGCACCGCTGCTGGCCGACTCCGACCTGCCGGTACCGACGGGATCGGCATGAACCGCACCGAGTTGCGGATGGCGCTACGGACACTGCCGTTCCTGGACGCCCACCGCACCGACCCGGCGCGGCACGTCCGGCTGGCGGACGACCCGCCGAAGCTGCTCGTCTGGGAGCCCGAGACGATCGGCTGGCTGTTCGGCTCGGACCCCGAACTCGATCACCCGGGCAGCCGCAGCCTCAAACCGCTGTTCGGCGACCACTCACTGCTGTGGGTCGACGGACCCCGGCACGCCGCCTACCGGAAGTTGCTCGGCCCACCGTTGCGCGGCCGTCGCCTGGCGGCCTACACGCCCCTGGTAGCCGACACCGTGCACGAGGCGGTGGACGCGCTGCGCGTGGGACAGACCGTGGCGCTGGCCGACTGGACCAGGCACGTCGCCCTGCGGGTCATCGCCCGGCTCGTACTCGGCGACGTGGACGACCGCACCGGCGAGGTCCTCGACGACTTCACCACCTGGATCGACGACGCACTCGGCTCACGGCCCCGCACCCTGGCGCATCGCTTCCTGCGAGGCGGACTGCCCCGGTCCGGACCGGAACTGGATGCCCGGCTCGTGGAGTGGGCGCGTTCGGGGCGAGGGCACGAACCCCCGACGCTGGGCTCGCTGTTGCTGGACGCCGAGGGCCCGCTGGCCGGACTCGGCGGCGGCGATTCGGACGACCTCCGAGATCAGCTCGTGTCGTTGTTGTTCGCCGGGCACGAGACCACGGCGTCGGCCGCGGCGTGGACCCTGTACTGGCTGGCTCGCGACGAGTCGTTGCGCCGTGACGTCCTCGCCGAGCTCGACGCGACCACCGACGACGCGCCCGCGGCCTCGGCGGTGCCCCTGCTCACCGCCGTGATCTCCGAGGCACTCCGACTGGCGCCCCCGGTGACGGTCGCCGAGAACCGGCGCCTCCGCGGTCCCGCCCGGCTTCTCGGCCGGACGCTGCCCGCCGGAACGACCCTGACGACGAGCATCTACCTCGCCCACCGGCAGGACGACACGTTCGCCCGGCCGCTCAGGTTCGACCCCACCAGGTTCCTCGACCACAAGTTCTCGCCGGCGCACTACCTGCCGTTCGGCGGCGGCAGCAGGCGGTGCCTCGGCAGCCAGCTCGCCATGCTGGAGCTGCGTCTGATCACCGCGACGGTGTTGCGGCGACGGGAGTGGCGTCTCGTGAACCCGTCGGCGGGGAGGTTGCAACTGCGGGGCCACGCGATGGCACCGTCGTCCCGGCTTCGCATGCGGGTCACGGCATGCCGCGACTGACGGTGCGGGAGCTCGCGGCCGTGCACCGGCTGGAGTTCCCGTTCTGGCTCAACACGTTGTGCCAGGCGCTGTGGGGCGTGTGCTTCGCCGCGGCGGCGCCCGCGGACGTGCTGACCTGGCCCGCGCTGGCCGCCGTCACCGCCGCCGTACTGCTCATGGAGGCGGGGCTGGTGCTCAACACCGCCGCCGATCTCGACAGCGACTCCCGCCATGCCGAGCGTTCCCGGCTCTCCTCTGCCGCACACCGGCTCGGCAGACGGGGCGCGCTACGGCTCGCCGCGGGTGAAGCCGTGGCGGGACTGCTGCTCGCCCTCGCGGTGTCCCTCCATATCGGACACTTCATCGTGCTGCTGGGCGCGGTGGGCACGCTCGCGGCCCACGTCCTCTACAACGTCGAGCCTGCGCGCCTGAAGTCACGCGGGCTCGCGGGCGCCGTGGTGTTCGCCTGCGGGGCCGTCGCACTGCCGTGCCTGCTCACGCACGCCGCACTGCGTCCCGACGTGCCCGCGTCGACCGCTCTCGTGTTCACCGGGCTGACCGCGCTGGCCGCGGGACGGGTGGTGTGGTGGTCGGTCCCCGACCGCGACGCCGATGCCGCGGCGGGCCAGCGAACGACGAGTGTGCGGCGCGGTGCCGCCGGTGCGCTCCACGTGGCCTGCCTGCTGCTGTCGGCCGGTCTCGCGGTGCTCGGGTGGGGACTGTGGTGGTCCGGTGGAGTGGTCGCGGTGGCCGTGGGCGCGGCGGGACACGCGGTGTTCACCGGATCGGCCGTCGTGCTGAGCCGCCGCGTCTCGGCGGGGGCCCCGGTGAGTTCCACGAGGCTGCGCAGGACCGTCATGCCGGTGGTGCTGGCGGCCGACCTGGCGATCGTCGGCGTGGCGCTGTCGGCGTGACCTCGCCGAAGGTCAGTTCTTCCTTCCGACACCCGCGTACATGCGCACCTCGTTCGGGTTACGCACCGTCTCCTCGTCCGGGCCGGGACGCCACAACGGTGCGGGCACCACACCCGGCTCGACGATGTCGAGGCCGGTGAAGAACTCCGCGACCCGCTCCTGGGAACGCAGGCTCACCTCGGGGAACCGTCCGAACCTCAGGCTTTCGAAGATCCGGAAACCCTTGAGCACCTGGTCGTCCTCCCCGAAGTGGGAAACGGCCAGGTAACTGCCCGGCGGCATGGCCGCCACCCACGAGGACACGAGTCCCTCCGGGTCCTCGGAGTCGGGCACGTGCAGCAGCAGTTCGGTCATCAGCACCGCGAACGGCGTGGCCGGGTCGAGCACCGCGCGCACGTCGCGGTGGTCCAGCACACCGGCGACGTCGCGGCAGTCCGCCACCACGAACCGCGTGTTCGCCGAGCCCTCGAGAAGTTCCGCGCTGTCGGCCGCGATCGAGTCGTCGGCGTCCACGTACACCACCCGGCACGCGGGGTCCACTTCCTGCGCCACGTGGTGCACGTAGCCCTGATCGGGCAGACCCGAACCGAGGTCGAGGAACTGGGTCACGCCCTGCTCCGCGAGGTAACGCACCTGGCGCTGGACGAGCGAACGCTGCGCACGGACGAGGTAGGGGATGTGCGGACAGCACAGTTCGATACGCCGCGCCATCTCGCGGTCGCCGGCCTCGTGGCGGTCACCGTTCAGCCAGAAGTTCCTGATGCGGGCGATGTTGGGCACGACCGCGAAGGTCGCCCCGTCCGGGTTCAGTGCTCCCTGGGGCATTGCCACTTCCGAGCACGCCTCCTCAAGATCCATCGGCGCCACGCACGCCGAGGTTTCGGTCCTCCGACCCGACATCGGAAATCCTACTGGCCGGAAACTCTTCACGTATCCGGACGAACGCGCTGTGTCACGATCACGGAAAACGCGCACTTTCCCTGAAACAGGCGGAAAAACGCGGCTGTGATTCCACAGTGGCGCGTCGTGCCGCGCCACTCCGCGTCAGTCCACAATGGCGTAAAGTGATCTGCGGCACAGTCCCAGAGTGCGGCCCTGGCGGCCCCGTTCCGGGGGCCAACTACGATGGCGGCCGTGAAACACCTGCATGCGGGCAAGGTCCGCGACCTGTACGAGGACCGAGGTGAGTTGTTGCTCGTCGCCTCCGACCGCGTGTCGGTGTACGACGTTCCGCTGCCCACTCCCATCCCCGACAAGGGCGCCCTGCTCACGCAACTGTCGGTGTGGTGGTTCGAGCGGTTCGGTGACCTCGTGCCCAACCACCTCGTCTCGGCCACCGACGTCCCCGCGGAGTTCGCGGGCCGGGCCGTGCGCTGCCGCCCACTCAGCATGATCAAGGTCGAGTGCGTGGCGCGGGGCTACCTCACCGGCTCGGGGCTGACCGAGTACCAGCGTTCGTCCACCGTGTGCGGTGTTCCGCTGCCCCCGGGCCTCGTGGAGGGCAGCAAGCTGCCCGAACCGATCTTCACGCCCACCACCAAGGCCGACTCCGGCCACGACCTGCCGATCACGTTCGACGATGTCGTCGCGCAGGAGGGCCGCGACACCGCCGAACGACTGCGCGAACTGACACTGCGCATCTATCGCGAAGGCGCCGAGTACGCGGCCGAGCGCGGCATCATCGTGGCCGACACCAAACTGGAGTTCGGCTGGGACGCCGACGGCGAACTCACGCTCGCCGACGAGGTACTGACCTCCGACTCCTCCCGCTTCTGGCCCGCCGACGAGTGGGAACCCGGCCGGCCGCAGTACTCGTTCGACAAGCAGTACGTGCGCGACTGGGCCACCTCGACCGGTTGGGACAAGACCCCGCCGGGACCGGCCGTCCCGGACGAGGTGGTGGAGGCCACGCGGCAGCGCTACATCGACGTGTACGAGCGGCTCACAGGCCGAACCTGGAGTTCCTGACGCGTCCTACTCCAGACGCCGGTGCCGGGGCGGCGTGTCGTTCCACCGCGTGACATGCAGGCACGCCGCCGCCGCGAGGCACACCGCCCCGAAGAAGATCAGCCCGAAGTTGAGCGTCGCCGCGCCCAGCACGACGAGGAAGACCGCCAGGGCGTCGATCGTGTACCGCAGGGTACGGGAACGTGCCCAACCGCCGGGACCGCCGACCTGACCGAGCGCCCTGGCAAGGTGCGGATCGTCGCGCTCGAACCACTCCTGTATCTGTTCCAGCCTCCGCCGTTCGTAGTGGCTCAGCATGGCGTACTCCCGAAAAAAGACGCTCAGTCGTCGTTGGCCTTCGCCCCGGCGGCGTGCAGGAGCTGCTTGCTCCCGTCGTAGCCGAGCTGAAGCAGGTCCGATACCGCGACAGCGGTGAGCATGGTGTTCACCAGCCGGGTCATCCTCGGTGCGAAGACGAGACCGGCCGTCAGAGCGGTCGCCACCCACACCGAAAGGCAGAAGGGGCACGTCACGAGCTCGCCCACGGCGTGCCGCACCCCGTGTCCCCGCACCGACTCGTTGAGCTCGGCCTCGCCCGCCGGCTCGGAGTAGGTGGTGAACGGCGCCCTCAGCGGGCTGGTGACGGCGTCCTTCGCGAACAGGCGGCTCGCCTTGTGCGTCGCCACGGACAGCAACACCGTGTCAGCGACGCTCACCCTCTCGGGCAACCGCACGCGCCTGGCACGCCCCAGCACCGTCAACGCCGCCGTGCCGACCGCGTACGCCGCCATCGCGCCCGCGTAGCCACCCAGCGGTCGTGACGCCGAACCCTCGTATCGGCTGCGCGTCCTCCGCGCTCGCCGAAGTGCCTTCGTCACCGGGCCCATGCCGCTGGGCTACCCCGTTCCGGCGATGACAAACGGTCACCGCAACCGGCGTCGCGCACTCGGTTGGGCACTGGTTTTGATCTCCCCGGCAGCGGTTACCCGGCCCGAAGGTCAACGAGCTCACCGGTGGCGTCGCTGGAGGTGCCATGTCCGAGCCCGCCGTGAGGTTCACCTCCGGCACGCTCCGCCGCGCGGCCGTCGTCGCCGCCCAGCTTCTCGTGCTGTTCGCGGCGCTCTGGGCGTTGCGAAACGTCACCAAGCACCTGAGTTACGTCCTCATCCCACTGTTCACGGCGTTGCTGCTGACGGCGATGCTGGAGCCCGTCGTCGGATGGCTCACCAAGCGCCGCTGGCCACGCTCCCTCGCCGTGCTCGCCGCGCTCGTGCTGGGGCTCGTCGTCGTGGGAGGTCTCGTCACCTTCGTGGTGTTCTCGATCATCGACTCCTACGACGAGCTGCGCCTGCGGGTACTGGAGAGCATCGAACGAGTCGAGTCCTGGTTGGCGCAGGGTCCCTTCCCCCGCAGCGGTGAACTGCTGGGCCGGGTGCAGGAGTGGCTCGGCGGCAACCAGGGCCAGGTGCTCACCCAGGCGCTCACGGCGTTCAGCACCGTGGGGACGTTCCTGGTGGGCCTCGTGATCGCCGTGGTGTTGTTCATCATGTTCCTCTACGCGGGGCCACGGCTGTGGGCGGCGACGCTGCTGCCGTGGCGGCCCAGCACCCGCGTCGTCGTGGACGACGCCGGGCGCCGCGCCTACCGCGGCGTCGTGCTGTACGTGCGTGTGACGGCACTCGTCGCCCTCATCGACGCGCTCGGCATCGGCATCGGTCTCGCGGTGGTGGGGGTGCCACTCGCCGTACCGCTCGCGGCACTGACGTTCATCGGCGGCTTCATCCCGTACGTCGGTGCCGTGGTGTCGGGCTTCCTCGCCGTGGCCGTGACGCTCGTCAGCAACGGTCTGGTGGCGGCGCTCATCATCCTCGGCGTGGTACTGGCGGTGCAGCAGCTCGAAGGTCAGGTGCTGCACCCTCTCCTGCAGGGCAGCTTCAGCAACCTGCACCCCGCCGTGGTGCTCGTGGCGCTGGTGATCGGGGGCGCGGAAGGGGGCATCGCCGGTGCGCTGTTCGCGGTGCCCGTCGTGGCGGCGGTCCGGGGCGTGGTGCTCGCCGTGGCCGAACACCACGCGGCACGGGAGAGAACGGAGGAACAGACCGAGCCGGAAACCGGAACCGGAACCGGGCCCGACACCGGGTCGAGAGCCGGCGACGCCGGTGGCTCCGAGCGCGGCCAGCGCTGATGGCGGTTCACGCCAGGCGTCGCGTCTCCTCCACGCGGCGAGCGATGGCCATCTCCACGGCGTTGAGCAGCAGGTAGGTGGTGGAAGCCGCGAACGAACCGACAAGCCACGCCGCCGTGACGGGCAACCAGGCACCCGCCGCGGCCGTCGCGCCCAGGGCCACACCCACCGACAGCACCCCGATGGAGCTTCCCAGCGCGACCACCTTCGTCTTCTCCTCGCCACCGAGCGAGCGGCGGAACACGTTCGTGGCGACCGCCTCCACGACGAGGAAACTGAGGACCGCGCCGAGGGCGAACAGCATGATCTGCAGCGGGTTCGGTGACGAGTGCTGTGCCGACAGCATGGCCAGCGAACAGGTGATCATCACCGAGTAGCCGAAGGCCCCCGAGTTGTTGCGCAGCGACGTCCGGACTTCCTTCACGTACAGATCCGGTGTGGCAGCCATGATCCCGACCCCTCCTCGAATCCCCGTTGCTCAGTGCGCGTCGACGGACTCGTCGTCCTCCACCCTGCTGCGCAGCACCGCGACGGGGCAGGGCGCGTGGTACAGCACGGCGTGGCTCACCGAACCCAGCAACGCCCTCGTCACCGGTCCCCGGCCGTGGCTGCCGACCACCAGAAGTCGTGCGCCCTCTCCACGTTCGAGCAACGCGTGCGTGGGCCGGTCGGTGACGGACTCCCACGCCACCGCCACGTCCGGGTGCCTGCCCGCGGCCTGCTCGACCTCCTCCCTCGCCGCTTGCTGGACGGAGTCGTCGACGTGGTAGAGCCCGGCCTGCGCGGGTGGCGCGGTGGCGTAGACGTCCAGCGGCCAGTCCGTCCACGAGTGCACGGCCCGCACCGCGACGCCGTGCCGTTCGGCGAAGGCCAGCGCGAACTCGATGGCCCTGGCACTCGTACCCGAACCGTCCACGCCGACCACCACGGGTGCCTCCGGCGGCGCGGGTTCGCCCCGCACCACCACGAGCGGTTGCGGCAGGAACCTGGCGAAGTAGGCCACCGTGGACCCGAGCAGCATCCGCGACAGCGCGCCGCGGCCGGACGCGCCCGCGACCACCATGGCAGGCCCGACCTCGTCCGCCAGCTGCGTCACCGTGACCTCCGGTGCGCCGTCGGGCATGGCCGTCAGCACCGTCAGTCGCGGGTACAGCGACCGGCAGTCCTCGGCGACCCGGGCCAGCTCCTGCCGGGTGCTCTCGATGACGTCCCGGGCTTCGAGGTTCTCCGCCGCCACCTCCCCCCGGGTACGCGGCGGGTCCCATTCCAGCGACCACACGATCACCAGTGGACGTTGCCGGGCGGCGGCCTCCCCCGCGGCCCACCACACGGCCCGGCGGCCGCCTTCGGAGCCGTCGAAGCACGCCAGTACCGCGTCCCGCGCGTCCCCGGCCGGCCACGCCTCCGTCATGCGGACTCCTGCTCGGTGGCCCTGGCCCGGCTGCCCCATCGCGCGCCGAGCACGAGCGCGGCGACCGACAGCGCCATCACCACGGCGCCCACGACGACGTCGTTGGTCATGGCCGCACCGGCCTCACCGCCACGGTAGTCGAGCGCGAACGGCGCGATGATCAGCAAGGCACCCACGACCAGCGCGGCCCAGCCCGCCCACGCCGCCCGAAACGGCGACACCGCCTTCGCGCCACCGAACACGGCGAGCAACACACCGGCCACGATGTCCGGCACGGCGGAGCCGACGCCGAGGACCGTGGAGGGCTGGTCGATCAGCCAGGAACACACGACGAGCCACACGCCGGCGAGGAACACGATCGCCGCCGGAAGCCCTGCCAGGACGTCCCGGTAGGGAACCGGGGACGTCGACGAAACCTCACGCTGTCCCTGGGGCACCGCGGACGGGTTGGCGTACGGCGGACGCATGCCCTGCCACGGGCCGGTGTTGTCCTCCGGTGCGAGCGGGTGGACGGGCTCCTCCGGCGGTGCGGCCCTCCTGCGGAGCTGGTGCCGAGTCACGTTGAGCCTCCTTCGACGAGGTCGGCGTCATCGACGACGAGCGGCGTCCCCTGCATACAGGTGGTGGCCATTTCGGGCCGCAACGTGCCACGCACGGCGATCTCCACACCCGGCCGCACGTCGGGCCCGGCCTCCAGCAGCAGGTACTCCCGCCCGCCGGTCGCCAGCACCAGGCAGTTCGGCTCCACCCCGCGCGTGACGGTGCCGCGCAGTGTCACCTCGGCACCCTCCGGGGCTTCGGGAGCCGGCTGCTCGGGTGTGGTCGCGGGCGGGCGATCCGGGGACGGCCCTTCCGGCCCGCCATCCTCGGAGCATCCGGCGAGGCCCACGGCCGTGAGCGCGAGTACCACCACGACGATTCCGCGCACGGCCGCTCACCTCCCGTTGCTCGACGCGACCACGGCGACGCCCACCGGATTCCCGGACCTCGGCGCGATCAACCCTCCACACCGAGGTCGGCCGAGGTTCCGCACCTTCGCTCCTACTTCACCGCGCCCATCGACAGGCCCCGGACCAGGTGCTTCTGCGCGATCCAACCGATGATCATCACCGGCAGGGAGGCGAGCAGCGCGGCGGCGGACAGCTGCGCCCAGTACAGGCCCTCACTCGTGATGAAGCCCGACAGGAACACCGGCACCGTGCCCGCGCGGGCGGCCGTGAGGTTGATCGCGTAGAAGAACTCCGTCCACGCGAAGATCACGCAGATCAGTGCCGTCGCCGCGATGCCGGGCGCCACCACGGGGAGCACCACGCGGCGCAGCAACGTCGGCAACGAGGCCCCGTCGATCCTCGCCGCCTCGATCATCTCCTTGGGCACCTCCAGCAGGAACGACCGCATCATCCACACCGCCAGCGGCAGGTTCATCGCGGTGTAGAGGATGACGAGCGCCCACACGTGGTCGAGCAACCGCACGTTCTGCGAGATGACGTAGAGCGGAATGATCGCGGCCACGATCGGCAGCATCTTCGTCGACAGGAAGAACCCGAGCACGTTCTCGGTTCGCTTGATCGGCGCGAGCGACAGCGCGTACGCGGCGGGAATGCCGAGCAGGAGCACGAACACCGTCGAGAGCACCGTCACGAACGCCGAGTTGGCGAGATACGGCAGGAAGCCGCGCTCGACGACCCCGGCGAACTGTTCCCAGGTCGGCGTGAACACCACCGACGGCGGGTCGGTGTAGGCGTCGGCCTCCCGCTTGAACGCCGTCACCACCATCCACACCACGGGGAACACGAACAGGATCGCCACCAGCCACGTGAACGCGGTCAGCGACGCGCGAGAAAGCTTCACTTCACGCCTCCGCTCACGTCGAACGACCGGAACATCAGGCGCAGGGCGAACGTGGCGACCACCAGGGTCAGCACCACCACGATGACACCCATCGCCGACGACTGGCCGATGTCGAAGCCCTCGAAGGCCCGTTGGTAGATGTAGAACGGCAGGTTGGTGCTCGCCGTGCCGGGGCCACCCTGGGTCATGAGGTAGATCGCGTCGAACGAGTTGACGATGTAGATCGCACCGAGCAACGCCGCCAGTTGCAGGTATCTGGCGAGCTGCGGCAGCGTCACCGAAGCGAAGGTGCGCCACCGTCCCGCGCCGTCCATCTGCGCCGCCTCCAGCACCTCCTTCGACTGTGCCTGGAGACCGGCGAGGATCAGCAGCGTCATGAACGGCGTCCACTGCCACACGATCTGCGCCATCACCGACGCCAACGGGAACTCCGACAGCCAGTCGACCTCCGCGCCGAACACGAAGTTCACCAGCCCGTACGTCGGGTCGAACATCGTGGTCTTCCACAGCAGCGCGCCCGCCGCGGGAAGGATGAGGAACGGCGTGATGATCAGCGTCCGTACTATCGCCCTGCCCGGGAACGCCCTGTCGAGCAGCAGGGCCAGACCGAGGCCCAGCAACATCGACACGAACACGCACACCACCGTCAGCAGCAGCGTGTTGAGCATCGCGCCCCGGAACTGGCTGTCGGTCAGCACGTCGACGTAGTTGTCGAACCCCACGAAGTGCTGCGAGCCCGGCCGCACCAGGTTCCACGACTGGAACGAGTAGATCACGGTCAGCAGGAACGGCACCTGCGTCACCGCGATGGTGAACACGAGCGCGGGCAGCAGCGGCGCCCGGCGCTTCCACGGGTTCTCCCTGCGCCGTGGCCGTCCCGGTGTCGGCGGCGGGGTGGTGGTCTTCTCTGCCAGTGTCGTCGTCATCGGGTCTCCCGGTACGACTCGCCGACGGTCTCGGCATAGGACTGGGACTGCCGCAACGCCTCGTCGACGGTCTGCTGCCCGGCGATGGCGGCGGAGATCTGCTGACTCACCCTGGTGCCCAGGTCCTGGAACTCCGGGATGCCGACGAACTGGATGCCGTCGTAGGGCACGGGACGCGTCATGGTGTCGTCCTGGTTGGCGTGGCGGATACCGTCGAGCGTCGCGTCGGCGTAGGCGCTCGCGGCCTGCCGGTACTCGGGAATGTCGTACGTCGACTGACGGCATCCCGGTGGCACACGGTTCCACCCGAGCTCCTCACCGACCAGGCGCACGTAGTCCTTGTCGGTCATCCAGCTCAGGAACTCCCAGGCGAGGTCGGCGTTCTCCGTGCTCGCCGGAATCGCCAGCGCCCACGTGTAGAGCCAGCCGCTCGCCTCCGTGTCGGCGACCGGAGCGGGAGCGTAGCCGGACTTGCCGACGACCTTGCTGCTGGCCGGGTCCTCGTTGGTGCCCGCCATGACCGTCGCGTCGTACCACATCGCCGCCTGCCCCTGCGTGTACCGCGTCCCGCACTCGGAGAACCCCGCGCTGGACGCGCCCACCTCACCGTGCTCCCGCACCAGGTCGACGTAGAACTGCGTAGCCGCACGGAACTCCGGCGACGTCAGTTGCGCGTTCCAGTTCTCGTCGAACCACCGCCCGCCGAAGGTGTTCACCACCGTGGTGAGCGGTGCGAGGCTCTCGCCCCACCCGGGCTTGCCACGCAGGCAGATCCCGGCGATGCCCGCCTCGTCGTCGTCCAGCACCGCGGCGAACTCGGCGATCTGCTCCCACGTCGGGCGCTCCGGCATCGTGAGCCCGGCGGCGGCGAAGAGGTCCTTGCGGTAGGCGAGGAACGACGACTCGCCGTAGAACGGCACCGCGTACATCGATCCCTCGTACGACAGCGAGTCGCGGATGCTGGGAATGAAGTCGTCGGCGTCGTAGTCCGGGTTCGCCTCCAGGTACGGGCCCAGGTCGGTGAGCCAGCCGTTGGCCGCCCACTGCGGCGTCTCGTAGTTACTGATCATCACGATGTCGAACTCGCCGCCCTGTGTGGCGGTCGACGCCGTGATCTTCGCCCTCGCCTGGTTCTCCGGCAGCGACACGAACTTCAGCTCGACACCGTGTTCGCGCTCGAAGCGGTCGGACAACGCGATGGCGTCGTTCATCTGCGGGTTGGCCACGATGGCGATGACGAGAGACCGCCCGCCGGCCCCGAGCGCGCCCGCCCCCGCGCACCCGGTGACGGTGAGCAGCACGGCCAGCAGGAGCAGGGGCACGCGGCGCCGTCGACGTCCGCCCGGTGCTCGCAGCATCGCTCACTCTCCTCCCGGAACGACCTGGATCTTCAGTCCCGTACCGCCGCGCATGAGATCGAGCGCGTCGGCGAACCGCTCCAGCGGCAACGAGTGCGTCACCAGAGCGTCGGTGTCGACGGCGCCGCTCGCGACGAGATCGAGCGCCGCACCGTAGCTGTGCAGCACCGCCATCGATCCCACGACGGTGATCTCGTCGTTGTAGATGCGGAACGGTGACAGCGACACGCGGTCCGCCTCCGGCGCGACCCCGAACACCAGCAGCCGCCCACCCCTGCGCAGCCTGTCGAACGCCGCCTCGATCGCGGGGACCACGCCGGTGCAGTCCACCGCCGCGTCGAACGTCTCGCCGTCCAGCTCCGCCGCGTCGCCCGCGACGGCGGCGGCGCCCAGGGACTTCGCCCTCAGCAGCCGGTCCGTGTTGCGGTCGACCACGGTGACGTGGGCGCCCGCACGCTGCAGCAGTTGCTGCATGATCAGGCCCATCGTGCCCGCGCCCATGACGAGGAACCGCTCCCCCGCCTCCACACCGATCCGCCGGACGCCGTGGACGGCGCAGGAGACCGGCTCCACGAGGGCGCCCTGCGCGTAGGTCATGTCGTCGGGCATGCGGTAGCAGGTGGCCGCGGGCACGGCGACGTACTCGGCGAACGCCCCGTCGACGGTGTCGCCCGTGGCTCCCCAGTTGGCGCAGAGGTTGCCGTGTCCGGCCCGGCAGGGGCCGCAGTGGCCGCAGAACAGCGAGGGGTCGACGGCCACCCGGTCGCCGACCGCCCAACCGCCGGGCACGTCCGGGCCCAGCTCCACGATCTCGCCCGCGAACTCGTGCCCCGGCACGATGGGATAGGGCGTCGGCGGGAAGTGGCCGTCGGCGATGTGCACGTCGGTGCCGCAGATGCCGCACGCACCCACCTTCACCACCACGTCCCGTGGCCCGGGCTTCGGGTCCGGCACGTCCCCGACCCTGATGGTTCCGGGTTGGTCCACGACAGCGGCACGCATACAAGCCCACCTTTCTCGCGCTCATACGAGCATGTGAAGCCACGTCTTGTCTCAGATGTGCAGGCATTGAACGATCCCGCAGCCATTCTCGTCAACATCGGGACGAAAACCGCCGCTATAGTGCTCATGTGAGCGCACGGAACCGTTCCTGGTCGTTACTCGACACCGTCGAGACCGCAACCATCGCCCACCGCTTCTACGTCCGGGGCGAATCGAAACTGGACATCGCGAAGGACATGGGCATGAGCCGGTTCAAGGTCGCCCGACTCCTCGACAAAGCCCTGGAAACAGGCCTCGTAAGGATCGAGTTCTCACTGCCGGAACCCGTCGAGGTCGGGCTGTCCGAAGAACTGCGTGCCGCGTACGGGCTCCGCAACGCCTTCGTACTCGAACGAGCGGAGAAAGCCGAGTCGCGCCCAGAACTCCGCCAGCGCATCGGCGCGCTCGCCGCGCGGTTGCTGTCGGACATCGCCACCGTCGACGACGTCATCGGCCTGTCCTGGGCGCGTTCGGTGAACGTCATGACCGAGCACATCCGCACGCTGCCACGCTGCCCGATCGTCCAACTGTGCGGGGTGCAGGCGGGAATGGACCGGCGCGACCGGTCGGTGGAGACGGTGTCCCGGCTCGCGGGTGTGTCAGGCGGCGAGGCGTACCCCATCTACGCGCCGCTCGTACTGCCCGACCGGCGCACCACCGACATCCTGCGCAGGCAACCGGGCATCGTCGAGACGTTCCGCCGCTATCGCGACCTCACCAAGGCAGTGGTGAGCATCGGCGCGTGGCGCGAAGGTGAGTCCACTGTGTACGACGCACTGTCACAGGCCGAGCGCGACTCCATCACCCGCCGGGGCGCGACGGCGGAGGTGGCGGCGCGCCTGTTCGACGCCGACGGCAACGCGCTCGACACCGGACTCTCGCACCACGTCCTGGCCATCAGCCACGAAGAACTCCGGCGAGTTCCGGAGGTGATCGCCCTCGGCTACACCATCCCCAAGGCCGAGGCCGTCGACGCCGTCCTGCGCTCGGGTACCGTGACCACGCTCGTCACCGACCACGACACGGCCCGCCGGGTCCTCGACCTGGCGGAACAACGCCCGCCGTCCCCCTGACGCCGTGTCCGCGGGCTGCGCACGCGTGTCCGCACTTCTCGCACGTCACCGCAGCGAACAGCCGCTTCCGCCGCCGAACCCGGGCACAGGGCCCGACGCGGCCCGCCGTGCCGGTTCATGAACGACGGACACACCGACACGGACTGCAAACACGCGTACAAGAACCGCGGACACGGCCTGTTCCGGACTTCTCCGGATCTTGCCCTGTCCGCGATCACACCGGTACTCTGTGCAGTCGTGCACGCGTGAAAGCGCTTTCACACCGCCATCACAGCGAGGTGAGCGAATGCCGAAGCTCGGACGACGAACCCTGACCGCCACCTCTGCGGCCGCCCTTCTCACGGCAGTCCTCCTGCCACAGGCGAGCGCGCAGACCGACGAACCGATCGCCGACCCCCTGCCCGACGCGAAGGTCTCCGGCCTGGGCATCACGGTCGAGAAGCTGTTCACCCTCCCGGAGTCGGAGCCGGAGGTTCCCCCGACCGATCCGCGCATCCAGCGCTGGGCCCGGATCAACTACCTCGGCGAGATCCCCGACGGCTCCGGCCGGTTCTACGTGCCCGACCTCAACGGTCCGATGTACGTGATCGACGACGGAGAGATCCACGAGTACCTCGACCTCAAGGCCGAGTTCGCCCCGGAGTTCTGGGCGAGCCGGGGCATGGGCAGCGGGGCTGGCTTCATCACGTTCCACCCGGACTTCGAGGAAAACGGCAAGGTCTACACCGTCCACACCGAAGCCCGTGACGCACTGACCGACGAGGAGCCGGACCTGCCGAACCGGCACGAATCCGTGGTGCAGAGCGTCGTCACCGAGTGGACGGCCGACGACCCGTCCGCCAACACGTTCAGCGGCACCCAACGCGAGATCCTGCGCCTGTCCTTCCCCACGTTCATCCACGCGATCCAGCAGATCGACTTCAACCCCACCGCCGAGCCCGGCGACCCGGACTACGGGCTGCTCTACATCGCCGCGGGCGACGGCGGCGCGGGCGTCTACAGCGACGTCCCACAGGACCTCTCCGTGCCGGCGGGCAAGATCCTGCGCATCGACCCGCTGGGCGAGGGCAGCGCGAACGGCGAGTACGGCATCCCGAGATCGAACCCGTTCGTCGGCCGCGACGACGCGTTGGGCGAGATCTACGCCTACGGCCTGCGCGACCCACACCGGTTCAGCTGGGACACCCGCACCGGCAAGATGTACCTGGGCAGCATCGGGCAGCACCAGGTCGAGTCGATCTACGAGGTGCGCAGGGGCGACAACTTCGGCTGGAGCGACCGCGAGGGGCCGTTCGTCTACAAGTGGGACTCCGAGGGGTGCGCGGTCTACCCGTTGCCGCCGGACGACCGTCGCCACGGCTACACCTACCCCGTCGCGGCGTACGACCACGACGCGCCGGCGGGCTACTGCAGCGACGTGGGCCGTGCGGTGATCGGCGGCTTCGTCTACCGCGGTGACGACGTGCGGCTGCTGCGGGGCAAGTACCTGTTCGGTGACGGCGTCGACGGCCGGCTGTTCTACACGGACGCGCACCAGATGCGCCGGGGCGTGAAGGACCACACGGACCTCGCCACGCTCTACTCGATGCGCATCTACGACACCGACGGTGACGTGCTGACGATGCAGGACCTGGCCGGTGACGAGCGGGTGGACCTGCGGTTCGGCACGGATGCCGAGGGGGAGCTCTACATCCTCTCGAAGGCCAACGGCACGGTCTGGAAGGTGACCGGGGCACAGTGGAGGAGGCCGTGAGAACCCCCAAGCGCGGCGCGCTCGCGCTGACCGTCGCGTTGGGCGCCGCCTCCGTCCTGCCGGGAATCGCTCAGGCGGTTCCCGGTGGCGGTCCCGGCTCGGAAGCCGTGTTCCCTCCACTGCGAACGGCGCTCGTGGCTCACTACGACTTCGAGCACCCGACGCCCGGCGACGCCGCGACGGAGGTCGACCTCGGTCGCTCGGGCACGACGTTGGAACTGGTCAACGGTGGTGCCGACATGCGGGTCCGCGACGGCGCGCACCCGGGTAGCCGCCGCTCTCTCCAGACCCGGCAGGTCTCCCCCACCGAGGCGGGCAACGACGACTGGAAGGCCGGGGTGTTCGACGCGGACGGTGTCGAGAGCCTCCGCGCCTTCAGCGGGGCCACCGAAGCCACGGTCTCGGGCTGGGTGAAGGTGACCGGAGACCTCCCTGCCCCGAACTCGACGACGCCCGAGGAGGGCGACCGCTACAA
Organism: Saccharomonospora cyanea NA-134; assembly: GCF_000244975.1. NCBI lineage: Bacteria > Bacillati > Actinomycetota > Actinomycetes > Pseudonocardiales > Pseudonocardiaceae > Saccharomonospora > Saccharomonospora cyanea. The sequence goes on along the minus strand of NZ_CM001440.1, from coordinate 948,797 downwards.
CGCCGTGGGCCTGGCCGGTGTGCTCTCGGGGGACTCGGACGGCCACGGGGTCCGGGCCCTCCTGGAGCTCATCCAGGTGGACGGCGAGCTGCGGCTCGTCGCTCTGGGCCGCCGGGTCGACGGCGGGGAGTCGCAGACGTTCGCCGCGTCGCAGGACTGGCGGAGTCTGCTGCCCCGGAACGAGTGGGTGTTCCTGACCGCGACGTTCGACTTCGACGACGGGACGATGGCACTCTACCGCAACGGACGTCCGCTGCCGGGGTTCTACACCCGCGACGACGACCCGTGGGACACCGAGGGTGCCCCGGAGCCCGACCGGACGTCGGACGCCGCACCGCGCGGTATCAAGATCGGAGGGAGCTTCCCCCAGAACAACGCGGAGCGCAATCCGTGTGACTGCCGGTTCGACGGTCTCATGTTCTTCGACCGGGCGCTGTCGCCCGCCGAGGTGCGCATGCAGTACCACTGGATGAACCGACGCTGAGAGCAGCCAGCTGCCGTCCCGACGAGACGCCGCGGTCCGTGCCCGTGACCTGTGGGCACGAGGGTGTCGGGGCGGCACCCGGCTACAGTGCGGGCCATGAGACGTGCGCGCAGACCGCCTTCTCCCCTGCCGCAGCGCGACGGGCTCGACGCCGCCCGCATCCGGCTTCCCGCGCAGGGGCCGTGGGAGACGGTGCGCGACTACCTGGTGCGCAAACTGAACCGACTGCCGCCCGAACGCATCGACGAGATGCTCCGGCAGGAGCGTTTCGTCACACTCGACGGGCCGATCGCACCGGACGCGAAGTTCCTGCCGAACACGCTCGTCTGGTTCCACCGTGAGCTGCCCGACGAGGTGCCGGTTCCGTTCGAGATCGAGGTCGTGTACTCCGACGACGACATCGTCGTGGCCGACAAACCGCACTTCCTCGCCACCACCCCGCGCGGCGGTCACGTGCGGCAGACGGCGCTGGTGCGCCTGCGCCACGCCCTCGGATTCCGGGATCTCGCTCCGGTGCACCGGCTCGACCGCGTCACCGCAGGCCTGCTGCTGTTCGTGACCCGGCGAGAGCTGCGCGCGCCGTACCAGCAGCTCTTCCAGCGACGGCTGGTGCGCAAGGAGTACGAGGCGGTCGCGCCGTACGACCCGAGTCTGGAGCTGCCGCGCACGGTGCGCAGCCACATCGTCAAGAAGCGTGGCGTGCTCACCGCCAAGGAGGTGCCGGGACCACCCAACGCCGAGACGCACGTGGAACTGCTCGACCACGCCGACGGTCTCGGCCGGTACCGGCTGCTGCCCACCACCGGCCGCACCCACCAGCTCCGAGTGCACATGACGAGCCTGGGTGTGCCGATCCTCGGCGACACCTTCTATCCCGAGGTCCGTGAAACCGCCCCCGACGACTTCACCCGGCCGCTCCAGCTCCTCGCCAGAGCGCTGGAGTTCGACGACCCGGTCACGGGAGAACGTCGCCGCTTCGAGAGTCGGCGGGAGCTGGCGGCGTGGTCGGACCACCCGGCGTGGCTGTCCGGGCGGGCGTGATCGGCCCGTCCGGACAGCCCGGACACCGTCAGGGCCGTTCGATCTGACGGCCCACCACGTCCGGTCCGGGGTGTGCGGCTCCGGAGCCGTCCCGCCTCAGGTCCACTTCGGGCAGCTCGACGGCCTCGCCCCTCTTCGACGACCCCACGGGCCGGGGTCCGATCCACGCGAGCACGAGTTGCCTCTCTCCCTTGAGGAAGCGGTGTGCGCGCACCCCGCCGGTCGCCCGTCCCTTGGTGGGGTACTCCGCGAACGGCGTGACCTTCACCGTCTCACCGGTGGCCGTCACCACCATGGGTTCGCCGTGCTCGGTGTCATCAGTGCGCACGGCGCCGAAGAACACCACTTCGGCGTCCTTGCCCAGGTTGATGCCGGCGACGCCACCGCCACGCAACCCCTGGGGCCGCACGAGCGAAGCTTCGTACCTCAGCAGCGCCGCCTGGGACGACACGAACGCGAGCGTCTCGTTTCCGTCGGTGAGCCACGTGGCGCCGACGATCTCGTCACCGTCCTTGAGGCTGATGACGTCGAACTCGTCGGCGCGCACCGGCCAGTCGGGCGCGCAGACCTTCACCACACCCTGCCGGGTGCCGAGGGCGAGGCCCGGCGAACCCTCCGCCTGCTCGCCGAGCGGCGCGAGTCCCACCACCTTCTCGTCACCTTCCAGGGGCACGAGTTCGCGCACGGTCATCCCCCCGCGCAGAGACACGGTGCCGGACGACTGCGGCAGCACGGGAAGCGGCAACACGTCGGTCTTGAACGCCCGGCCGCGGTTGGTCACCAGCAGCACCTGTCCCCGGGCCGTGGTGTGCACCATCGCGGAGATCACGTCGTGCCTCGCCCGGCCGCTGCGCCTGCGGCCCTCGACGGCCTCCTCCGACTCGGCCGCCGTTCTGGCGACGAGCCCGGTGGCCGACAGGATCACCTGGCACGGGTCGTCGGCCACTTCGAGCGGGCCCGCGGGCTTGGACGCCTCCAGCACCTCCTTGAGGTCGCCGTCGACCAGCGACGTGCGACGCGGGCTGGAGAACTCCTTGGCCACCGCGGCGAGTTCCTTCGAAACGACCCGCTTGAGCACCTTCTCGTCGTCGAGGATCGCCGTCAGCTCCGCGATCTCCTCGCGCAACCTGTCCTGTTCGGACTCCAGTTCGAGCTTGTCGTACTTGGTGAGCCTGCGCAGCGGCGTGTCGAGGATGTAGGTGGCCTGGATCTCGGAGAGCTTGAACCGCTTCATGAGGCCGTCCTTGGCGGCCTGCGCGTTCTCACTGCCCCGGATCAGCTTGATGACCTTGTCGATGTCGAGCAGCGCGACGAGCAGGCCCTCCACCAGGTGCAGGCGCTCCTCGCGCTTGCGGCGGCGGTAGCGCGTGCGCCGCGTGACGACCTCGTACCGGTGGGAGAGGAAGACCTCGAGGAGTTCCTTGAGCCCGAGCGTGCGCGGCTGGCCGTCGACCAGCACGAGGTTGTTGATGCCGAAGGACTGCTCCAGCGGCGTGAGCCGGTAGAGGTCGGCGAGCAGGGCCTGCGGGTTGACGCCGACCTTGCACTCGATCACGAGCTTCGTGCCGTTCTCGCGGTCGGTGAGGTCCTTGACGTCGGCGATGCCGGTGAGTCGCTTGGTCTTGTTGACCTCGTCGGTGATGCGTTCGATCACCTTCTCCGGACCGACCCCGTAGGGCAGTTCGGTGACGGTGATGCCCTGCCTGCGGCTGCCCTCGAGGGGGCCGGTGGTGACCTTCGCACGCATCCGCACGACGCCCCGCCCGGTCTCGTACGCCTTGCGTACCTGGTCGAGCCCCAGCAGTTGCCCACCCGTGGGCAGGTCGGGACCGGGGACGAACTCCATGAGCTTGTCCAGCGAGGCGTTCGGATGGTTGATGAGCCACCGCGCGGCGGCCACGACCTCGCCGAGGTTGTGCGGGATCATGTTGGTGGCCATGCCGACCGCGATGCCGGACGTGCCGTTGACCAGCAGGTTCGGGAAGGCGGCGGGCAGCACCGACGGCTCGGTCAGCGATCCGTCGTAGTTCGCCCGGAAGTCGACGGTGTCCTCGCCCAGCTCACCGACGAGCAGCATGGCCTCGGGCGACATGCGGGCTTCGGTGTAACGCGAGGCGGCCGGGCCGTCGTCCGGGCTTCCGAAGTTGCCGTGCCCGTCCACGAGCGGCACGTTCATCGAGAAGTCCTGCGCGAGCCGCACCATGGCGTCGTAGATGGCCGTGTCGCCGTGCGGGTGGTAGCGGCCCATCACGTCGCCGACCACGCGCGACGACTTCACGTACGCGTGGTTGGGCCGGTAACCGTTCTCGTGCATCGAGTAGAGGATGCGGCGGTGTACCGGCTTGAGGCCGTCGCGCGCGTCGGGCAGCGCGCGGGAGTGGATGACCGAGTACGCGTACTCCAGGTACGAGTCCTCGATCTCGGTCTTCACCGGGTTGTCGAAGACCCGCGCGCCCGCCTGGTCGAAGGCCGATGGGTCGACGCGGGTGGTCGGGTTCTTGCGCCGTGCCATGACTTAGTCGTCGCTTCCTGTCTTCGTCAGATGTCGATCGCGGCCTGGTCGACCCGCTCGGCCGAGGTGATGAGCCACCTGCGGCGGGGTTCGACCTTCTCGCCCATGAGCAGTTCCAGTGCGGCCTCGGCGGCGTCGGCGTCGTCCAGGGTGATGCGGCGCACCGAGCGCGTGGCCGGGTTCATCGTGGTCTCCCACAGCTCTTCGGCGTCCATCTCACCGAGGCCCTTGAACCGGGGAACCGGTTTGACGACCTGCCTGCCCGCCCGCTCCAGTTCGGCGACCTTCGCCTCCATCTCGCGCTCGGTGTAGGTGTAGAAGGTCTCCGGGTTGCGGCCCTTCGTGGTGATCTTGTGCAGCGGTGGCATGGCCGCGTACAGCCTGCCCTCGGAGATCACCGGACGCATGTACCGCGCGAACAGCGTGATCAACAGCGTCCGGATGTGCGACCCGTCGACGTCGGCGTCGGCCATGAGGATCACGCGGCCGTAGCGCATGGCGGAGACGTCGAACGTCCGTCCCGTGCCCGCGCCGAGCACCTGCACGATCGACGCGATCTCGGCGTTCTTGAGTGCTTCGCCGAGGTTCGCCTTCTGTACGTTGAGGATCTTGCCGCGCAGCGGCAGCAGCGCCTGGTACTCCGACACGCGCGCCATCCGTGCCGAACCGAGCGCGCTGTCGCCCTCCACGAGGAACAGCTCGCTTCGGGCCACGCCGGTGCTGCGGCAGTCCACGAGCTTCGGTGGCATGGCCGCGCCCTCCAGCGCGGTCTTGCGGCGGGCGGCGTCCTTCTGCTGTTTCTGGGTCAGCCGCACCCGCGAGGCGTCGACGATCTTCTGCAGTACCGTCTTGACCTCGGCCTTCGTCTTGCGGTTGTCGGCCCACGCCTTGAGGTGCTTCTCGACGAGCCCCTGGATCACCTTGGTGATGCCCGTGGTGGACAGCTCGTCCTTCGTCTGCGAGGTGAACTGCGGTTCCGGGATGCGTACGTGCACGACCGCGGTGAGGCCCTCGCACACGTCGTCGAGGATGGGCAGGTCCTCCTTGGCCTTGAGCAGCCCGCGAGTGCGGGAGATCGCGTCGTGCACGGCGCGCACCAGGCCGCGTTCGAAGCCCTTCCGGTGCGTTCCACCGTGGACGTTGCGGATGGTGTTGGTGAAGCACTCGACGGTGCGTTCGTAGCCGGTACCCCAGCGCAGCGCGACCTCGACCTCGGCCCGGCGTTCCACGTTGGACTGCATGACACCGTTGGCGTCGGCGGCGTTCTCCTTGTAGGTGCCCTCACCGGCGATGAACTGGGTCTCGCACACGGCGCGGTCGCCCGCGGGCGCGAGGAACTCCACCATGTCCGCCAGCCCGTTCGGGTAGTGGAAGGTCTCCTCGTTGATGGCCGAGTCGGTGGCGGTGCGCAGCACGTACGTGACGCCGGGCACGAGGAACGCGGTGTGCCGCAGCTTCGTGCGCACCAGCTCCAGGTCGAGTACTGCGCCCTTCTCGAAGTAGCGGGCGTCGTGCCAGTACCGGATGGTGGTGCCGGTGGCCTCCCCGCGCTTCATCTTCCGCACGAAGCGCAAGCCCGACTGCCGCGTGAACTTCGCCTTCGGGCCGGGCCCGTCGAAGACACCGGGCACACCGCGGGCGAACGACATCTCGTGGACCTTGCCGCCCTGCCGCACCGTGACGTCGAACCGCAGCGACAGCGCGTTGACGGCGGAGGCGCCCACGCCGTGCAGCCCACCGGAGGTCTTGTATCCGGAGCCGCCGAACTTTCCGCCCGCGTGCAGCCGCGTCAGCACGAGTTCCACACCGCTCAGCCCGGACTTGCCGTGGGTGCCGGTGGGGATGCCGCGCCCGTCGTCGGCGACCTCCACACTGCCGTCGGCGTGCAGCGTGACCACGACCTTCGTCGCGTGGCCCGCGACACCCTCGTCGGTGGAGTTGTCCACGATCTCCGTGAACAGGTGGTTGACCCCGCGACTGTCGGTGGACCCGATGTACATGCCGGGTCGCTTGCGCACCGCTTCGAGACCTTCGAGGTGCGTGAGGTCGTCGGCCCCGTAGAGGTTCTCAGCAGAGGCAGTCACGTGGTCGCTCTCCCAGGTCGTGATACGCGGAATCGTGACGGGCGCGCCGAGCAGTTTCGGTCAACTGTTCGAGTGCCGCATCAGCGTAGTGCAGGGTAACGACAGTGGCGACGCGCGTGTGGTGCAACGCCGGTGTGTCCGGTGTCATTCCCGCCCGAACCCCACCCGGACGTCATTCCCGCCCGAACCCCACCCGGACGTCATTCCCGCCCGAACTCCGCCCGGACACCGAGCAGCCTCACGGGACGGTCCACCGTGAAGCGTCCGAACACCTCCTCGGCGGCGCGTGACAGGACCTCGACGTCCATGGTCGGCGACGGCAGGGTCACACTGCGTGTCCGCGTGACGAACGGTGCGAAACGGACCTTCACGGCGACGCGCGCGGCGGGCCGCCCCTCGGCGGCGACGTCGTCCGCCACCCTCTCGACCAGACGCGCGAGGTGGGCGCGGAGCTCCCCGGGGTCGTGGACGTTGTGCTGGAACGTCGTCTCGCGGCTACGGGACTTCGGCACGTACGGCGTGGCCGTGACCTCCCGGTCGCCCATGCCGTGGGCCAGAACACGGAAGTACGGGCCGAGCGTGGGGCCGAACTCCGCCGCCAGCTCGCCGGGGTCGGCGGCGGCGAGTTCGCCGACGGTGGTGATGCCGTGCTCGGCGAGTCTGTCCCGGGTTCTCGCGCCCACCCCCCACAGCGCGTCGGGAGGCCGCTCCCCCATGACGTCGACCCAGTTGTGCCTGGTCAGGCGGTACACGCCGCCCGGTTTGGCGAAGCCGGTGGCGAGCTTGGCGGTGTGCTTGTTGTCTCCGATCCCGACCGCGCACGACAGCCCCGTGCGGTCGGCCACAGCCCGCCGGACCTCCCGCGCGAGGGCCTCGGGATCGTCGGTTCCCACCCCGAGGAACGCCTCGTCCCAGCCCGCGACCTCGACCACGACGGGAAACTCCCGCAACACCGCCATCACGCGTTCGGAGACCTCCTCGTAGGCGGACGCGTCCGACGCCACGAACACCGCGTCGGGACAGCGACGGGCGGCCGTGCGCAACGGCATGCCCGAGTGCACGCCGCACTCCCTGGCCTCGTAGGAGGCGGTGGCCACCACCCCGCGCTGTGTCGGATCGCCCGTTCCTCCGACGACGACGGGCCTACCGCGCAGCTCAGGGTGGCGCGCGATCTCCACCGCCGCGATGAACTGGTCGAGATCCACGTGCAGCACCCAGTCCGCTGTGGACACGTCATGCAGTATGTGCCCCGCACGGCGTTCCGGCCAGACTCGCGGAAGCGGGAGGAGTAGAACGGCTGGACCCTGGGGTACCCGGCCGGGTGGCAGTACGACGGACGAAGGAAGGAGATCCCATGGCACAGCTGGTCCGGGAGCTGATGACCCCGCAGCCCGTCGCCCTACCCGGCGACACCCCCGTGCGCGACGCCGCCCGCAGAATGCGCGACGACGACATCGGCAACGTCCTGGTGTCCGACGGCGAGGACGTACGCGGCATCGTCACCGATCGGGACCTGGTGGTTCGCGCGCTCGCCGACCACGACGACCTCTCCAACACGCGGCTGCGCGACGTGTGCAGTGAGCAACTGATCACGGCTCGGCCCGACGACGAGGCCGGGAACGTCGTCGCCAGGATGCGTGAGCATGCCGTGCGCCGGGTCCCCGTCGTGGACCAGGGCAAGCCCGTCGGGATGTTCTCGATCGGCGACGCCGCGATGGAACGCGACCCGGACTCCGCGCTCGGTGACATCTCCGCGGCGAGGGGCAACCGCTGAGGCGGTACCGGCGCGGGTGCGCCGCGCTGAAATCGGATGCGGCCGCCACCGGCCGCGCCGTACCGTCGTCGCGTGTCGAACCGTGAACTGATCGCCCTGGGCACCGGGAGCCAGGTGCCGTCCCGCGCGCGTAACCACAACGGTTACCTCCTGCGTTGGGACTCGGCGGGCTTTCTGTTCGACCCCGGCGAGGGAACGCAACGGCAACTGACCTTCGCCGGGGTGCCCGCGAGCGCGGTCACCCGGATCTGTCTCACGCACTTCCACGGTGATCACTGCCTCGGTGTGCCCGGTGTCGTGCAACGGCTGTCGCTGGACGGTGTGGCACGGGTGCACGCGCACTACCCGGCGTCCGGGCAGGAGTACTTCGAGCGGTTGCGGCACGCGAGCGTGTTCCACGAGACGACCGAACTGGTGGAGCAGCCCGTCACCGGCGACGGCGTCGTGGCAGGCGGCGAGTTCGGTGAGCTGTCGGCCCTGCGCCTCGACCATCCCGTCGAGGCTTACGGGTACCGGCTCGCCGAACCCGACGGTAGGGCCATGGTTCCCCGGCTGCTGCGCCGCCACGGCGTTCAGGGACGCGACGTCGGTGCTCTGCTCCGGGCGGGCTCCCTGGCCGTCGGCGGGCGCACCGTGACCGTCGAGGACGTGAGCGTGCCGCGCAGGGGACAGAAGTTCGCGTTCGTGATGGACACGCGGTTGTGCGACAACGCGTTCGCCCTCGCCGAGGACGCCGACCTGCTGGTGATCGAGGCCACGTTCCTCGAAGCGGAAGCGGACCTGGCCCGCCGGTACGGGCACCTGACGGCCCGGCAGGCCGCGCGCGTGGCGCAGGAAAGCGGCGTCCGCACGCTGGTACTGACACATTTTTCACAACGCTATTCGAATATGGCCGAGTTCCACGACCAAGCAGCAGAGGTATTCGGCGGCGAACTCGTGGTCGCGCATGATCTTTCGCGGATTCCGATACCGCGGAGGCCACGCCCGGAATAAGCGGCGCGCACCGGCGCGTTGCCTCTACGGGTTCGCCGACCCGAACAGCGAACTAAGAAAGGAGGCGGCACGCCGATGACGAATAGTGAGTGGTGGCACAGTGCCGCCTGCCGTGACGAAGATCCCGAGCTGTTCTTCCCCATCTCGGACATGGGTCCGGGCGCGCAGCAGACCGCACGCGCGAAGGCGGTGTGCGCACGGTGTCCCGTTCGGGACGAGTGCCTCCGCTACGCGGTGGAGAACGGCTTGGACTACGGCGTCTTCGGTGGTCTGACCGAACGCGAACGGCGCGATTTCGTCCGCCGCGCTCGCCGGGCCGACCGGGTCAGGGGCGAAGCCGCCTGACGCCGTGAGCCACGTCATCCGGCAAGCGGAAACACCGACGGCCTGATCGGTGTTGAAACTGGTGCCGGTGCGCATTGAATGTCCCCGGGCCTCAACCCAACTGCCTTCGCGGAATACCGTTCGGCTGGAGCCGCGTCGCGCCTTTCGCCGCGAGGCGACGAATGCGTACCGGTACTTTCTCCTCCAGGCACGCCCCCGGTTCCGGCCGGGGGCGTGCCTGCTTTTTTGGCCCGTGCGCTCGCACGGAGTCGGAATCCCTGCGGTCGTGCCCTCCCCTTCGCCCGCCGCAGGTCGCTTGGCGCCGTCACCTCGACCCTTGTACGTTACGGTCGGGACACAACTGAATAACGAGTCCACTCCACTGGAGCACGGGAGGGCACGTGCCGAAAGATCACCCCCGCAACGGAGCCGAGGCCGACACCCAGTCCTACGACGCGACCACCTCCGCGTTCCGGGCGGCGACGGGACGCGACCTGGAAAGTGACCACGGCAAACCGCGTTACCTCGAATACCAGCGAGAGCTCATCCGCCCCCACTGTGGGCGTACCGTGCTGGAGGTCGGCGCCGGACTCGGTGAGTTCGCGTCCGGGTTCACGGGATTCGACCGCTACGTGGTGACGGACGTGGACGCCGGTGCCGTGCAGAAGCTGAAGCAGCGCTTCCACGACCGGCCCGAGGTGGAGGTCCAGCAGTACGACATCGACGGTGCGACCACGCTCGCCGAACCGGTGGACACCCTGGTGGCGATCAACGTCCTGGAACACATCGAGGACGACATCGGTGCGCTGCGTCAGCTCTCGCAGTCGCTGACACCGAGGGGCAACGTCGTGCTGTTCGTGCCCGGCTACCAGCAGCTCTACGGGGAGTTCGACCGCAAGGTCGGCCACTTCCGCCGCTACACCCCCACCACCGTGGCCGCCACCGCGCGTGAGGCCGGGCTCGTGGTGGAACTCGCCCGGCCGGTGAACTTCCTGGGAGCCTTCGCCTGGTGGGCCGCCGTCCGCAAGGGCGGAACCACGTCCCCGAACCCGCGTCTGGTGTCGATCTACGACCGCTTCGTGGTCCCCGTGACCCGCCTGATCGAGAAGACCCTGCCCGTACCCTTCGGCCAGTCGGTGCTCTGCGTCGCCCGCAAACCCTGACGCCCGCCGTGTCCGCAGTTCGTGCACGCGTGTCCGCAGCGTGCGACACGAACACCCGTACACAGGCTGCGGACACGGACCGAGGCGTCCCGTGTCCGCATCTTGTGCCCACGTGTTCGCGGTTACGGGACACCCGGGGACGCTACATCGACCTGATCTTGGCGTAGCGGACCACGGCGGGCAGCTCCCGCGCCAGCAGGCCGAGCACCAGGGCACCGAACGCGGCCGCCAGCACGCGGGCCGACAGCCGACCGACGTCGTGACCCGATCCGTTCTTCGTCATCACTCGCTCCCGGAGAGTTTCAGCAGGGACTCGATCGCTTCCTGCGGTGAGCGGTACGCGTGGCGCACGCGGTAGTCGTGCAACCGCTCGTACACCGGTTCCTCCACCCGCAGCCACCGGTGGCGCCCGAAGTACGCCTCCCGCAGCCGGTGCCAGCACGCGACGGGCAGCTGGTAGTCGGCCTCGCTGTCCCACGGAAGCCGGGTGGCCGCGAGCTGACCTGGCTGTCCGTGGAACAGCGTGCCGCTGAACTGGAACCTCAGCGGCACGTCGCCGTCCGACAGCGCCGAGAGATAGCTCACCGACGCCAACTCGACGTCCTGCCCGCACGGCACGGGCACGTCCACCTCGGTGTGTCCCGTGAAGCCGGCCACGTGCAGCACCGGCCGCGCCCACACGAGGTCACCGATGCCGGAGGACCACTGTTCGGGCGTGCCGAACACGCCGCGCAGCCGCCTGCGCTCCCCGGCGGTGTAGTCGCGCAGGGCCGCGGCGACGCGCACGGACACCGCGAGCGTCAGCGACTGCACCCGGACGTCCTGACACGCGATGCGCAGGCGGAAACGGAGGGTGGGCACGACGTCCACCGGCGCGGTGTCCACGCCGGTGATCGCCCACGACAGTACGGGGGTCGTCACGGTCTTCTCGGTCACGGCGGTGACAGGTTCGGCATTCCGGGCAGGATGGGGTTCTTCGTGCGCGGGCGGATGCCGGTGGACCGCGCGGCCGTGGACCGCCCGTTCGGCAGGTGACCCGGCTGTTTCGCGTAGTTGCCCGTGCTGTTGCCCTGCTTCACCCCGCGAGTGTGCGAGGGCAGGTCGACGCGCACGTCGGGTTTGCCGAGTTTCAGGCCGGAACGGTGTCGCCTCGTAACTCGGTGAAGAAACGATCGATCTCGCGCCATACCTCGTCACCTCCTGTCATTCCGGTCCATGTCCCGCGTACCCGCGCGGTGAGCCGGTAGCACTCGTCGACACCGACGAGCCACTGCTCGCCCGCGTCACGGTGCACGAGCAGCGCGGTCACCTCGGGTTCGAGGCGCGCCGCCGACGGCAGTCCTCGCGTGAGGCGTTCCCACGCCTGCCGCTCCACTGCCGTGCCCACCACGCCGAGCGGGCTCGGGTAGTACGCCGTCACGGTGTCGGCTGTGGTGTCGGCGGGGTCGGTTGGGTCAGCCGGATCACCGCCGTCGTGCCGTACGAAGAACGCCAGCCTGACGGGCACCCCGAGCGCGGCCCACACGACGTCGTCGACCGGGGCGTGAGCGAGCCGTTGCCGTAGTTCGGGCACGGCACGGTAGCGGCCGGTGCCCACACTCCGGTGGTCGAACAGCAACGCGCATGCCCGGCACGCGCACGCCAACTGCCGGGCGGGCAGTTGAAGCAGGTGGCGGTGCGCGTCGGACAGTGCCTCGCTGCACAGCTCGCACCGGTGGTCCTCCTGCCGGGGCTCGCCGTCGGCCCGGCCCGGGTCGCGGGCCAGGTTCCGGAGCCGGCCGGTGGGCAGCGGGCCGGTCATCGTGCCCGCACCGCCGCGAGCGGGACGAACGCGGGTTCCGTCCGGAGCCGCACGCTCACGTCGGTCACCTCGGGTGCGACGGCCCGCACGGTGGCCGCCACGGTCTCCGTCGTCTCTGTGACGTTCTCACCGCCCCGCCCCGTGACGTTCCCACCGCCCCGGTGCCCACCCTCGACCGACACGGTGGCCACCCCGCCGTCGTAGTCGGTCAGTTCGGCGACGATCCGAGGCCGCAGCTCCGCGAGCGCCCGCCGGATGCGCGTGACCGGATCCTGCGGATGCAGGTCGTGCACCAGCAACAGCTGCGCGAGCAGTTCGTCACCGCTCAGCGCGTCGAGTAGCTCGGGGGCGGTCTGTCCGGCGAGGGCGACGACACGGGCCAGTGCCTCGCCGTAGACGTCCACGAGGGCCCGAACCGTGTCGAGCGTCCTCTCCTCCGCCCGCTCCGACAGCTCGGCGAGGCCGCCGTCGAGCTCCGCGAGCCTGCGGCGTACCCGCTCGATGTCCCACTTCCCTGCTTCGGCCATCGGTGATCACTGCGCCGGGTGCGCCGCGCCGAACGTGGGAGAGGCGATCTTCTTGAGCACCTTCCCCTCCCCGAGGTACATGTGCACGCCACACGGCAGGCAGGGGTCGAAGCTGCGCACCGTGCGCATGATGTCGATGCCCTTGAAGTTCTCCCTGCCGTTCTCCTCGAAGATCGGCGTGCCCTGCACGGCGTCCTCGTAGGGACCCGGCGTTCCGTAGACGTCGCGGGGGCTCGCGTTCCAGGGGGTCGGCGGGTACGGGTGGTAGTTGGCGATCTTGCCGTCGCGGATCACCAGGTGGTGCGACAGCACGCCGCGTACGGCCTCGTGGAAGCCGACGCCGATGGCCTCGTCCGGCACGTCGAAGTTCTCGAACACCTTCGTGTTGCCGGACCGGACCTCCTCCAGCGCGCGCTCCACGAAGTGCAGGGCCATCCCCGCCGCGTAGGCCACGAAGTACATGCGGGCCCGGTCGCGTTCGAGGGTGTTGGCGTAACGCGGTGGCCGCCACTCCAGCCGCATGTCCGGGGTCTGCGGTGTGGCGGGCAGGTCGATGCGCACGGCACCGCCGGTGGCCTTCACGTACGGCGTGTCCACGAGACCGTTGAGCGCCGTCGACCACAGTCTCGCCAGCGGGCCGCCGCCGGTGTCGAGCGCGAGGTGTTCCTGGCTTCCCGGGTCGAACCAGCGCGGGCTCATCACCCAGCTGTAGTTGCCGTTCTCGAGGTCGCGGCCCTGCGGCACGGGCAACGTGGTCTGGTTCCACGGGTGCCGCTGGTCGACGGGGTTGCCGAGCGGGTCCCGCTTCACGAACGTCTGCTCGCCCACCCAGTCGTCGTAGTAGGAGCTGCCGAGCAGGATCCGCATACCGAGGTTGATGTCGACGAGGTTGTTGGTGAGCAGCTCGCCGTCGACCACGATGCCGGGCGTGACGTACATGTCGCGGCCCCAGCTCGCCATGTTCTCGTAGCGGTAGTCCACCGAGTACGGGTCCTGGAAGCAGCCCCAGCAGCCGAGCAGGACGCGCCGGCGACCCACCTCCTCGTAGCCCGGCAGCGCGTCGTAGAAGAAGTCGAACACGTCGTCGTTCATGGCCACGGCCTGCTTGATGAAGTCGAGGCAGCGCAGCAGGCGCGACAGGTAGTCGGTGAACGCCTGTGGTGTCGCCACGGTCCCCACCCCACCGGGGTAGAGCGTGGACGGGTGCACGTGCCTGCCCTCCATGAGGCAGCACATCTCCCGGGTGATGCGGCTGATCTCCAGGGCGCGCTTGTAGACCTCACCCTCGAAGGGGTTGAACGCGCGCATGATGTCGGCGATGGTGCGGTAGCCGTGCAGCTCGCCGCGGGGCGCGTCGGTGGTCTCCGCGCGCTTCAGCAGGCTCGGGTTGGTCTCGGCGATCATGCGCTCGCAGAAGTCGACGAAGACCATGTTGTCCTGGAAGATCGTGTGGTCGAACATGAACTCGGCCGCCTCGCCGAGGTTGATGATCATGTCCGCGAGCGGTGGCGGCTTCACCCCGTAGGCCATGTTCTGGGCGTAGATCGAGCACACGGCGTGGTTGTCGCCGCAGATGCCGCAGATCCGGCTGGTGATGAAGTGCGAGTCACGCGGGTCCTTGCCCTTCATGAACACGCTGTAGCCACGGAACAGCGACGAGGTGCTCCTGCACTCGACGACCTCGTTGTTGGCGAAGTCCACCTTCGTGTAGATGCCGAGGTTGCCGATGATCCGCGTGATCGGGTCGAAGTTGACCTCGACCAGCTCCCGCTGGGTCTGCGTGCGCACCTCGCGCTGTGTCTGGGACATGGGTGAGTCGCTCCTGCTCGCGTCGGGTCAGGCTCGGGGGTAACGGGGTTGGTAGCCGGTGGTGAGCTTGTCGCCGGGGTGCCGCCACTTCGGCTCGGTGTTGGCGCTTTTGTTCGTGATGCCGCGCATGGTGCGGACGAACGGGCCGTACACGCGCAGCAGAGCGGACGAGAACGAACCCCCCGGCGGCTCGTCCATGAACGGCATGAACTTGTCGGGGAACCCGGGCATGGTGCAGCCGATACACACGCCACCGACGTTCGGGCAGCCGCCGATCCCGTCCATCCAGCCGCGCTTGGTGACGTTGCAGTTCACGACCGGACCCCAACAGCCGATCTTGACCTGGCACTTCGGGGAGTTGTAGTCGTGGGCGAAGTCGGCCTGCTCGTAGTAGGCCGCGCGGTCGCAACCCTCGTGCACGGTCTTGCCGAACAACCACTGTGGCCGGAGCTGCTCGTCCAGGGGGATGGTGGGCGCGAGGCCTGCGGCCTGGTGGAGCACCCACAGCAGGGTCTCCATGAAGTTGTCCGGTTGCACCGGGCAGCCAGGCACGTTGATGACGGGCAGGCCACCCGCCGACCGGAAGTCCTCGCCGAGGTAGTCGACGAGGCCCATGCACCCCGTCGGGTTTCCCGCCATCGCGTGAATCCCGCCGTAGGTGGCGCAGGTGCCGATGGCGACGACGGCCCACGCTTTCGGGGCGAGTTCGTCGATCCAGCGGTTGAGGGTCTTGGGCTTACCCGTCTTCGGGTCGTTGCCCATCGCAGTCCAGTACCCGTCCTCGGCGTGGATGTTCTCGTTGGGGATCGAGCCCTCCACGACGAAGATGAACGGCGCGTCGAGCTCACCGTTCGCCGCCTGGAAGAACGGCCGGAGGAAGTCCTCACCCGTCTCGTAGGCGAGCACCTTGTTGTGCAGGTGCACCTTGGGGATCCCGGGCACGGCTCGGAGCACCACGTCCTCGATGCTCGGCAGTGACGCGGCGGTGACGGACACGGTGTCGCCGTCGCAGCTCATTCCCTCGGAGGTCCACAGGATGTGGACCTCGTCGACGCCGGTGGCGCTGGCCTGTGTGCTCATGGGTCCACAGTGCGGCCGCGACGTGGATCCCGCACGGCACCGCGCACGTCCGGATTGGACGAGTTTGGGGCACCGCCGACGCGGGTAGGCTCCCGGGTTTTGCCTTGCGCACCAGGCGAAATCGTCCTCGAAAACATCGAGTTGTGCCGCTTGTACGCGAACCGTAACGTCGGGTCATCGCCGGTTCGCCCAGCCCGGACCGTCCACAGTGATCTAGGTGTTTTCCGAGACGAGAGCCCAGTGCCTGAAAGCCCTGTTTTCGACACCCGTGTCGACGCCGCCATGGAACGTCGCCTGCAGCCCCTGGAGGCGTTGCTCGACGAGGCCGAGGCCGTCGCGCGGGCCTGCCACGCGATGGCGGAGCGGTTCCACCGTGGCGGCACGCTCGTCGTGTTCGGCAACGGCGGCGGCTCGACCGACGCCCAGC
Source organism: Saccharomonospora cyanea NA-134 (assembly GCF_000244975.1). NCBI lineage: Bacteria > Bacillati > Actinomycetota > Actinomycetes > Pseudonocardiales > Pseudonocardiaceae > Saccharomonospora > Saccharomonospora cyanea. The sequence continues at coordinate 932,778 of NZ_CM001440.1, read as the reverse complement.
ACATCTCCGTCGAGTTCGTCCACCCGGTGATCGTCGGCAAGCGCGCGCTGCCCGCGCTGTCGCTCACCGCCGACGTGGCGACCATGACCGGGGTCGCCGCCAGGGTGGGGTTCGAGGAGGTGTTCGCCCACCAGTTGCGGCACCTGGCCGCACGCGACGACATCGCGCTCGGCCTGTCGGTGGACGGCGACTGCGCCAACGTGGTCCGCGGCTTCGAGCAGGCACACGAACTCGGCATGCTCACCGTCGCGCTCGTCGGTGGCGATGGTGGTGCCGTGGCGGCGAGCCCGGCCGTCGACCACGTGCTGCGGGCCGACTCCGACGATCCGCGGGTGGTCAAGGAGGTCCACGTGACCATGTACCACGTCCTGTGGGAGCTGGTGCACGTGTTCCTCGAACACCCCGGCGCGCTGGCCCGGAAGGCCGCGTCATGACGGCGCCCGGGGACGAGCGTCCCGAGTGCGTCGGGGACGTGTGCGTGACGTGCTCCGACACCGCCGTCGTCGTCCGCGTGGTGCGCCTTCTCGGCGACGACCTCGCTCTCGTGGACACCGGGTCGGGGCAGGAGGAGGTCAGCGTGGCGCTGGTCGATCCCGCGTGCCTGGAACCCGGCGCGGAACTGCTCGTGCACGCCAGGGAGGCGATCGGGGTGCCCCGATGACCGACGCGATGAGTTCGCTGTACCCGTTCCTCTACGAGGACACCACGAACGGTGGTGACTCCGTCGACGCGGTGCTCGCCGAGGTGCGCCGGTCCACGATGGACAAGGCGCGGGAGATCATGGAGTTGCGGCGGCGCGTACACCGTGAGCAGGGCGCGCTGCTCGCCGCGTGCGGGGCGGCGATGGCCGAACGGTTCGCCCAAGGCGGCCGCCTGTTCTGCTTCGGCAACGGCGGCAGCTCCACCGACGCGGCCGACCTCGCCACCCAGTTCCTCGATCCGCCGCCGGGAACACCGCCACTGCCCGCGTTCGCCCTCACAGCCGAGGCGGCCGTGGTGACGGCGCTGAGCAACGACGTGGGCTTCGACGTGGTGTTCTCGCGGCAACTCGCCGCGTTCGGCAGGCCGGGGGACCTCGCGGTGGGCCTGTCCACCAGTGGCAACTCGACCAACCTCCTCGCCGCGTTCGACGAGGCCCATCGGGTCGGGATGCTCACGGTCGGCATCACCGGTGAGGGCGGTGGCCGGATGGCCGAGCTCGACTCGATCGACTTCCTCTTCGTGGTGCCGTCGTCGTCGGTACACCGGGTGCAGGAGGCGCAGACGACGATCTACCACGTACTCGCCGAACTCGCGGCGGAGGGGGTGCGATGACCGGCCAAACCGCACTCGACCGGGTCCGGGCCGTGGCGGACGCCGTGCTCTACGAGGGCTACGTCCTCTACCCGTACCGGGCTTCGGCGCAGAAGAACCACGTCCGCTGGCAGTTCGGTGTCCTGGTGCCGCCCTCGTACGCGGCCACGGGCAGGGGGGAACACTCGACCTGCCGCACGGAGTGCCTCGCCGAGGCGGGCCCGGACGCCGAGCTGCACGTCCGGTTGCGGTTCCTCCAGGCACAGCGCCGCACGGTGGAGGTCGAGCACGACACCGCGCCCGGAGGCTACCGGGAGGTCGACGCGTTGCTCGTGGGCGAGGACGAGCTGCTGCCGTGGGACGAGGCGGTGGAGTGCGAGCACGACGTGACGGTGCCCGTCCACAGGCTGCTCGACTCCGAGCAACGTCTGCCCGTGGTCGTCCGCGGCGGCGAAATGGTCACGGAGGTGGACGCCGGCCGCGTGGTGCGCCGAAAGCGACCGTTGACCGCGGAACTACGTTGTCGGGCCGAACGGCTGCCGGGGCTGGTGCGGCTGCACGTCACCGTGGCGAACACGGCGACCGTCGACTGCTCGCGGCACACCAGGGACGAGGCCCTGCGGTACTCCCTCATCGCGGCGCACACGGTGCTGGCCCTGCGGGGCGGCCGGTTCCTGTCGCTGCTCGCCCCGCCCGAGGAGGCGAAGGAGCACGCGAAGGACTGCGTCAACGAGCACACGTGGCCGGTGCTGGTCGGCCCGGCGGGAAGCGACGACGTGATGTTGTCCTCGCCGATCATCCTCTACGACCATCCGAAGGTGGACCCGGAGAGCCACGGCGACTTCTTCGACGCGTGCGAGATCGACGAGATGCTGACCCTGCGCACGCTCACCCTCACCGACGCCGAGAAACGGGAGGCCCGCGCCACCGACGAGCGCGCTCGCCGCATCGTCGACCGCGTCGAGAACCTGCCCCACCAGCCTCGGGAGTCGATGCACGGACGGGTCCGCGTGGTCCGGGTCGGGCAGACCGAGATCAGCGCCGGCAGCAAGGTGGTGCTACGCCCCCACCGGACAGGGGACGCGCAGGACATGTTCGTCGACGGCCGCGTGGCCACCGTGCGCGACGTGCTGGAGGACGTGGACGGCACCTGCTTCCTCGCTGTGACGATCGACGACGACCCGGCCGAGGAGTGGCAGCTCGCCCAGGGCCGGTTCCGGCACTTCACCCTCGCCGAGGTGGAGCCCTGTGCCCGGGAAGTGCGGCCGTGAAGAGCAGGGTGTTGGTCGCGGGCATCGGCAACGTCTTCCACGGCGACGACGGCTTCGGGGTCGAGGTGGTGTCGCGGCTGTCCACGCGCGACCTGCCGCCGGAGGCCGTCGTGGCCGACTACGGCATCAGGGGCGTGCACCTGGCGTACGAACTCCTCGGCGGGGAGTACGAGACCACGATCTTCGTCGACGCCATGCGACGGGGCGGTGAACCCGGCACCGTCTACGTGCTCGACGCCGACCCGGCCGCCTCGCCGTCCCAGACCGATCACGGGGACGCCGGTCCCGTGCTCGACGCACACGGCATGCACCCCGCGGCCGTTCTCGCGTTGCTGCGCAGGCTGGGTGGGACACCCAGCCGGGTGTTCGTCGTGGGGTGTGAGCCCCTCTCACTGGCGGAGGGCATGGGCCTGAGCGAACCGGTGGCCGCCGCCGTGGACGAGGCGGCGCGGCGAGTGCTCCAGCTCGTCGCCGACGCGCTGGAAAGGAGTGGCGCCGATGTGTCTCGGCATCCCCGGTGAGGTCGTCGAGATCCTGCCGGACCGGCCGGATCTGGCCAGGGTGCACGTCAGCGGCGTGCGCAGGGTGATCAACATCGGCCTGCTGTCGGACGATCCGCCCGTCCCTGGCGACTGGGTTCTCATCCACGTCGGGTTCGCACTGTCCAAGATAGACGAGCGGGAGGCCGCGGCCGTGCTGCGCTACCTGGAGGAGCTCGGCAGTGCCTACACCGACGAGATGGACGCACTGAGTCAATCGATGATCGAGTGAAGGCGGCGACGATGCGCTTTGTCGACGAGTACCGCGACTCGGACACGGCCCGAGCGCTGGCGGCCCGGATCGCCGAGCTGTGCGAGCCGGGCCGGGAGTACAAGTTCATGGAGGTGTGCGGCGGGCACACCCACACGATCTACAAGCACGGGATCGCCGACTACCTGCCGGAGCAGGTCTCGCTGGTGCACGGCCCCGGCTGCCCGGTGTGCGTGATCCCGATGGGCCGGATCGACGACGCCATCCACATCGCGAGCCTTCCCGACGTCATCATGACGTCGTTCGGCGACATGATGCGCGTTCCCGGATCGAACGGCACGTTCTTCGACTCCAACTCCGAGGGCACCGACATCCGCATGGTGTACTCGCCGCTCGACTCGCTGCGCATCGCCAGGCAGAACCCCGACAAGCAGGTGGTGTTCATGGCGATCGGGTTCGAGACCACCGCGCCGTCCACCGCCATGACGCTGCTGCGGGCACAGCGCGAGGGCATCGAGAACTTCTCGGTGTTCTGCAACCACGTCACGATCATTCCCGGCATCAAGGCGATCCTCGACTCCCCCGACCTGCGGCTCGACGGCTTCCTCGGGCCCGGCCACGTGTCCACCGTGATCGGGTGCCGTCCGTACGAGTTCATCCCGCGCGACTACGCCAAACCGCTCGTGGTGGCGGGGTTCGAGCCGCTCGACATCCTCCAGTCGGTCTACTTCCTGCTCCGGCAACTCCACCAGGGCCGCTGCGAGGTGGAGAACCAGTACGCCCGGGTGGTGCCGTGGCAGGGCAACCCGGTCGCGCTCGACGCCATCGCACGCACGATGCGGCTGCGTCCGTACTTCGAGTGGCGCGGTCTCGGCTTCATCTCCCACTCCGCGCTGCGGCTGCGGGACGAGTACGCGGCCTTCGACGCGGAGCAGCGGTTCTCGCTTCCCGGGGTGCGCGTGGCCGACCCGAAGTCGTGCCAGTGCGGCGAGGTGCTCAAGGGCGTGCTGAAGCCGTGGGAGTGCAAGGTGTTCGGCACCGCGTGCACTCCGGAGACGCCCATCGGCACCTGCATGGTCTCCCCGGAGGGCGCGTGCGCCGCCTACTACAACTTCGGCCGGTTCACCCGGCAGCGGATCAAGGAGGCGACCACCGCATGAAGGCCGGCATGAGGACCGAGGACGACGTGCTGGAGCGCATCGAACGCGCCCGCCGTCGCAAGCCGAAGGTCCGGGAAACCCGGATCACGGCCGCGCACGGCGCGGGCGGCAAGGCGACGCAGACGCTCGTCGAGGCGGTGTTCGTCGACGCGTTCCGCAACGCGCTGCTCGAACCGCTCGGCGACTCCGCCGACCTCGTGCTCGGCGGTACCCGGCTGGCCATGACCACCGACTCCTACGTCGTGTCGCCGCTGTTCTTCCCCGGCGGCAACATCGGTGACCTCGCCGTCAACGGCACCGTCAACGACCTCGCGGTGGCCGGTGCGACCCCGGCCTACCTGTCCTGCGGCTTCATCCTGGAGGAGGGGTTCGCGGTCGCCGACCTGCGTCGCATCGTGGCCTCGATGCGGGAGTGCGCCGAGGCCGTGGGCGTCACGCTCGTGACCGGTGACACGAAGGTCGTCGGCAAGGGCAGCGGCGACGGCTGCTACGTCAACACCACGGGCGTGGGACTGCTACCACCGGACCGCGCGCTGGGCATCCACACCGCGCGACCCGGCGACGTCGTTCTCGTGTCGGGCCCCGTCGGCGAACACGGCGTCACCGTGATGCTCGCCCGCGGTGAACTCGACATCGAGGCGGATCTCGTCTCGGACACCGCGCCGCTGGCGGATCTGTGCGCGCGGCTGCTGGCCGTGCCCGGTGTGCGGGCCATGCGGGACGCCACCCGGGGTGGTGTCGCGACGGTGCTGAACGAGATCGCCCGCGCGGCGGAGGTGTCCGTGGTGGTGGACGAGGACGCCGTTCCCGTGCGCGACGAGGTCAGGGGCGCGTGCGAACTGCTGGGCATCGACCCGCTGTACGTGGCCTGCGAGGGCCGGTTCGTCGCGGTGGTCGACGGCGCGCACGCCGACGAGGCCGTCGCCGCGCTGCGCGCGCACCCGCAGGGCGCCGACGCCGCCGTGATCGGCAGGGTCGGCCCCGACCCCGCGGGCACGGTGCTGCTCAACACGGCGTTCGGGGGCACCCGGATCGCCGATCTCCTCGTCGGTGACCCGCTCCCCCGCATCTGCTGACCATGCACGAGCTGTCGATCACGCAGAGCGTCGTGGACGCCGTCGTCGAACACACCGGTGGGGCGCGGGTGCTGTCGGTGAGGGTGGAGGTCGGGGCCCTGTCGGGAGTCGAGGCGGACGCGATGCGGTTCTGCTTCGACGCGGTCACGCGGGCGACACCCCTGGAGGGTGCCACGTTGGTCGTCGAACACGTACCGGGTCTGGGCCGGTGCACACGCTGCGGCGCGGACGTGCCGCTGTCGTCGTTCCTCGACACCTGCCCGTGCGGGTCGGTGGACGTGGACGTGGAGTCGGGACAACAACTACGGATTCGCGACGTGGAGGTGGCACGCGATGTGCGGGACATGCGGGTGTGACGAGGCACCGACGACCGGGGCGAGCGACACCGTGGCGGTCGAGCGGGACCTGCTCGCCAAGAACGACGGCATCGCCGAGGACAACCGCGCCTGGCTCGCCACGCGGTCGGTGTTCGCCGTCAACCTGATGAGCGCACCGGGATCGGGGAAGACGACCCTGCTGGAGACGACGGTGCGTGAGCTCTCCCGCGACGTCTTCGTCAGCGCAGTGGAGGGCGACCAGGCCGCCTCGCTCGACGCCGACCGGCTACGCGCGGTCGGTTGCCGCGTCGTGCAGATCAACACCGGGTCGGGTTGCCATCTCGACGCCGACATGCTGGCCCGCGCGCTGCGGGAGCTGGACCCGCCGCGGGGCTCGCTCGTGGTGGTGGAGAACGTGGGCAACCTGGTGTGCCCCGCGCTGTTCGACCTCGGGGAGCGGCGTCGGGTCGTGCTCGCGTCCACCACCGAGGGCGAGGACAAGCCGCTCAAGTATCCACACATGTTCCGCGCCGCCGACCTCGTGGTGCTGACCAAGGCCGATCTCGTGCCGTACCTGACGTTCGAGGTCGACCACTTCACCCGGCACCTGCGGAGGGTGAACCCCGCCGCCGAGCTGATCGTGACATCGTCGGTGTCGGGTGAGGGACTGGATCAGTGGTTCTCGTGGTTGCGTTCCGAGCTGGGCGTCTCGCCGGTGGGACCTGCCGAGTCGCCCGAGCCGACAGAGTCGGCTGAGTCGGCTGAGTCGGCTGAGGACACCGAAGCCGCCCTGCCCTCGGTGTCCTCGTAGGCACCGGCCGCCCCGTGCAACGACGGTGACCGGGCGAGCAGCAGGGTGCATCCTGCGATGAGGGCGAACCCGGCCACCTCGGCGGCGATCCATCCGCCACCGCGCACGTGCTCACCGAAGACCGCGACGCCCCAGCCGATGCCGACCACCGGGTTGGCCAACGTCAGACCCGGTTGTGAGGCGACCAGGCTGCCCGCCCGCAACGTCGCCTGCAGTGAGAGGAAACTCGCCGGGCCCACCACCACGACGGCGTAGGTCTGCCACGCCGAGAACACCGCACCCGCGCCAGCCGGCAGCACCGCGGTCACCCCGGCCACGAGCACGGCGAGGAAACCGAAGAACAACCCGGAGGCGATGCCCAGGTAGGCGGCGCGGTGAGCGTAGCGGTACCGGTGTGCCACGAGAACGAACCCGCCGATGAGCGTGAGCGTCACCGCGCACCCGAGCGCCCACTGCGGCCCGGACACCTGCCGGGGGTCGCCGCCGGTGGGTCGGAGGGCGACGAGCAGCAGCGCGATACCGCCGTTCATGCCGAGCACGGCCGTCCACTCCCGGGCGTGCGGGCGGGCACCGAGCAACAGCGCCGACAACACCAGCGTGAAGCCGAGTTCGGCGACCAGGACCGGCTGCACGAACGAGATCGGCCCCGTGGACAACGCCGCCACCTGGAAGCCGAACCCGGCGAGCATGAACGCGATACCGCCCGTCCAGGCCCGCGTGCGAACCAGTTTCCACAGCAGGCGAATCGACATCGGCTCGTCGACCGGCTGCGTCCGCGCGCCCTTGCGCTGGAGCACCGAGCCGAACGCGTTGCACAGCGCGGCGGACACGGCGAAGACCACGGTCACCAGCACGTGTGCCCCTCCTCAGCGGGCGGCCCGATCGCGGGCGCCCGCCACCACGGCCTGCCCGAAGCTGATACCGCCGTCGTTGCAGGGAACCCGGGAGTGGGTGAGCACGGTGAATCCCGACTCCTCCAGCGCGTCGACCGTGCGGTCGAGCAGCAGCCGGTTCGCGAAGACCCCACCGGACAGCGCGACGAGGCGCACCCCGGTGCGGTCGGCGATCTCCCGGCAGACCCGTCGGATCGCCAGCGCGAGCCCGTTGTGGAACCGCGCGGCCACGAGCCCGAGGTCCGTACCGCGCCGGTGATCGTCCACGACGGCGCCCACCAGTGCGGGGCCGTCGACGACGAGTGCGCTGCCGTCGTCGGTGACGCCCACGGGGTAGCCGTCCGTGTGACGCGGGTCGGCGCGCTGTTCCAGTTCGATCGCCGCCTGCCCCTCGTAGGTGACGGTGTCGCGCACGCCGAGGATCGCGGCGACGGCGTCGAACAACCGGCCCGCACTCGACGTGAGAGGCGTGTTCACCCGTGAGTCGATCAGTCGCCGCACCAGCTCCCACCGAGGCCCCTGGCGTCGCGCCACGGCGAGGCCGTCCGCATCGGTGACGGACCGCAGATACGCCGCGGCCATCCGCCACGGCTGCCGCACCGCGGCCTCACCGCCCGGCATCGGCACGGCCGCGAGGTGACCGACGCGGTCGAACGTCGCACAGGTGGCGAGCAGGAACTCACCGCCCCACACGGTTCCGTCGAGCCCGTGACCGGTGCCATCGAACGCCACCCCGATCGCCGGACCGTCCACACCGCCGTCGGCCAGACACGCCGCCACGTGGGCGTGATGGTGCTGCACCGCCACCAGGTCGAGTCCGGTCCCCTCCGCGTACCGCGTGGAGGCGTAGTCGGGATGCAGGTCGTGGGCCACCACGGCGGGCTCGATGTCGAACAACCGGGACAGGTGCTCGATCGCCTCCGTGAACGCGCGCAGCGTCTCGGCGTTCTTCAGGTCACCGATGTGGTGCGACAGCACCGCCCTGCGCCCCGAGGTGAGGCACACGGTGTTCTTCAGCTCCGCCCCGCAGGCCAGGACCGGGCGCGGGAACTCGTGGGAGCACGTGACGGGCTCGGGTGCGTACCCACGGGAACGCCGCACGGGCACGACCCTGCCGCGCCAGGTGCTCACCACGGAGTCGTCGGCCCGCACGTGGATGGGGCGGTCGTGCACGAGGAAGGCGTCCGCGATGCCCGACAGGCGGGTCAGCGCGTCGTCGTCGGTGAACGCGATGGGTTCGTCGGAGACGTTGCCGCTGGTGAGCACGATCGGCGAACCGAGTTCGCGCAGCAGGAGGTGGTGCAGCGGGGTGTAGGGCAGCATGACACCGAGCCTGCGTTCGCCGGGTGCCACGGCGTCGGCCACGATGCAGGCCACGGTATCGGCAGCGTCCCCGGTGTCACGGCGGTCGAGCAGCACGACAGGGCGACGCCTGCCCGCCAGCACCTGTGCCGCGCAGTCGTCCACATGGCACAGTCGGCGGGCCGCCTCCAGCGTCGGCACCATGAGCGCGAAGGGCTTGCTCTCCCGGTGTTTGCGGGAGCGCAGTGTCGCGGTGGCGGCCTCGCTCGAAGCGTCGGCGGCGAGGTGGTAGCCGCCGAGTCCCTTGACCGCCACGATCATCCCGGACCGCAACAACTCGGCGGCCCGCGTCACCGGGTCCTCCCCCAACGGCCTTCCGTGGGCGTCGACGATCCTCAGCCGGGGCCCGCAGTCGGGACAGCACACGGGCTGCGCGTGGAACCGGCGGTCCGCTGGATCGTGGTACTCGCGCGCGCACTCCGCACACAGTGAAAAGCCGGCCATCGTCGTGTTCGGCCGGTCGTACGGGATGTCGCGCACGATGGTGAACCGGGGCCCGCAGTCGGTGCAGTTGACGAACGGGTAGCGGTAGCGCCGATCGCGCGGGTCGAACAGCTCCGCGAGACACGCTTCGCACGTGGCGGAGTCGGCGGAGACCAGTGTCCGGCGTGGACCCGAGCCGTCACTGCCGACGATGCGGAAACCGCTGTCGCCCCCCGGCGGCAGGTCGGCCACGGATACCTGTTCCACGTCCGCCAACGGCGGAGCGTCCGCACACAGAGCCTTGAGAAACCCGGCCACCGCCTCACACGGTCCCTCGGCCTCGACGACGACACCCGCGGCGTCGTTGGAGACGTGTCCGGTCAGGCCGAACCGCTCCGCCAGCCCGTGGACGAAGGGCCGGAACCCGACACCCTGCACCACACCCTCGATGCGAACCCCGACACGCCTGACCGGGTCCGCGGCACCCTCACGCGGGCCCACGGCAACGGCGGTGGTCCGCCCCGGTCGACGCTCTCGGTGACACCCCTCACCGGTACCCCGTCCACCGGCGGTCGAAACCACACGACGGGCGCGTTCCGCGGTGCTGGTTCCACCTCCACCGCGTCCGTCCGCCGTGGAGGGTGGGGGTGCGTTTCCAGCCCGTACCCGGGGCCGTGATCAGCCCTGACCGGGAACGGACGCTGTTGGCGTGACCGCGCCCACCCACTCGTGACGCAGGAGCGCGTAGATGCTGGTGTCCTCCCAGTGACCCTTGATCCACAGATCGGCGCGGTGCAGCGCCTCGTGCCGCATACCGAGCCGCTCGCACAGCCGCGACGAGGCCGTGTTGTCCGGATGCAGGTGGGCGACGACGCGGTGGGCGTTGAGCGTCTCGAACGCGTAGTCACGCAGCGCCCTGGCGGCCTCGGTGGCGTAGCCCCGGCCCGCCACGTCCGGTGAGAAGACCCAGCCGATCTCGACGGTGGCGGCCTCGACCGAGGTGATGTCGAGGATGACGTCACCCACCACGGCGCCGTCCTCGTTCCGGACCACCGCCAGCCGAACGAAGTCACCCTTCTCGCCCAGCGTCGCCCGCTTCTCGCAGGCGACGAGCTTGGCCTCCACCTCCTCACGCGACAACGGCCCGTGCAGCAGGTACCGGCACACCCCCTCCTGCGAGAGGTAGGCGTGGATGGCGTCGAGGTCGGAGACGACCGCGGGGCGCAGGGTCAGCCGTTCGGTGCGCAGGATCGGCGGCGACTGCTGGGCACGCAGAGCAGGCGCGGGAGGGTGGGACGCGTACATGCCGTGATCATGCCTTAGCGGCCTGGCACACCGGCAACATCTTTTCGCTCGTGGCTCGCACTGTCAGAGGCTTCCCTCCACGGTCCGTGCGGCAGCTCGCAACGTGGTGACCAGCTCCGGCAGGCGCCCGCGCTCGTAGCGCACGCTCGGCATCGAGACGGACAGCCCGGCGACCACGGTGCCGTCGTGCTCGTGTACCGGCACGCCGATCGCCACGACGCCGCGTTCGGAGCGTCCGTGGTTGAGCGCGAACCCGTTGCGCCGGACCCGGGCCAGGTCCGCGCGGAGCCGCCGCAGGTCCGGCCGTTCGTCCGGTCTTCCCTCGTAGCGCGCTTGCGCGTAGAGCTCGCCGAGTTCGTCGGTGGGGAGCTCGGCGAGCAACAGCAGTCCGGCCGTGGTGCGGTGGGCGGGGAAGACCATGCCCTCGCGGCTGCTGACCCGGAGGGCTCGGTGACTCTCGACGCTGGCGATGAACCGCGTCGTGTCGCCGGTGCGCACGGCGAGGTTCGCCGACTCCCCGATGCGTTCGACGAGGTGTTGCAGGTGCGGCAGCGCGGCGGAGCGCAGTCGCGAGGTCTCAGACGGCGAGTGGGCCGCGAGCTCCAGCACGAGGCCTGCCCGGTAGCCGTGCTGGTCGTCCTTCACCGCGAAGTCGCGGTACACGAGCATCGCGAGCAGCCGGTGCGCGGTGGACCGTGCGACGCCCAGGCGCTGGGCGGCCTCCGAGACCGTCAGCTCGCCTTCCAGCTGCAACATGGCGGCGAGCCGCAACGCGTGGTCCACACTCCGGATCGCGTACGGCGGAGGGTTCTTCTGGATCTCGTCCACACTGATCGAACTCCCGTTGTTCTGCACAGCAGAATCTCGCGTTCTGCGGTGACCGCGGTGACCACGCTAACGGCATGAGCACACCTGAGGCGAGCACAACGACGTCGCCCGTCCGGCTCCGCGCCGTCGACGCGCCGGGACAACCAGACGTGACACCGGAACTCGAAGCGCTCTACCGCGGGTTCGAACGCGAGCTTCTCGTCCCCTTGTGGACCGAGATCGGCGATCTGATGCCGGCACACCCCCGTTCCTCCGCCGTCCCGCACCTGTGGCGGTGGGAACACCTGCGGAAACTGGCCGAGCAGGCGGGTGATCTCGTGCCCGTCGGGCGCGGCGGCGAGCGCCGCGCCATCGCGCTGGCCAATCCGGCCCTGGGCGGCAGGCCGTTCGCGACACCCACCCTGTGGGCCGCGATCCAGTACCTCATGCCAGGTGAGGACGCTCCCGAACACCGGCACACCCAGCACGCCTTCCGGTTCGTGGTCGAGGGCTCCGGCGTCTGGACGGTCGTCGGCGGAGACCCCGTGCCGATGCGGCGCGGTGACTTCCTGCCCCAGGCGGGCTGGAACTGGCACGCCCACCACAACGCCACCACCGAACCGATGGCGTGGGTCGACGGCCTGGACATTCCGTTCCAGTACGTCACCGAGTCGCAGTTCTTCCAGTTCGGACGCGAGGAGATCTCCGACGCCGAACGCACCACGCCGGAGCGCTCGCGGTCCGAGCGACTGTGGGGTCATCCGGGCCTGCGCCCGCTGTCCGTCGGCGAGGTCGGCCCCGGAACACCGCTGCTGGCCTACAAGTGGGAGTTCACCGACCGTGCGCTGAGTGACCAGCTGGCGATGGAGCGGGAGGGCTACGGCGGCACGGTCGAGCCCGGCCACGCCGCGGTGCGCTACGTCAACCCCGCCACCGGCGGGGACGTCCTGCCGACCCTGCGCACCGAGTTCCACCGCATCGCCCGGGGCGCCGAGACCGCGCCGGTCCGCGAAACGGGCTCGTCGGTCTACCAGGTCTTCGACGGCTCCGGCACCGTGACCGTCGGGGAGGAGACCTGGTCGGTGACCCGTGGCGACCTGTTCGTCGTCCCGTCGTGGCAGCCGCTGTCCGTGCGTTCCGAGGCGGGCGGCGGCGACTCCGACACCGGCGCCCTCGATCTGTTCCGGTTCAGCGACTCCCCGGTCCTCGAAGCGCTGAACCTCGACCGCACCTCTGTGAAGGACACGGAAGGGACCTCCCGATGAAGCTGGCCACTCTCCGCATCGACGGCACGACCCGCGCGGTCCGGGTCGACGACGAGAAGTTGATCGATCTCGGCGTCTCCGACGTCGGCGAACTGCTCGCCCGGGACGGTTGGGCGGAAGCGGCCGCGGCCGTCGACGCGTCCACCGCGAGGGCCTACGCCCGGGACGGCGCGGACTTCGCACCCGTCGTTCCGCGCCCGTCGAAGGTCGTCTGCGTCGGGTTGAACTACAAGAACCACATCCAGGAGATGGGCCGCGACCTGCCGGAGCACCCGACCCTGTTCGCCAAGTTCGCCGACAGCCTCGTCGGCGCCACCGACGACATCGTGCGCCCCGGCGAGACGGAGGCATTCGACTGGGAGGTCGAGCTGGCCGTCGTCGTCGGCCGCGGAGTCCGGCGCGCTCGCGGTGCCGACGCCGAGTCCGCCATCGCGGGCTTCACCGTGCTCAACGACATCACGTGCCGCGACTGGCAGTTCCGCACACGCGAGTGGCTGCAGGGCAAGACGTGGGACTCCTCCACGCCCGTCGGGCCCTGCCTCGTCACCCCGGACGAGCTGCCGGGCGGTGTCCGCCCCACGCTGGACGTGCGCCTGACCGTCGACGGCGAGGTCATGCAACAGGACAACACCGGCGACCTGCTCTTCGATCCGGTCGATCTGGTCGAGTACGTCTCCACCGTCGTCCGGCTCAACCCCGGCGACATCATCGCCACCGGAACGCCGGGCGGCGTCGGCCACGCACGCGACCCCAAGCGGTACCTGATCGGTGGCGAGACGGTGGTGACCGAGGTCGAGGGCATCGGTCGACTGGAGAACACCGTCGTCGCGGAAAGCGGGGCGTGATGCGCCGCGGCTTTGACGACGCCCGGCGGTGGACCGAACTCGGCACCGAGCTGGTGCGCAGCGCCACCGCCGGGTGGGGCGAGCCGGAGATGTCGGCCCCGTCGGGCCTGCCGGGCTGGACCCGTAAGCACCTGATCGCCCACCTCGCGGCGAACGCCGACGCGCTGGGCAACCTCGTGCACTGGGCGGCCACCGGCGAGCGCACCCCCATGTACTCCTCACCGGAGCAGCGCGCCGCCGACATCGAAGCCGGCGCGCAACGCCCCGCGCACGAGCTGACCGTGTGGCTGCGGGAGTCCGCCGAACGGCTCGCCGCCGCCATGGCCTCCCTCGACGAGCGGCAGTGGCGGACCGAGGTGGTGACCGCGCAGGGCAGGACGGTCCCGGCCACCGAGGTGCCGTGGATGCGGGCGCGGGAGGTCTGCGTGCACGCCGTCGACCTGGCCGCGAACGTCGGCTTCTCCGACCTGCCCGCCGACTTCCTGACCGCCCTCGCCGACGACGTCGTGGTCAAGCGCGGCGCCAAACCCGGCACGGCGGTGGCGCTCACCGCCACCGACACCGGTGAGACGTGGCGGCTTCCCGGCGACGGGACGCCTGTCGAGGTCGGCGGCTCCCTCGCCGACGTCACGGCCTACCTCACCGGGCGCCCGCACGCGGTGGCCACCACCGACGGTTCGCCCGCACCTGACCTGGCGGCGTGGCTCTGAGGGCCCGAAACACGAAGGAACACACGATGACTGATTCGAACCGCGCCGCCGTCGACGTGCTCGTCGTGGGCGGCGGCATCGGCGGGTTGAGCGCTGCCTACGCGCTGTCCCGGCAGGGTTTGCGCGTCAGAGTCCTGGAACAGGCGCCCGAGTTCGGCGAAGTCGGCGCGGGTCTGCAGATCGCCCCGAACTGCACCCGGATTCTCCACGAGTACGGGCTGCTGGAGGAGGTGAAGAGCCTCGGCGTTCTCCCCTCCAGCATGGTCATGCGCGACGCCGTCGACGGTCGTGAACTCACCCGGCTCGACCTCCACGACCTCGAACGACGCTACGGCTTCCCCTACGTCGTGATCCACCGCAGCGACCTGCACGCCGTGTTCCTGCGGGCGTGCCGGGAACGCGGTGTCGACCTGCGTACCGAGCAGCGCGTCACCGGATACGCGAGTACCGCCGACCGTGCCTCGGTGACGCTCGCCGACGGCCGGGTGGAGGAAGCCGAGCTGGTCATCGCCGCCGACGGTCTGCACTCGGTCGCCCGGCAGTGGCTGGCCGGAGACGACCTGGTCAACTCCGCCTACGTCGCCTACCGGGGCGCGATCCCGCTCGCCGACGTCGATCGCGAGGTCGACCTGGACGAGGTGTCGGTCCACGTCGGACCGCGCTGCCACTTCGTGCGGTACGGCCTGCGCGGTGGCGAGATGCTGAACCAGGTCGCCGTGTTCGCCTCGCCCAAGGCCCTGGCCGGTGAGGAGGACTGGGGCACCCCGGACGAGCTGGACCAGGCGTTCACCGACACCTGCGAGGACGTACGGGCCGGGATCCCGCTCATGTGGCGCGACCGGTGGTGGCGCATGTTCGACCGGAACCCGATCACGAACTGGGTTCGCGGGCGGGTCGTCCTGCTCGGCGACGCCGCGCATCCGCCCCTGCAGTACCTGGCGCAGGGCGCGGTCATGGCGATCGAGGACGGTTGGGTGCTCGCCCAGCACGTCGCCCGCAGGCGCGAGGCCGCGACGAGCACGGTGGACTGGGACGCAGCGGTGGCCGCGTACGAGGCGGTGCGCACCGAGCACTGCCGCAGGGTGGTGCTCACAGCCCGCTCGTGGGGTGAGCTGTGGCACCTGGACGGCACGGCCCGCCGTCAACGCAACGTGATCCTCCGCAGCCGCGCCGTCGACGACTACTCCTTCGTCGACTGGCTCCACGGACCGACCGCTCTGGCACCGGAGGACCTGCCCCCGATGTTCGACCCGATCCCGCTGGAATCGGTCGACGTCGGGCAGGACCAACCCGCCCTCACGGAAGCCTGAACGTTCGAGACACGGATCGGCGCCCGCCCCGGACGATGATCGGGCGGGCGCCGAGAGCGCCTCGTACAGCCGCACGTCGCGGCCGTGGAACATGCCCGTGGCATCGACGACGATCCCCGCCGTGGTCGCGGAATTCCGTCAGCTTCTCCGCCAGGTCTCGAAGATCTCGGCGCGGTCCATGGTGATGTCGAACGCGTGCTCGGCACCGGGCCACGGAGGGCAGAGCCTCGTGGATCGCGACGATCCCCAACTCGTACGCCGGAACGGGGCCGAGGACGGTGTTGACAGTGCCGTCGGTACAGCGGAATCCCTGACGAGAGACCGAACTCGCCCTGTGCCGTGAGTCCTCGGCCCTCCACGTCGCAGGCCACCGGGGTAGGTCTTGGGCGGAAGTCAAGCACAACCCGGCACGAACACCAGTGGTGCCCGGCTCACCGCATTCACTAGCGGCTCACCGAGACAGGACTTACCGGCGTCGGCGCGACCTGGCGTGCGACTCCGGTGATCACGGCGGCTGCCCCGACCATCGCTGCCGTGAGCAGAGCCGTGACCGGCCAGCCGAACCATTCGACGGCCGCCGCGCCGAAGGCGGTACCGAGGCTTCCGCCCACGAAGTACACCAGCATGTAGGCGCTGTTGAAACGGGCGGGGGCCGCAGGGTCGATGGAGAGGACGGTGCTCTGGTTCGCGACCTGAGCGGCGAAGAGACCGGCGTCGAAGAGCCCCAGGCAGGCAAGCGTCACGGCGGTGTTGTCGAGCGCGAAACCAAGTACGGCCGCCGCGGCTCCCGCCACCACCAAGCCGGCCAGGATGACACGCCGGGCTCCCACCCGATCGGTCCAGGTACCGGCGATCTGGGTCGCGAAGATGCCGGACAAACCGGCCAGCGCGTACAGGCCGATCCGCTCGGCCGAGTACGAGAACGGGGGCTGCGAGAGAGCTACCGCGATCCCGGCCCACACGGCGCAGAACGCGAAGAACCACAAGGCTCCGCGAGCGGCCGCGAGCCGCAACGTGGCGTAGTGGGCGAACAGTCCGGGGATCGAGCGCAGAGTGGCGAGGTAACCGCGCTCGCCCCCACCCCGCACAGCCGGGAACACGGACAGACAGCAGAACGCCACGAGCGCGCACGCGGCGGCGAACACCAGCACCATGCCGCGCCAGCCGATCTCGTCGGCAAGCCAGCCACCGACGATCCTGCCCGCGAGGATTCCGGCCGAGATCCCGGCGGTCACGACTCCCAGCACCGCCGCGCGTCGACGAGGCGGAGCGAACCGGGCTGCCACCGAACTGAGGCCCGCACCGACCGCCGAACAGGCTCCGATCACGCCGATCACCGGACCCAGCACCCACACGCTGCCGACGACGGCGTTCAACGCCAACGCGGCAGCCAGCACCGCGAATTGGACCGCCAGCACCCGGCCGGGGGAGAACCGGTCGACCAGGGGAACGAACAGGGCGAGACCGACCAGGTATCCGGCGGGCCCGCACGCGAGCGCGACCCCGACAGCGGTGACCGGGGAGTCCAGTGAACCCGCCACGTCGGCGATCGCGGGCTGCAACGGGTAGATCGCGGACGTCCCCAGCGCCGCCGCGAGCGACAGGAACCACACGACGGGACCACGGAGGGGGGCCGCGAGCGAGGACTCGGCGGCGGAATCAGCATTCACACCGTCCGACGGTAGGAAGCGGCCCCCTCCACTGCTGGCGGAATCCGGACCTCACCGTCAGCGGCACACACCAAGCCGCCTCGACACCGCGCACCCGCGATCCATGTCCTCGAAAAGCCGTGGCGCTAAGGCTTCGAACTATCGAATCCCGACGATGGTCGGCGCGGGACGAACGAGCACGGTGGACTGGGACGCAGCGGTGGCCGCGTACGAGGCGGTGCGCACCGAGCACTGCCGCAGGGTGGTGCTCACAGCCCGCTCGTGGGGTGAGCTGTGGCACCTGGACGGCACGGCCCGCCGTCAACGCAACGTGATCCTCCGCAGCCGCGCCGTCGACGACTACTCCTTCGTCGACTGGCTCCACGGACCGACCGCTCTGGCACCGGAGGACCTGCCCCCGATGTTCGAGACACGGATCGTTGCACTGTGTCCGTTCGGATCAGTGGCGCCGACCTTCGTCACCGCGTGCTCGTGGCGCGAGACGGACTCGGTGTACTCACCGTTCGAACCGGTCGCCGACGAACTCGACTATCCCAGCGACCCGACGTTGAGCCGTCCCCGTTCTTCACGACTACCGCAAGCAGTGGGACAGGACGCTCTGAACGCGACGCCTCTCACCGACGGTGACCTGTACCCCGGACCGAAGCGGCATGACAAGCGGTTACGCGACAAGTAGAAGCACGCTGATCACCAGCATCACCATGGCGGTGGCGCCGTGGACACCGTAGACGGCCGCCTTGGGCCCGTTGCTGCGCAACACGATGAGCGCGTCGCCGAGGGGGATGACGGTGGCTGCCAGCATGAACCAGCCCAACAGGTGGGAGGTCCCGCCGACCAACAAAACGAAGATGAAGAGCCCCGCTCCGATGTCGCGCATGGCCTTGACGGACAACCAGGCCTGAAAGGTCCGGTCCTCGGTCGGCGTGTCGGGGATGCCGAAGCCCACCGCGGCCTGCGGGGCCCAGAAGGCGCGTGCTCCGATGAAGAAGATTCCTACGCCGATCAGTCCGGCAAGCACGGTGGCGACGTTGACAAGCATGAGTTGCTCTCCTCTTGGCGGGAGCACCCGCGGCGGTTCCGCGAGGCGCACGTAGTGATCGACCGTATTGCTAGCGTCGACAGAATGTCTAGCATTGCTAGAATGTCGCCATGTCCGCCGTCAACGAACGTCGTGAACGTGAACGTGCCCAACGCCACCAGCTGATCATCACGGCCGCTCGCGAACTGGCCGAGGCCGAAGGGTGGGAGGCGGTGACAACGCGAAGACTCGCCGAACGCGTCGAGTACAGCCAGCCCGTGCTCTACAGCCACTTCAACGGCAAGGACGCCATCATGCGCGCCGTGGCGATCGAGGGCTTCGGTGAACTAGCAGCCCGCCTGCGCCGCGCCCGGCTGGCCTCCCCCGAGTCGCCTCAGGCACTACACGCCGTGTGCCGTGCGTACCTGGAGTTCTCGACCGAGCAGCCCGCCCTCTACCAGGCCATGTTCGTCCTGCCGACCGATGTGAAGTTCGCGCACGCCGAAACACCGCCCCCGTTGCGCGCTGCCTTCGACGAGTTCGTGAGCTGCTTCCGCTCGGACAACCAGCGACGCGAACTGTTCGCTGAAGTCACCTGGAGCGCGTTGCACGGCATAGTCGTCCTGGCGGACAGCGGCCGCATCCCACCGAACGTACAAGAGGAACGGCTCGACTTCCTCGTCACCCAGTTCGCCGACACACCGGCCGCGCAGTAAGAGGGGCCTGAAGGCCGAGACACTAGCGGATGTTCAGGTCCTCACCACGACCTCGTCTGCGGAGCCGAACGTCGCTGAACTCCGGCGAGTGAACACTCGGGGAAAGCCACCCCGGCGGTGACCTTTCCCGAGCTCTACGCCCGGGCTTCGAGCAGCAGGCGAAGATGCGCGCGCAGCGTGGCCCGGAGTCGCTCGACGCTCAGGCGACCGTGCGGGGTGACGGTGTCGATCGTCAGTCCGCCGATCAGCGCGGTGAGCTGTGCCGCGCCGCCGTGGGGATCGGGAACGTCGAGTGCCGTGAGTGCGTCCACGACGACCTGGTGGAGGTCGCGAGCCATCCGTTCGGCGACGGGGGCGAACACCGGCCGGGTGCGGGCGGCGAGGATGAGTTCCACGACGACGATCGCCTCGCCGCGTCGCTCCTCGTCCACCGGCATGACCTGTTCCACGAGCTCCTGGAGCGCCTCCAGCGCTGCCTCACCGGTCAAGCCGCGGAGACCTTCCGCTGGGTGCCGAGCGAGCCGAGCACCCATGCGGTCGCCCGCCTCCTGCGCCGCGGCGGCGAGAAGTTCCTCGTGGCCGTCGAAGTAGTGCCGCACCGAACCGATGTTCAGCTCCGCTTCGGCGGCGACCTTGCGCAACGACAGGCCTTCCATGCCCTCGGCGACGACGAGGCGGAACGCCGCCTCGATGACGTGCCGACGCCGCTGTCGCGGGTCGATCCGGGCCGGCATCGTTCACCCTCGCTCTCGTGCCACGCGGGTCTCGTCCCAGACCGGCGTCGTGGATTCGCAGACCTCGCCATCCGTTCCGAACACCAGGAACCTGTCGAAGTCACGGGCGAACCAGCGGTCGTGGGTCACGGCGATCACCGTACCGTCGAAGGCGGCCAGTGCCTGTTGGAGCGCCTCGGCCGATTCGAGGTCGAGATTGTCGGTGGGCTCGTCGAGCAGCAGCAGGGTCGCGCCGCCGAGTTCGAGCAGCAGGATCTGGAACCGTGCTTGCTGACCGCCGGAGAGGGAGTCGAAGGTCTGCTCCGCCGCGCGAGCCAGCTCGTACCGGGCCAGAGTCCGGGAGGCCTCATCCCGCGGCATTCCGGACCTGTGCTCGTCACCGCGGTGCAGGATGGTCAACAGCGTTCGGCCGGCCAGGTCTTCTCGCCCGTGCGTCTGGACGAACCAGCCCGGCCGCACCCGCGCACCGAGCCGGGCCGTCCCGGTGTGCTCCACCGGTTCGACCGCCATACCGGTGACCGGAGTGTGTTCGGCCGAGGGTTCGCTGCCGCCCGCCGCGAGGAGGCGCAGGAAGTGGGATTTTCCTGAGCCGTTCGAGCCCAGTACCGCGATCCGGTCGCCGTACCAGACATCCAGGTCGAACGGGTGCATAAGACCGGTCAACTCCAGCCCCTCGCAGGCGAGCACCCGTTTGCCGGTCCGACCACCACGAAGCCGCATCGACAGCCTCTGCTCGCGCGGCTGCGCCTCCGGCGGTCCGGCCTCCTCGAATCGGGCGAGCCGGGTCTGCGCCGCCCGGTACCGGGAGGTCATGTCCGAGTTGTAGGCGGCCTTCTGTTTGTACATGTGCACGAGCGCGCGCAGCTTGGCCCGCTCCTCGTCCCAGCGCCGCCGCAGTTCGTCGAGCCGCTCGAACCGCCGTTCGCGCGCTTTCCGGTAGGTGGCGAACCCGCCCGCGTGCACCCAGGCGGTGTTGCCAGCCGCACCCAACTCCAGGGTCACGATGCTTCGTGCGGTGCGTGCGAGCAGTTCGCGGTCGTGACTGACGTAGAGCACGCTCTTGCTGGTCTCCCGCAGGCGGTCCTCCAGCCAGCGTTTACCCGGCACGTCCAGGAAGTTGTCGGGCTCGTCGAGGAGCAGCAGGTCGTCCGGCCCGCGCAGCAGCGCCTCCAGCGCCAGCCGTTTCTGCTCACCACCGGACAGCGAGGTCACCGCGCGCTCCCGGCATCGCGCGAACGGGACACCGACGGCAGTGGTCGTGCACACGTCCCACAGCACTTCCGCGTCGTAGCCCCCCGCTTCACCCCAGGACGCCAGCGCGGACGCGTAGGCCATCTGCGTGTCCGTCGTGTCCTGTGCCCGCATCGCCTTCTCCGCGCGGTCGAGTGCTACGAAGGCTTCGCGGATCCTCGGCGGCGCTACCGACAGCAGCAGGTCGCCCACCGTCGAGCCTTGGACGAACTGCCGCATGACCCCGAGACTTCCGCTGCGGGACACGGACCCCGAGTCCGGAGCCAGCTCGCCGGTGACGATCTTCAGCAGCGTGCTCTTACCCGCGCCGTTCGCCCCGATCAGAGCCACCCGGTCCCCGTCACTCACCCGAAACGACACCTCGCTGAGCAGCGGGCGGCCGTCGGGAAGCGAGTAACCGACGGACGTGATGTCGAGATGCCCCATACAGGCAAAGTATCACACGTGTGATAAATCCTCGGGCGATTCCTGCTCGTTGCCCACGGAAGTACTCCAGCCGGCACGGTCACCCACGGGATCACGACCCCGGTGAGACGAAACGAAGCGGCTCGTCGTCGCCGCGGACGATCCGAGCCCGAACACGAAAAGGCCCCGCCATATCAAGCGGGGCCTTTCGATACATGTTCTCGATTTACGTGGAGCTAAGGGGACTCGAACCCCTGACCCCCTCACTGCCAGTGAGGTGCGCTACCAGCTGCGCCATAGCCCCGTGTTCGTTTGTGCTGACAACTATACAGGGCCGTGGAGCGCACCTCGCACGGGGGGTCTCCCTACCGGTCCGACCGCAGCATCGCCGGGTCGAAGGTGTCGAGGTCGTAGTCGTCGGCCTCGTCCTCCGGACCGCCTCCCGCGTCGTCCGGCTGCGTCTGCGTGGTGCGGCCCGTACGCCGTTCGGCCTCCCGCAGCCGCTCCTCGCGCCGCCGCTGGAACTCCTCCACGGTGATGCCCGTGTCGGCCTGGGGATCACGCGCAGGCGCGGGCATACCGGAGAGCTGCTCGATGAGGTACGTCATGTCCTCGCCCAGCCGCAACGCCACCATGTTGTAACTCGCCTGGATGGCCTCCCTCATCGCCACCTGCGCGACCTCGACCAGCAGGGAACCGAGCCGCTCGGGCCCCCAGTTCACCGCCGAGGGCGAAAGCCACAGCCGCAGCAGCTTGCCGCGCGCGTCCACCGTCAACTCCATCGTGTTGTCGACGTCGTGCGCGGTTCCCGTGGCCTTGGCCATGAGCGCGTCCACGGACGCCAACGCGTCCTGGCGAGCCCGGGCCTGCGCGATGAGCTCCCTGGTGCTCCCGCCTCCGACCGGCACCTGTTCGATCACCGCGTCCCTCACCCTCTCCCCAACACCGGGTAGTCGTCCTCCTCGTCATCTGGCAACGGCTCGTAACCCAGCGACGCCAACGTGGCATCCCCGTCCGGGCCCAGCACGGGGGACAGCGCGCGGTACATCCGGTCGCCCGCCCGCCGCGTCGCCGTGTGGGCCAGAGCCAGGATCTGCTGCGCGAGCGCGTCGGTGCCCGACCTCAGCGCGGCATGGGTGAGCCGGACCCCCGTGAGCAGTCCTCCGGGTGCGACCTCGACCTGGATCGCGCCGTCACCCGACTCGGCCTTACCGCTGACGGTGCCCACGCGGGCGAACTGGTCGGCGGCTCGCTGCGAGGTCTGCCGCACCTGCTCGTCGATCCGGTTCGCTTCGCGTTCCGCGTCCAACTCCATCACTCCCCCACAACCCCCGGAGAACACACCGCACCACTGTCACTTGCCGTCATGGACCGCACCTATCCGGTGGGCCGGTAGAAGCCGATGAACTGCTGCCCCGCGTTGGTGGTGCGGATGGGGTTGATGCTCACCGGGTCACCGGCCTCGATCATGAGCCCGTCACCGACCACCATCGCGACGTGGCCGGACCACACCACGAGGTCACCGGGCAGAAGCTGGTCCTGCGACGGCACCTCCGCACCCACGGTCTGCTCCTGCGCGAGGCGGGGGATGTCGAGACCCGCCTCGCGGTACGACGTCATGGTGAGCCCACTGCAGTCCAGCCCCACCCCGCGTTCCGTGCCGCCCCACACGTAGGGAACGCCGAGCTGCGAGATCGCCGCGCGCACGGCCTTGGCGGCCGTTTCGTTCGGCGCCTCGACCGTCTGCCCGTTCGGCAGGTTGATCTTCACGCCGGTACCTGGCTGCGGAGGAATCGCCACCGGAAGGCGCGGCTTGGTCACGGCACCGCCACCACCGCTGTAGCCGCCGCCACCGGAGCCGCCACCGCCACCGCCACCACCGCCGGAGCCCTGTGAGTTGAACGACGACGCGACCTCGGTGCTCGCACTGCTCGCGGTCGTCGACCCGCTGTCGCGGCCGAGTTTGCCCGCGATGTCGGTCAACGTGGACAACGTGCGGTCACTGATGTCGGCCGACTGTCCGGTGAGCTCGGCGATCTTCTGCTGGAGCCGGACCATGAGCTCGCGCACGGCGGCCTGACCGCCCGTCGGCACCGGCGGGGTCTGCCTCGCCGCCGCGACCGCCTTCATCGTCTTGCTGATCTCGCGGATGATCTCCTCGCGGACCCGGTCGTTCTCGACCTGCCCCACCTTGAGAGCCTCCGCCGCCTCGGCCACCGCGTTCTCGATCTCGATGCTCTCGTCGAGCAGCGCCTGGACCTCGTCCTCCAGCGCCTGTGCGGTACCGACGGCGTTGTCCGTGGCGTTGCCCGACGACCGCTCCGACAGCAGTACGCGCTGGGCCGAGGCGGTGCCCCGAACGCCGTCCAGCGACGTCCGCAACGCCGCCTGCCCGCCCACAGCGGAGTCGATGGCCGCGTCGTCGGTGCGCATGCGACGCGCGAACTGGTCGGGCAGGTCCAGCGCCGCCCTGGTGACTTCCGCGGTCTCGGTCATCCGAGCTCCTTGCCCAGCCGCTGAATGGTGCTCTGCTGCTCCGACTCGACGACCTCGTAGTTCGCGCTGGTACGACGCGCGGCGTCAGCCATCGCCTGCCAGTTGCCCCCGAGCTTGCTCAACCGCTCCTGGACTCCGCGCATACGCGCGGCGTACGCGCCGGAGAACCCGGCCTCCGCGCCCATCGCGGAGAACCCGTCGCCGCCCAGTTCGATGTGCGGCGAGACGTGCCGGTCGGATGCCTTCCTGACGTCGTCGCCGGTGGGGTCGATGCTGCGGGCGTAGTGGTCGTAAGTGCCTTCCTCGACCCAGAAACCCCTGTGTGGTGTGCCGTCCACGTCACCCTCCTTCGCGTGAGTGCGACGCGGTGGACTACCCCACGGTTCCCTCCTCGCGTGCACTCCGGGTCGAACACTAGAACACCGGGAGTACACGCAAGACGGGAAACGCTCAACTCGCCTGCGTGCGCACGGCCTTGTCGAGCCAGGCGGTGTCACCGAGGTTCACGATCCTGCCGTTCGCGACGACGGTCGGCGTGCCGAACCCGACCTGACCGCCACCGAAGTCCTGGTGCAGGCTGGTGTCCTCGCTGACCCGCTGCATCTCCTGGTCGAGCAGCTTCTCGTACTTCCCGCTCCGCACGCCCTCGGCGAAGGCGTCGCTGGTGATGCCGAGGTCACGGCCGAGCTGGATCAGCTGTTCCTTGTCGTAGCCGCGCTTGCCCTCCTCGGGCTGGCTGGCGAACAGGCTGTCGTGGAACTCGACGAACTTGCCCTCGTCGGCGGCGAGCAGCGCCGCGTTGGCCGCCTCCATGGAATAGCCGGGCGGGTCCGACTGCTCCACCAGCATCGGCAGCATGTGCTGGCGGACCTGAAGCTGTCCCTGGGCGACCTTCTGCATGATCTGCTGGCCGTACTGCTGCTCGAACGTCGCACACACCGGGCAGAGGAAGTCGGCGTACACGTCGATCGTCGCGGGGGCGTTCTCGTCGCCGAGCACGACCACGGCACCGTCCCTGCGCTCGGCGATGTCCGCCTGCACCGACTCGGTGGGGATCGTCTGCCCCTCCGTGGCGTTCTTGGACGCGTTGGTCCACACGAGCCCGCCGATCACGACGGCGAGTACGGCCACGACCACGCCGACGATCACGGCGATGCGCTTGCCGTCGCCACCACGCCGTGCGGCGGCTACGGCCTTCCCGCCGTCATTCCTGGCGGCCAACTGCTGTTGGCGCCGTTTCCTCGCCGTCCGCTCCGCTCCGCCCACTGGGGTCCTTCCTCGAATCGTCATTCCGTTCGGTCGCCTCGGCCGCCCGCTGCGACGTCTCCCCCGTCGCACTCCGCCCACGCCTCAGCCAGCCGTCGACCGACAGCGGCGTGTCCGGCCTCACCGACAACCACACGGCCAACGCCAGGAAACCGACGTCCCTGGCGATCTCCTGGGGGTAGGCCGTCTCACCCGGTGCCACCTCCCCGCCACCACCGAAGCAACCGCAGTCGATGGTCAGTCCCCGAGCCCACGACTGCACCACTCCGGCGACGAACACCACGAGCAGCACAGCCGACGCGATGGCCGTGATCCGGGTGACCATGCCGAACAGCAGCAGCAACCCGAAAACGATCTCCGCCAGCGGCAACGCGGTGGCCACCACGCGCACCAGCCCCTCGGGCAGGACGTCGTACGCCTGCACAGCGAGGTACGTCTGGCCCGGATCGGCGACCTTGAAGGTCCCCGAGATCAGCCAGACGGCCGCCAGCCCGATTCTGGCGAGCAGTCCGATGCCCTGAAGCAGCCGTCCACGGGAGAGAAGCACAACCTCTAGGCTAGCCAGCGCACCTGTGAAAATCGTGAGGGGCAACGGCGATGCGACGGCTCAGATGCCTGGTCAACGTGGCTTTGGCAGGGATTCTGCTCGCGGCGTGCTCGGCCACCACTGCCGAACCCGGCTCGATTGTCGCCCGAGCGAGTGACACCGAATCGTTGACCATCGGCATCCGGTTCGACCAGCCGGGCTTGTCGGAGCGGACCATCGACGGCCGCCTGGTCGGCTTCGACGCCGACGTCGCACGGTTCGTCGCGGCCGAGCTCGGTGTCGCCGAGGAGAACATCGTCTGGCGGGAGACCATCCCCTCGGCGCGGGAGGACGCTCTGCGTTCCGGCGCCGTCGACCTGGTCGTGGCCGCCTACTCGATCACCGACGAACGCAGCCGCGAGGTGACGTTCGCGGGCCCGTACTTCGAAACGGGACAGGGCCTGCTCGTGCGGCGCACCTCCGCCGACCCCGCCGACATCTCCGGCCCCGACTCACTCGCCGGGCGCACGGTATGCACCTCCACGGGTTCCACCTCCGCCCACAACGTGAAGCAGCGGTTCGGCGATTCGGTGAAGCTCGCGGAGTACCCGCGCGTGTCCGAGTGCGTCACCGCGCTGATCGCCGGCCGCGTCGACGCCGTGACCACCGACGGCGCCATCCTCGCCGGATACGTCGCGCAACACCCCGAACTGATGACGCTCGCCGGTGACCGGTGGTCCACCGAGAGCTACGGCATCGGCCTGCGCAAGGGTGATCTCGACGGGCAGGCGGCCGTCAACGCCGCCCTCCGGAAGATGATCGACTCGGGGTCGTGGCGCGCGTCGCTGGAACGGCACCTCGCCCCGTCCGGTGTCGAGGTCTCCGACCCACCGGAGATCGAGGGCCCATGAGCGGCCTCGACACCGTGGTGCTGCCCGACCTCCCGGTGCGTGCCGTGCTCGCCGACGTCGGCGCCGCTTTGGAAGCACACGGCAGCGCCGTGCTCGTCGCCCCACCCGGCACCGGCAAGACCACACTCGTGCCGCTGGAGCTGGCAAGGCGCGTCCACCGCGAGGTGACCGTGGCGGAGCCACGTGAAGTGACCGTGGCGGGGCCACGTGAAGTGACCGTGGCGGAGCCACGCAAAGTGGTCGTGGCGGAGCCGCGCAGGCTCGCCGCCCGTGCCGCCGCCTCACGCATGGCGGCGTTGCTCGGGGAACCGGTCGGCGGCACCGTCGGTTACTCGGTGCGGGGCGACCGCAGGGTCTCCGCCCGAACCCGCGTGGAGGTGGTGACCTCCGGGCTCCTCGTGCGGCGCCTCCAGAACGATCCCGAGCTGAGCGACACGTCGGTGGTGGTGCTGGACGAGTGCCACGAACGCCACCTCGACGCCGATCTGCTGCTGGCACTGCTGCTGGACGCTCGCGCGGGGCTGCGGGACGACCTGCGGCTCCTGGCGACGTCGGCGACCGTGGCGTCGGAACGGCTGGCCGCGCTCCTCGGAGACGCGCCGGTCGTCACCGCGGAAGCCCGGGCGCATCCCGTCGACGTCGTGCACCGGCCACCCGACCGAGGCGAACGTGTCGAGGCCTGTGTCGCCAGGGCCGTCCACACGGCACTGGCGGAGAACGACGGTGACGTCCTCGTGTTCCTCCCCGGCCTTGCCGAGATCGACCGGGTGGGGAACCTGCTCGGCGACCTCGACGCCGACGTCGTGGTGCTGCACGGCCGCCTGTCGGCGAGGCAACAGGACACGGCGCTCACCCCGGGACCGCGGCGCCGCGTCGTGCTGTCGACGGCGGTGGCCGAGTCGAGCCTGACGGTGCCCGGAGTGCGCGTGGTGGTGGACTCCGGGCTCGCGCGTGTACCCAGGGTCGACCACCGGCGTGGCCTTCCGGGGCTGGCGACCGTGCGGGTGTCGCGCGCGGTCGCCGACCAGCGGTCCGGCCGGGCCGGGAGGGAGGCGCCCGGGGTGGCGTACCGCTGCTGGCCACGTGCGGAACACGCGAGCCTGCCCGCCTACCCGGAACCGGAGATCCGGGCCGCCGAGCTGTCCCGGCTGGCGCTCGAACTGGCGTGCTGGTCCACTCCGGACGGTGCCGGGCTCGCCTGGTGGGACCCGCCGCCCGAGGGTGCGCTCATGGCGGGGAGGAACCTGCTGGCCA
Organism: Saccharomonospora cyanea NA-134; assembly: GCF_000244975.1. Taxonomy (NCBI): domain Bacteria; kingdom Bacillati; phylum Actinomycetota; class Actinomycetes; order Pseudonocardiales; family Pseudonocardiaceae; genus Saccharomonospora; species Saccharomonospora cyanea. The sequence continues at coordinate 904,933 of NZ_CM001440.1, read as the reverse complement.
CGCTGGGTGCCGTGGACACCGACGGCCGTCCCACCGCGCGAGGACGGCGAATGGCCTCCGTGGGACTGCACCCGCGACTCGCCCGCGCGCTGCTCGACGGGGCCGAGGTGGTCGGTGCCCGGACAGCGGCCGAAGTGGTGGCGCTGCTCGACGCGGGCTCGAAGCGAACCGACCTCGACTCCGAACTCGCCCGCCTGCGCGGGGCGGACGACCTTCAGGCGCGGCGCTGGCGGCGGGAGGTCACCCGCCTCGGTGCGCTCGTGGACGACCACGGTGGCGGTGACTCGCGCGACCCCGCCGCTGTGGTGGCTCTGGCCTATCCCGAACGGCTGGCCCGGCGGCGACCAGGGCGGCCCGGCAACTCGCCCGTGTACCTCCTGGCAGGTGGTACGGCGGTGGAGGTGCCGCCCGGAAGCGGACTCGGCGACAGCGAATGGCTGGCCGTCGCGGAGGCGACACGGGAACCGGGGCGCGCGCACGGCGTGGTGCGCCTCGCCGCGGTGGCCGACGAGCGCCTGGCCACGTGGGCGGGCGCGGCGCTGGTGACCGAGAAGGACGAGATCGCCTGGACCGACGGTGACGTCGTCTCCCGCCGGGTACGGCGACTCGGCGCCGTGACGCTCTCGGAGCGTGCCCTGCCGGATCCCGACCCGACGGCCGTGCGCGCCGCGGTGTCGGACGGCCTGCGGCGGGAGGGCCTGCGCCTGCTCCCGTGGCCCGACGACGCCACCCGGCTGCGGCAGCGCCTCGCCTTCCTGCACCGGCACCTCGGCGAGCCCTGGCCCGCCGTCTCCGACGACGAACTCCTCGCCCGGATGGACACCTGGCTCGGACCGGAACTCGGCACCGTGCGCCGCCGCGCCGACCTCGCCGCTGTCGACACGACGGCGGCGCTGCGCCGCCTGCTGCCCTGGCCACAGGCGGCGCGGTTCGACGAACTCGCCCCGGAACGGCTTCAGGTGCCCACCGGCTCACGAGTGAGAGTGGACTACTCCGGGGACGAACCCGTACTCGCGGTGAAGCTTCAGGAGACCTTCGGGTGGCGCGAGACCCCGAGGATCGCCGACGGGACCGTGCGCGTCGTGCTCCACCTGCTGTCACCCGCCGGCCGACCGGCCGCGGTGACCTCCGACCTGGAGTCGTTCTGGCGGCACGGCTACGCGGGAGTGCGCGCGGAACTGCGCGGCCGCTACCCGAAACACCCCTGGCCGCCCGACCCGCTGACCGCCGAACCCACGAAAGGTACGACCCGCCGCCGCTGACGCCGTGTCCGCAGCCCATGCACGCGTACGTAACCTGCGGACACGAGACGGGGCGTTCCGTCAGCTTCGGTGCGCGGGCCGCGTCGGGTCCGCACGCTCGTGGAGGCCCTCGGCCACAGCGGCGCGGACCTGCGCTTGGTTCTCCCTCACGGCGTGCGCGAAGAACACGTCGGTCCGCGGGTCGCTCAGCACGTCGAGGACGACGCGGATGGTGGTGTCCACCAGCGAGCGCAGGATCTCGTCGTGGAACGGCAGCCCGGACAACCGGCCCGCCTGCGGATCGTTCTTCACCTTCTCGGTGACGATGTCGAGCAGCAGCTCCCGGTGCTCCTCCACGGACCGCGCGATGTTACGCGGGTACCGCCCGGTTTCGAGCACCTTCGCCACCTCGTCGAGCACGGCGACGGTGACCGGTTTCTTGATGGCCACCACGATGGGGCGCGAAAAGCGTTCCACGAACCGCTGGGTCGCCCTCTCCCCGAACACGCGGTCGGTGGTGCGGGCCAACCGCACCACCAGCACCACGATCCGCAACAGACGGAGACCGCGAAGTGCCGGATGGGCGATGGGGATCATGCCCAGCACCTCGTACCAGCGGCGGATCGGGAACCGCCGGTTCCAGCGCGCCATCCGCCACCGCCAGAGGAACTCCAGCGCGAAGACACCGCACACGACGGTGTCCACGACGAACACGGTGTGCGCCGTCTCCTCCGACACGTCGAAGAAGGTCACGTAGGAGAGCAGCCCGACCGAGAGCGCCGCGAGCGCCACCATCGCGATGTCCACGGTCCACCTGCCGACGCCGCGGGCTTCCACTGCAGGAGTAGCCATGCGCGGCATTGTGCCGAACACCGCACGAGCTCACCCGGCTCCCGCATACCCGCGGCGCCCTCACCGCATCAGAAGGCGGCTCAGCTCATTTCTCCCTTGCTCCCGGAGTCCACGAGCGGACGCAGCTCCTCCGGCAACGAGTCACGGACCTTGTTCAGCACCCCCTGGGTCGCCTCACCCGTCACTTCGAGGACCACCCGGGACCCGTACACAGCGTTGGGCTCGGGGAGGTGTCCGCGTTCCGACACCCGGCGCACGAACTCGTCGAGCCCGAACCGCTCCCCCGACCCCGCGCCGCCCATGGTGATGGTCCTGCGCAGGTTCTCCCCGATCTCGATGGGCAACTGGTCGGCGAGATGCGTGGCGACCTGCTCCGGAATGCGTTCCCCGAGGGTTTCCAGCGTCGCGCGAGTCAGCCCTTCCGCCTCGCCGCGGCTGGCCAACTGCGCCCGCGCCTGAACCTGACCGATGAAGTGATCGTGGTCCATGGACGTCAACCTTTCTTCAGCCGCTCGGCCAGCAGTTGCTTGCCCTGCTCCCCGGCCTTGACGTTGTTCTCCTGGATCTTGCGGAACCAGGTGGCGAGTTCGTTGTCGCCCTCTCGCTCGGCATCGGCGATGTAGGTCTCCATCTGCCAGGCGTATTCGAGCGATGCTTGCAACACGCTGATGAGGTTGTAGTTCTTGTCCTTGACCGGACTCGGCGGTTGCGACGTCATCCGTGGCTCCTCTCGTCCCTTCGCAGACTTGCCGGGCGTCGGGAGGCCCAAACAGCGGCGTCAACCACCGCGCCCGGTGCGTTTCCGGAGCTCGTCGATCCGCTCGGACGCCTCCGCCTTGTTCAGCTCATCCGGCACCTGCTCACCGGCCTCCTGCGCGAGGGTGTTGAGGTAGGAGCGCTGCGGGCCGGTCATCGGTTCGGCTCCGGTGACCCAGTCGTCAGGGTCCTTCTCGGGTGTCGGCTCCGGTCGCCCGGTGCGCTTGTCGTCGGCCATGTCGTCACCTCGTTCGCTCGTGTGTTCGACAGCCGACTACCCGGTGGCGGGCGCCGGTATGCAGCGGTCGAGCCGACCGCGGCGGCCCCCACGAAACAAGAAGGCCACCCGCTGAGCGGGTGGCCTTCTTGCCGGTCGTGGAGGTGCCGGGAATCGAACCCGGGTCCTCTGCCGCCTTTCCAGGGCTTCTCCGTGCGCAGTTCGCTGTGTCTCTGCTCGGCCCCACCGGTCACGCGAACGAGCCGGTGTGACGGGCCCAGCCACTGTTCGCTTCCCAACCGGTTCCCGTGGCCGGAACCGGCGGTGAGCCTCCTAGCTGATGCCGGCGAACCGGGGCGGAGGCGTCCCCGGGCCGACAGACTTCACCGTCGCTCAGGCGGCGAGGGCGAAGTCGCGCTGACTGTTCGTCTTGGCGCTTGTATTTATTGCGACGACGCTTGCGGTGGTCGTTGCCTGCACCGGCACGCTTCCCCTGGATCAACGTCCAGAGTCGAAACCGTTCACCCCCTAGTTCAGCTGATCTCTTCCGATCACTGCACCAAGGATAACGCGGGGCGCAACCCGATAATTCCCGTGGGCCGACGTCCCCACACACCTCCCCACACACCTCAGGGTGGGGACAGCCCTACCCCCACGAGACCAGCAGGCCTGATGGCCGGAGGGGCCCTGCTCGGTGATGCTGGGACGGACGAGAGAGCGAAAGGACGTTCCAGCCATGTCGACGGTACGGTCCCACGACGACCACGAGCGCGGCCGTCCTTCGGTCGCGGGCTCACTCACCTACCTGCTGTTGAGCTTCCCCATCGGTGTCGCCGCCTTCGTGGTGCTGCTGACGCTGACCGTCTTCGGGATCGGCACCGCCATCGTGTGGATCGGCCTGCCGGTCCTCGCCGGTACGGTGCTGTTGACGAGGGGAGCCGCCCACGTGGAGCGAGCCCGCGTGTACGCCCTGCTCGGCGCCTACATCCCGCCCTCGACCAGGCCGTTGCCGCAGGGAGGTCTGAAGCAACGGTGGCGGACCCGGCTCACCGACTCGGCGACGTGGCGGGAGTACGTCTACCTGTTCCTGCTGTTCCCCCTGGGTATCGCGGAATTCGTGCTGATGGTCGCGACGTGGAGTGTTTCGTTGGCTCTCCTCGCGCTGCCGGTCTACTACCGGTTCCTCCCCGGTGGCGCGTGGCACTTCCCGTCGCATGACGTCTCGCTGCGCTGGGTGACGGTCGACTCCGTCTGGACGGCCCTGCCGTGGTCGGCGCTCGGTGTGCTGTTGCTGGTGTGCACGGCACTGCTGACCCGTGGACTCGGGGCGGCGCACGCGCGCTTCGCCAAGGCGATGCTGGGTCCGACGTTCAACCGGATGCGGGAGCTCGACGCGGACGACACCGAGACGGCCCCGTTCCCGGTGCGCCCGTGACCACGGAGAATGTGCGCATGCCGAACAAGGCTTCCGCAGACCCCAAAAGTTCATCGGCGGGCTCACCGGAGCGACCACGAGGGTGGCTCACCCTCCTTTTCATGATCGCGAGCTTCCCGCTGCGACTCGTCCAGTTCGTGCTGATCGTCTGCGGCACGTTGATCGGGGTCGCCACCGTCGTGATCTGGATCGGTATCCCGATCCTGACGGCGACGATCTGGCTCGTGCGCGCGTTCGGCGACCTGGAACGGGCATGGGTACGGCGGACACTGGGTGTGAGCGTCCCCGACGCGGAACGCGCACGCGGTGACGGCGGGTGGGGCCGACGCTGGTTGACCCGGGCGACCGATCCGACGACGTGGCGCGACCTCGCGTACCTGATGCTCGCCTTCCCCATCGGAATCGTCGAGTTCGCCGTGGGTCTGGTGGCCATCCTGCTCGTGCCGGTCGCGATCTGGGTGATGCCGACGCTCGGATGGCTGCACGCCCAGCTCGCCTCCGCCCTGCTCGGACCTCCGAAGGCGCAGAGGGCGGAGGCGCGGGCCCAGCGGCTGCAAGCGTCGCGGGCGCGCGGCGTGGACGCGGCCGAGGCCGAACGACGACGCATCGAACGCGACCTCCACGACGGCGCGCAACAGCGACTCGTCTCGGTGGCCATGACCCTGGGCCGGGCGAAGGCCAAGGTCGGCGCTGGTACTCGACCCGACACCGACGCGCTGCGGGAGCTGATCGACGAGGCGCATTCCGACGCGAAACTCGCGGTGTCGGAGCTGCGCGACCTCGCCAGGGGCATCTACCCCGCCGTGCTGGCCGACAGGGGCCTCGACGCGGCGCTGTCCGCGCAGGCCGCCAAATCGCCCATTCCCGTCGACGTGACGGTGGAGGTGGAGCCCCGCCCTCCCGCGGCCGTGGAGACGACGGCCTACTTCATCGTGGGTGAGTCTTTGACCAACATCGCCAAGCACTCCGGAGCCGACCGGGCCTCCGTGAGGGTGTGGCGCGACGGCGACACCGTCGTGGTGGAGGTGACCGACGACGGTAAGGGCGGCGCGAGTCTACGACCCGGTGGTGGCCTTGCGGGCCTCGCCGACCGGGCTGCGACCATAGACGGCACCGTTTCCGTCGTCAGCCCACCCGGCGGCCCCACCGTCGTCCGAGCGGACCTGCCGTGTACGTGGTGAGCTGTATCGCACACCTGGGGAGTACACATGCGCGTGGTCATCGCGGAGGACGCCGTCCTGTTGCGGGAGGGGGTGCAGCGGCTGCTGGCCGACGACGGCGTCGAGACGGTGGCCGCTGTGGACAACGGCGATGACCTGATAGAGGCGGTTCAGCAGCACCGTCCGGATCTCACGATCGCGGACGTGCGGATGCCCCCGACGTTCACCGACGAGGGGCTGCGGGCGTCGCTGCGGGCGCGGCAGCTCGTGCCGGGTCTGCCGGTGCTGGTGCTGTCGCAGTACGTCGAGGAGACGTACGCGGTGGAGTTGCTCTCCGGCGGCGCGGGTGGCGTGGGCTACCTGCTGAAGGAACGCGTGGCCGACGTGGCCGAGTTCCTGGACGCCGTGCGGCGCGTGGCGTCCGGAGGCACGGCGATCGACCCCGAAGTGATCAGCCAACTCATGGCGCGGGGGCGCCGGAACCCGCTGGATTCGCTCACCCCGCGCGAATCCGAGGTGCTGAGCCTCATGGCGCAGGGTCTCACCAACAGCGCCATCGCCTCCCGGCTCGTCGTGTCACACGGTGCCGTGGAGAAGCACATCGGCAACATCTTCGCCAAGCTCGGCCTGGAGAGCAGCAACACGGAGCACCGCCGGGTCCGTGCCGTGCTGACCTATCTCGGACGCTGAAGCCCCGACGGTGGGTGAGTGGGGACCGCGGAAAGCGAACCGGGGTTCCCGGCGCCGACGCGCTCGCTTCGCCATGCCGCCCGTGCCGGTGTGTCCCCGGTGTGTCCCCGGTGCGTCCCCGGTGTGTCCCCGGTGTGTCCACTGTGGTGGCCGACACGGTAGGGACAACCCCACCTTCAAGACACCGGCTCGCACCGCTGTTTTCCGCCGCCGGGCACGCCACGATTCGATCATGACTTTGAGTGCGCCGAGAACGGCGACCGTGGTGCCCACCCGAGACCGCTTCCTGGACGTCGTCCGCGCACTGGCCATCGTGGCCGTGGTGGTCCAGCACTGGACCATGCCGGTGCTCGGCTACACCGACGGTCTGCTCACCGCCGGCAACGCGTTCACCACGCCCGGATGGTGGATCGTGACGTGGTTGTCACAGGTCATGCCTCTCGTGTTCTTCACCGGTGGGGCCGCCAACCACCTGTCGCTGACCCGTGCCACCACGGCCCGCTCGTGGCTGTCGAGGCGGCTGAGCAGGCTCCTGCTTCCGGTGCTGCCGCTCCTCGCCGTCTGGACGGCCGTTCCACCGGTGCTGCGGCTGCTCGGCGCCCCTGAGCAGCCCGTGGCGCTGGCGAGTTCGATCGCGGCACAGCTTCTGTGGTTCCTCGGCGTCTACCTGATCACCGTGCTCGCCACGCCGCTGCTCGTCGCCGCCCACCGACGCTGGCGCTGGGCCGTTCCCGCGGTGCTCGCGGCCTTGGCGGCCGTGGTGGACGCCGCCCGCTTCGACGGTATGCCCTACGTCGGCTACGCCAACGCGGTCTTCGTCTGGTTCGCCGTGCACCAGCTCGGTTTCTTCTACTCCGACGGGACGCTCCGACGCCTGTCCCGCCGTGCGGCCCTGTCCGTGTCGGCGGCCGGGTTCGGCGTGACCGCACTCCTCGTGGCCTTCGGCCCGTACGTGGCGAGCATGATCGGAATGCCTGGCGCTCCGATGTCCAACATGAGCCCTCCCGCCGTTGTCCTGGTGTCCCTCGCCGTCGGCCAGATCGGTCTCACTCTCGCCGCCCGCGAATTCCTGACGACGTGGGCAGAACGACCCGCGATCGCCTCGACCCTCGGCTGGCTCGGCAGCCGGTTCATGAGCGTGTACCTGTGGCACATGCCCGCGTTGATCGTGCTCACGGGTGTGACGGTGCTCTGGTTCGACTACGCGACACCACTTCCAGGCACGATCACGTGGTTCGCCACGGCCCCGGGCTGGCTGCTGTCGGCCGGCGCCATCCTGGCCGTGCTGCTACGGGTGTTCGGCCGGTTCGAGACCCACGTGCCGCACTCGGGGCCCACTTCCACGCCCCGGCTCTGTGTCGCGGCGCTGCTCGGCGCCACGGGCACACTCGCGCTGGCCGCCACGGGATTCTCCTCGGCGCCGTGGCCGTGGATCGCCCTGGTCGTCTGCGCCTACGCCCTCACCCGCGTCCGGTCCCGGACGCCGGTGCCTGCCTGAGCAACCGCGACGGCGTGTCGTGCAGCACCGCACGCAGGAACGGTTGCCCCAGGCCCGGGTGCGATTCCGCCCACGACGCCACGGCACGCAACTGGGTGGCATAGGAGTACGGGATGTTCGGGAAGTCGGTCCCCAGCACCACCCGATCGGCGATGTCGACCAGCCGGCTCGGCCAGGCGGCGGGCATGGGCATGAACCCCTCGGTGAACGGCACGCCGACCATCGTGGTGTCCAGGTGGACGTTGGGGTACCGCCGCACCAGTTCCAGTGCGGCGTCGTACTCGGGCATGCCCGCGTGCGCGAGCACCGCCACCAACCGCGGATGCCGGTTCAACACCTGTTCGAAGACCTCGATGCCGGTGTGCTCACCCCGCAGCGGCCCGTGCCCGCAGTGCACCACGACGGGCACACCGGCGTCCGCGATCAGCCCCCACGCGAGGTCGAGCGCCGCGTCGCGGGGATCGTAGGCGCCCACCTGCACATGCGCCTTGAAACATCGCACACCCGCGGTCAGAGCCTCCTCCACGTAGGTCGCCACGGAGGGCTCGGGGAACAACGTCGCGGTGGGGACGGCCTCGGGCACGTCGGCGGCGAACTCGCGCACCCACGTGTTGAGCCACTCGGCCATGTCCGGTTTGTGCGGGTACACCAGCGGCGCGAACGCCCGCACCCCGAGCGACCGCAGTACGGCCAGCCGCTCGGGCTGCGGCAGCCGGTAGTACACCGGCCACCGCAGGCCGTAGTGCTTTTCGGCGTCGTCGAAGTACGCCCACACCTTGCGCAGCACCCGCTCGGGCAGGAAGTGCACGTGGACGTCCACGATCCCGTCGAGGCCGAGTCCACGCACCCAGTCCGCCACGTCCTCGTCGGACCGCGGACCGGGCCCGTGGTGATCGTCGGCGACGCTCAACGGCGGTACTTGCCCTTCGCCGCCCGTCCCATCGCGCGCGCCATCTCGCGCTGCGCGTCGCGCTTGGCGATGGCCTGCCGCTTGTCGTGCGCCTTGCGGCCCTTCGCCAACGCCAACTCGACCTTGACCTTGCCGTCCCTGAAGTACAGCGAGAGCGGCACGAGGCTGAGACCGGACTCCTTCGTCTTGCCGATCAGCTTCTCGATCTCCTTGCGGTGCAGCAGGAGCTTGCGCGTCCGCCGCGGCTCGTGGTTGGTCCACGTGCCGTGCGAGTACTCCGGGATGTGCAGGCCCCGCAGGAACACCTCGCCGTCGTCCACGGTCGCGAACGAGTCGGCCAGCGACGCCTTGCCCGCGCGCAGGCTCTTCACCTCCGTACCCACGAGCGCCACTCCGGCCTCGTAGGTGTCGATGATCGTGTAGTCGTGCCGGGCACGCCGGTTCGACGCGATCACCTTCTGACCGACTTCCTTCGCCATACCTCGACTGTATCTTTCCCTGACGGTCTTCCCGACCGAATTAGTGCCGCACGTACAGGCGCAACGTCGCGTAACCCGTGACCGCCGAGATCAGTATCGACGTGCCGAGCAGTATGGGCGACACCCAGGCGAGGATCTCCACCAGCTCGATCTGGGGAATGACGGACCCCGTCGCCCCGATGATCGAGTCGAGCACCAGGTACTTCAACGCGACCAGGCCGCCCGTGCCGATGACCGCGCCCAGCACACCGGCGACCACCGCCTCCAGGAGGAACGGCAACTGCGTGTACCACCGGGTGGCACCGACGAGACGCATGATGCCCACTTCGGTGCGCCGGGTGAACGCCGAGACCTGGATGGTGTTCGCGATGAGCAGCACGGCCGCGAACGCGGCGATCAACGCGATGATGAACGTACCGTTCCGTCCCGCGTTGAGGATGTCGAAGAATCGTTCGAGGAACTTGTTCTGGTCGTCGACGTGGTCGACACCCTCCATCGCGGAGTACTCCTGCACGAGTACGTCACTACGCTCGGGATTGACGAGCTTCACGTGCAGCGACGAGGGCAGCGACTCGGGACGGGCCAGCTCGACGAGCTCCGGCTGCCCCGCGAAGATCTCCTGGAACCGCTTGTAGGCCTGGTCCCGGTTCTCGTAGATCACCGACTCGACGCCCGGATTCGTCTCCAGCGACTGCCGCAACGTGGTGCACGTGTCGGACGCACACGTGGCGTCGCTCGAACTGACCTCCTCGTTCAGATAGATCGTCACCTGGACGTCGTCGAGGTAGTTCGCCTTCATCTTGTCGATCGTGCGGACGAACAGCAGACCACCGCCGAACATCCCGAGCGAGATGGCCGTGGTGAGGATCATCGCGATGGTCATCGTGACGTTCCGGCGAAGGCCGGTGATGACCTCGCTCAAGACGAAGCTGGCACGCATCGGTACGAGGTTTCCTTGGGTCGGGGGAAGTGGGGAGGCGGGTGGGGGAACGACCGGGAGCGGTCAGCGGCTGACGCCGTACACGCCGCGCCGGTCGTCGCGGACCACGCGCCCGTGATCCAGTTCGACGACCCGACGGCGCATGGAGTCGACGATCGAGTGGTCGTGGGTGGCCATGAGCACCGTCGTTCCGGTGCGGTTGATGCGCTCCAGCAGGAGCATGATGTCCTGACTCGTGTCGGGGTCCAGGTTCCCGGTGGGCTCGTCGGCGAGCAGGACCAGGGGACGGTTCACGAACGCCCGCGCGATCGCGACGCGCTGCTGCTCACCGCCGGACAGCTCGTGAGGCATCCGATCCGACTTGCCGTCCAGGCCGACCAGCTCCAGGACCTCGGGGACGACCCTGTCGATGGTCTTCTTCGGCTTGCCGATCACTTCGAGGGCGAACGCGACGTTCTCCGCCACGGTCTTGTTGGTCAGCAGCCGGAAGTCCTGGAACACGCAGCCGATCGTCTGCCGCAGTCGGGGCACCTTGCGCCGGGGCAACTTGGCGACGTCGAAGTTCGACACCATCACCCGGCCCTGGCTGGGTACCTCCTCCCGCAGCAGAAGCCGCAGGAACGTCGACTTCCCCGAACCCGAGGGGCCGATGAGGAAGACGAACTCACCCTTGTCCACGTCGACCGAGACGTCTGCGAGCGCAGGACGTGAAGAGGTCTTGTAGACCTTGGAGACACTCTCAAGCCGGATCACGGTCGGCCATCCTACAGTCGGAGCCGGTTAAGCCTCGGTTGACCACCGGCTCCGCGCTCCCGCCTACGCGACCTCGGCCTGCTGCTTGCGCCAACGGATGCCGGCGTCGAGAAAACCGTCCAGCTCACCGTCGAGCACGGCCGACGGGTTACCCACTTCGTACTCGGTGCGCAGGTCCTTGACCAGCTGGTACGGGTGCAGCACGTACGAACGCATCTGGTTGCCCCAACTCGAACCGCTGTCACGCAGCGCGTCGAGTTCCTTGCGCTCCTCTTCCTTCTTCCGCTGCAACAGCTTGGCCTGGAGCACCTTCATCGCCGAGGCCTTGTTCTGCAACTGCGACTTCTCGTTCTGACACGACACCACGATGCCCGTGGGCAGGTGGGTGATGCGCACGGCCGAGTCGGTGGTGTTCACGCTCTGCCCACCGGGGCCCGACGAACGGTAGACGTCGACGCGGATGTCCTTCTCGGGCACCTCGACGTGGTCCACCTCCTCGACCTCCGGGAGCACCTCGACGTGCGCGAAGGACGTCTGACGCCTGCTCTGGTTGTCGAACGGCGAGATGCGAACGAGGCGGTGGGTGCCCTGCTCGACCGAAAGCGTCCCGTAGAGGTAGGGCCCGCTGACCTTGAAGGTGGCCGACCGGATGCCCGCTTCTTCGGCGTAGGAGATGTCGTAGACCTGGGTCGGGTAGTCGTGCCGCTCCGCCCACCGCAGGTACATGCGCAGGAGCATCTCCGCCCAGTCGGCCGCGTCCACGCCACCGGCCTCGGACCGGATGGTGACGACGGCGTTGCGCTCGTCGTACTCGCCGGAGAGCAGGGTGCGGACCTCGAGGGCGTCGACGTCGCGAGTGATGTCGGTGAGTTCCGCCTCAGCCTCGGACCGGCTCGCCGCGTCACCTTCGGCTTCGGCCAGCTCGTGCAGCACGGCGAGGTCGTCGACCCGCTGACGCAGTTCGGTGACACGCCTCAGGGAAGCCTGCTTGTGGGAGAGCTGGCTGGTCACCTTCTGGGCGACTTCTGGATCGTTCCAGAGGTCCGGCCGGGCGGCTTCCTCCTCCAGCTCGGCGACCTCCTTGCGGAGCGAATCCAGATCCATTACGGCCTCGATCTGGGCCAGCTTGCCGCCGAGGTCCTTCAGCGCAGCTTCGAAGTCGGCACTCACGAAACACAAGGTTACGGCAAATCGAGCGACCGCTTCCCGGGCGGTCGCTCCGACTCGCCGTCTTCACCGTTCTCGCTGACCCACCGTCACGGCCCGTCAGGCCGACGACACCGCGTCCAGCAGCTTCAGCGCGGCCCTGGCGTGCGCCTGACCGAACTCGGCGACCGCCTTCTCCACCGGGTCGACGGCTGCCTTCACCGCGGCCCTGGCCTCGTCGAGTTCGGCCTTGTAGGTCTCACGGGCCGACTCGAAGAGGGTCGCTCGCTGCTTCGGTGTGAGCACACCCGAGTTGACCACCCTGAGGATGAGCGGACTCCGCAGGTGGTCAGGCGCGGAGGCACTCGTCAGCCACGCCTTGAAGGCCTTCTTCCCCGCGGCCGTGAGGACGTACTGCTGACTGGAACGGGGCCCCTGCTTCCCCAACCGCACGTAACCCTCCTTGTGCAGCGCGGGGAGCTCCCGGTAGACCTGACTCCTCGTGACGCTGAAGAACGTGCCGAATCGTTCCTCAGCCGCCGCCACGAGTTCGCCACCGGTAGCGGGACCGTCATGGAGCAAACCAAGCAATGCTGCGGCAGTTGCGTTCAAATCGGACACGCCTCTACCGTGCCACGAAAATCGAGATCTGTCCACAGTGGTCAGGGTTGCGTCCACAATGGAACCCCTGGTTCACCCTGTGCACCGGGACGGACACACGAAGAAGGCCCGGATCGTAGCGATCCGGGCCTTCTTCGTTTCGTAGCGGGGACAGGATTCGAACCTGCGACCTCTGGGTTATGAGCCCAGCGAGCTACCGAGCTGCTCCACCCCGCGTCGTTGTGATTACCACTCTAGCACATCCGTTTTCCCCCTGTTTCAGGGGGGTCCGGGAGTGTGTCGGCCGTGGCTTTCACCTCTTCGGTGACACCCACTCTACGCCAGGCTGCCCGCACGACGCAAAGTGGGTGTCCCCTGGCTCACAGGATCAGTTGCCCGACCCGGTGAGCTCCTCGTACCGCTGAGCCGCCGCGTCGAGTTCCTGCAGCGCCTCACCCTGGGCCGCGAAGTCCCCGGACTGCTGCGCGTCCTTCAGTTTCTGCAGCGCGGCCTGGATCTCGTCCACGACCTGGTCGACCTCCGTGCCACCCGAATCGCCGTTCGGCGGAGGCACCGCCTGGTCGTCGCCGGGGTTCGGCTGTTCCTGGTCGCCGGTGTCGCCACCGTCCGTTCCACCCTGGTCGGCCGGACCGGTCGCGGCCTCACCCGTCCCTTCGCCGAACACCTCGTCCAACGCCTCGTTGAGCGTCGAGGCGACCCCGATCCGGCCACCGAACGACACCAGCACCCGAGCGAGCTGCGGGTAGCTCTGCGCGTTGCGTTGCTGGATGTAGACCGGTTCGACGTAGAGGAACCCGCCCGCGACGGGCAGCGTCAGCAGGTTGCCGTAGATGATGTCGACGCTCTGGTTGCCGAGCAACGTCCGGTCCTGAGTGAACTTCGGGTTGCTCTGGAACGCGTTCTGGACCTGCACCGGCCCTTCGAGTTGCTGACCACCGCCTGTGGGCAGTTTGAGCACCGTCATCTTGCCGTAGTCATCCGGTTCGGACGACACCGTCACCCACGCCGCGAGGTACTGCCGCGCCAGCGGTGTCAACGCGCTGGTGATCTGGAACGTGGGCTCGTCCTGGCCCGGCGCCTGCGCGTAGATGTAGTACGGCGGCTGGTTGGCCGTGTCGGAGTTCGGGTCGAGACCGCCCTCCTGGGTCGGGTCCTGCGGCACGTTCCAGAACGTCTGGGTCGAGTAGAACTCCTGCGCGTTGTTCACGTGGTACTTCGTCAGCAGCTCACGCTGCACCTTGAAGATGTCCTCCGGGTAGCGGAAGTGCGCCCGCAGTTCCGGGGTGATCTCCGAACTCGGCTTGACCAGCCCGGGGAACGTCTCCATCCACGTCTTCAGCACCGGGTCGTTCTTGTCCACCTCGTACAGCGTCACGGTGCCGTCGAACGCGTCGACGGTGGCCTTGACCGAGTTGCGGATGTAGTTGATCCGGTTGTCCTGCTGACGGGCCACCCCGGTGAGGGAGTCCTCGGTAGCACCCCCCAGCGAGGTCCGCTGGGAGTACGGGTAGTTGTTCAGCGTGGTGTAGCCGTCGACGATCCACTGGATACGTCCGTCGATCACCGCCGGATAGGGATCGCCGTCCACCGTCAACCACGGCGCCACCTTCTCCACCCGCTCGCGCGGATCGCGGTTGTACATGATCTTGGCACCGTCGCTGATCTGGTCGGAGAACAGGATGTTGCGCTCCCCGTACTGCGCGGCGAAGACCAGCCGGTTGAACAGGTTGTCGATCGGAACGCCACCCTTGCCCTCGTAGAGGTAGCTCCGGTCGGTGGCGGTGTCGTACTCACCCGGCGCCTGGCCCCGCGTACCGCCCACGATCGCGTAGTCCGTGGCCAACTCGCCGTAGTAGATGCGGGGTTCCTTGACCTCGATACCCGACCCCTTGGGGTTCTGCGTGTCACTCGTCCGGGCGAGCGGGTAACCACCGTCGCTGTTGGCGTCCTCCAGAGCGCGGTCGATCGTGTTGGCCGGTGCCGCCACGAAGCCGTTACCGTGGGTGTAAACCAGGTGCCGGTTGATCCACGTCTGCTGGTTCTCGGCGAGACCGTTGGTGTTGATCTCCTTGGCGGCGACGATGTACGCCTGCTCCTTGCCGTCGACCGTGTACCGGTCGACGTCCAGCTTCTCGGGGAAGCCGTAGAAGTTCTCCCGGCCGACCCGCTGCGTGAAGGTGGAGCTCAGCACGTTGGGGTCGAGAAGACGGATGTTCGGGATCGTGCCCGAGTCCGCCCGGATCTCCTCGGGGGACGCGTTCGTGTTGCCCGTGTAGTCGTCCCTGATCTCCACGTTCTGCGTGTCGAGCTGGTAGGCGAACTTGGTGGCCGCCATGTTGTGCTCGATCGACTCCGCTTCCTTCTCGTTCGCGTTCGGGCGGACGGAGAACTGCTCCAGCACCGCGGGCCAGGCGACCCCGAGGATCAGCCCCGACAGCAGCAACAACACCAGCGAGATGGCGGGGAGCTGGATGTTCCGCAGGAACGCACCCGCGAAGAACGCGATGGCGCAGAGCACGGAGATGCACAGCAGGATCAGATTGGCCGGCATGGCCGCGTGCAGGTCGGTGTAGGCGGCACCTGTGAAGAGGTCGTTGCGGCCCGACAGCAGCAGCTCGTACCGGTCGAAGAAGTATTCGAGCGCCTTGAACAGCACGAACACACCGATCAGCACAAGCAGGTGCACCTTGGCGGGCGCGGAGATCTGCCCACCCCGGCCCGCCAACCGGATGCCACCGAACAGGTAGTGGGTCACGACGGCGCCGAAGAAGGAGATGACCAGCGCCACGAAGACCCAGCCGAGCAGCCAGCCGTAGAACGGCAGGTCGAACGTGAAGAAGCTGGCGTCCTTGCCGAACACCGGATCGGTACGGCCGAACTCGGTGCCGTTCAGCCACATCTGCACGACTTCCCAGCTGCCCTGACCACTCGCCCCCGCGATGAGACCCGTGACCACCGGGATGCCGACACCGAACAGCTTCGTACGGGCCGCGATCAGCGAGCGGTACCGCGCGAGCGGGTCTTCGGTGCTCGACACGGGGACGAACACGGGGCGTGTGCGGTACGCGAGCCACAGACTCACCGCGAGCAGGCCGCCCACCAGCACACCCGTCGCGAAGAACAGAGCCACCCGGGTCAGCAGTATCGTCGAGAAGACGTCACGCGCACCGACCTCGCCGTACCACAGCCAGTCGACGTACGTGTCCAGCAGACGGGCGCCGAGCAGGAGCAGGAGAACGAGGACGGCCGCGATGATGAGCAACACGCGGGCGCGCCGAGAGAGTTTCGGCAGGCTGGCTGGAGGCCGGGTGGCCACTACGCACACTCCCGTGGTCAAGGCTGTCGTTGTCGGGGCGCCGACCTACGAGCGTCCCTGGTTACCTAACTGTACGGACCGCGACCTGAGTTCCCGAAGCCCCCCAAATCGGGCGCCGCGCAGGCCGAGCCCCTCGCCTGCCAGGATGGCGTCATGACGGAGAGCGAGAACCGGGCAGGTCCCGGAAGGGTAGCCGCACTGGCCCGCGAGGTCGAGGAGTTCGTCGCGAGCGGAGGCTGGGACCAGCAGCCTCAACTGTTCGCGCTGGTGCCGACAGCGGACCTGCTCCGCCAGCAACCCGAACTCGCCGACCAACTCGACCAGAACAGCGAGTTCACCCCGGTCGCCCAGGACTCACTTCCGGAAGGTGACCTCGCGGAGGCCCTCGGTCGCATCGCCTGGCCGGACGCCGTTCACGGCTGCGCCCTCGCCCAGGAGATCATCGTGCTCCCTCCGGACGCCGAGCAGGAGCTGCCCGGCCTGACCGAGGAGACCGACGACGGCGACGTCAGCGAGCAGGACCTGCAACGCCTGCGGCAGGCCGCGGCCGACCACCCGCGCCGTACCGAGGCCCGGCTCGTGGCCGCCGTCCTGCGCGACGGATCGGCCTCCTGTGTCATGCGCCTGCGCGGCGGGGTCACGGGCAACGACGACTCCGAGGCGGTCGACGAGATCGTCGAGAGCCCGGACCTCGCACCGAACCTGATCGACGCGCTGCGAGCCACGCTGCAGCCCTGATCCTCCGGCGTCAGCCTGCGCAGGACGGCACCGGTCGCCCGTTCGCCAACGACTCCAGCGCGCTGACGGCGTCGTCGAGAGTGCCCACCCGCACGAGCTGCAGGCCGTCCGGCGCGGCGGCCACGGCCTCGCCGCAGTTGTCCTCGGGCACGAGGAACGCCGTGGCGCCGGCTTCCCGGGCTGCGACGAGCTTGAACGGGATGCCCCCGATGGCGCCGACGTTGCCCTTCGAGTCGATGGTGCCGGTGCCGGCGACATGCTCGCCTCCGGTCAACTGCCCCGGCGTCAACTCGTCCACGATCGCCAGCGCGAACATCAGTCCGGCCGACGGGCCGCCGACGTCCTCCAGCGCGATCTCCACGTCGAAGGACGTCTCGGCGCTGTCCGAGGGTTGGATGCCGAGGAAGCCGTGCGCGCCGTTCGGGTGTCGCGCCAGGGTCACCGACTCCGTCCGTTCCGCCTCCTCGCCCCGCTGAAACGTCACGGACACCGTCTGCCCGGGTCGTGTGCCACCGAGGACGTCGCGCACCGCGTCGGAGTCGGCCACCTCCCTGCCGTCCACCTTCACGATCCGGTCACCGGGCTCGAGAACCCCCTCGGCGGGGCTGTCGCCCACGACCTGGTCGACCACGGCCACCACCGGGTGACCGAGCTTGCGCAACGCCGCCACCTCGGCGTTGCTCTGCGAGTCCTGGAACTGTCGCAGGTTCTCCCTGCGCACCTCCTCCTCCGACTGCCCCGGCCGGAAGTACTCCTCCCTCGGCGCGAGTGCGTAACGCCCACTGACCCACATACCGAGCGCGCCGAACAACGTCATGTTGTCGTTGAGGGCCACCGTGGTCATGCGGAGCTCACCACCGGTTGGGTAGGTGCGCTCGCCGTCGATCTCGATGACCGAGGTGCCGTCCACCGCGCCGAGGGTGTCGTACGTCGGTCCCGGCCCGAGTGCCACGTAGGGCACGCGAACGAACGCGCCCAACATCGCGAACGTGAGCACGAGCACGGCGCTGGCCACCATCGTCCAGCCGCGCCTGCTCAGCCGGCGCCGGCCGTCGCGGCCCCGTCCGGGGGTCCGCTCCGCACCGCCGGTGTCACTGAGTGTGCCGACGGGGCGCCCGGCGGGTTGCTCGGTCGGTGCTGCCTTGTCCGGGGACTCACTCACGCGACCAGCCTACGGACCATGTACCACGCGCACGCCGTGGGCATCACGGTCCTTTCTACGGACCTCCCCCGGGCCGCGTACGGTGGTGTTATGAGCAACCCACCGTTCGGCTTCGGACTACCCGATCCCGACAAAGGCCGCGACAACGAATCGTCGGGCGGGCAGTCCGGCTCGGGCTCCGACGCCTTCCAGCAGCTGGGACAGATGCTCAGTCAGCTCGGGCAGATGCTCAGCCAGGCCGGTAGCTCCTCAGGGCCGGTGAACTACGACCTGGCCAAACAAATCGCTGTGCAACGCCTGGGCTCCGAGGGGCAGATGGGTTTCTCAGCGGGTGACCAGTCGGGGGAGACGGCCGTACGCGACTCGGCCCACCTCGCGGAGCTCTGGCTGGACGAGGCCACGATCCTCCCCGCCGGGGCCACCACCACCACGACGTGGACGGCGCGGGACTGGATCGACAAGACACTGCCCACCTGGCAACGGTTGTGCGACCCGGTGGCGAGGCAGGTCTCCGGCGCGTGGATGCAGGCTCTCCCCGAGGAGGCCAAGCAGGCGGCCGGGCCGTTGCTCTCGATGGTCGGGCAGATGGGCGGCATGGCGTTCGGCTCTCAACTGGGCAACGCACTGGCCGGGCTCGCGTCCGAGGTCCTCACTTCCACGGACGTGGGACTGCCGCTGGGCCCCGAGACCACGTCGGCGCTGCTGCCCAGGAACATCGACAAGTTCTCCGAGGGGCTGGAGCGGCCGAAGAGCGAGGTGCTCGTGTTCCTCGCGGCGCGGGAGGCCGCGCACCAGCGGCTGTTCGCCCACGTCCCGTGGCTGCGGCAGCGCCTGCTGGCGACGGTCGAGGAGTTCGCCTCGGGGATCACGGTGGACACCAGCGCGCTCGAACAGCTCGCCGGCCGTGTCGATCCCACCAACCCGGCCAGCATCGAGGAAGTCATGTCCTCCGGCCTTCTGGAGCCGCAGACGACGCCTGAGCAGAAGGCGGCGCTCGGCAGGTTGGAGACGCTGCTCGCGCTCGTGGAGGGCTGGGTCGACGTCGTCGTGGCGGACGCTGTCGGCGACCGGCTTCCCGGTGCGGAGGCACTGCGGGAGACCCTGCGTCGACGCCGCGCGACGGGCGGTCCCGCCGAGCAGACGTTCGCGACGCTCGTGGGCCTTGAGCTGCGTCCTCGCCGGATGCGCGCCGCGTCCGCGCTGTGGAAGCTCGTGGGAGACCGACACGGGATGCAGGCCCGTGACACTCTGTGGACCCACCCCGATCTCATGCCGACGGCCGACGATCTCGACGACCCGATCGGCTTCGCCGAGCGTCTCGGTGCGAACGGGGCCCTCGACGACGGCATCGACCCGCTCGCGGAGCTCGAACGGACCGAGCGCGCCCGTCAGGACGAGGGCGAGAACGGGCAGGACGGTGGAGCCGAGCGCCCTGACAGCGACGGGGACGGCAAGGAGTGAGGACGGTGCCGCCGGGTTCGCGCCCAGCGGCACCTGCTCCACCGCGGTCAGTCGTTGCAGGGAGTTGCGCCGCCGAGTCGTTCGGCGGCCGAAAGCCCCTCGAGATACCCGATGGCGCGCTCGGTCTTGGGATACCGCCTGACCAGGTTCCAGAACGTGCGGTTGTGCTCGGCCACGCGAAGGTGCGCCAGTTCGTGCACGAGGACGTAGTCGAGCACCCACGACGGCACGTCCCTGAGCCGTTCGCTGACGCGGATGGTGCGGTCAGCGGGCGTACACGACGCCCACCTCGTGCGCATCGGCGGAACCCAGCGCACACTCGCGGGTTGCGCCGTCCCGTCCAGGTAGCGGCGTGAGAGCTGCGTGCAACGCAGGAGGAGGGCCTCGTCGGAGGCCCGCGCCGGGCTGGCGCGTCGACTCTCCGTGCGTTGCAGCTTGCGCTGCATCTCGGCCACCCAGTGTTTCTCCTCCGCCTTGGTCATGGTGGCAGGGATCAGTACGACGAGCGTGTCACCGTCCCGGTACGCGGTGACCGTCCGGCGGCGTCGTGGACTCCTTCGGACTTCCACTTTCTCTTGCTTGTCAGCGGAATCCCGCTGTGTGCTGTTCCGATTTCTGAGGGAGGGAAACCGTGCATCGGCCACGGGAACAACGGTAAGGCCAAGGACTGACATCATGGCGATCACCGGCCTGGATCACCCCAGTTGTCCACACGTGTGTCACCCTGTGGACAACTCGGTCACCAGGTGTGCGGGGTACGCGGATCACGGCCAGAGTGAGCGCATGACCGGATCACCGCCGCAGGTCGCCTTCCGCGTCCCGCTGCCAAGGCGACCCCGCCTGCGCGCGGGACTGCCCGTGGTGGAACGGCGCGAAGGTGAGCTCCAGATCGGGCTCGACCCACGCCATGGCGTCATCGCGACCGATCTCCCGCCCATCCTGGTGGACGTCCTTCGCGGGTTGGACGGCAGGCGCAGCACCGACACGCTCCTGTCGCTGGTGCGGGACGAGCACGCTGATCGGCTCAAGGCCGTGCTGTGCGGCCTCGCCGAACGAGGCCTCGTCGAGGACGCGGAGGCCTCCGCCGACCCCCTCGGGGCGCCCATGAGTCCGTCCGGCATCGCGGTCGGCTACGCCAACCACTCGATCGGTGTCCACGGCGGTGGCCGGCTGGCGACCGCCGTCACCGCCCTCCTCACCGGAGCTGGGGTGGCCAGGCTCTGTCTCGCCGCCGACGGCGTCGTGGCCAGGGCAGACGTCGGGTCCGGCTTTCGCGACGAGGACGTCGGACGGAACCGCGCGGCCGCGCTCGCGGACGTCGCGAGACGACTCGATCCGGAGGTGCGGGTCTCTCGTCTCCGCCCCGGCGCCACGCCCACCGACCTGGTCGTCCTGACCGACGCGGTGGTGCCCGCCCCCGAGGTGGTGACCGATCTGGTGGCCAGCGGCGTGCCGCACCTGGTGGCGCGGGTCAGAGACGGTGTCGGCATCGTCGGCCCGCTGGTCGTGCCCGGCCGGAGCAGCTGCCTGAGATGCGCGGATCTGCACCGCACCGGACGCGACGCCTGCTGGCCCCGCATCGCCGGTCAGCTCGCCGGGCGGTACCAGGAGGCGGATTTCACAAGCGTGTACGGCACTGCCGCACTGGCGGTGGGCCAGACTCTGCGGGCACTCCGCGCGACACCTCCGGCACTCGCCGTGGAACCACCGCCCACCTGGAACGCGACTCTCGAACTCGACTGCGTCACAGGCGTCGTCACCAGGCGGGAGTGGCCACCTCATCCGCGTTGTCCCTGCGGTGCACCACAGCACCGGGCGCAGCACTGACTTCCCTTTCACATCCCAAAACCGGTGCGGAAGCGGCGGCCCGACAGGCAGAATCGCTGTCGTGACGGACTCCCGCGACTCCCTCGGTGACCAAGCGGACGCACCCCTTCCACGCCGGACGATGGCGCGAACGGCGAAGTTGGCGAGCCTGCCCCTCGGCATAGCAGGCCGGGCCGTCGGTGGGTGGGGCCGACGACTCACCGGGCAAAGCGCCGAGGACATCAACGCCACCCTGTCGGCCAAAGCCGCGGAGCAGCTGTTCGAGGTGCTCGGCACGCTCAAGGGTGGCGCCATGAAGTTCGGGCAGGCACTCAGCGTGTTCGAGGCCGCCGTGCCCGAGGAGTTCGCCGCCCCGTACCGCGACGCGTTGACCCGCCTCCAGTCGGCCGCGCCGCCGATGCCGGTCAGCCAGACACGGCGGGTGCTCGCCGAACAACTCGGTCGCTCCTGGACCAAGCGGTTCGCCGAGTTCGACGACGAACCGGCCGCGGCGGCGAGTATCGGACAGGTGCACCGGGCCGTTTGGCACGACGGCAGAGACGTCGCCGTGAAGGTGCAGTACCCGGGTGCGGACGAGGCGCTGCGCAGCGATCTCAGGCAGCTACAGCGGTTCAGCAGGCTTTTCCAGGCGCTTCTGCCGGGCGCCGAGGTCAAGCCGCTGCTGACGGAGCTCGCCGAGCGCATGAACGAGGAACTCGACTACCGGGGTGAGGCAGACAACCAGCGCCGGTTCGCGAAGGCGTTCCACGATGACGAGAACGTGTTCGTACCCAGAGTGGTGGCGAGCGCCCCGAAGGTGATCGTGTCGGAATGGGTCACGGGAACCCCTTACTCGCGAATCATCGCGGACGGCACGGTCGGGCAACGCAACACGGCGGGCAGACTGCTGGCCGAATTCCACTACTCCTCTCCGGCGAGGGCGCGTCTCCTCCACTCCGACCCGCATCCCGGCAACTTCATGCTGCTCGAGGACGGGCGGCTCTGCGTGATCGACTTCGGTGCTGTCGCGAACCTGCCGGAGGGCGCGCCTCGCGCTCTCGGCGTGATGATGCGGTTGGCTCTCGAAGGCCGGTCACAGGACCTTTTCGAGGTGCTGCGGGCCGAGGGGTTCGTGCGCCCGGAGGTGGGGCTCGACGCCGACGACGTCTACGCCTGGCTGCTGCCGCTCGTCGCCCCGCTGACCGACGAGAGCTTCCACTTCACACGCCAGTGGGCGCAGAAGCAGGCGATGCGTATGGGCGACACGCGGAACAAGGACTTCCACACCGGACGTTCGCTCAACCTGCCACCCCAGTGGTTGTTGATCCATCGGGTCACGGCAGGGGCGATCGGCATTCTGTGCCAACTGGACGCCGAACTGCCCGTGCGCTCGATCGTCGAACGGTGGCAACCCGGCTTCGCCGACTGACGGAAGAACCGCCCACAGGCTCGGGTTGTCCACAGGAATGCTTCTGGGGAGCCGAGTGGCGCCGTTCGCAGGCGGTGGTTGTCCACAACGCGTGCGAGGTGGTGTCGGAGTGTGGAGGCACGGTACAGGCTCGTGGCATGGCGACAACGACCTCCACGACACGATCCGCGACCACAGTTTCCGGGCCCACGCTGACCTCGGTGTTCTCAGCCGTGCGCTCTCCGACTCGTCCGAGGGACAGCCAGGCTCGAGTGCTGTCCGTGGCGCAGCTTCGCGCCCTCGGTGTGCACCCGAGCACGATCACGAAGCGCTGCAGGCCGGGTGGGCCGTGGCGACGACTCGCCCCCGGTGTCGTCCTGCTCGGCACAGGCGAGCCGACCCGTCACCAGTTGCTCCAAGCCACCACCGCCTACCTGGGTCCCGACAGCGTCATCACAGGCCTCGACGCTCTGCGCACCTACGGCGTCCGGCTACCCCCGCCGACAGCCGTCAGGGCGCTCGTGCCCGCGCATCGCCGCCTGACACCGCCCGCGTTCGTGTCCCTCGAACGCACTGCGCGGCTGCCCGTGCCTGTCGACATCGAGGGACTGCCCTACGCCCCACCGGTTCGGGCGACGATCGACGCAGCGCGCCAGGAGGCTGATCCGGACCTTCTTCGGCGTGTGCTGGCACTGCCGGTGCAGGAAGGTCTGTGCACCATCGAGGAGCTTGGTGATGAGCTCGAGAAAGGCAACCAGCGTGGCTCGGCGGCGGTTCGAGTACAGCTCCGCACGTTGGCACGCACCGACCTGTCCGATCTGCGCAGAACCGCGCGGCAGTTGGTACGGCGCTGCCCGTTGCCTCCACCACGTTGGGACACGACCGTCTTCACCCGCGATCGGTGTCGCCTCGGCAGCGTCGACGCATGGTGGGACGACGTTGGCCTGGCATGGTCGGTGACCACCACTGGAGCCCCGGCTTCTCGCGGTGCCAAGGACGAGCGCGACCGTCTCGCCCTCACCTCCGTGGGTGTGGTGCTGGTTCGCACCACACCGTCGATGGTGCGGCACCATTCCGAGTTCGTCATCGCCGAGCTGGTCCGTGGTTTTCGTCAGGCGGCGCGACGGCCCCGCCCCCGCGTGTTGTCCGAAGCCCGTGTCATCGCCGCCTGATCAGCGATGAGAGCGTCAGGACAGTCGTCGCGCCGTGTGCACGGTGCGGGCGTAGAGCACGAACGCGTCGTCGCGCCCACCGACGTAGTGGGGGCTGCCGGGGTCGGTCAGCGCGGCCAGGGTCTCCCGGTCTGCCGGGTCCACCCGATCCCCCACTGTTTCGGCCAGCCAGGTGAACCGCTCGACCACGTACTGGCGGGCGGTCTCGTCCAGAGGAGCGGAATGCTCGACGAGATAGCTGAACGACGTGGGTTCCCCGAGCCCGGCCCGGCTCAGTGCCGCCGTCCAGCCGTAAGGCATGGCGATCGCACCTTCGATCCCCGCGCGCAACTCGCCGAACCAGGCGTCACGCGCCGCATTGAGCCGAGCCTCCAGTCCTGCACGTCCCAGCCCGATGTCCCACGGAATGAATGTCTGCCCCGTCCCACCTTCGGCGAGCGCCAGCATGCCACCAGGGGCGAGCAGCCGCGCGAGTACCGTGACGCCCGCCTGCTGGTCCGGCAGGTGGTGCACCATCGCCGACGCCCAGACGAGGTCGGCCTGCGGAACCCGCGTGTCCAGCGGGTCTGTGGCGACGTCCGCGGCCACCGTGGTCACCGAGACGGTTTCGCCTCCAGCAGCCACGGCCGCCTCCCGCGCCGCCGCGAGAAGCGCGTCACTGGCGTCGACCAGTACCAGGCGTCCTCCACCGTTCTCCCGCAGCACCGAGGCCAGCGCAGTGCTCATCCCCCCTGCCCCGCATCCCGCGTCCACGACGACCGCCCCCGGCGGCAGCCCTCCGGCGAGCTTGGCACCGACGCCGCGTACAGCGTCGCGTTCCAGCATGTCGAGCCGTCGCATAGCGCTCAGCCTGGCCGCCCAGTCGATGTCGTCGTGCGTCGCAGCAGACATGTCGGAGTTCCCTTTCCGTACTCGCGAAGGTGGGGGCAGCGAAGTATTCCGCTACCCCCACCTCGCTCACGAATGATTTCGGTGCGCCCGGCGTTGGGCCCAACCGACCACGCGCGCCCATCGCCGAGTATTCCCGGCGGCTCGGGCCTCACGTTGCTCGGCTGCCGATTGCAGCATGTCCCGTATTCGTTCTCTGGCGAGTTCTTCGTGCATCAACATGGCTGTGTACTCCTTGTTGGTCAGTGTGGGGAAAGGAATGAAGCGGACAACGCGGTGAGTTGCGGTCCGGTGCGGCAGCTGCCGTTCGCGAAACAGTGTGGTGGTCATGCCGCACTCCGCTGTCCGGTCTGCTGCGTTGCTGGGGTTGCCGACGAGGCAGCGGGCACCACCGGGTGCTTACGAGGACGACCACGCGGCCGCTTCCGTGCCACCACCACGCCTCTCTCGAAGATCTCGCCGCCCCATACGCCCCACGGCTCACGCCGGGCGAGCGCACCCGCCAGACAGGAGGCCCTCACAGGGCAGTCACCGCACAGGTACTTCGCCCGCTCCAGGTCCGCCGGAGTTTCGGCGAACCACAGGTCCGCGTCACCCGAGCGGCACGGCAGGTCGGCTTCCGGGGTGGTGACCGAGTCGAGCAAGTCGGCCACGCCCGTCGTACCGGTGTTGTCGTCGGTCAGCAGCTTCTCCGACGCCTTCTCTGACGCGAAGGCGATCGCCGATGACATTCGTTCTCTCCCTCATGTTGTTGTGCGCTACTTGTTTCAGCCGACGCCCGGACCGAAACAGCACAAAGGCCGCGGATCCGGTGTACGGTTCCGCGGCCTTTGTGAGCCTGTTCCACTGACACTCAGGTCAGGGGGCACTCTCCTGTGGGCACAACGGAACCCAGAACTGCTTTGGCAGATCGGCGGTCATACGACGGAATGCCGAATTGACGCCTTCGGCACCGCCGACGGCAGCAGAGAAAGCGGAGACAGCGCTGACGTACACGCTCCCCCGGCTCTGCTGCGCACACCGCGACATCATGACGTGTCGGCGCTCACGGATGGCGTGACCGATCCGAGACAGCGGCGTGCCGGCAATGCCGTTCTTCCAGTTGACCGTCATCGCTGGCACCTCCTCTCGCTGTCCGGCGATCCACCGCTCACAACGGCGGCCAAGATCGCGCAGTATCCACCCAGTGCTTGCAGGTTATTGCCCTGCGCCCGGCGCGGCAACTTATTTTTCGACGAATTTCCCGGACTGCCGAAAAACCCTCCTGACCAGGCGGTTCAGTCCAGGAGCTCACTCGCGGCCGGGGTCCTCGTCGTTGACGACGGTGAGGACCTCCTCGCCGAACCGCTCCACCTTGGCCGTTCCGATGCCGGAGATCGCCACGAGGCCACGGGCATCGGTGGGGCGCTGCTCGGCGATGGCGACGAGCGTGGCGTCGGTGAACACGACGAACGCCGGGATCTTCAGCTCCTTGGCCTTCTCCGCGCGCCATTGCCTGAGTCGTTCGAGAAGTTCCTCGTCGATGTCGGAGGGGCAGTCGGCACAACGCCCGATCTTGATTTCCAGTGTGGATTCAAGGTCGCGGCCACAGACACGGCAGACCGCCCTCGTCCCCGCGCGTCGTCGCGACGGACGGCGGACGCGCGGGGCAGGCTCCTCTTCCCCGGCGAGTCCGTGGAGGAACCGGCTGCGTCTGCGGTGCGGCCGTCCGCCGGGCGTGCGGGAGAGCGACCAGCTGAGCGCGAGGTGTTCCCTGGCCCGGGTCACACCCACGTAGAACAGCCTGCGCTCCTCCTCGATCGCGTCCTCCGTGGTGGCGTGTTGGATCGGCACGGTGCCTTCGGCCAGGCCGACGAGGAAGACGGCATCCCATTCGAGGCCCTTGGCCGCGTGGAGCGACGCGAGTGTCACGCCGTCCACGACAGGCGGATGCTGCGAGGAGGCGCGCTGCTCGAGCTCAGCGACGTAGCGTGCCAGGGCCGGTCGCTCCCCCGCGGACACCGCCGTGAACTCGGCCGTGAAGTCCTGCGCGAGTTCGTACAGGGCCTGCAGCCCGCTCCAGCGTTCGCGGGCCGCGCCACCGCTGGGCTGTCGCAGCCCCCATCCAAGCGGGGCGAGGACCCGCCCCACCAGTGCGGGCAGGTCGGTCGTTCCCGCTTCGGAATCCGATGCCGAAGCGGTGCGCAGGGCGGCCATCGCCTGCCGGACCTCTTGCCGGGAGAAGAAGCGCTCACCTCCCCGGACCTGGTAGGGCACTCCGACATCGGCCAGTGCCTGCTCGTAGCTCTCGGACTGCGCGTTGACCCGGAACAACACAGCGATCTCCGCGGCCGGAACACCGTTGCCCACGAGGTCGCGGATCTGCCGGGCCACCGCGGCGGCCTCGGCGGGTTCGTCGTCGTACTCGGAGAACGTCGGCCGCGGGCCGTCGGGGCGCTGCCCCACGAGGCGCAGTCGTGCGCCTGCGGGACGTCCTCGTGCCCCGCTGATGACCCGGTTGGCCAACTCCACCACCTGCGGCGTGGAGCGGTAGTCCCGCTCGAGCCGGACCACGGTGGCATTCGGGTACCGCCGGGTGAACTCCAACAGGGGGCGCGGCGAAGCACCTCCGAAGGAGTAGATCGTCTGGTTGGCATCGCCGACCACCGTCACGTCGTCGCGTCCACCGAGCCAGGCGTCGAGCAATCGCTGCTGGGCGGGCGTGATGTCCTGGTATTCGTCCACCACGAAGCAGCGGTACCGGTCGCGGAACTCCTCGGCCACCTCGCGGTGCTCCTCCAACGCGGCCGTGGTGTGCAACAGAAGGTCGTCGAAGTCGAGCAGCCGCCGGTCGTTCTTGAGCTCCTCGTAGGTGCGATAGGCGTCCGCGACCCGCTCCGCCGGGTGCCCGATGTCGCGGCGGCGGGCCCGAGCCGCGGACGGGTATTCGTCGGGCCCGACCAGGCACGCCTTCGCCCATTCGATTTCACCCGCGAGATCACGCAGCACCTCGGTCTCGGTGGGCAGCGCCACCTTGTTCGCGGCGAGCCCCACGAGCCGGAGCTTGTTGCCGTCGAGGAGGTCCCACTGCGCATCGCCCACCACGCGAGGCCAGAAGTACCGGAGTTGGCGAAGCGCCGCGGCGTGGAAGGTGCGGGCTTGGGCGCCGTCGACACCGAGTTGCCGCAACCGTGCCCGGAGTTCTCCCGCTGCTCGGGCGGTGAAGGTCACCGCGAGTACCTGCGTCGGGGCGACGTGCCCCTGACGCACGAGGTAGGCGATACGACGAGTGATCGTTCGCGTCTTGCCCGTACCAGCACCCGCGAGCACGCACACCGGGCCGCGAGGAGCACTCGCAGCCGCGCGCTGTTCCGGATCAAGGCCGTCGAGCGGGTCCTTCGACCGGATCGGGCGTTGTGCGCTGGCCACTCTCGCATCCTCGCAGAGGGGACCGACGGGCCGACGCCCACCCGGCCGCCCGTATCCTGGGGAATTATGGCGGGAAAGCAGGACAAGGAAGCTGCCAAGCAGGCCAAGCGGGAGAAGCGCGCGGCTGGTAAGGCCAGGCGGGCACAGATCTTCCAGGCGTTTTCGATGCAGCGCAAAGAGGACAAGGCCCTCATCCCCTGGATGCTCGGGTCTTTCCTCGTCGTGGCCGGAATCGTCTTCGGGCTCGGATGGCTCATGGGGATCGAGTGGTGGCTGCTGCCGATCGGCATCATGCTGGGCCTGCTCGCCGCCATGATCATCTTCGGTCGCCGGGTGCAGAAGACCGTGTTCACGAAGGCCGAGGGGCAGCCGGGTGCCGCCGCGTGGGCCCTGGACAACCTGCGCGGACGCTGGCGTGTGACACAGACGGTGGCCGCGACGACGCAACTCGACGCCGTGCACCGCGTGCTGGGCGGCCCGGGGATCATCCTCGTGGCCGAAGGCGCGCCACACCGCGTGAAGAACCTGATGTCACAGGAGAAGAAGCGCATCGCGCGGCTCGTGGGTGAGACCCCGATCTACGACGTCATCGTGGGAACCGACGAAGGTCAGGTGCCCCTGCGGAAGCTGCAGAGCCACCTCATGAAGCTCCCGCGCAACCTCAGGCCCCGCGACATCGATGTGCTCGAGACCAAGCTCGCGGCCCTCGGCAACCGCGGTGCCGCCATGCCGAAGGGACCCATGCCGCAGGGCGCGAAGATGCGGAACGTCCAGCGCACCATCCGTCGGCGCTGAGCCCCTCGTCGTCGGGGCGGCACACGCCGCCCGGTCAACGCATCGTCACCACGACGGTGTTGGTGAGGCGATCGTGCCAGCCGCGGTTGTCGGCGTTACGCACCGCGGCTGGGATGATGAAGAAGGTCAGCAAACACCGCAGGGCGGCCCTCCACAGTCCGACGACCGCCTTGCCGTCCAACCGCGCCACGCGGATTCCTGTCATCGCCATGCCGGGGGTGAACCCGAAGAACGTCACGGGTACGACCGTGATGACGGCCCAGGCCACCAGCGCCCAGAGGTTGTGCTCCTGCATGGCGGCGAGGTCGGAATAGTCCGGGCGGGTGAAGACCGCCGTCAACAGGGATGCGAGGACCAGGTCCGCCACGAGCGCGAGCAATCTCCGCCCTGTGCCCGCGACAGCGCGGGGTCCGCTCTCGGGAAGCCCGAAGCGCTCACCCGGCCATCGAGGGGGCTCCTGGGTGGTCGCCCCTCCGGACGAGATCGTCTGCAGCCATTCGCCGGTCCATCGTGCCACTCTCCCAGGGTATTCACCGTGCGTCGCCCGCGTCCGGGCCGGTCAATTCACCCGTGTCGCCGACCGGCTGACGAGGTACTCAGTTAACGTCCGCGAAACATCGGGGTGACGGTCGGGCAACACCGCACTCGTAGCGTGATTCGACGAGAGCGACGAGAGCAACGAGAGCACTGCCGCCGGCACCGACCACGAAGGAGCCACCGAGGGTGTCCACTACTCCAGACGAGGTCCTGCGTCTGCTCGCGGACGAGGACGTGCAGTTTGTCGACGTGAGGTTCTGTGACCTGCCAGGCGTGATGCAGCACTTCACCGTTCCCGCGTCGACCTTCGACGCGGAGGCGTTCGAAGAGGGCCTCGCTTTCGACGGATCGTCGGTCCGCGGCTTCCAGTCGATCCACGAGTCCGACATGCTGCTGCTTCCGGACCCCGCGACGGCTCGCATCGACCCGTTCCGCAAGCACAAGACGTTGTCACTGAACTTCTTCGTGCACGACCCGTTCACTCGGGAGCCCTACAGCCGCGACCCTCGCAACATCGCGAGGAAGGCCGAGCAGTACATCACGGAGTCCGGTGTCGCGGACACCGCGTTCTTCGGGCCCGAAGCCGAGTTCTACATCTTCGACTCCGTGCGTTTCGACTCCTCGGAGCACGCGACCTTCCACGAGATCGACTCCGTCGAGGGTTGGTGGAACACCGGCCGCGAGGAGGAAGGCGGCAACAAGGGTTACAAGACCAAGTTCAAGGGTGGCTACTTCCCCGTGCCGCCGGTGGACCACTACGCCGACCTGCGCGACGACATCTCGCAACGGCTCATCGAGTCGGGCTTCGTCCTGGAGCGCGCTCACCACGAGGTCGGCACCGGCGGGCAGACTGAGATCAACTACCGGTTCAACACGCTCCTGCACGCGGCCGACGACCTGCAGCTGTTCAAGTACATCGTCAAGAACACGGCGTTCGCCGCGGGCAAGACGGTGACCTTCATGCCGAAGCCCCTGTTCGGCGACAACGGGTCGGGCATGCACTGCCACCAGTCGCTGTGGAAGGACGGCGACCCGCTGTTCTACGACGAGTCCGGCTACGCCGGCCTGTCGGACATGGCGCGCTACTACATCGGCGGCATCCTGACGCACGCGCCGAGCCTGTTGGCGTTCACGAACCCGACGATCAACTCCTACCACCGCCTGGTGCCGGGGTACGAGGCGCCGGTAAGCCTCGTGTACTCGCAGCGCAACCGTTCCGCGTGCGTGCGCATCCCGATCACGGGCAGCAACGCGAAGGCCAAGCGCATCGAGTTCCGGTGCCCCGACTCGTCCGGCAACCCGTACCTGGCGTTCGCCGCGATGGTGATGGCCGGGCTCGACGGCATCAAGAACAAGATCGAGCCGCCGGAGCCCATCGACAAGGACCTCTACGAGCTTCCTCCCGAGGAGGCCAGGGACGTCAAGCTCGTGCCGAGTGACCTGGGCACCGTTCTGGACACGCTGGAGGCCGACCACGACTTCCTTCTCGAAGGCGGCGTGTTCACTCCCGACGTGATCGAGACGTGGATCTCGTACAAGCGGGAGAACGAGATCGACCCGCTGCGCCTTCGCCCGCACCCGTACGAGTTCGCGCTGTACTACGACGTGTGACGCGAGCGCCGCGCCCACGCGCTGAGCCGGATGGCCCGTCGGCACTCACGCCGGCGGGCCATCGGCGTTCGAGGCGCCGGACAGAACGCGGAACACCGCGCGTGCCGTCTCCTCCGGATCGCCCCCCATGCTCTCCGGCAGCGCGCCGCTCGACCACAGGTGGGCGAAGCCGTGAGCACACGACCACGCCGCCAGAATCGCCGCTCGGTCGGCTACGGCACCGGGCGTGAGCGTGCGAGCACCGTTGACGAGCACCGCACGAGCACGGTCGCGTGCCACGGCCACCGACGGATCGCCGACACGGTAGAGATCGGGGCGGAACATCACGGTGAAGTAGGCCGGTCTCTCCAGCGCGAACCGCACGTAGGCCACGCCGACCCGCTGGAAGTCGTGCGACTCGCGTTCGAGGGCGTCGGCGAACAACTCGTACCCTTCCGCGGCCAAAGCGGTGAACACCCCGGTCTTGTCACCGAAGTGGTGTGCTGGCGCGGCGTGGGAGACGTTGGCACGCCGCGCGAGTTCGCGCAGGCTCCACCCGGCAGGCCCCTGCTCGGTGATGGCTTCGAGCGCGGCGTCGAGAAGCGCGCGCCGCAGGTTTCCGTGGTGATAACCCGAGCCGCCGATCTTCCTCACCCCTCCAGAACTTGACGTTGACAAGTTATCGCACTTCTGCAATCTTGTCAATGTCAAGATTGGAGTGTGCCTTGGTACCCCTCTTCGCTCTCATCGGCGGGTTCGTCGCGTTCCGGCTCGTCGGTCTGGTCGGCGTGGACGTCCTGGACGGCTGGCAACCCGCCCTGCGTGCCGCGTTGGCACTGATGCTGGTGTTCACGGGAGTCCCGCACTTTCTGCCGGGCTGGCGCGACGCCATGGCGGCCATGGTCCCGCCTGCTCTTCCCTACCCCCGGGTGCTGGTGGCCGTCACGGGAGTGCTGGAACTGGGCGGCGCCGTCGCGCTGCTCGTCCCACCCGTCGCTCGGTGGGCCGCGCTGGGGCTGGCGTTGCTCATGCTGGCGATGTTTCCCGCCAACGTGTCCGCGGCTCGGCGCAACCTCACGCTCGGAGGCAGGCCTGTCACCCCGTTACCGCTCCGCACGGTGATGCAGGTGGTCTTCGTCGGCGCGGCCGTCGCCGCCGCCCTGTGACCGGTGGCCGCTACGACGCGGTGCCGCAGAGCACGTCGAGGTCGAGTCCCGCCTCGGCGAAGCGTTCGCGGGGTTCGGCCACGAGCTTGCGCAGGTTCAGGTCCATGAGGCCGAGTGTGCACCGGATGTCGGCCGACGGTGTGCCGTCGATTTTGACGATCTCGTTCGACATCCAGAACACCTTGCCGTCGCCGAACTTCGCACGGCAGCTCACGTCCACCTCGTCGCCCGAGCGCAACTCGCGACGGTAGACGATGTGCGATTCGAGGAGCACGGGAGCCATCCCCCACTTGAGAAGGTCACCGTTGATGCCCCCGGCCTTCTCGAACAGCTCCAGTCGGGCGATCTCGCCGTACTGGTGGTACACGGCGTGGTTCACGTGGCCGAGGCTGTCGAGCTCGTAATGACGCACCTTGACTCGGACTCGGAACGGCTCCAGCTCACTCACGGCCCCACCATATGCCGTCCGCCTCTTCGGCGTCCCCCGGCGGTGACGATCACGACTCGTAGAACAGCCGTTGCACCACGGCGTGAGCGCGGCGCGTCACCCGCCGGTAGGTGTCCAGGAACTCGCCGGGATCGTCGTCGGCGGAAAGACCGAACACCCGCGCCACCGCAGCCAGCTCCCGACCCGAAGCGGGAAGCTGGTCGGACGGCCTGCCCTTGACGAGCATCGTCACGTTGCGCGCCCGGGTGGCCAGCTCCCAGGCGCGAACGAGCGCGTCCACGTCGTCCCGGTCGGCGAGGCCCGCGTCGACGAGCGTGTGCAGCGCGCCGGGAGTCGAGGTCGTGCGCAGACCGGGGATTTCGTGGGCGTACCGCAACTGCATCAACTGCGCCGTCCACTCCACATCGGCCAAGCCACCGCGACCGAGCTTCGTGTGCGTGGTCGGGTCCGCTCCCTTCGGCAGCCGTTCGGTCTCGACCCTCGCCTTGATCCGCCGGATCTGACGTGTCTTCGCCGCGTCCAGGCCGCCGTCCGGGTAACGCAGACCCTCCACGTCCGCCAGGAACCGCTCACCGAGTTCCGGATCACCGGCCACGACCCTGGCCCGCAACAGGGCCTGCGCCTCCCACACCTCTCCCCAGCGTGCGTAGTAAGCGCGGTAGGAGTCCAACGTGCGCACCAGCGGCCCACTGCGTCCCTCGGGCCGTAGCTCGGTGTCCACCACCAGCGGCGGATCCTGACTCGGGGCACCGAGCGCCGAGCGCACCGACTCTGCCACGGAGGTGGCGAACCGGACGGCCTCGGAGTCGCTGGCACCCCCCACCGGCTCGCACACGAACAGCACGTCGGCGTCCGAGCCGTATCCGAGTTCCTCACCGCCGAGCCTGCCCATGCCGATCACGACGATGCGTGCCCGCTCACCGCCTGCCTCCTCGGCCCGCCTGCGCACGGCAGCAGCCAGGGCGGCCTGCAACACCGCCGTCCAGACCGACGACAACGCGACACAGACCGAGCTGACGTCGAGCAGTCCGAGCAGGTCGGCGCAGGCCACGCGCAACAACTCGTGCCTGCGCAGGGAACGGGCTGCCACCACGGTGGCCTCCATGCCCGGCTGCCTGCCCGCCGCGGCGCGCAACGACCGCGCCACCTCCTCGGGAATCCGGCCCGCGAGCGCTTCGCGGTCGCTCAGCCGTTGCAGCACCTCGGGCGCACGTACCAACAGGTCCGGCACCAGTTTGGACGTGCCCAGCAGAGTGGCGAGACGTTCGACGACGGCCGCCTCGTCACGCAGCACCCTGAGGTACCACGGAGTGTCGGCCAACTCCTCGGACACACGCCGGTACGCCAGCAGACCGCCGTCCGGGTCGGGCGTGTCCGCGAGCAGGTCCAGCAGTACGGGCAGCAGCGTCTGCTGGATCGCCGCCCTCCGCGACACCCCGGCAGTCAACGCGCGGATGTGCCGGAGCGCCCCGTCGGGTGCGAGGTAGCCGAGCGCGGCCAGCCGACTGGCGGCCTGCTGGGTCGTCAACCGCAACGCCGCCGTGGGAACCTTCGACACCGCCTCCAGCAGCGGCCGGTAGAACAACTTCTCGTGCAGCCGGCGCACCCGGCGCGCGTGCCTGCGGAACTCGGCGGTCAGCACCTCGCTCTCGGGACGGCCCCGCAACGGCCGCACGGCGCTCGCGCGCGCCAACCATCGCAGCTGCTCCACGTCATCGGGTTCGGGGAACAGGTGCGTGCGCCGCAGCCCTCTCAACTGCAGCCGGTGCTCCACCTTGCGCAGGAACTCGTAGGACTCCCGCAACTCCGCCGCGTCGGCCCGGCCCACGTAACCGCCGGCACCCAGCGCCTCCAGCGCGTCCACAGTAGAAGGTGAACGCAGTGTGGTGTCCGCCCGGCCGTGCACGAGCTGGAGCAGCTGGACGGCGAACTCGACGTCACGCAGACCACCGCGGCCGAGTTTCAGCTCCCGGTCGGCGAGGTCGGCGGGAACGTGGCGCTCGACGCGGCGGCGCATCCGCTGCACGTCGACAACGAAGTCCTCGCGTTCCGCGGCCGACCACACCATGGGCGCCACCAGTTCGGCGTAGCGGCGTCCCAACTCAACGTCACCGGCCACCGGCCGCGCCTTGAGCAGAGCCTGGAACTCCCACGTCCGAGCCCACCGCGTGTAGTACGCCTCGTGGCTTTCGAGCGACCGCACGAGCGCTCCGGCTTTGCCCTCCGGTCTCAGTGCCGCGTCGACCTCGAAGCAGGCCTGGCTCACGATGCGCATGAGTGTCGAGGCCAACCGTGTCGCTACCGGAATGTCGCTCTCACCGACGAACACGACGTCGACGTCGCTGACGTAGTTGAGCTCGCGCGCTCCGCACTTGCCCATCGCGATGACCGCCAACGTCGCGTCGGCGCTGTGCCCCACCTCCTGCTCGGCGACCAACAGTCCCGTCCGTAACGCGGCCTCGGCCAGCGCCGTCAGCGCCCTGGTGGTGTCGCCGAGCGGCGGTTCGTCCAACTCCGGCTCCACGACGTGCGCGAGATCCGACGCCGCGATCTCCAGCAACAGGCCGCGGTACGCGGCTCGCAACGCGCGCGCGGCCGCCGTGCCGGTCAGCACGGTGTCGTCGGTGGTGACGGCCTCCGTCAGTCGTGCGTCGTATTCCCGCACCGGCGTCAGCACAGGGGCGGCGAGACGATGCCATCGAACCGGATCGCTGACGACCAGGTCTCCGAGCACCGTGGAATATCCCAGCACCGACAGCAGCCTCGCTCGGAGCCGCAGATCGGTGCGCAACGCCGCGTCGAGTTCCGTCCACGCGTCCTCGTCCGCACTCCGGATTCGGTCGAGTGTGAGCAGCGCGAGGTTCGGATCGGGCGTACGTGCGAGCGAGGCCAGCACAGCGCCGGCCTCGGGTTCTGGGCCGGTGTCGCTCCACCAGCCCGTGGCACGCAACGCCTCCTGGGCGCCGTGCTCGGTGAAACCGTAGCGAGCAGCCGAGGCCGCCGGACGAACCCGTTCAGCCATCGGCGATCGGTAGGGACGGCCGGGAGGTCTGCGCGGGTTCGAGTCGCCCCGCGGCGAGTTCGACGAACCGGTGGGCGAACGGACGCCACGTTTCGGCGATGTCGGCGTGAGCCTGCGCCAACGTTTCCTCGTCGAACGCGGCCTGCCGTACGGCATCCGCTTTCGATCGGGTTTTGGTCGCCCATCGCAACACCACGTCCGGAGTGGTCTCGATGTGGAACTGGATTCCGTAGACACGACGGCCCAGACGGAATGCCTGGTTCTCGTACCGTGGCGACGACGCCAGCAGTACGGCATTGCGCGGTAACTGCGCGATCTCGTCCGAATGGAACTGCAAGACGTCCTGCATGAGGGGCAGGTCTGCGAACAGCGGATCGATCCACGCCGCGTCCTTCTTCGCGACGAGTGACGGACCGACCTCAGGCCCGTCGTGCCCGGCCGTCACCCGGCCACCTGCCGAGACTGCCAGCAGTTGCGCACCGAGACAGACACACAGTGTGGTTCTGTCCTGCGCGACGGCGGCACTCAGCAGGGTCCGGATGCCGGCCAACCACGGGTGCCGCTCGTCCTGCTCGGCGTTCATGCCACCGCCGAGCACCACGACCCCGTCATGACCGTCCAGCGACGAGGGCAGTTCGCGATCTGGCATCAGCCTCAGATCGACCGACGCATCGGCTTCGGCGAACCAGTCACCGAGCGGCCCCAGGGGAGCGAACGGATCCGGCTGGATAACGAGAAGGCGAGGTGCACTCACCAGCCCAGCTTACGGCTTCGGGCCACGCAGGCAGCAATACTCACAACCCGGAAAAGACGAAAGCCCCAGGATCGGCGGGAGACGTTTCCGTCTCGACCTGCCGACCGCTGGGGCCTTCCTCATTTTCACTATTTGTTCGGCGGTGTCCTACTCTCCCACACCCCTTCGGGTGCAGTACCATCGGCGCTGGTGGGCTTAGCTTCCGGGTTCGGAATGGGACCGGGCGTTTCCCCTACCGCTGTGACCACCGAAACTCTGGGAAACAATCACGCCGGGTGTGTTCCCGGGGTGGTGTTTCAGAGTTGCAGAGTGGGTGCGTAGCATGTTTGTGGGCAAGCCCTCGGCCGATTAGTACCAGTCCACTCGTAAACACATTGCTGTGCGTCCATGTCTGGCCTATCAACCCCATCGTCTTTGGGGGGCCTTACCCACTCGAGGGTGGTGGGAGACCTCATCTTGGAACAGGCTTCCCGCTTAGATGCCTTCAGCGGTTATCCCTTCCGAACGTAGCTAACCAGCCATGCTCCTGGCGGAACAACTGGCATACCAGAGGTTCGTCCGTCCCGGTCCTCTCGTACTAGGGACAGCCTTCCTCAAGTCTCCAACGCGCGCGGCGGATAGGGACCGAACTGTCTCACGACGTTCTAAACCCAGCTCGCGTGCCGCTTTAATGGGCGAACAGCCCAACCCTTGGGACCTACTCCGGCCCCAGGATGCGACGAGCCGACATCGAGGTGCCAAACCATGCCGTCGATATGGACTCTTGGGCAAGATCAGCCTGTTATCCCCGGGGTACCTTTTATCCGTTGAGCGACACCCCTTCCACCAGGAGGTGCCGGATCACTAGTCCCTGCTTTCGCACCTGCTCGACCTGTCGGTCTCACAGTCAAGCTCCCTTGTGCACTTACACTCGACACCTGATTGCCAACCAGGCTGAGGGAACCTTTGGGTGCCTCCGTTACTCTTTGGGAGGCAACCGCCCCAGTTAAACTACCCACCAGGCACTGTCCCTGAACCGGCTCACGGTCCGAGGTTAGATTCCCAATCCGGCCAGAGTGGTATTTCAACAATGACTCCACAACCACTGGCGTGGCTGCTTCCCAGTCTCCCACCTATCCTACACAAGCCGAACCGAAAACCAATACCAAGCTATAGTAAAGGTCCCGGGGTCTTTCCGTCCTGCCGCGCGAAACGAGCATCTTTACTCGTAGTGCAATTTCGCCGGGCCTGTGGTTGAGACAGCCGGAAAGTCGTTACGCCATTCGTGCAGGTCGGAACTTACCCGACAAGGAATTTCGCTACCTTAGGATGGTTATAGTTACCACCGCCGTTTACTGGCGCTTAAATTCTCAGCTTCACCCCCCGAAAGGGGCTAACCGGTCCTCTTAACGTTCCAGCACCGGGCAGGCGTCAGTCCATATACCTCGACTTACGTCTTCGCATGGACCTGTGTTTTTAATAAACAGTCGCTTTCCGCTGGTCTCTGCGGCCAACCCACCCTAGCCCGCGCAGGGCTTCAGGTGTTTTGGCCCCCCTTCTCCCGAAGTTACGGGGGCAATTTGCCGAGTTCCTTAACCACAGTTCACCCGATCGCCTTGGTATTCTCTACCTGACCACCTGTGTCGGTTTGGGGTACGGGCCACGCGCGCACTCGCTAGAGGCTTTTCTCGGCAGCAGAGGATCACCCTACTTCGCCACAACGGCTATGCATCACGCCTCACCCTCGTCATTCAAGACAGCCCAGCGGATTTCCCTACCGGGCGGGCCACACGCTTACACCAGTATCACCACTGACTGGCGGGGCTACCTTCCTGCGTCACCCCATCGCTTGGCTACTACAGGATCAGGTCCCACGCACCCCACACACCACCCCGAAGGGCGGACGCGCAGGGCGGGTGGTTAGTCTCACCTGCCTCGCCAGGGACGCACACACGCGGGTACGGGAATATCAACCCGTTGTCCATCGACTACGCCTGTCGGCCTCGCCTTAGGTCCCGACTTACCCTGGGCGGAACAACCTGGCCCAGGAACCCTTGGTCATCCGGCGGCAGAGATTCTCACTCTGCATTCGCTACTCATGCCTGCATTCTCACTCCCACACCCTCCACAACTCGGTTCCCCGGCTGCTTCCCTGGATGCAGGACGCTCCCCTACCCATCCACACGACTGGACCCAAGCCCCGAAGGACCCGAGCCGATCACCTGTGTGAATGACACAGCTTCGGCGGTGTGCTTAAGCCCCGCTACATTGTCGGCGCAGAACCACTTGACCAGTGAGCTATTACGCACTCTTTCAAGGATGGCTGCTTCTAAGCCAACCTCCTGGTTGTCTCAGCGACTCCACATCCTTTCCCACTGAGCACACACTTAGGGGCCTTAGCTGGTGTTCTGGGCTGTTTCCCTCTCGACGACGAAGCTTATCCCCCGCCGTCTCACTGCCGCGCTCTCACACACCTGTATTCGGAGTTTGGTTGACTTCGGTAAGCCGGTAAGCCCCCTAGGCCATCCAGTAGCTCTACCCCAGATGTGAAACACGCGACGCTGCACCTAAATGCATTTCGGGGAGAACCAGCTATCACGGAGTTTGATTGGCCTTTCACCCCTACCCACAGCTCATCCCCCAGGTTTTCAACCCTGGTGGGTTCGGGCCTCCACACCGTCTTACCGGCGCTTCACCCTGGCCATGGGTAGATCACCCCGCTTCGGGTCTAGACCACGCGACTACAACGCCCTGTTCAGACTCGCTTTCGCTCCGGCTACCCCACTCGGGTTAACCTCGCCACGCAGCACTAACTCGCAGGCTCATTCTTCAAAAGGCACGCCATCACCCCACAGGGCTCTGACGGCTTGCAGGCACACGGTTTCAGGTACTCTTTCACTCCCCTCCCGGGGTACTTTTCATCTTTCCCTCACGGTACTCGTCCGCTATCGGTCACTAGGAAGTATTTAGGCTTACCGGGTGGTCCCGGCGGATTCACAGCGAATTCCACGGGCTCGCTGCTACTCGGGAACACCACCAAGACAATGCCATGCAGTTTTCGCGTACGGGACTCTCACCCACTCCGGTCACGCATCCCAACGTGTTCCGCTAACCACACACACCATCCCCAGCAGTGTCAGCTACTGGACAGTGGCTCCCACAACACCGCACACACAACGCCTGACAGCTTCACCATGTGCACGGTTTAGCCTCTTCCGCTTTCGCTCGCCACTACTCACGGAATCACGGTTGTTTTCTCTTCCTACGGGTACTGAGATGTTTCACTTCCCCGCGTTCCCTCCACACCGGCTATACATTCACCGGCGGGTGACACCCCATCACGGGTGCCGGGTTTCCCCATTCGGACATCCTCGGATCACAGCTCGGTTGACAGCTCCCCGAGGCTTATCGCAGCCTCCCACGTCCTTCATCGGCTCCTAGTGCCAAGACATCCACCATGTGCCCTACACAACTTGACCACAAAGATGCTCGCACCCACTCTGCAATTCTCAAACACCACGCCAGAAACAACACAGCGTGTTGCCTCAAAACCCAACAGCGTGCCAGCGATCCGGTCGACACCCCCGCACCCCAACGGCACGGGCCGGCATCCACCACTAGTAGCGGTTCACACTAAGCTCTAACGAGCAGTCAAGCTCCTTAGAAAGGAGGTGATCCAGCCGCACCTTCCGGTACGGCTACCTTGTTACGACTTCGTCCCAATCGCCAGTCCCACCTTCGACCACTCCCTCCCCGAAGGGTTGGGCCATGGGCTTCGGGTGTTACCGACTTTCATGACGTGACGGGCGGTGTGTACAAGGCCCGGGAACGTATTCACCGCAGCAATGCTGATCTGCGATTACTAGCGACTCCGACTTCACGCAGTCGAGTTGCAGACTGCGATCCGAACTGAGACCGGCTTTGAGGGATTCGCTCCACCTCACGGTATCGCCACCCACTGTACCGGCCATTGTAGCATGTGTGAAGCCCTGGACATAAGGGGCATGATGACTTGACGTCATCCCCACCTTCCTCCGAGTTGACCCCGGCAGTCTCCCACGAGTCCCCGGCATTACCCGCTGGCAACATGGGACAAGGGTTGCGCTCGTTGCGGGACTTAACCCAACATCTCACGACACGAGCTGACGACAGCCATGCACCACCTGTGCACCAGCCACAAGGGAAACCCCATCTCTGAGGCGATCCGGTGCATGTCAAGCCCAGGTAAGGTTCTTCGCGTTGCATCGAATTAATCCACATGCTCCGCCGCTTGTGCGGGCCCCCGTCAATTCCTTTGAGTTTTAGCCTTGCGGCCGTACTCCCCAGGCGGGGCGCTTAATGCGTTAGCTACGGCACGGGACGCGTGAACAGCACCCCACACCTAGCGCCCAACGTTTACGGCGTGGACTACCAGGGTATCTAATCCTGTTCGCTCCCCACGCTTTCGCTCCTCAGCGTCAGTTTCGGCCCAGAGACCCGCCTTCGCCACCGGTGTTCCTCCTGATATCTGCGCATTCCACCGCTACACCAGGAATTCCAGTCTCCCCTACCGAACTCAAGTGATGCCCGTATCCACCGCCCGCCCACGGTTAAGCCGCAGGTTTTCACGGCAGACGTGACACACCGCCTACGAGCTCTTTACGCCCAATAATTCCGGACAACGCTTGCACCCTACGTATTACCGCGGCTGCTGGCACGTAGTTGGCCGGTGCTTCTTCTCCCGGTACCGTCACTTGCGCTTCGTCCCGGGCGAAAGGGGTTTACAACCCGAAGGCCGTCATCCCCCACGCGGCGTCGCTGCATCAGGCTTGCGCCCATTGTGCAATATTCCCCACTGCTGCCTCCCGTAGGAGTCTGGGCCGTGTCTCAGTCCCAGTGTGGCCGGTCACCCTCTCAGGCCGGCTACCCGTCGTCGCCTTGGTAGGCCATCACCCCACCAACAAGCTGATAGGCCGCGGGCTCAACCTGTACCGCCGGAACTTTCCACACCCCACCATGCGGTGAGGCGTCCTATCCGGTATTAGACCCAGTTTCCCGGGCTTATCCCAGAGTACAGGGCAGATTACCCACGTGTTACTCACCCGTTCGCCACTCATCCACCCAGCAAGCTGGGCTTCAGCGTTCGACTTGCATGTGTTAAGCACGCCGCCAGCGTTCGTCCTGAGCCAGGATCAAACTCTCCAACAATGAACAGTCAATCCGATGACTCACATGTCATCTCAAAGAAACCCACAAAAAAGGGGCTCAAAAGAGCACTACTAGCATGACAATCACTAGCACACTGTTGAGTTCTCAAACAACACACATTGTGTATTTCCAGCCACCGGGCGCAACCAACCCCACCACCAAAACCGATGATGAAGCAGTCTCACCCACCCGGGGAAGCCCACTCTACCACACCCGTGGGAGCTTGGTTCGCCATCCCCGCACCGAGTACCCCGCCCCGGCCCTTCCGGGCCCGGCCGGTCTCCCCGGCGACGAAAAGAAGATTACACGCCCCCAAAACCCACCCGAACAGGGGGGTCCCCTAACCACATTTCCCCAGCTCAGACACCCCAACACAACAGTGAACGACTCAAAGCACCGGGAGCAGGGTCCTCAGCTCGTACGGCGTGACCTGACTGCGGTAGTTGTCCCACTCGACGCGCT
The DNA here is from genome assembly GCF_000244975.1 of Saccharomonospora cyanea NA-134. Classification (NCBI taxonomy): domain Bacteria; kingdom Bacillati; phylum Actinomycetota; class Actinomycetes; order Pseudonocardiales; family Pseudonocardiaceae; genus Saccharomonospora; species Saccharomonospora cyanea. The sequence continues at coordinate 862,936 of NZ_CM001440.1, read as the reverse complement.
TGTTGCGGAGGAAGAAGTCGTAGACGTGTTCGCCCAGCGCCTCCGGCAGCAGCTCCGACCGTTCCATCTCGGCGAGCGCCTCGCCCAGGTTCTGGGGCAGCTCGGTGTAGCCGGCCGCCTTGCGCTCGGCGTCGGAGAGCGTCCAGATGTTGTCCTCGGCGGCGGGCGGCAGCTCGTAGCCCTTCTCGATTCCCTTGAGGCCGGCCGCGAGGATCACCGAGTACGCCAGGTACGGGTTGCACGCCGAGTCCGGGGTACGGATCTCCACCCTGCGCGAGGACGCCTTACCCGGCGAGTACATGGGCACGCGCACGAGAGCCGAACGGTTGGCGCGCCCCCACGACACCGTCGTCGGGGCCTCGCCCCCCTGGATCAGGCGCTTGTAGGAGTTCACCCACTGGTTCGTGACCGCCGAGATCTCCCTCGCGTGGTGCAACAGTCCCGCGACGAACGCCTTGCCGGTCTCCGACAGCTCGTACGGGTCCTCCGGGCTGTAGAAGGCGTTGCGGTCTCCCTCGAACAGCGACACGTGGGTGTGCATCCCCGAACCGGGCTGGTCGCTGAACGGCTTCGGCATGAAAGTGGCGCGCACTCCCTGCGTGAGGGCAACCTCCTTGACGACGTAGCGGAACGTCATCACGTTGTCGGCCATCGTCAGCGCGTCGGCGTACCGCAGGTCGATCTCCTGCTGGCCGGGCGCGGCCTCGTGGTGGGAGAACTCGACGGAGATGCCCATCTCCTCCAGTGCCTCGATGGCGTGGCGGCGGAAGTGGGTCGCCGTGGCGTGGCTGGCCTGGTCGAAGTACCCCCCGTTGTCGGCGGGTTCCGGCTCCCGCCCGTCCTCGGGCATGTTCGCCAGGAGGAAGAACTCGATCTCGGGGTGCACGTAGCAGGTGAAGCCCGCCTCGCTGGCCTTCGAGAGCTGTCGGCGCAGCACGTGGCGCGGGTCCGCCCACGACGGCGAGCCGTCCGGCATGGCGATGTCGCAGAACATCCGCGCGGAGTAGTGGTCGCCGTCCGTGGTCTCCCACGGCAGGACCTGGAACGTCGCGGGATCGGGCTTGGCCACCATGTCGGACTCGTACACGCGGGCGAAACCCTCGATGGCGGAGCCGTCGAAGCCGATGCCCTCGCTGAAGGCACCTTCGAGCTCGGCGGGCGCGACGGCCACCGACTTGAGGAACCCGAGGACGTCGGTGAACCACAGGCGCACGAACCGGATGTCGCGTTCCTCGAGCGTGCGCAGCACGAACTCCTGCTGGCGATCCATGCCGCGACCCTATGCGCGACGTGTTAACGCGGTGTTTCGGGACGCATCCTCGTCCGGCCTATCGCCCGGGAGGGTGGTGCCCACCTTGTCTGGCCGGCGAAGAACGCCCCGATACGGTAATTCGCATGCTCCTCCGTCGCCTCGCGCAACTCCTCCTCGTCGCGCTGGTCGCGTCGGCACCACTGTCGGCGTGCGCCGGTAATCCCGACAACACCGGGCCGCTTCCCGAGGCGGCGGGCCTGGTCGACGCGGCGGCGGACAACCTGCGCGAGCTGACCAGCGTGGCCTTCGAGTTCCGAGTGAGCGGCGCGATTCCCGGCCTACCGGTGCGGGAGGTCGAGGGCGTCGCCGCCCGCGAGGACGGATCGAGCGGCACGGCGAGCGGTCACGCCGACGCGCAACTGCTCACCGAGCGCGTCCAGTACTCGTTCGTCGTCGAGGACGACACGCTCACCTTGACCGACCCGGACGGCAGCACGGTGCGACAGCCCGTACCCGCCGGGTACGCCCCCACCCGACTGCTGGATCCCGAAGACGGCATTCGACGGCTGCTCACGGAGGCCACCGGCCTGCGGACGGAGACCCGCGAGGAACTGGACGACGTCGAGACCTACCGGATCGACGGCGAACTGGGCCACCAGGCGATCTCGGCGCTGGTGGCCGGCGTACACGACGACGTCGACGTCAAGTTCTGGATCGCGGAGAAGGGCGACCGGCTCATGCGGGTCTGGGTCCAGGTGCCCCCGAGGAAGAAGAACGAGGGTGCCGTGCAGTTGGAGCTTGCGCTGAGCGGCCACAACGCGGCCGAACCACGGCCGGCGGGTGAGCCCACCGGCCGTTCGTGACCCGGCGGTTCACCGGCAGCGGGTGCCCTCCGGCGGAAGGGTGCCGTCGACGAGGTAGGCGATACCCGCCTGGTCGACGCACGCGTTGCCCACCGAAAGGAACGCCGTGTGCTGGGCACCCTCGAACGTCAGGAGCCTGCCGTTCATCGCCTTCGCGAGGTTGACACCCGCCTGGTACGGCGTGGCCGGATCGTTCGTCGTGGAGATCACCAGCGTCGGCGGGACACCGTCGACGTCGGGCAGGTGCGGCTCGGAGGTGTGCTCCACCGGCCAGAACGCGCAGGCGTCCCTCGCCGACGACGGTGGCAGACCGGAGTCGAGGAACTCGGCCTTCTCGACGTATTCGGCCTGTGCCTCCTCGATGCGCTCGCGATCGGTCACGGGCGGGTCGTCGACGCAGCGGATCGCCACCAGCCCCTCCTGCGCCGAGGAGTACTTCCCGTCGGGGCCGCGCTCGTAGTACATGTCGGCCAACGCCATCATGACCGTGCCCTCGCCCCTGGCGAGCGTGGCGAGCCCCTGGTTGAGCGTCGGCCAGAGCTGCCTGCTGTACAGCGACGCCACGGTGCCGGTGGTGGCGTCCTCGTAGGAGAGCATCCGCCCGTCGGGCAGCTTCACCGGCTCGTCCAGCAGCGGCCGGACGAGCTCGTGGTAGGCCTGGACGGCCGTCCCCGCGTCCCGGCCCAGCGCGCAGTCGGGGCGGCCGACGCACCATTCGACGAACTTGCCGAAGGTGCCGCCGAAGCCCTCCGCCTGCGCGACCAGTGACTCGACCATGTCCTGCTCGGGGTCGAGCGCCCCGTCGAGCAGCAGTGCGCGCACGTTGCGTGGGAACGTCTCGGCGTAGGTGTAGCCGATCCGCGTGCCGTAGGAGTAGCCGAGGTAGGTGAGCTTCTCGTCACCGAGCGCGGAACGCAGTACGTCCATGTCGCGCACCACGTCGCGAGTGCCGAGGTTGGCGAGCATCTTCTCGCCGTGCGGGGTGCGCTCGGCGCATTTGGCCGCGAACTCCTTCGCGTCGTTCTCCGCGTCGGCGACGTCGTCGACGCCGTCCATGGCTGTCATGTCGGCGCGGTCGGCGTCCATCTCGGCGTCGGTGAGGCACTCGACAGCGGGCTCGCTGGCCCCCACACCGCGAGGGTCGAAGCCCACGAGGTCGAACCGCTTGCCCAGCTCGGTGTTCCCCACCGCACCCGAGAGCTGAGCGGCCGTGGTCATGCCCGACCCACCCGGCCCGCCCGGGTTCAGCACCAGCGAGCCGATGCGGCGGTCGGGGTCGCTCGCCTGCCTGCGGAGCAGCCCCACGGTGATCGTGGTGCCCTGCGGCTCGGAGTACGACAGTGGGACGGTGAGCCGCGCGCACTCGAGGCCGTCGCCGGCGAACGCCTGCGTCGCCATCATGTTCGTGGCGTACGGCGCGCAGTCGCCCCATTCGAGCTGCTGCGCGTAGAACTTCTCCAGCCCCTCCGGGACCGGGCCCGCGGGCACGGCAGGCCCGTCGTCGGCGGAGTTCGAACAGGCGGTCAGCGACGAAAGAAGGAGGAGACCCGCCGCCACCGGCAGGTAGCGTTTCGTGGTGCGCACGCCTGCGATCGTGCCATCACCACTGTGAACTCGGCACGGCGACGGCTACGTTGGGCGTGGCGCGGGCGAGTAGATGGGAGAAGCGCAGGTGGCGTTCTTGAGCCGGGTTTCGAAGACGCTGAGACGAATGCTGTCCCGGCCCGCGAGTGCGGACCTGACGCGGTACGAAGCGCTCCTCTCGCGTATCGGCGAGCTGGAGCCCGAACTGGAGAAGCTGTCCGACGCCGAACTCACCGAGCGGGCCACGGCCGTGCGGGAGATGGGCGAGACCGACGCCGACCTGCTGGTCGAGGTGTGCGCACTGGGCCGGGAGGCGGCTCGGAGAGCCCTCTCCGAGCGCGCCTTCGACGTGCAGTTGCTGGGCACGATGGGCCTGCTCACGGGGCACGTCGTACAGATGGCCACCGGTGAGGGCAAGACCCTCTCGGGTGCGCTCGCCGCGGCGGGCTACGCGCTGCAGGGCAAGCGCGTGCACGTCATCTCGGTGAACGACTACCTCGCGCGCCGCGACGCCGAGTGGATGAAACCGGTGTACGACCTGCTCGGGGTGTCCGTGGGGTGGGTCGAGCCCGCGTTGACCGCGCAGGAGCGCCGCGACGCCTACCACCGGGAGGTCTGCTACGGCGCGGTCAGCGAGATCGGGTTCGACGTGCTGCGCGACCGGCTGGTGACGTCGGTTGAGGAACTCACGCAGCCGGAGCCCGAGGTCGCCATCGTGGACGAGGCCGACTCGGTGCTCGTGGACGAGGCGCGGGTCCCGCTGGTGATGGCGGGTTCCGTCGACGCCGGTGTGGCCGACGAGGAGGTCGCCAACATCGTGCGGCGCCTACGGGTCGGACTGCACTACGAGACCGACCCCGACGGCCGTAACGCCTGGCTCACCACGGCGGGCGCCTCCGTGGTGGAGAAGGCGCTCGGCGGCATCGACCTCTACGGCGACGCGGGCGCCGACCGGCTCGCGGCGGTGAACGCCGCCCTCCACGCACACGCGCTGCTGACGAGGGACGTCGACTACCTGGTGCGCGACGGGAAGGTGCAGCTCATCAACGCCTCCAGGGGCCGGGTCGCCGAGTTGCAGCGCTGGCCCGACGGCCTCCAGGCCGCGGTGGAGGCGAAGGAGCAGCTCCCGCCGTCGGATCACGGGGAGATCCTCGACTCCATCACGGTGCAGGCGTTGATCGCTCGCTACCCCCAGGTGGCCGGCATGACCGGCACCGCGGTGGCGGTGGCCGAGCAGCTCCAGGAGTTCTACAAGCTCGACGTGGCCGTCATCCCGCCGAACACCCCCACGATCCGCGAGGACCTCCCGCACCGCGTGTACACCACGCCGACCCGCAAGCTCCGCGCCATCGTGGAGGAGATCCGCGAGGTGCACGAGACCGGAAGGCCGATCCTCGTGGGCACGCAGGACGTCGCCGAGTCCGAGGAGCTGGCGGAGAAACTGCGCAAGACCGGGCTCTCGTGCGTCGTGCTCAACGCGCGCAACGACGCCGAGGAGGCCGCCGTCATCGCCGGGGCCGGAGCCCACGGGGCGATCACGGTGTCGACGCAGATGGCGGGCCGGGGCACCGACATCAGGCTGGGAGGCGCCGACGGCGCCGACGCCGAACGGGTCGCGGAACTCGGCGGTCTCCACGTCATCGGTACCGCTCGGTATCCGAGCAGCAGGCTGGACGACCAGCTTCGCGGACGCGCGGGACGGCAGGGTGACCCGGGCAGCTCGGTGTTCTTCGCCAGCCTCGGTGACGAGCTGGTGCTCGCGCACGCGCCCGACATCCCCGAAGGCATCCCGAGCGACGAGGACACCGGTGAGATCACCGACGTGGCCGCCCACCGGCAGATCAACCACGCCCAGCGCGTCGCCGAGGGCGTCGACCTGGAGATCCACCGCAACACGTGGCGCTACACGCGGCTCATCGAGCACCAGCGCGCGGAGCTGCTGCGGTTCCGGGACGAGGTGCTGCGCACCGACACGGCCGCCACCCTGCTGCAGCAGGCCAAACCGGACCGCTACGCCGAGCTCGCCGACTCGCTCGACGAGGAGACTCTGCAGCGGGTGTGTCGGGAGATCGTGCTGTTCCACCTCGACCAGCTCTGGACCGACCACCTGGCGTTCCTCACCGAGGTGCGCGAGACGATCCACCTGCGCGCGCTCGCGAAGGAGACGCCGCTCGACGAGTTCCATCGGACGGCGATCCCGGCGTTCCGCAGGATCCGCGAGGAGCTGGAGAAGCGCTCCGCCAAGACGCTGGTGGAGGCGGAGGTCACGGACGAGGGCGTCGACCTGGTGCGCGCCGGTGTCCGCAGACCCACTTCCACCTGGACCTACCTGGTGCAGGACAACCCGTTCGACTCCGACGCCGAGCAGGCACTCAAGAAGGTGCGAAGCATGCTTCGCAAGAAGCGGTCCTGAGCGCGTGGGTGAGAATGGGAGCATGCCACAACTGCGCATCGCCCTGGCCCAGGTGAACCCGACCGTCGGTGATCTTTCCGGGAACTCCGAACTCGTCGTCGAGCACACCCGGCTGGCGGCAGCGGAGGGAGCCCACGTCGTGGTGTTCCCCGAGATGACGTTGACCGGCTATCCGGTGGAGGACCTCGCGCTGCGCAGCGCGTTCGCCGAGGCTTCGAAGACCGCCGTCGACGACCTCGCCGGTGCGGTGGTGGACGCCGGGTGCGGGGACGTGCTCGTGGTCGTGGGCTACCTCGACTCCGACGAGGTGGGTCCGCGCAACGCCGTCGCGGTGCTGTACCGGGGCGAGGTGGTGGCCAGGCAGTTCAAGCACCACCTGCCCAACTACGGCGTGTTCGACGAGCGCCGGTACTTCAAACCGGGCGACGAGCTCACCGTGTTGCGACTGCACGGCCTCGACCTGGGCATGGTGGTGTGCGAGGACCTGTGGCAGGACGGCGGGCCGGTGACCGCGCTGGGCGCGGCCGGGGTGGATCTCGTGCTGTCCCCGAACGCCTCGCCCTACGAACGGGCCAAGGACGACGTGCGGCTGCCTCTGGTGGCCCGGCGGGCCGCCGAGGCCGGGGCCCCCATCGTGTACACGAACCAGGTCGGCGGGCAGGACGACCTCGTGTTCGACGGCGACTCCATCGTGGTGGCCGAGGACGGGACGCTGCTGGCCCGCGCGCCCCAGTTCGTCGAGCACCTGCTCGTGGTCGACCTCGAGTTGCCGCAGCGGCGGCGGGAGGACGTCGCGGGCTCCGGGAACACCGAGGAAACCGTCGAGGGTTTCCGCGTGCGACGACGGGTCCTCGGTGACACCCCGCTGGAGGCGTACTCCCCCACTCACCGGCTCGTGATCGCCGAACCGTTGCCGGACGAGGCGGAGGTGTGGTCGGCCCTCGTGGTGGGCCTGCGCGACTACGTGCGCAAGAACGGGTTCCGTTCGGTGATCCTCGGGTTCTCCGGTGGCATCGACTCCGCGGTGACGGCCGCCCTGGCCGCCGACGCACTCGGCGCCGACGCCGTCCACGGCGTGGCGATGCCGTCGAAGTACTCCTCCGAGCACTCGCGCGCCGACGCCGCCGACCTGGCCGAGCGGCTCGGCTGCCACTTCCGCGTCGAGCCCGTGGAGAACATGGTCGCCACCTACGTCGACCAGCTGGACCTGACGGGGCTGGCCGAGGAGAACATCCAGGCCCGGGTGCGGGGCATGTTGCTGATGGCGCTGTCCAACCTGGAGGGCCACCTCGTGCTCGCCACCGGCAACAAGACCGAGCTGGCCGTCGGGTACTCCACGATCTACGGTGACGCGGTGGGCGGGTTCGCGCCCATCAAGGACGTGTTCAAGACACAGGTGTGGGAACTCGCGCGCTGGCGCAACGCGGAGGCCGAGAAACGCGGCGAGACGCCGCCGATCCCCCCGAACTCGATCACCAAGCCGCCGTCGGCCGAGTTGCGGCCGGGGCAACTCGACACCGACTCGTTGCCCGACTACGAGCTGCTCGACGACATCCTCGACGACTACGTCGAGGGTGATCGCGGGTTCGCCGACCTGCTCGCGGCCGGGTTCGACGCCGAAGTCGTCGACCGGGTGGTGCGGCTGGTGGACCGCGCGGAGTACAAGCGCAGGCAGTACCCGCCCGGCACGAAGATCACGTTCAAGGCGTTCGGCCGTGACCGCAGGCTGCCCATGACCAACCTCTGGCGAGAGGTCCACCAGCCGTGACGACCGAGCCCACCGGTTTCGCCGTGTTCGGCACGTCCCTCGGACACTGCGGGATCGCCTGGCGGGCGGGCACCGTGGTGCGCGGCCTGCTTCCCGAGGCCGACGCCGACGACGTCCGCTCGCACCTCGTCACCGTGGTGCCGGATGCGGTGGAGGCTCCCGTCCCCGTGTCGCTACAGCCCGCGGTCGACGGTGTGGTGTCGCTGCTGCGCGGCGAGGCGGTGGATCTTTCGGACGTGCCGCTCGACCTGACCACCGTGCCCGCGTTCCACCGCCGGGTCTACGAGTTCGTGCGCACGGTACCGGTGGGCCACACGGTGACGTACGGCGACGTCGCCGCCCACCTCGGCGAACCGCACGCGGCGCGGGCCGTTGGCCGCGCGCTGGGGGCCAACCCGTTCCCGCCCATCGTCCCGTGTCACCGGGTGCTGGGCGCGAACGGCGCGATCGGCGGGTTCTCCGGGCCAGGCGGGGTCGGCACCAAACAGCGGCTGCTCAGCGTGGAACGAGTTCACGGCGACCAACCGGCGCTGTTCGACCTCTGACCGGGCCGCGCCGGCGGGCGCCACGGTGACAGCCACGGGGTCTGCGGCCAGCCCTCCGCCGCTGCCATGAGCGGCAACGCGGTGGCGCCGTCGATCGACTCCCGGATGATGTCGGCGTGCCCGGCGTGCCGGGCCGTCTCCTCGATCAGGTGCAGCAACACCCACCGCACCGACCACGCGTCCACGTCGTCCGGGAACCACGGCACGTCGCGGGGCACGGGCACGGGGCGGCCGAGGTCGTCGATGTCCGCGACGACCTCCTCGGTACGCGTGGCCACCCGCTCGTACTCCCCGATGAGGTCTGCGAGGGTTTCGCCGGGCGCGAGCCGCAGATCGTCGCCGGGATCGGTCAGCCCGAGACCGCACACGATGTCGATCCAAATCCGCTCCGTGCGGCAGACGTGTTTGAGGATGCCGCCGATGCTCAGCGAACTCACCGTCGGTGTCCTCCGGATCTGCTGGTCGGTCAGCCCGTACGCTGCGAGGCACAACACGTACCGCTGCTGCGCGAGGTAGTCGAGCAGTCCCTCGCGTTCGTCGGCGACGGGCCCGATCAGCCCAGGCACGGGGTGGACCCTTCCGGTTGCGGGGACCGCTCCGGCGGCCGCCGCGCGCCGCCCATGCGGAGGATGTAGACGGCCCCGACGCCGAACAACACGGAGGCTCCGAGGGTCTGCAGCCGCGCGGCCAGCCCCACGAAGCGGCCGTCGAGCAGCCAGCCCGCGGCGACGAGCGCGGCCCACAGCGCGAACTGGAGCACGAACAGCGCCCGGGTGACCACCCTCCACCGACCGCGCCACCAGGCCCCCACGATCAACGGTCCCCCGACGTACTGCACCCCCGCCGCCAGCACCAACAGGTCGCCGACATGTCCGGTCGGGGCACACAACCCCGCCCCCTCGGGGAGGCACTGGGGCGGGAAAGCCGCCCGGAGCAGCAGCAACAGGCCGTACCCGAACAGCACCACCACGGTGAGCCTGCCCGGCCAGTGCACGGGCGCGATGCGGAACAGAGAGGGACCGGCCAGCACGAAGGCAGCTCCGGCGACCCCGTCGGTGTACCGGAACACCTCGCGGTAGGGCTGCCCGGCGGAGGCCAGGCGAGCCGGGACGGTGTGCCACGGCGACAGCTCGGTGTCGAGGAACGTCTCGGCGAGGAAACCGGCATGGGACACGGCACCGACGAACAGCAACACCGCCGTGAGCCGACGGACCGCACCCAGGGGTGGCTCGGCACGATGCAGGCCCGACAGCATGGCGAGTTACTTACCACGCATCACTCTTTCGCGGTAGGCGCGTGATCACTCACCGCGTCGGTTGCCGGGTATGTGAAGCTCGTCGCAGCGGGATGGGCAGTGTTTCCAGTGGGTGGGACGCTGGAGGACGCCAACGATCCACGACCCGGGGACCGCCGAGCGGCCTCGAGGGAAGGACGGTTCGACAGCAATGTCATCTGACACGCCCCAGGCACACCCGGACGCTGCCGGAAGCGGGGAGACCACCGCACCTTACGGGCAGCCACCCGCGGAGCAGGCGCCGCTACGCAAACGCGTCCGCATCCACCATCTGCAGGAGATGAAGGAACGCGGCGAGCCGTGGCCGATGCTCACCGCCTACGACACCTACACCGCCCGCCTGTTCGAGGACGCGGGCATCCCGGTGTTGCTGGTCGGCGACTCGGCGGCCAACACCGTGTACGGCTACGAGTCCTCGCTCCCGATCACCGTCGACGAGATGCTCCCTCTGGTCAGAGCGGTCACCAGGTCGGTCACCAAGGCGCTCGTGGTGGCGGACCTGCCGTTCGGCTCCTACCAGGCTTCACCCGAACAGGCCGTGGCCACGGCGGCGCGGTTCATGAAGGAGGGCCGCGCCCACGCCGTCAAGCTGGAGGGCGGGCGCAGGTTCGCCGCCCACGTGGAAGCCGTGACCGCGGCAGGGGTGCCCGTGATGGGCCACATCGGTTTCACTCCCCAGAGTGAGCACAATCTCGGCGGCTACCGCGTCCAGGGGCGTGGCGCCTCGGGCGACGGCCTCATCGCCGACGCGCTGGCGCTGCAGGACGCGGGCGCGTTCGCGGTGGTCATGGAGATGGTGCCCTCGGAGGTCGCCAAGCAGATCACCCACGATCTGCGCATCCCCACCGTGGGCATCGGCGCGGGACCGGACTGCGACGCTCAGGTACTCGTGTGGCAGGACATGGCCGGGCTGCGCACCGGCCGCGTCCCTCGGTTCGTCAAGCAGTACGCCGACCTCGCCGGAGCGCTCACCACGGCGGCGAGGACGTTCGCCGACGACGTGCGGCAGCGGTCGTTCCCCGCCGCGGAACACACCTTCCACTGACGCCGGCGCGGACCTGCTAAGAACGACCCGGCGCCGGCGAGCACCGAACGTGGGCGGGCGCCGGGTCGTTCGACAGGAGGTAGGCGGTGTCGCGGGTGGTGCCGGAGCCGGACTTGTACCCGCCGATCGCTCCCCATGCCACCGGCATGTTGGAGGTCGGCGACGGGCAGCGGGTGTACTGGGAGGTCAGCGGCGCGCCCGACGGCAAACCGGCGGTGGTGTTGCACGGCGGACCGGGCAGCGGAAGCAACCCGGTGTCGCGTCGGCACTTCGACCCGGCCGTGTACCGGATCGTGCAGTTCGACCAGCGGGGCTCGGGCCGCAGCACGCCGCACGTCAGCGACCGGAACGTCGACCTGTCGGCGAACACGACGTGGCACCTGGTCGCCGACATGGAGGCCCTGCGGGAGCATCTCGGCATCGACCGCTGGCTCGTGTTCGGCGGTTCGTGGGGGGCCACACTCGCGCTCGCCTACGCGCAGACCCACCCGTCACGGGTCAGTGAGCTGGTGCTGCGCGGGGTTTTCACGGCCCGCAGGGCCGAACTCGACTGGCTCTACAACGGCGGCGCGGGGCACCTGTTTCCCGAGCCGTGGCAGCGCTACGTCGACGTGGTGCCACCGCCCGCGCGGGGTGGTGACCTGCTCGCCGCGTACCGCGACCTCGTCGACAGCCCGGACGCCGACGTCGCCGAGCGGGCGGCCGTGGCGTGGAGCGCGTGGGAGGGCGCGATCGTGTCGATCACCCCGCAGCCGGGCTTCCACGCGAGTTACAGCGCCCCGCCGTTCGCCGTCGCGTTCGCCCGCATCGCCCTGCACTACTTCGCGAACGGCGCGTGGCTGGAGGAGGGGCAACTGCTACGCGACGCCCACCGCCTCGCCGGCATCCCCGGACACATCGTCCAGGGCCGCTACGACCTGGTGTGCCCGCCGATCACCGCGTTCGAGCTGCACCGCGCGTGGCCGGACTCCACGCTGACCATGGTCGACGGTGCGGGGCACGCGGTCACCGACCCGGGCGTGCTGCGGGCCCTGCGCCGCGCGACGGACGCCTTCGCCGCACGCCCCTGAAGCGCTCACCGGGTTCGGACGTTCGCGAGGGCGGCCTCCAGTTCCGCTCTGGCGTCGGCCAGCGACGGGCCGTACCACGTGAGCCTGCGCCCCGAGACCAGCGCGTAGGGCACACCGGGAAAGTGGTCGGGGCCGTCGTCGTCGGTGAAGACGTACGGCTCGTCGGGGAGCACCAGCAGCTCGGCGTCGCCGTCGGCGAACCGGGCCCGCAACTGCTCCACGGTGGGTCGCGGGTAGCGGTCGGCGTGCCCGGCGTAGACGTTGTGGACGCCGAGGCGGCGCAGCACGTCGCCGCCGAAGGTGTCGCGGCCCAGCACCACCCACGGCTTGCGCCACACCGGCACCACGGCGCGGACGCGCACGGCAGGCGTGTCCCGCCACGCGTCCTCGGCCTCGGTCAGCCAGGTGGGAACCGCCACGTCGAACGCACGCGTGAACAGCGTGCGCAGCGACTCCAGGGCCATGGGCACGGTCGCGGGTGCGGCCGTGACCCACACCGCGATGCCCGCCTCACGCAACCGGCGCACGTCCTCGGGCCGGTTCTCCTCGGCGTTGCCCAGCACCAGGTCGGGGGCGCAGTCGAGCACCGCGTCGACCTTCGGGTACTTCGAGCCACCGACCCTGGGCACGGCCAGCCCGGCGGGGTGCGTGCAGTAGTCGGTGGCGCCCACGAGCACTCCGGGAACGGTCTCGGCCACGGCCTCCGTCAGTGACGGCACCAGTGACACCACCCGGTTCGGCAGGCCGGAGAGCACGACGTCGTCGCCCAGGTCGTCCTTCATGCCGTGTACTCCACCAGAACGTCGGCGTGGCACGGCTCGGGGGCGCACCAACAGCCCAGCGCCCGCCCGTTCAGCTCGCCGTCGCGCAGGCGGCGCAGCAACCCGGGCTGGTCGCGCAGATAGTCCCGGTAGTGCCGGACCATCATGGTGCGGTCCTGCTTCGCCTCCTTCACGAAGGGGTTGGCGAAGTCGGACTCGGGCCAGGAGTGCCGGTTCCCGGCGTGCCCGACGTAGGTGATGAGGCCCTCGTCCACCAGCCACGGCACGAGATGCTTGTGCGGTCCCGACTTCCGCACGTTCACCACGACACTGTGTCCGGCCAGGACCCGCTCCCGCAGCGCGCGCTCCTCGTCGGTCCAGCCCTCCGTCGATCCGTCCTCACTACGCTCACGCCTGTTCAAAGCACATCCTCCGGTCGGCGACATCGACCTCGGTGAGACGCACGGTGATCTCACTGCCCTCCGGGACCGTCACGTCGGCGCAGCGGACCAGCACGGGCGGGTTCCGCACGAACACCTCCGCCGATCCCGTCGCGTCGAAGCGCAACACCACCCCGTCGAACGTCGTCCCCACGCGCTCGGCGAGCACCCACGCGCCGACCTGGTCGAGACAGGCCCGTTCGACCCGGGACGCCCGTGTGTCGGACAACCCCATCAGCCGCGGTAGTTCCGGGAGTGACCGGCGCGCCCACTCCGGGACGTCCCTGCCTTCGGTGACCGCGAGGCACACCTCGGTGGCGAAGCGGTCCACCAACCGCCGGATGGGTGCGGTGACGTGCGCGTACGGACTGCCGATGCCCCCGTGGCCGACCGACTCGGGGACCTCGCCGTCGAAGGCGGTGTAGCCGGCGCCCCGCAACAGCCGCACCGTCGCCGCGTGCAACGCCAGCGACGCGGGATCGGCCGGATCGAGCTCGGCCAGTACCTCCGAGACACCCGCCGAGTCCGGCCACGGCACACCGAGCGTGCGGGCGGACCGCCGCAGCCAGTCCACGGCGTCGTCACCCGCCTCGGGCACCGTGCGGAGTACGCCGACCCCCGCCTCGATCATCAGCTTCGCCGCCACCATGCCCGTGAGCAACGAAAGCTCGGCGTTCCACTCCTCCACCTCGTGTCTCAGCCTGCGCACCAACGCCCAACCGCCCTCGGGTTCGGCCCGGATGCGTTGTTCGGGCACCTGCGGCTCCAGCGCGCCCCGCCGGGCCGCGCGCTCCCGCCGCAACCTGCCCAGCTCCGGCAGCGCGGCCACGGACGGGTGTGGTGTGCCGGCCCGCAACGCCTCGGCCACCGAGTCGTGGTCGAGCTGCTCCACCGAGCGCACCCACGCCCGGCGCACCCGGACCGCGCACGGTTCCCCCTCGGCGTCCACGTCGAGCGTCCACAACACCGCGGGTCGCACCACTCCGGGCAGCAGGCTCGCGGCCTGCTCGGCCAGCATCGGCGGATGCAGCCCCACGTTGCCGTCCGGCAGGTACAGCGTCTGGCCACGGCGTCGCGCCTCGGCGTCCAGCGCACCACCGGGAACGACGAACGCGGCGACGTCGGCGATCGCGTAGTGCACACGGAACCCGCGCCTGCCGCGCCGCGTCAGCAGCACCGCCTGGTCCAGGTCCTTGGCACCCAGCGGGTCGACGGTCACGAGAGGCAGGTCGGTGGCGTCGGAGCGACGGCCCGGACAGGAGAGGGGATCACCGGCGACGACCTCGGCCTCTGCCAGAGCCTGCGGCGGGAACGACTCCGGCAGCGCGAACTCGGCGCGCAGCGAGGCGAAATCGCCGGCGCCCTGGCCGTGCGCCACCAGAGCCACACCTCGACACTAACCCGGCAGCCCCGGATGTCGCCGCTCGTGCCGGATCACGGCTCGTCGACGTCCTCGCCCTCCCACTCGGCCTCCGCCCGATCGGCACGCTTCGTGCGCTCCTTGGCGATTTCCAACGCGCGCCGCGCGGTGGCCTCGTCGGGATACGGCCCCATGAGGTCGATGGCTCGCGACAGCTCGCCGTGCTCGACCTCGCCTGTCCGCGTGTTGTACCACCAGCCCGTCGGCGGGTTCGGGTCCTTACGTTTGGCTGCCATAGATGTCAGCCTGGCATGGACCGGTCAACGGCGATAGCGGTAAGGGATCTCCGTCGGCTCGTCACCGGTCGGACCGAATTCCGGCGCCGGGCTCTCCGAGTCCGCCGCTGCGGGTCCGGACCGGCCCGGCTCGTCGCGCGGTCCGGCCGTGCCGCTCGCCGGTTCCAGCTCGTCGAACCAGCCGCGATCCCCCGGGCCCAGACCGGGCGTTTCGGGCGGTTTCGGCGCGGGTTCGGGCGCCGAAGCCGCAGCCGGGGGCGACGTGAGGGACGGCGCCGTGGGCGGTGGTGGCAGCGGGGGCGCCGACGACCCGGGGGTGGTCGTGGTGCGCCACACCGGCTGCGGACCGATGTTCATGGGTACGGCACCCGGCTTGGCCGCTCCGCCCTCCGGCGCGTCGGCGGTGTGGCCCGGTTTGCGTACGACCGGATCGAGGCACGGCACGAGAGCGACGGTGTTCTCCGGGTCCTCCACCCGCCTGCCGGTGCGGTCGCGGTAGACCATCTCGCCGTCGGCGTCGAGCTCCACCAGGTAGCCCGCTCCCGCGAGCTGCTCCTCGTCCAGGTCGACCAGTCGCTCGGGACGCGACGGCACCACGCGGTACGTCGGCCACGACAGGTTCCGGTGCGTCTCGTGGAACTGGGCGAGCAACGCGGCCATCTGCTGTTGCCACGGCAACGGCATGTCCTCGGCCAGCGAGCGCGGCAGCACCACGTAGTTCTCCGTGACCCCGGGGGCCTCCGTGGACAGCTGATCGGCCAGGGGCGTGCTCGACGCGACACCCCGGTCCGGCCGGAGCGGCTGGTTCACCCGCCGCCCCTGCGCGGGCGTACCGAACGCCGCGTCGAACGCCTGAGGCACCACGACCGGGCTCTTCGCTTTCCTTCGCCTACCCCACTGCTTGGCCACGCCTTCTCCTCACACACCGGGCCGCACGGCCTGCGGCACGAGACCGGCCTCGTCGAACGAGAAGTCCCGCGTGTGCACGGGAACACCGGACTGCTGTGCCTCCACGATCTTCCCCTCACCCAGGTACATGGCGACGTGGTGGATCGTCGACGGGTCCGACGAGTCGTAGGCCCAGAACACCAGGTCGCCCGGCTGCGCCTCCTCCACCGGCAACATCGCTCCCGCCCCGTACTGGTCGCGGGACACGCGCGGCAGCGTGATCCCGGCCGCCTCGTAGGCCGTCTGCATCAGCCCGGAGCAGTCGTACGCGTCCGGGCCCTCCGCGCCCCACACGTACGGCTTGCCGCGCTCGTCGAGCGCGAACTCGATGGCCTTGGCCGCCTCCTCGTTGGGCGGCAGCGCGGCCCCCATGCCGGGTCCGCACCCCGTGGCGTCGGACACCTCCCCGAGTGTCTCGACGAGGTGCACCGCCATCGGCTCCCACCGGTGGTAGCGGTCGGGGAACGCCGAACGCTCCACGGCCTGCGCCGCGTCACCGGGCCGCATGTCCTCCCAACCGGGAATGGCCTCCAGTACGTCGTAGAACTTGTTCACCGCGTAGGTGGGATCGGTGACCTGCGCGGGCGAGCCCCACCCCATCGACGGCCGCATCTGGAAGATCCCGAGTGAGTCCCGGTCGCCGTAGTTGACGTTGCGCAACCCCGACTCGGTCATACCGGCCTGGATCGCGATCTGCCACGCCCTCGGCGAGAGCTCCCGTTCCTTGCCGATCGAGATGATGAGCGAGACCGTGCCCAGTTGTTCGTCGGTCAGGTTCGCGGCGTCGTTCGCGCCCCGGCCCTGCTGTCCCGGCTGGGTGGGGCCGAGCGCCGCGTTGCAGCTCAACGGGGTGGCGTGGACCTGTTGCCGCTGGCTGTCGAGCACCATCACCGCGCCGGCGGCCACGAGCACGGTGGTGGTCGCGGCGGCGACGAATCCGATCAGCAGTCCGGCTCGCACGGCGGCATCACCCCCTCACTCGACTGCCTCGGTGTAGCCGGTCACCCGCCACCCGTCGTCGGTCTCGATCACGGTGACGAGCAACGTCGGCCCGTCGGTGGTGACCTCGGCCTTCACCGACCGGGTGTAGGCCTCACGTGCCTTCGGCTCACCGACGACCTTGGTGGCCTCGACGTTGGACGGGTCCACGGTTCGAAGCTGCGGCAGGAACTCCGCCGTGGTGTACGGGCGCAGGCTCTCCAGCCACGCGTCCTGGGCACCGTCCTCCGGCGCGGCCGCCCACGCGGTGACCCACTGCTTCGCCACCTCCAACGCCTCGGGCGCGGGCTCGGCCGTGGTGGGCGTGGCGAGCGGTTCGGAAAGACGCGTCGGGAGCGTCTCCCGGTCGAGCGTCGGCTCCGCGCTGCCCTCCGGCGAGCGAGCGACACTGTCCGAAGTGGACCCAGTGGACCCGGCCGCCCCCGGCGAGCCGGGAGCCGTCCCGTTGTCACCCACCAGTCTCGGGACGAGCAGCCCCGCGGCGATCATCAACGCGACGACCAGGACGACGGTGCCCACGAGGTGTGTCGGCGAGCGCATCGGCCAGCCCCACAGGCGGCGGTACACCGCCGCCCGGCCCCGGTTCGTACGAATCGGCATACCCGCGCCCCCTACCGGACCACGCGGTCGGTGTCGCGACCGTCGTCACGGACCTCGAGTCCCCGCGACGGCCGGTAGAGCACGAACACGGGCTTGCCCGCCACCAGCTCGTGTTCCACGCGGCGAGGCTGCGGCACGGCGGCCGGAGCCGCGTTCCGCACCGGGGGCGAGGTGGACGGCGCCGCCGTCACGGGGTCGGCGCTCGCCGACAGTCGCGACGGCACCACCACGGGATCCACGTCGTCCAGCCGGTCCCAGCCGGGATCGCTCACCGGCGCGGTATCGACCCTGCGGCTGCCGCCCGAGACCACCGGCATAGGGCCCTGCCCACTCACGTAGTCACCGGGTGACCGGCTCGGCGGGTACCCGCCGAACACCCCCGCGGAGTCGCTTCCCGCCGCGGGCAACGCCGCCCGCGCACCGGGCGACCACAGCGTGGCCGGGTGCGCACCACCGCCCGCCCGCGTGTCGAGGCGCTCGGCCGTGGCCACGACCGTCGCTTCGGGACGGTTGCGCCCACCCGCGAGCACCCCTCCGGTGCCCCGCGTGTTCGCACCGCCCTCGGCGGCGTCCTGCTCCGCCACCGTCTTCCAGAACTCGTCCTGGGGGCTGGGCGTGTCACCGCCACGGCGGAACCGGGAGAAGAGGCCTCCGCGCGGCGTCGGCACCGCCGCACCGACCATGCCGACGGACATCTCCACCATCTGCCACAACCGTTTGCCCGGCTTGCCCACCATGAACAGCAACACGGTGACCAGGCCCGCGACCACCATCTGGGTCAGCATCGACAGCGCGCTGCCCGCCGTGAAGATGGCCCGCAACAGCAACGCCTGCACACCCGCGAGCACCGACAGCACCAGCAGGTTGAACGCGACCGTTCCGACGACCCGGCCGACACGGCGCAGGATGTCGTGGTGCAGGATCGCGACGAGACCGATCAGCGGTGCCGTCAACGTGAACAGGCGCACCAGGATCTGCGCCAGCAGCACCGCCGCCTTCGCGAACAACTGGAACAGCGCGTAACACAGGCTCTGCAGGAACGCGAGGAAGCCGACGCCGGTGCGGCTGCCGTCCTCACCCGTGAAGTAGCCCGACGCGGGGCCGAGTTGGCCCGCGATCTCGCGGTACGCCGACTTCTTCTCCTCGATCAGCGCCTCGTCGGCGTCGTCGCCGCTGCGCATCTCCTCCCACGTGAACGCCTGCGCGTCGAGCAACTCCCTGCCGAACTCGTCCGCCTGCGGTGAGTCGGGAGCACCGAACTCCCCACGCAGCCAGTTGTCGTAGACCACCTCGTTGTGCAGGTCGGTGGGCAGGATGTGCCGCACCACACGGTCTTCGGTCTCGTCGACGAACCCGGCCTGGATGTTGGTGGTGGTCTGCACGATGGCGCGGTCGATGTCGTCGTAGTAGCGCAGCAGCGCCATCGACGACGCGGCCAGCCACACCCCGCCGAGCGCGAACAGCGCGCGTTTGCTCACCGTGGACAGGTCGCCCCGCCAGATGTTGCGGAACAGCAGGATCGCCAGCAGCAGGGCGAAGAGGCCGAAGAGCTGGGTGTAGACGTTGTCGTAGACGGCCTTCGCGCCCTCCGAAACGGCGTTGTAGATCGGGTTGAGCAGCCCGCCCTCCAGCACCGTGTAGTGCAGCGAGTTCGTGGCGCCGACGATGTTCTTGGCGATGTTGAAGAGCTGGTTGCCCGCCCACGTGTCGATGGTGGACTCCGGCGAGCCGAGGCTGAGCGCGCCGTTGTCGCAGTCGTAGACGTGCCACACCATGCCCGCGTAGCTGTAGTCGAGGTAGGCGCTGCCCGCCTCCCCGTTCGCGGCCGGTGGGTCGATGGCGCCCACCATGCCCGACCCAGGGCGTTCCGGGTTCGGGACCTCGCACCCGTCCTGCGCGGACGCGGGCGCGGTGATCGTCAGTTGGAGCCCCAGCACCGCCACGACCATCGCGAGCGCGGGCCCCCTGCGCCGCACGGGGCCGCCACGACGGCGCGCCCGCAGCGCCCGCCACGCCCACGCGCAGCAGGCCACGGCCACCAACGTCATGATCGTGTTCATGCCGCATCCCTGCCGGTGCCGCCCTTGCCGGCTCCCGCGTGCTCCTTGCCCTCCGAGCGCGCCTTCCCGGCCCCGTTCTCACGTGCGCCGTCGGCCTCGGTCGTGCCCGCCAGCACGTCCTCCTCGGTGAGGCCGACCTCCCGCTCCGCCGCGCGTTCCAGTTCCTCGTCCAGCTCCGGCTCCGGTGGCTCGGGCAGAGGCGCGGCGCCCTCGCTCCCACCGTTCTCGTTGGCCGCACCACCGGCGGTGGGAGCCCGGCGCGCGGCGTTCGACGCCGAACCGGGTGTGGTGTCGAGTGCCGTGCGCAGGTGTTCGAGGTGCGGACCGGAGAAGTCCACCCGGATACGTTCGACGCCACCGGCGCCGTCGGCGAAGATGAACTGCCGCGGCTCGGTGTCACGCTCGACGTCGCGGCGCGAACCCGGCCTGCGGCCCAGCGCCGCGACCACGTGCTCGTAGCCCACCCCGACCGGCACCTTGAGCAGGCGCAACGCGTCGGACTGGGTCTCGTCGTCGTCGAGCCGGCCCACGAACACCGAGTCGAGCAGTGCCACGAAGCCCTGGATCCTCAGGAAGTCGGCGGGGATCTGCGACGACAGCAGCACGCGCACGTTCCACTTCCGCGAGTCGCGCGCGAACCGGTTCATGAGCACCCGCCCTGTGGGCACCTCGGACAGGAAGAACGCCTCGTCGATCCAGACGCCCTTGCGTTCCTCCTTCGGCTTCTCGTACACCGAGCGTTGGGTGAGCCACGCCGCGAGGTTGAGCATCTCGACACCGAGCGCCTCGGCGTCGGTCCAGTGCTCCCGGCCCACGCCCTCCTTCGGAAGCGTCAGTCCGGCCATCGTGAGGACGGTGAGCCGGTCGTCACGGGTGTCGGAGTACGGGTCGGCGTCGGCTTCGGGGATGAGCAGCGACATGCGTTCGCGCAGCTCGTCGAGGAAGTCGGCCACCACGACGGCGTGTTCGTGGTGCTCACTGGAGTCGCGGCGCAGCGCGTCGATCACCTGGCCGGGGTCGGCGTCGTAGCGTCCCCCGACCCGGCGCACGGCGCGGAGCAGCACGATGCGTGTCTGTGGCATCCGCGCCACCTCGTACGGCAGCACACCGGTGAGCACGTCCAGCACGAGACGTCGCCGGGTCGCGCCCGCCAGCGCGCGTTCCCTTCGCCACGCCCGCTCGGGGTCGTCCTCGTCCATGAAGTGTTCGAGCTGTGGCTCGGCCACGACACGGTACGGGTTGAGGATGCCCGGCTGGGCGTTGAGCAGGTTGATCGGCCGCGCGTACGGCCGGATCTCCGGCAGCTCGCACAACGCCGACAACGGCCCCGACGGGTCGAGGATCGTCCAGTGGGCTCCCGCCCGCAGCGTCTTGTAGACGATGCCGCCACCGAGGAACGACTTGCCGCCACCGAGGCCCGCCACCATCGCCGTCAGGCCGGAGCCGTCTCGGACTTCCTGCGCCATCCACGGGTCCCACGCGACGGGCCTGCGGGTGGCCGTGCAGGTCTCGCCGAGCAGGATGCCGCGCCGGTCGCCCACCTCGGCCGTCGCGGTGGGCACGGCCGAGGCGGCCCACACCACCGAACCCCGGCGCAGATACGCGCCGGACGACAGCGGCTCACCCGGGATGAACTCCCGCGCCAGCGCGTACTGCGCCTCCGGATGCTCGATCGCGATCTTGGGTTTGTAGAGGTCGAGCAACTGCTGCGCGAGTCGCAGCGCGTCCCGCTCCGTGGGACCGGACACCGCGAGCCGCCACCACGACCGCACGCGCGTGGCCAGTGCCGTGAACCCCGACGTCATCTCGTCGTCGATCTCCAGCACCCGCGACGCCTGCCGGGCCAACGACTGCGGCGGCTCCAGGTCGTGCTCGTCGGTGTAGTGCTTGACCTGGGAGCGCACCTTGTTCATCTGCCGTTGCAGCTCGCCCGCGACCTCTTCCGGCCTACGCACGTAGATGCGCGCCGACCACTCCACCGCCGACGGCAGCCGGTCGGCGTGCTGCACCCACGGGTCGTCGACCTCGGGGATCGAAAGGCCGTGCATCTGGCCCACGGTGAGGACGGCGACGTGCCGCGCGACGCCCGCGTTGGAGCCGGTGCGGCCCCGCACCGTGACGGTGGGCGCGTACGGCTCGCAGTGGAAGTCCGCGGCGTCGGTGAAGCTCGCGAGGTCCTCCGGCTCCCACGCCGCCCCCGGCACGGCGGGCAGGTTCCTCGGCGCGGGCAGCCCCAGCGAGCACGAACGGTGCATCAACCAGGACATCTCCTCGGCCTGCACCGGACGCCCCTCGAGGCCCGGCGCGCCGATGACCTGGTCGAGGTGCTCCACCTCGGAGTCCAACGCGGCCAGCTCGGCGTCCACGGCCTCGGGCAGGATCTTGCGCAGCAACGGCGCGGCACGTTCCACCGCGCGGTCGACCACCCGACGGGTCTGGACCTGGACCCCCAGGTAGACCTCCTTCTCCGCCATCGACCGCCCCATCAACTGCTGCTGCTCGCCGACCAGGTAGTCGTCGAACGACAGGGCATCCGGCACGTCGGAGGGGCGGCCGTGGGCGTTGTGGACGTGCGCCTCGGCCCACATCCTGATGGGATACGGCCGGGTGGTGACACGAAGGTGCAGCCAGCGGCCCTGGAGCTCCGCGTACTGGCCGGCGATCGCGGCGATCAGGTCCCGTCGCTGCGAGTCCGACCGGAACGACCACCGCTGGGGCGCCAGCCGGTACCACGCGTACACCTCGTGCCCGGTGCGAAGCAGGTGCCCGTCGATCGAACGAGCGGCGATCGACGGTGTGTAGCTGGGAATGGACTGCTCGCCGGGCAGCCGCCTGCCCCGGCGGCCGCTTCCGGCCCTCTGCGCTGCTGCCGGGTACTGGGCTTTCCGGCTACTGCCGCGACCGAACAACGACTACCTCCCGACCGCCGCCGGGCGACGGCGCGCTCGTGCTGGGCTGTCTGGCGGGTACGGAGCGGGCGGCGGTGCCGCACCACGCCGGGCCCCGCCACGGCGCTTGGCTCGCGGTCTCGGCCGCTCGCGGTTCACTCTGAGCTTGCTCGCGCTCGCGGCACCGCCCGTCGGGGTCCGGCGTTCGCGGGGCGCGTGGAGTTCGCGCCACCACATCGTGAACACCGCGCCCAGCGGACGCTCGTGGCTGATCTTCGAGGTGATGATGCGGGTGAGGGCGATGGTGATGACCAGCGCCCACGCCGTGGAGAAGAAGTCGAAGCCGATACCGACCTGCCGCTCGACACCGAGCACGACGAGGAAAACCGGGATCCCCACGCCCCACGCGACGTAGCGCGCCCGCCACGGGAAGGTGGCCTTCGGCGGACCGAGCCAGACGGCGTCGACGCGGTAGATCTCGTCGTCAGTTCGAATGCGCACCGCGCGTGCCCTACGTCAGCTCGTGAACAGACTGGCCAGCCACTGGCCGACGTCGACGCCCAGCCCGCTGACCGCGAGGCCGACGATCGCCAGAGCGATGACCACACCCGCCAACCTGCGCATCACACCCGCGTTGTCGCCCTTGCCGCCACCGAGCCACAACAGCAGCAGCGCGACGGCGAGCAGCACGAGCGGGATGATGTTGTCCAGGATCCAGCCCTGGACGTTGTCCGTGTCGAGCTCGGCCTGCGCGAGTGTCGCAAGCGTCATCGTGGTCATCGCATGCTCCCGAGTGGCCGGGGTGTGTGGCGCGGCGCACGGGTGTGCGCAGCACCGGTTGTCCAGCACGTGCCGTGTTCACCCAACATCATGGCGTGATGATTGGTAGGGGTCAAAGGTCCACCCCTGTGCCGTGGCCCGTCCACTCGGCCTCCCTGCGTGATCCCACACACCGGGACGCGAGCGTCCCCCAGTCCACGGGCTCCGACGGCGTGGTTCACGCTCGACCCGTGCGGGTGTCCCCTCACGTGACAGCGTTCACTCGTACGCACCGACGCCCCCTCACAGTGTGTGCCAGAACTCCCTCGGTCAGTGACCGCTAAGACAGTGAACCATGCCCAGAGGAATCGGGGAACGGAGACCGGACAGTGGTCCTGACCTGTACCGGCGCAGGGCCTGCGAGTCGTCCGGACGAGGGACGGCACGGAGCGGCCCTGCCGGACAGCGGCCCCTGACCGGTGACGTGCCGTGACACCTCGCCCGCGGCGGGGTCCACAGCCGCACGACACCTGCTGTCGCGGCGCCTAGCGGTTCGCGAACAGCTCCCGTGGGATGCCGCCGGCCTTCAGCACCGTCCGCGCGAAGGGTTTGGCGAGCTCGGCGATGCGGCGCGCCGAGTCCTCACCGATCCGCCGGTACGGCGCGGAGGCGACCTCGTCGGTGCGCTCCTCCAGCCGCGTGCGCAGCGCCTCCCCCCGCGGTGTCAGCGCGCCGTCGGCGTCGAGGATCTCCCGTTCGCACAGCTGCTTCTCCGCGCTCACCCACTCCTCGTCGCTCCACCCGCGCAGCCGCTTGGCGACGTCGGCGCGGAAACCCTTCCCGGTGGCGGTGTGCGTGACGAGGGCTTCGAGGCCGGACAGTCCTTCGGCGACCAGGACGCCGATGTGCCCGTCCCCCCGGTGCTCCCGCAGCAGGCTCGCGCCGTGCCACAGCGTCGCCACGGGGCCGTCGGGCCATGGGAGATCGGCGTGGGCGGCGAACAGCGGGCGCCCCTCGGGTGTGCACGCCTCCGCGGCCTCGCGCACGAGCTCGGCGAGTTCGGCCAGCTCGGGGGCGTCCACCGCGTCGCCGAGGAGCCGGCGCAGGGCGGCCTCGGCGCCCGCGAAGCGCAGCTTCACGATCTCGGTGGGCTCCACGAGACTCCACGCCTTCGGGATGCAGCGCGCCACGAGACGGGGATTGAAGTTGTAGAACGTCGCGGCCACCACGCCCGCGCCCACGGGGCCCAGCGGCGCGGCCCGGCCCGCGAAGTAAGGCATGCGGCCGGACTCCAGACCCGCGTCGATGAAGGCCTGCTCCACCTCGGGTGCGAAGTAGACGAAGCTGTGCAGCGGCTCGAGCGCCCTGTGACAGCGCAGGGCGACTTCGGAGGCAACGGCGCGGTCCATGCGACTCACCCTAGTGTTCGAGCAGCCGCCTCGGGAAGGTCCGAACGCGCCGGTGCTGTCTTCGGGACCGGCAAGGCCACATGCTTTTCCGAATCGGGTGACCGGCCGGTCAGGCGCCGCTACCGTTCCGGAATGACCGACGACGCCGAACTTCCCGCCCACCGCCCACGCATGTCGGCCGACCGGATCGAGCGCATCCGTCGCTGGCACGAGAGGGCCTACCTCGGTGACTCCGCACGCGAGACGCAGCGGGTCACCTACTTCGGCCGCGACATCGTGGTCCCACCCGACGTCATGCCCCTCACTCCGGTGTCGGAACTGTTGGGCGGTGCCGTTCTCGACGAGGTCCGCGACACCGACCGCGTGCTCGACATGGGCACCGGCAGCGGCGTGAACGCAGTCCTCGCCGCGTCCACAGCCGAGGCGGTGCTGGCCGTGGACGTCAACCCGAAGGCGCTGGAGGCCGCGCGGGACAACGCGCGACGCAACGACGTCGCCGATCGGATCGAGATCCGTCACAGCGACGTCTTCAGCCACGTCCACGGCCGGTTCGACCTCATCGTGTTCGATCCGCCGTTTCGCTGGTTCCGGCCTCGCACGCTGTTCGAGACGGCGATCACCGACGAGAACTACGGAGCCATGACGAGATTCTTCCGGCAAGCGCGCGAACACCTGACCGACGACGGCCGCATGCTGGTCTTCTTCGGGACTTCGGGTGATCTGGACCACCTGACGTTCCTCACCGACGAGGCGGGCTTCGACCGCACCGTCGTCGCCGAGCGAAGCCTGACCAAGGACGGCTGGACGGTCGACTACGTCACCTTCCGCATGACACCGTGACGGTGCCGGCCGCGCCACGCGATCACGGGCCTCCACTCGAACCTTGCCGACGCCGGGGTGAGGGCTCGTCAGTCCCAGTAGTTGAAGAGCGCTTCGCCGAGGCAGGTGGGACGCCAGTACCTGACGTCCTCCGCCAGGACATCGGGCCAGGCCGCGGCATCGAACTGGGCGTCCAGTTCGGACCGGGTGAGCACCCGGAACCCCGGCAGCTCCGCCAGGACCGCCGACAGCTCGGGCCGATCGACGAACGTCAGTGGGCCTGATTCCGTGTGACGGTCGACGGCTCGCGGCTCCGCGACGGCCAGTATCGCCGAGTCACGCGTACACACCACGGCGACCGTGCGGTCGGGATAGGCGATGAGCCCCTGGTGGAAGTTCGGGGCCACGCCGGTGGCGAGGTGGAACCCGACGATCTCTCCACCGGTGCGACGGGCGACGGCGTAACAGGCACGTCGGAAGTCACGGACGTCCGGCATCCCGGGAGGCTATCCGGTTCTTCCGCGTCGCCGTTCGGGCGTTCGGAAACACCGCCCACCTCGAAACGGGGGTGGACGAGTTGGCATGTAAGCCGGATTCTGTCCACGCCCGCCTCGCGGCGGGCGATGGGCGACCATCCATCTGGGCCTGCCGTCGCCGACAGGCTCGAGCGACCTACCCGCAGGCATCGGACGGGCCGCCCTCGATCGCCTGCGCAGGAGCCTCGCGGCTCCCTCTTGGCCTTGCTCCGGGTGGGGTTTACCGAGCCGCCCCGGTCACCCGAGGCGCTGGTGGTCTCTTACACCACCGTTTCACCCTTACCCGACCGTTAAGGCCGGGCGGTCTGTTTTCTGTGGCACTGTCCCGCGGGTCACCCCGGGTTGCCGTTAGCAACCACCCTGCCCTGTGGAGTCCGGACTTTCCTCGACCGAGGGCATCACCCTCGACCGCGGCCGCCCTGCCAACTCGTCCACTCGGAAAAGGGTACTCCTGGAGCTCAGGTGAGATGGCAGGTGTCGTTGACCAGCCGTACCGACGCGTTGCCGTCCGGGTAGTGGTCGACGACGGACAACGACGCGAGGTCGAGGTGAAGGCGGTACAGCAGCGACGGGCCGACGTCGAGCGCGGCGCGGAGCAGCGACTTGATCGGCGTGACGTGACTGACGATCACCACCGTGGCACCGCCGTGGCGGGCCAGTACGTCGGTACACGCCCTGCGTACCCTGCGGTGCACCTCGTCGAAGCTCTCGCCGCCCGGCGGGCGCACGGACGCGTTGCGCAGCCACCTGCGGTGCAACTCCGGGTCTCGTTCCGCGGCCTCGCCGAACGTGAGGCCCTCCCACTCACCGAAGTCGGTCTCCCGCAGGTCGCGGTGGGTCTCCACGCGCACGCCGAGTGCGTCGGCCACCTTCTGCGCCGTCTGGGTCGCCCGGACCAGCGGTGACGACACCACGTGCACCGACTCGCCGAGGTCGTCCATCGCGGCGATGCGTTTGGCCGCCGCTTCGGCCTGCCGCGCACCGAGTTCGGTGAGGCTGACGTCACCGGCCCCCGAGTAGCGCCGGTCCACGGACATCGGCGTCTGGCCGTGGCGCAGCAGCAGCAGGCGGGTGGGCGCGCCTCGGGCTCCCGTCCAGCGCGTCGGCGACCGCTGCTCGGCGGACTCCTGGCGGTCCTCCCTCACCGGCTCGGCGGCCGGGGTGTCGGCGCGGGACCCGGAGCGTCCCTCGGCCTGGGCGGCCTGAGCGTCCATGGCCTCGTTGGCCAGCCGGTCGGCGTGCGCGTTCTTCGCCCTCGGTATCCAGGTGTAGGTGACGCGGTCGAACCGCTGCGCGAGCTCACGCACCCGCAGTGCCAGCGGCTGCAACATCGCGTTCTTGATCTTCCATCGGCCGCTCATCTGCTCCACGACGAGCTTCGAGTCCAGCCGTGTCTCCACTGTGGACGCACCGAGTTCCGCCGCGGCCTCAAGACCCGCGATCAGTCCGTTGTACTCGGCGACGTTGTTGGTGGTGACGCCGAGACCGGCCTGCCGTTCGGCGAGCACGTCCCCGGTGTCGGGATCGCGCACCACCGCGCCGTAGCCCGCCGGGCCGGGGTTGCCCCTCGACCCTCCGTCCGCCTCGACGACGACCCGCGGGATCACAGGCCCGACTCCAGCGTGCGCACCAGGATCGCGCCGCAGTTGTCGCACTGCACGACCTCGTCGTCGGGCGCCGCCTTGATCTCGGCGATGGCACTGCGGTCCAGTTCGAGCTGGCAGGCGCCGCACCGGCGGGCCTTCAACAGCGCGGCACCGATGCCCTTGTGGGCACGCACCCGCTCGTACAGGGCGACGAGGTTCTCCGGCAGCTTCGACAGCAGGCCCTCGCGGTCGGCCTCGCGCCGGGCCTGCGTGGTGTCGAGGTCGGCGAGCGCCTCGTCACGCCGTTTCCGCACGTCGACGAGCTCCTGCTCCGTCTTGTCCACCTCGGCCGCGGTGCGCTGGACGTCGGCGTCGACCGCCTCCTTGCGCTCCATGAGTTCGAGCTGGTCGTCCTCCAGCGCCGCCTGCCTGCGCGCGAGCGTCTCCAACTCGTGTTCCAGATCGGTGAGCTGCTTCGCGGACACCGAGCCCGACTCCATGAGCTTGCGGTCCCGGTCGGCCCGCGCCCGCACCGACTCGACCTCGCGCTCCTGCTTGCTCACCTCCCGTTCGAGATCGGAAGCGGCCGTCTGCACGGCCACCAGTGCGTCACGCCGCTCGCGCAGGCGCTTCTCCACGTCGGAGATCTCGGCCAGTTCGGGCAGGGTGCGGCGGCGATGAGCGACACGGGTCAGCTCGGCGTCGACCTTCGCCAGGTCGAGCAACTGACGCTGCACGGCGGGTTCTGCCTTCACTGCTGTACTCCGTTCGTCCTTGGTGCGGAATTCGCCCGGCGGACTCGCACCGCCCACGTCTGCGATCCTCCCACAGGGCGACGGCGAGGCCCTGGGACGCGCCGTGAGCGTCCGGACCCGCCGCGGTTGTGCGATCATCAAGGCGACGTACACGACGAGGAACCGGATGAGCACCCTGCAGACCCTCGACCGCGGCCTGCGCGCGCTGGACATCGTCTCGCGGAGCCCGGCGGGCATCTCCGTGGCCGAGCTGGCCGCCGAGCTGGGCGTGCACCGGGCCATCTGCTACCGGATCGTGGCCACGCTGGAGGCGCACTCGCTCGTGGCCCGCACGGACTCGGGCCGACTGCGGCTCGGGGTGGGTGCCGCCGTGCTCTCCTCGCGTTTCGAACCCCAGTTCCTGCACGGTGCCCGTCCGGTGCTGGCCGAGCTCGCCGACCGGACCCGTGCCACGGCGTTCGTCTCGGTGGCCGAGGGCGACGAGTGCGTGGTGCTGATGGTGGCCGAGCCGACCGACACGGTGCTGCGGGTGGGCTACCGGGTGGGCAGCAGGCACCCGCTGCACCGGGGTGCGTCCGGCATCGCCATCCTCGCGCTCCGCCCGCCGAGCGCCCGTGACTCCGAGGCGGTGCGGCAGGCCCGCCGCGACGGCTACAGCGTCACGAGAGGGCAGCTCGAACGCGGCGCCGTGGGCGTGTCGGCGGGCGTCCGGACCGCCGGCCACGCGCCGGAACGCAGTGTCGGCGTCGTCGCCATCGACGGGATGGACACCGACAAGGCCGCCGAGGCGGTACTCGACGCGGCCAGGCGTCTCGCCCAGCTCGTCACGTCCTGAACCCGTAGCGGCACTCCGGGCGATCAGGGCTGCCGGCCGGAACCCACGCGACGCCGTGCCCTTCCCCTGCCCTTCCCCTGCCCTTTCCCTGCCCTCCCCCCTGCCGTCGTGCCGCGCCGTGCGTATCGAGCGGGTCTCGACTCTTGACCGCCGCCGTGACCCTGCTTACTCTCTCCTCGTTCTCGCTAGACGAACAGTTCTGTTCGATATCAGTGAATTCCCAGTACAGAGGCGTATGGAGGGATGGCAGGCATGGCGATGGGTGGAGAATCGGGCGTCGAGACCGCACCCCGGTGCCCAGTCACCGGCGCGGACCAGTCACGGCTCGACCCCACGGGCTGTCCCGTCTCCCCGAACGCGGCCGCCTTCGACCCGTTCGCGGACCCGTACCAGCAGGACCCGCCGGGCTCGCTGAAGTGGTCACGCGACGGCGAACCGGTCTTCTACAGCCCCGTGCTCGGCTACTGGGTCGTCACGCGCTACGAGGACGTCAAGGCGGTCTTCCGGGACAACCGGACGTTCTCCCCCTCCATCGCGCTGGAGAAGATCACCCCGTTCTCCGACGAGGCCAACGCCGTGCTCGCCCGGCACGACTACGCGATGGGCCGCACGCTCGTCAACGAGGACGAGCCCGCGCACATGGAGCGCAGGCGGGTGCTGATGGAGCCGTTCACACCACAGCACCTCACGCAGCACGAACCCATGGTGCGCGCGCTGGTGCGTGAGCGCGTCGACGCGTTCGTCGACCGAGGCGAGGCGGACCTCGTCGACGAGCTGCTGTACGAGATCCCGCTCACCGTGGCACTGCACTTCCTCGGCGTGCCCGAGGAGGACATGGAGACCCTGCGTCGGTACTCGGTGGCACACACGCTGAACACGTGGGGCCGCCCGAAGCCGGAACAGCAGGTGGCCGTGGCGGAGTCCGTGGGCAAGTTCTGGCAGTACGCGGGCCAGGTGCTCGACAAGATGCGGCAGGACCCGTCGGGGCCGGGCTGGATGCAGTACGGCATCCGGTTGCAGCCGCAGATGCCGGACGTCATCACCGACTCCTACCTGCACTCGATGATGATGGCCGGCATCGTGGCCGCTCACGAGACCACGGCGATGGCCGCCTCCAACGCCTTCCGGGTGTTGCTGGAGAACCGGACGGTGTGGGAGGAGATCTGCGCCGACCAGAGCCTCATCCCCAACGCCGTCGAGGAGTGCCTGCGGTTCTCCGGTTCCGTGGTCGCGTGGCGGCGCATCGCCACGACCGACACCGAAATCGGCGGCGTACGCATCCCCGAGGGCGCCAAGCTGTTGATCGTCAACTCGTCGGCCAACCACGACGAGCGGCACTTCGACGACCCGGACTCCATCGACGTGCGCCGCGACAACGCCAGTGACCACCTGACCTTCGGTTACGGCTCCCACCAGTGTCTCGGCAAGAACCTCGCGAGGATGGAGATCCAGATCTTCCTGGAGGAACTCACCACGCGGCTGCCGCACCTGGAGCTCGTGCCCGGACAGGAGTTCACCTACCTGCCCAACACGTCGTTCCGGGGGCCCGAGCACGTGCTCGTGCGGTGGGATCCCACGCGCAACCCGGAGTACCGCGACCCCTCGCTGCTGCGACGACGGTTGAAGGTGCGGATCGGCGAGCCGTCGCGCAAGACGGTGGCCCGCACGATGACGGTGAAGCGGATCGAGCACGAGACCGAGGACATCGTGCGGATCACGCTCGCCGACGCCCACGGCCGCCCGCTGCCGAAGTGGTCGCCCGGGTCGCATGTGGATCTGGAGCTCGGGGAGTTCTCCCGCCAGTACTCGCTGTGCGGTGACGCGGACGACCGGCTCGGCTACGAGATCGCCGTGCTCCACGACCCGGACGGCCGGGGCGGTTCGCGCTACGTGCACGAGCGGCTGTCGGTGGGCGACACCGTGCGGGTACGCGGTCCGCGCAACCACTTCAAGCTCGTCCCCGACGCCCAGCGGTACGTTCTCGTCGCGGGCGGCATCGGCATCACCCCCATCCTCGCCATGGCCGACCACCTGAAGCGCGAGGGACGCGACTACGAGCTGCACTACTGCGCGCGGTCGCGCCGGGAGATGGCCCTGCTCGACCGCGTGGAACGCGATCACGGTGACCGGCTGGTGTCGCACTGCTCCGACGAGGGCACCCGCCTCGACGTCCCGGCGCTGTTCGCCGAACCCGTCGAGGGCACCCGGATCTACGCGTGCGGGCCGCAGCGGCTGCTCGACGCGCTCGCCGACGCGACGGCGCACTGGCCGCAGGACTCGCTGCGGGTCGAGCACTTCACCAGCGACCTGGGTGAACTCGACCCCAGCAAGGAGCACGCCTTCGACGTACGGCTGGCCGACTCGGGCATCACCGTGCGCGTCGGCGCCGACCAGACCGTGCTCGCCGCCCTGCGGGCCGCGGGCATCGACGTGCCCAGCGACTGCGAGGAAGGGCTGTGCGGCACGTGCGAGGTGGCCGTCGGCGACGGCGAGATCGACCACCGCGACAAGGTGCTCACCGCTGCCGAACGCGCGTGCCACAACAAGATGATGACCTGCTGCTCGCGAGCGTGCGGCGACTCTCTGACGCTCGCGCTCTGAGGAGGCCTCGCCCCTCTCCCCGATCTTCCGGAAGCCGCGACGGGGCGGCTTCCGGCCCTCACCGAAAGGAACCCCCATGGCATCAGCCGTCGACGCGGTGTCCGAGGGCGCCGGGAAGGACGAACGCGCCGCTCCAGCCGGTTTCAAGCGGGTGCTCACCGGAAGTATGGCCGGCTCCATCCTGGAGTGGTACGACTTCGCCATCTACGGTGTTCTGGCCGCCACCGTGCTCGGGCCGCTGTTCTTTCCCGGCGACGACGGCATCACCAAGCTGTTGCTCGCGCTCGCCACCCAGGGGCTCGGGTTCGTCGCCCGCCCGCTGGGCGGCATCGTCTTCGGCCACCTCGGTGACCGGTTCGGTCGCAAACCCATGCTGGTCGTGACGTTCCTGCTGTTGGGAGCGGCCACCGCCGCCATCGGCGTGCTCCCGACCTACCACGACATCGGTATCACCGCGACGGTGCTGCTCGTGCTGCTGCGGTTGGTGCAGGGCTTCGCGCTCGGTGGCGAGTTCGGCGGCGCCGTGCTGCTCGTCAGCGAGTACGGCCAACCCAAACGGCGTGGTTTCTGGGCTTCGTGGCCGCAGGCGGGCGCTCCGGCGGGCACCGTGCTGGCCACCGCGATGATCACCGTGCTCTCACTGACCACGAGCGACGCCGCGTTCGAGTCGTGGGGTTGGCGGGTGGCGTTCCTGTTCGCCCTGCCGCTGCTGATCATCGGCTTCTGGATCCGGCGCGGTGTCGAGGAGTCGCCGGTGTTCCGCGAGGCGCAGTCCCACGCCCTGGCTCCGGGCTCGGGACGGAAGAAGTCGAGCATCCTGCTCGCGCTCTCCCGCCCCCGGCAGGTGCTGCACGGGCTCGGCATGCGCCTCGGCGAGAACATCGCGTTCTACATCTACACGACGTTCGTCATCGCCTACGCGACCTCGTACTTCGGGTTCGACCGCGGTGACGTGACACTCGCGGTGACGTTCGCGTCGGTCTTCCAGTTCGTCGGCATGATCGGCGGAGGCGCGTGGTCGGACCGGGTCGGCCGGAAGACGGCGATGCTCGTGCCCACGGGCGTGCTCATCGCGTGGGCACCGATCTTCTTCTGGCTGGTGCACTTCGACAGCGTTCCGCTGTTGTGGGTCGGGGTGTGCGTGGGCGCGTTCTTCCACGGCATGCTCGCGGGTCCCGAGGCCGCGTGGATCACGGAGCTCTTCCCGACGCGCTACCGCTACGCGGGTTCGTCGCTGGTGTTCCAGGGCTCGTCGATCATCGCGGGAGCGCCCGCTCCGTTCATCGCCGTGTGGCTCATCGAGAACTTCGGCGTCGGCATGGTGATCGGCTACCTCGTGGTGACCATGGCGATCACGTTCGTGGCCGTGGCCACGAGCCGGGAGACGAAGGGCGTCGACCTGAGCGCGGTGGAGTGACACCGGGAAACGCACCAGAGCCCGCTCTTTCCGGATCAGGGAAGGCGGGCCCTGGTGCGTTTCGCGGTCAGCGACCGGGGTGGTTCGCCGGAACGATCCGGTTGCGGACCTCGCCGAAGGAGATCCGGCCGCCCGAGGCGCCCGGTGCCGTGGCGGTGAGGGCCACCTCGTCGCCGTCCTGCAGGAACGTGCGTTCCTCGCCGCCCACCCGGACCGGCTCCTTACCGCCCCAGGTCAGTTCGATGAACGCGCCGCGCTGGTCGCGTTCGGGCCCGGAGATCGTGCCCGACGCATACAGGTCACCGGTGCGCGTCGAAGCGCCGTTGACGGTGAGGTGCGCCAGCATCTGCGCGGGCGACCAGTACATCTCACGGTACGGCGGACGGCTCACGACCTCGCCGTTCCACTCCACCGCCAGCTCGATGTCCAGGCCCCACGGCGCGTTCTCGCGCAGGTACGGCAGCGGCGTCGGGTCCTGTGGCGGCGTGGCGACCCTGGCCTTCTGGAGCGCGAGCAGCGGCACCACCCACGGGGAGACCGACGTCGCGAAGCTCTTGCCGAGGAACGGCCCGAGCGGCACGTACTCCCACGACTGGATGTCGCGGGCCGACCAGTCGTTCACCAGCACCGCGCCGAACACCCGCTCGGCGAACTCCTCGATCGGGACAGGACTGCCCAGCTCGGAGCCGGTGCCCACGACGAACCCCAGCTCGGCCTCGATGTCGAGCCGCCTGCTCTCGCCGAACGTGGGCGCGGCCTCGTCGGGCGCCTTTCGCTGACCGCACGGGCGCACGACGTCGGTGCCCGACACCACCACCGTGCCGCCGCGACCGTGGTAGCCCACCGGCAGGTGCTTCCAGTTCGGCATGAGCGGCTCCGAGTCCGGCCGGAACAACCTGCCGAGGTTGGAGGCGTGGTGCTCGGAGGCGTAGAAGTCGACGTAGTCGCCGACCTCGAAGGGCAGGTGCAGCGTCACGTCCGCGACGGCGTGCACCGCCGCGTCCGGTACGTCGCCCGACACCAACTCGGTGACGCGCTCGCGCACCTCCACCCACCGCGCGTGTCCCTGGGCCATGAACGCGTTCAGCGCGGGCCGCGCGAACACCTCGTCATCGAGCGCCACGGCGAGATCCACCACGTGGTCGCCGACACGCACGCCGACCCTGCGCTCACCACCCGGCGTCGAGAACACGCCGTACGGCAGGTTGTCGAGCCCGAACAGCGAGTCGTCGGGGATGTCGATGGTCGTCATACTGTCCTTTCGTTCTCGGTCAGCGAGGGCGGCAGCAGGCCGAGGCCGATCAGGTCGTGGAGGGGGTCGGTGATGCTGCACGTCCCGAACGACCGGAACCGGGTTCGGGCGGCCTCCACTTCCGCGTCGTCGAGCGCGCGGACACGCTCGGCGACGGCCTCGCCGTCGGTGTCGGCCAGCACACCGGCCAGCTCTCCCGCGTCCGCGCCCTGCGCCGCCACGTGCGTGGCCAGCAGCAGGTTGAGGAACCCGTGCTGCTCGAAACCGGTGTCCGGGTCGGTGTTGCGGATCGCGTGGTGCAGACCCGCCGTCGCCTTGAACGGCACCCCGGCCGCCACCACGGCACTCACCGCCTCTGCCAGCTCGGTGACGTCCGGGTACAGCTCGGCCCTGACCCCGCCGGTGCGGAACTTCGCGAGGTAACGCGTGGCCGCCAGCGCCGTGATCAGTCCCGCCCGACGGGCGTCCCTCGGGACCTCCACGAACACCTCGACGGACTCCCCGACGGCCGCGCCGTCCAGCGAGGTCAGCAACTCGGTGGCCGCCATGCTCTCCGGGACCGCGACCTCCAGTGCCCGCAACCTCACCGGCAGGTCGGCGACACCGGCGAGGACGTCACGCACGCGGGCGGGCCCTTCGGGCAGCGTCACCACGAGTTCCACCGGGTCGCCGCCGACAGGCAGCAGCGGAGTGAGCTCGTCCAGCACCGACGCGGCCACCACCAGGGGGCCCACCAGTTCGCCGTAGGGCGCCGACGTGTGCCGCACGTGGGCCGGAACGGCCTCGGGCAGCGGGGCGAGCCCCGGGGGGAACATCGCAGCGTCGTCGCACAGCAGCCGCGCGAAGCGCGGGATCGGTGAGCGTTCCGTCCCCGCCGCCGACACGGCCGCCGTCACTTCGGCCCCCGTCCCGCCCACGTCCAGGCGTAGTTCGGGTCCTCGCACGCCAGGCCGCCCTCACCCAACTCCAGCGGGCGGAAGGTGTCGACCATGACGGCGAGTTCGTCGAAGAACTCCACGCCGATGCTGCGCTCGTACGCGCCCGGCTGCGGCCCGTGCGCGTATCCACCGGGGTGCACCGAGATCGAGCCCTGGCCGATGCCCGAGCCCTTGCGCGCCTCGTAGTCGCCACCGCAGTAGAACATGACCTCGTCGGAGTCCACGTTGGAGTGGTAGTACGGCACGGGAATGGACTGGGGGTGGTAGTCCACCTTGCGCGGCACGAAGTTGCACACCACGAAGTTGTGGCCCTCGAACACCTGGTGCACGGGCGGCGGCTGGTGCACCCGGCCGGTGATGGGCTCGAAGTCGTGGATGCTGAAGGTGTACGGGTAGAGGCAGCCGTCCCACCCGACCACGTCGAACGGGTGGTTCGGGTACACCAGGACCGTTCCCACGAGGCCGCGCGAGGTCCGGTGCTTCACCAGCACCTCGACGTCGGTGCCCTCGGCCTGCAGCGGTTCCGACGGCCCGTGCAGGTCGCGCTCGCAGTACGGGGCGTGCTCCAGGAACTGCCCGTAGCGCGACAGGTACCGCTTCGGCGGGGTGATGTGACTGTTGGACTCGATGGCGTAGGCCCGGAGCGGCTCGTCGCCCTGGGGAAGCCAGCGGTGCGTCGTGGCCATCGGCAGCACCACGTAGTCACCCTGCTTGGCGTGCAGCGCGCCGAAGACGGTCTCCACCACCGCCTCGCCCGACTCGACGTAGACCACCTCGTCGCCCGTGGCGTTGCGGTAGAGCGGCGAGTCGGCACCGGCCACCACATAGGACAGGCGCACGTCGGCGTTGCCCAGCACCAGCCTGCGGCCGGTGACGACGTCGGTGTTCTTCCACTCCGCGTCAGCGAAGAGGTCGTGGAGCCTGAGGTGCCGTGGCCGCAACGGATGGTTGGGCGTGGTGGTCTGGTCGGGCAGCTCCCACACGCGGGAGTCGACGATGGCAGACGGCAGGTGGCGGTGGTAGAGCAGCGAGGAGTCGGACGAGAAGCCTTCCTCCCCCATCAGCTCCTCGTAGTAGAGACCGCCGCTCTCCGTACGGTGCTGGGTATGCCGCTTCGGCGGGACATCGCCCACCCGGCGGTAGTACGCCATGGCTTGCCTCCTTGGAAGTCGACGCGCGGGCCACACCGTTTTCCGCTGACCCGCTTCGCCAAATAGTAAATGTCTTAACTAACTCGAAGCCAGCGTGACGCACACCACACACTACCCGTGGAGGGTCAGTTGCGGCCCCGGACGTCGAACTGGTGGCGATTGGTGATCAGCTTGTTGAGCAGCATGACCAGGATGCGCTGTTCCGTCTCGGTCAGCACGCTGGCCCACTCGTACTCACGTTCGTTGTGCACGCGGAAGACCTTCACCATCTCCGCGTGCCCCTGTTCGGTGAGCGACAGCCGAACCGAGCGGCCGTCGCGCGCGTCGGGACTGCGATCGAGCAGACCGTCCGCCACCAGCGTCTTCACCAGGTTCGACACGGCCGCCCTGCTCATCCCCGTCAACACGGCGGCTCGCTTCGGCTCCAACGGCCCCGCCAGCCACGTGACGAACAGCAGCCGGAACGCCGACCACGACAGGCCGTGCGGGCGGTGCACCGCCGCCTCCAGGTCGTAGGTGACGATGTTGGAGGCGCGGTTGAGCGTCAGCAGCACCTCGGTGGCCAACTGGTGCCGGAAGCCGTACTCGGTGGCGAGCCGCTCGTTGGCGAGTTCGACGAACGACCAGAAGTCGAGCTCACCCTCGGGCGGCGGCCCGCCCGCCTCCCGGCCCCGGTCATCGGTCATGTCCCACACTGTAGAGAGCCGGGAGCCCCGGGAAACCACCGAGACCCAAAACTAGTACACGGCTTGACTAGTTTCCGGCGCGCAGCGTCCACGGATCCGTGCACAGCGTCGAGACCCGGACCTCGACGTCACCGACCCGCCGGATCACCTCGGCGGCCTGCTCGCACCACGGCCACTCGCTGGCCCAGTGGGTCAGCCCGACGAGAGCGGGACCGCCCTGTTCGAGGTGCTCGCCCGCAGGGTGGTGTCGCAGATCGGCCGTGACGTAGGCGTCCACCCCGGCCGCCGTGGCCGCGGCGAGATAACTGTCCCCCGCACCTCCGGACACCGCGACGGTCCGCACGAGCCGTTCCGGATCCCCGGCCCCCAGCACCCCGGGCCGAGTCGCCGGCAGTGCCTCACCGACACGGCGCACGAACTCCGCGAACGGCACCGCCTCCGGCAGCTCGCCGACACGTCCGATACCCGTGGAGCCGGAATCGTCCCCATGGGGAGCGAGCGGTCGCGACACCCGCACGCCGATGCGTTCGGCGAGCGCGTCCGACACCCCCGGAACCGCCGAGTCGGCGTTGGTGTGAGCACAGAACAGCGCCACGTGCGACCGCACCATCCGGTGCACGAGCCGACCTTTGGCCGTGTCGGTGCCCACGCCGTGCACGCCGCGCAGCAGCAGCGGGTGGTGCGCCACGACCAACTGGGCACCCCACTCGACGGCCTCCTCCACGGTCGCCGTCACCGGGTCCACGCACACCAGGACGCGTTCCACCGGTTCGGCCGGATCACCGCACACCAGTCCCACGGCATCCCACGACTCGGCGAGTTCCCGGGGGTAGGCCGCGTCGAGAGCGGCGATCACGTCGGACACTGTCGAAGCCATGCCGTGATCCTCCCAAACGCGCTCAGCACCGCACGCCGCGCGCCCTCGACATGGTGTACAGGTGGTGGACCAGCGTGATCAGCACGTGCTTGGCCGAGTCCCGCCTGCGCGCGTCGCACTCCACGACCGGTACCGCGTCGCTGATGGACAGCGCCTCGCGCAGCTCACCGAGGTCGTGCAGCGACCCCGGGAAGTTGTTGCGAGCCACGACGAACGGCATGCCGTACTGCTCCAGGCGGTCGATGGCGTACCAGGAGTCCTCGATACGGCGCGTGTCCACGAGCACGACAGCGCCCAGGGTGCCGGTGAACAGGCGGTCCCACAGATACCAGAACCTTCGCTGTCCCGGCGCACCGAACAGGTACAGGACCACCTCGTCGGTGAGCGAGACCCTGCCGAAGTCGAACGCCACCGTGGTGCGCAGTTTCCCGGCCAGCCCGGCGGTGCTGTCGATACCTCGGCCCGCCTCGGTCATCGTCTCCTCCGTGGACAGGGGCCTGATCTCGCTGACCGAGCGCACCAGCGTGGTCTTGCCCGCCCCGAAGCCCCCGACGATGACGATCTTCACGCCGTCCGTCGCTGTGCTGCGCAGGGGTGTTCGGCCTTCGGGCCGGGTGGGGGCCACCTCACGTTCAGAGATTGCGGAGTCCGACAAGGACCTTCTCCAGGAATGCGGGGTCGGGAAGTTCGTCGACGGCACGGGGAGCGGTGGGGTGACGCGCCGCCACCGCGCCCGTGTCCAGCAGGTCGGTGAGCAGGATCTTCACGACACTGACCGGTAGCCCCAGCTCGGCGGCCACCTCGACCACCGCCGTGGGGCTGGCGCACAACAGCAGGATGCGCGCGTGCTCGGACTGCATACCGGGCTCGGGCTCGCACTCGCTCACGATGAGCGTGACGAGGTCGAGCTCGACCTCGCCGGCCCTGCTCCGGCCACAGGTGATCGTGTAGAGGCGGTCGGGCCGGTCGGGGGCGGCGTCGGTGTCCTCGGCGTCGGCGGTCATGCCGGCTGAGAAGTGCGACGGCGGTACCTGGGCGGGGCGGTGAGGAACGCGCCGATCTGCTCCACGAGCTCGTTCATCTTGTGTCCCACGAGCCCGACGTCGGCGTTCTCTCTCGCCACCATCGCCAGGTGCGCCCCCTCGCCCGCCTCCACCACGAACAACAGGCCCCCGTGGAACTCGGTCATCGACTGCCGTACTCCTCCCGACCCGTCACCGAACTCGGCGGACGCACTCTGCGCCAGCGCCTGCACCCCGGCGGCGATCGCGGCCAACTGGTCGGCCTGGTCGACACCGAGGTTCCGCGTGTGACACAGCTTCAACCCGTCGCGTGAGAGCACCAGGGCATGGCGGGCTCCCGGTGTCTGCTCCAGCAGGCTCTGCAAGAACCATTCGAGGCTCTGATCGGTGGTGCTCATGGTCCATATCCCTCAGTCGGCTGTGGTCGGTGGCGTGTTCGGCCGTACCGCGGCGCGGAACGCGCTGAACCGGGCGCCCGCGTCGGCGCGCGGCTTGGTCTCCGTACGGTGGCGTGTCCTCGGTGGCGGGGACACCGTGAGCGTCTGACCTCGGCGGCGCTTGGGCAGCCGGGTGGCCCGCGAGGCCGGCTGCACCTCCCGGTCGTCCACCGGGCGGCGGTTGCGCAGCGTGGGCACGTCCTCGGGGCACGGTGTGGTGATCAGGGTCGCCGGGATCCGCACCACGACGCTCACACCGCCCCGGGGAGATCGCCGGAACCGGACCCGCAGTTGGTGCTTCCGCGCCAGGCGACCGACGACCGCCAGCCCGAGCCGGGTTCCGGAGAGGGCGACGAGGTCGAGGGGTTCCGTGGCCGACACGGCCTGCTCGGCGCGTTCGAGCGCGTGCGGTTTCATGCCGAGTCCGGCGTCCTCCACGATCACCACGACCCCGGACGTCAGTTGCTCGACGTGCACGTGCACGTCCTCCGACGGCTTGGAGAACTTCGCCGCGTTGTCCATCAACTCGGCGAGCAGGTGCATGACGTCCTCGGCCGCGTAGCCGACGACGGCCGCCGTGCACGTCGAGTGCAACCGGACCCGCTGATAGGCGCTGATCCTGCCCATCGCCCCGCGCAGGACGCTCTCCATGACGATCGGCTTGGTCCAGCGCCTGCCCGTGCGGGCACCGGTCAGCACCGCGATGCTGTCGGCGAGCCTGCCCGCCTGGGACGTGCAGTGGTCGAGCTTGAGCAGGTCTCCCAGCACGTCCTCGTTGTGCCGGTACTCCATCTCGCGGAGGTCGGCCAGCATGCTGGTGGCCATGGCCTGCACTCGACCCGCCGCGTTGGCGCACGCGGCCATGGCCGCCTCGCGCTGCCGTTCACTGGCGTCGAGTTCTTTCGTGAACAACCGCACAATGCGGCCTGCTATTTCGTTCGAGTGATTCGGAATTTCAGCCTTTACGGTGTCAATGGACACCCCTTCGCGTAATCGGCGCGCGAGCAGGGGAAGGATTTCGTCAACCAGTAGGGTGAGCTCGGTTTCCATCGATTCGGTATGGCGGTGCACGTCCTGTAGTTGCGCGCAGTGCACTGCCGCCACGAACGTTGCCGCACACAGCAACGCCAGCGCCACACCGCCCACGAGGAAGATCGGAAGTCGTTGTGACGCAACGGTTTCAAGGGACGCCCACACCCAGAGGCCACCGGTCACGAAGACCGATGCGGCCAGCGCGAGCAGAGCCCGGCCGTTCGGTGAGTCCGGAGTGAGGGCGCGGAGCGCATGCGACGGGGAAATGGGAGCCCCCAAGTGTTCTAGGTGTGCTTGGCGTGCATTGACAAGAAGTCGACGACGGGAGGACACAATTTCCCGAATGCCGACGAGACCGGCAGCTTAGTCGAGCCGTTCACCATCTGCCACCGGACGCACTCCGTCCGGCTCCGATATTCCCCCAACGTGACCTTTCGATACCATTTCGACCCACCGAACGGGACGTCCGGAGCCGCGAGGGACACTGGGCACATGGCCGACCACAGCACCGGCTCCCCCGACGCGGGAGCGAGCTCGCCGACCAGCATCGTGTTCGTCTGCTCCGGCAACATCTGTCGCTCGCCGATGGCCGAGATCGTGTTCCGGCACCGCCTTGCCGAGCACGGCCTGTCCGACGCCGTGACCGTCCGTAGCGCGGGAACGGGCGGCTGGCATGTCGGCGAACCGGCCGACCCCCGTGCCAGGGCGATCCTGCGGGCCCGGGGCTACCCCGTCGACCACGTCGCGTGCCAGGTCGGCCCCGAGCACCTGGACGCCGATCTGCTGCTGGCCGCGGACAAGAGCCACCTGCGCGAGCTGCGCGTCCTGGTCGACGACCTCGACCGGGTGCGGCTGCTGCGCAGCTTCGATCCCACCGCGCCCGTCGACGCCGAGGTCCCCGATCCGTACTACG
Organism: Saccharomonospora cyanea NA-134; assembly: GCF_000244975.1. Classification (NCBI taxonomy): domain Bacteria; kingdom Bacillati; phylum Actinomycetota; class Actinomycetes; order Pseudonocardiales; family Pseudonocardiaceae; genus Saccharomonospora; species Saccharomonospora cyanea. The sequence continues at coordinate 821,725 of NZ_CM001440.1, read as the reverse complement.
GAGGCGACGAGGGGTTCGCTGAGGTGCTGGGCATGATCGAACGAGCCGTGGACGGGCTCGTCGAGTGGGTACGCGAGCGGTGAACGGCCCCCGGCAGGCAGCCGAACGGCACACCGGCGTGCGGGCCACCGGCGACCGGCCGCTCTCGGGCGACAGTGCCGTCGTGAGCCTCGCGGACGGCCGTGACGTCGTCGTCAAGCGCGGGTCCGGGCCCGATGCCACGGTGGCGGAGGCCGCGGGGCTGCGGTGGCTCGGCGAGTCCGGCGACGTGCCGATCCCCACGGTGCACGGCGTGGACGACGACTGGCTGGTCATCGACCACGTTCCCGAGGGCAAGCCCCACGTGGGCGCCGCCGAGGCGTTCGGACGCGCCCTCGCCACCCTGCACGCGCGGTCGGCGCCCGCTTTCGGGTCCGCACCGCCCGACGGTCCCGCCGAGGCCTGGATCGGGCTCGCCCGCATGCGCAACGAGCCACACGACGACTGGCCCTCCTTCTACACCCGGTGCCGGGTGGAGCCGTACGTGCGCCAGGCAGTGGACCGAGGACTGTTCTCGACCTCCGAGGCGGCGGTGTTCGACACGGTGTGCACCCGTCTTCCCGAACTGGCCGGCACGCCCGAGCCGCCCTCGCGGCTGCACGGCGACGCCTGGAGCGGCAACGTCCACTGGGCCTCCGACGGGCGGGTGTGGCTGATCGACCCGGCCGCGCACGGCGGGCACCGGGAGACCGACCTGGCCATGCTCCGCCTGTTCGGAACGCCCCTGCTCGACCACGTACTGGGCGCGTACCGCGAGGCGGCCCAGGACCTCGGGTGCCCCCTCACTCCCGGCCACGAGCAGCGGGTACCCCTGCACCAGCTCTTCCCGCTGCTGGTACACACCGTGCTGTTCGGGGGCGGTTACGCACGTCAGGCGCTGACCGCCGCCCGTGCCGCGCTGGCCTGACACCGCACCCTCTCGGAGCCGAGGCGCAGAGGTCCGCATACCGTGGTGGACGTGCGCTGGAAATCGCTGCTCCAGCCGGGTTGGCTGGCGCTCACGCTCGTCGTGTTCGGGTTCGCTGTGACCTGCTACACGGTGCTCGCGCCGTGGCAGTTCGACCGCCACACCGAACGCCAGACACAGAACGACGCCGTGTCGACCTCGTTCTCGGAGCGACCGCGCCCGCTGGCGGAGGTGCTGCCCGAAGGCAGGCCCCCGGGCCCGGACACGGAGTGGCGCAGAGTCGTCGTCGAGGGCACCTACCTGCCCGAACACGAGATCATCGCGCGCCTGCGCACCGTCCAGGGCGAGCCGGCCTTCGAGGTCCTGACGCCGATGCGGACGACCTCCGGCCGGGTGGTGCTGGTCGACCGGGGATATCTGCGCCCGGACAACGGTGACGTTCCGCCCTACGCCGCGCCGCCCACCGGGGTGGTGCGCGTGGAAGCCCGCGTGCGCGCCGACGAGACCGACCCGCAACACCGCGACGCCTTCGCCGACGCCTCCACGCAGGGCAAGCTGCACACCTACGCCATCGACTCCCGCACCGTCGCGAGGGCCACGGGTCTCGACGTCTCACCCGGTTACGTGCAACTCACCGAGGGGCAACCGGGAGTGCTCGGCGCACTGCCGCTTCCCGTGCTGCAGGCGGGCCCCTACTTCTCGTACGCGCTGCAGTGGGTGGCCTTCGGCACGATGGCGATCCTCGGGTGGGGCTACTTCACGGTGCGGGAGCTGAAACCCGGCGGAGTGCTGTCCGAGGACCGCGCGGAGGGCACGCGCCGCAAGTCGGTGGCCGAGATGCTCGCCGAGGACGACGAGGACGGGGAAGCCAGGGAGCGCGTGGAGCGCGTAGAGAACACAGCCCGGGAGAGCGCGGTCGGTGGCGGCGGGGAGCCTGGGCCCGACGTCTCCCGGCACTGATCACCGTTTGCTGATACGGCAATGTTCTTTGCCTTCCCTCCCGGACCACGCGCATGGTCGACGTGGAGGTGGTCGTGATGACCGAGCAACTGAACGACAAGCAGGACGTGGTGGTGGTCGGCGGCGGTGCCGCCGGACTGAGCGGGGCGTTGATGCTGGCCCGCGCGAGACGGTCGGTGGTGGTCGTCGACGCCGGTGAACCACGCAACGCTCCCGCCGAGGCCGTGCACGGGTTGTTCGCCCGGGAGGGCACGAACCCCGCCGAACTGCTGGCTCGCGGCAGGGACGAGGTGCGGCGCTACGGCGGTCACGTGGTGAGCGGTGAGGTCGACTCGGTCGCCCGGGACGGCGCCGGGTTCACCGTGACGTTGGCCGAAGGCCGCAGTCTCCGGGCGAAGCGACTGCTGGTGACCACCGGGCTGGTCGACGAACTGCCCGCCGTGCCGGGACTGCGCTCACGCTGGGGCCGGGACGTCGTTCACTGCCCCTACTGCCACGGCTGGGAGGTCCGGGACCGGGCCATCGGCGTGCTGGCCTCCGGGCCCATGTCGGTGCACCAGGCGCTGCTCTTCCGGCAGTGGAGCGCCGACGTCGTGCTGTTCACTCATGACCGGCCCGCACCTTCTCCGGAGGAGCTCGAACAGCTGACCGCCCGCGGTGTCGGTGTGGTCGACGGCGAGGTCACCGCCCTGGAGGTGGTGGACGACCAGCTCACCGGGGTGCGGCTGGCCGACGGCACGGTGTACGCGCGCGAGGCGTTGGCGGTCGCTCCTCGGGCGAGGGCGCGCGGCGGTTTCCTGGCCGGTGTGGGGCTGTACCCGGTGGAGCACCCCGCGGGCGTCGGTGAGCACGTTCCCGCCGACCCCACGGGGCGGACCGACGTCCCCGGGGTGTGGGTCGCGGGCAACGTGACCGATCCGATGGCGCAGGTCGGTACCGCCGCGGCGGCGGGTGCGACGGCGGGTGCTCAGATCAACGCCGACCTGGTGGCCGAGGAGACGCGGCTGGCCGTCGCCGCCCTGCGCGACCCGTTCTCGGCTGCTTCCGAGGCCCGGCTGTGCGAACAGGTGATGGGCGGCCGGCGCCACGGACTCTGACGCGGCCGGTGCTCAGCGCGCGGTGCGGGAGCGTCGACGGCGGCGCAGGCTCGGCACCAGGGCGACGACGGCCGACGTCAACCCCGCGAGCCAGCCCACCACACGGGACAGCTCGACGGCGCGGGTGACGTGGCCCGCGTCGGGGTTGCGCCCGTCGCCGAGCACGGGCAGCTCCCGCACCCCGTCCGGGTACGCCGTGCGCCCACCGAGGCGGATCTCCAACGCGCCCGCGTAGGCGGCCACGACCCGCCCCGAGTTGGGGTTCGGGTGCAGCACGGTGTCCCGCCGCCACGCTCGCCACGCGGCGCGGGCCGACCCGCCGACCACGGGCGCTCCGGCGACGGTCAACACGGCGGTGAGACGGGTGGGCAGCAGGTTCGCCGCCGTGTCGAGGCAGGAGGAGGGCACACCGAAACGCCGGTGGCCCGGTTGTTCCGCCGCCACCCGCCGTGCCGTGCCGACGGCACGCGACGCCAGAAGTCCCGGCACCCCCGCGACCGCGCCCCAGAGCAGGGGCGCGACCACCGTGTCGGACGCGTTGTGGGCGACAGCCTCCACCGACGCCCGCGCCAACGAGACGGAGTCGAGGTCCTGCGTACAGCGCGAGTCCCAGTGCGCCAGGGTCTCGCGCGTGGCGCGGACGTCACCGGTCTCCAGGTGCCTCGCCAGCGCCGTACCGTCGGCGGCCAGGCGGGCTCCCCCGAGGACCGCCCAGGTACCGGCCGCGGTGGTCGCGGCACTCACGAGCGGGCGGTCGCGGCCGAGGCGCTCCACCGCCGTCCCGGTCAGCACGGCCGCTCCGGCCACCACGCCGACGTGCACGGCACCCGCCAGTGGATGATCCGCTGGTATCCGCCGCCGCACCGCCCGCGCGACGTGCGCGAGCGTGGCGTCCGCCCGCCCACGCACCGACTCGCCGACCATCGCGTCGGCCATGACGCCCAGCAGCAGTCCCACAGCCCGCGCCGCGCTCACTCGCCCTACCCCCGTGACTCTCGCGTGCCGCGAGACTATCGGCTGGCGGCCGTGCTTCCGTTTCCGGCCTCCGCCCACGCGCGCACCATCACGTGTGCGATGGACGTCTCCCCCGGCAGCAACAGCTCCGGATCGCCCTTGTCGAGGGCGGCACGCACCCGCTCCCTGGACACCCACCGGGCGGCCTCGATCTCACCGGGGGCGGGCGTGAGGTGGGCGGCGGCGTCGGCCCTCGCCGCGAAACCCATCATGATCGAGCGCGGGAACGGCCACGGCTGACTGCCGAGGTAGCGGACGTCGCGGACCTCGACCCCCACCTCCTCGCGGATCTCCCGCTCCACGCAGCGCTCCAGCGACTCGCCCGCCTCGACGAACCCGGCGAGCACCGAGTACCGGCCAGGTGGCCACGTCGGCTGGCGCGCCAGGAGCACGTGTTCACCGTTGACGCCGACGTCGTCGTGCACCAGGCAGATCACGGCCGGGTCCGTGCGCGGGTACTCCTCGCGCCCGCACTGCTCGCACGTGCTGGCCCAGCCGAACTGGTGCAGCGTCGTCCGCCCGCCGCAACGGGCGCAGTACCGGGCTCTGCGATGCCAGTTGCGCAGCGCCACGGCGGTGGTCAACAGGCCCGCGGCCGTGTCATCCAGCACCGCACCGTGCGCCCGCAGGTCCACCCACGCCTCGTCGCCGGTCACGGGGACCTCCATACCCGGTCCCCAGCCGCCACCGAGAACACCGAGACCATCGAGGCTGATGCGGCGTTGCTCGGGACCGGGGTCCGCGGACACCGCCCAGTAGTCGGTGTCCTCCCACCGCCCGAGGAAGACCGCGCCGGCGGGCAGGTCCTCGGCGACGTCGAGGGCAGGTGTCGTGGACAGCGGCACTCCACTGGACCGGGCGTCCGTGAGCTCGGTCTCGGGCACCGGGACGCGGCCCTGGCCGTCGACGCGGACGACCCGCGCCAACGGCCACCGGGCCCGCAGCCGCTCGGGATCGGTGCGCAGCGACTCCTGCCGATCCGCCGTCGAGCGGGACAACGCGGGAGAGGATGTCAGGCGGAACGGAGCGGGCTGGCTCAGGGAGCTCATCGAGCCGGAGCTACCTCACCGGCCACCTCGACCCCACCGAGCGCGGTCAGCTTCGGTGCGAGCACGTCGGCGTCACCGACCACGACCCCGGTGAAGCGCTGCGGCGCGAAGAACTCCAGCGCCGCCTCCGCCACCTGCTCGGTGGTGACCCCGGCCAGTCGCTGCGGGTGCTCCACGAGCCACTCCACGCCGAGGCCCACGGCGGTCAGCGCGGCCAACTGGCTCGCCAGTCCCGCCTGCGACGACGACGCGATCAGCAGCGTGCCCACGGCGTACTGCCGCACGGAGTCCACCTCGGCCTCCGTGGGAGGCACGAGCCCCAGCCTGCTCAGTTCGTAGCGGGTCTCCAGCAGCGCCGCCGCGGTCACCTCGCTCGCCGTGTCGGCCTCCACCTGCAGCGTGGCCTTCGGCCCGGTGAACTCGAACCCGGAGTGCGCGCCGTAGGTGTACCCCTTGTCCTCGCGGATGTTCTCCACGAGGCGCGACGAGAAGTACCCGCCGTAGGCGAGGTTGGCGAGCTGCAACGCGGGATAGCGCGGATCGGTCCTCGGCAGCGCCTGCGCCGACAGCCGGAGCTGCGACTGCACCGCACCGGGCCTGCCGACCAGGAGCAGGTCGCCGGGCGTGAGGTCCGGCAGCTCGGGCAGCTCACGCGCCCGGACGTCGCTCGACCAGTCCGCCAGCGCGCGCTGGACCTCCGCCACCGCGGTGTCCGGGTCCACGTCCCCGACCACGACGAGGGTGGACCCGCCGGGTAGCACCGACGCCGCGTGCAGCGACCGCACCCCCTCGGCGACCACGGCGGCGACGTCCTCGGCCATCGGCATCTCACGCGTGTAGGGGTGGTCGCCGTAACGCCTGCGCTGCAACGCCTCCCGCGCGATCACCCTGGGCTGGGTGCGCGCCACGGCGAGCCGTTCGGAGATCCGGGCCGCCTCCCTGCGCACCTCGGCGTCCATGTACGACGCTCCGGTGAGCACGTCGGCCAGCACGTCCAGCAGCTCGGGAAGCTTCTCGGCCAGCGCACTGCCCGAGACCCTGAGGTGCTCGGGGTCGACCACGGTGCCCAGGTCACCACCGATGAGCGCGAGGTCGGTGTCGATGCCGACGCGGTCACGGCGGCGCGTGCCGGTGAGCAGCGTCTCGGCCAGGACCTCCGCCGTGGCCGGATGCATCGGGTCGTCGCCCGCGAAGGGGATCGTCAGGCGCACCTCCACCATCGGCACGGTGGGTTTGCGCACGGCGAGCACGCGCAGCCCGTTGTCCAACACGGTGTCCACATGCGACAGTTCGGTGGCGCCCTTCTGCTCCCCCAGCGGCGGAAGCCGCCTCGGCCCCTCCTGGGTACGGCCGATCTCCTCGGCGGAGCGGTGGCTGGTCACGCTCACTGGGCACCTCCCTGTCCCGGTTCCACCTCGAGGACGGCACGCGAGTCGGGGCGCAGCGACTTCGCCGCCTCGGACACCTGCTCGGCCGTCACCGCCGCGATGCGCTCGGGCAGCTCGTACATCAGCCCCGCGTCACCGTGGAGCAACTCCAGCGAGCCGAGCGCGAGAGTGCGCGACACGAGCCGGTCGTGCTCGGAGTGCAGGCTCGCACTCCAGCGGGCCGTCACCTTGGCGAGTTCCTGCTCTCCCGGCGGCGTGGTGGAGAGCGCGTCGAGCTCGGCGTCCAGCGCGTCGAGCACCTGCTCGGTCGAGGTGTCCGGCGGGTGGATCGCCGTCACCGAGAACGTGTCCGGGTCCCTCGCCTCGAACGGGCCGAACAGCCCCGCTCCGGCGTTGACGTCGGTCACCAGTGGTTCGGCGTGCACGAGTCGCTGCTGTAACCGCGACGAGTCGCCGTCGGTGAGCACCCCCGCCAGCACGAGATGGGCGAGGTAGGCGTCGAGTTCACCCACCGGGTCCGGCATCCGGTAGCCCACGGCGAGAGCGGGCAGCGGCGCGTGTGGGTCGGCGTGCGTGCCCCGGAGCTCCCCGTTGGGGCGGGGCTCGGCGAACGACGGCCGCTGCGGCTTCGGACGGGCGGGCACGTCACCGAAGTGTTCGTCCACGAGGTCGCGGGTGCGGTCCACGTCGAGGTCACCTGCCACGGTGAGCACCGCGTTGGCCGGCGAGTAGTAGGTGTCGAAGAAGGCCGCGCAGTCGTCCAACGACGCCTGCTCCAGATCCGTGAAGTCACCGTAGCCGTTGTGGGCATTGGGGAAGGTCGAGTACAGCACCGGGGGCAGGAGGATCCACGGGAATCCGCCGTAGGGCCGGTTCAGCACGTTGAGGCGGATCTCCTCCTTCACCACGTCGATCTGGTTGGCCAGGTTCTCGCGGGTCAGCCTGGGCGCCCGCATGCGGTCGGCCTCCAGGAACAGCGCGCGTTCCAGCGCCGCCGACGGCAACACCTCGAAGTAGTCGGTGTAGTCCGGATGGGTGGAGCCGTTGAAGGTGCCCCCGCTGCTCTGCACGTAGCGGAAGTGAGCGAGCTTCTCGAGACTCTCGCTGCCCTGGAACATCAGGTGCTCGAAGAGGTGGGCGAAACCCGTGCGCCCTTCCGGTTCGGAGCGGAAGCCCACGTCGTAGTGCACGCTCACCCCGACGACCGGTGCCGTCGGATCGGGCGCGAGCACGACGCGCAGGCCGTTGTCGAGGGTGAACCTGTGTAGTTCGGAGACGGCCATGACCACACCCTACGGGTAATGTCGGTCTCGGGAGCAGCAGAGGAGCGATGAGACCGCTGACCGAGCAGACCATCCTCGTCACCGGGGCCACCGACGGTCTCGGTCGTCGTCTCGTAGCCGAGCTGACCGCCCGGGGCGCCCGCGTGATCGCCCACGGCCGTAACCCCGACAAGCTCCGCGCACTGCGGGAGGAGACGGGTGCCGAGATCGTCCGCGCCGACTTCGCCGTGCTGAGCCAGGTGGACCGGCTCGCGACCGAACTGCTCAGCCGGTACGAGCGCATCGACGTGCTGGTGAACAACGCCGGGGTGGGCACCGGCGCCGACCCCGCGCGGCGGGAGGAGAGCGCCGACGGCTACGAGTTGCGGTTCGCCGTGAACTACCTCGCCGCCTACCACCTCACCCGTCGGATCCTTCCCCTCCTGCGGGCCCCCGCCCGCATCGTCAACGTCGCCTCGGCCGGGCAGGAGGAGTTCGGTTTCACCGACCTCCAGCTTCGTCGCCGCTACAGCGGTGCGTCCGCGTACATGCGCAGCAAACTCGCGCTGGTGATGTTCACGATCGACCTCGCCGACCAGCTCAGGGGCAGCGGCGTCACCGTCAACGCGCTGCACCCCGCCACCTTCATGGACACGGCGATGGTGCGCGCGTCGGGTCGCACCCCGGTGAGCAGTGTGGACGACGGTGCGGCCGCGACGCTGCGGCTGGTACTCGACGCCGACCTCGCCGAGATCACGGGACGGTTCTTCAACGGCACCCGCGAGGCGGACCCGCACCCGCAGGCACACAGCAGGCGGGCGCGGGAACGCCTGCGACAGCTCAGCGACGAGCTGGTGGCCGACGCGCTGAGCTGAGCCGCAGGCCCGGTGGACCTCGGGACGGCGCGAGCACGGGCAGCCCCGGCCGGGTGACGGCGGCGAGCCGCTCGTCGTGGTGGAGCGTCAACAACGCTCCTCGCCACGTAGCTCGCGCAGTCCCTCGCCCAGCAGGTCTCTGCCGTCACCGCGGCGCGGAGGAGACCGGCGCCCCGATCCTGTGGCCTCAGTTTTCGGTTCGGTGGCTGTTTCGGCCACACCTCCTCGTGCGACTTCCGAGAACGTCGGTAACCGCAGAGACTCCCGAGGGAGCGCACGATGACCTCGACCCACCCACCCGAACCCACACTCGACACCGGCAAGGTGGAGGAGTTCGCGGGCAGGCTCTTCGAGCTGACCACCGGCGGGCTGCTCAGCCATCTCGTCGGCATCGGACACCGCACCGGTCTCTTCGACGCGCTGGCCGGAGCGTCGGCGACCTCGGCCGAACTCGCGCGCCGCGCGAACCTCGACGAGCGGTACGTGCGCGAGTGGCTCGGCGCGATGGCCACCGGCGGCATCGTCACCTACGACCCGGCCACCAAGGCGTTCACCCTCCCGCCCGAGCACGCCGTGTGCCTGCGCGGCTCCACGTCCACCAACCTCGCGCCGTTCACGCTCGCGGTCGCGCATCTGGGCGAGCATCTCGACGAGTTGATCGAGGCGTTCCGCCACGGCGGGGGCGTGCCCTACGAGCGCTTCCGGCCCCGCTTCACCGAGATCATGGACGGGATGAGCCGCGGGCTGTTCGACGACCAACTGGTCAGCGGCATCCTCCCGGTCGTGCCCGGCCTGCCGGAACAGCTCGGCGAGGGCGTGCGCGCGGCCGACATCGGGTGCGGCACCGGCCACTCGGTGAACCTCATGGCCGCCGCCTACCCCGCGTCGACGTTCGTCGGCTACGACCTCGCCCCCGACGCCCTCGCCCGAGGCAGGGCCGAGGCGGGTGAAGCGGGCCTGCCCAACGTCTCGTTCACCGAACTCGACGTCGTCGAGCTGCCCACCGAACCACCGTTCGACGTGGTGTTCGCCTTCGACACGATCCACGACCAGGCCGAACCCGCGCGGGTGCTGAGCAGGGTGCACGACGCACTGGCCCCCGGCGGGGTCTTCGTCATGATGGACACGAGGGCCGCCACCGACCTCGCGGACAACCTCGACAACCCGTTCGCACCGTTGCTGTACTCGGTGAGCACACTGCACTGCATGACGGTGTCGCTCGCCAGAGGCGGCGCGGGCCTCGGCACGGTGTGGGGCGAACAGCTCGCGCGCACCATGCTGGCCGACGCCGGATTCACCGACGTTGAGGTGTACGACGTTCCCGACGACCCGCTCGACGCCGTCTACGCCTGCCGCAGACCGTGAGGGGTCACGGGCCGCACCAGGCCGTGAGCAGCGTCCACACGGCGGCGTGCACCACCCGATGCCCGGCCTCCGTCAGGTGTGCCGCGTCGGGCAGGTAGAGCGCCTCGGCCTCCGGCGTACCACCCGCGGGCAGGTACTCGCCGAGGTCGAGCAACTCGGTGCCCTGGTCGGCCGCGACGGTCTCGACGACCGCCGTGTACGCCTCCCACGGATACACCGGGTCGGGCACGAGCCGCGCGCCCATCTCGGGTGGCACCAGCAGCAACACGGTGGTCCGCGGCGACGCGTGGTGGAGCTCGTCCACGAGGCTCCGGTAGTGCTCGGCGAAGTCCGTGGGCGGGAGGTCGGCCGCGAACTCGTTGGCTCCGAGGGCCACGATCACGAGCGCGGGCTGCACGTCGTGCACGGCCTCGGTCGCGCTCACGGTCTCCTCCCAACGGCCTCCCGGCCGGAAGTCGGCCGCCATGGCGCCGTTGTGCGCGAGCACGGTGGTGATCGTGCCCCACTCGTCGGAGGCCCGGCGTGTCACCGTCGACGTCCAGCCGGCCGCCGTCGGCGCGTAACTCCCACCGCCCGGATAGTCGGGCAGTCCGTAGCCCGTGCTGTGGGAGTCACCGAGGATCACGATCGACGACTGGTCGCCGCACCAGGTCGGGTCCGTGGACGCGGTCGTGGCTCTCGGGGTGACACACGCGGTCAACACCGACGTCAACAACATCACCAGCCCGGCCCCACGCGTACGGCGGGCCGTCCGCCGTACACCGCGTGACCGGCGCCCCACACGACCCACGGTGTCTCCTCGCCGCGACGAGCACGCCGGACACGGTGCACCGGCGACGTCACCGTCCTCGTCGTCGGTTCCGGCCCCCGCGTTTCACCCATCCGGGAAATCACCACCTGTGAGTGATGTCACCCTGACGTGAGAGGTGGCACCGGTCGTGATCGGGTCAGCCCATCCGGGCCGCTCTGGACAGCTCGTCGGCCAGGTTCTCCCTGCGCATGCGCTGGTCGATGTAGAGCAACGCCGTCACGGCCGCGGAGAACGGCACCGTGATGGTGCGCGCCACGGCACCCCCTGCCTCCTGGACCAACAGCTCCTGCGGCGTGTAACCACGCTCGAACGCCTGCGGATCGATCGCCAGGTTGAACGGCCACTGGATCAGGTACGACAGCACCCACGTGATCAGGACCGCGACCACGAGCACACCGAACACCCGCCACCACGCGCCCTGCACGAGGGCCACCGAACGGCGTAGCGCGTCCCCGACGCGACCACGTTCGAGCACGAGCGCCGGCGTCGCCAGGCTCAGCAGGGCGTACAGCCACACACCGGGCACGACGAACAGCGCGGAGCCCACCATGACCGCCAGCGTCACCACGAACGTCAGAACCAGCAGCGGCAGCAGCCGGGGCCGCAACTCCTCCCACGCTTGGCGCACCCCGATGGCGTGGCCGAGCACCGCCTTGCCCACCACGACCGTCAACAGGCCGGAGAGGAACGTCTGCGTCACCAGAGTGATCAACGCCAGCACACCGAACTGCGGCAGTGCGCTCTCGAGCTGCGCCACCGCCTGGTCGAGCTGCGCCTCGGGCGGCGCGTCCGCATCGATGACGGGGACGGGGCTCGTGGCGTCGAGCAGCCACAGGTCCGCGGCGTAGTAGACGACGGCGCTCACCAGCGCCACCACCGCGGCCGAACCGAACACCACACCCGCGTACCTGCGCAGAGTCGCGACGGCGCCTTCCAGGATCTCCCCCAGCAGCAGAGGGCGAAGCGGGACGACACCCGGACGCCGCTCGCCTGACGTGGACCAGCCTGTGGATTCGGACATACCTCCATCCTGACGGCTACCCCGGGCACCGGGTGCGGCCGGGTCCGCCGCCGAGGGATTCGGAAGGGGTGGCGGCTCGCTATGCTGGCGGCCGAGTTCCATCGACCGCGCGGGGACGACGAGATGACACAACCGCCACCGTGGCCAGGGTCCTCGGGCCACGGTCACGGCCCGCGACACGGCCAGGGCGCGCCCTTCGGCCACCACTTCCCCCCAGCACAGCCGGGGCCACCGCAGCGGCCGCCCCGGAAACCGGCCTGGCCGTACGTGCTCGCGTACGGCGGTGGCTCGATGCTGCTCGCGCTCGTCCTCGTGCTGGTGTACGTGGTCGCCACCGGCACCGGGTCCCGCGACACGCCCGTCGACTCGGCCGCGTCCTCACCCGCACCGACGCCGACGTTGGCCAGCAGCGGGGAGGTCACGCCGACCACCACGCGGAGCCCGGCGGACGTCTCCCTGTCGACGCCCCCGGCAGGCGGTGCGGCGACGACGGGGCAGGCGAGTCAACCCGCCAAGATCCTCAAGCTCGCCGACCACCCGATCCTCCAGGACCCGAACGCGGGCCTGGCCAACCGTGCCTGCCCCCTGCCCGGATGGCAGAGCACCCCGGAAGGGGCGAAGGCGTTCTTCACGGCCGCGCGGCAGTGCCTCGACGCGGCATGGGAACCGTTCCTGCGCGCGTACAACCTGCCGTTCACGCCGCCGAGACTGCACTTCCCGGCGGCGGCGAGTTTCGACACCCAGTGCGGCAAGATCAACGTCAGCATCTCCACGGCGGCGTACTACTGCGAGGGCGACCTGTACCTGCCCTTCGACGGGCTCCAGACCGAGCAGTACGGCAACGCGCCCGGCGTCTACCTCGCGTTGTTCGCGCACGAGTACGGCCACCACGTGCAGGAGCTGGCCGGGATCATGGACGCCGCGTGGGAACGCATCTACGCCGAGGGGCAGAACAGTCCCGCCGGGCAGGAGATGTCGCGGCGCAAGGAACTCCAGGCGCAGTGCTTCTCCGGGATGTTCCTGGGCGCCCACGTCGACCAGGGCGGCTCCATCACCCGCGCCATGTACGACGCCGCCTGGTACGACCAGGAGACCCGGGGCGACGACACGTCGGGCACCCACGACCACGGCAGCAACGCCAACTACGCGAAGTGGTGGCGCGCGGGCGCCTACGACAACCGCATCGTCGACTGCAACACCTTCGCGGCCCCCAGCGGGGACGTGGCCTGAACCGACTCGGCCACCCGCGCCACCCGCACCGTAGCCTCGGCCGGGTTCACGTCACCGCCAGGCTCGACCGCGGGCCTCGCGCCAGCAGATAGGCGTAGGTGCCGCCCGCCGCACAGGAGAGCATGAGCAGGCCGAGTCCGGTGGGCCTGCGCAGGTCGTCGACCCCCGGCGCGGTGGCGGCGAGAGCGACCGGCACCGGCCCCTGCGCCTCGGCGGGATCCTCGGCCAGCGCGATGCGCACCTGCTCGTCCTGGTCGTGGCCGCACCCGCTGAGCAGCCCCTCGTGGCTCTGGCCGCCCAGTCGGAACCGCACGGTCTCCTCGGCGTCGGGGTTCGTGCACTCCACGGGGTTCGTCACCGTCGCGTCGACGATCCTCCGGTCCGCTCCAGCAGTCCCCGCCCCGAACAGCGACGGTCCCGCCCACCACGCTCCGAGCAGGATCAGGATCCCGGTCACCGCGGCGACACCGAGCACCCGCGGGGTCAGTTGTGGCTTCCGGCGGCTTTCTGGGTTCGCTGGCTGCGGCACGGCTCAATGGTTCCAGAACATCCCGACCCTGCCCACAACGCGGTCCTCAGCATCTGAAACGGCAGCGGAGTACCGACGAGGCACCGTGTTCCCGGTGTCACGGCACGGTCTCCTCGCCCACCGACACCTTCTTCACGTACAGCAGCCGGTCGCCGGATTCGAGCGAGTCGGCCTCGGGAGCGTCCACGCGGTAGAGCGTGCCGTCACGTACGAGGCCGAGCACGATGTCGGGCAGGTGCCGCGGTGAGCCGCCCTCCTCGGACGGTTCCACGGGCCGTTCGGCGATCGCCAGGCCGGCCTCCGGGGTCAGCAGGTCCTCCACCATGTCCACCACACGCGGGGTCCTCGTGGCGATGCCCAGCAGGCGCCCCGCCGTCTCGCTCGACACCACGACCTGGTCGGCACCGGACTGCTTGAGCAGGTGCACGTTCTCCATCTCCCGCACCGACGCGAGGATGCGTGCCTTCGGGGCGAGTTCCCTGGCGCTGAGCGTCACGAGCACCGCCGTGTCGTCCCGGTTCGGAGCGACCACCACCGCACGTGCCCGCTGTACGCCCGCGACCCGCAGCACGTCCGAACGCGTGGCCGACCCGTGCACCGTGATCAGGCCCCGGGCGCTGGCGGCGTCGAGGGCGGTGCGGTCGGTGTCCACCACCACGATCTGACTCGGGTCGCTGTCCTCCTCCCCCAGCAACGCGTTCACCGCCGAGCGACCCTTCGTGCCGAAACCGATGACCACCACGTGGTCGCGCACCGTGCGCCTCCAATTCTGGATTCGGAGCGCCTGTCGCGAACGCTCCGTCAACACCTCCAGTGTCGTCCCGATCAACACGATCAGGAACAGCACCCGCAGTGGTGTGATCAGGACGATGTTCACCAGCCGGGCCGTCTCGCTCGCCGGGGTGATGTCACCGTAGCCGGTGGTGGACAGCGTCACGGTGGCGTAGTAGAAGCTGTCGAGCAGCGTGATGCCGTCGCCGTTGGCATCGCGGTATCCGTCGCGGTCGAGGTAGACCACGAACACCACGGCCACCAGGGCCACCAGCGCGAACAACACCCGGCGAGCGATCGCCCGCACCGGACTGACCACGTGGGCGGGCATGTTCACGATCCCGACCAGCGCGTGTCCCGGCCGGTCGGACAACCTCTCCTCGCGGAGGCCGACTTTCCACGGTCTCACCATGATCGCGCGGTGTCCGTTCCCTTCGTCATCTCGTTCCACCGTCCTGTTCCCGCATCGGCACCGTGCGCAACAATGCCCGCAGTCCCTCAGCGTCGGCGAGGTCCACGGGACTGATGGTGCGGTCCGCGCGCACGTAGTGGAACGCCGCCCGCACCTTGTGCAGAGGAGTACCCGACAGGCTCGCCCACGCCAGCCGGTACGCGGCGAGCTGCACCGCCAGCACCGGTATCCGGTCGGCGTCCGGCACCGCGCCGGTCTTCCAGTCCACGACGGTCCAGCCGCCGTCCGGGTCGGCGAACACGGCGTCCATCCGGCCCCGCACGGTGACACCGTCGATGACGGTGGAGAACGGCACCTCCACGTCGTGCGGGGTTCGTCGCGCCCACGAACTCCGTTCGAACGCCTCCTTCAGGGCTTCCAGGTCGGCGGAGTCACCGGAGTCACCGGAGTCACCGGAGTCACCGCCGGTCCCACCGCCGACGACGTCCGGATCCATCGCGCCGGGCAGGTCGTCGAGGTCGAACAGCTTGTCGCCCGCGAACCGGCGTTCGAGCCAACCGTGGAACTCCGTGCCTCGGCGGGCGTAGGCGTTCGGCGGGAACGGCAGTGGTCTGCGCAGCCTGCGCGCGAGATCCTCCGGTTGCCCGGCGAGGTCCACGAGCTGGCTCACCGACAGCTTGCCGGGCAGCTCGATGTCGGCCTGCGGCGCCCTGGTGCGGGCGCGCTCGGCCAGCAGCACGTCGGTGTCGCTCACCCAGCCGTCGGGGTCGTCGGTGGTGACCCCGTCGGCGCCCGCCTCGGCGGTGTCGGTGGTGTCGGTGGTGTCGGTGGTGTCGGGGACGTCCGGCGCTCCCAGTTCCTCCAGCGCTTCGAGAACGAGTCGCATCCCCTCGTCCACCGCCGCCCGGCGCCCACCGAGGGGGTCGACCGGCCACCGCAGTTCGCGCGACGCCTCCGACAGCGGGTTGTCACCCGGGTCCGCCTGCCAGTGCTCGATCACCCCGGCGTCGGTGTGTTCCCTGAGCTGCTCGGCGACCTCCAGCAGGAACATCGACGGCGCCTTCGGCTTCACCGCCGCGGGGTCGTTCCACCGGTGGCCCGAGACGAGCAGGCAGTGCTCGGAACGCGTCAACGCCACGTAGCACAGCCTGCGCTCCTCCTCGGCGTGCCGCTGCCTGAACCGCTCCTCGTGGTCGGCGAGAGCCTCCTGCACCTGCTTGCGGTCCTCGTCACCGCGCAGGGCGAGCGCCGGGAGGTCCTGCGCGTCACCCCGCAGCGCGGCGGGCAGTTCCGACACCGTCCGCAGCCACGACGCCGTCTTGCGCTCGTTCGGGAAGACGCCGTCGACCAGGTGCGGGACGGCGACGATGCGCCACTCGAGCCCCTTGGCCGCGTGCGCGGTGAGCACCTGCACGCGCTCGGGCGCGACCTCCACCTCGCCCGGTTCGAGACCGTCCTCGGCGCGGGTGGCCGTGGCGAGGTAGTCCACGAAGGACAGCAACGTGGCCGTCGGCGAACTCTCGGCGTAGTCGTGCACGACCTCGGCGAACGCGTCGAGGTGTGTCCTGCCCACCGCGCCGGGCCGGGCCAGCGCCTCCACGTCCAGCAGCATCGTGCGCTCGACGTCGGCCACCAGCTCGGGAAGCGGCTGGTCGAG
This sequence comes from Saccharomonospora cyanea NA-134, assembly GCF_000244975.1. Taxonomy (NCBI): domain Bacteria; kingdom Bacillati; phylum Actinomycetota; class Actinomycetes; order Pseudonocardiales; family Pseudonocardiaceae; genus Saccharomonospora; species Saccharomonospora cyanea. The sequence goes on along the minus strand of NZ_CM001440.1, from coordinate 805,338 downwards.
CCTGCGGCGCAACGCCCCGAGTTCCTGACTCAACCTACGGATCCGCGCGTACCCCTCCGGCGAGTACCGGTCCGGCTCGCCGGGGTCGTCCAACGCGTCCACGAGCCCGGCCTGCTCGGACCGCTCGGCCACGACCGCGTCGTCGGCGGCCGACAGCTCGCCCGCCCTGCGCCACAGTGCGGCGAGGTCGGCGGCACCGAGCCGCCACCGCGCTCCCGTGAGCAGCCGCGCCGCCGCCGTCCCGGACAGCGGTTCGGCCAGCACGCGCAGCGTGGCCACGAGGTCGGCGACCTCCGGTTCGTCGAGCAGCCCGCCGAGCCCGACGACCTCCACCGGCAGCCCCTGCGCGCGCAGCGCGGCGGCCACGGGAGCCATGTCGGCCCGCCTGCGCACGAGAACGGCCGCGGTCGGCGCCACGCCGGTGGCCTCGCGTTCGGCGAACCAGCGCGTCGCGAGCTGCTCCGCAACCCACTCGCGCTCGCTCACCACGTCGGGCAGCAACGCCACGCGGATGTCGGCAGGACCCGCGCCGGGACGGGCTCGTAACTCGCTCACGCTCGGCCCTTCCCGCCGGAGCGGCTCGGCGACCGCGTTGGCGAGCGCGAGCACCTCGGGAGGGTTGCGGAAGCTCGTGAGCATCCCGTACTCACGGGCGGGCGGGAGCGCGCGCCCGCCGTCACTCCCGTCAGCACCGTCAGCGTCGGCGCGCGGGAAGTCCGTGGTGAACCGCGGCAGGTTGGCCGCGCTCGCCCCTCGCCAGCCGTAGATGGCCTGGAGCGGGTCGCCCACCGCCGTGACCGGCATCGGGTCGGGACCACCGAACAGCGACCGCAGCAGCACGCGCTGGGCGTGCCCGGTGTCCTGGTACTCGTCCAGCAGCACGGCGCCGTAGCGGGCGCGTTCGGCGGCGACGACGTCGGGCTGGGTCTCCGCCAGCCGGGCCGCGAGCGACATCTGGTCGGAGAAGTCCAGCGCGCCCTCGGCCCGCTTGCGCTGCTCGTACGCCTGCACCAGGGGCAGCAGTTGCAGCCGCAGGCGCTGCGCCGCGATCACCTTGACCAGCTCGTCCGGCAGCTTCGCGCGCTGCCGCTTGGCGCGGGGCGCGTTCTCCACCAGCGCGCAGAACCACTCCGTGTACTCACGAAGCCGCTCGGCCCGCACCAGGTGCTCGCCCAACTCGCCCGCGATCGCGAGCACTTCCTCGGTGATGCTCGACGGCACCTTGTCGGTGTCCAGGTCGGCGTCCCACGACGTCACGACCCGGTGGGCCAGCTGCCACGCTGCGGTCCCCGACAGGATGCGCGCGCCCGGCTGGACCGGCAGCCGGAGCCCGTGCTCGCCCAGCAACCGCCCCGCGTAGGCGTGGTAGGTCAGCACGGTCGGCTCACCCGAGGCGACCGCGAGCCTGCGCTGCCCGCTGGGGTCGACGTCGTCCAGCAGCCCCGAGCCGGCCAGGCGCCGCAGGCGAGCCCGCACGCGCTCCGCCAGCTGCCGGGCCGCCTTACGGGTGAAGGTCAGGCCCAGCACGCGGTCGGGGGTGACGAGGCCGTTGGCCACCAGCCACACCACACGCGCCGCCATCGTCTCCGTCTTGCCCGCGCCCGCACCCGCGACCACCAGTGCGGGCTCGGCCGGTGCGGCGATGACGGCGGCCTGCTCCGGGGTCGGCGAGTGCAGGCCGAGCGCCTCCGCGATGTCGGCGGGGGAGACGAACCGGGCCGGATACGCGGACGGCTCGGTCTCGCTCGTGCTCGTCACGCTCCCGTCACCTGCCTGCCCTCGGGACGCAGCGGACACGCGGGCCGCGCGGGGCACCGCGAGCAGTCCGCGTTCTCCCGCACCGGGTACGTCGGCCCGGCGGTGTCGGCCGCGGCCTTGCGCACGTCGGCGAGCCACCGGCGCGCGGCCTCGTCGTCCAGCGGCGGCTGCTCCCGCACGGTGGCCCCGGTCCTGCTGTCCGACTTGGCGACGTACAACAGCTTGGCACCGCCGGTGCTGCCCTCGTGTTCGGCGAACGCCCCGAGCAGGGTGGCGAGCTGGTAGACCGCGAGTTGCGGATGTTCGGCCGCCGTGGGCTTGCTCACCGCGGTCTTGCCCGTCTTCAGGTCGACGACCACCGGCCTGCCCTCGGCGTCGAGCTCCAGTCGGTCGACGCGCCCCGTCAACGCCACCTTCGGCCGCCCCTCCTCGGGGGGCAGCTCCACCCGCATGTCCTGCTCCACGGCGTGTTGGGTGAGCTCGGCCCGGCTCTGGTGGAGCCAGGCGAGGAAGTTGCGGACCATGGCCTCCACGCGAGCCCGTTCCTTGCGGGAGAACCACGGCGCACCGGCGTCCACCTTCTCCCACGCCGCGTCGAGTTCCTTCCACAGGGCCTGCTCGTCGACTCCCTCCGCGGCCGACTGCGCCAGGGCGTGCACCAGGGTGCCGGTGACGGCCGACAACTGGGCGGGATCGGTGCCGCCGTGCCGCTCCAGCAGCCAGCGGAGCGGGCACTTGACCAGGATGTCCACAACGGACGGTGAAACGCGGATGACCTCGTCCGGTGTCCGTAGTGGATTGTCGGTGGAAGGGCCCGCCACTCCGTACCACTGTGCCGGGTGTGCTCCGGGCACCCCGGCTCGCGCCAGGCGTGCGAGCTGCCGCGCGGCCAGTCCACGGCGGGCGGAGTCGGTGGCGGGATCGGTGACGGCCGCGCGCAGCTCTCCCACGAGTTCCGCGAGGGTCAGCCCCCGTTCCCTCTCCTCCGCACGCCCCCCGGTTCCGGCCTGCCCCACGTCCTCACCGCTGTCGGTCAGCTCCGACAGAAACCGCGACGGCTGCTCGTCGTCGCCCTGCACTGCGCTGACCAGCAGGGTTCGCCGAGCCCGGCTCACGGCCACGTAGAACAGGCGGCGTTCCTCGGCCAGGATCGGCGCGGTGGCGGACACGGCCGACACCGCATCACCGTCCACCCCGGACAGCAGATCGACGAGTCGTTCGACCCCCAGCAGCGAGCCCCGCAGGCGGAGGTCCGGCCACGTCCCCTCCTGGACGCCCGTCACCGCCACCACGGCCCACTCTCGACCCGCTGCCCCGTGGGCGGTGAGCAGAGAGACGCCCGTGCCCCTCTGGGCCACGGGCGCGAGGCTGTCCCCCACGATGTGCTGCGAGGACAGGTACTCGGCGAAACCGGCGACACTCGCCTTCGGAAGCCGTTCGACGTAGCGGTTCGCCGCGTCGAACAGCGCCACGACGGCATCGAGATCGCGGTCCGCCCGTGCTCCCAGAACCCCTCCCCGGCCCGCCTGTGCCACCAGCCGGTCCTGGAGGCCGCTCGCCTGCCAGACCCGCCACAGGACGTCGGTGACCCCGGCGCCCTCGCGGACGGCTTCCGACGCCGTGGCGAGCAGCCTTCCCACCCTGCGCACCGGCAGCGCCTCCGCGTCCGCCAACCCGGCCAGCACGTCGCCGTCCCGCAACGCCTCCACCAGCAGTTCGTCGCTCGACCGCTCACCGCCCGCCACCAGCTCCAACCTGCGCAGACCACGGCGCAGGCGGCGCAGCGCCAGCGGATCGGCGCCCCCCAGCGGCGAGGACAGCAGCATCTCCGCGAGCTCGGAGTCGAGCACCTGCGGCTCGGCCGCCACCCTCAGCACCGTCAGCAACGGACGGACGGCGGGCTGGCGCGCCAACGGCAGCTCCTCGACCGCCGCGGCCACGGGCACCCCTGCCGTCGCCAGCGCGCGTTGCAGCAGCGGAAGCGACTGCGACGCCGACCGCATGAGCACGGCCATCTCCGACCACGGCACCCCGTCCAGGAGGTGGGCGCGCCGGAGTTGGTCGGCCACCCACGCCGCCTCCGCGGTCGGGGTCGGCAACAGCCGGGTGCGGACCGTGCCGCCGGAGGTGCTCGGCGCGGGGTCCATGAAGCGATGCGCCGACGTGCCCGGCAGGGTCGCCGCGATGCGCGCGACCGTCTCGTGCACCACCGGCGCGAGCCGGTGCGAACGTCTCAGGACGACGGTGTGCTTCCCGTCGGGATCCGCGTCGGCGAGCAACCGCGGATCGGCTCCCCGGAACGAGAACACGGCCTGGTCGGGGTCCCCGGCCACCACGGCGTCGGACGCGGTGCCGGCCAGCAACCGCACCAGGCGGTACTGCAACGGGTCCAGGTGCTGGGCGTCGTCCACGAACAGGTGCCGTACCCGCCGCTGCTCCCTGGCCAGCAGGTCAGGATCGCCCTCGAGTTCCACGAGCGCGCTGGACACCAGTTCGGCCGCGTCGAGCGCGGGCGCGCCCGGCTCGCCCACCGCGTGACCTCCGACGCCCTGCAACAACGTCACCTGCTCGTACTGGCTCCAGAAGTGGCCCGCCGCCACCCATTCGGGCCTGCCCTGCCCGCGGCCCAGCGTGACGAGGTCCTCGGGCCCGAGGCCGCGTTCGGCGGCGCGCAGCAGCAGGTCGCGCAGTTCCTCGGCGAACCCCGGCACGGCCAGCGCGGGCCGCAGGGGTTCGGGCCAGTCCGGCGCCCCGCGTTCGAGGTCACCGGCGAGCAGTTCCCGCACCACCACGTCCTGTTCCGGGCCGGACAGCAGCCTGGGCGCGGGGACGCCGTCCCGAGCGGCCTGCGAGCGAAGGACCGCGAACGCGTAGGAGTGCACGGTGCGCACGAGCGGTTCGCGTACCGTGCGGGTCACGTCGCGGGCGTCGTGGTCCGAAGCGGTGAGCCGACGGGTGATGTCGGAGCGCACGGCTTCGGCCGCTTTCCGGGAGGCGGTGAGCACCAGCACGTTCTCCGGGTCGGCGCCCTCGGTGATCCGTGCGGCCACGGTGGCGGCGAGCAGCGTGGTCTTGCCCGTACCCGGCGCGCCCAACACTCGGACGAACCCGCGCGGCGCGGCGAGCAACCACTGGGCGCCGTCGTCCCACACCTGTGGTGAGGCCGGCCGCGCCGGGGTCCGTACCAATCGCGCTCGGAGTCCGTTCACGTCCTGATGGAACCATGCCGCCCCGTCGGATCCACGGAGCACACCTACCGTGTGTTGCGTGTGCTGCAGCCGCGGGTAATCCGGCCGTACGAGAACTGCGAACACGCGTGCGTAGGCTGCGGGCACGAGACGGTGTGTGCCGTGTCCGCAGGTTGCGCACGCGGGTTCGCACTTCTGGTACGGGGTGGGCGATGAACGAAGAGCTGCACGAACGGATCCGCGAGGTGGTCGCGTCCGTGCCGGAGGGCACCGTGGCGACCTACGGCGACGTGGCGGCGCTGGCGGGTGCGACCACACCACGGCTCGTCGGCCGGGTGCTCGCCGAGGACGGACACGACCTGCCCTGGCACCGGATACTTCGCGCGAACGGCACTCCGGCCCCCCACCTGGCGCGGGAGCAACTCGCGCGGTTACGGGCGGAGGGCGTCCTCGCGGACGGGCAGCGGGTCGATCTCCGGAGGTTTCGCTGGCGGCCGTCGTAGGTTAGCCTTGCCTAATGAGCATGGAGGCGACCCGGCCACGCCTGGCCTACCTGACCGCACACGTCCGCCACGTTCGCGCGCTCACCCCCCGGCTCGTGCGGGTCACGTTCACGGGCCCCGATCTCGCCCACGTCGTCGACGGGGCGCCCGACCAGTACGTCAAGGTGTTCTTCCCCGCCCCCGGCACCCGCAGCCCCCAACTCCCGCCGCCGCTGGACGACGACGCGATGTCCTGGTACCGCCGGTACCTCACGATGCCCGACGACGTGCGGCCCGCCATGCGTACCTACACCGTCCGCAACGCGCGGCCGCGAGCCGCCGAGCTGGACATCGAATTCCTCCTGCACGACGACGCCGGCCCCGGTTCGAGCTGGGCCGCCTCGGCTCGTCCCGGCGACGAGGTGGCACTGCTCGGGCCGCACGGGCTGTACGACGTGCCCACGGGAACGTCGTGGCAGCTCCTGGTGGGTGACGAGTCCGCCCTACCGGCCATCGCCGCGATCTGCGAGCGGCTGCCGGAGCAGACCAAGGCGGTCGTGTTCGTGGAGGTGGCCGACGCCACCGACGAGATCCCGTTGGCCGGACACGGCGACCACGTGGACGTGCGGTGGGTGCACCGGGGTGCCTCCCCCGTCGGCACCGCCGTGCTGGCCGCCGTCCGCGAGGCCACGCTGCCGCCGGGCGCTCCGTACGCGTGGATCTCCGGCGAGGCGGGGCTGGTCAAGCACGTCCGCCGCCACCTGGTGCGCGAGCGCGAGGTCGACAAGCGCCACGTCACCTTCACCGGTTACTGGCGGCTCGGCCGCAGCGAGGAGGACGCCGGACGCGAGCAGCTGCGCGCCCACGACCGCGGCGAGGTCCTCGCGGACTGAACGCGAGCCGCCGTGTGTACATTTGTGCTACATTCCCGTCATGGCAACAGTGGGCTTGCGCGAGCTGCGTCAACACGCATCGGAACTCGTGCGACGAGCCGAGGCGGGTGAAGAGATCATCGTGACGGTGTCCGGGCGGCCGAGCGTGCGCATCTCCCCGGTCGGCCCGCAGCGCTGGCGCCGCTTCGACGACATCTCGGACCTCTTCAAGGGCAGGCCTGACGTCGATCCCGACTGGAACGCGGACCGTGAACTGCTCGATCAGGACGTTCGTGATCCCTGGGCCGACAGGTGAAGGCCGTTCTCGACACCAGCGTCGTCATCGCCGACGACATCACCCCCCTCCCCGGAGAACTGGCCATCAGCGCTGCCACGATCGCCGAACTGCACTTCGGTGTCCTCGTCGCCCGTAACGAGACGGCCCGGGCTCATCGCCTACGGCGACTTTCCGCGCTGGAACGCCGCTTCGACCCGCTGCCGGTGGACGAGGCCGTGGCCGCCAGCTACGGCGAGCTGTCAGCGGCAGTGGCCCGGTCCGGACGGCAGCCACGCGCTCGCGTGATGGATCTGCTCATCGCCGCCACCGCGCACGCCCACGCCGCTCGCCTCTACACACGCAACGCCGGTGACCTCAAGGGCATCGAGCACCTCGTCGACGTCGTCGCGCTCTGAACCACGCGCTACCGGCCGAGCCGCGCGACCAGCAACTTCACCAACGCGCCGAGCCGGGAGCGTTCCGGCAGCACCACCGGCACCCCGCGCTCGACGAGCGGCGCGGCCGTCACCGGACCCACGCACGCGCAGAGCACCCGGCTCGCGAGTGCGTCGGCGAAGGCCGCCCGGTCGGGCCCGTCCTCCGCGAGCGCGAGGAGGTTCGCGGCGGCCGGGGCGCTGGTGAACGCCAGTGCGTCCACCGTTCCCGCCACGACCCGCCCGACGAGGTCCCGCGCGGGCGCGAGGTCGGCGGGCCGTTCCCAGCGGTACGGCTGCACCTCGATCACCTCCGCACCCCGGTCGCGTAGCGCGGCGACGTGGTCGGGCAGCGGAGCACCGTGCAGCTGCACCACCACCCGCCTGCCGCGCACGTCCTCGGTGCCGAGCCGGTCGAACAGCTCGTCGTTGGTCTCACCCGGCGCCGACCAGACCTCCGACAGGCCGCGTCGCCGCACGGCGCCGGTCGCCTTCGCACCCCTGGTGAACACCCGCGCCCGCGACAGCGAACGCAGCAGCGCCTCCGGAATCCCCCACTCGTCGGCAGCCTCCAGCCAGCCCCGGAACCCGGCGCCCGTCGTCACCACCACGATGTCCACATCGGACTCCGTGATCGCGTCGGTGGCCGTGCGCAGCCTCTCGTCGCCGGGTAGGGGCACGACGCGGATGGTGGGTGCGTGCACCACCGTGGCCCCGTGCCGTTCCAACGCGGCGACGAACTCGCTCGCCCTGCGCTCCGCGGTGATCCCCACGGTCACGCCCGTGAGCGCGCCTTCAGCCATAGAGCTCACCCATCCTCGTGACGGCTTCGGACACCCTGTGCCGTAGCTCCGGCGGCGCGAGCACCTCCAGTTCCGCACCGAACCGCAGCAACTGGCCGAGCGCGGGCGCGCCCGCCTCCACCGGCAACTCCACCGTCGACCACCCATCCGGGGCTGGCCGGGTGCCCGCGTCCCGCAGCGCGCGAGCGCCCACCGCCCCGAGGAAGAACGGTACGAGTTCCCGCCCCAACGGCGACAGACGCACCCGCGCCGTCTCCGGGTACAGCCGCCGCTCGAACCCTTCCGACCACGCCCGCCAGTATTCGGCGAGCTCGAAGTCGCCGGGCCGGTCGAACGTCTCACCGAGATCGGTGAGGGCGTCCACCCGGGACACCCGGTAGGTCCGCACGGAGCCGTCGCAGCGTGCGGCGAGGTACCACACCCCGGCCTTGAGCACGAGGCCGAGCGGGTCGAGTTCGCGGTCGACGGCACTGCCGTCCCATCGCCGGTAACGCACGCGCACCCGCCTGGCGTGCCATACGGCGTCGGCGACCCCGGCCAGCGCCGAGGCGCGTTCGATGTCCCGGTGCCAGCCGGGGACGTCCACGTGGAAGCGCTCGGCGAGTTCGCTCGCCCGGCGGCGAAGTTCCTCGGGCAGCGCGGCGTGCAGCTTGAGCTGCGCCGCGGCGAGCACCGTTCCGAGGCCCAGTTCCGTGGCGGCGACCGGCAGCCCGGCCAGCGCGAGGGCCTGCGCCTCCTCCTCCGAAAGCCCGGTGAGCCGGGTGCGGTAGCCGCCCAGGAGCTGGTACGCCCCCGTGCGGCCCCGGTCGGCGTAGACGGGCACACCCGCCGCCGACAGCGCCTCGACGTCGCGGTAGACGGTGCGCACCGACACCTCGAGCTCGTCGGCGAGTTCCCGCGCCGTCATCCGCCCGCGGTTCTGCAACAGCAACAGCACCGACAGCAACCTGCTCGCCCGCACGGTCTCCATTCTGCGCGAAAAACCTGACAGAAGGTGGCAGGTATGGGGTGAAGGGTCGGTGTCATGAGCACGAACACCTACACCATGACCAGTTGGGACGAACACGTCGTCGCGGGCACGGACACCGGCCCCCGCTACGCCCACGCACACGCCACCTTCACCTACCAGGGGGTGATCGAGGGGACCGCTTCGGTCGACTACCTCCTGTACTACGACGAGGCCACCGGGCACGGCGGGCAGCGGGCGCCCGGGTACGGGAGGATCGAGGGCAGCGTCGCGGGCCGTTCGGGAACGTTCGTCATCCGGCACGACGTCGCCTACTCCGACGACGGGATCTCGGACCGGTTCACCGTGGTGCCGGGCTCCGGCACGGGTGAGCTCACCGGCCTTTCGGGCAGCGGCACGGCGGCGTCGGCAAGCGAGACGGTGCCGTACACGTTCGACTACCACCTGCCCGAGCGGCGTGCGGAGAGTGCGAACACGCGTACGCGAACCGCGGACACGCCTTGATGAGTTCGGGGAGCCGTGATGCTCAGGATCGACCGGCAGCAGGCGATGGCGTACCGCGTCGCGGCGCACGGGCTGCACCGCCGGGACCGCGACCCCGCCGCGCTCGCGGTGCTCGACCTCGGTGTCCAGGACGACGCACGGCGCGACACCGCCGACCTGGCGGTGCTCGCACGGCTCGGTGACCACCCGCAACCGCCTCTGGCCGACGACGACCGCTTCGTTCTGGCGTGGTCGCATCGCGGCGCGCCGCACTACCACCGTGCGGCCGACTTCCGGTCGCTCGTCCCCGCGTTGCTGCCGTGGGACGAGGCCGACGCCGCGGCGCGGCTGAGCTGGCAGCGCCGTGACGTGGCGGCCGCCGGGATGCCCGCGGACGAGGCCGTCCGCACGGCCGCCGCCGCACTGCGGAAGGTCGTCAGGCGCACCATGACGAAGGGCGCCGCGAGCGAGGCCGTGACGAAGGCGATCCCGGAGGGACTGTCGCGGTGGTGCCGGGGCTGCCAGGCCACGCACATCCACGACCAGCTCATGCGGCTGGCCACACCGCTGGCGGGCGTCGCGCTGGAACCGGGTGCCTTCCCGGCCACCCTGGTGCCGCTGCGTCCCCGGCCCGGCCTTCCCGCCCGGCCGGACACGCACGCGGCGACCGCCGTGGTGAGTACGTACCTGCGGTTGCACGGTCCGGCGACCGCCACCGAAGCGGCCGGTTTCGTCGGCTCCACGAAGACGACGGTGTCGAAGACGATGTGGCCGGACGACCTCGTGGAGGTGTCGGTGGACGGCAGGCGCTGCGCGATACCCGCCGACGCGCTTCCGGTGCTGGAGAACCCGCCGGAACCGGACGTCGTGCGCCTGCTGCCGCCGAGGGACCCGCTGGTGCAGGCTCGCGACCGCGCGCTGCTCGTGCCGGACCCGGCGCACCGCAAGGAGGTCTGGAGGATCCTCGGCAACCCCGGCACGATCCTCGCCGACGGCGAGATCGCCGGGCTGTGGCGGTCGAGGAAGTCCGGCAGCCGGATGGAGCTGACGCTGACGGAGCTGCTGCCGCTGTCCGCGCGGGCCAGAGCAGCGGCGGAGGCCGAGGCCGACCGGCTGCGGGAGGCGCGCGGGCTCACCTCGCTGCGCCTGACGTGGGCGTGAGCGCCGGTTTCACGGGCCGGTGACCACTGCTTCATGACACGGTTCGGCTCCCGAGGTCACCGGGCCGGGCATCATCTACAGCAGCTCGGTGACCTCACCGGCCGCGCGGCGCAGGCCGTCGAGTGTCACCGCGCTGGAGCGGGGGTGCAGCGCGTGCCAGGCCAGCCGGAACAACACGGCCCGCAACAGCAGTTGCGACCACTCTGGCAGGTGCGACCAGTGCCGCAGCAGCGTTCCGTCGGCGCCGCCCCACGCCACGGCGTCCACCGCGGCCACCGCGGCGCCCCACTCGGCGGGCCGGAAATGCGGCACGAAGCCCACCAGGCCCGGTGGCTTGTCGCCGTCGAAGAGGAGGGTGCCGAACAGTTCGGCGTGCACGAGCTGGTCGGTGGCCCGCACCGGGCGCCGGGACGGCGCGAGGATCTCGAACAACCGCCCGCCCTTGGCTTCGTCCAGCTCGCGGCGTTCCTCGTCCCACGCCAGGCGCTCGGCGACGGCGAAGACGTCACGGCGGTCGCCGAGGAAGGGCGGCCGGGGGAACGAGACCGTCGCCTGGTGCAGTTTCACCGCTGCGATGACGGTCTCGTGGGGCCGGTGCTCGGGCACGCCCGGCAGGTGACGGCGGGCTCGCCAGCCACCGACCACCCAGCGTCCGTCACTCGCCCCGACGGGCCGTGCCACTCGCAGTTCGGGTACGTCCAGGGCGGCCAGCGTGCGGGACAGCCACGCACCCTGAGCGCGGTCGTGCACCGGTTCGAGAACCACGTCGCCGCAGCGCCACCCCGTGCCGCCGACCACCGGTTCGACATCGGCACCACCCAGCCCGAAGGCCCGGCGCGCGTGCTCCGGAGGGGGTCGGTGACTCACGCCGCGACGTTACCCCGCCGAACTGCGAACACGCGTGCACAAAGTGCGGACACGCCGGTGGGTGGTACCCCACACCGGCGTGTCCGCAGGCTACGTACGCGTGTTCGCGCCTCGCGTACGCGTGTTCGCAGTTGTCGTACCGGGCTGCCGTGAGCGAGCCGGCTCAGTACGTCGGCAGGCTCGGGTCCACCTGGCGCGCCCACGCGAGCACCCCGCCACCGAGGTGCGTGGCGTCGCGGAAGCCCGCCTTGTGCAGGGCCGCCAGCGCCTCCGCCGACCGGGCACCCGACTTGCAGTGCAACACGATGGGCTTGTCCTGCGGCAGCTCCGCCAGAGCCTCACCGGACAGGATGCGGTCCTTCGGGATCAGCTTCGCGCCCTTGATGTTGACGATCTCGTACTCGTGCGGCTCGCGGACGTCGATCAGCTCGAAGTTCTCCCCGGCGTCGAACTTCGCCTTCAGTTCCTCCGGGGTGATCGTGTGGCCGGACGCCGCCTGCTGCGCGTCGTCGGACACCACGCCGCAGAACGCCTCGTAGTCGATCAGCTCGGTGATCTTAGGCGTCTCCGGGTCCTTGCGGATCTTCACCTCGCGGTAGCGCATCTCCAGCGCGTCGTACGTGACGAGCCTGCCCAGCAGCGGCTCGCCGATGCCGGTGATGAGCTTGATCGCCTCGGTGACCATGACGGACCCGATCGACGCGCACAACACGCCCAGCACGCCACCCTCGGCGCACGACGGCACCATGCCGGGAGGCGGCGGCTCGGGGTAGAGGTCGCGGTAGTTCAGGCCCTTGCCGTTCGGCGCGTCCTCCCAGAACACGCTCACCTGGCCCTCGAACCGGAAGATCGAACCCCACACGTACGGCTTGCCCGCCAGCACGGCCGCGTCGTTGACGAGGTAGCGCGTGGCGAAGTTGTCCGTGCCGTCGAGGATCAGGTCGTACTGACTGAACAGCTCGACCGCGTTGTCCGTGGTCAGCTGCTCGGTGTGCGCGACGAAGTTCACGAACGGGTTGATCTCGGCCACGGACTCCTGCGCCGAGACGGCCTTCGGCTTGCCGACGTCCGACACGCCGTGGATGACCTGCCGCTGGAGGTTCGACTCGTCCACGACGTCGAAGTCGATCACGCCCAGGGTGCCCACCCCGGCCGCGGCGAGGTACAGCAGCGCGGGGCTGCCCAGCCCACCGGCACCGATGATCAGGACCTTGGCGTTCTTCAGCCGCTTCTGCCCGTCCATGCCGACGTCGGGGATGATGAGGTGCCGGCTGTAGCGCGCGACCTCTTCCTTGGTGAGTTCGGCGGCCGGCTCGACGAGCGGCGGAAGCGTGGTTTCCGGCGTTCCGCCCCCTGTACCAGACATCAGTCCTCCATCTCGCGCGTGTCGCGGTCTCTGACATCTATAACCGCACGAGAGGGCCGACTCTTCCCACGTCCACATGGTGGGCGGGCCACACCCGGGTCAGTCGCCCTTCGGCTGTGGCACGGGCCACGCGTTCGGCTGGCAGACCTTGCCGTCGGCGGGCACTGCGCCCCGGTCGCCGCCCGGCATGTCGTTGAGCTGGGCGACGTAGTCGTTGGCGACCCCGAAGGTCTGCTGCATCATCACGGGAGCGAGCGCACCGTCCTCGGCACAGCCGACGTGCCCGTTGTTCAGCGCGTGGCCGACCTCGTGGTTGATGACGTACTGCTGGTAGAGCGCCATGTTGCCGCTGAACGCCTTCGCTCCCCGCACCCAGCGGGACAGGTTGATGACGACCCGCTCGTGCGGACTGCCGATGTAGCACGACGATTCGAACGGGATCACGTCCCCGCACAGCTGCTTGGTGGTGTCGGGCGAGGTCAGGCTGACACGGAAGTCCGGCGCGGGGTGGGTGTCGTCGACGCGCTGCAGGGACACGTCTCCGGTGCCCGGCCAGCTCCTGCTGTCGGAGAGCGTGGCCTCGACGGTGGCGGCGAAGCTGTCGTCGCCTGCGAAGCTGCCCGGGTCGAGGCCGTCCTCGACCTCGACGGTGTAGGTGTACAGCCGCCCTGACTTCCCCGCCCGCTCACCGCTGTTCTCGTCGAGCGGCACGACGTGCCACGTGCCCTTCCCGGTCTTGTCGTAGTCGCCGCCCTCGGGCAGCTCCGCGGTGGGGATGTCGAGTTTGACCTGCTCGGCGGGAACCTCGGTGGCCACCGGATCGGACTGGGGCGCCCCGCCGTCGCCGCCGCCGCGAGCGCCGCCCGCGGCGGTGTCGGTGGTTCCCGGGTCCCGGGTGGTGTCGAACACGACCAGTGCGGTGACGACGAGCAGGATCGGCACCAGGTACACGCGCCAGCCGAAGGCCGCGGTGAACTTCTTGACCCCGGTTCGACGGGGACGCTCGGGAGGGGCGGTTCCGGCGGGCTGCCACGACGCGCGCAGCGGCTCCGCCGAACGTCGTTCACCGCCGGGTTCCGCCTCGTACTCCGCGTCGTCGTCCGCTTCCGGCCCGTCGGCCGGTCCACGGGCATCAGCAGGATCGTGACCGGCCGACGCGATGTCCCAGTCGCTTTTCCGTGCTCCTTCTGTTACCCGCTCCACGGCTTTCAGAGTGCCACACCCGAGCGCCCGGCTCCGCGCGTGGCTCGACACGTTCGGCCGAACCTGTCTCACCCGTCCGGGGGAGTCACCCCTCACCAGTTCCCGGTCTCGGCACTCTCCCACATGCCCAGCACCGCCTTGGCCACGGTCGTGGGTCGCTCCATCTGTGCCACATGCCCCGTTCGGGGGAGAATCAGCAGTCGAGCCCGGGGGACGAGCCGCGCCGTCCGGGGTGCCCTGCGCACGGAGATGACGCGGTCGTGGGTGCCCCAGACCACGAGGGTGGGCGCGCTGATCCGAGGCGCCACCGACCACAGCGACCCGGCTCCCCTGGTGAACCAGGTTCGGAAGATCTCCATGGTGCTGCGGGTCATCGCGCGTTCGGCCCACTCGTAGGAGACGCGAGCGCCGTGCTCCTCGATCAGTTCGTCGAAGCGGTGCGCGGGGAACGACGACGGGTCGGCGAAGCACAGGCGGATGACCTGCTCGGCCCGTTGCCTCGGGGTCAGCGCCGCGAGTTCGCGTCGCGCCCGCTTGCCGATCACCGGAAGGTACGCGAGCGCGAGGCGGGGGTCGGAGAGCCTGCGCGGGTCCGGGCGCAGGTCGGGCACCGCCGGGGAGATCAACGTCAACGTGCGCACGAGTTCCGGCCGGTGCGCGGCGACGAGCATGGAGATCGCCCCGCCCATCGAGTTGCCGATCAGGTGGACGGGTCCGTCGGTGTGCTCGGCCAGGTAGTCGCCCACCACACCGGCGTGTGCCGACAGGCTGAACGTGAATCCGTCCATCGGCTCGGACAACCCGAAGCCGGGCAGGTCGGGTGCGTGCCCGGAGGCGTGCGGCGCGAGCAGTCGGCCGAGGTCCGTCCAGTTCGTCGACGAGCCGCCGAGTCCGTGCACGTAGACGGCCGTGGCCGGGGCGGACCGGCCGTCGTCGTGGGTGCGCCGGACGTGCAGTGTGAGGTCCCCGACGCGCCGGGCCGCTCCCGGCCACGGCCCCGCGGTGACGTCGAGCTCCGGCAGCGGGGTCCTCGACAGCGGCACGTGGGTGAGAGGGGGGCGATGCCGCGAGGGTTCGGACGTCAACCTCTCGGGTGAACTGACGCGTGTTTCGGGCACCTTTACAGCATGCCTGACGCCCCCGGCGCTTGGCGTGCGGTACGTACCCACGAGTAGTGTGCGGTGGGAAAGCACGACTGGAGGCGGGGATGACGGACACAGGGCAGGCGCGGCAGGTTTCGGGCGAAACGGGCTCGGCACCGCTCGGACGCGGGGTACGGCTCCCCCGGACGGAACGCCGCGCGCAGCTGCTCGCGGCCGCTCAGGAGGTGTTCGCGGCCAACGGCTACCACGCGGCCGCCATGGACGACATCGCCGAGCGCGCCGGAGTCAGCAAGCCCGTGCTCTACCAGCATTTCCCCGGCAAGCTGGACCTCTACATCGCGCTGCTGGAGAGCCACGTCGACAACCTGGTGAGCACCGTGCAGCAGGCGCTCGCGTCCACGACGGACAACAAACAGCGCGTCCGCAACGCCGTGGGCGCCTTCTTCGACTTCGTCAACGGCGACGTGGGCGCGTTCCGCATGGTGTTCGAGTCGGACCTTCGTGGTGAGCCCGCGGTGCAGGAGGCCGTGGACCGGGCGACGTCGGCCAGCGTCGACGCCATCACGGAGACGATCACGGCCGACGCGGGCCTCGACGAGGAGAAGGCCCGCTTGCTCGCCGTCGGGCTCGTGGGCATGAGCCAGGTCAGCGCGCGGTTCTGGCTGGCCAACAGCTCGATGTCCCAGGACGAGGCCGTGGCGCTCACCTCGACGCTCGCGTGGCGCGGCATCGGCGCGGGTTTCCCGTTGTCCGGCCGCGACTGACCGGACGGGGACGTACGGGGAACGTACGGAAACGTTCAGCCCGCGGAGATCGGCACCGACGGCACTCTGCACAACGCCGAGATCTCCTGGGCCACCTCCCTCGCCCGCTCCTGCGGCAGCATGTGACCCGCCCCGGGACACAGCACGAGCCTGCTCGCCTCCAGCTCGTCGGCGATGGCCCGGGCGTGGCGGGTGGAACAGAGCCGGTCGGCCGTTCCCGCCATGACCACGCCCGGCGTGCGGCGCAGTACCGCCAACGCCGTCGTGCGGTCGTGCAGGGAGATCTCGTTCTGGAACGCTCCCACGCTCGCGGGGTGGGCCCGCAGGAGCTGGTCGGCCACCGACTCGACGTCGGCCCGTCTCGGCCTCCGGCCGAACACGAGCAGGCGGGCACCGAGTCTCGCGGCCGTGCGACCGAGCGGAAGCCGGTCGCGCCGGTACCGCACGAGTGCCGCCGCGAGCCTGCGCTCGATCCGGTGGGCGGCGGCCCCGGCCACGCCCGGCAGCCCGAGGGTGACCCGCCCCATGCCCGCGCAGGCGGTGGACACGAACGTCACGCCGTCGACACGGTCGCGTACGAGTTTCGGATGCCGGTCCGCCAACGCCATGATCGTCATGCCGCCCATCGAGTGTCCCGCGAGCACGAGCCTTCCCGTGGGCGCGAAGGCCTCGACCACGTCCGCGAGGTCGTCGGCGAGCCGGTCGATGGTCGCCGTCCCGGGCGCCGGCGGTGCCGACTCGCCGTGTCCGCGCAGGTCGTAGCGCACGCGCCGGACCTGTGGTGGGAGCAGGGCGTCCACCCGGTCCCAGGTCCGCCGGTCCTGCGTCCAGCCGTGCACGAGGACGACGGTGACCTCCGCGTCGGCGGGACCGCCGTACTCGACCACCAGCGACGTGCCGTCGGAGGTGGTGAAACGGCCCGTACTCATCGGGCGCCCAGCAGGAACGAGCGTCGCCACCACGGCATCCCCGGAGCGCCGACGAGCCCGACCTCGTCGAGGAAGCCCATGATCCGTTCTCCGCAGTAGCGGATCGTCTCCTGCCAGTTCGGGTTCGTCATGGCCGCGCGGTAGCCGTCTCCCGGACGGATGCCGACGGCGGTGTAGACGCGCGGGTTGACCAGGCTGCGGGTGATCTCGTGGGCCACCACGGCGATCAACCACTGCTGGTAGGCCTTCTCGGGGCCCCGCAGGCGGGCCATGCTGCGCTTGACCTCCTCCCGGGCGAACGTCACGTGCCGGGCCTCCTCCAGCACGTGGATGCGGTTGACCATGCGCACGAGCGGCTGGATGTCGGGGTCGTTCATCTGCTCGCGCTGCAACCGGTCGAGGATCTCCTCGGCCACCAGGATCGACCCGTACATCGCGGGCCCGTACGCGAGCACGTTCAACAACTTGCCGAGCCGCTTCCGCCAGGCGACCGGGCCGTAGTGCGGGCAACCGACGCGGGCGCTGAACCGCGCGAACATGGTGGAGTGGCGGCACTCGTCGGCGATCTCGGTGAGTGCGTACTGCGCGAAGCCGGTGGTGGGGTCGGCGTTGTAGACCTCCTTGAGCAGCATCTGCATGAGCAGCACCTCGAACCAGATCCCGTTCGTGGCGATGCTCGCGATCTCGTGCTTGCCGAGTTCGATGCGCTGCTCGGGCGTGAGGCGTTCCCACAGCTCGGTGCCGTAGAGGCTGGACCGGTGTTCGGGGAGGTAGCGCTTGCCCTCCACGAGAGGAGCGTCCCAGTCGATGTCGATCTCGGGGTCGTAGAACTTGCCGGCCGACGACTTCAGCAGCCGTTCGGCGGTCTTCTCGCGGCTCGACTCCCTCACCGCACGCGTCATCGCGGCCACCACCTTCCCCTTTTATGTAACCTCGGGTAACAGTTACTTCTGGTAGCATGGACAACATGGCCGACCGTGTCAACCGCTCCAGCAGGTCGGCGCGCGATTCCGGCGCGAGACCCACCGGCGACGCGCGCCGCGACCGCTGGCGCAAACACCGGATCGCCCGCCGGGCGGAGTTCGTGGAAGCCGCACTCAGGGCGCTCGACGAGCACGGCCCCGACGTGGGCATGGAGGACGTGGCCGCGGCCGCGGGCGTCACCAAACCCGTGCTCTACCGCCACTTCGACGACAAGGCCGACCTGTACCTGGCGCTCGGCCGCCGGGGCACGGAAATGCTGTTCGCGCGCCTCATCCCCGCGATCAACGCCGAACTCGCGCCGCTACCGCGCATCCGCATGGCGCTCGACGCGTTCTTCTCGGTGATCGAGGAACATCCGAACCTCTACCACCTGCTGGCCCGCAAGTCGTTCGGCGACCGGCCGGTGGACGCCGACGTGGTCGCCGAGGACAAGCAACTCATCGCCACCGCGCTGACCGCGCTGCTCGGCGACTACATGCGGATGCTCAACATGGATTCCGGCGCTGCCGAGCCCTGGGCCCACGGCATCGTCGGCATGGTCCAGAACACCGGCGAGTGGTGGCTGGAGAAGCGGACCATGAGCCGCGACAGCGTCGTGGAGTACCTGACGCAGATCATCTGGGCCGCCATCGACGGGTTGACCCGGCAGCACGGGATCGTGCTCGATCCGGACAAACCGCTGGACGCCAACAAGGTCGTCACGTTGAAACGCACCCCAGTGAGCCCCGAACAGACGGGAGAACCATCGTGAGCGGACACGACCACGACGAGGACGGCTACACGGGCGCGGCCACGCTCCGGCTCGGTGAGACCGAGCTCGCGGTGGAGGTCGAGCTGCGCGGCCACTTCCAGCCGATCGACGGCTACTACCGCTGGTACGGCCGGATCAAGGCCGATCAGCGGGTCTCCGAACTGGCGGACGGGAAGAAACAGAAGGTCGAGATCCGCACCCCCGAGGGCAGCGCCCACGGCGAGATCTCCGACCCGGATCCGTGGGACCGCTACCGGATCATGGGTGTGAGCAGGCCACCGTTCGCGGTGCCCACGTCACTGGCCGACCTGGCCCCGGCGGAGGGCTAGTCCGGCGGCTCGGTCACGGACTCGGCCAGGGGACACGTCCGAGCAAGCCGCTGGTCACTGGTCACCAACGTGACTCCGAGCTGGCTGGCCAGCTCGACGTAAAGAGCATCGGCCATCCGGACGTTCTCACGCCGGGACCAGGCGCCCGAGGTCAACTTGGGCAGCTCGTGCCGACGCACCGGCAGGTGAACCAGGGACGTGAGTGCGTGACTGACAGCGGTCGCGTCGAGCACACCGGCACGCTGTAGCCACGACAGTGCCGACAGGACCTCCGCGTCGACGTGGGCGGGCGCGTGCAGGATCGCGTGCCGGATACGGTCACGCGCGGCGCCGCCGACCGGGGTTCCGGCGAGGATGTCGACGAGGACGGAGGCGTCGACGACGATCTCACCGGTGGGGACCTCAGACATCGCCGTGGCGTTCCAGCTCGTCCCGGGCCGCGTCCAAGGCTGCCAGGACCTCCTCGTGTGCCACCTGGTGCCGCGGAGTCGGAAGGCTGTCCAGCCATCGGCTGGTCGCCCGCCGGTCCAACTCGGCGGCGATGGCGTTCTGAGTCAATGCCGAGACGTTCAACCGGGCGTCCTTCGCCCGCTGGGCGAGTTCGTCGGGCACGTACACGTTGAGGCGCGCCATACACACATGATACACACCGCGCCTGACCTGGAAAAACGTCGGCCACCCTCCGTAGCCACAAAAGCGGGGACGGAGGATGGCCGGACGTCTCAGAATCTCAGGAGCCGACGGCGAAACCGACCCGGCGCACGTCGGACGGCGCGATCTCGACGTAGGCGATGCGGTCGGCCGGGACGAGGAACTTACGACCCTTCTCGTCGGTGAGCCGGAACAGGCCGTCATCGGCACTCAGCGCGTCGGCGACCTGCTTCTCCACCTCTTCGGCCGAGGAGTTGCTGGCCACCACGAGCTCCCGCGGCGCGTCCTTGATGCCGATCTTGACCTCCACTGCGACCTCCGCCTAGTCGTGACCGTTCGTCACTCTCCAGCCTAGCCAAGACCGAGGGCCTGCATCCGTTTGGTGTGTTGCTGCTGGAGCTTGCGGAACAGCGCCGCGATACCCGAGAGGTCGCCGGTTCCGGCCACGATGAGCTCGGCGAGTCCGTCGCTCTCCGCCACGACGTACTGGGCCTGCGTCAACGCCTCCCCGAGCAGGCGGCGGCTCCAGAGGGCGAGCCGGTCGCGCACGGGTGTGTCGTTCTCGATGGCCGCCGCCACTTCTCGCTGGGCGAACGCGGAGTGGCCGGTGTCGGCCAGCACGGTGGTCACCAGCTCGCGGGTCTCGTCGTCGAGCACCTCGGCCAGCTCGCGGTACAGATCGGCGGCCAGGTTGTCCACGACGTACGCCTTGACCAGCGACTCCAGCCAGCTCCTCGGCGCGGTGGACTCCTGGAACGCGTCGATGTGCCGCATGAACGGGCGCATGGCCTCCTCGACGCCGACGCCGCGCTCGTCGAGGTAGCGCTCCAGCAACCCGTAGTGACCCATTTCGGCCGCCGCCATCGAGGCGAGCGCCGCCCTCCCCGCCAGGGTGGGTGCCGTGCGGGCGTCCTCGGCCAGCCGGTCGAACGCCGACAGCTCGCCGTACGCCAGCACGCCGAGCAGGTCGACGACGCCCGTCCCGATCTCCCGGGGGTCCTCGGTGGCCCCAGCCTTCGCGTCAGTCACGTGACAACCGTAGTTCAGGCCACAACGAGACCAACAACACGCCGTCGCGTCATGCGACACCCCGGAATCGGGAACTGGACAGGTTAGACTGTCGACTGGTAGTGAAGTTGGCCTCGTGTAGTGCACGACGTCGAGATGGCGAGTACGAGGCGCTCGACACGACAGTGCCGACCCGGCACCGGGTTTCCCACGCCGTCTTCCGTCGCACCACTTCACTACGTACTGACAGTGTGCGTGCACGCCTTTCGGCGGCATCCCACTCCGTTTCGTGTGACACATCGCGAAGCGAACGCGCTTTTCGCGTGGTGGTCGACAGGCCGCGAGTACCGGGCTGTGCGCGCTGGTATGAGAGAGGCGATTCGACATCGACCAGAACAACAACCACACGGCAGGCCCGCTGACGGGCACGGACGCGGGCAAACCGGACAACCCCACGTTCGCCGAGCTCGGCGTCCACACCGACATCGTCCGGGCGCTCGGGGACTCCGGTATCGAGCGCACCTTCGACATCCAGGCCCTGACCCTGCCGCTCGCGCTGCGCGGCGAGGACGTCATCGGGCAGGCGCGGACCGGGACGGGCAAGACGCTCGGGTTCGGTGTGCCGCTGCTGCAGCGGCTGACGCTTCCCGGTGACGGCACGCCGCAGGCGCTCGTGGTGGTGCCCACGCGCGAGCTGTGCGTGCAGGTCCACGAGGACCTCACGAAAGCGGGCAAGCACCTCGGCGTGCGCGTCGCCTCCATCTACGGGGGCCGCCCGTACGAGTCCCAGATCAAGTCCCTGCGCGACGGCGTCGACGTGGTCATCGGCACGCCCGGCAGGCTCCTCGACCTGGCCGAACAGCGCCACCTGGTGCTCGGCAAGGTGTCCACGCTCGTGCTCGACGAGGCCGACGAGATGCTCGACCTCGGCTTCCTGCCGGACATCGAGCGCGTTCTGCGGATGGTGCCCGACGAGCGCCAGACGATGCTGTTCTCGGCCACGATGCCGGGCCCGATCCTCACCCTCGCGAGGACCTTCCTCCACCAGCCGACCCACATCAGGGCCGAGGACAACGAGGCCGGCGCGGTCCACGAGCGCACCACGCAGTACGCCTACCGCTCGCACTCGCTGGACAAGCCCGAGCTGGTGGCGAAGGTGCTCCAGGCGGAGGACCGGGGCCTGACCATGATCTTCACGCGCACCAAGCGGACGGCGCAGAAGGTCGCCGACGACCTCGCCGAGCGTGGGTTCGCCGCCGCCGCCGTCCACGGCGACCTGGGCCAGGGCGCACGCGAGCAGGCACTGCGGGCGTTCCGGTCGGGCAAGGTGGACGTGCTGGTGGCCACCGACGTCGCCGCGCGAGGCATCGACGTCGACGACGTCACCCACGTCATCAACTACCAGACTCCCGAGGACGAGAAGACCTACGTGCACCGCATCGGCCGCACGGGCCGCGCGGGCAAGACCGGGGTGGCCATCACGCTCGTCGACTGGGACGAGATCCCGCGTTGGAAGCTGATCTCCGACGAGCTAGGCCTCGACATGCCGGAGCCGGTGGAGACCTACTCCACCTCCCCGCACCTGTTCGCCGACCTCGGGATCCCGGAGAACGCCACCGGCAGGTTGCCGCTGTCCAAGCGCACCCGCGCCGGGCTCGCCGCCGAGGCGGAGGAGGACTTCGGGGGCAAGCGGCGACGTCGTGCGGAAGCCCCTCGCCAGCGCAGGTCCCGCCAGCGCAGGCGCACCCGCAGCGGTCGCGAGGTCACTGCCACCGCCTCGCGGGCGGACGCCGACGAGCGGGCGGCCACCACGGCCGCCGACGAGACCCCCTCCGACAACACACGCCCGCGCAGGCGCCGCACTCGGGGAGGCGTCCCGCACACCCCGACCGCCGAGCATCCCGCGCCCGCCGACAAGGACGAGTCGGCACGCGGAGACAGCGGCGAGCGGCCCACCCGTCGCCGTCGCCGCAGGACGCGCGCCGAGGGAGTGGGCAGCGCCAACCCCGCCAACACCACCGAAACAGTGGCGGAGGCAGACTAGGGCGCGTGACCAGCGGACGGCCCAGCGAGGACTCCCCCGAGACGACGGCTCACCCGCCGGAAACCGAGGACGTGCTCTCGCGGACCGGCCCGGCTCCTTCCGACGGGGAACCCGCCGCTCATCACGGCACCGCAGGCGACACCGCCGACGCACCGGAGTCCCCGCCTGCGCCGCGGCGCTCGCCGTGGAACCGGCGCCGTGACCGGGTCCTGGCCGCGACACTCACGATCCTCTGCGTCGCCACGGGCGTGGTGGTCTGGTTGTTCAGCGACAGCCACGCCACCACGCAACGCACAGCCTCGGTCCCGCCGCCTCGCCTCGGTGTGCCTTCAGCCGTGCCCGGGGCCATGGCGGAACGGTGGAGCGCTGAGAGCGAGGCGACCCCGGTGCCGGTGGCTCAGGGCGGGTTCGTGATCACCGCCTCGGACGGCACCGTCGCGGGCCGCGACCCGCTCACGGGCGAGATCCGCTGGAGCTACAGCCGCGATCTCGAACTGTGCACCGTGGGCGCCGCGTGGTCGAAGGCGGTGGCCGTCTACCGCAAGGACACCGGATGCAGTGAGGTCACCCAGCTCGATCCCGCCACGGGCCGACGGACGGCCCAGCGCAACGGCGACGCCGAGGCACCCACGCGGCTGGTCGTGGACGACGGCCACGTGACCACCACGGGCACGAGGCTGCTCAACACCTGGCGCAGCGACCTCGTCAAGACGCTCGAGTACGGGCGGGTTCCCGCCCCGGTCAATCCCGGCCGCCAGCCGAGGCCGGAGTGCCGTTACTCGACGGTGGCCGCCGGTGGTGACAAGGTCGGGGTGATCGAACACTGCCCGGGCGAGACCGGCGCACGGCTCACCGTCCTGAAGGCCGCGGGCGACGAGGCCGACGAACCCGAGCAGGTGTTCAGCGCGCTGCTGCCCGAGATGTCCGCTCAGCTCGTGGCCGTGTCGGACGAGCGGGTGGCGGTGGCCCTGCCCGACCGGCGGCAGCTCTTCGTCTGGAACCACGACGGCAAACAGGTGGGCACCTACGATCTCGCCGTTCCGGCGTCCGACCTCGCCGCCGTTCCCGACTCCGGTGTGGTCCCGACCTTCGTGGGCCGCGAGCACGTGTACTGGTTCACCGGCTCCCGCACCGTCGCGCTCGCCCGCGACGAGCTGCGGCCCCGCTGGACGGTCGAAGGCACCCTCGGCGCGGGTACGGTTTTCGCGGGCGAGTACGTGGTGCCCATCGAAGGCGGGATCGCCGCGCTCGACGAACGCACCGGGGCGACGACCCGCACGGTGGCCGTGGACCGACACGGGTACGTGGGGCCGGTCGAGCTCGGGACGACGGGCCCGGTGCTGCTCGAACAACGTGGACGGACCCTGGTGGCGCTGAGGTGAGCCGGTGAGTGCGTCCTCCCAACTGAGCCCCCACGGGGGCGATCAGGTGGAACTTCGCGGCCCGCACGGCCCGGTGGCCGCGCTACGAGGCCCACTCCCGGACGACGCGGTCGCGACCGCGCTGCTCGTTCCCGGCTACACCGGCTCCAAGGAGGACTTCGCGCCGCTGCTGGACGGCATCGCCGAGGCGGGGATCCTCCCGGTGGCGATCGACCTTCCCGGACAGTTCGCCTCGCCCGGCCCCGCCGACGAGTCGGCCTACAGCCCGGGAGAACTGGGCAAGGTGGTGGCCGGCCTCGTGGTGGAGTTCGCCGCCGACGGCCCCGTCGTCCTGCTCGGGCACTCCTACGGCGGTCTCGTGGCCAGGGGAGCTGTTCTGACCGGTGCTCCGATCGCCGGACTGACCCTGCTGTGCAGTGGGCCCGCCGCCCTGCCGCCGGGACCCCGGTACCAGGCCATGGACGCCGGTGAGATCGTGCTGCGTGCGCGGGGCGTGGAAGCGGCGTACGCGGTCCGGGAGCGGCTGACCGCACGGCTGGGCACAGGACGCCCGCCGATTCCCGGCGGGCTGGCCGAGTTCCACCGCAGGCGTTTCGTGGCCACGACGGCGGCGTGCCTGCTGGGGATGGCCGACGGGCTGCGGCGGGAACCCGACCTCGTCGCGGAACTCGCGGCGGTACTCCGCGAGTCCGGGGTGCCGAGCCTCGTGGTCGCGGGTGAGCACGACGACGCGTGGAGCGTGCCGAGTCAGCAGGACATGGCGCGGCGGCTGGACGCCGAGTTCGTCGTCGTCCCCGACGCCGCACACTCGCCGAACACGGAGAACCCGACCGTACTGCTGAAGGAACTCCTCCCCCGCTGGCGCGGCTGGCTGGGCGTGGACTGACGTCCGGCCACCCGGTACGACGCGCTCGGCGGTGTCGGCAGGCGCGGACTCCGGACCGAACGCGCGGGCGGCCTCACGACCACCAGAACAGCCACAACATCGTGGGGGTGAGCACGGCGACGGCCCCACCCGCGACACCCGCGCGCACGCCGTCGCTGCGGTCCGCGACGTACTGCGCCCCACCGGCGAGCACGCCACCGACGAGATGCCCCACGAGGGTGTAGGCGCCGGGGCCCTCACCGCCACCCGCCCACGCCAGGAGCTGCGCGGCCAGCAGTACGAGGAAGACCACGCCCCAGCCCGCCGCGAAAGCTCCAGTGATCCCCCGCCATCCGGGGATCCTGGCTCGGGCCGGCTCCCGGGCAGGCGACGCCACCCTCAACTCCACCGTGTCCGGCTCAGCCATGTCACTCCGTCAATCGTCGTCACGTCGTCGGCGTCAGCAAGTCCCACGGACGAGCAGCGGGTGCCGCCTGCCGCCCCTCCGGACAGCTGGGACGAAACTCGCACCAGGCACAACGGGGTGCCGGTCGCGCAGGGAAAAGTCGGTCCGGATCGCCCCCTCGCGTGAGCCTATCGGCTGCGGCCCGGGAAGCCGTGGCGGTCTCCTCCGCCTCGCGTACGTGTTCCCCCAACGTGTCGGCGGTGTGTTCCGCAACGGCAACGGTCCCCGTGGGCAGGTGGTGCAACTCCACCCGCGAGCACGGCGCACGCAGGGTGCGGCCGGCCGCGACGGCGTAGAGAGCCAGTGCCCGTGACCGTCGCGCGTCGGCGTCCTCGGGCGTACGGCGGCCCGTCTTGTAGTCGACCACGACCAGCTCTGTGCCCCGGCGATCGATGCGGTCGGCCCGGCCCTCCACGATCAGTGACGGCGCGGCCGGGTCACTGCCGACCGTGGCGGACACCCACTGCTCCAGGCCCACCACGTCGGCGTCCGCGCCACCGGCCTCCACGTAGTCGGCGACCCACCGGCGGGCCGTCTCGGCGTACCGGGCCACCTGCACGGCGTCGGCGAACCCCGCGCTGCGCCAGTGCCTGCTCACCAACACCGAGGCCCGTTCGGGCGTTCGCTCGGCCACCGGGAGGCCGAAGAGTTCCCGCATCGCGTTGTGCACCACCGCGCCCACCGTGTTGTGCGCCCACGGCCCCGCCCGTGTCGGCGTCGGACGGTCGAGGTAGGTCATGCGGTACCGGCGCGGGCAGTCGTCGTAGAGCGACAACCTCGCGGGCGTCACCTTGATCAGCGGTTGCGGTTCGACGCCGAAGTCGAACCCGAGCTGTTCCATCTCATGCTCCCTCGACGAAGCCGCGGATCGAGTCGGCCACCAACTCGACGGCGATGGCGGCCAGCAGCAGACCCGCGACCTTGGCCAGCAGGGTGATCCCGCTTTCCCGGACGAGGCGGATCAACACACCCGAGTACCTCATGCACGCCCACAGAACCAGGTGCACGGCCACGATGGCCGCGCCCAGCGCCACGTAAGCGCCCACGTGCCCGTGCGCCTGGCGGACGAACACGATGGTCGCCGCGATCGCTCCCGGCCCCGCGAGCAACGGGGTACCCAGCGGCACGAGTGCGACGTTGACGTCCTCGGCGGCCTCCGCCTCCGGCGTGCCCTTGCCGGTGAGCAGGTCGAGCGCCACGAGCAACAGCAGCAGCCCGCCCGCACCCTGCAACGCGGGAATGCCGATACCCAGGTACGCCAGGATGAACTGGCCCGCGACGGCGAAAAGCGTGATCACCAACAGCGAGACGAGCACCGCCTGTCGCGCGGCCTTCGCCCTCGCGACGGGCGGCTTGCGACCGACCAGGCTCAGAAACACCGGCACCGTGCCGGGCGGATCCATGATCACCAGCAGGGTGATCGC
This sequence comes from Saccharomonospora cyanea NA-134, assembly GCF_000244975.1. Taxonomy (NCBI): domain Bacteria; kingdom Bacillati; phylum Actinomycetota; class Actinomycetes; order Pseudonocardiales; family Pseudonocardiaceae; genus Saccharomonospora; species Saccharomonospora cyanea. The sequence goes on along the minus strand of NZ_CM001440.1, from coordinate 778,777 downwards.
CGCCTCCAGGAACAGGGTCGCGTCGAAGAACTCGCTCACGACGCCGTCACCGGAGTCCCGCCCGCTCTCGCCAGCAACGCCTCGAACTGGTCGGGGTCCGTGGTCTCCTGCCCGATGGCGATGGTCTTGTTGGTGCCGTGGTAGTCGCTGGAACCGGTCCGGACCAGTCCGAGGTCGTCGGCCAGCGCCCGCAGGCGGCGCCGGGTCGCCGCGTCGTGGTCGGGGTGATCCACCTCCACCCCGGTGAGCCCGCGTTCGGTCAGCGCGGCGATCGTGTCCTCCGACACCGTCGGGCCTCGCGACGTCGCGAAGGGATGCGCCAGCACCGTCACCCCGCCCGCGTCCTCGATCATGTCGATGGCCGTCTCCACCGGCGTGTCCGTCCTCGGCACGTAGTAACCCCGGCCTCCGCCGAGAAACCGCGCGAACGCCTCGTCCACGGTCTGAACCACTCCCGCCCGCATGAGTGCGCGCGCGAGGTGCGGCCTGCCCGCCGGGGCGTCGGGGGGCAGACCGCCCAGCACCTCGTCGGGATCGATCGGCAGGCCGTCAGCGGCCATCCGCTCGGCCATGACCCGCAGCCGTGTCCGTCGTTCCAGCCGCAGTCGGCGCTGTTCCGCCACCAGAGCAGGGGCCTCGGGGTCGAACAGGTACGCCAGGAGATGCACGCTCACCCTGCGCCCGTCGACGGCCACCGACTCGCACGACAGCTCCGCACCCGGCACCAGCCGGAGCCCACGCGGCAGCGCTCGCGCCGCCGCCTCCCACCCGGCGGTGGTGTCGTGATCGGTCAACGCGACGACGTCGAGACCGGCGTCCGCCGCGACGCGCACGAGCCCGTCGGGGCTGTCGGTGCCGTCCGAGACTGTGGAGTGAGTATGCAGGTCGATGCGCACGCCGACCATTGTCCAGCGTGCGGGCGCACCCCCTTGCCCACCCTCAGCCGATCACCTTCTTGCTGCGCCGCGCCGCACGCTGCGCCTTGATCATGGAGAACCGCTCGGCCTGCTTCTGCTTGTCGCCGAACACCAGCTCGGAGATCGTGTCGTAGAACTCCTCCGGCTTCGGCAGGTACTCGATGCGGTTCAGCGCCTGGATCTGACCCGCCGACTCCACGACCATCGTCCCGTACCCGAGGATGCGGCCGAGGAACGGCCGCTCGTAAGTCAGGTCGGTGACCTTGGTGATCGGCATCATCAGCACCTGCGTCGTCCAGACGCCGGTGGTCATGACGAACCGTTTGTCCGTGACCACCAGCCGTTCCACCCACCACTCGATCACCTGGTAGGCGTAGCGCAGCACGAGGAAGAGCGCAACGTACCAGAGGATGTTCTGCACCATCCACATCGCGGGCGGCAGGATGTACGACACCATCACGCACACGGCGATCAGGGCGACGGCCTCGAAGGTCTCCCAGGTGAGACAGGCCCAGTGCCGCCGGATCCTGATCACCCGGCGCTCGGTGTCGAGCAGATATTCGTCTGGATCGCGGGGCGCGAACATGGCCGGAGCCTATCGCCGGTCAGCTGAAGACGTTGCTGACGAAAGTGATCACGGCTTCGGCGGCGTCCCGCAGAGCGGTGATGATGTTGTCCACGAACCCCGCCGCCTCCCCTGGTCGGGCGATCACGAAGAAGAGGACCAACGCGATCCCAGCGAACGTCGCAAGCTTTTTCGCGTTCACAGCGATCAATCCCGTCTCTCGAAGTGCGGACCTGTGTGCGGCTTGGTGCCACTAAGTTTGTACCGCACTGCGCTCCGTTACGTCAGCAAAGTCCTGCACTTGGGTCAGCGCCCCGCGCGGTTCGCGATCTTTGACTACACTGCGTGAGTCCTTCGGGTGACACAGGACACGTTCCGAGAGGGGAGATCCCGGGTGGGCACCGAACGCTGTGTCGGCGGGATCGTGTTCGACGCCGACGGACGCCTGCTGCTCGTCCGCCGAGGCCACGCGCCCTCCGCGGGGCTGTGGTCGCTGCCGGGCGGCCGGGTGGAACCCGGCGAGACCGACGCCGAGGCGGTCGTCCGCGAACTGCGCGAGGAGACCGGACTCACCGTGCGTCCCTCCGGCCTTGTGGGCTCCGTCACCCGCGGCCGGTACGAGATCCACGACTACACGTGCGCCGTCGAGGGTGGGCGACTCCGTCCCGGGGACGACGCCGACGACGCCCGCTGGGTGAGCACCGCCGAGTTGAGCGCCCTGCAACGGGCGGGGCTGCTGGCCGAAAGGCTCGCCGAGGCTCTCCGGGCATGGGGCGTGAACCCCCGCTGCTGACCCGGCGCGTTCGGCTCAGGCCGCCAGCCACGTCATGCGCTGCCCGTGGGGCACGGCCACGGCCTTGATCTCGGCGTTCGCCCTTCCGTCCTCGAAGGACACGACCCCCAGCGTCGTCCGCCCCGTCCTGGCGTAGGAGAGCTCGTCGTGTCCCGGCAGCACGTGGCGCAGACCCGCCTCGTAGTTCTCCATCGCGACCCACCACAACGCACGCCGGGCGGAGAGGTCGCGCAACGCGGCCACGAAGTCGTCGCGCCGCGTCGCCGGCAGGTACGGCAGAGCGTGGCTCGTGAACACCACCAGCGGCAGCTCGTCCGGCACCCGCTCGGCCGCCCCGGTGAGGTCGTCCACCGCGTCCCCCACCACGAACTCCGGCCGGATGCGCCGCTGCGCGGCCGCCGCCGTGCGCAGCAACCGGATGCGGTCCGGCTGGTCGGCCCACACGCACGCCTCCAACCACGCCAGCTCCTCCTCGTCGGAGGCGTCCACGGGCGAGCGGTCCAGTCCGACCCTTGCCTTGACCGTCACCTTCCTGGGCAGCGCCGGAAACGCCGCGCCCTCTTCCACCGACAGCGCGCAGTGCAGGCCCACGGCCGCCTTCGCCGGACCCGCCGTGACCTGCTCCCCGCCCTCCCTCAGGTACCGGTACGAGAACGTGTCCATGCCCAGCAGCAACCCGGCGCTGCACCCGACCTCCAGCAGGCCGACGGCCCCACGGACCCGCTTCGCCACGGACGCCACGGCGGGGTACAGCACAGCCGCCCTGCGCACCTCGTTGGTCTGCGTGAACCGGGTGGCGACGAGTTCGCGCATCGCTTCGGCCCGCTCCAGCACGAACTCCCGGAACAACGCCCAGGTCCGCTCGTCCGGACCGTCGAGCCCGCCCAGTGACGGGTAGTAACGCGTCAGCGGGTGGACCGGGTCGGACTGGAGCAGCCGGTGTGCGGCCGCGAGCAACAACGTCGGGTGCGCGTCGTTGCCGGAGGCCGAGGTCAGAAGTACCGCCACGTCGTCGTCGGTGGCTGCCTTCGCGGCCAGGTGCGAGTACAGCGGCGAGTGCTCCGCCGCCTCGTACTCGGCGAACCGCCGCAGCCGCTCTCGAACCGTGTCCAGACTCGAAGCCATGTCCGTCCTCGGGGGTGTCCTACAAGACGTCCTCGCCGTCGCGTGAGCGACCGGGCATGGACTCGCCTCACCGTAGCCGGTGGAGGGCCCACCGCGCGGGTGATTGCGCAGTGTGCCACGCCCGCACCGGGTGTTCACCTACATCACACCGACCTGTACCGACGTGGCCTGCCCGGCAGGAGTACCCTCGGAAGACGGCGCGGTGATCGCACCGGCGGGATTCTCTCGCCGCCCGCGTCCGTCGAGTTCGACTCCGAGGAGGTGAGGACGCAGATGAGTAGTGGCGATAGTCCGCTCCCTAGTTCAGCCGGCGTTCCCACCTCCAGAGCCGATCACCGCCGTCGCGACAGTCGGTAACTCGCTTCCGCGTGGCGTGGCCCTGGGCGGGGCCGCTGGCATGTGCCTGTCGTCTTCAGTCCTCGACGTCACAGCCAGGAGACCGTCATGCCCGCAATTCGCTCCCTCGGCAACCTGCGCGGCCGGGGTAACGGCCGCGTCTCCCGCGACGGTCGCCGTCGCGACTCCCGGGAGATCCGGCCGTCGACGTACGTCGTCGACTGCGGTGTCTACATAGACGGCGTACGGCAACCCGGGGAGTGGTCCCACGTCGACGCCATCGCCGAGGTCCGCAAGCGGGGCGAGGGCTTCGTGTGGATCGGCCTGCACGAGCCCGACGAGGCGCAGATCCAGGGCATCGCCGACACGTTCGGACTGCACGAACTCGCCGTCGAGGACGCCGTGCACGCACACCAGCGACCCAAGCTGGAGCGCTACGACGACACGCTCTTCATGGTGTTCCGCACCGTCCGGTACGTGGAGCACGACTCCCCCACCACCGCCAACGAGATCGTCGAGTCCGGCGAGCTCATGGCGTTCCTCGGCTCCGACTTCATCATCACGGTGCGCCACGGCAACCACGCCGGACTCGCCCACCTGCGCAGGGAACTCGACGCCGACCCGGAACGCCTGGCGCCCGGCCCCGCCTCGGTGCTGCACGCCATCGCCGACCACGTCGTGGACCACTTCCTGAACGTCACCGAACGCATCGAGGACGACATCGACGAGATGGAGACCGAGGTGTTCGCCCCGCGCACACGCGTCACGTCCGAGCAGATCTACCTGTTCAAACGCGAAGTGCTCGAACTGCGCAGAGCCGTGCTGCCCCTCGCCGCCCCGCTGCGCAGGCTCGCGGAGGGCTACACGCGGCTGATCCCGGACGAGGTGCGGTCGTACTTCCGCAACGTGCACGACCACGTCACCACGGTGTCCGACCGCGTCGCGGCGTTCGACGAACTGCTGACCACGCTCGTCGACGCCACGCTCGGAAAGATCACCCTCCAGCTCAACTCGGACATGCGCAAGATCACCTCCTGGGCCGCGATCGTCGCCGTGCCCACGGCCATCGCCGGCATCTACGGGATGAACTTCGAGTACATGCCCGAAGTGCAGTCCCGCTACGGCTACCCGGCCGTCATCGCGGTCATCCTCGTCATCTGCCTCGTGCTCTACCGCGTGTTCCGCAAGAAGAAATGGCTCTGACACCGCCGTCGGAGCCCAGGTGTCCTCGCCGTTCTCCCCGTGCTCGACCGAAAGGAGTGAAGCCGTGCTCCGGATGCTCACCAACCTGAAGTTCTGGGCCCTCACGACCGCGCTGGTGTGGGTGGTCGTCGTCACCGTGATCATCGCGACGAACCCCGAGTTCGCCCGTGGCACGGGATAATGGGGGCATGTCCCCGCCGGGCGGTCACCACTTCGGCGGCGTCCTCCGGACCGACGCGCCGCCGCGGATACTCGCCGTCTCCGACGAGGTCGAGGAGGCACTGTGGACCGATCGCGTCACCGACCTCTCCGTCGACCTGATCCTCGCCGCGGGTGACCTCCCGTTCGACTACCTCGACTTCCTCGCGAGCGCGCTCGACCGGCCTCTGGTGTTCGTTCCCGGCAACCACGATCCCGACCTGAGCGGGTTCGGTTTCCGCAACGGGCTGCCCCTGCGGGCAGGGTTTCCGGCCCGCTGGCCCGGACCGCCCGGCGGCGTCAACGCCGACGGACGCGTCGTCGAGATCGCGGGTGTCCGCGTCGCGGGCCTCGGCGGATCGCCCTGCTACAACGGCGGTCCGAACCAGTGGACCGAATCCGAGCAGAGCCGCCGCGCCCGTCGGCTCGTGCGGCGGGCCCGGGGCGAACCCGTCGACGTGCTGCTGACCCACACCCCGCCACGCGGTGTCGGCGACGGCACGGACCCGCCGCACCAGGGCTTCGACTGCCTCAGGCACACCGTCCGGCGCCTACGACCACGGTGGCTGCTGCACGGCCATGTCCACCCGTACGGCAAGCGGCCGCCCGACCACCACCTCGACGGCACACGCGTACGCAACATCGTCGGCGCTCACGTGTTCCACATCGGCTCCCGCGCTGGAACGGAGGCACTGTGAAGAACCGCGACACAGGTTTTCCCCGCGTCGACGCCGAACACGACTTCCTCCGTGCGCGGCGCCGCCAGGTGCTGTCCCGGCTGTCCAACTGGCTGCGACGCGAACCCGACGACGTCAACATCACGTTGCCGTTCGACGAGGTGGTGGAGGCGCTCGGCAAGGAGAGCGAACGGCGGATAGGGCTGCGGGTGATCCGGCTCGACTCCATCGTGGGCAGCGTCGACCGCAGCCACGACTTCGACCGCCGGTTCCGGCCCACGTCCGCACGAGTACGGCAGCGGTGGGAACGGCTCGCCCTGGCGAGCAGACGCGGCGAGTACATCCCGCCCATCGATGTCTACCGCGTCGGCGACCTGCACTTCGTGATCGACGGGCACCACCGCGTGTCGGTGGCCTACGCGCTCGGGCTGACCTCGATCGAGGCCAACGTCATCCTGGTACGGACCAAACTGAACCCCGACGGCATCCGGTACCGGGGCGATCTCATCGTCAAGGGCTACCGCAGGCTGTTCCTGGAACGGGTACCGCTGCGCGGCGAAGCCCGCGCGGCCGTGGTGGTGACCGATCCCGAGGACTACGCGCAACTCGGTGAGCACGTCGAGGCCTGGGGTTTCCGGCTGATGCAGGACGAGGGAACGCTGCTCGACCGGGCCACCGTGGCGCAGCGCTGGTACGCCGAGGAGTACCAGCCGGTGGTACAGATGCTGCGCCAGGCCGAGTTGGTGGGCGACCGTACGGAGGCCGAGGCGTACCTCTGGGTCGCGGGCGAACGCTACCGCATGATCCGCACCCACCGCTGGGACGACGACGTCATCCAAGCCGTGCGCGCCCACCGCCCCTGACACCGTGTCCGCACTTCCCGCACCCGTCCACAACCCGCGGACACGGTGACACCGGGTGCGGACACCCGTCCCTAACTGCGGACACGCGTGCACAGACTGCGGACACGAGACACTTCGTCTCGGGTCGCAGCCTGTGCACGCGCGGTGAGTCAGCCGGCGTAGGTGAGGTTCTTGCCCGACGACGGGTCGAACAGGTGGAGTTTCTCCACGTCGAACCACACCTGGGCCTGGTCGCCCTCGCGGACCTCCGAGGCCGCCGACAGCCGTGCCACGATCGTGGACCCCGCTCCCGGCACGTCTGAGGCGCCCGCGTCCGCCGCGAGTTCCGCGAGCTCGGCGGTCTGCGCCAACTCCGCCTCCACCGTGAAGTAGGCGTACTTCTCGGAGCCCATCGACTCCAGCACGTCCACCGTGGCGCCGAAGGTGGCGCCGCCTCGCCGGTGTCCCTCCTCGACCAGCGCGGCGTCCTCGAAGCTCTCCGGACGCACACCCATGATCACCTCACGGGGCGCGCCCGCCTCCTCGGCCGACCGCCGCAGCCGGTCGGGCAGCTCGATGGTGCCCAGAGCGCTGTTCAGCGCCCCGTTCTCCAGCGTCGCAGGCACGAAGTTCATCGAGGGCGAGCCGATGAACCCGGCCACGAACAGGTTGGCGGGGTTGTCGTAGAGGAACTGCGGAGCACCGATCTGCTGCACCACACCGCCGCGCAACACCACCACCCGGTCACCGAGCGTCATGGCCTCGGTCTGGTCGTGGGTGACGTAGATGGTGGTGGTGCCGAGCTGCTTCTGCAGCTTCGACACCGACGTCCGCATCTGGCCCCGCAGCTTGGCGTCCAGGTTGGACAGCGGCTCGTCCATGAGGAACGCCTTGGGGTTGCGCACGATGGCACGTCCCATGGCGACCCGCTGCCGCTGACCACCGGACAGGTTCGACGGCTTACGGTCCAGGTGCTGCGTCAGGTCGAGAATGCGCGCGGCCTCCTCCACCTTCTGCCTCACCGTGGCGTCGTCCACCTTGGCCAGCCGCAGTGGGAAGGCCATGTTCTCCCGCACACTCATGTGCGGGTAGAGGGCGTACGACTGGAACACCATCGCGATGTCGCGGTCCTTGGGCGTCTTCTCGTTGGCGCGCTGACCGTCGATACGCAGCTCACCGGAGGTGATGTCCTCCAGCCCCGCGATCATGTTCAACGCCGTCGACTTCCCGCAGCCCGAGGGACCGACGAGGATCACGAACTCGCCGTCGTTGATGTGAATGTCCATTTCCGACACGGCGAGGGCTCCGTCGGGGAACCGCTTGGTCACCTTGTCGAGCACGATCTCAGCCATTGCCTAACCCTTCACCGCACCGGAGGTCAGCCCCGCGACGATGCGTCGCTGGAAGAACAACACGAACAGAATGATCGGAATGGTGATCACGACGGCCGCCGCCGAGATGGTCCCGGTCGGGTCCTCGAACTGCGAGGCACCCGTGAAGAACGACAACGCGGCGGGCACCGTCCGCGACGCCTCCGTGGACGTCAGCGAGATGGCGAACAGGAAGTCGTTCCAGCAGAAGATGAACACCAGAATCGCCGAGGTGAACACGCCCGGCGCGGCCAGCGGGGCGATGACCTTGCGGAACGCCTGCGCCGGGGTGGCGCCGTCCATCTTCGCCGCCTTCTCGAGCTCCCACGGGATCTCGCGGAAGAACGCCGACAGCGTGTAGATCGCCAACGGCAGCGCGAAAGTGATGTAGGGCAGGATCAGCCCCGGCCACGTGTCGAACAACCCGAGCTCACGCTCGATGTTGAACAGTGGCGTCACCAGTGAGATCTGCGGGAACATCGCGATCAGCAGCGACACCCCGATCAGCAGCTTCTTACCGGGGAAGTCGAGCCTCGCCACCGCGTAGGCCGCCATCATGCCGAGGATCACGGCGATCAGCGTCGCGATGATCGCGATACCGATCGAGTTGATGAGCGGCCGGATGAACTCGTCGGTCGCGAAGATCTCGCGGTAGTTGTCGAGCGTCCATTCGCGGGGAATGAAGTTGCCGTCCGCGAGCGTCTCCTTCGTCTTGAACGACAGGGAGACGATCCACAGCACCGGAACCAGCGCGTAGACCACCACGATGATGTCGATGAGCGCCCACCGTGCCTTCCGCGCGGTGGTGACCGTACCTATGGCCATCAGCGCTTCCCCTCCTGGTCACTGCCCGGCGCCGCCGTGCCGAACACCTTGACGAAGATGAACGCGATGATCGCCACCGCGATGAAGATCAACACAGCCATCGTGGAGCCGATGCCGAGGTTGAGCCCCTTCATCAGGTTGTTGTAGGTCTGCATCGACACCGACGAGGTGTCGTTGGCGCCGTTCGTCAACACGAAGATGTTGTCGAACACCCGGAACGCGTCGAGGGTGCGGAACAGCAGGGCCACGAGGATGGCCGGCTTCATCACCGGCAGCATCACCTTGGTGAACCGCTGCCACGCGTTCGCGCCGTCCATCGACGCCGCCTTCAGCAGGTCGTCCGGCACTAGCGCCAGACCTGCCATGAGCAGCAACGCCATGAACGGCGTGGTCTTCCACACCTCGGCGAGAATGATGATGCCGAGCGACGACCACTGTTCGGTCAGCGGCGCACCGTCGGGCGCGAGCGCGTTGGCGAGGTATCCCGTCTCGGGCGTCCAGGCGTAGAACCACGAGAACGCCGCCACGACCGTGACGATGCCGTACGGGATCAGGGTCACCGTGCGCACGAGACCGCGACCGACCAGGGTCCTGTGCATGATCAGTGCCAGTGCCATACCGAGTACGAACTCGATGGCCACCGACACCACGGTGATGAGCATGGTCACGCCGAACGCCGTCCACCAGTACGAGTTGGTGAGCACGGCGGCGTAGTTCTCGAACCAGACGAACTGGCGCTCGTCCGGGAACCGCAGGTCGTAGCGCTGCAGCGACAACCACACCGAATACGCGATCGGGTACCCGGTGACGGCCAGCATCACGATCGCCGCGGGAGCCACCAGCAGCAGCCCGAGCTTGCGCTCGGCCCGCTTGCCCTCGCTCATCGGGGCCTTGCCCCGCTTCGTCACCGGTTCGGCCCGCCGCGCGGGCGCGGCCTGGGTCGCCGGGGTTGCGGCCGTGTCACTCATGGGATCACGCCCTTCGAGCTGAGCGCCTCGTCGAGCTGGTCACGCAGCTGCTGTGCCTTGGACTGCGGATCGATCGCCGACGGCGGCGACAGGACCTTCGCCATGACGATGGACAGGTTCTGGTACGCCGGCGTCAGCGGGCGTACCGCGGCGTTCTTGAGCTGGTCCCGAATGGTGTCCTTCATCGGGTACTTCTGCTCCATGGTCGGGTTCGACTCGGCGTCGGCCGGCTTCGACGGGTCGAGCGGCGTCGGGTCGTTGTAGACCGACTCGACCGTGGGCGGCACACCGTCCATGAGCGCGGAGAACTTCTGGTGCTCGGGGCTGCGCAGGCACAGCGCCGCCTCGAACGCCTCCTCCTTGTGCTCCGACGACGAACTCACCGCGAGGTTGTAGCCGCCGATGGTGCTGCGTCCGGTGCCCGGCTCACCGACACCCGGGTAGGGCGCCCACTTGAAGTGCTGCAACTCGTCCGGCTTCTCGGAGGCGTAGGACGCGTAGACGAACGGCCAGTTGAGCTGGAACGCACCGCGCCCCTGCTGGAAGGCCAGCCGCACCTCGTCCTCCTGCTGGTTGGTCAGCGACGGGTCGGTGAGCCCGGTCGAGCTGACCTCCTTCAGGATCTCCAGCCCACGCACGGCGCCGGAGTCGATCACCACCGACTCGCCGTCCTCGGACAGGATGCGCCCGCCCGCCGACTCGACGATCGAGTTGTAGACGACCACGAGGCCTTCGTACTGCGCGCCGGTGAAGAGGATCTGGTGCGGCTTGCCCTGCTCACGCAGCTGCCGCGACATCTCCATCATCTCTTCCCACGTGCGCGGCGGCTCGGGAGTGATGCGGTCGTCGTACCAGAGCAGCTGCACGTTCGTGTTCTTCGGAGCGGCGTACAGCCGGCCGTCCCACATGGCCGTCTCGAGCGGTCCGGGGAGCACGTCCTGCTCGGCCTCGGCCTTGTGTTCGCCGGTCCACTCCTCGACCCAGCCCGCCTCCGCGAACTCGGGAACCCACGTGACGTCGAGTCCCAGGACGTCCATCGAGGTGTCACCGGCGGCGAGCCTGCGAACCATCTGTTCGCGCTGGCCGTCGGCGTCGCGAGGCAGCTTGTTGTAGACGATCTCGTAGCGGCCGCCTGCCTGCCTGTTGCAGTCGTCCACCACCTTCTGGAAGTTGTCTTCCGGGGCGTAGTAGACGTTGATCTGCATACCATCGCTCGACCCGCACGCGGCCAGCATCGAACCCGTCACCGCAGTGACACCGAGCATCGCTGCTATCCGACCGGGTGAACGCCGGAGCCGCCGCCGTGCAGCGACCTCCACCATGTGTCTCCTCCCCACCGCACGCTGGGCGGCTGAGGCGAGACCCACCCACCCCCACGTGCACGGTCATCGATGTCACAGGGTCAACACACCACCTGTGACCGGTGCCATAAATCTATGCCCACCGATGACAGCACGCAAGCACAGACAGTAACGACGGAGGGGCTAAATAGAAGACCTTGTTCCCTCAGCCGTGTGAACCCATGGCCAGACGTGCGAGCAGATCGCGACCCTTTTCGGCGGTTCGGGGCTGGCAGAGGACGTCGTAACGCCCTGCGACGAGCTGGCTCGCCGACGAGAAGTCGCGTCGACCGCGGGTGAACGCGTACCCCATCGCGGCCGAGGCCGCACCGAACACCACACCGGCGACCAGGCCGACCAGCAGCGGCACGTACGAGAATCCCTGTGCCGGGTTGAACAGGCTCAGCAACACGCCGATGAACACACCGAACCAGGCGCCCGACGCGGCACCGGTGCCCAGCACCTTCGCCCACGACAACCGACCGAGCACGCGCTCCACGAGCATCAGGTCGACCCCCACGATGGTGACGTCCTGAACCTCGAACTCCTTGTCCGCGAGGTAGTCGACAGCGCGCTGTGCCTCCTCGTAGGTGGCGTACGAGCCGATCGGCCAGCCTGACGGCGGCGTGGGAAGGCGCGGCGACCTCGGCGCCTGTCGACCCGACGAGAAGGGACCGGTCACGATCATCACCTGTGTTCTGCTCTGTTGCGCTGGCCGACCACACGGGGCGGGTGGTACCCATGATCTCACGCTTCGTGCACCCGTAAAACCGGTGAGCACGGAGACGGTTCACCGGGCTGTCGGCGGCGCGGTACCGAACACGAACGGCGACCCGGAGGTGCCCGGACGTTCGTGGCGCTCACCAACGCACGAAGCCGCGTTCGGAACTCTCGTTCGCCTCCGGTTCGCGGGGCGCGGGCGGGACCGGCTCCCCGGCCTTCGCCCCACGCTGCACCGCATCCCGCTTCGCGGACTCGTCGAGGAACCGCAACAACTCCACCGGGAACGGCAGCACCAGCGTCGAGTTCTTCTCGGCAGCCACCTCGACCACCGTCTCCAGCAGGCGCAACTGCAACGCCGCGGGTGTGTTCGCCATCCTCGCCGCCGCCTGTGACAGCTTCTCCGACGCCTGCAACTCGCCCTCGGCCGCGATCACCCGTCCCCGGCGCTCACGTTCGGCCTCCGCCTGCCGCGACATGGCCCGCTTCATGGACTCCGGCAGCGCCACGTCCTTGATCTCCACCCGGTCTATGTGGATGCCCCAGGTCGCGGCCGGACTGTCGATCATCAACTCGAGTCCCTCGTTGAGCCGTTCCCGGTGTGACAGCAGGTCGTCGAGGTTGCTCTCCCCGATCGTGCGCCGCAGGCTCGCCTGCGCCACCTGCAACATGGCGAACCGGTAGTTCTCCACCCCGACGATCGCCTGGACCGGATCGATCACCCGGAAGTACACGACGGCGTCCACGCGCACGGTGACGTTGTCACGTGTGATGCCGTCCTGCGCGGGCACCGGCAGCGTCACGACCTGCATGTTCACCTTGTGCATGCGATCGACACCCGGAACGATCAGAGCCAGCCCCGGTTCCCTCGGCAACCTGGACACCCGGCCGAACCGGAAGATCAGCCCGCGCTCGTACTGCCTGACGACGCGCACCGACGACGCCGCCAGCACGACCAGCGCGATGCCGATGACAACGCAGATGACGAGCAACGTTGCCATGATCGTCGCCCCGCTTTCCGCGAGGTCGCACCGCCTGGGCCGCACGCGCCCGGTGGCGCGGCCCCGATCACTGTCGGGATAGTGTGATCCATGTTACCCCCACCCCGTCCCCGCCGCGTGGACATAGCCGGTGAGCCTCGATTACCGACACGTAGCATGAGGGAGGAACGCAACTCATCAGCGACGAGAAGGTCGGTGCCGCAGCAGTGACCACCACGCAAGAGACTCCCGGCGTCGAGGACGTACGCGCCGCGCTGAACTCCGTCATCGACCCGGAGATCCGTAAGCCGATCACCGAGCTGGGAATGGTGAAGGACATCTCCGTCGGCGACGACGGAGATGTCACGGTCGCCGTCTACCTCACCGTGGCCGGCTGTCCGCTCAAGGACACCATCACGCGCGACACCACGGCCGCCGTGTCGAAACTCCCCGGGGTCCGGGACGTGCGCGTGGAGCTCGACGTGATGAGCGACGAGCAACGCACCGAGCTGCGCAAGAAGCTGCGCGGCGACGTCGAGGAACCGGTGATCCCGTTCGCGCAACCGGGCTCGCTGACCCGCGTGTACTGCGTGGCCTCCGGCAAGGGCGGGGTCGGCAAGTCGAGCGTCACCGTCAACCTGGCCGCCGCGATGGCGCGCAAGGGCTTGTCCGTCGGTGTGGTCGACGCCGACATCTACGGCCACTCGATCCCCCGGATGCTGGGCGCCAGCGACAAGCCCACCAAGGTCGAAAAGATGATCATGCCGCCTCAGGCGCACGGCGTGAAGGTCATCTCCATCGGCATGTTCACGCCCGGCAACACGCCCGTGGTCTGGCGCGGCCCCATGCTCCACCGGGCTCTGCAGCAGTTCCTCGCCGACGTGTTCTGGGGCGACCTCGACATCCTGCTGCTCGACCTGCCGCCGGGTACGGGCGACATCGCCATCTCGGTGGCGCAGCTCATCCCCAACGCGGAGATCCTCGTCGTCACGACACCGCAGCAGGCCGCCGCCGAGGTCGCCGAGCGCGCCGGTGCGATCGCGTTGCAGACCCGCCAGCGTGTCGCCGGTGTCATCGAGAACATGTCGTGGTTCGAGGCGCCGGACGGCTCCCGCATGGAGATCTTCGGCTCGGGCGGCGGCAAGGCCGTGGCCGAGTCGCTGTCCAAGTCCGTCGGTGCCGAGGTTCCGCTGCTGGGTCAGGTCCCGCTCGACCCGAAGCTGCGCGAGCAGGGTGACGCGGGCACGCCCATCGTGCTCGCCGAGCCGGACACTCCGGCGAGCCAGGTGCTCGCAGGCGCGGCGGAGAAGTTGTCCGTACGGGCCAGGGGCCTGGCGGGCATGATGCTGAACGTCACCCCGGCAGGACGCTGACGCCGTCTGGTCAGGTGGCGTCCGGGTCCACCGGGGGCTTCTCCCCCGGCTTGAGGGGCTCCACCTGCTGGGGCATGGTCGCCTGACCACCCACGTGCGGCGCGCCGTTGCCGTTCGCCGGCCCGGTGCCGTTGATGTTGTCGAGGCCCAGCGGGTCGGGGTCACCGTCGAACAGATGCTGCCGCACAGCGTGCTTCGGGTCGAAGTTGCGGAGGTTCCGCAGGTCCTCGATGGGCTTGCGGAACTCCTCGAAGTCCGTGCCCACCTCGTCGCGCAACTGCTGGCGGGCGCCCGTCGCGAAGTCCCTGACCTTGCGCACGCTCCGCCCGAGCCAGGCGGCGGCTTCCGGCAGCCGCTCCGGCCCGAGGATGAACAGGCCGGCGACGATCAGAACCAGGATTTCACCCCAGCCAATGTTGTCGAACACGCGACCAACCTCCGCCTCGAACCACGATGCGGTGAAAGCGTACCCCGTCAGTCTGAACCGAGGGTGACGTCGACGGTGAGCTGACGCCCGTCTCGGACCACCTGAACGGGCACGGACTGCCCGATGTCATGCTCGCGCACAGCCACGGTGAGCTCGGCGGCGTTGCGTACCCGGCGGTCGCCGACCTTCACGATGACGTCTCCCTCCGCGATCCCCGCCTTGGCGGCGGGACCGTTCGGGACGACGTTACGGACCTGGGCTCCCTGCGACGTGTTGGCCGCCACGGACGCGGCGTTGACTCCGATCGAGGCGTGCTTGACAGTGCCGTCGCGCACGAGCGCGTCGCTGATCTCGACGGCCTGGTTGACCGGGATCGCGAAACCGAGGCCGATGCTCCCGCCCTCGCCCGCGCTGCCCGCAGTGCGGATCATCGAGTTGATGCCCACGAGAGCGCCGGTGGAGTCGACGAGCGCACCGCCCGAGTTACCGGGGTTGATCGCCGCGTCCGTCTGGATGGCGTCATAGGTGACCGGCGGGTCTCCGTTCTCACCGGGCGCGGTGACCGGCCGGTTCAGTGCGCTCACGATGCCTTCGGTGACCGTGTTCTCCAGGCCGAACGGCGAGCCGATGGCCATCACCCTGTCGCCGGGCGCAAGGGCGTCGGAGTCGCCGATCTGGATCACGACGGGGTTCTCCACGTCGACCTTCAACACCGCGAGGTCGGTCCTCGGGTCCGTCCCCACGATCGCACCCTGCACCCTGGTGCCGTCGGTGAACACCACCGTGAGCTTCGCCTCGTCGGCGCGGGCGGCCTGCGACACCACGTGGTGGTTGGTGAGGATGTAGCCCTCCTGGTCGATGACGACACCGGAGCCCACACCGCCGGACTGGCCGACCTCGACCTCGATGGACACCACGGCCGGGGCCACCTTCTGCGCGATCGCGGCGACGGAACCGGCAGGGCGTTCCTTGGCAGCTTCGGCCTCGGCGATGTTCAGCTCTCCGGTCAGGGAGTCCCCGGCCGTCGCGACGGCCCACCCGACCGCACCACCCGCGGCGCCGACCAGCAGTGCGATGACGCTGAGCAGCGCCAGCGCCGTCGGCTTGACGCGTCGGCCGAACAACACCTCGGGCAGGCTGAGCAGCGGACCCGTCGGGCGCTCCACCGAGTCGTCGGCCCGGTCCGGTTCGCGCAGGGCCGGTTGGCCCAGGACAGCCGGTGAACCCGGATCACGCCACGGGTCGCTCTCACTCGCCCACAGCGGGTCGGCGTCCCCCGAACCGTCACCGGGACCGTGGCCGTCCGCTCGTTCGGCGGGGCGCTGCAGCACCACGCCCTCCTCGCCCGGCTGCCGCCCGAACGCCTCGGCCAGCGACGGCGGGGGCGGTGTCGACCGGGTCGACTGCGGGCGGGCGCCCGTGTCCGGTGAGTGCAGCAGGTCGAACGAGCCGCCCACACCCCGCGGCCTGCCGAACACCGCAGCCATCGCCGGGTCCACCGGCGGGCGCGCGATCGGGCGCGGTCGGAGCCGATGCTCCTGAGACCCGGACTCCTCCTGCTTCGGTGTGGCTGGTTCGCTCATTCTTCCCCGGTTGGACTGCGGTGATCACTGGGATCGCTCGGCGTGTGACCCTACGCCTAGCCTCCCACAGTGATGCTGCCCACGGGCCGGTGAAGTCAGCGTGGGGCACCCGCCGGCGCGACCACAGTGCTCGTGGTGGCCGGTGCGGCGCTCTCCGAGGTGGAGGCGCCGACGTTCACGGTGGTACTCGTCGCGCTCGTGGTGGTGGACGTGCCCGTGGTCGTCGGAGTGCTCTGCGCGCCTCCGGTGGCGTAGGCATTGCCGGCATTGCCGGCATTGCCGGCATTGCCGGCACTGTCGTGAGCACCGCCGCGAGCGCCGTCGTGAGTGCCCATCTTCGCCGCGGGCAGCACGTCCGTACGCGGCGTCGCGGTGGACTCCGGATCCGCCTCGATGGTGCGACCGTCGCCGGCGCTGGTGGTGGCGACCAGTGCGAGCGCGCTGAGCACCAGCCCCGAGACCACGACACCGGCTCCCTGTGTGGCCCGTCTGCGGACCGAGGACAGCCGGGGACCGTTGCCCAGCACGTTGGGCGACGTGCCGAGAGGCGCCGACGTACCGAGCGCACCCGGCGGGAGACCGTCGCACAGCCCCGCGACCTGGTTGGGACGCTGGACGGCCATCAACTGCCCGTCCACACCCACGGCGAGGTGGTCGGGCGGTTTCGGAAGGTCGACGGTGTGCGGTATCTCTCGCAGGCTCGCGAGAAAACCGGCCGAGATGGCGGGGGTCCGCGCCTGCCGCACCGCGGCACTGACGGACCGCTGCGCGGCGACCTCGGCGGAACACCGGGGACAGTGGGCGAGGTGCGCTGCGGCACGCTCCTGAGCGCCGAGCGACAGCTCCTGGTCCACGAACGCCACCACGGCGTCGGGAAGAAGATGCGACTCGGCCATCCCCCATCCCTTGCCAACCGTCATACCGTTGCCTCCTGTTTGAGCGCGCGGCGGCGCTCG
The DNA here is from genome assembly GCF_000244975.1 of Saccharomonospora cyanea NA-134. Classification (NCBI taxonomy): domain Bacteria; kingdom Bacillati; phylum Actinomycetota; class Actinomycetes; order Pseudonocardiales; family Pseudonocardiaceae; genus Saccharomonospora; species Saccharomonospora cyanea. The sequence goes on along the minus strand of NZ_CM001440.1, from coordinate 761,579 downwards.
AGGGAAGACTTCAGAGCCTGCCGGCCACGGTGGATCCGGCTGCGGACAGTGCCGAGCTTAACGCCGAGCGTCGCACCGATCTCCTCATAGGACAGGCCCTCCACGTCACAGAGCACCACGGCGGCCCGGAACTCCGGCGGGAGTTCGTCGAGCGCCGCCTGAAGGTCGGGGTCGAGATGGGTGTCCGAGTACACCTGTTCGGGGCTGGGGTCGTCCCCGACGATCCGATCGGTGTCCTCCGGCAGACCCTCCATGCGGACGCGGGCGCGTCGGCGGGCCATGTCGAGGAACAGGTTGGTCGTGATGCGGTGCAACCAGCCCTCGAACGTTCCCGGCTTGTACGACGCGAGCGAACGGAACACCCGGATGAACGTCTCCTGGGTGAGGTCCTCCGCATCGTGGGCGTTGCCCGTCAGCCGGTAAGCAAGCCGGTAGACACGATCGGCGTGTTGCCGGACGACCTCGTCCCAGGTCGGCGGTGTCCACGTGACCTCGTCCTCGACCGGAACCGGAGCGGTCTGCGTGCTGTCGTGTGGCAGCTGAGGCACCTCCATCGGCCCGTCCCCTTCACTACTCCACCCAACGTGGCGGGTACGACGGGAGTTCCCGTCCTTGGCACAACAGTGTTACCCGCTTTCCTGTGGTTGTAGTGAAGTCCGTCTGAGAGCATCCTGAGAAACCGTGTCCGCGACGGCCGCGCTCGACCGACCCGCGTTACCTGCGCTTACGTGGTTTTCACACGGGCCACCGCCCGCCACCGCATCGGGCACCGTGCGCGCACCGCCGCGATTCCGCCGAGACGAACGGCACCTTAGGTACCTGACTGGCCGTGCTGACCCACAGTGCCGCGCTAACCTCTGGCGCGTGAACTCCGAGACGCACATCACCGGTTGGGTTGATCTCGGCGAATTCATCGAGGCGTACCTCCCCGAGGACGACGTCCTCACCACGGCACGCCTCCGAGCGGAACAGCTCGGCTGCCCACCGGTGTCGTGCGCCACGGGGTCGACGCTCAGCTTCCTGGCCGCGTCGGTTCAGGCCAGGGCGGTGGTCGAGATCGGAACCGGCGCCGGTGTCAGCGGTCTGTACCTGTTACGGGGAATGACCCCGGACGGCGTGCTGACGTCGATCGACATCGAGCCGGAGTTCCACCGCAGCGCACGGCGCTCGTTCCTCGACGCGGGATACCCTCCGGGACGCACCCGGCTGATCATGGGGCGAGCTCTGGACGTGCTTTCCCGGCTCACCACCGGCGGCTACGACCTGGTGTTCGCCGACGCGGCGCGGGTGGAGTACCCGGGCTACTTCGACCTCGGCGTGCAACTGCTGCGGCCAGGGGGCGTGATCGCGTTCCACAACGTGCTGGCGGCGGGTCGGATCGCCGATCCGACGCGACGGGAACCGGAACTGCTGGCCCTGCGCGACGTGGCCCGCGCGGTGCGGGAGGACACGCGACTGATCCCCACCCTGCTGCCGATGGGCAACGGCCTGCTGGTGGCCGCGATGACCACGGTGGCTTCCTGACGGGAACGCGTGCGAGCGCATACCTCATCGTAACCCGCCTTCGAACATTTGTTCGAGCCCGATGGGGTGAATTCAGGACGCTTTCCGGGGCCGAGCCAGAATCACCGCGCCCATCGCCGCGCACCCGAGCCAGACCGCGACCACGCCGACGAGCCACCCCCATCCCGCCAGCCCGAAGACGACGCTGCCGACCGTGCCGCCGACACTGCTGCCCAGGTAGTACGCCAGCGTGTACAGGCCGGACGCCGAAGCCCGAGCCTGTGGGGGCGCCTCGGCGGCCGCCCAGCCGTTGGCGACGGCGTGCGCCGCGAAGAAGCCACCGGTGAAGACCACGAACCCCACGATCACGACGACCAGCGAATCCGCCACCGTGGCCACCGCACCGACGACCGTCAGGGCGAGCGCGGCGAGCAGGCAGCGCATCCTGCCGAACCGGGACACGAACCGACCCGCCGTGGCGGACGACACCGAGCCCATCGCGTAGCAGAGGAAGACGAGGGAGGCGACCGCCGGACTGAGACCGAGCGGCTCGCCGGTGAGCCGGAACCCCGCCGCGTTGTACAGCGCCACGAACGAGCCCATCGCCAGCAGCGCCACGCCGTACTGCGCCCACAGGACGGGCTTGCGCAGTCCCAGGGCGAAGCCCGACAGCACTGTGCGCAGCCGCGCCGCGGAGGGCCCGGCGCGCTCACGTCGCGGCGGCCGGGGCAACGTGGCGACGGTGAGCAGCGCACAGAGCAAACCGACACCGCCCACGACGGCGAGGGCACCGTGCCATCCCAGCCACTCGGTGACACCCCCGGCCGAGAGCCGGCCGAGCATCCCGCCGACCGTGTTCCCGGCGATCATCGCCCCGACCGCTCCGGCCACGCCCGCGGGGCCGAGCAGCTCGGCGAGATAGGCGGCGGCGACCCCGGGGAAGCCCGCGATCGCGACCCCCTGAAGCACGCGCAGCACGAGGAGGACCTCGTAGGAGGGCGCGAACGGCAGCAACAACCCCAGCACGGCGGAGGCCAGCACCGAGGCGATGATGACCGGTCGTTTGCCGACGAGCTCGGACACCACGGCGATGGGCAGCACGGCCGCCGCGAGTCCGCCCGTGCCCGCCGACACGGCGAGCGAGGCGGCGCCGGGGTCGAGCCCGAACTCGGCCGCCAACTGTGGCAGCAGCGGTTGCGGCGCGTACAGCAGGGAGAACGAGCAGATCCCCGCCGCGGCTACCGACACGGTGACGCGACGGCCGCTCACGGCCCCAACGGCCGGTTCCCGCACGGTGACGTCCACGTGTTCCAACGGTAAGCGAGGCTAAACAATACGTCCAATACGGTAATGACGCATCATTCATGCCATGGTGAATGAATCTGGCGGTAGTGTTCTCTCGGGTCTCACAGCGGAACTCGCCCCGGCGGCCGCGCTCCTGCGCGCGCTGAAGCACACCTCCAGCCTCACCAGGGCCGCGGCCGAACTAGGCGTTCCCCAACCCACCGCGAGTCGCCGTCTCGCCGCCCTCAGCGCCGCCGTCGGAGCGCCGCTCACCGTGCCCGCCGGACGCGGCATCCGCCTCACGCGAGTCGGCCACGTGCTCGCCGACGCGGCCGAGCAGGCCGTCGACATCCTCGATCACGGCGTGCGCCGGGTGAGGGAGGAGATCGACCCGGAGTCCGGTCACGTCGTGCTGGGCTTTCTGCACCTACTTGGCCGTTCCCTGGTGCCCGGCCTGCTCCGCGACTTCCGGGCAGACCACCCGCGCACCCGGTTCAGCCTCGTGCAGGGCTCCCGGCAGAGCATCGTCGACAGGATCACGTCCGGGGCCATCGACCTGGCTCTGGTCGCCCCGCCACCGGCCGAGGCGACGCTCGAGTCGGTGGTCCTCACCGAACAGGAGCTGTTCGTGGCCGTGCCCGACGACCACCGGCTCGCCTCCCGGGCGGACGTGCGGATGAGCGAACTCGCCGGCGAGGTGTTCGTGATGCTCGAACACGGCTACGGGTTGCGGCAGATCACCGACGACCTCTGCGCCGCCGCCGGGTTCACGCCCACGGTGGCGTTCGAGGGGCAGGAGTCGGACACCGTACGGGGACTCGTCGCGGCCGGCCTCGGGGTCGCGCTGCTCCCGGCGTTCGAACCGCGCCCGCCGTCAGGAGTCGTGGAGATCCCACTCGCTCCACGGGTGACCCGTGAGATCGGTCTGGCGTGGCCGTCGGATCGGCCGCTACCTCCCGCCGTGGCGACGTTCCGCGAGTTCGTCCGCCGCCGTGCGGGAGCGGACGGCGCTCAACGCCCTTTCGCGTAGGAGGCCGCGAACTCCACGAGCGTCCGCGCGGCGAACCCCGTACCTCCGGGCACCACCTCGGCGTAGGTGCCCTCCGCGCGGGCCGGACCAGCGATGTCGAGGTGCGCCCACGGCAACCCGGCCGTGAACTCACGCAGGAACAGCGCCGCGGTGATACCTCCGGGGCCGGGCGGGCACTGGCGGACGTCGGCGAGGTCGGCACGCACGGCGTCGGAGTACTCCTCCGACAACGGCATGCGCCACCACTGCTCCCCGACCTCGTCACCGGCCGCGCGGATGCGCTCGGCGAGCGCGTCGTCGGTGGCGAACAGGCCACCGGTGCGCAGGCCCAGCGCCACCTTCATCGCGCCCGTCAGCGTGGCCACGTCGACCACCACGTCGGGACGGTAGGTGGCGACCCCGTAGGCCAACGCGTCGGCGAGCACCATCCGACCCTCGGCGTCGGTGTTGTCGACCTGCGTGGTGAGACCCCCGTAGTGGCGCACCACGTCCCCCGGCCGGTAGGCGGAGCCGGAGACGGAGTTCTCGGCCGACGGCACGAGACCGGTGACCCTCACGTCGAGTTCCAGTGCGGCGATCGCGCGCAGAGCCGCGATGACCGCGCCCCCACCGGACATGTCGGTGCGCATGAGATGCATGCCGGCGGCGGGCTTCAACGACAACCCGCCGGTGTCGAACGTGATGCCCTTGCCGACGAGCAGCAGGTGGGTGGTCGCACCACGCGGTCGGTACGACAGCTCGACGAGCCTCGGCGGGTGGGCGGAGCCGCCCCCGGCGGCCAGGATGCCTCCGAACTTCCGCTCGGCCAGCCACTTCTCATCGCGAACGGTGACGGAAAGGCCGCGTACGTCCGTCGCCACCCGTTCGGCCGTGCTCGCGAGCCAGGCCGGGGACTTCACGTTGGACGGCGTGTTCGCCAGGTCGCGCGCCAGGCCCGTGGCGCGCGCGAGCTCACAGGCCCGGGACACGGCGGCCGCGTACTCCCCGACGACGGCCTCGGGCGCCAGCAACCGCACGGTCCTCACCCGTGCCGGGGAGTCCGACGCGGTCACGCGGTAGCCGTAGCCGCCGAGCAGGGCTCCGGTCGCGAAGGCGGCGTAGTCGCCGGCGCCGGCCGATTCAGGCAGCCGGACCTGCACGGTCAGCGGGGGACGACCACCCGAGTCGGCCTCGGCGTCGGCGTAGGAGTGTGCGGCCCGGACGAACGCGGCGCCCGCCGCACGGAAGTGCCGGGGATCGCCCTTGCCGACACCCACGATCCACCGTGGACCACCGGCGCCGGGCAGGAGCTGGACCTCGCCGTCCGCGCCGGTGAACCCCGTCTCGGCGGGAACATCGGAAGGCGGTGCTCCCTCGAGGACGAGCAACGCCTCGGGGGCTCCTCGCTTCGCGCGGTCGGCCACCTCCACATCGATCAACCGCGAGGGGACTGGCGGAAGCGGCGAACGCACCATGCGATCTCCAGGCACTACGAATCAGGCCAGGTCGACCGAGATCGACACCGGCTGCTTGTCAGGGCGAGAACTCAGCTTGTGGCCTGCTGAAGGGCAGCACCGAGGTCCTTGGCCTCCTCAGCCGTCAGTTCGACGACGAGACGTCCACCGCCCTCCAGTGGTACGCGCATCACGAGGCCCCGCCCCTCCTTGGTCACTTCGAGGGGACCATCTCCGGTCCGGGGCTTCATGGCCGCCATAGCGTGCTCCCTCCGTTACGAACCAGCGCGCCCGGTTTACGCTCGCCAAAGCAACCGGGTCGTGACCATTGTCCCCCATGAGGGGTCGGCCGCGAACGTGGACCGATCTTACCGGCGGCGGATCGTTGCTGGTATGCGCGCCGCGGGCCTGTCAAACTCGCCATCCGAGGACGACAACGGAGGATGCGGTGACCCCACACGAGAGCACGACAACGGCGACACACGCGGGCAGCGAAGCCGGCAACGGCGCGGACGACGTGCTGCTGGTGGCCGATGCCGACGGCGTGCGCACACTCACGCTGAACCGGCCCGAGGCGTACAACTCGCTCACCGTGGAGCTGAAGGAGCGCCTGCTCACGGCGCTGCGGGACGCGGCAGCGGACGACGACGTGCGAGCGGTCCTGCTGACCGGAGCGGGTAAGGCGTTCTGCGCGGGCCAGGACCTGAAGGAGCACGTCGGAATGCTCCGGTCGGGCGACGAGGCGCCGTTGCGGACGGTGGCCGAGCACTACAACCCCATCGTCACCACGATCGTCGACATGCCGAAGCCGGTGATCGCGGCGGTCAACGGCGCGGCGGCGGGTGCCGGCGCGGCCCTGGCCTACGCCTCCGACCTGCGCATCGCGGGCACGTCGGCGAGTTTCGCGATGGCGTTCGCGGGCGTGGGGCTCGGGCCCGACTCCGGCGCGTCGTGGACGCTCCAACGCCTCGTCGGGTACGGCAGGGCCGTCGAGTTGATGATGCTCGGTCGCAAGCTGGACAGCGCTGAGGCACTTCGGTCGGGGCTGGTCGGCGAGGTGGTGCCGGACGACGAGCTGGCCGCTCGCGCCCATGCCGTCGCCGCGACGCTCGCGGCGGGTCCGACCAGGGCCTACGCCAAGATCAAGAGCACGGTCGCCGCGGCCTCCGGCAGCACGCTCGCCGAGGCGCTGGCCGCCGAGAACGTGGCGCAGACCGAACTGGGCGGCACCTCGGACCACCGCGAGGCGGTGGAGGCCTTCGTGGAGAAACGCCGTCCGAAGTTCACCGGAAAGTAGGTCACCGAATGCGGTGAACCACGCGGTTCACACCGCGCGGAAACACCCCAGCACGTGGTCGTCGACCATGCCCGTCGCCTGCATCATGGCGTAGCACGTCGTCGGCCCGACGAACGCGAAGCCGCGTTTCTTCAGCGCCTTGGCCATCGCCACCGACTCGGGCGTCGTGGCGGGGACGTCGGACATCGTGGACGGCCTCGGCCGGGCGCCCGGCTCGGGGGCGAACGACCACAGCAACTCGCCGAGGGGCACGTCGAGCTCCGCGACGGCCCTCGCGTTGGCGATCGTCGCGAGTATCTTCGCCCGGTTACGCACGATGGAGGCGTCGGCGAGCAGCCGGGCGACGTCGTCGTCGGTGAAGGCGGCGACGCGGTCGGGAACGAAACCGGCGAAGGCGCGACGGAAGCCCTCCCGCTTGCGGAGGATGGTCAGCCACGAAAGGCCCGACTGGAACGCCTCCAGCGACAGCCGCTCGAAAAGCTCGACGTCGCCTCGCAGCGGCACGCCCCACTCCTCGTCGTGGTAGGCGGCGTAGTCGGGCGCGCTGTTGCCCCACGCGCACCGGGCCACGCCGTCGGCGCCGACCAGCTCGGGGTTCACCCGCCCACCTCGTAGGTCTCCGCGAACCTCGCGAACGTCCGCATGGAATGCCGCAGCGCCCCCGCGAACGCCGGCCTCACCAACAGCCATCCCAGCCTTCCCACCGGACCGAACGGCGGAGTGAAGTCCTCCGCCCACACGAACACGCACCGCGTCGGCCCCTTCGCGTGGACGTGGAAGGTGCCGGTGCCCCTCACGATCTTGCCGAGATGGCGGACGGTGCACCGCACCGGTGGTTCCCAGCTCGTGATCTCCATCGTGTCCGTGACCCCGACACCGCCGACACCGGTGAACGCCTCCAACCGCGAGCCGACGCTACGCCCGTTGCCCGACACCACCCGCACCGTCGTGCCCTTGATCCACTCACACTGCCGGTCCCAGTCGGTCAGGGCGAGCCACGTGGTCCCCGCGGGCGCGGGAACCTCCACCGACACCGCCAGGTCACTCACGGCGCACCTCACTGCCCGCGCGTTCGGCCTCCAGCTCCGCCACCCGGGCGCGCAGGAGATCGATCTCCGTACCGAGCCGGGACATCACCCAGTCGACCTCCGACATCTTGTACCCGCGCACCACGACCTGGAACCGCACGTCACCGATGTCGGCGCTCGTGATGTCGTCGGTGGGAAGGCGAGTCGGCGAACTCTCCGGAGCGAGCGGCGCCAACTCCTCCCCCCTACCGAACACGAGCGAGGCCAGCAGGAACACCACGGCCGCCACCAGCAGCATCACGAGGAGGTAGATCAGGGCGGTGGTCACACCACGATCGTGACACACCCGCCGGACCGGCGTGCGCTTCGGCGGCCACCCCGGAGCCGGCGGTGCCGACCGTGCGATCCTGAATGGCGATCGCCACCGGGAGGGACCGTGTTGCAACTGCTGATCCGAGGAGCGCTCGCTCCGTTGGCCCGGCTCGTCTACCGCCCCGAGGTCGAGGGCGTGGAGAACGTCCCGCTGTCCGGACCGGTGCTGCTGGCCCCCAACCACCGGTCGGCGATCGACACGGCCGTGCTCTCACTCACCTCACCCCGGCCGGTGCGTTTCCTCGGCAAGGCCGAGTACTTCTCGGGCCGGGGAGTGAAGGGCCGTGCCCTCGCCGCGTTCCTGTCCGCGCTCGGGTACGTGCCCGTGGAGCGCGGTAACGCGATGGCCGGGCTCGCCGCGCTGTCGGCGGCCCGTGAGGTGCTGGAGGCGGGCGAGACCTTCGCGATCTACCCGGAAGGCACCCGTTCGCTGGACGGCCGCCTGCACCGCGGGCACACCGGCGTCGGCAGCCTCGCCCTCGAAACGGGCGCCACGGTGGTGCCCGTGGCGCTGAGCGGCACAGAGCGGCTGTTGCCGGTGGGCAGGAAGATCCCGCGGTTCGCCAGGGTGCGTGTGCGCTTCGGCGAACCGCTCGACTTCTCCCGCTACGAGGGGTTGGGCTCCTCGCCCGCGATCCGGCGCGCGGTGACCGACGAGATCATGTACTCGATCATGGAGTTGTCCGGACTGGAGTACGTGGACCGCTACCACGAGCGTCCGCGATCCGACGCGGCCTGAGCGGGTGTGTCAGCCCGCCCACTTGTCGACGGGCGTGTACGTGTGCCGGGAGAACGCGTCGAGCAGTGCCTCGGCGTCGTCCGCGACGGTGACGAGAGCACGGCTGCTCTCACCGAGGAAGCCCTCGCCGACCATGTGGTCGAGGAACTCCGCCATCTTGGAGTAGTAGCCCCGGACGTCCAGCAGCCCGACGGGCTTGGCGTGCAGGCCCAGTTGAGCCCACGTCCAGACCTCGAACAGCTCCTCCAGCGTGCCGGCCCCACCGGGCAACGCCACGAAACCGTCCGACAGGCGCGCCATCGTGGCCTTGCGCTCGTGCATGTCCTCCACGACGTGGAGCTTCGTGAGGCCGTGGTGGGCGATCTCGGCCCGCATCAGGTGCTTCGGGATCACACCGATGACCTCGCCGCCCGCCTCCAGCACCGCGTCGGCCACGACCCCCATGAGCCCCACCTGGCCGCCGCCGTAGACGAGGCCGATGCCGCGCTCGGCGAGCAGTCTGCCCGTCGCGGCGGCTTCGGCGGCGTAGGAGGGGTCGCTGCCCGACGACGACCCGCAGAAGACGCAGATCCGCTCCACTAGTGCGTGTCCTCCCATGCCTTGTAGGCCTCCTGCACCACGCCGATGGCGTCGTCGATGTCGTCGGTGACGTGCAGCAGCGCCATGTCCCGCTCGTTGATCTTGCCTTCGGAGAGCACAGTGTCGCGCACCCACTCGTACAGCCCGCCCCAGTAGGCCGAGCCGAACAGCACGACGGGGAACTTCGTGACCTTCTTCGTCTGCACGAGCGTGAGCGCCTCGAACAGCTCGTCGAGCGTGCCGAACCCGCCCGGCAGGCAGATGAACGCCTGCGCGTACTTGACGAACATCGTCTTGCGCGTGAAGAAGTAGCGGAAGTTCACCCCGAGGTCGACCCACGGGTTGAGCCCCTGCTCGAAGGGCAGCTCGATGCCGAGTCCGATGGACAGCCCGCCCGCCTCGGACGCTCCCCGGTTCACGGCCTCCATCGCACCCGGACCGCCACCGGTGATGGCGGCGAACCCGGCACCCGCCAGAGCCGCGCCGATCTGCCTGCCGAGCTGGTACTCGGGATGGTCCCGAGGGGTGCGGGCGGAGCCGAACACCGTCACCGCGCGGGGCACCTCCGCCAGCGCGCCGAAGCCCTCGACGAACTCGGCCTGGATGCGCAGAACCCGCCACGGGTCCGTGTGCACCCAGTCGCTGGGACCGCGCGAGTCCAGCAGCCGCTGGTCGGTGGTGGAGTCCTCCGACTGCCTGCCCCTGCGCAGGACGACGGGCCCACGGTGTCGTTCCGGCGGCCGTTCGTCGCCGTTGTCTGTGTTGTTGCGCGTCACCTCGGTCACAGCGATCAGCGTAGGGTCAGCCGGCCAGAAACGTCCGCAGGACCTCGCCGACCCGGCGGATGTCGCGTGCCGGGACGTTCTCCTGCCGTGTGTGGGCGAGCGTGGGATCACCGGGCCCGAAGTTCACGGCCGGCATGCCGAGCGCGGCGAACCGAGCGACGTCGGTCCACCCGAGCTTGGCCGCAACGTCGCCACCCGCCGCGCTCACCAGCTCCGCCGTGGCCGGAGCCGACAGGCCGGGCAGCGCGCCGGGGGAACGGTCGACCACGGTGAGGTCGTAGCCGTCGAACACCTCCCGCACGTGCCGCTCCGCCTGCTCCGGCGTGACGTCGGGTGCGAAACGATGGTTCACGGCCAGCACCGCCTCGTCGGGCACGACGTTGCCCGCGACCCCACCGGAGACCCGCACCGCCTGGAGTCCCTCGCGGTAGGTGAGGCCGTCGATGTCGACCACCCGCGGCTCGTACTCCGCGAGCCTGCGCAGCGGCTCGGCCAGCGCGTGGATCGCGTTGGTGCCCATCCACGCCCGCGCGGTGTGCGCCCGCACCCCGGTGAGCCGGATCTCCGCGCGCAGCGTGCCCTGACAGCCCGCCTCGATCGCGGCGTTGGACGGCTCCCCCACCACGGCGAGGTCCCCGCGCAGCCACTCGGGCAGTTCCCGCTCGACGCGCCCTAGCCCGTTGCGGGCCGCCTCCACCTCCTCGCAGTCGTAGAAGACGAAGGTCACGTCGTACCGCGGCCGCGGCAGCGTGGCCGCGAGGTGCAGGAACACCGCGTCACCGCCCTTCATGTCGACGCTGCCGAGCCCGTGCAACACCTCGTCGTCGCCGGACCCGGTGCGCCGCGAGGGCAGGTTGTCGTTGACGGGCACCGTGTCGAGGTGTCCCGCGAACACGATCCGCCTCGACCGGCCCAGGTTCGTCCTGGCCAGCACCGCGTCACCGTTACGCACCACCTCCAGGTGCGGCGCCTGTGCTCGCAGGGCGGCTTCCACCGCGTCGGCGATGGCCGCCTCCGTTCCGGAGACGCTGGCGATGTCGACGAGGGACGCGGTCAGGTCGACGGGATCGGAACGCAGCTCGAGCGAGGGCATGCTGGCACCGTAGCCCCCGCTGCGTACGGTGGAGACGTGCGTACCCGTGCCTGTGTCGCCCTGCTCACCGCCGCAGCGTTCGTGTTGACCGGTTGTTCCCGGGAGGCCGGTCCGACGCCGAAGGGAGCACCGGATCCGGGTCCCGGCGCGCTCGCCGTGAAGGTGCGCGCGTTGCAGGCCGACGACTGCTACACCGTGCCCACGGAGGTGCGGGCGCCCTCGTGCGAGAAGTACGTCACGCAACTCGCGAACGTTCCGGGCAACGCCCGCAACTACGCGACGGGACATCCGAGGCTCGCCGAGGCCGCCGACACCCTCGACGCCACCGTGCGCGCCTACCGGCACAACAACTGCGCGAAGGGCGGCGACGCGGACCTCTGCGCCGCCACGCTCACCGACATGGCCACGGCACTGACGGACCTCCACACCGAGCTGTCCAGCCTGCCCGACGTGGCGACACAGCCGAGCTGAGCGCGGGTTACCGTAGCGGTCGTGAGCACCGTGAGCGCAGCTAACCCGAATCCCGAAACGACCGGCGCGACCGGTGTCGGCCTGGCGACCGTCACGAGTGACGGCACTGTGCTCGACACGTGGTTCCCGCAGCCGAAGCTCGCCGACGCGGGCACGCCGGGCACGTCAGGCACGTCCGTGGCAAGCGGTACCGAGCGACTGTCGAAGGAACAGGCCGCCGAGGCCCTCGGCGCGTCGGCCACCGCCCTGCTGGGCCCCGACGACGCGCGCGGGGTCGAGGTCGTGGCCGTGCGCACCACCATCGCGTCGCTGGCAGAGGCGCCCGCCGACGCCCACGACGTGTACCTGCGACTGCACCTGCTCTCCCACCGGCTGGTGCGCCCGCACGGCCAGAACCTCGACGGCATCTTCGGCCACCTGGCCAACGTCGTGTGGACCAACCACGGCCCGTGTCCGGTGGAGGGCTTCGAGGCCACGCGCATGCGACTGCGGTCGCGAGGACCCGTGACGGTGCACAGCATCGACAAGTTCCCCCGGATGGTGGACTACGTGCTGCCCAGCGGCGTCCGGATCGGCGACGCCGACCGCGTGCGGCTCGGCGCCCACCTCGCGAGCGGCACCACCGTCATGCACGAGGGCTTCGTGAACTTCAACGCGGGCACGCTCGGCGCGTCGATGGTGGAGGGCCGCATCTCGGCGGGCGTCGTGGTCGGCGACGGCACCGACATCGGCGGTGGCGCCTCGATCATGGGCACGCTGTCCGGCGGTGGCAAGGAAGTCATCTCGCTGGGCGAGCGCTGCCTCATCGGCGCCAACGGCGGCGTGGGCATCTCCCTCGGTGACGACTCCGTGGTCGAGGCGGGCCTGTACGTCACGGCGGGCACGAAGGTGGTCTTCCAGGGCCGCACCGTGAAGGCGCGCGAGCTGTCCGGTGTCTCCGGCGCGCTGTTCCGGCGCAACTCCGCCACCGGCGCGGTGGAGGTCGTCGAGCGCACCGGCGCGGGCGTGGAACTCAACGCCGCCCTGCACGCCAACGACTGAGACCGCGAAGGCTGCGACGAGGGCCGTGGGCCGCCATCGAAGTCCTCACGGCCCTCGTACAACCCGGGCACTCAGGCCGAGGTGCGGTGGCTCGCTTCCGAGTTCCCCTCCCACGGAGGGTTCGGGTGCGTCCCGAAGGACTCATTCGGTGAGCTTCGGGTGACCGGTACCCGCATACCGCAACCAGCCGGTGTGGTTCTCCTCGTCAAGGAGACACCGGACGCGCCCGCCTCCGGTGACCTCGATCTGCCACTGCGGTAGCTCCCGGCGGGCGTGCCTGCCGGTCGCGAGGTCGTACTTCAACCGGTGATGGCGCAGCGGTGGCAGCCCGGCCAGCTCACCCGGCGAGTGCCGCAGGAGATCCCGAACCTTCCGCAGGTTGCCCGGCGCCGCTGCCAGCGGTTCCTGCCAGCCACGCACGGCTTCACCGTTCGCGTACCGGATCTTCCATTCGTCGCCGCTCACCGGTTGAGCGACGTCGTCCCCACGTTTTGGGCTCATGCGCCGGCAGGAGGTTCGACAGGCTCGTCAGGCTCGTTGACGGCACCGACGTCGGAGCCGTCTCGCCGCAGCGCCGCCAGCAGTTCCGGATCGGCGTACACGGAAGCGGTGCTGCGCCATGCGGCCACGACATGGACGACGTGAGCCGGGTTGTCCAACGCCGCCGCGCCTCCGACAGCACTGTGGCCGGGCAGCGTCTCCGCCACCCGGCCACGGTCGGTGCTCGGTTCTCGTGCTACTCCGCCAGGCGCTCGGCGGCGGTGCGCACGCGCTCGTCGGTGGCGGTCAACGCCACCCGGACGTGCTCGCCACCTCTCGGCCCGTAGAACGTGCCCGGTGCGACGAGGATGCCGCGCTCCGCCAGCCAGGCCACCGTCTGGCCTGCGGGCTCGCCTCGCGTCGCCCACAGGTACAGCCCGGCCTCGGAGTGGTCGACGCGGAATCCCGCACGCTCCAGAGCGGGCCGCAGCACGTCACGGCGCGCGGCGTAGCGGGCCCGCTGCTCGCGGAGTGCCTCGTCGTCGGCCAGCGCCACGGTCATGGCCTCCTGCACCGGCCTCGGCACGATCATCCCGGCGTGTTTGCGCACGGCCAGCAGGTCGCGCACCAGCGCGGGGTCCCCGGTCACGAAACCGGCGCGGTATCCGGCGAGATTGGCCGACTTCGACAGCGAGTGCACCGCCAGGAGGCCGTCGAGGCTGCCGCCGTGCACGTCCGGATGGAGGATCGACACGGGATCGGCGTCCCACCCGAGCGCCAGGTAGCACTCGTCGGACACCACCACGGTGCCACGTTCCCGCGCCCACTCCACCACCTTGCGCAGGTGGGCGACCCCGAGGACCCTGCCGGTGGGGTTGGACGGCGAGTTCAGCCACAGCAGTGCGGGCCTCGCGGGGCCGAGCGCGGTGAGCCCGTCCGCCCGCGCGACGGTGGCGCCCGCGAGCAGAGCCCCCACCTCGTAGGTGGGATAGGCCAGCTCGGGGATCACCACCGTGTCGCCCGCGCCCACGCCGAGCAGCGTGGGCAGCCAGGCGACGAGCTCCTTCGACCCGATCGTGGGCAGTACCGCGTCCGGCTCGACACCGGTGACGCCGTGTCGCCGCCGCAACGCACCGACCGCCGCCTCACGCAGCGCGGCGGTGCCGTGCGTGGTGGGGTAACCCGGAACGTCCGACACCGACGCCAACGCGGCCCTGATGCTCTCCGGCACCGGGTCCACGGGCGTCCCCACCGACAGGTCGACGATCCCACCGGAGTGGGCGCGTGCCGTGGCGGCGTGCCCGGCCAGCGAGTCCCAGGGAAAATCGGGAAGCGCGGGCCCGCTCATTCGCCCTGCGGGGGCAGGTCCTTGATCCACTGCGGGTCGTGCGCGGTCTTGCCGACCTTCGCCGCCCCACCCGGCGAGCCGAGCTCGTCGAAGAAGTCGGCGTTGGCCTTGGTGTAGGCACCCCACTCGTCCGGAACGTCGTCCTCGTAGTAGATGGCCTCCACCGGGCAGACCGGCTCGCAGGCCCCGCAGTCGACGCACTCGTCGGGGTGGATGTAGAGCATCCGCTCGCCTTCGTAGATGCAGTCGACGGGGCACTCGTCGATGCATGCCTTGTCGAGCACGTCGACGCAGGGCTCGGCGATCACGTAGGTCACTGCGTTCTCCTGCTTGTGTCTTCGGTCTGGCCTTCTCGCCGGACAACTCCGCTGTTCCGCTTGCGCATCCTATGCCGACGCCACGATCGGGCCGTCGCCGTGTTACTGAGTGAACACCCACGCGAAATCCGCGTGTCCCGTGGGTGCTTCGCCGGTGGCAACTCCATTGTGACCGAGATCGCCGGAGTCGAGCAGGCCTGCGCGGAAGGCATGGCCTGCGCAGGTCGAGCACCGCCTGGGCCGGTGAACGCTCTCCGGGCGAGGCGACCGCGTGGTCGCCGTCGGGTCTTTCGACCGGCCTCCGTCGCAGGTCCCACGGCAGGCGTGTGAGTTCGCCCACTCCCCGGCGTCGCCCGGCCGGCCGTGCATCCGGGCCGTCGCGGTCGCGTTGTACGAACGGCACGGGTTCGTGGAACACCACCGTTACCGGCACCGGGTCGCGTGCGAGGATCGGGCACCGGAGGAACAACACGGACTGGAGAAGAGGCCGGCACAGTGAAGGTTGTGGTCGTCGTCGGCGGGGTGGGCGGAGCCCGGTTCCTGCTCGGTGTCAAAGCCGCGCTCGGCCTGCCCCCCGTCGGGGAGGGGGACCTCCCCCATCGGATCACCGCGCTCGTCAACACGGGCGACGACGTGTGGATGCACGGGCTGCGGGTCTGCCCTGATCTCGACACCTGCATGTACACGCTCGGTGGCGGGGTCGACCCCGAGCGCGGTTGGGGTCACGCCGACGAGACGTGGACCGTGAAGTCCGAGCTGGAGGCGTACGGCGCCGAACCCACCTGGTTCGCGCTCGGCGACAAGGACATCGCCACCCACCTCGTTCGCACCCGCATGATCCGCGCGGGTTACCCGCTTTCGGCCGTCACCGAGGCGCTGTGCGACCGCTGGCGTCCGGGAGTGCGCCTGCTGCCCATGAGTGACGACCGGGTGGAGACCCACGTCGTGGTGGACGACCCGGAGGAGGCCGGCAGCCGCAAGGCGCTGCACTTCCAGGAGTGGTGGGTGCGGTACCAGGCGAAGCTCCCCGCCCACAGCATCGTGCCCGTCGGCGCGGAGGAGGCCGAGCCCGCGCCCGGCGTCCTCGCCGCCATCGAGGAGGCCGACGCCGTGTTGTTCGCCCCGTCGAACCCGGTGGTGTCGATCGGCACGGTGCTGTCCGTGCCGGGCGTGCGCGAGGCGTTGCGCGCCACGGAGGCGGGCGTCGTGGGCGTCTCCCCCATCATCGGAGGGAAGCCGCTGCGGGGCATGGCCGACGCGTGCCTGTCCGCGATCGGCGTGGAGACGTCGGCCGAGGCGGTCGGCAGGCACTACGGGTCGCGGCAGACGTCCGAGGACGGGTTGCTCGACGGCTGGCTGGTCCACAAGGGCGAGTCGGTGGACGTGCCGGGAGTGGCGGTGCGCGCCGTGCCGTTGATCATGTCGGACGTCGAGGCGACGGCCGACATGGTGCGGGCCGCCCTCGACCTCGCTGGAGTGGACAGTGACTGAGCACGCCGCCGACCGCATCGAGATCCTGCCGGTGGAGGGGCTCCCGGAGTTCCGCCCCGGCGACGACCTGACGGGCGCCGTCGCCCGCCACGCGCCGTGGTTGCGCTCCGGCGACGTCGTGGTGGTGACCAGCAAGGTCGTGTCGAAGGTCGAGGGCAGGCTCGTGCGCGTGCCCGGCTCCCCCGAGGCGAAGGACGCCGAACGGCGCAAGCTCGTCGAGCAGGAGGCCGTTCGGGTGCTCGCCCGCATCGGTCGCACGGTGATCACCGAGAACACCCTCGGTGTCGTGCAGGCGGCCTCCGGCGTGGACGCATCCAATGTGGACCCCGGTGAGGTCGCGTTGTTGCCGAGCGATCCGGACGCGTCGGCACTGGCGTTGCGGAACGGCCTGCGCGAGCGGCTCGGGGTGGAGGTCGCCGTGGTGGTCACCGACACCATGGGCCGGGCGTGGCGGGTCGGGCAGACGGACGCCGCCATCGGCTCGTCGGGACTGCGGGTGCTGCGGTCGTACGCGGGCGAGACCGACCGGCAGGGCAACGAACTCGCCGTCACCGAGATCGCCGTGGCCGACGAGGTCGCCGCCGCCGCCGACCTGGTGAAGGGCAAGCTCAAGGCCGTGCCCGTGGCCGTGGTGCGCGGACTGACCGTCGGTGACGACGTTCCGGGGGCGGCCACCGCCCGCGATCTCGTGCGTCCGGCCGAGGAGGACCTCTTCCGCCTGGGCACCGCGGAGGCCATCGCCCAGGGACGCAGGGAAGCCGTGCTCGTGCGCCGGTCGGTGCGGGAGTTCACCGACGACCCCGTGGACCCGGCGGCGCTGCGCCGCGCCGTGGGTGCCGCGCTCACCGCGCCCGCACCCCACCACACCAGGCCCGTGCGGTTCGGCTGGCTGCGCACGCCGGCCGAGCGCGAGAAGCTGCTCGACGCCATGCGCGAGGCGTGGCGTGCCGATCTCGTAAGCGACGGGTTCACCGCGGACCAGATCGAGCGCAGGCTGCGCCGAGGCGAACTCCTCTACACCGCGCCCGAGGTCGTCGTGCCGTTCCTCGTGCCCGACGGCGCGCACACCTACCGCGACGACCGGCGCAACGACTGCGAGCGCACGATGTTCACGGTGGCCGGTGGCGCGGCTGTGCAGGCCCTGCTGGTGGCGCTGGCCGCCGAAGGGCTCGGCTCCTGCTGGATCGGATCGACGATCTTCGCCGCCGACGTGGTCCGACGCAGCCTCGACCTGGACGCACACTGGTACCCGCTCGGCGCGGTGGCGATCGGGCACCCGGCGACCCCGCTGTCGCCACGGCAACCGCGTGAGGACGACGAAGGGTTGGTGGAATGGTGAGCGCCCTGCACACCGAAGCGACGGCGACCCTGGAGGCGTGGAAACCCTCCGACGCCGCGCAGGAGTCGCTGCGCCAGAGCTACCTGGGGTTCCTGGCCGCGCGGGAGGACGCGTGCGACCGGTCGTGCGCGGCCGGGCACCTCACCGCCTCCACGGTGGTGCTCGACTCCACGGGTGAGCACGTGCTGCTGACCCTGCACCCGCGCGTGGGCCGCTGGCTCCAGCTCGGCGGGCACTGCGAACCCGAGGACACCTCACTGGCCGACGCGGCGCTACGGGAGGCCACGGAGGAGTCGGGCATCGCCGGGCTCTCGCTCGACCCCGAGCCCCTGCACCTCGACGTGCACCCGGTGACGTGTTCGCTCGGCGTGCCCACCCGGCACTTCGACGTGCGCTTCGTGGCCAGGGCGCCCGAGGGAGCGCGGCCGGTGGCCAGCGACGAGTCCGACGACCTACGGTGGTGGCCGGTCCACGAGCTGCCGCCGAGGACGGAGGACCTCACGGAACTCATCGCCGCGGCACTCGACAGGTGAGGTCGACATGATCGTGCGTCTGGAACCCGCGTCGAAGACACCGCCGTACGAGCAGGTGAAGGTGGAGATCGCGCGGCAGATCCGCGACGGCAGCCTTCCGGTGGGCACCAAGCTGCCCACCGTCCGGGCGCTGGCGGCCGAGCTCGGGATCGCGCCCAACACCATCGCCCGCGCCTACCGGGAGCTGGAGGAGGCCGGGCTGCTCGAAACCCGGGGCAGGGCAGGGACGTTCGTCGGCGCCTCGGGTGACGACACGAGGCAGCGGGCACGCGATGCGGCCTCGGCCTACGCCGAGCAGATCCGCGCGCTGGGCCTGCCCCGCGACGAGGCCCTCGCCATCGTCAGGGCGGCCCTGGAAGCCTGACGAGACATCCCGCGCCGGGTCAGGGCACCTGGAGGGTGGCGTCCCGGATGTCGGTGATCGCCATGTGACCCGGCGCGTGGCTGAGGGCGAAAGGTGGGCGCGAGCGCATCACAGCCGCCTGTGGTGTCACCCCGCAGGCCCAGAACACCGGCAACTCCCCGTCCCGAACGTCGACGGCGTCGCCGAAGTCGGGCTGCCCGAGGTCGGCGATGCCCAGCTCCGCCGGATCTCCGATGTGCACGGGCGCGCCGTGGACGTCGGGGAACCGCGAGGTCACCCGCACCGCCGTCGCCACGGCCGACGCGGGAAGCGGGCGCATCGACACCACCAGCGGCCCCGCCATACCGCCCGCCGGCCGGCACTCGCGATCGGTCACGTACATCGGCACGTTGCGTCCCTGTTCGATGTGCCGCACCGGCACTCCCGCCTCCAGCAGCGCGGACTCGAACGTGAAGCTGCAGCCGATGAGGAACGACACGAGGTCGTCGCGCCACAGCTCGGACACGTCGGTGCGTTCCTCGACGAACTCGCCGTCGCGGTAGACGCGGTAGGCGGGCAGGTCCGTCCGGAGGTCGCCCGCGAAGACCGACGTGCTCACGGCGCCGGGCTCGGTGACGTCGAGCACCGGGCACGGTTTGGGGTTGCGCTGAGCGAACAGAAGGACGTCGTACGCGTACTCCCGTGGCACGCTGACGAGGTTCGCCTGCGCCCATCCCGGGCACAGTCCCGCCGTGGGAACCCGCCATCCCGAACGGAACCGCTCGCGCGCCTGTTCCGGGGTCAGCTCCGCTGCCGTCTGCTCCGTCATGACCTCACCTCCACGAACCGCACCCGCATTCCCGGCCTCGCCTGTGCCGCCTTGTCGACGTCGGCGGACAGCACCACCGCGATCACGGGGTAACCACCGGTGACGGGGTGGTCGGCGAGGAACAGGGTGGGCCTGCCGGTCGGCGGCACCTGGAGCGCGCCGGGCACCATGCCCTCACTCGGCAGCTCCGCCTCCCGCACCCGGACCAACTCGGGGCCGTCGAGCCGCATGCCGATGCGGTTGCTGCGCGGCGTCACCTCGTAGGGCTGCCGCAGCAGCGTGGGCAGCGCGTCGTCGGCGAACCAGTCGGCGCGGGGGCCCCGAACGATCCGGAGGGTGAGCTCGTCGGCGGGCAGCGGGGGCACGGGAGCGAAGTCCACGGACGACGGCGGCAGGGTCGGCTTCCCGACCGGCAGCGTGTGCCCGGCCTCCAGCGGCGGCGGACCCAGACCGGAGAGCACGTCGGTGGACGCGGAACCGAGCACCGGTTCCACCGCGATCCCGCCCCGCACCGCCACGTAGCTGCGTAGCCCCCGCTCGGGGACGCCCAACCTCAGGCACTCGCCCGCACGCACGCGCAGCACGGCACCTGCCGCGCCGCCTCGCCCGCCGACGGTGACGGGGCACGGCGCGCCCGTGACGGCGACGGTCAGATCGCGGCGCGCGAGCGCGGCGAACCCACCGAGGGTCACCTCGACGGCCGCCGCGCCCTCGGGGTTGCCGACGAGCCGGTTCGCCAGCCGCAGCGCCGAGCGGTCGGCCGCTCCCGACGCGCCGACGCCGACACCGGCGAGCCCTGGCCTGCCGAGGTCCTGCACCGTGGCGAGCGGTCCGCTCTCCACGACCTCCAGTCCGACTTCCGCGCGCGCGTTCACGAGACCTCCACGAACCGCACGCGCACGCCCGGCCGCAGCAGCGCGGGCGGTTCGCGGTGGACGTCCCACAGTGTCGTCTCGGTGCGGCCGAGGAGTCGCCAGCCACCGGGCGACGATCGGGGGTACACGCCGCTGAACGGTCCGGCCACCGCCACCGCCCCCTCGGGCACGGCGGTGCGGGACTCCCCGCGACGGGGAACGTCGTGGGGCCACGCGTCGGCGGTCAGGTATCCGAAACCGGGGGCGAACCCGCCGAACGCGACGGTCCACGACGCGCCCGTGTGCGCGGCGACCACCTGCCGCGGTGTGAGTCCGAGGAGCTCGGCGACCTCGGCGAGGTCCTCGCCGTCGTAGGTCACCGGGATCTCGACGACTTCGGCCCCCGTGCGAGGTGTCTCCGTCGCGCTCACAGCACTCGCAGCACTCACAGCACTCACCGCGTTCGCGGCGTCTACGGCGTTTTCGATGGCAGCGCGGTCGGTCTCCCGGGGGTCGAACCGCACCAGCAGCGTGCGCGCGGCAGGCACGAGGTCCACCACCCCGGCGGGCGGGTCGGCGCGCAACGCCGCGTGCAGGCCCATGACCTGGGCGAGGTCGTCGAGCTCCACGAGCAGTCCCGTGTCGGCACACGGCAGCAGGCGCATCTCACCACCTCCCCGGCGATCGCTCGACAGTACAGAGTTGTTGAACAATCCTGCAAGGGGTTTGTGTGGTCGTCCTGGTACGCTGCGGGCGTCGAACGGAGGTCGCATGACTGCCACGGACCCGTGGGTGGACCTGCTCGCGGGCGATCGCGCACTGCTCGACCGGACCAGTACCGCCGAACGAGTCGCCGACGTCCTTCGGCAGCGGATCATCGAAGGGGCCCTGCCACCCGGCACCCGGCTGTCGGAGGAGAACGCCGGACGCGCGCTCTCCGTGTCGCGCAACACCCTCCGCGAGGCGTTCCGGCTGCTCGTGCACGAAAGGTTGCTCGTGCACGAGTTCCATCGGGGTGTGTTCGTGCGCGTGCTCGGTGCCGACGACGTCGCCGACCTGTACCGCGTGCGGCGGATGCTGGAAACCCGCGCCGTCCGGCTCGCGAACACCGCGGGCGAGGCCCGCCTCGCCGCCCTGGACGAGGCGGTGTCCGAGGGCGAACGCGCCCACGCCGAGCAGCGCTGGGTGGACGTCGGCACCGCCAACATGCGGTTCCACCAGGCGATCGGCGGCCTCGCGGACAGCCCGCGCGTGGACGAGCTGATGCGGCAGTTGCTCGCCGAGCTGCGGTTGGCCTTCCACGTCATGTCGCGGCCGCGCGAGTTCCACGAGCCCTACCTCGCCTTCAACCGCCAGATCACGACACTCGTCCTCGACGGCAGCCTCGCCGAGGCCGAGCGGGCGCTGGAGGACTACTTCGACAAGGCGGAGGCGCAGCTCGCCGACGCGTTCGCTCAGATGGCGCGGTAGTCCCGCACCGGCTGACGCGGGCCGAACCTCGGCCGCGCCTGGCCCGCCGCCTGCAGGTAGCGCACCGCCCGCTGCCGCTGCGGCGCGTACGGCTCCAGCACCTCCGCCATGCCGTCGTCGTCCAGGGGACGGCCCAGCAGCGCGTACCCGACGATCGACGGTGTGTGGAGATCGCCGAAGCTCACCGCGTCGGGATCACCCCATGCCCGCTGCGCGGTCTCCGCCGCCGTCCACACCCCGATGCCCGGAACCTTCCGCAGCAGCGCGCGACCGCGTTCACCGCGCAGGGCCGCCGCCTCCTCCAGCCGGTGCGCGACCCGCGCGGCGGCCACCAGGGTGGTGCGCCGCCGCAGGTCGACACCGGCCCGGTGCCACTGCCACTCGGTGAGGGACCGGATCGCAGCGGGGGTCGGAGGCACCCGCAGCCCTGACGGCGCGGGGCCCGGTGCCGGTTCACCGAACCAGCGGCACAGCTCCCGCCACGACCGGCGCGCCTCGTGGGTCGTCACCCTCTGCTCCAGCACGGCGGGCACGAGCACGTCCCACACCCGGCCGGTACGGGTCAGGCGCAGCAGCGGCAACCGTCGCCGGGCGCGGGCGACGGCGTCGTGGTGGGCGACGAAGCCGGTGTCGTCGTCGGCGGCCCCGAGCAGGTCGGGCACCCCGTCGAGGAGCGCCTCCGCGCCGGCACCCCACGCCCGCGCCTCCACTGTGCTGTCCCCGCACACGCGGAAGACGAGCGTGCCGGGCCCGTCGGCCGTGTTGGCGGTGAGCCACGTCCGCCCGCCGCCGTCGTGCCGCAGGCACACATCACCCCGACCGCGACGCAAGGGCGCGAGCACGCCCTCGACGTCGAGCGGGAAGGGCGGGCGCCAGCGGCGGGAGAGCTCAGGCATCGCTGGAGAACCGGATCGCGGAGTCGGCCAGTTCGACGTCCGGCCATACGCGGGCCCCGTCGAGCAACTCGCACTCGGCGCCCACCGAGGCCCGGTCGCCGAGCACCACGCCCCGCAGCACCGCGCCCTTGCCGACGCGGGCTCCCGCCCCGAGCACGGAGCGTTCCACCACGGCCCCCTCGGCGACCACCGCGCCGTCGAACAGCACCGACCCCCGGACGCGCGCGCCCGACGCCACGTACGCCCCTGCGCCCACGGTGGACCCGCCGGTCACCTCGGCTTCGTCGGCGACCACCGCGCCGTCGAGCAGCAGCCGTTCCCCAGCCGGGCCGGGCAGAGCGGCGGACGGGGCGAGGCCCGTGACGAGATCGGCCGAGCCCCGCACGAACGCCTCCGGGGTTCCGACATCGAGCCAGTACGAATCGTCCACGAACCCGTGCACGTGCCTGCCCCGCTCCAGCAGTCCGGGGAACGTCTCCCGCTCCACCGACACGGGGCGGCCCGCCGGGATCTCCTCGATCACCGAGCGGCGGAACACGTAGCAGCCCGCGTTGATCTGGTCGGTGGGCGGGTTCGGCGTCTTCTCCAAAAACGCGGTGACGCGGCCGTCGGCGTCGGTGGGCACGGAGCCGAACCGCGACGGGTCCTCGACCCGCTGCAGGTGCAGGGTGACGTCCGCCTCCGCCCTCCGGTGGGCGGCCACCAGTGCACCGAGGTCGGCCCCCGCGAGGATGTCGCCGTTGAACACCACCGCGTCGTCGCCCCGCAACCGGTCCGCGACGTTGCGGATGGCACCACCCGTGTCGAGCGGCTCGGACTCCACCACGTACTCGATGTCGAGACCGATCGCCGAACCGTCGCCGAAGTGCTGCTCGAACACCTCCGCGCGGTAGGACGTCCCGAGCACCACGTGCGTGATTCCCGCGGCGCGGACGCGCGAGAGCACATGCGACAGGAACGGAACCCCCGCGGTGGGCAGCATCGGCTTGGGTGCCGACAGGGTGAGCGGACGCAGCCGCGTCCCCTTGCCACCGACGAGGATCACGGCATCAGCACCCGACACGGACGTCATGTCGCGCAGACCCCTCCCATACCTACATCATCGACCTGACGACGAAGCACACCCAACCCTTCGACGGGCGGGCGTCAGAGGGCCTACCCTAGAGGCCGAAGGCGGCGGCCCCATGCAGAGAGGGCCATCGGTGAGGGTATGGGGGTGCGAGGACATGGATCCCCGCGACCGCGCGGACGCCGTGCTCGCCCGCGCAGGAGCACGCGAAGGCGTCGTGACGCCGGACAACATGACATCGCCGATGGACTCCGCGAACACACAGCAGATCCCGCGGTCGGTGGTGCGGCGCATCGACGCCGAGGAAGACCCGAACACCACCACGAAACTGCCGTCGTCGATGATCGAGGCCAACGACGTCGGCCGGGAGTCGCATCTTGCCGAGGCGATGCCGACGACACCGATGAAGGCACCGCTGTCGGACCAGCCGGACGTCACCCAGCCCGTGCAGATACCGCAGGCCGAGGGCGGCGCACGGGCCGACTCCCGCACCGGGGCGGGCAGCGACTCCGGCTCCCTCGACGGCGGCGGATTGGTGCCCACCACCAAGACGACGCAGAACCAGTCGTACGTCGCCCGCAGGCTCGAAGGGCTCTGACGAGCGCCCTTCCGACTCAGGCCCCGCGGGTCTCGAACTTCAACCGCACCGCGAGTCCCAGCTTGACGGCCGCGAGCACCGGCTTCCACACGAGCCCGATGTGCCGGTCGGAGAGGTAGCGGTACGCGCTGTCGTGGTGTGCCGCGAGCATGCGCTTCGACGCCTTGGCCGTGGACACCCCGCCGATGTGCATGACGCTCGCCGACGGCGCGTAGACGTTGAGCCATCCGGCCCGGCCGAGCCGGTCGCCGAGGTCGACGTCCTCGAAGTACATGAAGTAGCGGGAGTCGAAGCCCGCGACGGAGTCGAACGCCGACCTGCGCAGCAGCAGGCACGAACCGGAGAGCCAGCCGGCGGTGCGCTCGGTGGGGGCCGCCTTCTCCTGCCGGTACGAGCGGGTCCAGGGGTTGCCGGGCCAGATCTTGCCGAACACGGCGTGCCCGATGCCGCGGCCCAGTGACGGGAGCAGCCGCGCCGACGGGTACACCGACCCGTCCGGCTCACGGATCAGCGGACCGAACGCTCCTCCCCTCGGCCAGCGCTCGGCGACCTCCAGCAAAGCGTCCAGCGAGCCCGGGTCCCATTCGAGGTCGGGGTTCGCCACGACGATCCAGCCCACCTCGTCGCCGAGAGTGGCGACACCGGCGTTGACCCCACCGCCGTAGCCGAGGTTGCCGCCCGTGGGGACGAAGTGGACGCCCGCGCGCTCGGCCGCCGCCCTCTCGGGCACGCCGTCGACGGACCCGTTGTCGGCGAGCACCACCGAGACGTCGCGTTCGGTGGCCTTCTCCAGCGTGTCGAGGAAGCGGTCCAGGGTCTTGCCCGGCGAGTAGGTCACTGTCACCACGGCGACCGCGTCACCGTACTTCTTCGGCTCCGTCACGCCGTCATTGTGCACCGCGCGCCGCCACCGGGATTCCCACGCCCTCCGAAGCCGGGAGACCGGGAAGGACGCGCGGACATGGCATCGAGGCTTTCGCGCCGCCGGCCTCGCTCACCCGTCAACGTCGGCGAGCTCGTAGCCCGCCTCCTCGACCGCGGCGCGTACGTCCGAGGTGTCGAGTTCCGTGTCGCTGGTCACCGACACCCTGCCGTTCCCGACGTCCACCGTCACGGCGGTGACTCCGGCGATGCGCTCGATCTCCTCGGTGACGAAGGCCGCGCAGTGTCCGCAGACCATGCCGTCGACCGGGTAGTCGCTCTGGATCATGACGACGTGTCCTTCCCTTCGGGCGCACCGGACACCGGCTTCGGGCCTGCGCCAGCGGTGGCGGGAACGGTGCGGGTGAGCATGTGCGCTTCCCGCATCCGTCCGTCGGTGGCGAACCGACCGAAGAAGCAGACCTCGATCGCGAGGTCCTTACCGCGCTGCCGTACGTGCAGGGTGTAGCGGGCGGCTATCCGGTCGCCGCTCGCGACGGCCTCGTGTACGTCCATCCGGCTGCTCGGGCGGTTCTTGCGTACCGGGCGGGTGTGCGCGATGAGCTTGTCGCGGTCCATCCGGTGCCCGTCGGCGACCTGGACGACGTCAGGGGTGTGGTACCGGTCGAAGATCAGCGCCGGATCCTCGTCGCTCCGCAACAGCTCCTCGGTGAAGGAGGTGAAGAAGTCGGCGATGAACTGCTTCGGGCCGATGTCGGTGAGTGGGCGCATGAGGCTACCGCCAGTTGGCTCGCAATAACTTTGACACTCTGTAAGATATAACGAGCCGACAACTCTGACAAGGTGTAAGAAATGTCTTCGTCCCCGGCCCGCAACCGGCGCGCCGACGCCCGCCGCAGCAAGGCCGCCATCCTGGACGCCGCCGTCCGGATCCTCAACGCCCGGCCCGATGCCGGCCTGGAAACGATCGCCACCGCCGCGGGCGTGACACGCCAGACCGTCTACGCCCACTTCCCCTCCCGGGAACACCTGCTGCTGGCGACCGTCGACCGGATCACCGAGGAGGTGGTCGCCGCGATGGACGCCGCCGAACTCGACACCCGACCGGCCGCGGACGCCCTGCTACGCCTGCTCGACACGGGCAGGCAGGCAGCCCAGCGCTACTCCGCACTGCTACAGAAAGCCAGCGCGCTGCCGGTGAGCCCGCAGGCCGACCACGATCGGCACACGTCCGTCGCCGACCGGATCAGGCGGGTGATTCAACGCGGCCAGCGAACCGGGGAGTTCGACGCCCGGCTCCCACCCGACTGGCTGACCGCCGTCACCATCGGGCTCGCCCACACCGCGGCTGAGGAAGAGAACGCCGGTCGGATGTCCGACCAGGAGGCGGCGGACGCGCTTCGCACCAGTGCGCTCCGCATACTCGGTGCGACCACGGCAGAAGGTGACTCGGCCCGGCCTCGATGAGAACGCGTCGACGGCTCACACCCTCACGGCGTCGAGGCGGAGGACGCCGTGAGGGTCGATGTTCGACCACGACGTCCGACCACGACACACGACAACGGTGTCGGTCCGGTCGGACCCTCCTCGGGTCACTTCCGCCCCGACTCACGCCCTCCGACGCCGGTGGCGGTGCCACGCGCGCTCGTACGCCTCGCGGTGTGCCTCGGCGCTGACGGACCAGGAGAACTCCTTCGCCCTCCGCAGCGCGGCCTGCGCGAGCTCGGCACGCCGCGCCGGGTCGTCGAGCAACTCCCGCAGCGCCGCGGCGACGTCACCCGCGCCGACCCCGCAGTACGCCACCGCGTCACCCCCGACCTCGGGCAACGCCAGGCGCCGGGTGGTGAGCACGCACGCGCCCGAGGCCATCGCCTCCAGCACCGGCAGTCCGAATCCCTCGCCCAGACTCGGGTACGCCACCAGCTCGGCACCACCCAGGAACCCGGCGAGCGTGTCGAAGGGCAGGTATCCCGCCCGGATCACGCGCAACCGTAGCGGCGCGTCGGCCAGCGCGCTCTCGACCTGCGAGTCCCACCCGGGCTGTCCGGCCAGCACCAGCGCGGGAGGATCGGGCCGGTCGGCGACCGCGAGGGAGAAACCCCTGATCAACGCGGGCACGTTCTTGCGGGGTTCCAGAGCTCCGAGGAACGCGACGTACGGTGTCGTGCCGAGGCCCACCGCGTCGCGCGCGGCCTGGACCTCCTCCGGCGTCGGCGGGTGGAAGCGGTTGACGTCGACGCCGTGCCGGATCACGTGGAGTTCCGCGCCCCGGACGCGCGTGACCCGACGCAGCTCGTCAGCCGTGGCGAGGCTGGGCACCACGCACAACGACGCCCTGCGCAGCGCCGTCACGGTCCACGCCCGGAAGAAGCGCGCCTTCACCGACGAGTGCAGAACGGCGTCGGTGAAGAACGTGGCATCGTGCAGGGTCACGACGGACGCCGCGCGGCTGGCCAGCGGCATCGTGTAGTGCGGGGAGTGCACGACGTCGACCGCGAGTCTGTGGGCCAGCCCCGGCAGAGTGGTCTGCTCCCACGTGAGCCGCGCGGTGCGGGTGGCCGTGGACTGGGCGGTGTGCACGATGCGCGCCCGCGGCGCGAGCCGCGAGTACAACTGCGCGTCCCGTGCCTGGCAGACCACGGTCAGGCGGGCGCCGTTCTCGTCGAGCGCCGCGACGAGGGAATCGACGTACCGGCCCACTCCTCCACGGTCGGGAGGCACGGCCGTGGCGTCGATCAACACACGCGGTTCGGGCACCCGTGCAGCCTACGACCCGTCGGAGTGACGTTGGCCCGGATCCGGCAAACCGTTGCCCACGTTACGTGGCGTGACTGGCCCAGACCGCTTCCGCGGCCGAGGCCCACGTGAACTCGGCCGCCCTCCTCACACCGTCCTCGGCGAGGCGCGCGGCGAGGGCCCGGTCGGAGAGCACCCGCCG